>NC_011772.1:720000-2081666 GCF_000021305.1 Bacillus cereus G9842
CAGACCGGAAGGACTGGTGGAGCGCTTAGAAGTGAGAATGCCGGTATGAGTAGCGAAAGACGGGTGAGAATCCCGTCCACCGAATGCCTAAGGTTTCCTGAGGAAGGCTCGTCCGCTCAGGGTTAGTCAGGACCTAAGCCGAGGCCGACAGGCGTAGGCGATGGACAACAGGTTGATATTCCTGTACCACCTCTTTATCGTTTGAGCAATGGAGGGACGCAGAAGGATAGAAGAAGCGTGCGATTGGTTGTGCACGTCCAAGCAGTTAGGCTGATAAGTAGGCAAATCCGCTTATCATAAAGGCTGAGCTGTGATGGGGAAGCTCCTTATGGAGCGAAGTCTTTGATTCCCCGCTGCCAAGAAAAGCTTCTAGCGAGATAAAAGGTGCCTGTACCGCAAACCGACACAGGTAGGCGAGGAGAGAATCCTAAGGTGTGCGAGAGAACTCTGGTTAAGGAACTCGGCAAAATGACCCCGTAACTTCGGGAGAAGGGGTGCTTTCTTAACGGAAAGCCGCAGTGAATAGGCCCAAGCGACTGTTTAGCAAAAACACAGCTCTCTGCGAAGCCGTAAGGCGAAGTATAGGGGGTGACACCTGCCCGGTGCTGGAAGGTTAAGGAGAGGGGTTAGCGTAAGCGAAGCTCTGAACTGAAGCCCCAGTAAACGGCGGCCGTAACTATAACGGTCCTAAGGTAGCGAAATTCCTTGTCGGGTAAGTTCCGACCCGCACGAAAGGTGTAACGATTTGGGCACTGTCTCAACCAGAGACTCGGTGAAATTATAGTACCTGTGAAGATGCAGGTTACCCGCGACAGGACGGAAAGACCCCGTGGAGCTTTACTGTAGCCTGATATTGAATTTTGGTACAGTTTGTACAGGATAGGCGGGAGCCATTGAAACCGGAGCGCTAGCTTCGGTGGAGGCGCTGGTGGGATACCGCCCTGACTGTATTGAAATTCTAACCTACGGGTCTTATCGACCCGGGAGACAGTGTCAGGTGGGCAGTTTGACTGGGGCGGTCGCCTCCTAAAGTGTAACGGAGGCGCCCAAAGGTTCCCTCAGAATGGTTGGAAATCATTCGTAGAGTGCAAAGGCATAAGGGAGCTTGACTGCGAGACCTACAAGTCGAGCAGGGACGAAAGTCGGGCTTAGTGATCCGGTGGTTCCGCATGGAAGGGCCATCGCTCAACGGATAAAAGCTACCCCGGGGATAACAGGCTTATCTCCCCCAAGAGTCCACATCGACGGGGAGGTTTGGCACCTCGATGTCGGCTCATCGCATCCTGGGGCTGTAGTCGGTCCCAAGGGTTGGGCTGTTCGCCCATTAAAGCGGTACGCGAGCTGGGTTCAGAACGTCGTGAGACAGTTCGGTCCCTATCCGTCGTGGGCGTAGGAAATTTGAGAGGAGCTGTCCTTAGTACGAGAGGACCGGGATGGACGCACCGCTGGTGTACCAGTTGTTCTGCCAAGGGCATAGCTGGGTAGCTATGTGCGGAAGGGATAAGTGCTGAAAGCATCTAAGCATGAAGCCCCCCTCAAGATGAGATTTCCCATAGCGTAAGCTAGTAAGATCCCTGAAAGATGATCAGGTTGATAGGTTCGAGGTGGAAGCATGGTGACATGTGGAGCTGACGAATACTAATAGATCGAGGACTTAACCATATAATATGTAGCAATGTTATCTAGTTTTGAAAGAATATAAAAACTTGTTGACTTTCAAAAGTAAATAAGTTAAAATGATTCTTGTCTTAAATGAATACAGTCTGGTAATGATGGCAGAGAGGTCACACCCGTTCCCATACCGAACACGGAAGTTAAGCTCTCTAGCGCCGATGGTAGTTGGGACCTTGTCCCTGTGAGAGTAGGACGTTGCCAGGCAAAATGGAGGATTAGCTCAGCTGGGAGAGCACCTGCCTTACAAGCAGGGGGTCGGCGGTTCGATCCCGTCATCCTCCACCATATATGTCGGAGGGGTAGCGAAGTGGCTAAACGCGGCGGACTGTAAATCCGCTCCTTCGGGTTCGGCAGTTCGAATCTGCCCCCCTCCACCATTCTTAATTATTGGGCTATAGCCAAGCGGTAAGGCAACGGACTTTGACTCCGTCATGCGCTGGTTCGAATCCAGCTAGCCCAGCCATTAAGAGCCATTAGCTCAGTTGGTAGAGCATCTGACTTTTAATCAGAGGGTCGAAGGTTCGAATCCTTCATGGCTCACCATTTTTAATAAAACATGCGGGTGTGGCGGAATTGGCAGACGCACTAGACTTAGGATCTAGCGCCTTTGGCGTGGGGGTTCGACTCCCTTCACCCGCACTTTTAATAAAATAACTCATACATGTCTTGCGGAAGTAGTTCAGTGGTAGAATACAACCTTGCCAAGGTTGGGGTCGCGGGTTCGAATCCCGTCTTCCGCTCCAATTTTCAATATGACATGCCGGGGTGGCGGAACAGGCAGACGCACAGGACTTAAAATCCTGCGGTGGGTGACCACCGTGCGGGTTCGACCCCCGCCCTCGGCACCATATGCGCCCGTAGCTCAATTGGATAGAGCGTTTGACTACGGATCAAGAGGTTAGGGGTTCGACTCCTCTCGGGCGCGCTTTTATTAACGGGAAGTGGCTCAGCTTGGTAGAGCACCTGGTTTGGGACCAGGGGGTCGCAGGTTCAAATCCTGTCTTCCCGATATTCCAAAAAACATGGGGCCTTAGCTCAGCTGGGAGAGCGCCTGCCTTGCACGCAGGAGGTCAGCGGTTCGATCCCGCTAGGCTCCACTTTATTTAATATATGTCTCGGAGGTATACCCAAGTTCGGCTGAAGGGATCGGTCTTGAAAACCGACAGGCGGTGAGAATCGCGCGGGGGTTCGAATCCCTCTACCTCCTCCATTTTCTTTTAAATGGTTTAGACATATAATAATAAAATATTTATTTTTCCTTCATGGAGGTATACCCAAGTTCGGCTGAAGGGATCGGTCTTGAAAACCGACAGGCGGCGAGAGTCGCGCGGGGGTTCGAATCCCTCTACCTCCTCCATTTTTTAAATTTAATATTGTCGCGGGGTGGAGCAGTACGGTAGCTCGTCGGGCTCATAACCCGAAGGTCGCAGGTTCAAATCCTGTCCCCGCAACCAAATGGTCCCGTGGTGTAGTGGTTAACATGCCTGCCTGTCACGCAGGAGATCGCCGGTTCGACCCCGGTCGGGACCGCCATTTATGTTGGCTCGGTAGCTCAGTCGGTAGAGCAGAGGACTGAAAATCCTCGTGTCGGCGGTTCGATTCCGTCCCGAGCCACCATTTTTTTTATGCCGGCTTAGCTCAATTGGTAGAGCAACTGACTTGTAATCAGTAGGTTGGGGGTTCAAGTCCTCTAGCCGGCATCATTTAGGGGCATAGTTTAAAGGTAGAACTGAGGTCTCCAAAACCTCCAGTGTGGGTTCGATTCCTACTGCCCCTGTAAGTATATGGGCCTATAGCTCAGCTGGTTAGAGCGCACGCCTGATAAGCGTGAGGTCGATGGTTCGAGTCCATTTAGGCCCACCATATATTATTCCGCAGTAGCTCAGTGGTAGAGCTATCGGCTGTTAACCGATCGGTCGTAGGTTCGAGTCCTACCTGCGGAGCCATGGCCCGTTGGTCAAGTGGTTAAGACACCGCCCTTTCACGGCGGTAACACGGGTTCGAATCCCGTACGGGTCATACAAAAAAGAGTCAGCATTATGCTGGCTCTTTTTTATTTTGTTAATCCTTTTTATAATGTTACTTTCCAGAAATAAATAAAGGAATTTTGGAAAAGCTATGGTATGTATAAAAAGGAGGAAATAAATAATGACACAAGTTAGAGACTTAATGAGTACCCATATTGTACATTGTACACCACTAGACAATGTATATGAGGCAGCTGTAAAAATGAAGGAAGAATCGGTTGGATTAATTCCTGTTGTTGAAAATGAGCAAGTTGTTGGGCTTGTTACTGATCGAGATTTAGTTGTTCGAGGGATTGCTGAAAAACATCCTGGATCTAATAAAATTACAAATGTAATGACAACAAATATTATCTCAGTTTCTCCAAATGATTCTATTGAAAAGGCTACAGAGCTAATGGCACAGTATCAAATTAGACGGTTACCAGTAGTTGATAGTGGTCAGCTTATTGGCATGTTAGCACTAGGAGATTTAGCTATAAGGGAATCGGCAGATGATCAAGCTGGATTTGCCTTGAGCGAAATCTCAGAGCATACAGAATAAATTGAAACTTTAATTAACCGAGATTTTAATGGTCACTCATAAAGAGCTAAATTATATATAAAGTTCAGATGCATTATTCTAGTATATATGGATTAAACTAATATATTAGCGTGATGTATCTGATGCATTATATAATAAGTATATGGTGAATAATTTCGACAGTTTTTTAAAATTTGTTATTCTTAATTTTTAATAAGAGAAAAGATGATATACTGATAGATATAAGTATTATGAGAGATTTTGAATATAACAATATTAATTTTTAATGGTTCGATATTAAATTAATATTTCCTACATAGATGAAAAGGGAAGGGGAATTATATGAAGGCTGTACAGGGCGATCCAAATTGGAATTTGGTTACAGATACATATATAGAACCAAATAATTTCGCTGAATTATTTTCTTTGCTTGTACCTTGTCACCCAAAAGGTGAGGGGAAAGAACGAACTATATTAGTATGGAAAGAGAAAGAATTTTATAAAGAAGAAAATTTAGCGGCATTTATCGTATATGGCATGAATAAAGTAAAGAATTTACCGCAGTTTCATAAAGATGAAATTCCAACTTTAGTGCGTATTCTTCGCTTATGCCAAGAGATTGGTTGGTATGAAGAGGCAAATGCTTTTATGATAGCGCAAGGATTAGCTGAGTTTGTTCATACTTCATTGGAATATGAAACATGGGATCTTTTGACGCAATCAGTTGCTTTAAACTATTTAATTATTAAATATCGTATAGGTGAACTGACAGATAGGGATATTGAAATTTGGGATAGAGTTAAATTTAATGAGAAATGTATAACCGATTGTAAACATTTATTATCTCATAAAGAAGTATTGGAGTTTACATTCTTTTATATGTGCAAGAGAGCGAAATCATTATCAAAAGAGCAATTAAATAGTGATATGATGAGTTTAGCGTGCGCCCATACGGGCATGTAGAGAATCTCCTTAGACAAGAGATGGGAGTCTGTGCTTAACCCATTTACCACCTTGCTTACCTAGAAGGGGAAACCCGGAGGGGACCAGAGCATGCAAGGAAAGCCCTAAGTTACCAAAATGACCTAGGTACGACTGAGGGGCAAGGTAAAAATGTTATGAATAAGGATGAAGGCTAAACTGCTTGAACCATAGTCCAAAGTGGAGTATCGTCGCCCGAAGTGCAGGGTCATTGAAACGCTTCGCAGTCTAAGAATGGAAATATTGCCGAAGTTTCCATTGAACATACGTGTTACGTATGGCAGACCAAAGACTGACTAACTTGAATAACAAGTAACGGACGAAAGTGGCATCCGACATCATAATTAGTCTAGTCTCTATATGTACTAAATGGGGATTACCTAACTTGGAGCGCCTTGTAAGGAGGCTATTGAGGATGATACCAAGTGTGAAAAGCAAGGTATGTGGCTCATGAAAATCCAATATGGTAACGGAGTTCTCGTAGTAGTCAGAGCGAGGGAAAGCCTCGTACAAGGCGAAGGAGAACAGTCTTTTCGACTAATATTAAATTGGGAAGGGGCGTGAGGCTCTTGCGAAGCCCAAAAATCGTATTAGAAAATCTAGCATCTCACAGTAAGAAAGCAGGGTACAAATACAAGAAATTATATCGAAATCTGTACAATCCATTATTTTTCCTTGAAGCCTACCAAAACATATACGCTAGCGAAGGAAATATGACTGCTGGAACAGATGGAAAAACCATTGACGGAATGTCTGAAAGAAGAATCTCGGAATTAATTGATAAATTAAGAGATTATTCGTATCAGCCAAAACCAGTAAGAAGAGTTTATATTCCAAAGAAAAATGGAAAAAAGCGTCCGTTAGGCATACCTTCCGTAGAAGATAAGTTAGTCCAAGAAGTCATAAAAAACCTACTAGAATCTATCTATGAACCGACTTTTAGTAAGTTATCTCATGGTTTCCGCCCTGAAAAGAGCTGCCATACAGCTTTATTTCAGGTGAAAAGCACGTTTACTGGGAGTAGATGGTTTATTGAGGGCGATATTGAAGGTTTTTTTGACAATATTAATCATCATATCCTTATCCATACTCTAAGGAAGAGGATAGATGATGAACAATTTATTGCGCTTATATGGAAGTTTCTTAGAGCCGGTTACTTAGAAGACTGGAAGTTCCATAAGACGTTTAGTGGTACACCGCAAGGTGGTATACTTAGCCCTTTATTAGCGAATATTTATTTAAATGAATTAGATAATTTTATGAATCAGTATAAGTCAACTTTTGATGTAGGAAAGATTAGAAGGACAAATCCAACCTACTCTAAAATCCAACATCAGATAAATAAGGCTAAGAAGAAACTAAGGGAAGCTAAAGAAAAAGATGAAGTACGAGAAAAAGAGCTGACTAATAAAATACGTGAGTTATTAGCTGAAAGAGAACACACGCCCCAAGGATATCCAATGGATGAGAATTATAAACGAATTCAATATGTGAGATACGCCGATGATTTTTTAATTGGAGTTATTGGGAGTAAGGAAGATGCGAATAGAGCAAAGAAAGACATCGCTAATTTCTTGAAATCTAAACTTAAGCTAACGTTATCCGAGGAGAAAACACTTATAACAAACACAAGAAATAAAGCTAGATTTTTAGGCTACGACGTTAAAGTTGGACGAGATTTCCATTCCAAACGACGAAGTGATGGAATAAAAACAAGAGCATTCTCACTAAAGTGTGAACTATATATGCCTACTGATCTTGTTTATAGTCGCCTATTTAAAAAAGGGGTAATAAAAATCAACCAAAAGACAGGTCAATGGAAACCAATTCACCGTCCAGAGTTAATTAAATTAGTGCCTCTTGAGATTTTAAGGAACTATAACGCTCAAATACGTGGAACCTATCAATATTATCAACTGGCAGTGAATGTGTGCCATTTAAACAGTTATAAGTATCTCCTGGAGTACTCTATGTATAAAACCTTAGCAAATAAGTACCGTACTACCTTAGGAAAAGCTAAACAAAAATTTATGGTGAATGGAATATTCCAAGTCAGTTATAAGATAAAGTCCGGCAAGAAAACGGAAGTGCTTTATGATAAGGGATTTCGTAGGAATAAAGCTCCTATAACTAAAAAGGATATAGAAAAACTTCCTTCGGAAGTATCCTACCAATCCCGAACATCGCTTATTCAAAGGTTGATGGCTAATCAATGTGAATGGTGTAAGGCTGAAGAAGGCTCAATGGAAGTTCATCATGTTCGAAAGTTAAAGAACCTTAAAGGGAAAAAGAAATGGGAAAGACAGATGATAGCAAGGAACCGTAAAACAATGATACTTTGTCGAAAGTGTCATCGTGACCTGCATAACGGGAAGCTAGACTGAAGAGACGGAGAGCCGTATACCTTGAGAGGGGTACGTACGGTTCGGGGGGGAGTTCTCGGAAACCTAAGACCGAGAGGTCTTAAGGCGCTGGGTTCTTACCCTACAATGTATTGTAATACTTTCGTATATGATTTATATACACATGATTTATTACGTAAATATCGTAAGTGTACAGATTTCCTATCATATTATGGACCTAGTCAGGCAGTTTTAGCATGTCAAAGAGCTGTATTATCTCAAATTTCCGATCGCTTAGACCCGTTAAAGACAACTCATGTAGATGATTATTTATATGTGATGAAAGAAATGATGGAGCATATGACGCTAGGAGTAATGGATCGATACGGTCATTTTATTGGAAAGCTACTATCTTATGTGCCATTTTTCGAAATGATACAAGTTCCACAGCATGCATATTATTGTGAAGAATTACTGTATATTTGTAAGGGCATTGAATATAAAGAAGAAACACTACGCAATTATATATTTATACAATTACATGATTGTTTACCATCATTCTTTAGGCTATTTCTTAAAAATAAGCGTTACGCAACGATTCATGATATTCTTTTCTATTGGTGCGATGACGAACAACGAATGAGCTTAGAGAAAAAATATAATCTGAGCTTTATTTATGAAAAATATGCTTGTGGATAAACAATATTTTCGATATGAAAAATTAATATAAATTAAAAAGGATCTCCAGTTTATGTGAGATCCTTTTTTGTTAGTAAAACAAGGAGAAAGTGATTAAGACAAGAAACAACATTCCATATAGGAGAAGTTGTGCAGTATAACTTCCTTGTATACCAAAAAAAGTATTGGCTTTCTTATACAAATTCAATATGTATTTTATTGGAGTATCTTTGAAAGATTGGTACACAGTGTCTCCTCTTTCTAAGCTTCTTGTTCTTGTTTTTGGTTATAAGGGACATTAATATATCTAGCTACAAATAATAAAACAGCCATAAAGAATATTGGAAATACAGTAGATAAATAAAAGCCATTACTAATTATATTTGTTATGAGAGCACTCAAAAGAAATATAGCGTTATAAATATGGGCAATTTTTTGTTTTAGTTGCACTTGAAATGATTCCATCATAATTTCTAATGCAACAAAAGCAATAATAATAGATAAAAATACAATGTTTGTATTGTAAATGATTAAACAACAGATTAAACCTAAAAAGGCTACGTATTCAATTATAAGAGGTATATTGCGTGGCATACAACTTACCTAACTAAATATGGCAGTGGATTTACTGCATTTGTTTTTTCAAAATTCCATTCTCCATTATGTAATTCAAAATGAAGATGTTGCCCGTATGAATGACCTGTGTTTCCCATATGACCTACTAATTGTCCAGTTTGTACTTGATCACCAGCTTGTACAGTGCGATCCTTCATATGAGCATAAACAGTTGTATATAATTTCCCATTGATTTGATGCGCAATGAAAACAACATTGCCATAGCTAGCTGAATAATAAGATTTCACAACTTTACCTGCAGCAGCAGCTTGGATAGAGACGTTCCCTGGAGCGGCAATATCTATACCATAATGCATTTGTTCCCAGCGTATATCAAAGGTTGAGCTAATTCTTCCTTGAGCAGGGAATTTGAAAGCAGCTGGAATAGATGAAGGCTGATCTGTTTTGGCTTGTGGTTGATTTTGTACTACATAGTGTTTTGCTACATATCCGTATCCTGTGCCAAAACGAATTTTATACCAAGTTCCTGCAGTTTCTACTACTTGTACTTGTGTACCTTTTTGTAATGAACCGAGTAGAGCGCTACTTGTACTAGTGTTGCTACGTACATTCAGATTAGGTGTTGCAACAGTATATTTTGTATTATTTTGAACGGTGATTCCTTTTACTAAGGGCTGTGAACCATTAGAGATGAATGCTTTTTGTACGTAACCTGTTTGGCCATTATGTGATATTTTATACCATTCGCCTTGATCTTCTTGAACGGTAATGAACTTGCCATTTGGTAATACATCTAAAATGGAAGATTCTAAATTAGGTTCGGAGCGAACGTTCAATGCATTAGCATTGACGATGTATTGATCATTAGATCGAAGTTTGTTTTTTAGTAAAATAGCATCTTTTTGTACATAACCTACTTTATTATGAACAGATACTTTATACCAACCATTAGTTATTTCAAGGATGTTCACTTTTGTATTAAAGCGAATTGTATCAATTGATGTGCTTTTTACGCTATCTTCTGTATGTAATGCTACTTGATCGACTTTGACATACCCAGTTTTAATATTAGATAATTGTTCAGCGTTTGCTTTTTGTACATTTGTTTCACCCATAGAAGGAAGTAAAGAAGCAATCGCTACAGTAGTTGCTGTTAAAGCAGTAGCTTTCATATTCATATAATAGAGACCTCCTCTAGTTGTATAGTTGTAATTTTATTATAGTATAAAGATATAATATAGTGGGTGTATTCACATAAATGTAATATGAAATCAATATAAAAATAAATTTTTTGAGGATAATGATTCCTTATTATCCAATTAATTAGGATAATAATTTCTAAGATAGAATATAAGTATTATATAGTTTTGTTATTTTGTTGACAATTGAGAAAATTAAAACAGTTGATGATGTCTTATTACGATGTTATACTGACAGTGATAATTTCATAGTTTGCTAGGAGAGCTGGTGTTGCCAGCTGAGAGTAGGCCGTAAGCCTTTGATCCTTTTCATTACCTGATCTAGATTATGCTAGCGTAGGGAAGCAATTCGGACACTAATAATAAGTCCCCGTTTCTTTGCGTATAGAAACGGGGCTTTTTTGTTTAAAAATTTCATATTGAAACCACTAGGGGTGCTTGTTGTGCTGAGAGAGGAATAATCCTTAACCCTTACAGACCTGATCTAGGTAATACTAGCGAAGGGAAGTGGAGCAACGAATAAATTATAATTTTATTTGCTGTAACCACTTCTTATTTAGAAGTGGTTTTTTATTTAAATACACATACCGGAAGGGGATAGCGAAATGAAATTTTGCGATAGATTATTAGAAACTGTACAACCAGTTTGGGAGATGAGTCATAATCATCCGTTTGTAGTAGGTATGGGGGATGGCACGTTAGAAAAAGATAAGTTTCAGTATTACATTATTCAAGATTATTTATATTTGTTAGATTATGCAAAGCTATATGCGATTGGTGTTGTAAAAGCAACAAATCCACAAGTAATGGGGAAATTTGCTGAACAAATTGATGGCATATTAAATGGAGAAATGACAATCCATAAACAATATGCAAAAAGACTGGGAATTTCTATAGAGGAGATAGAGTCTGCAAAGCCATCTGCTAAAAATTTGGCTTATACAAATTACATGATGTCTGTATCTCAAAATGGCACACTTGCGGAATTAATAGCAGCACTTCTTCCATGTATGTGGAGCTACTGGGAAATTGGAAAGCGTTTAAATGATATTTCTGGAGCAAGAGATCATGAGTTCTTTGGTGAGTGGATTCAAGGATATAGTTCTGAAGAATACGGTAACCTTTGTATTTGGTTAATCGATTTATTAAATGAAATGGCAGTTGGAAAGTCTGAAAAAGAGCTAGATCAATTAGAGGAGATTTTCCTATATTCCAGTCGATTTGAATATTTATTCTGGGATATGTCCTATCGTAAGGAGATGTGGGGATTTGAGGAGCAAGAACATACTACAGTTTCATAATGTTTCTTTTCATTATGATGAGAAACCAATCATCAATGAATTAAATGCTTCTATACAAGATAAAGAGTTTGTAAGTATTATCGGACCGAGTGGATGCGGGAAAAGTACTCTATTTCGCCTTATTACAGGTTTAGAAGAAGTAAGTACTGGGCAGATAGAGCTGACAGAAACGAAGAGCCATCCTGTAGGGTATATGCCCCAAAAAGATATGCTCCTGCCGTGGCGAACGATTATTGAGAATGCTGCTCTGCCGCTAGAGTGTCAAGGTGTACAGAAGAAAGAAGCACAAATAAAGGCCAAGGAACTGCTACATAAATTTGGCTTACAAGGGTATGAGACAAAATATCCGAAAGATTTATCTGGTGGTATGAGACAACGCGTATCTTTTATTCGAACTTTATTAACAGGTGGGGAGGTATTGTTGTTAGATGAACCGTTTAGCGCGTTGGACGCTTTAACGAAGGCATCTTTGCAAGAATGGCTGTTTGAACAATGGAAAGAGTGGGAAAAAACAATTTTATTTATCACTCATGATGTGGAAGAAGCGTTGTTTCTTTCTAATCGAATTTTAGTAGTAGAGCAGCAACCGATAACTACTTTAACCGAGAGGGTTGTACCGCTTGATTGTAATCGAACAAGAAAAGATTTATATAAACCTGAAGTGTTAGCGCTTAAAGATGAGCTTCTTAGTATGTTACAAAGGCAGGTACTCGTATGATGAACCGGTTGAAGGAGCTATTACCTGCCCTTACACTTTCTAGTATTTTACTTGCCTTTTGGGAAGTAGGTGCAAGGATCGTAGATGAAATGTACATTTTACCGTCACCGTCTGCGATTGTAATGAAGATATGGAAACTAAAAGATATATTATTTACGGTTCATTTGCCGGCAACATTATATGTCGTTTTAATAGGTGTGGCAATTTCTATCGTACTTGGGGTAGGGCTAGCGATGTTAATGAACGCGAGTAATTGGATGGAGAGAGCATTTTATCCATTATTAGTCGCTTCACAAACGATTCCTATTACAGCGCTTGCTCCGCTCTTCGTTTTATGGTTTGGATATACGATTTGGAGTAAAGTCGTTGTTACGGTTTTAATTACGTTTTTCCCGATTGCGGTCAATACGTATGATGGACTACGCAGTACGAAAAAAGAATGGGAAGAGCTTTTAGTTACATACGGGGCAACGAAAAAAGATGTTTTTCTTAAATTAAAATTGCCGTCTGCTCTTCCTTATTTTTTCTCAGCTTTAAAAATCGCAGTTCCGCTTAGTGTTATCGGAGCAGCAATTGGCGAATGGCTCGGTGCGCAAGCTGGGTTAGGATATTTCAGTAAAAGAATGATGACGCAGTTAGACGGAGCAGGTGTATTTGCACCCATTGTATTGTTATCATTACTAGCTATTTTCTTCGTCATCCTTATTTCGATATTAGAAAAGAAATTCATTAGTTGGAGGAAGCATTCATGAAATTATTAAAACGCATCTTTGTGTTTACATTATTAGTTGCAATGATTGCTGGATGTTCTAGTAATTCAGCATCAGATAAGAGTAAAAAAGAAAAAGAAATAACGGTCATGCTTGATTGGTACCCAAATGCGGTACATAGCTTTATTTATGCAGCAATTGAAAAAGGCTATTTTAAAGAAGAAGGAGTAAAGGTGAATATTAAATTCCCTTCTAATCCGACTGATCCATTAACTTTAGCAGCTGCAGGAAAAGTAACGGTTGGCTTATATTATCAACCAGATGTTGTTATGGCAAAAGCAAACGAACAAATTCCAGTGAAATCAATTGGAGCTGTCGTACGTTCCCCATTAAATCATGTTGTATCACTGAAGTCAGCAGGCATTCAATCGCCAAAAGATTTAGAGGGGAAAACAGTTGGATATTCTGGAACACCTTTAAGTGAGATGTATTTAAAAACGATGGTAAAAGAAGCTGGTGGTAATCCAGATACAGTGAAAGTAGTCGATGTTGGCTTTGATTTAGTACCAGCATTAATTACGAAAAAAGTGGATGCGGTAACAGGGGCATACATTAACCATGAAGTACCTGTTATGCGTCATGAAGGTCATGAACCAGCGTACTTTAATCCAGCAGATTATGGTGTACCGAATTATCATGAGCTTGTATTTGTAACAGGTGATAAAACGTTGAAAAAAGATAAAGAAGCGTTGCAAGCCTTCTTACGTGGTACGAAAAAAGGCTATGATTTCATGAAGAAAAATCCAGATGAAGCATTAAATATTTTATTAAATCATCAAGAAAAAGAAAACTTCCCGCTTGTGCCAGAAGTTGAAAAAGAAAGTATGAAAATTTTATTAGAGAAGATGGAAACGAAAGATGAGCCATTTTTATCAGATTCAAAAGAATCATGGGAAAAACAAAATAAATGGCTGAAAGATAAAGGAATGACGAAAGAAATCGTTCCGGCCGATGAGCTATTCGAAAATATTTTAAAGTAGGCGAATGAATATGAAAAATGAGCTTCATGTAATCTCAAATGGTCACATGTCATTCGAAGAGTTAGTGAGTGTAGCGATGCAAATTGAGAGCGAGATTGATTATTTGCATATTCGTGAGCGTGAGAAAAGTACGAAGGAATTATATGAAGGGGTGGAAAGCCTTTTGAAAAAAGGCTTTCCAGCATCAAAGCTTGTTATCAATGATCGAATTGATATTGCTATTTTATTAAATATCCCGCGTGTACAGCTAGGGTACCGAAGCACAGATGTAAGGTCAGTGAAAGAAAAGTTTTCTTATTTGCATGTCGGTTATTCCGTACATTCTTTAGAAGAGGCGATAGAGGCTTTTAAGAACGGGGCTGATTCGCTCGTTTATGGTCATGTATTCCTAACAGAGTGTAAAAAAGGTGTGCCAGCGAGAGGGCTTGAAGAAATTTCGGACATTGCAAGGAGCTTATCGATACCAATTATAGCTATTGGAGGGATTACTCCTGAGAATACAAAGGATATTCTGGCAAGTGAAGTAAGTGGAATTGCTGTTATGTCTGGAATTTTAAGTAGTAGTAACCCGTATAGCAAAGCGAAGTCTTATAAGGAATCAATAAGAAAGTGGGCGGAAAAACATGTGTGAGAAGTATGATGTAGCGATTATTGGTGGTGGTGTAATTGGTAGTTCAGTTGCACATTTTCTAGCAGAAAGAGGACATAAAGTAGCGATTGTAGAGAAGCAAAAAATTGCATCGGAAGCTTCGAAAGCAGCTGCTGGTTTACTTGGTGTTCAAGCAGAATGGGATGCGTATGATCCGCTATTTGAACTTGCTAGAGAAAGCCGAGCTATATTTCCACAACTTGCAGCAGTTTTACGTGAAAAGACGGGTATTGATATTGGATATGAAGAAAAAGGAATTTATCGTATTGCTCAAAATGAAGATGAGAAGGAAAGAATTCTTCACATTATGGATTGGCAGCAGAAAATAGGTGAAGATTCTTATTTTCTAACGGGAGACCATGTGCGGGAAAAAGAGCCATATCTATCCGAATCTATTATAGGAGCAGTATATTATCCGAAAGACGGTCATGTTATTGCACCAGAGCTTACGAAAGCATTCGCACATTCTGCAGCGATTTCCGGTGCTGATATATATGAACAGACAGAAGTATTTGATATCCGTATTGAAAATAATAAAGTGACTGGAGTTATTACAAGTGAAGGTATTGTCACATGTGAGAAAGTCGTTATTGCAGGAGGTTCATGGAGCACGAAGTTACTCAGTTATTTTCACCGCGATTGGGGTACATATCCAGTTAAAGGAGAAGTGGTTGCGGTAAGAAGTAGAAAACAACTTTTAAAAGCACCTATTTTTCAAGAAAGATTTTACATTACTCCAAAGCGCGGTGGACGTTACGTAATTGGGGCAACAATGAAGCCACATACGTTCAATAAAACTGTGCAGCCAGAAAGTATAACTTCTATATTAGAGCGTGCTTATACAATATTGCCAGCTTTAAAAGAAGCAGAATGGGAAAGCACGTGGGCAGGATTAAGACCACAATCGAATCATGAAGCTCCTTATATGGGAGAGCATGAAGAAATAAAAGGTTTATATGCTTGCACGGGCCATTATCGAAACGGTATTTTATTAAGTCCTGTTTCTGGCCAATATATGGCTGATTTAATAGAAGGAAAGCAAGAGAATCATTTGCTAGATTCATTGCTTTCTAAAACGGTTTAGAAAGGGGATGGAAGTTTGAATTTGAAAATTAATGGTAATCAAATTGAAGTGCCAGAGAGTGTAAAAACAGTAGCCGAGCTACTTACACATTTAGAGCTAGATAACAGAATTGTTGTAGTAGAGCGTAATAAAGATATTTTACAAAAAGATGATCATACAGATACATCTGTTTTTGATGGAGACCAAATTGAGATTGTAACTTTCGTAGGAGGCGGTTGATTATGTTAAACATTGGACCATTTTCATTTCATTCTAGACTTTTATTAGGAACAGGTAAATTCCCTGATTTTGACGTGCAGCAAAAGGCAATTGACGTTTCTGAAGCTGAAATTTTAACGTTTGCAGTACGTCGTATGGATATCTTTGATGCAAAGCAACCTAATTTATTAGAGAAACTTGATGTGAAAAAATATACGTTATTACCAAATACAGCAGGGGCAAAAAACGCTGAAGAGGCTGTTCGTATTGCAAAATTAGCAAAAGCCTCTGGGCTTTGTGACATGATAAAGGTAGAAGTTATTGGTGATGATAGAACGTTATTACCTGATCCGGTAGAAACGTTAAAGGCATCTGAAATGTTACTAGAAGAAGGATTTATCGTACTTCCGTATACATCTGATGATGTTGTATTAGCACGTAAATTACAAGAGCTTGGCGTGCATGCGATTATGCCAGGAGCATCACCAATCGGTTCAGGGCTTGGTATTGTAAATCCATTAAATTTGAGCTTCATTATTGAACAAGCGACAGTACCAGTTATCGTTGATGCCGGTATTGGTAGTCCAGCTGATGCGGCATTTGCAATGGAATTAGGAGCGGATGGTGTGTTATTAAATACGGCTGTGTCAGGAGCAAAAGATCCTATTAAAATGGCACAAGCAATGAAATTAAGTATTGAGGCAGGACGTTTAGGATTTGAAGCAGGTCGTATTGCACGTAAGCGTTGTGCAACTGCAAGTAGTCCTTTAGAAGGAATGAGCGTAGTTGAATAATCGATATTCTCGCCAAGAACTATTTTCTCCAATTGGAGAAGAAGGACAGCAAAAGATAAGAGAAAAGCATGTGCTTATTATCGGTGCAGGTGCATTAGGTAGTGCAAATGCAGAGATGTTTGTAAGAGCAGGTGTTGGCAAGATAACAATTGTTGACCGTGATTATGTAGATTGGAGTAATTTACAAAGACAACAATTGTATGCAGAGAGCGACGTAAAGAATAATCTTCCAAAAGCTATAGCGGCTAAAAAACGTTTAGAAGAGATCAATAGTGATGTAACAATAGAAGCTCTCGTTCAAGATGTAACAGCTGAAGAGCTAGAAGAACTTGTTACAAATGTTGATGTAATTATTGATGCGACTGATAATTTTGAAACACGCTTTATTGTGAATGATATAGCACAAAAATATTCTATTCCATGGATTTACGGTGCATGTGTAGGTAGTTACGGTCTTTCTTACACAATCCTTCCTAGTAAAACACCATGTTTATCATGTTTATTACAGTCGATTCCGCTTGGCGGGGCAACATGTGATACAGCGGGTATTATATCACCTGCTGTATCTCTCGTCGTTTCTCATCAAGTAACAGAAGCTCTTAAACTGTTAGTAGAAGATTACGAATCACTGCGAGATGGACTTGTGTCATTTGATGTATGGAAGAATGAATATTCATGTATGAATGTGCAAAAGCTTCGTAAACACAATTGTCCTTCGTGCGGAGAGAATGCGATATACCCGTATTTAAATAAAGAAAACACATCGAAAACAGCAGTTTTATGCGGGCGAAATACAGTTCAAATTAGACCACCTCATAAAGAGGAAATGGATTTTGAGAGGTACAAAAAGCTGCTGGATGATCGTGTAAATGATTTAAATGTAAATCCATATTTATTATCATTTTCTGTGGAAGAAAAGAGATTAGTTGCTTTTAAAGATGGTCGTGTACTCGTACATGGAACGAAAGATATAAGCGAAGCAAAAACGATTTATCATCGCTATTTTGGATAGAAAAGGATGAGAGGGATGAAAGTGAATAAAGCTTTAACAATTGCAGGGTCTGATAGCGGCGGCGGTGCTGGAATTCAGGCAGATTTAAAAACATTCCAAGAGCTTGGTGTATACGGAATGACGGCTATTACGGCAATTACTGCTCAAAACACGCTTGGCGTTCAAGGGGTATATCCTGTTCCGTTAGAAGGTATTACAGAACAGCTGAATTCAATTGGTACGGATTTAACACCAGATGCAGTGAAACTAGGAATGTTATTTAGTAGTGAAATAATTCAAATTGTTGCAGAACAAATTAAAAAGTTTGGCTGGAATAATATTGTGCTAGATCCCGTTATGATTGCAAAAGGCGGTGCATCATTATTACAGCAAGAAGCAGTTCAAGCATTAAAAGAATATTTATTACCAGTAGCAACTGTTATAACACCGAATGTCCCAGAAGCAGAAGTGTTAACTGGGATGGAGATTCATAATATTGAAGATAGTAAGGAAGCTGCAAAAGTATTGCACGAATTAGGTGCTAAATATGTGCTTATGAAGGGCGGACATGCAGAATATCAAGGTAATGAAGTAATTGATTTCCTCTTTGATGGAGAAAAATTTATTGAGTTTAGAAGCGAGCGAATTCCTTCAAAGCAAACGCATGGAAGTGGGTGTACATTTGCTTCAGCGGTTACAGCAGGACTTGCGAAAGGATACTCAATTAAAGATGCTGTTCAAGAAGCAAAACGATTTATTAGTATAGCAATTGAAGAGCCATTGAATATTGGTAGTGGTCATGGACCGACGAATCATTTTGCGTATAAAGTGAATAGAACGCGTGTATAGATAAGTGAAAAGCCAGTTTTATAACTGGCTTTTTTTCTGTTTACTTTTTCAAAATACAGGAGTAATATATCAGCCAGAATATATTTTTTTGTAAACGCTGAGTCCAATTATATGGAGCGGAGGAACCAATTTGTGCGTCTGCACTAGGGGTGAATCTTTCAAATTTGAAAGTAGGGCTACTCTCAAAGTCCGAATCCGACAGCTAACTTCGTAAGCGTCTTGAGAGAGGACGGTGCCATGATGGATACATCACTTCATCGATCTGATTAGTATAGGGGAATATCAATCTATGTTTGATTTCTTTTATACTAAGGAGGATGAGGTACATGGAACTAACACTTATTTGTGTTGGAGAAGAAAGTAAGGTAGATAGTTTAAGAGATCTAGTATCATTTCAACATGAGTTAATTATTTTTACGGCAAATGAAGAGATAGCGGCTGAAGTTAGGAATTGTGGGTTTGATTGGACTTATAGTTGCAGTAAGGAGCAGGACTTTACTAGTATTTGTGAGTGTATTAAGAAGGTGATTTTACTAGGAGATGAGCTTCCAATCGTTAGTTTCTTCACAGAACACATTCGCTTTTCTTTTCAAGCACCTATTACTGTTGTTACAAGGAATAAACGATATCCAGCGAGGCTCTATGAAACAATTGGAGCTAAATTTGTCGTGTTTACGAATTGTGATAATATTTCTTTTTTATTTTTTGAATAGGGTGGAGGAAAAGAAGATGAAAGTGTTGTTACTAGGAGATATAGCGAATCGTTGGGCGATATCAGTAGAGCGAGTTCAAGAATTGGTGGTGCTGGATCCTATTTTTCCAAGGCCCTATATCATATTGCCATCGAAAGACGCTTTATATTTAAAAACAGATGTTATCGAATATGAGCAGCTACATGCAGAATTGTCACAAGTTTATATTCGCGGGAGAAATTTACGTGCTTTTTTACGAGGAGAATAAATAGTGAAATAAAAAGAGCGAATGCTAAGTGCAACAAGCTATGCACTTTATGTCATTCGCTCTTTTTATTTCGTATCGAAAAGATCATTTCTGTGAAAATGAAAGAAAAGACGAGTAAATAGATGAAAGAATATTAATAATACTCAATGTAAGCGTTTAAATAGATGGATATTTTCTTATTTTCAGTAATTTACCCCTTTACAAGTGAAATATAGAGGAGTATATTTACTCTCATAAATCATTCATAAAATTTCCAAAAAAACCTAAAATCGCTGAGTTCCAGAAATGGAGCGGGGGAACCAATTTTGTGCATCGTCACTTGGGGTGAATCTTTCAGTTTTGAAAGTAGGGCTACTCTTTAGGCCCGAATCCGACAGCTAACCTCGTAAGCGTTTAGAGAGGAGGTTTACTTTTTGTTGTTCATTTTTTGAACACTGAGTAGAGCTCAGTGTTCTTTTTTAATATTTAAATGGTAAATTTTAACAAAATGAAGAGAGGGATAGTTATGTTAGATGTTGTAATGGTCGGGATTTTTATTTTATTAGTTGCATCGATGGCAAGTCTTGCAAGTTGGTCAGATAAAGTTGTGAAAGAAGGAAAGCAATCATGATGATTGTCTTATCGGTTATAGTCGCAGCAATTACAGTGTATTTAGTGTATGCATTATTAAATCCAGAGAAGTTTTAATTAGGGGGAATCATTCATTATGATTTGGGTTGCAGTCATTATTACAATGCTCTTGTTTATTTTAGTAGCAAAGCCAACGGGGATTTATTTAGAGAAAGCTTTTCAAGGTAGCAAAACGCTAGATAAAGTATTCGGGCCTTTTGAAAAACTTATTTTTAAAATTACAGGTGTAAAAGCATACAATCAAACGTGGAAACAGTACGCATTATCATTAGTTTTACTCAATGGATTTATGATTGTTGTCGTATATTTCATTTTCAGATTACAAGGTGTGTTGCCGCTAAATCCAGCACATATTGAAGGAATGGAGCCTACGCTCGCTTTTAATACAGCAATTAGTTTTATGGCTGATACAAACTTACAGCATTATAGCGGTGAAAATGGTTTATCTTATTTATCACAATTAATCGGAATTACATTTTTAATGTTTGCAGCACCGGCAACGACATTAGCACTCGTTATGGCATTTATAAGAGGACTTGCTGGAAAAGAACTTGGTAACTTTTTCGTTGATTTTACGAGAGCGTTAACGAGAGTGTTTCTTCCTATCGCATTTATTGCGGCACTAGTTTTTGTCGCACTTGGCGTACCACAAACGTTAGATGGGGCGGTTACAGCACAAACGATTGAAGGTGCAAAGCAAAGTATTTTACGCGGACCTGTTGCATCATTCGTTTCCATTAAGGAACTTGGAAATAACGGCGGTGGATTTTTCGGAGCAAACTCTACGCATCCTTTCGAAAATCCAGGACAAATGAGTAATATTTTGCAAATGATGCTTATGATGTTATTACCAACAGCACTTCCATTTACGTACGGACGAATGGTCGGAAATAAAAAACAAGGCCGCATCCTTTTCGTGTCACTATTTATGGTATTTTTACTAGGGTTTATAACGATTACGACATCTGAACTAAACGGGAACCCGGCATTAAATGGAATGGGTATCGAACATGTACAAGGAAGTACAGAAGGGAAAGAAGTACGATTTGGAACAGTATTTTCTTCACTATACGCAACAGTAACGACAGCTGCTGAAACAGGCGCTGTTAATACGATGCATGATACGTTAACACCAATTGGTGGTCTAGTTCCCCTCGTAAATATGATGTTAAATACAGTGTATGGCGGAGTTGGAGCAGGCTTTGTAAACATTATTATGTATGCAATTATCGCGGTGTTTATATCTGGGTTAATGGTTGGACGGACACCAGAGTTTTTAGGTAAAAAGATTGAAGGTAAGGAAATGAAATTAATCGCAGTCACGATTTTATTTCATCCATTGCTCATTTTAGGATTTTCGGCATTAGCTCTTTCAACAAATTTAGGAACGGATGCTATTTCTCATTCCGGTTTCCACGGTTTAACACAAGTTGTATATGAATATACATCGTCAGCTGCGAATAACGGATCTGGATTTGAAGGATTAGGAGATAATACACCGTTTTGGAATATTACGACTGGTTTAGTTATGTTTTTAGGACGCTACTTCAGTTTAATTACGATGCTAGCTGTGGCAGCTTCGTTGAAAGAAAAAACGGTAGTGCCAGAAACAGTTGGAACGTTCCGTACAGATAATAGTTTATTTGGTGGCATCTTCATCGGAACAATTGTAATTGTCGGTGCATTAACATTTTTCCCGATGTTAGTACTCGGACCAATTGCAGAATTTCTTACATTGAAGTAATGGAGGGTAAATGATGAGACCGGTAGTAGTAAAAGAAAAACAATTAAATAAGTCACAAATACATGCTGTAGAAGATGAAGTTAGACAAGCGAAAACGATGGATCGTGATATCGTAACACATGCGATGAAACAATCCGTTGCGAAATTGAATCCGAAAGTCATGATAAAGAATCCGATTATGTTCGTTGTGGAAATTGGGTTTATCATTACGTTCATTTTATCTTTTCTTCCAAGCAGTTCTAGTAGTATACCAGGATGGTTTAATATAACAGTTTCTCTTATTCTATTATTTACAGTTTTATTTGCGAATTTTGCAGAAGCATTAGCAGAGGGTCGTGGTAAAGCGCAAGCCGATTCTTTAAAGCAGTCGAAGAAAGATGTGTTTGCAAATGTTGTAAAAGAAAATGGAGACATTGTCCAAGTTTCAGCAACTGATCTTAGAAAAGGTGATGTTGTTATCGTAAAACAAGGAGAAATGATTCCGAATGATGGTGAAGTAATCAAAGGATTAGCGTCTGTAGATGAATCTGCAATTACAGGAGAATCAGCTCCTGTAATAAAAGAAGCGGGTGGTGATTTTTGTTCCGTAACAGGTGGAACGATGGTGGTAAGTGATGAAATTACAATTGTTATTACGAGTAATCCTGGTGAATCATTTATCGACAAAATGATTTCTTTAGTAGAAGGAGCTGCTCGTCAAAAAACGCCGAATGAGATTGCTTTAAATACAGTATTAACGAGCTTAACTCTTATCTTCTTGATCGTCGTTGTGACGTTGCCGATTTTTACAAATTATTTAGGTTTTCAAATTGATACAGCTGTACTCGTAGCATTGTTAGTATGTTTAATTCCAACGACAATTGGTGGTTTGCTATCAGCGATTGGTATCGCTGGGATGGACCGGGTGACAAAATTTAACGTGTTAGCGATGTCAGGGAAAGCAGTAGAAGCTGCGGGCGATATTAATACAATTATTTTAGATAAAACGGGTACAATTACTTTTGGAAACCGGATGGCTCATACATTATTGCCTGTAGGAAATGAAACGATTGAGCAAGTTGGAAAGTGGGCCGCTATTAGTTCTGTTTTAGATGAAACACCAGAAGGTCGATCTGTTATCGAGTATGTGCAGGGAAAATCTATATCATATAATAGAGAACTTGCAGAACAAGGTGAGTTTGTTCCGTTTAAAGCAGAAACGAGAATGAGTGGTGTTGATTTACAAGACGGAACGAAAGTGAGAAAAGGTGCTGTAGGTGCCGTTATTGAATGGGTTGAGTCACAAGGCGGAACAATTCCGAAAGATGTAAATCAAAAAGCAGACTTAATTTCAAAAGAGGGCGGAACACCACTTGTAGTTGCAGTAGATAATCGTATTTACGGTTTAATTTATTTAAAGGATACAGTAAAACCGGGTATGCGTGAGCGTTTTGAACAGTTACGCCAAATGGGGATTAAAACGGTTATGTGTACAGGTGATAATCCGTTAACAGCAGCAACCATTGCAAAAGAAGCAGGGGTAGATGAGTTTGTTGCTGAGTGTAAGCCAGAAGATAAAATTGCGGTTATTAAAGCAGAGCAAGATAAAGGGAAACTTGTAGCGATGACAGGTGATGGTACAAATGATGCTCCGGCATTAGCACAGGCTGACGTTGGATTAGCGATGAATAGTGGTACGACAGCAGCGAAAGAAGCGGCGAACATGATTGATTTAGACTCGAATCCGACGAAAATTATTGAGGTTGTAGGAATTGGTAAGCAATTGTTAATGACCCGAGGTGCGTTAACGACGTTTAGTATTGCGAATGATATAGCGAAATATTTTGCGATTATTCCAGCGATGTTTACACTTGCGATTCCGCAAATGGAAGCATTGAACATTATGAAATTAACATCACCACTGTCAGCGATTTTATCAGCATTAATATTTAACGCTGTTATTATTCCATTACTCATTCCGTTAGCGATGAAAGGTATTGCATATAAACCGATGAGTTCTAATGCATTGCTTAGCCGAAACTTACTTATTTATGGGCTTGGCGGAGTTATTGTACCATTCATTGGAATTAAAGTAATTGATATAATTGTCGGCTTGTTCATATAAGGAAGAGGGGAAAAAGATGGAAAAGAAACAAAGTATACTATCACCAATTATCCGTATTACTTTTACATTTCTAGTGTTGTGTGGACTTGTATACCCACTTATTGTTACTGGTATTGCACAAGCAGTGATGAAGGATAATGCGGATGGAAGTCTAATATATAATGATAAAAATGAAGTGATTGGTTCTAAATTAATTGGTCAAAACTTCACGGATCCACGTTATTTTCAAGGGCGTGTTTCTAGTATTGAATATAAGGCTGAAGCATCTGGTTCAAATAACTATGCACCATCTAATCCAGATTTAGAGAAACGAGTAGAGAAAAGTATTGAAGAGTGGAAGAAACAAAATCGGGCTGTTCCGGTAACAGAAGTGCCGATTGATCTAGTGACGAATTCAGGTTCAGGGCTAGATCCTGATATTAGTCCGCAGGCAGCTTCTGTGCAGGTGGATCGTATCTCTAAATTAACGAATATTACGAAAGAAACGCTAAATCAGTTGATTAAAGATCAAACAGAAGGTGCTGCACTTGGCTTATTTGGAGAGAACCGCGTAAACGTTTTAAAGTTAAATTTAGAATTGCAGAAACTACTGAAATAGAAACAACGCTACCTCAATCTAACGGATTGAGGTAGCGTTGTTTCGAAAGAAAGGTTGTGAGTGTTTTGTATGCGGATGACTATAAACCAACTTTTCAAAGGCGAACACCAGAAGAGTATTTAGAATATATTCGTCAGCAAAACCGCGGGAAGTTAAAGTTATATGTAGGAGCGGCTCCAGGAGTAGGAAAAAGTTATAAAATGCTCTTTGATGCAAGAGAAATGAAAAAGGATGGTACGGATATTGTAATTGGTTTAATTGAAACGCACGGTAGAAAAGAGACGGAAGAAGCAATTGCTGATTTAGAAAAAGTTCCTTTAAAAGAAATAGAGTATAAAGGGAAAGTATTTTATGAACTCGATGTGGAAGGAATTATAAAACGTGCACCGCAAGTCGTTGTTGTGGATGAACTTGCGCATAGCAATATTCCTGGATCTAAAAATAAGAAACGTTATATGGATGTACAGGAATTGCTAGATGCCGGTATATCCGTCTTATCAGCTTTTAATATTCAACATTTAGAAAGTGTTCATGACATTGTTGCTCAAATTACGAATGTTAAAGTGCGAGAACGTATTCCAGATTTTATTTTACAAAAAGCAAATGAAATTCAGCTCGTTGATGCAACGCCGGAAGTATTAAGGAAGAGGTTAATAGATGGAAAGATATATAAGGAAGAAAAAATAGAGCAAAGCTTACAAAATTTCTTTACGCTTAATAATTTAGGGGCACTAAGAGAATTATCACTTCGGGAAGTGGCAGATGATATGGACGAGAAAATTAGCCAAACAGTAATAGAACCGATTGGTGTAAAAGAAAAAATTCTTGTTTGTGTACAATACAGTTCGACAGCGGAGAAATTAATACGACGGGGATGGCGCATGGCTGATCGGTTAAATGCTGAATTGTACGTATTAAACGTTGAGAGGGAAAATATAGATTCTATTTCAGCTGGGAAAAAGCAGACGATTGAAGAGTGGAAGTCGTTAACGAATCAATTTGATGCGAGTTTTGTTTTAGAAGAGGCAAAAGGAAGAAAGCCAGCGGATGTTATTATTGAAGTTGCGAAAAGACTACAAGTAACGCAAATTTTACTCGGACAATCAGCAAGAACAAGGTGGGAAGAAATTCGAAAAGGTTCAATTGTAAATGAAATTATGAGAGAAACGAAGTATATTGATATTCATATCGTTGCAGATCAAAGAGTTTAGAATAGAGACCATCTATAGGTCTCTATTTTGCTTTTTGTACAGCCTGAAAACGTAGCATTTTCATTGCGCATAAAATGATAAATAGAAATGTAATTGCACCTAGGAAGAAAATCCAAAAGTAATTTTGATTAAATACAAGAAATCCACCTACAAGTGGCCCTGTGCCCATACCGAGATAGCGTATGAAGTTATACATACCGATGGCTGTTGCGCGTTCTTGTACGAATTCCTCCGTTAATAAAGTAGTGTGAGTTGGCATAGAAAGTCCCATACTAAAACCGTATAAAGATGTAACGATAATGATGAATGAGATATTGATGCTATATGTGAAAGAGAATAAAGTGACACATATAATATTGAAGAAACTAGTGATGAATAAAGCTTGCTTTGTTGTGAGGCGTTTTTGCAAAAGCTTGTAGCAATAACTTCCTAGCATGATAGAAAGAGACATTGGTACAAACATAAGACCAATTGCATTTGCAGCTAAATGAAATGAATTTGCTAAAATGCTCGGTAAAAAAACGAGAAAGCAAAAGTAAATACAAAATTGAATGAAGCCAATAAGAGTAATAGAAAATCCAGTTTTATTTTTTAAGATAAGAGAGTAATTCTTTTGTTCTTTAGACCGCTTAATTACATTTGGCTTTGTTTCTGGAAGTAGTGAAATGTTTATAATTAATAAGATAATGCCAAGTGTAGATAAAAAGAGAAATACAGATAAGTGACCATGTATACTGCCAAGATAACCACCTATGAGTGGAGCCATTGCAGGTGCGAGAGCAAGTAACATTTGATACAGGCTCATCGCTTCTCCGCGTTCTTTTCCTTCAAATAAATCGCCGATAATCGTTGCTGAAACTACAGGTATAGCCGCTATTCCTATAGCTTGAACAGCTCTAAAAAAGAGAAATAAATAAATGTTTGCCGAAAAAGCACATCCGATTGAACCAATTGTACTAATGACTAAACTAGGGATAAGGACAGATTTTCTCCCTTTTGTATCAATTAAAGGTCCATATACGAGCTGCATAATTGCAAGAACGAATGTGAAAAGTGAAACTGTTACATTTACAAGATAAAGAGAAGTGTGAAAAGAATTTTGAATCATCGGTAAGATAGGTGTGTAAATATTTTGAGCGAAGGAACCGAGTAAGGCACTAATACAGACAACATATAAAATGAAAGTTAGTTTAGATTTTTTCATCTTGTTAACCTCCTTGTATTTTAGTTTCCTTGGAAACTAAATTTATTTTAACATGATTTTCTCACTTGTAAAGATGAAAAAATAATTTTAAAATGGTATATAGTTAAATTGTTTCTTTGGAAACTTAGGAGGCGAACGGATTGAAGCATACAACGAAGCAAATGGAAATACTGTCGGACATTCGTACACTTTTGCATAAAAAAGAAGAACATTTAAAACGACAAAACGAGAAGTTTTTTTATGAGACAGGTGTAAGTAGTATGTCTTTATCTGAGTTACATGTAATCGAATGTATCGGAAAAAATGGTTTGATGAATGTAACGGCAATCACGATAGAAATGGGCATGACGAAGGGAGCGATCTCTAAAATTTGTACAAAGTTGTTTCAAAAGCAATTCGTTGAGAAGATGCAAATGTTAGATAATCAAAAAGAAATCTTCTTCCGCTTAACGGAAAGTGGGAATGAAATATATATAGCTCATGAAAAATTGCATAAGCAAGCTGAAGAAAAGTGGCTGTTACTTTTAGATGGTTATACGAAAGCAGAGCAAGACTTTATTCAAAGGTTTATAAAGGATGTCTCAGATCATTTGGAAATATAATTGGAAGAAAAAACTCCTTTTTCTCAAGTCTTTTGAATATAATTTCTGAAAGAACTCATATATAATAGAAAAAGATACTTAACATGGTGAATAATTAAAGAGTCAATATATATAGAGGAGAGAGTAACATGCTTGAAAATACGGGGTTAGTATTAGAAGGCGGCGGTATGCGTGGTGTATATACGGGCGGGATATTAGAATATTTTATGGAACAAGATTTATATTTTCCATATGTAATCGGTGTATCAGCTGGTGCTTGTCATGCAGCGTCGTATCTTTCCAGACAAAGAAATAGAAATAAAACAGTAAATATTGATTATGCATCACACCCGCAATATTTATCGTATAAAAACTTATGGAGAAAACGCCAATTATTTGATATGGAGTTCATTTTTCATGAGATTCCAGAAAAGCATGTACCGTTTGATTTTGAAACATACTTTAATAGTCCAGAGCGTTTCCTTGTAGGCACAACAGATTGTGAAACAGGACAGTCTGTTTATTTTGAAAAAGAGGGGACAAATGATGATGCACTAAATTTATTACAAGCATCTAGTTCATTACCTTTCATTGCACCTGTAGTAAATTACCGTGGTAAGCAGTTATTAGATGGAGGAATTTCTGATCCGATTCCAGTTCGTAAAGCGCAAGAAGATGGATTTAAAAAATTAGTCGTTATTTTAACGAGAAATCACGGTTACGCGAAGAAAAAATCAAAGTTTGGATGGATTGCAGCGAAAGCGTATAAAAAATATCCGAACCTTGTTAACACGATGCTGAATCGTTATGAAGTGTATAATGAAACGCTTCACTACATTGAAAAAGAAGAGCAAGCGGGTAATTTATTTGTTATTCGCCCAGAAGTGCCGCTTCAAGTAGATCGTATGGAAAAAGATACAGCAAAACTACAAAATTTATACGAGCAAGGCTATGAAGATGCAAAGAGACAGTTTGCAGATTTACAGTCGTTTTTACAAAAATAATGATTAGGCTGCGGAGAAGAATTTCTCTGCAGTCTTTTTATTATTGGTTTCAATACCGAATGTTGGTTATACACGTTTTTAGATTATGGTATAATATGGATAAAAGTATGTGAAGAGGTGATACATATGGAAAATGTATATAAAGGACTTAGACATACTGGATTTATTATGATGTTTATTTTTGGTAGCGTATTTTTACTTCGCTGGTTTATTCATGATGAAATGTTATTAGATCAACTTATTAGTTTTAGTGTGGGCATAGTAATGGTTATTTCATCAGTTTTCATTCAAAAGTATAGTAAAGAATTACAGGTAGAAGAGAAATATTAAAAGGTTATAAGCTCCTTCATATTTTGGAGGGACCGTTATAGTTTGAATGATTGTTATAAAAGAAAAGTAGAGCATCGGATTTCGATGCTCTACTTTTTTAATGTGGTAAGAATATTAATTGATAAGCAAACAAAATTCCAAATACATATACAAGTGGGTGAACAGCACGGAATTTACCTTTTGCCACTTTCATAAGTGGGTATGAAATAAATCCAAGAGCGATACCTGTTGCGATACTTGATGTAAGTGGCATGCTTAAGATTACTAAGAATGCTGGGAATGCTTCATCAAATGCGTCCCAATCGATGTGGCGAACTGATCCCATCATAAGACTACCAACGATAATTAATGATGGTGCAGTAATAGCTGATACACCAGAAACGGCACTTACTAATGGTCCGAAGAATGCTGCTAGTGCGAATAAAACAGCTACTGTAACAGTTGTTAAACCAGTACGACCACCAGCTGCAACACCAGCAGATGATTCAATGTAAGCTGTTGATGGTGTTGTTCCGAACATAGAACCGATTGTTGCTGAGAATGAGTCAGATAGAAGAGCTCGTTCTGCTTTTGGAAGCTTTCCGTCTTTCATAAATCCACCTTGTTGTGCAACGCCAAGTAATGTACCTGTTGTATCAAATAATGTAACAAGGAAGAATGAGAATACAACGCCGTATAATCCGTAGTTAATTACGTCAGATACAGCAGTAATTGGATTTGAAACGATAATTCCTTCTGGTAATCCAGGCATTGATGTAACACCGTTTGAGAATGTTAATTGTCCTGTGAAGAAAGCGATAATACCAGTTAATAGCATACCGATAAATAGTGCGCCATTTACATTTAAAGACATAAGGATAATAGTAATTCCAAGTCCAGCTAATGCTAGTAGAACTGGAGCAGAGTGAAGATCACCAAGTCCAACTAAGTTTGCATCATTTTTTGTAACGATACCTGTTAAACGTAAACCGATAAAGGCGATAAATAGCCCGATACCAGCAGTAATTGCATGTTTTAAGTTTTCAGGAATTGCTTCCATTAATTTTGTACGGAAAGATGTAAATGATAGCAAAATTAAAATCATACCTGCTACGAATACAGCAGAGAATGCAATTGCGAAAGTCATGCCTTCATGCGCTTTTACAACAGAGTAAGAGAAGTAAGCATTTAATCCCATACCTGGTGCAATTGCGATTGGTAAGTTTGTAAAGATCGCCATAAATAATGTTCCGACAACAGCAGCGATAATTGTTGCTGTAAATGCTTGTTCAAATGGAACACCTGCATCCCCAAGGATGACAGGGTTTACGACAATGATATATGCCATTGTTAAGAAGGTAATAATACCTGCCATAATTTCAGTTTTAATAGAAGTTTTATGTTTTGAAAGGTTAAACATATAAACATCCTTTCTGTTTACGAATAATTTTCACAACAGTTATATATAATATTCGTTTTTTAACTATTTTGCAATAGTTTTGTATAAAAAGTTTACAACAATTCATATTTTGTGTCTTAAATTCGAATATTAATCGTAACTTGATGTGTGAATTTCAGTTTTTATTATGCACATTATAAGGAAAAGGAGTTGAAAGAAGCTATGCCACAGCAAAAAAACTTTGTAACAATGCCAGCGCAACATCAAAATAAACAGCCTGGTATTGAATCATTAATGAATCCACTTCCGCAGTTTGAAGATTCAAATTATAAAGGTAGCGAAAAGTTAAAAGGAAAGAATGTATTAATTACAGGGGGAGATAGTGGGATTGGACGAGCTGTTTCCATCGCTTTTGCGAAAGAGGGAGCAAATATTGCGATTGCTTATTTAGATGAGGAAGAAGATGCAAATGAGACGAAACAACGTGTTGAAAAAGAAGGAGTAAAGTGTGTATTGTTGCCGGGTGATTTAAGTGATGAACAGCATTGTAAAGATGTTGTTCAAGAGACCGTCCAGCAGCTAGGTAGTTTACAGGTTTTAGTAAATAATGTCGCGCAGCAATATCCGCAGCAAGGACTAGAGTATATTACAGCAGAACAGCTAGAAAAGACTTTTCGTATTAATATTTTTTCTTATTTTCACGTTACGAAAGCAGTACTTTCTCATTTAAAACAAGGAGATGTCATTATAAATACGGCATCTATCGTTGCATATGAAGGAAATGAAACGTTAATTGATTATTCCGCAACAAAAGGAGCTATTGTTGCTTTTACAAGATCACTTTCTCAATCATTAGTACAAAAAGGAATTCGTGTAAATGGTGTTGCGCCGGGACCGATTTGGACACCGCTTATTCCATCGAGCTTTGATGAGAAGAAAGTCTCTCAGTTTGGGAGCAATGTCCCGATGCAAAGGCCTGGTCAACCATATGAGTTAGCGCCGGCATATGTATATTTAGCGTCTGGTGATTCTTCTTATGTTACGGGACAAATGATACATGTAAATGGGGGCGTTATTGTAAATGGATAGTTTTCATTTATAAGAGCAAAGTAAAGCTAATTACAATTATTATGGTGAGCGCTAGGGGGGATATAGGTGAAAAGGGTATGTTTCGTTTTACTATTATTTTTCTTCCTACCGGTTAGTGCTTTTGCTGATACAGATCATTTAATATTAGTGAATCTTACCACAAACCAGTTGTCTTTTTTTGAGAATGGAAATTACACAAAAACATTTCCAGTAACGACTGGAAGAGATCGTACACCTACGCCTGAAGGTAATTTTTGTATTATAACTAAATTTAAAAATAAAGAATACCATCGAAAAAAAATAGCTGGGGGTGCACCGAATAACCCTCTTGGTACGAGATGGCTTGGGCTAGATAAGAATGAATATGCGATTCACGGGACAAATCGGGAATGGACGATTGGAAGTAGGGAATCAAATGGCTGTATTCGCATGCATGACAGGGATATACAATGGTTATATGACCGAGTACAATTACAAACAAAAGTAATCATTTCTCGTTTTCATACGAGCCCCGAATATGAAGCGAATAAGCTTGGTTATCGCGTTGTGAGCTGGAATGGACGAAAAATAGAAGAAGAACAAATTGGAGTACTTACGTTAGTAGACCGCGCAGATATATATTGGCAAGAACCAAATGGACAGTTAACGAAAGTGAAAACGGTATTGCCGAACGAAAGATATCCAGTGTACTCAAAGCGAAAAGATGGAATATATTATATAGGAAACAATTCGTATATTATAGATGAAACAGGAGAGAAAATTCGTTACGAGCAAATTCCTTCTTCGATCTTAAGTAATATATATAAACGGAAATACAATGTTCCGTAATGGCTACCGTATTACAGACGGTAGCTTATTTATACTTGGAGTTTAACTGCAACTATTGTATTTTGCTGAATATAATACAGTACAGATAGGGGGCGGTTATATTATGAAAAGTGAATTTGCGTTTAAAGTTTTCTTAGTAACGACCTGTTTATTTATCGTGTATTTATATGCGTTTCTCGTCTTTTCTTTTTATGTTCCATATGTTGATTTAATATTATTCTTCGGATTTATTTGGGCGTTTGTGAAAGCGAGGGAAGGAGAGAAGAGTATATATCGGCGCATTACCCTATGCGGGACGGCCGTTCTCGTTATTTTATATTTTTTTATTATGCATGATTTTTGGAGAGGGATGTAAAAAAGCATACGATGAATCGTATGCTTTTTATGTTTAATATTTAGGCTTAAATGTATGACAACAAGTCTCTACACTCGTTGCTACAGAACTTTCTAGCGTCTCGTTTGTTAAAACAGCAGCTGTATATGAATCATTTTCAGTTTGACCAGTTTCATCTGCATCAGGCTGAACGACGATCGCACTTGCTTGACAAAAGTTACCTTGTCCCCAAAAAGAACAGTTGGAAACAGAACATCTTACTTCTGGCATAAAACCCCCTCCTTATACATTAGTGTGGGATTTTACGCCCATTTCATGTGTAGAAGGAGTTTCCTTTTCTCGTTACTTTTTCGTTTGCTCAAGCCATTCTTTTAATTTGTCTTTTGGCTGTTCACCGCTAATACGGCTTACTTCTTTGCCATCTTTAAAATGAATGATTGTTGGTGTACCTTGAATTTTATATTCATCCCAAGGAGCATCTAATTTTTCAATATCCATAACTTTCATATCAACGTTCAAGTCTTTAGCCATCGGCACTACGACAGGAGATAATTTTTGGCAATGAACGCAAGATGTTTGATAAAAGTATACTGTTTCTTCTTTTTTCTCTTTTAAGTTCTTTTGAAGATCTGAAAGAGAGATTTTATTTGTGTAGTAGTCAGAACCGTTTGTCTTACTTTCAGTAGGATTATCAATTTTTTGGCTAGTAGCATTTTTTTCTTCCATTTGTGTTACTGCAAAAATTGCCACGAACAAGGCGATAATAATACCACCAAATATAAGCATTTTTTTCATTCTTTCATCTCCTTATTTGTTTTTGATGACAATAAAGCTACAAACAGCGATTGTAATAAAGCCGATAAGTGCTAAAAACGGGATTGTCACAAAGCCGAACCAGTTTATGTATTCTCCCGTACATGGTACACGTCCACAAGCTGCCCCAGCTGCTGAAAATGCTGCGACTTTTTGAATTGCATAGTGATATAAAGAAATACAAGCGCCAATAGTTGCGATTGGTAAAGAATAACTTGCGATGCGATAGTCTTTCTTTGCTACAGCAATACCAAGCCATAAAACGAATGGATACATAAAAATGCGTTGATACCAACAAAGGACACAAGGCTCAAATTTCATGATTTCGGAAAAGTACAGACTTCCTAGTGTAGCGATAAAAGAAGCTCCCCATGCGGTAAGTAAAGCATATTCTTGCTTTTTTTCTCGTCCCATATTTTATACCTCTCTTATAATAGTTACATACTAAATTATAGTATGAAGTGGTATAGAAAAGAAAGAAAAAATATGTTTATCAATAAAAGTTTTATAAGAGGAAACTTTTATTGGTATTAATATTTTAAAAAAGCGCCATTCTCCTAAAGAGAATAGCGCTATATTTTACATTTGAATTTGCTCTACTTCTTCTACATGCGACTTTTGGGATGCATGGTCAATATATTGAAATAGGAGCTGCAGTTGTTTATCAACTTCTGGTAGTTCTTTGCTGTATTGATAAGCGTGTAAAAAATGCTCAATACGCTTAGAAAATAATTGATCGTTCGTTTGAACCATGAGAACGAGTAATTTATCCCAATTACAGCAATACGTGTAATAGAGAGCTTTATCATAGTCGTTATATGTTTGCACTGTGTACCCTCCTTACCGAGAGTTATATATAGTGTGTGATAAGTAAGGAGAAATACACTTGAAAGAATTTGTTAAGAAAAAAAGAGAATGAAAAGAAAAAACGAGGAATTCCCTCGTTTTTTAAGCTTTTGGCATTGGCGTAGGTGTTGGTTTGCCATAGCCTTCTTTGTATTTATTATCGATATAGTTACGAATTTCAAGCGTTGATTTTCCTTTTTGTTTCATGGAAGCAGATTCAACTGCGATTTCTAGGCAATTGACGCAAGTCGTTGCGTGGGAATCCCAAACAACTTCACCATTCTTTTTAATTTCACGAATAAAGCAGTTTTTATTATTTTTATGTCCTACACTTTCACCGCAACCACAATAGCATGGAATCCAATCTAATAGCTCTGCATTTTGCCCAGCGACGGTGTAAATATCTTTCATTTGTGGATCAAGCTTATCTAGGAAGGTCGGAAGTGTGTCGACTCCTTTTGTTTTCTCTTGAATGTCAGCTTGTTGAGTGTGGGATGCATGGTCATGTTCTTCTTTTTTTGATTCAGAAGATTTTTGGTCATTTGTACCAGTACTTCCGCATCCAGCAAGAATTAAGCTTAGTACTGCAAGTAAAGAAAATACATACTTTTTCATTCGCTTGTCCCCTTTACAAATGTATTAATCAAATTGTATCAGAGATTATGGAGTGTCGGGTGAAGATTTTTTCGACTGATTTTTGAAACGCCATCTTAGCGAATGAAATAGAAATAAAATTGGGATATAAGCGTATACAATATATAAACCCGCTTGAGATAGTACGGTATTTAATGTATTGATACTTTCACGGTTTGTGAAAAGCAGAGAAGCTGAAAATATGATGAAAATAAAAAACGGTAATGTAAATTTAAATGAAATATGAAAGGAACGCTTCATCGTTTGACATGATGACCAAATGGTTAAGCAAAGGTTTGGTAAAATAATTAAAAACCAAACGAAAATAATAATATATTCAAAACGCTGAATAAAAGGAACTTTAATTATTTTTAACATTGTTAAAGTAGGCCAAATAGTACGGTTTAATTGACCCTCACTATAATACATAAAGGATACGATAGCTAAAACTACATAAATTAAGGTGCTAAAAGCAATTCCAGCATGGGCCCATCGTTTTAAAGATTTTCCTTTTTCAATAAAGGGATAAAAGATAAGAATTGTTTCAAACCCCAGAAATTCCAATGCGGAGTGCTTTGCAGATATAAGCATGTCAAAAGGTGAATGCGTAAAAATAGGTAAAATATTACGGAAATGTGCATACTTCATTGGATAAATTAAAAAAAATATCACGAAAATAGGAAGCACAATACCCCAAAAGCATATCCCTGTCACAGAGCGGAAGCCGCCTTTTATAATGTAGTAAGTGACTAATAAAAACATAAGGGTAAGTTTCCATAACTTAATGGTAGGGAAAATCCAAACTTGTATCACTTCCATATATGTACGAAGAACAGTAAGGCAAAATAATAAGCAATAAAGAGTGAAAATTACAGAAAATATAGAGCCAATCCATTTTCCAAAGGTTGTTGTATGAATGCTAATTAAATCTCCGTCTTTTTCAAGCATTTTTAACATACAAACCAGTACAATATGAGTTGCAATTCCCGCAATAATAAGAGAAATCCAGGCATCATAACCAGCGTTTTTTAAAATTACACGTTGATATCCGAGAATTCCTATACCAATCTGGAGAGAATGCAATAAAATAAATGCAAAATATGGAGAGACAGTTTTTGATGTATTCATTGTATTCATTGCTCATTTCACCTCACTATTCACCGATTCCAGATTGTACAATATTAAGATCTAAATTTATATCTACTGCTACATTTTTATACATATTTCGAATTTGTTTTATATTCCATTTTCTCGTATGGCTTCTAATTTCATCTCGTATTCCTAAAGGATCAATTTCCTTTTCTTGAAATTGTTTTATTAAATCTTCGCAGTCTTTTTCAACATTTCGTTCAATTTGTTTTCTTATATAGTTGATATTTGTTTTTTTTCTTAAATCAATCCAATTGGGGGAGTTTTTAATTAATCCATTTAATTTTAAATGGATTTTTACTTTTGGTATGTCGCCAGTTTGATCTATATCATACTTGTTTTCTCCAGCTAAGTTTTGTATAACAACCATACCTTTATGCTTATCTTTTTTTATTGCTGCTTCGTAACGTCCATTTTTCGTAGGATTAATAAGTAATTTTGCTAAAACAGAATGTCTTTTATCTGTATACATGACTACTTTATCGCCTTTTAAAAAGGCAAGTCCTTTGACAGCGATAGAATGATTATCGTCCATTTTAATATAAGGAACATAGGCATCACATACAGAAGAGTAATAATTATATAAAAAAATGTTTAATGTGGTTTGTGGAATGTTCTCATTTCGTATATTTTGCTCGAGTAAATCGGCAATATATAAAGACCCATTTTTTTTTCCGTAATTTAAAAGCTCTTCAGCCGATCCATCTACAATTGCTAGTTGTACATCACGCCCGATATTTGGGTCACGTTGTAAGTTAGTAATAATTTCTCCCATTCCGCGTTCTCCTAGCGTTTTTCCAAATAGGACGACACGCATTTGACCTACAACGACATTGTGAGGAGATTTCGCATTTAATCGTGAAGCGATTGTTTCAAGGGAACGAGCAGATGTTGATTGCGTCTCTGGCTTAGACTTTACACCATGTGTGTATTCAGGGAATAAGATAGTTCCTTGGAATCTTTTGTTTTTTGTGATGTCAAATCCAGCAATATGAATAATACGCTGTGTATCCACTATATAGGTTTGTGTACAGCCAGTTTGTAAAATGAAGAAGATAATGATAAGGTGCAATAAAATTTTTTTCATTCATTCTCACCATCACGTTTTTGCTTCGCTTTGTTTGGATTATAGCGCCATTTTGATTTTGGTCTAAGAAAAGAAGGTCTTTGAGCCGTTTGACTAAATGGTAATCGAAGAAAACCTTCTGCTGTACCTAAACCACGAAATGGATATAAAGGTAATAAATAAGGTGATCCAAGTGATTTTAATTTAATTAAATGAGCTAAAATGAATACAAATCCGACAATAAGGCCTAATCCTCCGAATGCACCGGCTAAAAGAATAAGTGGAAAGCGTAATAACCGGATAGTAGAAGACATCTTTACGGTTGGTGTTGTGAAAGATGCAAGAGCGGATAAAGCGACTGCAATTAATAAAATTGTACTTGTCAAAGCCGCCTCCACGGATGCTTGGCCAATTACAATCCCCCCAACAATCCCAATCGTTTGTCCGACTTTCGTTGGTAAACGTGCTCCTGCTTCACGAAGCAATTCGATTGTAATTTCTAAAAAGAGTGCTTCTAGAATAGGAGGGAAAGGTACGTTAGCTCTCGAGAAAATAATAGGACCTAGTAAATCGGCAGGAATCATTTGATAATGATATGTTAAAGCCGCTGTATAAATAGCGGAGGAAAAAAGAGAAAATATAGCCCCAAAAAAACGAATAATACGAAAGAACGATCCAATCATCCACGGTAAATAATAATCTTCTGGTGAAATGAAAAAATCCAGTAACGTTGTTGGTCCTGATAAAGCATATGGAGAGCCATCTGTTAAAATCAAAACTTCCCCGTTAATTAACGCAAATACAGCTCGATCTAATCGTTCTGTAGGTAATAGAACAGGAAAAGGTGAATTGCTATTATCACTAATAAATTGCTCAATCATAGTTGAATCAAATGGGACATCAAAGTCAATGTCTTCTAGCCGTTGTATTGCGGTGTTGATAAATTGTTCATTTGTAACTCCTTCTATATAAGCAACTGCTACTTTCGTTTTTGATATAGATCCGACGGTAACTTCTTTAAAAATGAGTTGCTCCGTTACAATATTTCGGCGTAATAAGTGTATATTTGTATCAAGGTTTTCAACAAAACCGATTTTAGGCCCGATTACGCTATACTCATTTTCTGTATCGTTATATAATCGTGTTCCTAAAACAGTACTTTCAGCACGAATTAAAGCATATTGATCGGGATTCGAATTGTTTTTTAAGCGTATTAAAATATATCCACCTAATAATTTCTCACGAATATCATCAATAGAAGGGGAGGTAATAATATCTTCAATAGAGACGATATTACATAAATCAGAGATATTTTGAATTTGTTCCGATTCTTTTTTTAGAGGAGTTAAAATAAATTGTTTAATAATAAGTGCTTCCACGACAGATTTATAATAAAACAAGCATAACGTTTCATCTTCAAGTACGTTATAAGAAACAAAATCGCTTGATTCTTTCATGGTTTGTATAAATTCTGGGATAGAACAAAGTGTTTTTGTATTAGTCTTTTTTGATTTCTTAGATGATAAACCGAACATTTTCTCACCCCTAACTTACATCATTTACTTGTGTTAGTTTTTGGGAAAGACGGGAATTTATACTTAAAAATTGAAAGTTCATAAAGAAAAGGAAGAGTGGTGAATGGCTCTTCCTTTTTAGCATTTTAATTTGTTTTTTGTTCTTTAATAGACTTCACTAATTTCATCATTTCCGCTCGTATATCTTCTCTTTTTACATTTAATTTTTCGGCAATTTGTTTAATGTCCATTCCATCTTTTTTCATTTTTAATACATCATCAAGAGGGGTATTGCTTTTTTGAGAGATGATTGTTAACACAGTAAGATGACGCAATTTGATGTTATATTCTTTCATTTTTTGCTTTAGCTGATCCGGTGTGGATTTTTGCATAGTTGCTAACTGTTGTAGCAGTGCTTGCTTTGTTTCTTTATTCATATGATGCTTTTTCAGCTTACTTGGATCTACACCGAAATGCTCGGCTGTTTTCTCCCAAGATTTATTTTGCTTATAGTAAGATAAAACATCTTTTATTTCTTGTTTACTGATTCTTGCAATGTGAGCAGCTCTCCAAATTTCATGTTTGTTATAGCCAAGTTTTTCTAACGATTGCATTTCTTCTTCTGAAATTGGTTTATGATGATGCATTGTTACTTCTTTTGGCGTGGCAGCGGACGTAGGGAAGGTGGATATCCCGCATAATAATGCTGCCATAGTCATACTTACTGCGATTTTTTTGTACATGTAAACTCCTCCTAGATGGATAATGTAGAAAACTGTAAACATATCATTTCCATAAAATGTGAAATACTTGTGAACAAGTTAAGTTTTTTTATTCACAGTATGAAATGACGTTTTTAGAAGTTTTCCAACATAAAACATTGATTAATAGTAAAAAACTAAGGTATAATCGAAATTGAAAATCAATATCAATGCCAACAATAAACTTATACATATAGATAAAAATAAGGGAGAGATAAATATGACTACATATACTTCCATCGCTAATGTGATTAAAGAAAGGCGCTCTGTTCGTACATTTACAGACAAAGCGGTAGATAAAGAGTTATTAATTGAACTATTAAACGACGCAACGTGGGCACCGAATCATAAATATCGTGAACCATGGAATTGTAAATTATACATTGGAGAAGGCCGCAAGAAATTAGTAGATGCAGTATTAAACTCTTTCACAGAAGAAGAAAGAGCAAAGCGCGGTAAAATTTTATCAGATCGTTTCTTAAGCACGCCTGCACAAATCGTTGTATATATAAATGAAGATCCGCGTCAAATTCAGCGTGACGAAGATTACGCTGCAACATGTGCATTTATGCAAAACTTCCAGCTTCTTGCTTGGGAACGCGGATTAGGTTGCGTTTGGAAATCAGGCGGATTGAACTACAATCCATTATTTATAGAAGGAATCGGTTTAACAAGAGGACAACGTATCGTTGGAATTCTTCATATCGGCTATTTCGATAAAGCGCCAGAAGGAAAAGCTCGTACTCCGATTACGGAGAAGATGGAGATTATTGAAGGTTAATAGATGAGACATTCTCGTTTTTGCGGGGGTGTCTTTTTATTATGCAATCAATCCTCATGAAAGCTTGTTTTTCATCATACACTTTCTTAAGGGAAAGTGTAAGGAGGGAAAATAATGAGAGCAAGTGACGATAAAGCACTGCAATATGCGATTGCGGAAATTACGGAAATTGCGACGGGATTTGGGCTTGATTTTTATCCGATGCGTTATGAAATATGTCCAGCGGAAATTATTTATACATTTGGTGCATATGGGATGCCAACGCGGTTTTCACATTGGAGTTTTGGAAAACAGTTTTTCAGAATGAAATTACAATACGATTTAGGTCTTAGTAAAATATACGAACTCGTTATTAACTCTGATCCATGTTACGCCTTTTTATTAGATACGAACTCTTTAATTCAAAACAAATTAATTGTAGCGCACGTTTTAGCACACTGTGACTTCTTCAAAAATAATATTCGTTTTTCAAATACGAAGCGAGATATGGTAGAAAGTATGGCGGCAACAGCGGACCGTGTGAAAGCGTATGAGCATAAGTACGGAAAAGCAGAGGTAGAAACATTTTTAGATGCCGTACTTGCCATTCAAGAGCATATTGACCCATCGATTATGCGTCCAAAACTTGCGTGGAGTATTGAAGATTTAGAAGAGGATGTAGAAAAGAAAAAGATATCACAGTACGATGACTTATGGAATTTAGATGATCGAAACAAAAAGAGAGAACGACCTAATATGCATAAAAAGAAGAAAATTCCGCCGCAACCAGAGAAAGATTTACTCCTCTTCATTGAAGAATATAGCCGTGAGCTAGAAGATTGGCAGCGAGATATATTAACGATGATGCGTGAGGAAATGCTATATTTCTGGCCGCAGCTTGAAACAAAAATTATGAATGAAGGCTGGGCATCATACTGGCATCAACGCATACTCCGTGAAATGGACTTAACATCTTCTGAAGCGATTGAATTCGCAAAGCTTAATGCAGGTGTAGTTCAACCATCAAAAACAAGTATTAACCCATACTACCTAGGTATTAAAATGTTTGAAGATATAGAGGAGCGCTACAATAACCCGACAGAAGAAATGAAACGACGCGGTGTAAAACCAGGATCTGGCCGTGACAAAATCTTTGAAGTACGCGAAATCGAATGGGATGTATCATTCTTAAGGAACTACTTAAACAAAGATCTCGTAATGAGAGAAGATATGTACTTATTCCAACGCCAAGGAAAAGAATATAAGGTAATAGATAAAGAGTGGGAACATGTACGTGATCAGCTCGTAAATATGCGTACAAATGGTGGCTTCCCGTACTTAGTAGTAGAAGATGGTGACTACTTAAAGAACGGAGAGTTGTACATTAAACATAGTTACGAAGGAATTGAGCTCGATTTAAAATACTTAGAAAAAGTACTGCCATACATTCATCAGTTATGGGGAAGAACGGTGCATATGGAGTCGATTGTGGAAAGTAAGGGCGTTGTGTTTTCTTATGATGGGAAGATGGTGCATCGGAAGTATGTGTGATGAAAAGAATGGACATAGAATGCTATGTCCGTTCTTTTTTATTTGGGGCAAAGTTAAATATGCTATTCTTGAAGAAAGGGAGTTATATAGAGAAATGGAGCGATTCAAATGAGCAAAATAGGGGTATGCAAGGTAGATATTACGCCGCCTGTCGGTATTGATTTTGTTGGATACCATAGAGAGACAGGAATAAATAATATTGAAGAGCATATTTATGGGACAGTTTTTGTATTTGAAAAAGATGAAATGAAAACTGTGTTTATAAGCATTGATAATATTGGGATGTTAGTAGAAGATACGAATATTATTCGTGAGCGCGTAGCTAGCAGGCTTCATGTGCCATTTGAGCGAATAACAGTTGTTTATACACATACACATTCTGGTCCGGAAACTGTTGGTGAGCAAGCTTTAGTAAAGTCGTATAAAACGAGTTTAGTAAATAATGTAGTGCACGGTGCTGTTACTGCAAATAATAACTTGGGGCTATGTGAAGTTGGCTGGAGTGTTACGACAGGTGATATTGGGATAAACCGAAGAGAGAGAACATCTGATGGAAGATCAAAGATGGGAACAAATATAGAGGGTGTTGTAGATAAGCGAATTGGCATGTTAGCAATAAGAAATGCTGAAACGAAGGAGCTATCTGGGATTATTGTATTTTGTACTGCGCATCCGAATGTTTTAAAAGGTGATAGCGATGTATTATCAGCGGATTATCCTGGAATGACGAGGGAGATTCTTGAGAAAATCGTAAATTGCCCTGTTATTATTGTGCAAGGAGCTGCTGGTAATGTAAATGCGAAGTATCGCGGTTCAAGGGAAGCAGTAAAGCAAATGGCTTACACACTTAGTGGACATGTATTAACAATATTGCCAATAGTTACATATAGCCCAATTGTAAATTTAAGAACAGTTTCGAGTATGATGCAAATGAAGTTGAAAGATATTCCTGAAATGAATGAGATACGAAGCATGGCTCAATTGGCGGAGAAGCAGTGGGGTGTGAACACGGACGAGTGGCTTACTATCGTTTTAGAGAAATATAAGCAAGGTATTCGGCAGTTACGTATTGATTTAGAAGTTCAACTGTTTCAAGTTAATGATGGAATGTTCTTTGGTATACCGATGGAACCTTTTTCAGAAACCGCGTTAGAAGTGAAAGAGAGTCTTCAAAATGAAATAGCCTTTCTTGGTGGATATACGAATGGATATATTGGTTATTTACCGACAAGGGAAGAGTTTACATATGGTGGATATGAAGTAGAATTAAATCCTGTTGTATATGGGTCTGTTACGAATTTATTGATGCCACCGGAGAAAAATACTGCGGAGCTGATTGTGAAGAAGGTTACGGGCTTATGTAATAAAGTGAAGCTTTAATAAGACAGATTTTTGAAAGCAGAGTAAAGAATATAAATAATTGTTTGAGTTTATTAAGTCAATGTAATTAACAATGATTATCATTGTTAATTACATTGACTTCTAAAAAAAGAAAAACTAGAATTTATAAAGGGATCCTCAATTGTTTGCTATCACTTGTATAGGAGGTAAGTTATGTTGGATAGCTTTATTTCTATAAGATGCAGGTTGGCTCTTTATCGTTTTGGTGTTCTTTTTATATTTTTTTGCATAGTATTTTTGGTGCATCAGAAGGTGTATGCAGAAGATGTACCGTGGACATCGGTCTCAAATGAGGGAGAACGTGAACTGTTTCAAGAACAATCATTGTATAGTAATGATCGAAGGGGAGAAGATCTTGTTTCGCCCTCATTTGAAGGGCGAAAACATGGTGGGGAAGATTGGGGAGCATATTTGGAAAATAGTACGTTAAATTATTCACCTAATATTCTTACCTATTCTGTTATAGGAAGCGATGATCGAATACGGGTTAATGATACAAATTCATATCCGTATAGCGCTATAGTCCATGTTGCGACTCAGTAAAATAGTGGAGAAGTTTATGGGTGTACAGGAGCACTAGTTAGTAAAGATACAGTGCTTACAGCTGGACATTGTATTTACAATAAAGAAATTGGTGGATGGGCGACAAATGTTATTGTGACCCCTGGTAGAAATGGAAACCAAGCACCGTATTTACCTTATAGTTGGACAAAACTCTATTCAGTAAGTGGATGGACTGATAATGAAAATTCAGATTATGATTATGGAACGATTAAATTAAATGGGTCTCCAGGAGATTATATTGGCTGGTTGGGATATAGAACTACCTATGTAGAATCACCAAAAGGTTTACTTGCGGCGATTCCTGGATATCCCGCTGATAAAATAGGAAATGAACGTTACACAATGTGGAGAGACTATGGTCCAATTGAGGGAGTTTCTCCTAGAATGTTAACATACAAGATTGATACTTATGAGGGGCAAAGTGGATCACCTGTATATCAGTATTTCGATACCGGTATCAAAATAATAGCCATTCATACAAGAGGAAATAAAAATATGAATTTTGGAAATCGGATAACAGACGATGTGTTTAATAATATTAAAAAATGGCCTGAATAAATATAGTAATTCTATTTGGATTTTGTATTGTATATTGGTCATAATCATGATGTCTAGTTATATAGTAAATAACGAAGAGAATGTTAGTAAAGTTGTTAATCCTATAACTTTCTATGTTCAAAATAAAGAGAAACAACAGATAAAAGACTTTGAAATTATGCTTATAAAAGATGAATTACCTCAGCCTAGTAAAGAAATCGTGATTTCGATAGGGAAAACTAATCAAGAAGGAAAATTGATTTGGAAGATTCCTAGAAAAGGAAAGTATATAATTTTATTGCCGAATAATGAGAAAAAAGAGATTGTGATTAATGATAGAAATGTAGCTAAATTAATAATGATTAACGTAAATTAATAAAAATAGGCCGAAACCAATCATATGGTTGATTCGGCCTATTTTTATATAATTTAGAAAAATTGTGAAGTAAGTATAAATTTCAGTCTAAAGATTAAAAACTTTACAATATACCCTGAAGGGTATATGATATTATACAAAGTTATAAAGTAATGTATAATATAGTTACAATTACGGAGGTGGTCTATAGTGGAATACAATCAAGATATGAAAAATAGATTGAAACGTATTGAAGGTCAAGTTCGTGGTGTGCTTCGTATGATGGAAGAAGGAAAAGATTGCCGAGAAGTTATTACACAGTTAACGGCATCTCGTTCTGCACTTGATCGTACAATTGGACTTGTTGTTGGAACGAATTTAGAGCATTGTTTACGTGAACAGTTTGAAAGTGGCAATGGTTCAAATGAAGAGTTAATTAAAGAAGCTGTTCAATTACTTGTAAAAAGCCGATAATCTGTCAAACGTAAGTGTTGACAGATTTTCAAAAACATTTTAATATACCCCTACAGGTATATGTATGTAAATTGTGGAGGAATCGATTATGAGTATAAAAGTGGATATGAGTTTAGATTGTAAAGGTTTGGCTTGTCCGATGCCTATTGTGAAAACGAAGAAGGCGATAGAAGGGTTAACACCAGGGCAGGTGATTGAAGTTAAGGCAACAGATAAAGGATCTACGGTAGATATAAAAAGTTGGGCGAGTAAAGTAGGACATCAATATATCGGGACGAAACACGAGGGTGATGTATTGGTGCATTATGTTAGGAAAGCAAACGAGCATGAAGTGAATGAAGCTGTGAAATATCCACATACAATTACGAATGCAGAATTACAGTCTATATTGTCTCATGGGGAAGAGAGCATTGTATTAGATGTTCGCGAAGCAGCGGAATTTACTTTTGGCCATATTCCATCTGCCATTTCGGTGCCATTAGGTGAATTAGACAGCGCAGTGTTAGATCAGACGAAGCAAATTTATGTTATTTGTCGAACTGGTAACCGCAGTGATGTAGCTTGCCAAATGTTGAAAGAGAAAGGTTTTTCAAATGTGAAAAATGTCATTCCTGGTATGTTAGGGTGGCAAGGAAATGTGGAGAAATAAAATTTTTTAAACAAAAATATACCTATGGGGGTAATTAAATGGACATTAAGATGTTACAAGCAAAAGATGTTGCAGAGAAAGTTTTATTCGGAGAGTTATTCATTTTAGATGTTCGTAATGAGACGGATTATGAAGATTGGAAAATTGAAGGGAAACAAGTTTCTTCTATTAATAAACCTTACTTTGACTTGTTAGATGGTGTAGATCATATTGTAAGTGAATTACCTAAAGATAAAGATGTTTTAGTAGTATGTGCAAAAGAAGGGTCTTCTATATTTGTGGCAGAGCAATTAACAGAAGCGGGATTACAAAATATTTATTATTTAGCTGGTGGAATGAAAGCTTGGAGTGAATATGTGAAGCCGTTAAAAGTAGGGGATGTACAGGGCGGAGGGAGTATATATCAATTTAATCGTCTTGGAAAAGGCTGTTTATCTTATATGGTTGTTTCTAACGATGAAGCAGCAGTTATTGATGCGGTAAGGACAGCCGAGGCATATGAAGAGTTTGCGAAAGAGCATGGCGTTACGATTACGAATGTAATGGATACACATTTACATGCAGACCATATTTCTGGTGGACGTAAGTTAGCTGAAAAGGTAGGTGGTACGTATTGGTTACCGCCAAAAGATGCCGAGGAAGTTGTTTTCTCATACGAACCGCTTGTTGAAGGATTTGTTATTACGGTGGGGGGTACTAAAATTGTAATTGACGCATTATACTCACCAGGGCATACGATTGGAAGTACGTCATTCATTGTTGATGATTCTTATTTATTATCAGGCGATATTTTATTTGTAGATTCAATCGGGCGTCCTGATCTTGCTGGTAAGGCTGAAGATTGGGTGAGTGATTTAAGAAATACGTTATATACACTTTATAAGGAACTGTCTCAAGATTTAATTGTTTTACCAGCCCATTATTCAAAAATAAGTGAAATGGATGAAAGAGGCGTTGTGAGTGCGAGCTTACAAGATTTATTTAAAGAGAATGTAGGGTTAAATATTGCTGATGAAATAGAGTTTCGTAAAGCTGTGACAGAGAACTTACCGCCACAACCAAATGCATATGAAGAAATTCGTCAAACGAATATGGGGAAAATTCATCCGAGTGTGGAAGAAGAGCGAGAAATGGAGATTGGCCCAAATCGTTGTGCAGTGCATGAGTCATTATAAAAATAACAAATTGGAGGAATTGATGATGAATATAGAACAAGTATTAGATGCGAAAGGTTTAGCATGTCCAATGCCGATTGTAAGAACGAAGAAAGCGATGGATACTTTGCAAACTGGAGAAGTGTTAGAAGTGCATGTAACGGATAAAGGATCAGTTAAGGATATTCCAGCGTGGGCAAATAAAGGTGGTCATGACATTGTAAAGCATGAAGAAGAAGGCGATGTACTAAAGTTTTGGATTAAGAAGGCGTAGTAAAGAAATAATTTTATAAATATAGAGGGGGAGTTATATGAACACAATATTAAGTACGCTTTTCATTGTACTTGCTACATGGTTTGTTATTTCACGATTTTTACCAGTGAAAGGTGTGCAAAATATCAGTGGAAAAGAATTAAAGAATATAGTGGAAAAAAAGGGGAAACAACTTATCGATGTTCGTACAGTAGGTGAATATAGTGGGAATCATATGAAGGGATTTCGAAATATCCCGTTAAATGAGTTAGCTAGTAAAGCAAATCAATTAGATAAAAATGCGGAAGTAATCGTTATTTGTCAGAGCGGGATGAGAAGTAAGCAAGCGGCAAAGGTATTAAAGAAATTAGGATTCCAGCACCTTATCAATGTTTCAGGTGGTATGAATGGTTTGTGAGGAGGAGTTTAAAATGAAAGAAATGACAGCAAAAGAATTAGAAGAAAAATTATTACGTAAAGAAGCAGTAAATATTGTGGATGTCCGTGAAGTAGAAGAAGTAGCTGAAGGAAAAATTCCAGAAGCATGTAATATTCCGCTAAGGATATTAGAGTTTCGTATGCATGAGTTGAATAAAAAGAAAGAATATATTATCGTTTGTCGCTCTGGCGCGAGAAGTGCAAGAGCCGTTCAATTTTTAGAAGGTTACGGTTTTCGAGCAATCAATATGGTAGGTGGTATGTTAGCTTGGGAAGGTAAAGTCATATAGCATAGAGATAAAAGGTTTGAGCCTTTTTATAAATAATTAAATACCCCTATAGGTAATTTGAAGGAGGAACAATATGGAACAACAGAAGAAAACGACAATCGTGTTATTTAGCGGAGATTACGATAAAGCAATGGCTGCTTATATTATTGCAAATGGTGCAGCGGCGTATGACCAAGAGGTAACTATTTTTCATACTTTCTGGGGATTAAATGCTTTAAGGAAAGATGAACATGTGAATGTAAAGAAAACATTTATAGAAAAAGTATTTGGAAAAATGATGCCACGCGGTGCCGATAAGATGGGATTATCCAAAATGAATTTTGCTGGCATGGGGCCAAAGATGATTAAAGGCATTATGAAAAAACATAACGCAATGCCTTTGCCAGATTTAATTGATTTGGCGAAAGAACAAGGAATTAAACTTGTAGCTTGTCAAATGACAGTAGATTTATTAGGGTTAAAAGAGGAAGAGATTATGGAAGGGGTAGAGTTTGCAGGCGTAGGGGCATATTTAGCAGATGCTTCGGATGGGAATGTAAACTTATTCATTTAAATCACCTTCTTTTTAGAAGGAGGGGGATGTAAGGTGAGTTTAGTATTATTACTTTTTATAATTGGGTTTATAGGATCGTTTATATCAGGAATGGTTGGAATTGGCGGTGCGATTATTAATTATCCGATGATCTTATACATTCCAGTATTGTTAGGATTTACTGGTTATACGTCACATGAAGTGAGTGGTATTACAGCGGTACAAGTATTCTTTGCAACTTTTGCAGGCGCATGGGCTTATCGGAAAAGTAATGATATGGATAAAACGTTAGTTGTGTATATGGGAGCTAGTATTTTAATAGGAAGTTTCATAGGGAGCTTTGGTGCTAACGTATTAGAGGAACATACGGTCAATGTTGTTTATGCAGCGTTAGCAACAATTGCTGCTATTATGATGTTCGTACCGAAACGAAATAATAGTGGTGAAGTGACATATAATAAATGGTTAGCAAGCTTGTTAGCGTTTATTGTAGGAGGAGCATCAGGCATTATAGGTGCTGGCGGTTCTTTCTTATTAGTACCGATTATGTTAGTTATTTTAAAATTGCCGATACGTACAACAATAGCAACATCTATCGCTATTACGTTTATTTCCTCAGTAGGGATTACGACTGGAAAAGTGATAACTGGTCAAGTAGTTGTAATTCCAGCTCTTATTATTGCGGTTGCAAGTATCTTTGCTGCGCCGCTTGGAGTGCGAGTCGGGAAGGGGACCAATCAAAAAGCACTGCAATATATGTTATCGATTTTGATTGTAGGCACTGCTGTTAAAATGTGGATTGATATGATATCGAAATAAAAGGATGGGCTGCTTGTAGCCCATCCTTTTATTTATGCCCAAATAACTTTCATTAAGTTTTTATATTCGTCATTTGCTAATTTATATAGCATTCTCGTATGTTCAAAGACAAGTGCTGGATTAAAGTTTGGTTCTGAGAATGCAAGAGATGCTGAAATATCAATTGCATTTTGCTTGTTTAATGTGAATTTTGCAAAGCGATAAGATGTGTTTAATTCATTAATGACATGTAAAATATCATTTGTTGATGTTGCATCAGGCACGTGAGCAACATTGAAGCAGTATATATCCACCGTAGGATGTTCGTTTTGGAAAGCAGCGATAAGTTGAATTTTTGCGCCAGCTTCTGTCTCTAATCCTACTGAAAAATGAACAGAGCCATCATTTTCATCTATATTTTCTTCCATGTATATATCGTTGGATTTTAAGTAGTCTTTAAAATCTGAGATGTTATGTTTTACTGCAGCTTTCATATGTATGAGCCCCCTGATAATTGGAATAGATTGCTACTATTTATTATAATTTAAAAATATTAAAAAAGATAGTTAGAAAGTTCTGATTTTTGATTCTGACGAAATAAAAAGAAGCAGTACTCTACCTCCATAGAGTACTGCTTCTTTACTATTCATTGTCGTTAGACGATGTTTCTGTATCTTCACTGCTATTTTTGTTCTTATTTTTCACTTCATTGTTACTTGATTCGCGTTCACTTGAATTTTCAGACTTAGATTCTTTTGTCTTTTTCGAATCAGAGTCTGAGTCAGACTTTGTATATGCAGGTAGCCCAAGATGAGTACGAAGTTCATTTGTAACATTAGCTAATTCTTTTTTATCTGGATTGTAGTAGTAAGTTCGACCACCACCAGCAGATTTGCTACATGTATCGTCACCTTTTGCCATATAGCAATCATCACCTTGGATTTGTAATTTCTCAATTTCCGAATCCGATCCGTACTTATAGAATGAAAGCATATCATCAAATGTTAAGTTTGTAACGAATTGTCCGTTAATATCATCAATGATGTTGCCAACTTTTGTTACAGAACCAGCATTTGTTAGTTTCTTTAAAATAGCTTCGATAACGAGTTGTTGACGTTGTCCACGCATTGCATCACTATCGATGTGTCTTGTTCTAGCAAGAGCAAGAGCTTCTTCGCCATTTAACTTTTGAACACCTTTTTCTAGGTGAATTGCCTCAGCATTATCATTGCTATCTTGCTCAGTAAATTCAACTGGTACATCAACTTCAACACCGCCCAAGTCATCGACGATTTTTATAAATGATTTAAAGTTAAATTTGACAAAATAATCGACAGGAACATTCATTAATTTTTCAACTGCATCAATGCTTGCTTGTGGTCCACCATTTTTTCCGTTTTTAGCAGAACCGAATGCATGAGCATGTGTAATTTTATCTTTTTTCTTTTCTATTGGAATATAAGTATATGTGTCACGTGGGATACTTAATAGTTTAACAGTTTTGCTATCTTTATTAAATGTTGCAAGTAAAAGCGCGTCTGTTCTTATAGCTTCACCATATTCTTTTCCTCGGACATCGCTTTCATCAACACCCATTATTAAAACAGAGACGTTATTTGTAATAGGTTTAACAGCTTTATCTCGTAAATCTGATTTATCACCGCGTGCTAAATCGTGTGCGGCATTTCGAACAGCAGAAGATGCTTTATTTACTAAAAACCAAGTATAACCGCCACCTATTAATAAAACGAATAGTATAGCGCTTATAATAATTTTTATTTTTTTCTTATTTTTGTTCGGTTTACTGCGTGTATTTTCTTGCAAAGATGGGTTTTGCTCCATTTCCTGTACTCCTTCATTTGGATTGAAATACGACACTCATATCCACTTATTATAATGAAATTTAGCGAAAAAAAACATTACAAATCATTTACATTTCGTAAAAATTCAATTTATTTATAAAAAGTCAGATTTTCTATATATTCTTTTTTAGATGTAGAATAAGTATAAGGGCTTTTGGTAGAAATGAAAATATATATTATGAGAAAGTGATAGGGAAGTAAGATTTGTTGAAATATAGCCAAGAAGAAATGAGTAAGCTTACTTATTTCTTCTATATAATAAAGAAGAATTTGACGGATAAAGGAGAGAGCATAATGAATCATACATCATTCCGAGCAATCGTTGTGAACGAAACGGAAAATCATCAGTTTGTAAGAAAAGTTGTTGAGAGAGAAGTAAGTAGTTTACCTGAGGGAGACGTATTCATACAAGTTCATTATTCTTCATTAAATTACAAAGATGCCCTTTCAGCTACTGGTAATAAAGGTGTTACGAGAACGTATCCTCATACGCCAGGAATTGATGCCGCAGGAGAAGTTATGAGAAGTGAAGATAACTCCTTTAATGTAGGAGATCAAGTTATTGTAACGGGATATGACTTAGGTATGAATACCTCTGGTGGTTTCGGAGAATATATTCGCGTCCCATCATCTTGGGTCGTGCCTTTACCAGAAGGAATGTCATTAAAGGAAAGTATGATGTATGGGACAGCAGGTTTTACTGCTGCTTTGTCGGTATATAAGCTTATTGGAGCAGGAATTAATCCTGGTATGGGAGACGTTCTAGTAACTGGTGCTACAGGCGGCGTAGGGAGTGTAGCTGTTAGTATTTTAAGTAAGTTAGGGTTTAATGTAGTAGGAGCGACAGGGAAAATGGAAGAGGAACAGATGCTACTACGTCTAGGAGCGAAAAAAGTGATTCATCGCGCGGAATTGAATGATGAATCAGGAAGACCAATGTTAAAAGGGATATACGCCGGAGTTATCGATACTGTAGGTGGACATATGTTAGAAACAGCTTTAAAAACAGTAAAGTATGGTGGTTGTGTAACGACATGCGGTAATGTGGCAGGACAGGAATTACATACAACGGTATATCCGTTTATTTTACGAGGCATAAGCCTTTTAGGGATAGATTCCGTGCAATGCCCGGTGGATGTGAGAAGAGATGTGTGGACATTGTTAGCGGATGAATGGGAAAATTCAAAGTTAGCGTCTTATACAGAAGAATGTACATTAGAAGAATTAGATGAGAAGTTTGCACTTATATTGCAAGGAAAGTTAAAAGGAAGAACAGTTGTTAAAATAAAGTGAAAAAAGAGACGCTTAATGTAGCGTCTCTTTTCTTCATTATAATGATTGTTTTAAATTGATTTTTCCTTGTTCACCTAAAACACCGTCAGCGATATTTACAGCGTGATCGCCAATGCGTTCTAAGTTACTTACCATATCGACGAAGATGATACTTGCATCACCTGAACAGCTACGCTCGTTTAGACGTAATACGTGACGTTTACGAAGAACACGTTCCATTTGGTCGATTTTGCGTTCTTTTGCAATAACAGTTTGAGCTAGTTCGGTATCGAAGTTTGTTAAAGCTTCAACTGAGTCTTGCAGTGTTGAAATCGTTAATTCCAGCATTTCGTTTAATTCACCTAATGCTTCGTCTGATAGTGAAACACGATTTGAAATTTGGAAATCTACAAGTTCTACAAGGTTTTCTACATGATCACCAACACGTTCAATATCTCCAACAACACCTGCTAAAACGGAATGTTTTTCAGAATCCGTAGGTGAAAGCGGCTTTTCAGATAGTAGAACTAAATACTCGGTAATTTTTTTATCTAAATTGTTAATAGCTCCTTCTAATTGAGTAGCCATGTCAGCGTGTTTTTTGTCTTGTGTATTTAAAAATTGATTTGCTTCTTTTAATCCATGTAATGAAAACTCAGCCATACGGATAATTTCTTTTTGAGCTTCTGTTAAAGCGATAGCTGGAGATTGCTCAATAAAGATTGGGTTTAAATGTTGCGGTTTGAAATCAATAGCAGAGTCTTCGCCGCGAATAAGTTTTGTTACAATCCATGCTAATACAGCGATGAATGGGAATTGAATAACTGCATTTGTTACGTTAAATGTTCCGTGTGCAAATGCAATTGTCATTTCTGGATTTAAGTTTAATGATGTTTGGAAATATTGAATTAAGCTTGTAAATGGTACTAATAAAATCGTAAATATAATTGTACCGACGATATTAAAGATAACGTGAACTAATGCTGCACGTCTTGCGGCAATAGAAGTACCGATTGCTGCTAATACAGCTGTAATTGTTGTACCGATGTTATCACCGAATAATACAGGAAGGGCAGCTTGTAAATCGATTGCACCTTGACCGAATAATTCTTGCAAAATACCGATTGTTGCGCTTGAGCTTTGTACAATTAAAGTGAAGACTGTACCGACAACAACTCCTAAAATTGGGTTATCACTCATACTAACCGTTAATTCTTGGAATGATTCTAAAGAGCGAAGAGGTTTCATACCTGCGCTCATTAATTCCAAACCGAAGAATAACATACCAAAGCCGAATATAACTTGACCTAAAGAATGTACTTTTTTATTTTTAAAGAAGAATAATAAGATAGCTCCAACTGCCATAATTGGGAGAGCGTATTCTCCGATTTTAATTCCGATAATAAATGCAGTAACTGTCGTACCGATGTTTGCACCCATAATAACACCGATTGCTTGTCTTAATGTCATAAATCCTGCGCTTACAAGTCCGACTGTTAAAGCGGTTGTTCCTGAGCTTGATTGGATTAATACCGTAACTAACATACCTGCTAGTACACCCATGAGTGGGTTTGTTGTAAAACGATCTAGAATATCACGAAGACGATCTCCAGCTGCTTGTTGCAGTCCATCGCCCATGTATTTAATCCCGAATAAGAAAATACCTAATCCACCAATGAACTGGAAGATCATATCTTGAACATTATATTCCACGCATTCCACTCCTTAAATTTCATGTACGATGTAATTATTAACTGAACCTTGAGTCACTGTAAACGGTTTGCTAGTAAAATTTACACTAAATTTACAAAGGGTAGAAAAGTTTACAATACCTTAAAGAAACAGCTGTATTTTATTGGTTTTCATCTTGTATAAATCTTAATTTTGTAAAGAAATCATACTTTTTAGAATAGTATTGTTCAATTGAATATCAAGGAAAGCGTCTGCGAGTTCATCGTATATTTTTTGATGAAAGTTAAAAAAATATGTAGGAAAATGCATGTAGTTTTATAACAGCAAAACGAGAGAAAACAATTTTTTTAACACGATAAAAAAGCCACTGAATTATCCAGCAGCTTTTTCCATGTTTTTATCGCCATACTTTTGTTTTCTTATGCTTGTAATGTAAATGAAGAGAAAAGCAATAAGTAATAGAGAGGAGTAACGATATACAGTTGCATAGTTTGTAAAATGAGCAATAAATCCAAATATAATCGCTCCAGCGCCGATTCCAAGGTCAAATGCGGAGAAGAATGTAGCTGTTGCTACGCCGCGTCGATGCGGTGCTACGCGGTCAATCATCCATGCTTGTAGTGCAGGTTGGATCGCTCCAAAACCACTTCCGTAACATGCTGCAGCAATAATTAAGCTCGGAATTGTCGTCGTATACGACAATAAAATAATGCCTGTAAACGTTATAATAACTCCCGGAATGATGACGAATGTATGGCCTTTCGCATCATATAGCCTTCCAGAGAATGGACGAGTTACAGCAATTGCTAGTGCATTACATAAAAAGAAGAGGCTAATATCAGCTATGCCGACTTCTGTAGCAAATAGTGTGATAAAACTTCCGATTCCTCCGTACATTAATGTAATACATAATATTAATAATGAAGGAAGTAAAGCTTTACGCTCAATAAATCCATCGAGAAAAGTACTAGATGATTGTTGTGGCGGCTGTTTCGTTTTTTGGATTTGAAGTAGTTTCGTTAATATTAATGAAACAATTGTGCACGATAGTGCACATAAAAAAAGAATTGTGAAGTTATATGTTTGCATGAGCCATAGTCCTATAAGTGGACCGAGGGCCATTGCAATTGTTCCAGAAAGGCCAAAATATCCCATGCCTTCTCCGCGGCGAGCTGAGGGAATTAAATCAGAAACGACAGTTCCATATGTAGTCGTTGTAATACCGAAACCAGCTCCGTGTAAAATACGAACAGCAAGCAAGAGAAAGATAGTTGAGGCGAAAAGGTAACTGCCCATAGCGAGTAAACAGATAGCAGTACCGATCATTAAAATGATTTTTTTATTAAATTTTTGCAAGGCGTTCCCAGTTAGCGGTCTAACAAAAAGTGCCGCAACGGTAAACATACCGACAACAAATCCGATATTGGAACTTGTGCCACCAATTTCTTTCACATAAACAGGTAAGGTTGGAATTAACATTTGAAACCCTAAAAACATACATAAGTTTGCAAAAATTAAAGCAACAAACTCTTTTGTCCATAACGGTTCTCGTTTTACGAGTATTGCTTCTCCCATATATTCATCCCCTATATAAAATTTTCCCGCTATTAACGGGCAGTAAAACTCCCACCTCAAAATCGGACTGGAGCAAAGAAGTTAGGTGGGAGATCAACTGCCCGATTGGTTCAACTAATAATCAGTGGGGGATGAACACCCCCCTCACTGATTAAAGTTTCACTTTATCTCTTTTCTTTCGAGTATATGTATTGGCCAATGCAACAGTCAAGGAAGGTGTCTTGAAAACGGATAACAATTTTTAAGGCGAAAAACTGACAAATTTGTGTAAAAGCTACACAACTATGAAAAAAAGATGTAAAGTATAGATGTATAGACTTGTAGGTGTTAAGAATGACAGAAATTGTTTTTTCTTTAAAGAAAGCGGATTCAAAAAAGTAGTGAACAAGAAGGGGAGATATACTTTTTCACTACATATATTTGAAAAGGTTTACAATATGATGAAGAAAGAGGCGTGTACATATGAGACGATTAGGTATTTCTATTTATCCAGAACATTCAACAGTAGAGAAAGATAAGGAGTATTTAACATTAGCAAGTAAATATGGATTTACACGTGTGTTCACATGTTTATTATCTGTGGATGGAGAAAAAGAGAAAATTATTGAAGAATTTAAAGAAACGATCTCACATGCGAATGCATTAGGGTTCCAAGTATTAGTTGATATTAGTCCATCTGTTTTTGAACAATTAGGTATTTCGTATAATGATTTATCATTCTTCCATGAATTGGGTGCGTACGGTATTCGTTTAGATGTCGGTTTCTCAGGATTAGAAGAATCAATTATGACTTATAATCCGTATGGTTTGAAAATTGAGATTAATATGAGCAATGGTACGAAGTATGTAGATAACATTATGAGCCATAGACCAAATCGTGAAAATTTAATTGGTTGTCATAATTTTTATCCGCATCGTTATTCAGGGTTATCATACGATCATTTCATTAAATGCTCGAAACAATTTAAAGATTACGGTATGAGAACGGCTGCTTTTATTTCATCATTTGATGCAACATATGGACCTTGGCCAGTAACAGAAGGGTTATGTACATTAGAGCAGCATCGTGAATTATCGATGACAACACAGGCGAAGCATTTATTTGCGACAGAATTAATTGATGATGTTATTATTGCAAACGCATATGCGTCAGAAGAAGAATTACAAGCACTAGGTGCATTAAATAAAGAGAAACAAACATTTGATATAGAACTATATGATACAACGACAGAACTAGAAAGAATTATCGTATTAGACGAACCACATTTTTATCGCGGAGATGTATCTGAATATATGATTCGTTCTACACAAAGTCGTGTGAAATATAAAAAAGAAGAGTTTAAACCTCATAATACGCGCGAAATTAAGCGTGGAGATTTATTAATTGATAATGAACAATATGGCCAGTATAAGGGCGAATTACAAATTGCATTAAAAGATATGGTGAATACAGGAAAAACAAATGTAGTTGGTCGAATTATAGAAGAAGAAATTTTCTTATTAGATTATTTACAAGCATGGGATAAATTCGGATTCATATTAAAGAAATAGAGAGAATATAAAGGGGAAAAACTACTGATTTCAGCAGCTTTTCCCCCTTTATATATAAAGAGCGAGAGGAAGAGCTATGACAAAGGTGCAGCAGCGATTAATTTCTATTTTAGAGGAGTTTTTAGAAGAGAAATCGATGTTAAATCGAGCTTTTTTAGCGGGCCGTTTACATGTATCAACGAAGACGATTCAAAAGGATATAAAATTATTAAATGATATATTGGAAGAAAACGGAGCGAAAATCGAATCGCAAAGAGGGACTGGGTACGAATTAGAAATTATACAAACGAAGAAATTTGAAGACTTTTGTGTGAGTCTATTTCAAAAACAGACGGAAAAGATCCCAACTTCTTATGAAGAAAGAATAGCGTACATTCTGCAGCGTGTTTTAACGGCAGAGGGATATGTGAAGCTTTCAGAATTAGCGGAAGAGATTTATGTGAGCAAATCAACGGTTAATTTAATTATGAAAGATGTTACAGATATATGTGGTCGCTATAAATTACAAATTGAGAAGAGACCGTATTATGGTATACGTATTGTTGGAGAGGAATTTAATATTCGTTCTTGTTTATCACAATATGGTTTACCGCGTTATGACCATACTCCGTTTCATGAGCAATTTGAGCAGACGGAGACATATTTATCGCTACCTTATATATCACACATCCGTTCAATTATATTAAAGTATATTGAAGGTGGAACAATATATTTATCTGATATAGAAATTGATAATTTAGTCATTCATATTGCAATCGCATTAAAGCGTTGTCAAAGTCAACATTATATGAAAGAACTGCATACGGAGCAATCAGAACTTATAATAAAGAAAGAATATACAATTGCGAAGCAGATTTTAGGAGATTTAGAGAAAGAGTTGAAATTTTCATTTCCAGAAGAAGAAGTATTATATGTGACGATGCATTTATTAAGTACTGCTGTTACAACGAGAGATCGCTATGAAAATGTAGAAGAGCTATTAGGAAAAGATATATATGCATTTATGCAACATATTCTTTTTAAAGTAGCGGAAGAACGGAATCTTATTTTTTATTATGATGAAGAATTATTATTTGGATTTGGTATTCATTTAAAAACGTTATTAAATCGTTTGAAGTATAAGTTAAATACGAGAAATCCTCTTTTGGCAGAAGTGAAAAAGAATTATCCGTATGCTTTTGAAATTGCGGTTCTTGTTGGAGATATCATTGGTGAATATACGGGTGAATCGATCCCTGAAAGTGAAATTGGCTATATTGCAATTCACTTCGGCGGAGCGATGAGCCGTTTGCAGGAGCAAAACCAAAAGAAAAGATGCTTATTAGTTTGTGCGACTGGTCAAGGAAGTGCACAACTATTAAAATATAAAATTTTATCACAGTTCCGAGATAAATTAGAGATTGTAGGTATTACAGGCTATTATCAATTGAAAGTAGAAGATCTTTATAAAGAAAAAATAGATTGTATTATTAGTACGGTTCATATACCGAGTGGCTTGCCTGTTCCAGTTATAAAAGTGAATTCAATATTTGATGATAAAGAGATTAAATTGATTGGTCAGCGGTTGTTTATGCATGTGAATAATAGTGTGCAGCCTTATATTAAGGAAGATTTAATTTTTTTAAATCATAGTGCTTCTACGAAAGAGGATGTTATTCAGTTTTTATGTGAGAAAGCTGCTGAGAAACATTATGTACAAGAAAACTTTTATGCTTCTGTTATGGAAAGAGAAAATACGTCTCCGACAGCGGTTGGGAATTCAGTTGCAATCCCGCATCCGATGCAGTTATTAAGTGAGGAAACTTTTTTGATGTTTTGCACACTTGAAAAGGCTGTTGATTGGGGAGATAAAAAAGTACAAGTAATTATTTTATTTAGTGTAAAGCGCAATAATAATGAAGATTTACAAAGGCTTTATGATTTTTTATATGATATTATGTCTAGTCAAACTACGATAGAGAAACTTACTCAGACCGAGGTAATTGAAGATTTTCAAGAGATTTTATTATCATTTTGAAAAAGTATATAAAAACTTCCGTTACATAACGGAAGTTTTTTATGTTTAATTGTATGCGTTTTCATAATAAGATAAAAATATAGAAAACATATAGCTTGGGGGAATTTAAAATGGCTGATATGCAAACTCCATTTGCATTAATTTTACATGGTGGCAATGCGAGAAGTGCAGCGCTTGAAGCAATCGCTTTTGCAAGACAAGGAGATTTTGAGAATGCGGGTGAAAAGATGAAACTTGCTAGTGAGGAAATTTCAGCAGCACATCGTATTCAAACGGATTTAATTCAAGAAGAGGCAAGAGGAAATCATGCAGAAATCAGTTTACTGTTAGTGCACGCACAAGACCATTTAATGAATGCAATTACAGTGAAAGAACTAGCTGAAGAATTTATTACTCTTCATAAACGAGTAGAAGAGAAAGTGACAGTATAAGATGTATATTTTATTATGTTGTGCAGCAGGCATGTCAACGAGTATGGTCGTAAGAAAAATGCAAGAAGAGGCAAAGAAACAGGGGAAGAATTATAAAATTAAGGCGGTTGATTCAGAACTTGTGAAACTTGAAATAAAAGAAGCCGATGTCGTTTTAATCGGTCCACAAGTGAAATATTTATTTCCAGCTGTAGAGTTTCTTGCAAACTCATACAACATACCAGTTGCAATTATAGACCAACGAGATTATGGCATGTGTGATGGTTTGAAAGTGCTTAGGCAAGCAGAACAATTAGTTTTAGCATAATTATATCTTTTTAAATATAAACATTATAATGTTATAAAGTTTATTTCATTCTTTTATAGTAGAGAGAAAGAGGAGGGCTATTGATGAATGGGTTTATGAGTTTTATGGAACAAAAGATTATGCCAACAACGCAAAAGATTGCAGGACAACGACATTTATTGGCAATTCGAAATGGGGTTATTTCTACATTACCGTTAACGATCGTCGGGTCATTTTTCGTTATCTTTTTAAATTTACCAATTGATGCATATATGGAATGGATTGCACCGTTTCGCCATATTTTAGATATTCCATTCCGATTTACAGTAGGACTAATGGCCTTATACGCAGCGTTTGGAGTAGGGGCCTCGCTCGCGAACTTTTATCAGCTCAATCAATTAAGTGCAGGGCTACTATCTGTACTCGCCTTTTTACTAGCATCAGTTGAACCAATTCAAATTACGAAAGCTGTACCAGGTGTTATTGATGCAGGTCGATATATTTCAGTAGGAACATTAAGTGCAACGTCTTTATTCGGCGCAATTGTGACAGCATTAATTGCAGTGGAAATTTATCATTTTATGATTAAGCATAATATCTCAATAAAATTACCAGACAGTGTACCACCAGCAGTTTCAAATTCGTTTGCAGCATTAATTCCAACATTAGTAGTTATTCTTTTATTCTGGGGCATTCGCTACGGTTTGAAATTCGATGTAAATACAACAATTACATACTTAATCGCACCATTAAAATCAGTACTAGTAGGAAATAACTTATTCGGTGGTTTATTAACAGTATTCTTAATCGTGTTCTTCTGGTCATTTGGTATACATGGACCGGCAATTTTAGGACCAATCATTCGTCCGATGTGGGATTCCGCAATTCTTGAAAATATGGAAGTGTTCACGGCTACAGGAAATGCACATCAGTTACCAAACTTATTTACAGAGCAGTTCATTCAATGGTTCGTATGGATTGGCGGATCTGGCTCAACGTTAGCTTTAGTAATTATGTTTATGTTCTCTAAATCTAAGTTCCTAAAAGAGTTAGGTAGATTATCATTCGTACCAGGTTTATTCAATATTAACGAGCCAATTATTTTCGGGGCACCAATTGTAATGAACCCAATCTTAATTATTCCGTTCGTTATTACACCGTTAGTGACAACGACAGTATCATATTTCGCAGTTGTTTCAGGTATGATTCCACTCATGATGGCGAAATTGCCATTTACGATGTTAGCACCAATTGCAGCGGTGATTAGTACGGACTGGACAATTATGGCTGGTGTACTTGTACTTGTTAACTTTGTAATCTCATTCGTTATTTACTATCCATTCTTCAAAATGTATGAGAAACAACAATTAGCAGGAGAGGAGAAAACAGAATGCTCGGAGCAATTATCATCTTAATTACATTTGTGATCGGACAGTGTATTGCCCATTATTCGAAATGGGTACAAAGTAAATCCTTATTAGTGTTACTACTAGTATCAGTTTTATTTATCGGTTGTTCAATGGGTGCATATGTAATGTTAGGTCTACACTCACCGTACGTAATTATTGTACCGACAATTTTATGTGCAACATGTTTATCTGCAAAATATAGATTTACGAGCATGGCATTAATACAACGTGTGAAGGAGATGCAAAAGCATGGAGCGTAAATTAGGGATTTCACTTTATCCAGAACATTCAACGAAAGAAAAAGATATGGCTTATATTTCGTCAGCGGCACGACACGGTTTTTCAAGAATATTTACTTGTTTGTTATCTGTGAATCGTCCGAAAGAAGAAATTATAGCTGAATTTAAAGAGATTATTAATCATGCGAAAGATAACAATATGGAAGTTATTTTAGATGTAGCTCCAGCTGTGTTTGATCAGCTTGGTATTAGTTATAGTGATCTATCATTTTTCGCAGAGTTAGGTGCAGATGGTATTCGATTAGATGTAGGCTTTGACGGATTGACGGAAGCGAAAATGACGAATAATCCGTACGGTTTAAAAATCGAGTTAAATGTAAGTAACGATATTGCGTACTTAGAAAATATTCTTTCGCATCAAGCGAATAAATCAGCTTTAATTGGTTGCCATAATTTTTATCCGCAAAAATTCACTGGTCTTCCGTACGATTATTTCATTCGCTGTAGTGAACGCTTTAAAAAGCATGGTATTCGCAGTGCAGCCTTTATTACATCACATGCCGCAAACATCGGTCCATGGGATATTAACGACGGATTATGTACGTTAGAAGAGCATCGTAATTTACCAATTGAAGTACAAGCGAAGCATTTATGGGCAACAGGGCTAATTGATGATGTCATTATCGGAAATGCTTATGCAAGTGAAGAGGAGTTAGAAAAACTAGGAAATTTAAATCGCTACATGTTACAGCTAAAAGTGCACTTTGTAGACGAAGCGACTGAAGTAGAGAAGAGAGCTACGCTGCAAGAATTACATGTAAGACGCGGCGACATAACAGAGTATATGATACGTTCTACAGAAGTGCGTAAAAAATATAAAGACTATGACTTCCCAGTGCGCGAAAGTGTGCTACAGGAAAGAGGGCAAGTTGTAATTGGTAATAACTCATTCGGAAAGTATAAAGGTGAACTGCAAATCATTTTAAAAGAAATGCCGATAGATGAACGGAAAAATATCGTCGGTACAATTGCGGAAGAGGAGTTATTCTTACTAAATTATGTAGGAGCTTGGACGCAGTTTACTTGTGTGGAATAGAGAAGATAGGGGGCGGTCCAAATTTTGGACCGCCTTTTTAATATTAAAGTACTTTTAACGTCGAAATTTGTCGGTAAATCGATATCTCTTGTCGAATCGTTGATATATTATAAGTTACGATAGATATATTCGAAAAATCGTTGATATAGTTTCATTTACTATGTCATTTTTCAGTAGTTTAATAGAGTAAAAAAAGAGCCAGCCTCAACGATGAGACTGACTCTTTTTTATAACTAGTTTAATACTTTAACTGTAACTGTTTTACGTCCCCAGCTACTTGATGTGCCTTTATCTGGCATTAAAACGTCGATTTTATTACCTTTAATAGCCCCACCAGTATCACCAGCGATTGCTACTCCGTAACCTTCAACCCATACTTTTGAACCTAATGGAATGACACTTGGATCAACTGCAATTAGTTTCATGTTTGGATTAGCTGTTAAGTTATGACCCATAGCTGATTTTACTTGGTCGCCTGCTTTATAACCATTTTCAAGTGGATCTGCTGTGTAAGCTGTTGCTACAACACGTAACTCACGAGAAGATGATGGTGTACTTGTTTCAGTTTCTTTTGCAGCAGGTTGTTGTGTAGCTGGTTTTTGAGCTTTAGCCGCTTCACGAGCTTTAGCTGCTTCTTGAGCCTTAGCCGCTTCACGAGCTTCAGCTGCTTCTTGAGCCTTAGCTGCTTCACGAGCTTCAGCTGCTTCTTGAGCTTTAGCCGCTTCACGAGCTTTAGCTGCTTCTTGAGCCTTAGCCGCTGCTTGAGCTTCAGCATCTGCTTGAGCTTTAGCTGCTTCACGAGCTTTAGCCGCCTCTTGAGCTTTAGCTTCTGCTTGAGCTTCAGCATCTGCCTGAGCTTTAGCTGCTTCTTGAGCCTTAGCTGCTTCACGAGCTTTAGCCGCTTCTTGAGCCTTAACTTCTGCTTGAGCTTCAGCTGCTTCGCGAGCTTTAGTTGCTTCCGCGGCCTTAGCTTTTGCTTGAGTTTCAGCTACTTCTTGAGCTTTAACTGCTTCACGAACTTTAGCTGTATCTTGAACTGTAGTTGTTTTTTCAACTTTAACTACTGGCTGAACTTTAATTGGAGCTTTACCTGTTAAGTAAGGAACATGAACATAAGCTGTTTTTCCGTTATATTCAAATTGAATCCAATCATTTTGTACTTGGTGTGTTGTTTCGATTATATCATCTTTTTTCAACTTACCAAGAATCTCTGAATCTGTGTTTGCACCAGCACGTACGTTTAATACGTTTGCTGTTACGTAGTAAGTGTCTTTTGTATAGTCAGCACTTATGAAAGCTTCTTTACCGCTATTCAATTGAACTTTTGACCAACCATTTTCTGTATGTAAAACATTTACTTTATATCCATCTAATAATTTTCCTACAACTTTTGATTCAGTAGTTGGGTTTTCTCGTACGTTTAGTACGTCAGTCGTTACGATTGTTTCTGCTTTAGCAGATGTTGTGAAAATCCCAAGACCAAAAACCGCTGCTGTTGCTATACCCATAAATTTTTTCATAATAGCCTCCATTGCATTTGTTTTCGTTGACCTCATTATAGCAACCATTATTTTCTTATTTGCGAAAAACATATAATTACAAAGCTTTCGTAACGGAGCATTAATATTCTGTAACAATTCCATAAATATCCTGATGGCGCTTCCTTGTTGTTTTTTGGCGTATCAGGGCATATAAAACACAAAATGAGTAGCATTTCAATTACTGTAACATTAATAATATTACAGTAATGTTTCTCTTGAATGTCTGTAGTGTTACAAGAATGATGTATTTTACTGTTTGAATGAAAAATTAGTTATGAAATGATAATGTTTTTAGGTGTGAAAACATATAAACGAGGTGAAATTTAATAAAATATCGATATAATTGTTACAAAATCAGTCGATGTATGGAAAAAATTACGCCTTGATTTTCGTCTGTTACATAGTATTTTTTCAATAATAGGATTAGATAATAGCCTTAGTACCTATAAATAATGAAGAGTAATAGAATGATAGTTGTAACGTGAAACATATATAATAGAAGAAACTCGATTTAATAGGTAAATAAAAAACGCAGGAGTGTAAACTCCTACGTTTTTGTTTATTCATATCGTAAACATTCAATTGGATCCAGTTTGGCAGCTTTGTTAGCTGGTAGTAAACCGAATATAATACCGATTAGCATTGAAATACCTACGGCAAGAAGTCCAAGTTCTTTTGAGACAACGAGTGGCCATCCAGCAAAGATTGAGACGATCCAAGCGAAGAAAATACCAAGCATGAATCCGATGAAACCACCAAGTCCTGTTAAAATACAAGATTCGATTAAGAATTGTGTTAATACTTTACCACGTGTTGCACCAAGTGCTTTACGAATACCAATCTCACGTGTACGTTCTGTTACAGATACGAGCATGATGTTCATTACACCGATACCACCAACAAGTAAGGAGATAGCAGCAATACCACCGAATACCATTTTCATCATACCGATTGATTCGTCTAGTTGTTTCGTAAATTCACCTAAATCTTGTGCTTCGAATTTGTGCTCAAATTTAGGAGCTTTCAGTTCGTTTAAGACAGAAACGGCTTGTTTTTCTACACTTTTACGTTCTGTCGGAGAGGTCATTGTTAATCTTACGGAGTCATACTCATTTACTCCTGAAATTACAGGTGCATTTTCAAGTGATGTATAACCTTCAGGCATAGGCATTCCAAAGTCGTTTTTCGTTTCGTATACACCGACTATTTTATAAGGCTTTCCTTTTATATCTGTGTATTGGTTTGATTCCCAACCACTAAATAATTTGTTGAAAGCTTCTTCATTTAATATAACAGCAGGGATTGCTTGGTTTAGTTCACTGTCATTTAATTCACGACCGTGAACTAATTTTATTTTCGAATCTTTCATAAAGGCGCCTGTTCCACCTTTTAAATCAAGATTTACATCTTTTGAACCAGCAGATGCTTTTACTTTCATACTTACGTCTGGATATACATCTTTAACGCCTGGTACAGTTTGCAGACGGTTTAGCATATCAGGTGTGATTTTGGCACTATCTGTTCCGTAATCAGGATTGTTGTAGTAAATCGTTACTTCGTTATCTTTTCCTTGGCCTAATTCTTTTTTAAACTTTGCGTTTGTACCATCACCCATTGAAATGATAGTAATAATGGCACTAATACCGATAATAATACCTAGCATCGTTAAGATGGAACGCATTTTATGAGCAAAGATAGAGGAAAGGGCCATGCGTATATTTTCACTCGTATTCAAAATTAACCTCTCCAATCTTGGACGACATTTCCGTCACGAATTACAATTTGACGTGCTGCAGCTTCCCCGATTTCACGGTCATGGGTAATCATAATGATTGTTGAGCCTTGTTTATTTAATTCGTAAAAGAGGTCCATAATTTGTGTACTTGTTTTCGTATCAAGTGCTCCCGTCGGTTCATCGGCTAAAATGAATTTTGGGTTATTTACGATTGCGCGGGCAACGGCGACACGTTGCTTTTGACCACCGGATAATTCGTTTGGTAAGTGAGTAGCGCGATCAGCTAAACCGACTTTTGTTAAAGCGGCTAATGAGCGTTCGCGTCTTTCTTTTTTATCAACTCCAGCGTAAATAAGAGGTAGCTCTACATTTTGAAGTGCTGTAAGTCTCGGTAATAACATGAAGTTTTGGAATACGAATCCGATTTCTTTATTACGAACATGTGCAAGTTCTGTTTCAGACATGTTTGAAATGTTTTGTCCAGCTAGTTCGTACGTACCCGTCGTCGGTTTATCTAAGCAACCAATAATGTTCATTAATGTTGATTTACCAGAACCAGAAGGTCCCATAATAGAAGTGAATTCTCCTTGATTCAGTGTTACGTCAATTCCATGTAATATTTGAACGGATTCTGCACCATTTTGGAAGGATTTCGTGATGCCTTTTAAGTTAATCACTGGGCGACAACCTCCATACCATCTTTTAAGTCTTTTTCAGGTTTAGAGATAACTTCCTCTCCTTTTTTCACTCCAGAAACTTTTGATTCGCTATCAGTCTCGAATTCAACAGTAACTGCTTGTTCTTTCGCTTTACCGTCTTTTACAACGAAGACAACATTTTTGTCACCTTTTTTCACGATACTGCTTTTCGGAACAATTGTACCAGTTGCTTCGCCAGATTTACTTGTTACGTATACGTGGAAGCCGTTTTGTAGTTCGTCACTATTATCTAATGTGACAGTGAATTGATAGTTAGAAACAGTTTTATTTTCATCCATGCTCTTTAATGGTGTAGAACCGATTTCTGTTACTTTTCCTGTCCAAGTCTTACCAGCGACAGTTTTTGAGGAAACAGTTACTTCTTGCCCAACTTTCATACTAGCAAGCTCATATTCAGAAAGTTGACCTTTTACCTTGAATTGACCAGCGTGACGAAGAGTAATTCCGCTCATACCTGTTTTTTCGTCAGCAGTTTTCACGATATCATCAATTACGCCATCAGCAGGACTTGTTACAGAAAGTGTGTTTACTTTTTCTTTTGCTGCTTTAATCATTTCATCAGCTTTTTCAACTTCAAACTTTTTCATTTCAAGTTGTGATTCTAATTGCCCAACTTCAACTTCTGATGCTTTTAATGCTTCAGAAGGAAGGCCTGCATTTTTATCTTTTTGTAATTTTTGTTTCGCTGCATCAATTTGTTTTTGAAACAACGTTACTTCTTTTTGTGCGATTTTCTTTTGCATTTCTGCTTCTGTTACACCTTGTTTAGCAGTAGGGTCATTGTATTTAAACAGAAGCTGACCTTTTTTCACTTCATCGCCTTTTTTTACAGCTAATTCATATGTTCCTTTTGTTGGATCGAATGAAATAGTTTCAATTCCGTTTGGAATAACTTCGCCACCAAATTTTTGCGCGTTTTGGATTTGTTTTTCAGTTACTTTATATCCGCTATATGCCATTGCTACTTCTGAACCGCCACCACCAGCAAATGCAAAGTATGATCCAGCTGCAATTCCAATTGCTACTACACTAGTAATTAACACTTTATTTTTCTTTTTCATCTATTTATCACCTTTTCGTTCGTTTTAGTATCTACATTAAGTATAGAAGAGGTGAAGAATCTGACAAATCGTTTTAGCTTACAATAACCTTACAGTTTTGTAAGGTATGAATATGTAAATGTAAGGTAGAGGTTGTCCTAGTATAAGCAAATGAATTGACTCGTTGTTTCTTTCTTACAATAATATTGTATGAAGGAGAGGAGGAAGGAAGATGGAAGCTTATTTTAGTGCGCATCCATTAAAATCGTTTATTCCATACTCAAGACAACACGTCCTTATATTATTTATTATGTTGGTGGGGATATTTTTTCTGTATCAATACCAAGATTTATTGCGTCAAAGTGAGTGGAATATAACGGTTCGATATGCGATTGCATTTTTATTTATAGGTAGTGAAATTGGGCTCTATATGTGGGAGTGGAAAGCGGGGATTTTTGAGCTAGCTACTTCATTACCGTTTGAGTTATGTACGATTAGTTTATTATTAGCGTCGATTATGATTGTAACGAAAAGTTATCGCATATATGAGATTGTATTTTTTACAGGAATTATTGGTGCATCACAAGCCATTTTAACGCCGAACTTGCAGTATACTTTTCCACATTTTCGTTTCATTGAATATTTCATCGCACATGTATTGCTCATTTGGGCACCGCTCTTTATGACTTGGGTAGAAGGGTATCGTCCTACATTACAATCTATTAAACGTACGATGATATTTTTAAACATATTGATTCCGATTGTTTCGTTTGTAAATTACAAAACAGGCGGTAATTATATGTTTTTAGCTCATAAGCCAGAAACTGCTTCATTACTCAATATGTTAGGGCCGCATCCTTACTATATTATTTCATTAGAAATAGCTGCGCTTATTGGATGTTACACTTTGTATATGCCGTTTGCGAAAAGAGAGAGGCATGCGCATAAAGAATCACTAGGATCATAGCCTAGTGATTTTTTATCTTTAAAATATTTACAATTCTGAAAATTAAGAATAAAATTAGGGGGTAAATTATATATAGAGAGAAGGGAAAACGTGGTCAAAAAAGTTTTTCTAAATGGAATGGAAGTGACGATTCAATTTCTTATTTCGATTTTGGGGATTATTATTTTAGGGGCTTTGCCGAAATTATTTTATGGATTTAAGGTGGATGTATCAAAGTACATACAGACTTTAAAAGAAGTGTTTGTGAACTTAATGGATATTTCCAATTTGCAATATGTGAGAGGTAAATTTTTATTTCCACAGTTGTTCGTCCATTATAAAGAAACGATTATTATTTTTTTGGCTGCTTTTTTCATTTCATTATTTGTAGCATTTTGCATTGTTTATGTAATTATGAGTAGTTCACCGCGTATACAACATCGAATTAAATCATTTCTTATCTTCCTAGAATCCATTCCAGATATTCTTCTTATTTTAGTATCACAAATCTTAGTTGTATGGTTTTTTAAACAAACAGGTTTTTTACCTTTTCAAATTGCGTCAATTGGAGGCGAGTCGATTAGAGGGTTGCCAATATTGTGTTTGAGCATCCCGACTACGATTATGTTTGTAAAAATGGTAGTGATTCGTTTTGAAAATGAACTAGAAAAAGATTATGTACTATTTGCTAAGGCGAAAGGGCTGGGGCGTTTTCATATTTTAAATCGTCATATTTTACGAAATGTGTTGCTTAGTACATTATTCTTTGCGAAAACGAATATCTTTTTTATGTTATCTAATTTATATATTATAGAATGGATTTTTAATACGGGTGGTATTTTTATGTTTTTGAAATCGTATGAGGGTATTAGAGTTGAGGTTTTCATCGTTAGTATGCTGCTTATATATATCCCGATATTTATTTTATTCAAGCTGTTTCATTATTTCATTCCAACTGCGATGAAGGAGAGATTATAATATGTGGATGTATATAAAACGCGATAAAAGATTTTGGATAAGTATTGGGTTTCTTCTCATATTAGTTCTTTTGAGCATCGGAAATACGTTATGGAATGATGGACACATTAGGCAAGTTACATTGCAATATGATGCAGATGAAAATCCACAAGTGCCACCTTTTTCACCTTCATTACAATTTTTACTCGGGACAGACCGGAAAGGATACGACCTGTTACATTTAGTCATTGAAGGTGCGAAGTGGACGATTGGTATATCTATTTTAATTGCGGCACTTAGAATGGTGATAGGTGTGTTTTTTGGTGTTGTGCTTGGAACATATGTAAAAAGAGGGTTTTCAAAAATTGAGGCTTTCTTTGATAGTTTTACAGTTATTCCAACAGTTATGATTGCGTACTTTTTTCTTCACTTTGCAAATGCATTTGGGAGTGGAGAGGAAACAACAACCTTTTTTGAAAGGGCTTCGTTTCAAGTTTTATTACTTGTAATGCTTGTGATGCCAGTTATTGCACTGTATGTTGCGAAGGAAGTCCGTAAGTTGAGAACCGAAGAATTTATTGAAGCTGCGTGCATATTAGGTGGATCGAGAAGGCATATTGTTATAAAGCATATTTTCCCGCATCTCTATATGACGTTTATACTTGTATTTTTTCAGCAGTTTACGAAAACTCTTACTATTTTACTGCACTTAGGGTTACTAGAAATATTCTTTGGCGGAACAGTTCAGTTTTTAGGACCGATAGAAGAAATAGAATCATACACACATGAATGGTCAGGCTTAATTGGAGTCTATTTTAGATCATTAACAGTGAATCCGTGGATCCCTCTCGTTCCGATTACATTTTTTGGACTTACTATTTTTTCAGGAAATATGATTGTAAAAAGTATAGAAGAGGCGATGTTGAAAGTAAGATTAGGAGGAGAGATAAAGAAGGACGTAGTAGAAGCGGAACAATCTGTTGTGCAGTCAAAAGAAGATTTATTTACTTTTAAACATACGATGTGAAGAGAAAAAGAAGCAAGCATGGATTTCATGCTTGCTTCTTTTTTTTATTTTGTAGAAACTTCACCTGCAGCTTCTGTTTGCGGAATAAAGTATCCAATTATACCACCGATTATTGCTGGAATGATCCAGCCAATTCCTAAGTTATAAAAAGGAATGGTGTGTACGATATTAGCGATAAAATCTGGTATCATTTCCACATTATCAAGTGCATGAATACAGCTAATAATAAACGCTGCGATCATCGCTCCAATGTAGACAGAAGGTTTACGTTTCGTATATTTATCGATAAATGATACGAAAACTAAAATGATCGTAATTGGGTACAAAATAATTAATACAGGTAATGTGATTTTAATTAATAAGCTTAATCCTAAGTTTGAAATAACGAAACTAAAGATACAAACGTATAGTACAAGCTTTTTGTATGAAACATTTGTTAGCACTGTTGTGAAGTAATTTGCAAATGCACTCACAACACCAATTGCCGTTGTTAAACAAGCGAAGATAATGGCGATACTTAATAAAATATTACCGCTTGTCCCAAAGAATTGATACATAACAGTAGCTAATAGCTGCCCACCGTTTTCGAATTGTCCTAAGTTTCCGTTTGAAGCTCCAATATAACCGAGTAAGAAGTAAACAATTGTTAAGAATAGAGCAGCGATACTTCCGCAAATGATTGTATATTTTGCGATAGATTTCTTCTCTTGTATACCATTTTGACGAATTGCATTTACAACAATTGTTGATAGTACGAGAGCCCCAATTGCATCTAACGTTAAAAATCCTTCAAGAAATCCTTTGAAAAACGGGATGTCTTTATAGTCACCGATAGGTTCTGCAAACGTCCCTGGTGAAAGAATCGCTTTTGTTGCCATAATTGCAATAATTACAAGTAAAATTGGCGTTAATATTTTACCGATATGATCTACTAGCTTGGATGGATTTAATGATAAGAAGTAAACGACTGTGAAGAAAATCGCACTAAAAACTAACATAGAATACCATTGATCTGGGAAAAGTGGTGCAATCCCGATTTCATAAGATACAGATCCAGTTCGTGGAATAACAAATAGTGGGCCGATTGAAAGATAAATAATGATAGCGAATACTGCTGCGAATTTTGGATGAACACGGCTCGCTAAAGTGTTAAAACTACCACCAGCAAGGGCAACAGCAACGATAGCAAGTAAAGATAAACCGACGTCTGTAATAATAAACCCTGTAATGGAAACCCACATATTTTCTCCGGAAGAAAGACCAAGAAGGGGCGGGAAAATCATATTACCAGCACCGAAGAAAACTGCGAATAGTAATAAACTAATCGAAAGTATTTGCGCTGGTTTTAAAGTTGTACGCATATAAAGAAAATCCTCCTAATGAGTATTTTTTGTCGAAAATTCAAATAATTTGTCGAGTAACTGTTATTATTTTAAAGGTCTGATGATTAGAAAGCAATAGGGAATTTTGAAAATATTAAAAAATAATGCATTAAATCGAATAAATATACTATTTATATGTTTAATAGGAAGGATTTAACTTTTAACATAAAAAAACACATACCGCTAGGATACATGTTTTAAAAAAATATTTTTTTATCACGTTCTTCTTTTAAAATTTCAACTGCTTCTCGGAAACGTTGTGAATGGACAATTTCTCGTTCGCGTAAAAAGCGTAGGCTGTCATTTATATCTGGATCATCTGATAAGTTAATGAGCCATTGATATGTTGCGCGTGCTTTTTCTTCAGCTGCAATATCCTCGTATAGATCGGCAATTGGATCACCTTTAGCCTGTATATAGGTTGCAGTAAATGGAACACCAGCAGCGTTATGGTAATGAAGAGCGCTGTCATGGTCGACGTAATGAGGGTCAAGACCAGCTGCCTTCATCTGTTCAGGAGTCGCATCTTTCGTCAGCTTATAAACCATCGTAGCAATCATTTCAAGGTGAGCAAATTCTTCTGTGCCAATATCAGTAAGAAGGCCAATGACTTTATCAGGAATTGTATAACGTTGATTTAAGTAACGTAGTGCAGCAGCTAACTCGCCATCTGCACCGCCGTATTGCTCAATTAATAATTTTGCAAGTGCTGGATTGCAAGTTCCCACTTTAACTGGGTATTGTAATTTCTTTTCATAAATCCACATAGTTTCTCTCCTTTATATTTGCCATGGCCAAGGACCTTTGCTCCATTCCCAAGGGGCATTAGAATAGCTGTTTCCAAACTGTTGGAGTGGTCCGTATTTTTCTTCCATCTTTTGTTTTAATACTCTCCGTTTATAGGAAAAATCATTAAATTGATTAATCGCAGCGGTGTCATCTGGATGTGTATCTAAATAAAGAGTGAGTTCAACTAGTACAAAGTCCAGTTCTTGAAGCTCCAGTAAAAGCTGATAGTATTCTTCTGGTAGCGATTGAGTCACGTCAGTAGTCACCGCCCTTTTTTATAAGGATTTTCATAATAGTCATAAAAAACAGGCCATAAAGTCCCTTTTTGTAGTGCTTCTTTTGGCGTGAATTGCGGTAAGTTTGGCGGTTGAAAGCCTAAAAATAAATTAGGAGGAGTAGAATAATATTTTTTTCCGATAGGAGGACAAGGATCGAGAGGACTATGATAGGGCACGAATGATCTCATATATTTATTCACGAATAAACCTCCTTAAATGTTCATTACTACGTATTGTATTCAGACATAATAGGCCTTTATGACACATATAAAAAAGTAATAAGTGCAGGGGGAATGAATGTGGAGAATGTAAAAAATTTAATTGTGTTAGAAGTAAAGAACTTAAAGGAAACTCTGTATTTTTACGAAGGAATTTTAGGAATAACACCTAGTTCAGAAAGACCACAATTAGATATTACAGGTGTTTGGTATGATGCCGATTCAACGAGAATTAGTTTTGTTATGAATCGCATGTTAGGAGGAAGAGAGAAGAGTGTTACGAATTCATGCGATGGTTTAACATTTTCGATTTCTAACATAGAGAAGTTAAAAAAGAAGCTAGCGTTTTATGAAATTTTATATATGGAAAACAAAAGTGAGAAGAGTATTGTAGTACAAGACCCAGATGGATACAAACTTCAAGTGATAGAGAAGGCCGAATAAAAGGAGGGGATTTAGTGGAGAGAAATTATGAAGAAAGTGCGTTGTTTGAGCATCAATTTTGGCTAAAGGTGCTTACTGATCATTCGCAATTTTTACTTGATGCATTAGCTCCGAAGGAAAAAGAGGATATAAAGAAGGCCGCTTATTTTCTTGAAACATTTACGAATCTTTTAAATAAAGTACATAATGTGAATCTCATTACATTTTCAAAAGAGGCAGAACGAGCCGCAAAGGAAATAAGAATGTTTAAATTAAGTATTATACAGAAACAACTCGAGGGAAAAATCACTATTCATTTTACGCCAACTTTCATCAATCATATGGTAAACGAAGTAGAAGAGTATATAACAGTGTTAGAATTTTTAAAGAAAGGAGAAGTTCCGCCTGTTTTTCATGAATTACATTATCACCTCGTTTGGTTAACAGATGCGGCTGGTCATGCAGGATCTATTTCTGGTGGACTAGATCTTGTTGAAAAAAGATTAAAAGAGAAAAGTGAAGAATTCACGAAGCACTTTGAAAAATTTTACTTAAAGGCAGTTGAGATGACAGGGTATTTACGGACAGAGCTTCATCATTTTCCTGCATTAAAGAAGTTTACAAAAGATGTTTCACTTGAGTTAAAATTATTTTCACATTTTCTCCATGAAGTTGAAGAGCTAGAGTTATCGAATGAAATATTAAGTACATTATCTGCTAGAATGGCGGATCATATGGCAAGAGAAGAATGTTATTACTTATTAAAATTAGCGCAATCATCTGGACTTGAGATACCAAAATGTAATCCGCTTTAAAGAAAAAAGAGGCCAATTTTATTTGGCCTCTTTTTCTGTTTTATTTTCTCTTTTTATTTTCGCTTGTTCAATACTTGCCTGTAATGTCTCCATAATATTGATGATGTTTGGAGTTGGAGAGATTGTTTCGGTTTTTTCCTGTTGTTCAATTTTGTTTTCGATTAGTTCGGTAAGTGCTTCTTTATACTCATCTGTATACATTTCTTGTTCAAAAGGATTTGTAAGGTGGTGGATTAAATTAATTGCTGCTGTGAGTTCTTGTTTTTGAATAGGATAATTTTCATTACTTGGTAAGTTAGGTGTATTTGTTATATCGCGAATTTCATTAGGATAGTGAATAGTTTGTAACATAAGCCCATCTTCAAAGTTACGGATAATAGCTAAATGTTGTTTTTTTCTAATAGAAATATGAATAAGCCCAAGTTTATTTGTACGTTCAAGAGCCTCTTTTAATAATAAATATGATTTTTCATGTCCTGGGGTAGGGCCTATAAAATAAGAACGGTCATAAAGAACAGAATCGATTTCGTTATTTTGGACAAAAGATATAATACGAATGGAGCGTGGTTCGTGAGCTTTTTGTAATTCAGCCAATTCTTTTTCATCTATAATAATGTATTTATGAGATGCGTATTCATAGGCTTTTACAATATCTGTATCATCGATTTCTTCATCCGTGCAATCGGGAGCAAATTTTTTATATTTAATAGGTGTTAAGCATTCTTTATGGAGACTTAAAAATTTTATATCGTTTTCTTCTACAGCACTATATAGTTTAATTCCTATATTTAATAATCCAAGTGAGAGTGCACCTTTCCATACGGTATGCAAATGAAGTCTCTCCTTTCCTTACAAATGATTATGTATATTATGAGATAGTAAGAAATTTCCTATACGTTTATTTGCTTTTTTAGTGAAGAGTAAGCGGGAGAGCCTGAGATATAAAATATATTGACAAGCCCTTCGAAATATTTTAATGTGAGTGTATAAAATTGTCTATAAAGGGGAGTAACTTATTACAGTAAAGTCGTCATTACAGGGAGAAACCCTCGGCTTTATTGGCAACGTTCCGTTGTTAGTGAGACCTTTACCAGCAATGGTAAAGGCCCCTTATTGTCTTTTTTAGGACCCTTACCATGTTTGGTAGGGTCCTTTTTGTATACAAAGAGAGGAGATATAAAAATGAAAAAACTTATTAGTAGATTAAGAGTTGTATTTCATGTTCGCCGATTTGTTCCATTTCTATTTGACTTTTTCACTTCAAAAGAGGTTTCAATAAAGAAGAAAATTTTATCTATTGCGTTTTTAGTTGGTTATGTTGCGATGCCGCTCGATTTAATTCCAGACTTCTTACCGTTTATCGGTATTTTAGATGATATTGGAATTGTGTTATTTATTTTGAACCGAATTGTAAAAATGGCGCCAGTTCAATTACAAGAAAAGCATAACGTAAACGTAGGATAGGAGTTAAAAATATGGAGCAAATTATTTTAGATATAATCGAGTTTTTAAAGCAGTTTTCTTATTTTGGAGTTGTGTTAGCATTAACGTTTGAATTTATTCCAGCAGAAGTAGTTTTGCCCATGGTTGGTTATTGGGTGTACGAGGGAGATATGAATTTTTGGCTTGCTGTACTAGCCGGAACCCTTGGCGGAACGACAGGACCTTTAACGTTATATGCACTCGGTTATTACGGCGGTCGTCCTCTATTAATAAAATACGGGAAATACTTCTTCATTAAAGAAGAACAAATTCAAAAAGCAGATGATTTCTTTGAGAAATATGGACCGGTTGTAGCATTTGTTGGACGCTTTGTGCCAGGAGTTCGAACGCTTATTTCTGTTCCGTGTGGTATGGCGAAAATGAACATATGGAAATTTAGTATATATACATTTGTAGCAATGTTCCCATTAACGACTTTATATGTTTATTTTGGAATGAAATTAGGTCCTCATTGGGAAAAAGCAGCGGACGTTGTTGGGCAATATATGCTACCGATATTAGGAGGCGTTATTCTTATCGTTGCTAGTATCTTTGTCTATAAATATATGAAGAAAAGAAATAAAACGGAATCTATCTAGTCATTTGAATATTTTTTGAAAATAGATGAATAGTACAGGCAAAAGACTCTGAGGGACATACACATATAGGGAATATAAAAGAGAGAGGGGAAACAACTATGTCTTGTGAGTGCTCAGGGTCAGCATTAACTTGTTGTCCAGATAAAAATTATGTGCAAGATAAAGTGTGTAGTCCGTGGTCTGCTACTGTAGTTGCAACAGCAATTGATAATGTTCTCTATACAAATAATATTAACCAAAACGTAGTTGGTACTGGTTTTGTTAAATATGATGTTGGACCAGGCCCAATTACTGTAGAGGTACTTGATTCTGCTGGGGGTACAATTGATACACAAACATTAAACCCAGGAACGAGTATTGCTTTTACGTATCGCCGCTTTGATAGTATACAAGTTGTGTTACCTGCAACACCTGCTGGAACGTATCAGGGAGAATTTTGTATTACAACACGTTATCCACTTTCATAGCAGAATAGGAGAGGTTCAAAATGGGAATGAGAAGTTCCAGTTTGTCTTGTTGTTCTAATAAAACACTTGTGCAAGACCAAGTATGTACAGACTGGTCTATTACAGGTGCTGGTACTCAAATTGTATATACAAATAATATCACGCAAGAAGTATATGGTTCAGGTTACGTGAAATACGATGTGGGAGCCAACCCGATTACAGTTGATTTTTTAGTAGGGGCAACAGTAGTTGATACAATTACTGTACAACCACAAAGTAGTGGTACTTTCACTGTCCGATATTTTACTACTGTCCGAATTACTACGACAGGAACGACTGTTAATCAAGGTGAGTTTTGTATTACAGTACGTTATCCAATCTCATAAAAAGCATACCGTGAACGGTATGCTTTTTTTGAGAAAGTAATGAAATTGGTATTCTATAAGCAACATGTAAATTCGCAACAGTACTTGCCTTCTAAATATAGTGAAGGATTACTTGTTATATTGATAATACTGACTGACTGTAAGTTTTTTCCTGTGTACGATATTGTATTACCAGGAAACACAGTGAAAATATTGGTTGTGGCTCCAACGATTTGAATTGTAATTGATTCTGTGCTGCTAGTACTATTGTAAACCGAAACAGTACCTGATATAAGTAGTATCCCATCACTTTGCCACAGTATCATTGATTGTGATGCATCTTTGGTAGAAGGAATGGTGTTATTAGTTATAAGGAAATTCCCTGCAAATTCATTTGTTACTCGCTCGCAATTTGGATTTGGAGGAGGGGGCGGTGGACAAGGGGCTGGACAAATAATAGATAAAGGAGCGAAACAGCCGATATTTTTTTTATTCTTCAATACAACCCCTCCTTTTAAGTGGTCTTTTACTACTATTAAATGTAAAAGCATGGCCGATGTGTTAAAAAAAGAAGGAAATATTAAAAATTAAGATTGTCTAATAGGCTTAAACCTTAACTTATCATTAGTGTTATAGAAAAGATTATATGTGAATAGTCATAGGAAAAGAATGATCAGACTCTTTTAGACAAAAGGTGGTTGTATACAATAGTACGAGGAATGTTGGACTTAATTTCTAATTAACTGTATATTTACAAAAATCTAATAAACTTCATTTTTTATTTAAACGACATTAACATGTATTAGATAAAATAGCCCTTGTAATGAATCAATTATTATGAGGAGGATTCACGTGGAAAGAATTGCTTTACGAAAAGTAAAAGGTCTTATTGGATTATTGATGGTTTTTGTATTAGCATTTGTATCATTTCCGTGGAGTACATCAGTCAAAGCGGAAGAGAAAAAGCAAGAAAAGGCACCAAGTGAGAAGAAAATAGTTTTCCCCGTTGTAAGTGATGTTCATATTAAAAATAGTGGAACAGATGATATGTTTCGCTGGAAAAGAGCGATTGAACAGTTCAATACGCTTGCACCAAAGCAAGATGCGTTCGTAATTGTAGGAGATTTTACTGATTCAGGGTCTGTGCAGCAATATGATCGTTTCATGCAAGTGTATAATGACAATGCAAATAAAGATGCGGTACGAATGAATTCTCTAGGTAATCATGATTATTGGAACGGTTTATCAGTAGAGGGAGCACAGAAGCGTTTCTTAGAAAAAACAGGAATGGAATCAATTTATTATCATAAAGTGGTAAAAGGGTATCATTTTATCGTAATGTCTCCAGAAAATGAAACGACACATGGGTATTATTCGGACAAACAAATTAATTGGTTAAAAGAAGAAATGGCAAAGGCGCAAAAAGATGATCCAGAAAAACCGATTTTTGTATTTTTACATCAACATATTAAAGATACAGTGTACGGTAGCCAAGAATGGGGAACGAAGGATAGTGCAAAAATTAATGCAGTATTAAAAGAATATCCACAAGTCATTACGTTTTCAGGTCATTCGCATTATCCATTAGATGATCCAAGATCGATTCATCAAAAGGACTTTACATCTGTTGGTACCTCTTCTGTAAGCTATATGGAGGTAGAGGGTGGCAAAGTGCAAGGGAATATTCCTTCAGAATCGCGTGCATTAAGCCAAGGTTTATTAGTAGAAGTAGACGATAAAGAAGTAACGATTAATCGACGCGATTTCCATACGAATTCTTGGACAGGCGAGCCATGGAAAATTCAGTTGCCATCAAAGAAAGAAACTTTTACACATGTAGAAGATCGTGATAAAGAAAAGCCATCTTTTGCAAAAGATGCAAAGTTATCAGTATCGAATGTAACAGAAAATGCAGCAACAGTAACATTCATGCAAGCATTGGACAACCTTCTTGTTCATTCTTATCGCGTACAAGCTAGAGATAAGCAAACTGGAGAAATAAAAAATAAATTACTAGCATTTTCAGAGTTTTATCGTGACCCAGTGCCGAAAGAACTGACATTTACACTTGCAGGATTAGATGGCGGGAGAACATATACGTTTGAAGTAGTCGCGATTGATTCATTTGGTAATGAAAGTGTGCAACCGTTAACGGCAGAAATTACTACGAAAAAAGATAACATTGATCCGAATGTGAAAGTACCAAAGGCTGATATTTTTGATGTGAATTTCTCAGATGGTACATTTAAAGACAATTCACCATTTGGTACAAAAGGTGAATTGAAGGGTAATGTGACTATTGAATATGATAAAGCATTGAAAAAGAATGTTATGAAGTTAAATGGAAAAGCTAATACATTTGGATATATTCCATTTTCAGCAGCACAAAAAGAGAAAATAGCAAATACGTTTACGTTAGAAACTGTGTTTTCAATGAATGAAATTCGCGGACAAGGTATTTTGCAAAATACAGAGAGCGGCGGAATTGGTTTTGAGTCTACAGGAAGTGGATATGTTGAATTATGGGCTCACATTGGCGGTAGCTACAAACGTGTTGGCGTTCAATTGGAAGCGAACAAAACGTATCATTTAACAGGAACATATAACGGAAGCGAAGTGGCAATTTACGTAGATGGTAAAAAAGTAAATAGTCAGTTAGCTCAAGGAAAAGTTTATAGCCCGAACGTACCATTTGCATTTGGAGCGGATCCTGATAGCAATGGAAATGGCGGCATTCCATTAAACGGTCAAATCGCGCTTGCAAAATTATATAGTAAAGCGTTAAGTTCTTCAGAAGTATTAGCAGCGTACAATGAATTTTCTAACCGTACGAAGTTAGAGCAAGTCAACGCATTATATGAGGAGCTAGGAAAAGTAAAGGAAGTGTTAGATGGTACGTATGAGTTTGGTGGTAAGCCAGGTCAATATTCAAAGGAAGCATTTCAAGAACTAGAAAAAAGCTATAACACTGCTAAGCAAGCATTTGAAAATGTAGGAAGTACTGGGGAACAAATTATTCAAACATATAACGAATTAAAAACAGCTAATGTAACATTCGTACAATCAAAAGTGGCAGAAGAACAACCAAAAACACCGAAAGAAAAATTACAGATCAATATTGAATCTGCAAAAGCAGTAGTGAAGAAAGCGCAAGCTGTAAATGTAACAGATGGTTCAGTGAAATCATTGCAACAAAAAATTACAGTTGCAGAAGCTGTATTAAAAGATGCGAAGGTAAAAGATGCACAGGTAGAAACGATGAATCGTACATTAGAATATGCGATTTCACTCGTTGAAAAAAGTATGAACAAATAAGAGAGAAGAAAAGAAGCTTATCATGATAGGCTTCTTTTTTGTTATACTAAAAGTAGCATAGAAAGAAGGAGCGAATAATTTGGAACAGAAAAAGCTAAAAAGAATTCTTGAATATGTATGGATCGCGGTTGTGCTCCTTGTAGGATATTATTTCTTAAAAGAGAAAAGTATTTGGGTTTTATTTTTAATGACTTTCTTATTAGCAGGACTAGGAACGTTATTTATTAACTTTTTCTTTGATAGTTTGAATGCCTGGAAGAATAAAAAGAAGGGAACGAAGTAAAGGAGGGAATATATGCAAAAGTGGAAGCTCATATATCAAGTAATCATTTTCATAGTGCTTGTAGGTATTGGCGTTTTTAAATATTCTACACCAATAGGAAATTGGGCGTGGTTTACAGCTTGCATCGGCATATTTTTCATTTTACAATCGTTAACGAAAAAATATAATTGTACAGAAAGATAGCTCGCCGCTAAAACGGCGAGCTATTTTGTTATGCTTTTTTCTGTTCATCATTCGTTTTTTCGGTAGCTAAATGGCTATGCTTTCTAGAGTAGAAGAAATAGAAGCATAAACCGACTATAAGCCAAGCTATAAAGCTAATCCATGTCGTTTTAGATAAATTAGCCATCAAATATAAACAGCAAAGAATCGCGACAACTGGTAATACAGGTACGAAAGGTGTACGGAATCCACGTTTTAAATCAGGATGTGTTTTTCGTAAAATAAGTACCGCGCAGCAAACGAATGTAAAGGCTGTTAACGTACCGATGTTTACTAAATTTGCTAGCAAATGTAAATCTAAAAGTCCTGCTAATAAAGCGGCAATAACGCCAGTAATCCACGTATTTAATAAAGGGATTTTTACTCTTTTATTTACACGTGCTAACGCTTTTGGAAGTAGACCGTCACGGCTCATCGCATACGAAACTCGAACTTGTCCATACATAACGACTAAGAGAACGGTTGTCATTCCAGTCATCGCTCCAACAGCGAGTAGTCCTGCAATTGCATCCTCACCAACGAAATGCAATGCAAATGCAACTGGATCAGAAACGTCTAATTGCGTATAAGGAACCATACCTGTTAAAACGAAAGATACGATCATATATAAAACAGTACAAATAAGAAGAGAACCGATAATACCAATTGGTAAGTCACGCTGCGGTTTTTTCGTTTCTTCTGCAGCGGTTGCGATTGCATCAAAACCTAAAAAGGCGAAGAATACAGTGGCAGCTCCGGTAATAATACCGTCGTATCCGAATGGAATGAAAGGTGTCCAGTTTTCAGGTTTTACATATTTTGCGCCTGCTACGATAAAGGCAATGATAACAGCTAGTTTAATAAGAACCATAATATTATTAATGCGTGCACTTTCACGTATACCAAAACTTAAAAGACCAGTAATAAGAAGTAAAATGCAGACAGCTGGTAAATCGATGAGACCACCTTTTCCTACGCCGGGGGCCGAGGCGATTATGGCGGGTAGGTGTATATTGAACCCTTGTAGTAATGATTGCAAATAACCAGACCAACCGACAGCTACTGCTGCAACGGCAAGTAAATATTCGAGCATTAAACACCATCCGACGATGAAGGCGACGACTTCTCCGACTGTCATGTATGCGTAAGTATACACACTTCCTGAGACAGGAATAGAAGAAGCAAATTCAGCATAACAAAAGGCTACACAAGCACAAGTAAATGCAGCAATAAGGAATGATAGCATAATACCAGGACCAGAATGTTTTGCTGCAACAATACCTGTTAATACAAAGATCCCTGTCCCAATTACGGCGCCGATCCCTAAAAACGTTAAATCGAGTGCAGTTAATGTTCTATCTAGCTGCTTTGGTGATTCAGTACTAAGCGCTTTTTTTCGTAATAATGACTTCACTTTGGACTCTCCCCCCGTTTTTTCATTTCCATAACTGCGACTATAGTATGAGCCCATTAAAAAAGAGTATGTAAGGAAATGGAGGTACAGTTATGGTATGTAGTTTTTTAAAATTGCTGGATTAATCTTAATATAATTCAGAATATTTTGTCAAATAAAAATATGAAAAATAAAATTCGGATCAATAGGGGAAACTACTTGCAGAAATGAACGGGGGTTAACGACCCACTGATTAAAGTTAAAGTAGGAGCAGATGCTATGTTATTTTATTTTGAACTTGTCGTCATTTTACTTTGTACGAAATTAGCTGGTGACATTAGCGTGAGACTTGGTCAGCCTTCTGTACTTGGTAAGTTAATTGTCGGTATTATTATCGGTCCAGCTGTACTCGGTATTATTAATAGTTCTGAACTAATTGATGAACTGAGTGAGATTGGTGTTTTGTTACTTATGTTTATGGCGGGACTTGAAACAGATTTAGAAGAGTTAAATCGGAATTTGAAATCGTCATTTGCAGTAGCGGCTGGTGGAATTATTTTTCCTTTCATCGGTGGTTATGTAACAGGATTGCTGTTTGGATTAATGCAGTCCCATGCCATTTTTTTAGGATTATTACTTTGCGCAACATCGGTTAGTATTACGGTGCAGACGCTACGTGATTTAGGAAAAATGAATACGAGAGAAAGTACAACAATTTTAGGTGCTGCCGTATTTGATGATGTCATTGTCGTTATTTTATTGGCATTTGTAATGAGTTTTTTAGGAACACAAGATGTAAATATAACGCTTGTCATTGCAAAGAAAATTATTTTCTTTGTAAGTATTGTTTTTATTGCTTGGAAAGTCGTTCCTTGGATTATGAAAATGCTTGTCCCGCTTCGTGTAACAGAAGCGTTAATTAGCGCGGCTCTTATTATTTGCTTCTCTTTTTCTTATTACAGTGAAATGATGGGAATTGCAGGCATTATTGGAGCATTTGCAGCAGGAATTGCTATTTCTCAAACAGAGTATAAGCATGAAGTGGAACATAAAATTGAACCGATTGCTTATGCAATATTTGTTCCAGTATTCTTCGTAAGTATCGGAATGGAAATTACATTTCAAGGCATTGGAAGCCAGCTTTGGTTCATTATTATTATGACCCTCATTGCGATTTTCACAAAGTTAATTGGATCAGGTTTAGGAGCGAGATTGACAGGTTTTAATCTCCAATCTTCTATTAGTATTGGCGCGGGGATGGTATCACGTGGTGAAGTAGCACTTATCATCGCAGCAAATGGACTTACGGCGAATTTATTAGCGAAAGAAAATTTCACAGCGATTGTTATTGTTGTTATATTGACGACGATTATTACACCGCCACTTTTGAAGAAATATTTTGTATAGAGAGGAAGGGCTTATCTGATGTAGGTAAGCTCTTTTTTTATTCCAAAAAGCAATGGTCATATAGCATGAAGGGTTTGTAATTATGGTAAAATCTATGTATGTGATATGACAAGGAGAGGGAAGTGTGAAGATTACGAAGGAGAAGGTTATCGGTGTAATCGTACTTATTGCAGTATGTATACCATTTACTGCATGGAAAGAATCAAAAGTGAAAGATTTTCCGGTTTCTATTTTTTCGGAAGAAGCAGATGGTGAGTACGGTCAGAAGCTGAAATATACTGCTTTTTTACCTGATGTTGCGATTTGGATGAACGGTTGGAAAGAGAAGTGGACAGAAGGAGAAAGAACTGTTTATCAAAAAGGGAATCGCATTGTAAATGTGTTTCATCCTCCTGGCGATGATGGTTTTTACCTTCTTGAAGCAAGAGAAAATAAGTGAACGCAACCGTAAGAAGTGGAGGTTAAATAGTGAAAGCTTCAACATTACTATTTAAAATTGAAAGTAATATGGATCAATTTTCACCAGCTGAAAAGAAGGTTGCCATGTACATAATGGAGAATGCAGAGATTGTTCCGAACTTAACGACGAAAGAAGTGTCAACGAATGCAGGCGCAAGTGAGGCGAGTGTCGTTCGTTTTTGTAAGTCGATTGGGATCGGAAGTTTTAAAGCATTTAAGATAGCACTCGTTCGTGAATTAACGATTGCTGATTATAATATTAACGATTTTTCAGTGATGAATACGGAAGATGGACCGTACGATTTGTTTAATAAAGTCACTTATGTGAATAAAGCTGCAATTGAGGCGAGCGTTACTGCGATAGATAAGAAGGAACTTGAGAAAGCTGCAGATCGTATTGTCAATGCGGGCAAAATTATATTTTACGGCGTAGGTGGATCAGCTACGCCAGCAATGGATGGGGCGTATAAATTTACACGGCTTGGATTTACAGCGATGATGCTATCTGATTTTCATATGATGTTGCCGCTTGTGACGAATTTAAAAGAAGGCGATATATTTGTTGCGATTTCAACATCTGGTCGAACGAGAGATGTGCTTGAAATGGCGCAGTATGCAAAGAGACAAGGTGCAACTGTTATTGGAATTACGAAGCTAGATCAATCATCCCCCTTATATAAAGAAGCGGACATTCGTCTTTGTATGCCAGATGTAGAACAAGATCATCGTATTGCAAGTATTGCGTCGAGAATGACGCAACTGAATATGATTGATGCTTTATATGTGATTACTTTCAACCGAATTGGTAATAAAGTATTGGATCAATTTATGGAGACGCGAGAAGAAGCGTTGCGGTTACGGAAGTTAAAGTAGAAGAAAAGATGAGGAGACTCATCTTTTTTATTATCTTTGACACAAATATGTCATGTTGTGAAATTTTATTTCATAAAATAAGAAAGGGATATTGATTTTTAGTTTCTTAAAGTTATAATAAAAGTGTGAAATATAATTTCAAAGAGGGTGACAATATGTTAGAAAATTTATCGACAGAACATCGTAATGAGAAAACAATGAATCTGGATGAAATGAGTATAAAAGAAGTGTTGCAAAGTATGAATGAAGAAGATCGAACTGTTGCGTTAGCAGTTGAAAAAGAGATAGAACAAATTGAAAAGGTTGTACAGACTGTTATTAAATCTTTTGAAGAAGAGGGACGTTTAATTTACATTGGTGCTGGTACGAGTGGTCGTTTAGGTATTCTAGATGCAGTGGAATGTCCGCCGACATTTGGCACGGATGATAAAATGGTGCAAGGATATATAGCAGGTGGGTTGAAAGCGTTTACTAAAGCGGTGGAAGGTGCCGAAGATCGCGAAGAGTTAGCAGAAGAAGATTTAAAAAGTATTGGATTAAATGAGAAAGATACAGTGATTGGAATTGCTGCAAGTGGCAGAACTCCTTACGTAATTGGCGGCTTGAAATACGCACAGAGCGTAGGAGCGAGTACAGCGAGTATTTCTTGTAATAAAAATGCTGAAATAAGTAAATATGCAAAGTTAAATGTAGAAGTAGAGACAGGTGCAGAAATATTAACAGGATCAACGCGTTTAAAAGCTGGTACAGCACAAAAATTAGTGCTGAATATGATTTCAACAGCTTCGATGATTGGTGTAGGAAAAGTATATAAAAACTTAATGGTAGATGTTCAATCCACAAATGAAAAGTTAGTAGAACGGTCAAAACGAATTATTATGGAAGCAACAGGCGCTAGTTATGAAGTAGCGGCAGAGTATTATGAAAAGGCAGAACGTAACGTAAAAGCTGCCATTGTTATGGTGTTGTTGCAGTGTGAGTATGGGGAAGCACTGGAGAAACTAAAATACGCAAAAGGGTTTGTGAAGAAAGCACTATAAAGTAATAGGAAGGGGGATTCTATTATGAAGAAAGAAGAGAGAATGGCCAAGGAAATTTCGGAGCAACTTGGGGGAATAAAAAATATTCGTAGTATTGCTCATTGTATGACGAGACTACGTTTAACGCTTCATGATGAAAGTAAAGTAAATATGGACCTTTTGAAAAAAGTTGAAGGCGTTATGGGTGTTATAGAAGATGAGACGCTTCAAGTTGTCGTTGGTCCAGGAACAGTAAATAAAGTAGCAGCTGAAATGGAAGGTTTGACAGGACTACGAATTGGTGAGGTAGCAGATCATCACCTTGAAGATATTGGGCAAGAGATGAAATCAGAGATTAAGAAGAAAAATAATACACCGGTGAAAAACTTTTTACGAAAAATAGGAAGTATTTTCATCCCATTAATTCCGGGGCTTGTTGCGTCAGGAATTATAAACGGGGTTGCTAACTTTGCGAAAAATGCTGGTGCTGATCCAAATGCAACGTGGTTACAAATGTTACTACTCATTGGCGGCGGTATCTTTACATTCTTAGGAATTTTAGTCGGCTGGAATACAGCGAAAGAATTTGGCGGGACACCGGTTCTTGGGGCAATTGCTGGTATTTTAATTTTCAACCCGGCGATGGCAAACGTAAAATTGTTTGGTGAAGCATTAGTGCCCGGACGGGGCGGATTGTTTGCAGTTATTTTTGCAGCATGGCTTATGGTTGTAGTGGAAAGACAAGTTCGAAAAGCAGTGCCAAATGCAGTTGATATTATCGTGACACCACTCATTACTGTATTAGTTGTAAGTATCGTAACGATGTTAGCCATTCAGCCATTAGCAGGTTTCTTATCAGATGGTATTACGAGCGGAATTAATGCTATTTTAAATATTGGCGGAGCATTTGCTGGCGCAGTACTTGCGGGAACATTTTTACCTCTCGTTATGGTCGGATTGCATCACGGTTTAACACCAATTCATATGGAATTTATTAATCAAACACACGTAACACCTTTATTACCAGTGCTCGCAATGGCTGGTGCTGGCCAAGTGGGCGCAGCAATTGCGATTTATGTGAAAACAAAAAACAAACGACTTCGAAATGTAATTAAAGGTGGATTGCCAGTTGGCTTTTTAGGAATTGGTGAGCCGTTATTATACGGGGTTACATTACCACTTGGGAAACCGTTTATTACTGCTTGTTTAGGAGCGGCTGTCGGTGGTGCATTCCAAGCAGTTATGCAAACGGCTTCACTTGGAATTGGCGTATCAGGGCTATCTTTAATTCCGTTAATTGCTGACAATAAATATTTACTATATTTCTTAGGTTTAGTAATTGCATATACTTTCGGATTTATCTTTACGTACTTCTTCGGATTTAAAGAAGAAATGGCAGAAAACATATAGAGAAAGGGATTCCTTTCTCTTTTTCTATTAATAGAAAGGGAGATTTATATGATCGGAGTTTCCATTTATCTTTCAAAAGAACGAGTAGAGAAACAAGAAGAGTGGCTAAAAGTGGCGAAGGAAAATGGATTTTTGTCTATTTTTACATCACTTCATATACCAGAGGATGATCCTGGTACGTATAAAGAGTTAATTCAGATACTTGGGAAGCAGGCTCTTGAAAATGAAATGGAGTTAATGGTTGATGTTTCTCCAAAATCGTTACATCATTTAGGGCTAACATATGAAAATGTGGAAGAACTATTGGACTGGGGCATTACCGGTTTAAGAATGGATTACGGCATTGCGCCAAAAGAAATTGCAAGCGTATCTCATAAGATGAAAGTAGCTTTAAATGCGAGTACGATTACAAAGCCATTTTGGAAAGAGTTACTTACAGAACATATACGAGTAGAGAATGTAGAAGCGTTGCATAATTTTTACCCACGTCCAGAGACAGGACTAGCAAAGTCCTTCTTACAAAAACAAAATCAATATTTACAGGAGTGCGGAATAAAAACGATGGCATTTATTCCAGGAGACGCGGAAAAACGTGGTCCGTTATATGAAGGGTTACCAACGTTAGAAAAACATCGCAATATGCGCCCGCTTGAAGCGTACTTAGAACTTGTTCAAGATTGTGGTGTTGATAAAGTATTGATTGGAGATATAAGCGCAAGTTTGGAAAGTATGCAAGAAGTAGCTAGTGCGAGTAGGGGGATTATTCCATTGCGTTACAAATCATTTATAACTGATAAAGAAGTATTAAAAGTGGTGGAGCAAGTGCATACAAATAGACTAGATCCGGCTCGTGATGTTATTCGATCTGTAGAATCAAGGGAAGGAAATAGAGTGGTTTTACAGCCGATGCATACAATTGTAAGAAAGAAAGGCAGCATTACAATTGATAATGAATTGTACGGTAGATATGCAGGGGAGATGCAAGTTGCTACACATGATTTACCTGTAGATGAGAAAGTGAATGTTGTGGGAATGGTTGTGGAAGAGGACGTGTCTTTACTGCCTTATATTGGCGCTGGAAAAATGTTTCAACTTTTTCTATGCGATAGAATAAAAGCTTGAATTAGCGCTATTTTGTAGGAAAACATTATCCGTAAAACGGATAATGTTTTTTGTTTTCTTTAAAAAAGTATTTGACGAATGAAATAAAATACCGTATTGTTTTGACTTGTAAATAAAAGTTCACCATAACAAAACAAAAAGGAGAGTTCAAAATGAATCAATATATTGGGAATTTAATTATTCGTATCGTGTTAGGAGTTACGTTCTTTGCACACGGTTTAGCAAAGTTTCAATCAGGTATCGATAATGTAGCAGGATGGTTTACAAGCATCGGTTTACCAGGTGGCCTTGCATACGGCGTAGCAACTGTAGAATTAGTTGGTGGTATATTATTAATTATCGGTTTAGGTGTACGATATGTAGGATTGTTATTCGCTCTTATTTTAGCTGGAGCTATCGTAAAGGTAAATGGAGCAGCAGGTTTATTAGGAGATGGAAAGAATCCAGGATATGAATTAGATCTTGCATTATTATCAATGGGTGCGTATTTATTCGTAGTAAAAGCAGAAGGATATGTAGATCGTTTCTTAAAAGAGAAAGTAATGAAAACGAAGTAAATTTTATTTATAAATTGTTGACTTGAAGAATTATTGTAACTATAATGATTACAACTAATGAATTACGAATGAAACAATTTAAATATTTTTTTACACAAGGTGTAACTACATTGGTTACGTCTTGTGTAAAAATAAATAAACGGGAGGAAGTAATATGCCTAAATCAAATTTAGAAATTATTCAAAGCACGTATGAAGGATCAGCTTCTTCGAATGCAAAGCATTTAGCAGAAGCCTTCTCTGAAAAAGTGGAATGGACAGAGGCAGAAGGTTTCCCATACGGCGGAACATATAAAGGCGTAGAAGCTATAATGGAAAATGTATTTAGCCGTTTAGGATCAGACTGGGATGATTATAAAGCAAGTGTAAATACATATCATGAGGTAGACGGAAAAGATGTAATTATTGCAGAAGGTATGTATTCTGGAGTTTATAAAGAAACAGGAAAATCATTTGAAGCAGAATTTGTTCATGTATGGCAGCTTGAAGATGGAAAAATCGTGAAGTTTAAGCAATATGTAGATAGTCATATTGTTAGGGAAGCGATGAAGAGCTAATGCTTTTTAAATGGATTGTAGGTATATGTATTACCATTATGGTAATCATCTCTTCTATAGTTGGCGGAAAGAAATTGCTTGCATATGTGGAAAAAGAAAATACAAATATTCAAACCGAGCGAGCGGCAAACGAAAAAGAGAAAAAAGCTGCAGAAGAAGCCCCGCAAATTAGTGAAGGTGAAATTATTTCTACCATGCATAAAATGGTGCACCAAAAGGTAAAATCCTCTGAAAAATGGGGATTTGTAGAGATGACAAAAAAGGAAATTTCTAATGTAAAAAGAGATATTGAAAATAGTACAGGTTTTCAATATAAAATGAAGTTATTTTCTATTATAAATAGATGGGAAAAAGGAGATTTTTCTCAAACTGTTGAGGAGCATAACTTTTTATGGAGCCTTCAAGGTGGAGATACTGGCAAGGCGACGGAACGTTTATCGCCAGAAGAGGAAAAGCAGTATATAAAAGAAATGAAGAGTAAATAAAAACATCGCCAACCCAGATGACGATGTTTTTTCATTAAGGATGTTTTCGCATTAAAGGTCTAACAGGCTGAACAGCGACAGTTTTGAAATGAGAAAATAAATAACATCCTGTTACAACGACAATTGTTCCTAAAATTTGTATCCACGTTAATTCTTCTCCGAGGAATATGAATGCTAAAATGGCTGTGAAAATTGGATTGAAGTTTAGAAAAATACCTGATGTAGTTGCGCCTAATTTTTGTACGCCAATATTCCAAAATACCATACAAAGAACTGTCGAAATAAGCCCAGTATATAAAAGTGATGTGATGAAAGAAGTATTTATATTTGAAACAGTGAAGCTACCTATGTTAAACGGTAGTAATAAAATAACGCCGAAAATACCAGAGTACAACGTTGCCATAAGTGGTGTAGTTGTTTTTGTTGCCCATTTACTACAAACAGAATAGATTCCCCAAATACAAACTGCTGCAATCATCCATAAATCGCCACTATTAAAATGTAGTGAAAATAAAAGCGAGAAATCACCTTTTAATAGGACGAGGATAACCCCGAAGAATGAAAGAATCATGGATAGGATTTGAAGTGTATTTACTTTTTCTTTTAGAAATAATACTGAAAATAATGCAATTGAAATTGCATTCAAAGTAGAGATAAGACCTACATTCGTAGCGGATGTTTTTTCTAATGCTAAAAATTGAAAGATGTTAAAAAGAGCGACCCCTGAAATTCCCATCAATATTAACGGAAGTATTGCGGTACGTGGTGGAAGGATTTTCTTTTCTTTAAACCATACCATTGGTAATAAACAAACAATCGCAATCATCCATCTTAAATTTGTCAGTGTCATCGGCGATGCATGATCGACGAGTGATTTTCCAACGACGAAATTTCCTCCCCATAATAAGCTCGTTAGTAATAGTAAAAAGACGTAAAAATAAGGCATGATAAAATCCCCTTTTTTGTAATCAATACTTATTGTAAATAATTTTAGCATTTTTCTTTATTGTGTAATATATTCTTTTGTATAATGGTGAAAACTCGATAAAATCTTTAGTGATGAGTGATATTTACGGAATGATATTCAGTTTCGTGTAAGGTATAAGGTGTTTTTTCGAATAATCATCGGTAAGAAAAAAGGGGGAATTGTAATGGAGTCGTCTGTTATTAAAGTGTTGGATGATTTGGATGTACAAATTTTAGATATATTGCAGAAGGAGTCACAAGTAAGTAATGCAGAGCTGGCACGTCGCGTTAATTTATCACCGGCTGCGATGCATGCAAGAATAAAAAGATTGGATGGGGAAGGTTTCATCGATAAGCAAGTCGCGATTTTAAATCAAGAAAAGCTTGGGTTTGATTTATTATGTTTTATTTTTATGAGTACGAATATTCATCAATTTGACAAGTTGGAAGTGTTGGAGAAAGAATTAGAATCGATGCCGGAAGTGTTAGAATGTCACTGTTTAACAGGAGAGTACGATTATTTATTAAAGGTTGCAAATCGTGATCGTAAAGAACTAGAGCAGTTTATTAGAAAGCTGAATAAGCTTGGTATTACAAGGATACAGACAAGTTTAGCACTTCGTGAAATTAAATATTCGACAGTATTGCCGATACGAAATGAGGAACCGAGCATCGATTAGATTGCTTGGTTTTTTGTTTGTATAAATTGATTGACGAGGAGAAAAGAGAGATGTATTATTATATAAAATTATGAATTAAAATTCATTTGAAGTTATAAATATTAATATCGAGGGCAAGGGGATGTAATATGAAAATCTGTAATGCGGTGACGAGTGATGTGAAAGAAATTTATAGTCTTATTGAGGTTTATGCAAAAGAGGGAGTTGTTTTACCGCGATCTCTTTTGTCTCTTTATCAATATTTGCAATGTTTATATGTTATGAAAGAGGACGAGAAAATTGTTGGAGTTGCTGGATTGCATGTATTGGGGGAAGATCTTGCAGAAATACGATCGTTAGTAGTTTCGCATACATATGCAGGAAAAGGGATAGGGCGTATGTTAGTGAACCATGTAATAAATGAAGCAGCGAAAATAAAAGTGAATAGAGTCATTTCTTTAACATATGAAACGGAATTTTTTCAAAAGTGCGGGTTTGATTTTGTGAATAGAGAGGCGTTACCAGAGAAAGTATGGATTGATTGTAGACATTGTCCAAAGGTTGATTATTGTGATGAAGTGGCGATGGTTCGGTATGTTGGGTGAAAGTTTCAGAGAGAGAAAAGTCCCACTATTATTTATGTAATAGTGGGCATCTATATTTTAGGGGAATTAAGAACTTGAATTCGTTTTTCGTACTGCAAAATTAAAAATGGGATTTTTAAGCTCATAGTTATAAGTAGAACCATCGACAAGCCCTACAACTTTATCATTATCATAAAGATCGAGCATAAATTGTGCCATTTGTTTTGCAGTGTGGAATTTTGGTACAACATTATCGTATTGGAATTCATCAATATCAAATGAACGTTTCGCAAATTCTGTTTCAGTTGCAGCAGGAGCTAAAACTTTTGCTTGCAGTTTTGCGCCTTGTTCTTTCAGTTCGTGAGACAGCCCTTCTGTAAAGGCACTTACATAAAATTTCGTAGCGCAATACGTAACAGCATCAGCAACAATCGTGTATCCGCCGCCAGATGAAACGTTAATAAGCTGTGTTCCATCAACCATTGAATAATCTCGAACGAAAAGAGAAGAGAGTATTGTTAGTGCTTCTATATTGACATGCAACATCGTCTCTATTTTATTTAAATTTTGTTCAGCAATTGAGGCGAAATTACCAAAACCTGCGTTGTTAATCCACGTTTCAATTTGAAAAGCTTGTAGGCTTTCATAAAGTTTATAAACATCTTCAGTCACAGATAAATCAGTTTTTCGAATGACAACATCCAACTCAGGATGCATTTCGTTAATTTTCAATTTTAATCCGTTTAATTCTTCTTGTCTTCGAGCTACAAGTACTAAATTTTTTCCGCGAGATGCAAATGCTAAAGCTGCTTCATAACCAATTCCGGAACTTGCGCCAGTAATAACCGTGTATTTCATATAAAATCCCCCTAAATTCAAATTCATTTATGGTTAGATTGTATTTGTTAGAGTATACTCTAAGTCAAATGTTTTTTATAAATTTGATTCGGTCATAAGATATATGAGGGTAAGCATATGGAGGGAGTTTGAGTATGTACACAATTAGCGAGGTAGCAAAATTATTAGGAGTGAGCACACATACACTACGCTATTATGAAAAGGAAAGTATATTAATTGCAAATCGTGATACAAATGGAAATCGACTTTACGAAGAGTCACATATAAAGTGGTTGCAGTTTGTAATGAAATTAAAACAAACGCAAATGCCAATAGCGAAAATAAGAGAATACGCTAGACTATATACAGAAGGGGAGCATACAACAGAAGCTCGTTTACAGCTTCTAGAAGATCATAGGAAATCTATTCAGATTCAAAGAGAAAACTTAGAAGTTACAGAGAAGATGCTCGAGAATAAAATTAGTGCATACAAAGGCTCATTGGAAAATAAATAGATGTTGTTATGTGATGAAAAATGGATTTGATCTATGAGTATTTCATCATAGTGTGCGGATAAATAAAAAAGAGCAGCTAGCAAAAGCTAACTGCTCCATTCAAGGGATCTCTCCAAGGGGGAGTGGAGAAAATATTATGTTACTAGCATTATTGACAGATTATTAGGAAATATACAAATCTGATGATAGAAATTTTAAATAAACTTTCGGCATTGACAATTTTTAAAATGTTCATGTACAATACATATGAATGACATTCAGTCATTTTTATGTGACAGGATGCATTTAGCTTAGAAATGGAACAAATACAATGGTAAATGAGGATGATAGTTGTTTTTATATAGTATTGATGAAAGAGTATATTTTTTTAAAACAAAAATGACTGATAGTCAGTCATAAGAGGTGAGAGGTATGAAAAATAGAGCTTGGTTATATGTCATATTAACATGTATCTTTGAAATTTTTTGGGTGTTTGGTTTTAATACGGCTAATACTTGGTGGCATTGGATTATTATTTTAGGAGTTATCGCTGTTGATTTTCACTTCCTTTCTAAAGCGTGTGAACATCTTGCAACAGGAACTGTATATGCTATTTTCGCTGGAGCTGGTACGGTAGGTACTTTCTTAATGGATGTATTTCTTTTCGGTGGAAGTTTCAGCGCAGGCAAACTATTCTTCATTCTTATGGTAGTAGCCGGCGTTATCGGTTTAAAGTTAGCTGACAATAAAGAAGAAACTGTGGAAGGAGTTGCTTAAAAATGGGTTGGTTTTTCGTATTTTGTGCTGCAATTAGTGAAATAGTCGGTGTGATAGGACTTAAAATGTATAGTAAAGATAAGACATTAGCCAATGGTGCGATTTATATAGGTGGGTTTGCTACATCCTTCGCATTTTTGTATACTTCCTTCTTATTTTTACAAGTAAGTGTCGCATATGCGGTTTGGATTGGTATCGGAACAGCAGGTGCAGTTTTGTTAAACATGTTCTTGTTTGGTGAGTCGAAAAGTAAAGCGCGTATCATTAGTGTGTTTCTTATTGTATGTGGAGTGACAGGATTAAAGGCACTTTCTTAAAGATATACTGTATCTCCTAACAAGTCGTTAGGAGATTTTTATTATAAAAAGTGCACGATAATTGACAGTACAGCTAGTTATTTTATAAAATGAGTGACAGTCATTCAATACGCGTGTGAAAGGGTTTAGATGATGAATAAAAAAGAGAAAATTGTCTATGCAGCTATTGAAGTGTTTCAGGAAAAGGGCGTCGAAAAAACGAAGATTTCTGATATCGTGAAATTAGCTGGCATTGCGCAAGGAACTTTCTATTTATATTTTCCTTCTAAGCTATCTGTTATGCCTGCAATAGCAGAAGTGATGGTTGAAAAGATGATACTTGCAGTGAAAGAAAAAGTACAAAAAGATGTACCTTTTTCAAATAAAGTGGCACAAGTAATCGATGCGGTGTTTCACTTTATAGAGGAATATCGTGAAATACAAGCTTTAATGTATGCAGGTCTTGCATCTACGGAACATATAAAAGAATGGGAAGCTGTGTATGAGCCTCTTTATATGTGGCTAAGTGAATTTTTAAGTGGGGCGAAAGAAGCCGGTGAAATTCGTGATTCAGTTCACGCAGAGCGAACAGCGAAGTTATTTATTGCTCTTGTTGAATCAGCAGCGGAACAAGTTTATTTATATGATCATAAAGATGATGAGCAGGTCGAGCTACAAAAGGCAGAAGTACTAGATTTTTTAACACATGCACTACATATAAAGAAATAGTGAGATGAACCTGTCTGAAAAGGTAGGTTTATTTTTGAGGGGAAATGAATGATAGTCATTCACCTAATATTTATGTATGTGTGGAAGGATAGAGTGAAATTCTAATGAGTGGAGGCATCTCTACTCATGATTAGCCCACAAATAGCAGGATAAAGAAAAAGCTTCTTGGGCATTATTTTTTGAGAGGAGCTTACGGGAAGAGGTGTTAAAAAGTGAAGAAACCGATAAAAGAACAAAAGATGGTATTGGTCATTCTTTTGAGTAATATATTTATCGCTTTTTTAGGGATTGGATTAATCATTCCGGTTATGCCGTCCTTTATGAATGATATGGGTTTAACAGGGAAGACGATGGGATATCTCGTTGCAGTGTTTGCAATGGCCCAGCTCATTACTTCACCTATTACAGGCCGATGGGTTGACCTTTACGGTAGGAAGAAAATGATCATCATTGGATTATTTATTTTTGGTGTTTCAGAACTTCTTTTTGGATTAGGAAAAGATGTATGGATGCTTTATGTAGCAAGGGTATTAGGCGGAATTAGTGCTGCGTTTATTATGCCTGGTGTTACGGCATATGTTGCGGATATTACATCTATTCAGGAACGTCCAAAGGCGATGGGATACTTATCTGCGGCTATTAGTACTGGATTCATTATAGGGCCTGGAATCGGCGGATTTATTGCAGAATACGGTATACGTGTGCCGTTTTTCGTTGCAGCAGTAATTGCTTTTATAGCATGTGTGATTTCGATCTTTATTTTAAAAGAACCGTTAACGAAAGAAGAACTTGCAGAGATTTCTTCTAATACGAAAGAATCAAGTTTTATTGGTGATTTAAAGAAATCATTACATCCAATGTATGCAATTGCATTTATTATTGTATTTGTACTCGCATTCGGATTATCAGCGTATGAAACAGTGTTTAGCTTGTTCTCTGATCATAAATTTGGTTTCTCGCCGAAAGATATTGCAGCGATTATTACAATTAGTTCAATCTTTGGGGTAGTTGTACAGGTATTTATGTTTGGCAAATTGGTAGACATGTTCGGTGAGAAAGTATTAATCCAAATATGTTTAATTGTAGGGGCAGTATTAGCATTCGTCTCGACTGTAGTCTTTAATTATTGGATTGTACTTCTCGTTACTTGCTTCATTTTCTTAGCATTTGATTTACTTCGTCCAGCTTTAACGACGTTTTTATCAAAAGCAGCTGGAAAAGAGCAAGGATTCGTTGCTGGTATGAACTCGACTTATACGAGTTTAGGAAATATCGCAGGACCAGCGATGGGCGGAATATTATTTGATATGAATATTCATTATCCATATGCATTTTCAGGCGTTGTTTTAATAGTTGGTCTCGGCATTACATTTATGTGGAGAGAGAAACAGTTGGCTGAAAGTTTTGCGAAGTAATAAAACCCCTTACGACGGTAAGGGGTTTTTGTTTTATCCTGATTAAAGTTTCATTTTATAAACTTAACCCAAACCGTTTTAATTCAATAAAAATCCCCTCTAATTGCTTTCCTTTATCCGTTAATGTGTACTCTACACGAGGCGGAACTTCTGGATATACTTTTCTCGTTATAATGCCTTGAGACTCTAATTCTTTTAGTCGAAGCGATAATGTTTTTGGACTAATACCATCCATTGATTTTTGTAAATCACTAAAGCGTAATGTTCCTTCGATAAGAAGATCACGAATGATTAAAAACGTCCATTTTGTACTAATTACATCAAGCGTTTTAGCGATGGGACAAGGTATGCCAGGTAAACCTTTCGTTAATTCAACTGGATTTATATCGTTCATGGAACTAGCCTCCATAAAATTTTTTTGGATGAATTTGCTTTATAGTATCACAAAACTATACTTTTGGTAACTATATGAAAAAAATATCACTACTTCCATAAAGGAAGTTAGTGCATATACAATAGCAATACGAAACAAAAAGGATTTATATAAGGAGGTGGTGATTTCCATGGGGATAAAAAAGTTATTTGGGTTTCTTAGTTTGTTTGTTATTTGTATTGTGCTTGTAGCATGTGGTGTGGAACAAAAAACTGAAGTTCAGTTATTAAAAGAAATGCCAAAGCCAAAAGCAATGACAATTGATCCCTCACTAAGTAAAAAAGAAGCGACAGAAATGGTTCATGCGGCGCAGCGTTTTTATGCATTTTGGGATACAGGTAAGGAGGAACTTATTCCGCAGACTGTTACTAAAGATTTCTTCGATAATACATTGCCGAAAGGGCGACCACAAGGTATTGAAGGATTAAAGTTTGCAGCGCAAAATTTTCGTAAAGTTGTGCCTGATATACATTGCGAGATTGAAGACTTATTAGTTGTTGGTGATAAAGTAACGGCCCGTCTTTCTTTTACAGGAACGCATAATGGTAAGAAAATTAATTTTTTTGCAATTGATATTTTACATGTGAAAGACGGAAAGATAACAGAAGATTGGCATTTAGAAGATAATCTTACACTACAGCAGCAACTCGGCTTAATAGCTGAAGAGTAGATCATATAAGGGAGAGGAAAGCGATGAAAAATATATTTATTATAAATGGACATGAAAAATACGGTACAAAGGAAGGACGATTAAATAAAACGTTAGTAGATTATATGGTTACTGTATTAGGCGAGAATCATCATGTGAAAACAACAACGATTCAAGATGGTTACAATATTAAAGAAGAACAAGATAAGTTTTTATGGGCTGATGTTGTGATTTATCAAACGCCGATTTACTGGTTTAGTGTACCGGGCTTATTTAAAACGTATATGGATGAAGTATATGAATACGGTTTGTTCTTTAAAGGTGCTGATGAATATGGAACAGGTGGTTTATTAAAAGAGAAAGAGTATATGTTCTCTACAACTTGGAATGCACCTGAAAAAGCATTTGGAGATAAGACGAAGTTCTTTGAAGGAGAAAGTTTAGAATCAGCGCTTAGTCATTTACACCGCGTGCAGAAGTTTCTCGGTATGAGTCCGTTAAAGAGTTTTGCTTGTTATGATGTGGTGAAGAATCCGGATATAGAGAAGTATTTAGGGAACTTGAAGAATCGTTTAGAAGAAGTCATTCAATAATTAGAGTCATCCCCGTATTTAATGCGGGGATGACTCTATCCATAACTTCGCAAAATTTGCCCAGCCGAATGAATCAGTTGTTACGTTTTTTTAGGAAGGGTGATATGTTATTCTTTTTAAAACGGATCAACTTCAGCTAAATCAGGATTGCTATTTGGGTTTGTTAATAAGACTTTCAGCTCACCTACTTCAGAGAGCGCAACGAGGATATAACCACTAATAAGGACGACGAGTCCGATGACCCTTAATGTTTGCAGTGTGATATCACGGCTATTGTTTTCGGAGTTGTCTTGGGGCGTTGAAGGTGGATTGTTATTCATAAATAGGGCTCCCATCTTTTGTATTTATATATGTGCGAAATCATTATTTAACTTATGGATAGGAATTATATAGTCATTTTCACTATATGAGAACTGCCTATGAAAAGTGATAAGGAATTTTTGGGCGAGAAAAGAGGGGAATCCAAAAGATTATTAAAACTGAACTTTTGGATTCCCCTCTTTTTATTTATCTTGCTATTTGTGGTGGTCGGATTTTCTGCAAACGACCAGTTGGTGAGGGCTAATGAATCAGTGGGGGGATGAATAAAACCCCACTGATTCATTATTTTCATGTAAATAAAAGGAGGTTAGTTAACCAAAGTAGTTATCCTAATATACGCAATGATTCTTTAATAAACGCCGGTATATCTTCTGGTTGTCTACTTGTGACTAGCTGGTTTTGGCATACGACAACCTCTGTGTCATGAAAGTTTCCGCCGGCGTTTTTTAAATCGACTTCAATAGATTTATATCCAGTGACATCACGTCCTTCAAGTGTTTGTGCAGTGATGAGTAGCTGAGGTCCGTGACAAATAGCGAAAACAGGTTTTTTTGCATCCATAAATGCTTTACTAAAGCGAACGAAACGCTCATCTGCACGAAGTATATCTGGAGAAAATCCACCGGGTATGAAGAGTGCATCAAAGTTTTCTGGAGAAACACCATCAATATTTTTATCAATTACGACTTCGCTTTTTTCTTGTTTACCGTGTACCGTTTTACCTTTTTCCATTTCAATAGTTGTTAATTCATATCCCTTCTGTTTAAAAGCTTCTACTGGCTCTGTGTATTCTGTGTCCTCGAAATAATCCGTTATTAAAATAGCAATTTTTTTACTCATTCTAATCCGCTCCTTACATTATATTATCGGTTCCAGAATCGTCCTTGGGCAATGCCTTCTATAAATGACTCAATTGAAGTGTTTGTTAAGTTGTAAACTCCTGCTCCATCCAGTTTAATCTTACTATGGTCCAAAGCATGAGGATTACTAAGAACATGAGCTATCGGTTTAAAATGTTTAAAAGTAGTTTCTGCAAATTCTAAAACAGGGGGGTGAATGACAGACTCACTACTAAACACTAATACTGCATCAAAAAGGGAGGAGTCTGTTGTTGTATAAGTATCAGTTACTTTAATGGAATCATTGAACTGATAAATTTTATTATCTATGATGCTATAGTTAATTCGGTGTTGTACAAAAGCTTGAATCCATTCGGACAGAAGTGAGACGCTTGGGTCACCATTTAATAGAATTGCAACATTTTTGGAATCAGATTTAAAAATAGTATTGGACATACTTAGTGCAGGTGATTTTGCATCTGAATTTACTTCGTGATTTTCCTTAGGTAAAGGAGCTCCAATAATGTTAGCGACTTCTTGTGCTAATTGACGATCGACGTGGTTTAAGAGAGCAATTACATTTGCCTTCACCATGTCTGATTTACACTTCCCAACTTCAAAGCAAAAAGCTTCTTTTATGTGCTGCTTTTCAATAGGGCTCATACTATTGTAGAAAAGTTTAGCCTGAGAATAAAAGTTAAGAAAGCTTTTACTGCGACCTCTAATTTTATGCCCATCAATCTTTTCTTGATAATGTTCATATCCTCCTTGTTCGGCTTGGACGGTTGCAGGTTGATTGTTATTTAATCCATTAGGATGATAGCTTGTTTGACCGCGATGAATCTGCATTTGATGCATACCATCACGTTGATTATTATGAAAAGGACATACGGGCTGATTGATAGGGATTTGATGGAAATTAGGGCCCCCTAAACGAGATAATTGTGTATCTGTATAGGAGAATAATCTTCCTTGCAGAAGAGGGTCATTTGAAAAATCAATACCTGGTACGACATGACCAGGGTGAAAAGCTACCTGCTCTGTTTCAGCAAAGAAGTTATCAACATTTTTGTTCAATGTCATTTTACCAACTAATTTTACGGGAACTTTTTCTTCTGGCCATAATTTCGTTGGATCTAAAATATCAAAATCAAATTTATGTTCATCTTCTTCTGGAATTAACTGTAATCCAAGTTCCCATTCAGGATAATCTCCTTTTTCAATTGCTTCGTATAAATCTTGACGATGAAAATCAGGATTTTTCCCAGCAATCTTTTGAGCTTCATCCCATACTAATGAATGAACCCCGAGGGTAGGTTTCCAGTGAAACTTTACGAAATGGGCTTTTCCTTCTGCGTTAATGAGTCGAAATGTGTGAACTCCAAAACCTTCCATCATTCGTAAACTACGCGGAATAGCTCGGTCGCTCATTTGCCACATGACCATATGAGTGGACTCAGGATTATGCGCAACAAAGTCCCAAAAGGTATCGTGAGCGCTAGCTCCTTGAGGAATATCATTATGTGGTTCTGGTTTAACTGCATGGACAAAATCAGGAAATTTAATAGCATCTTGGATAAAGAATACTGGCATATTATTACCCACTAAATCATAGTTTCCTTCATCTGTATAAAATTTTGTGGCGAATCCGCGTACATCTCTTACTGTGTCGTTGGATCCTTTAGAACCTTGAACGGTTGAGAACCGTACAAATACAGGTGTTTTCTTTGAAGGATTAGTAAGAAAATCTGCTTTCGTATATGTTTCTAAAGATTCATAAAGCTGAAAATAACCATGAGCGCCAACCCCGCGTGCATGAACAATCCTTTCGGGAATTCGTTCGTGATCAAAATGAGTCATTTTCTCGCGAAAGTGGAAATCCTCCATTAAGGTTGGGCCTCTTAAGCCCATCTTTAAAGAAAATTCATCTTCAGCTATTTTTAACCCTTGATTTGTTGTTAAAGCATGTTTGCATTGATTGTCAGTAACGTGATGCTTCAATTGTTCCGTTTTTTTATTCACAATATAGGCCCCTCCTTTACTCTGTTAATTTAATAGATACCCTTTTTATTAGTATGTAAACATGTATTATCGTTTTTGTATGTAAAAATCATAAAATATCGGTTGTTTCAGTGATTCTTGTTTGAGGAAGCAAAATAAAAAAGCCAAGGATAATTTATTTTCTCCTTGGCTTTTAAGATATTTCTTTTCGTTAAAACGAAGAAACGCGTTGCTTCGTTTTTGGTACAATAATAAATTTGATCCAGAGTAACCCGATAATCATAATGATAAGGCTATGTAAAATTTGTCCTGTAGCAATGAGTATAACACTCGAAAATACAATGAGTTGAATACTTAGCAATATAAAGATTAAGCTAAGAAATTGTTTCATTCTTTCTTCAGTATGGATTGGATATAATGCTACAATAATATTTCCCGAAAAATATTTCCACAGTGAACGAAGCTGCATAGAGATCATATATAGAACGATATAAGCGATAGCACCTTTTACGTATATGTTTGGTATAAAATATAAGGCGAAAGCACCGATCAATCCTAAGCGAATATATATACCGAAATAATCATTTCCACGTAAAAATGCTAGTGTATGTAAGTAGAAGAAAGTTGCTCGTTTTTTATGTAATAAAGGTTCAATCCAAGTTGTAAGCCATTTTCTTTTATTTACTTGCTTATTTAGTTGCGGAACATCGGTGAAGATGCTAGCAAATTGATAAAAACGAACGTTCATTTTTTCTTCTTGCTCGATTATGTAATCCCACGGTATTCGCTTTGTAGGCTGTTTTTTCGTATATAGAATTAGGAAAGCAAGTAGTAAGAGTAGTCCGCCCAATATGAGAACATTTGCGGAATAAAACAGCATGTAAATGATTAGGGCGTTACAAGTAATACGAATGATCAGCCATATATTTTTTTCGTGACTATCACGCCACATCCAATGTATGTACATGTTCCAAGCTTTCGTAATCATTAACGCGATAAAGATTGTACATAAAAAAGGTACAGTTAATTGCAATGATTGCATAGCAAGTGGTACGAGAATAAGGAACGTAAATAATAATGGAAAAAGCTGAATGATGTAATTGTATAGAAGAGATTTTTTGAAATAGGATGTTAATTTCTCTTCTAATGCAAGCAAATAGACAGCATCAGGTTTTTGAATAAATGTACGGATAGGGGATCTCGTTATAATGAATGTAAGTACAATCGTGATGAGTAGTAAAGATATTCCTTTAGAAGGAGATGTTTTTAGAAACTGAGCATAGTAGTATGCGCCAACGCATGAAATAAAGATAAAGCTATATAGTAAACCGTTAATCATACGTGCAAAGTATGTAATGATATTTTGAATATGTTGTTGGAAGCGACTGCTCCATAGCGATTCGATTGACATGTTTTTCACCTCTTTGTTCTATTATATATGTTTTACAAAAGAAAAAACGAGCAAATTGCGTTATGCAACTTGCCCGTTTTTCTTTTCGTTATTTTTTTTCTGATCACGATTCATTAATGGATAGAAAGCAAATCCAATTACGAATAAACCAATTCCGAGAAGGAACGTTTTTATATCGGATGCGCCGGTTTTAATAACCCATAGTGCGTAGCAAAGTGCGATCACTGCGACTATACCATCTGTAATTCTTGCCCGCATTTCATTTTTATATGTTTCACCAGTTGCGACTAGTTTTAACTGGAAGATTGGTGAAACGAGATATGGAATGAGGTAGGCCAGTGTTGATACGGTAATAACGAATGTATAAGCTTCCGCAATAGTTCCTGATAATGTTGAGAATAGGAATACTTGCGACATAATGTTTGTTAATCGTAATGAGTAAATTGGACTTCCTTTTTTATTTGTTTTCGTGAAGAAGGAAGGGAAGAAACCTTCTTTTGCTGCTTGATAAGGTACTTCTGAGCTTAATAAAATCCAGCCTAAGATAGAACCGAACAGGGAAGTAAGAGCAAGTAATGCCATAAGTTTCCCGCCGCCATGACCCATTGCAGCGTTTAGTGCATCTGCTAATGGACGTTCCGAAGCTTGTAATTTATCAACATGAAGTACACCCATTGTTAAAATTGTAATTCCTAAGTAAATCGCAACTGTAATAAGTAATCCCGCAACTGTTGCACGTTTTACCGTTTTTGGAGAAACAGCACGGTTTGATAAAAGAACGGCTGATTCAATTCCGATAAACGCCCAAAGCGTTGTAAGAGCAGCTAAATTTACTTGTGAAAGAAGACCGTGTGATACACCTGATTTATCAATCATCGGCGTGTACCATTGTCCAAACTTAGAAGCTTCGAATGCAAATAACGTAACGACGATGAATAAAAGGAATCCAGTTACTTTCGTTGTTGTTGCTAAGAAGTTTAGCTTTCCAGCTCCGCTTACACCATTTGTTAATATAATATGAGTTCCCCAAAGTAAGATGGAACAAATCGTAAATGTAATTAGTTTTCCGACTTCTACGTTAAAAGAACCGATTGAAAATAGTAGTCGCGTATCTTTCATAATTGGGAAGAAGAGCGATAAATATCCCGCAAATGATGTAATGATGGCAACGTTACTTGCCCAGTTTGCAACCCAATATCCCCATACCATACTGAAGCCAGCCATTTTTTTCTTTTTTGGTGTTGAGAATAAAGCATATGCATGACTTTGTGGCCCTGTCGTTAAATCAGGACGACGAATTGCTAAATTACCGAAAACAAGAGCTAGCATTAAAACACCAAATCCTGTAGTTAACCAAGCTAAAGTGACACCGAGTGGGCTTGCTGTTTGTGCCAACGTACTTGGCACCATGAAAATACCAGCGCCAACCATGTTACCGACAACGAAAGCTGTTAGTACCCAAAAGCCCCATTTTTTTTGTTGCATAGAAAATACCTCCAAAGTTAGTATAACCAAGTCAAGCGAGGAGATATGTATGTCTTCCTGAGTCAGGAAGAGAAGTCCCAAACAAAACAAAAAAAGCACGTAATCTGCCGCTACATGCTTTCTATCTTATAAGAAACCCACGACATATCTCTCGATAGCTCTCCACAAACGAAACGTTTGTGACAGTTCTGCACTTATTAAATGCAGACCCAGCAAGCGTGCATGGTGGACACGACTTACTTCGGCAACCATTCCTTTCTCATTCCTTCATCAATGCCACTACATCTCCTGAAATGATACTCTTAATGATTGCAACCTCTACCTCACCGAGATACGAATGAGGATTTAAATATTAAATTAACGTCTTTAAGAGTAACAAATGAATTTTTATACGTCAATGGATATAGTAATAATCAGATTATAGAGAAGAGTTTGTGATTAGGAATGAATAATTATTTGATATAAAAAGAAGCCGATCTAAACTAGATCAGCTTCTACATATAAAATTAAACTAAGTTTAATACTGTTACTTTTTCACGTGTCATAGACTCAAGGCTCTTACGAATACCTTGTGCGCCCATACCTGAACCTTTTACACCAATGAATGGGAAGTGGTCAGGGCCGCGCTCTGTGCGTCCGTTAATTTGTACAGAACCAGTTTCGATTTTGTTAGCAATTGCAAATGCTTTGTTAATGTCTTTAGTGAAGACACTTGCTTGCAGACCGAACTCTGATTTGTTAGCAATTTCAATTGCTTGTTCATCTGAAGAAACACGGATGATTGGAAGGATTGGGCCGAATGGCTCTTCCCAAGCAACTTTCATCTCTTCTGTTACGTGATCGATTAATGTTGGGTAAATTAAGTTACGCTCACGTTTGTTACCGATAACGATTGTAGCACCTTTTTCTACAGCGTCGTCAACTAAACCTTGAACGAAGTCAGCAGACTTGTCGTCGATTAATGGAACGATTGTGCTGTCTTGTTCTGGAGATCCAACTGATAGTTCAGCTACTTGTGCTTTTACTAAGTCAACAAGCTCGTCCGCTACGTTTTCGTGTACAAGTACACGTTTAATAGCTGTACAACGTTGACCAGAGTAAGAGAATGCACCGCTTACGATATGGTTTGCAGCATCTTGTAAGTCAGCATCTTCACGAACGATACCAGGATCTTTACCACCAAGTTCTAATACAAGTGGAATCATTGAAGCTTTTTTCGCTAAATGTTTACCTGTGTTTGTACCACCTGTGAACGATACCATATTGATGCCTTCGTGTTCTACTAAGTAGTCACCAATTACAGAACCGCGTCCTGTAGCTACGTTTACAAGACCTTTTGGAAGGCCAGCTTTGTGAAGTGCTTCCACCATTTTAATACCACTAATTGCACCTTGAGTTGCTGGTTTGAAAATAACAGCGTTACCCATAATTAATGCTGGTGCAAGTTTTGCAGCAGATAAGTTTACTGGGTAGTTAAATGGTGCGATTGCTAATACAACACCAAGTGGTGCGCGTTGGATAATCGCAAGTTTAGATTTCGTTCCGCCAGGGAAGCTATCGCCCATCATGCTTTCTCCGTGCATATGTAAAGCTTCTTCGATCGTGTAACGAATGAAGTCAGCTGTACGAACAACTTCTTTCTTCGCATCTTTATAGCCTTTACCGACTTCTTTCATAATGATATCGGCAATTTCATCCTGCATATTTACGAGCTCATCAGCCCATTTATATAAGTATTTTGCGCGATCTTGTAGGGAAGCTTCAGCCCATGATTTTTGAGCTTCTTTTGCAGATGCAATTGCTTCATCTACTTCTCCGCGAGTAATTGCTTGTACTTGTCCAATTACTTCGTGTAAGTATGGAGATGGAATTTCGATTGTTTCTCCTGAAGAGCTTTCTCTCCATTCTCCGTTTAAATAAAATTTGTACGTATTGCTAGTTGTCATGATTAGTCCTCCTAAAATAGCAACTTGTAAGAGTGAGTATAAGGTGATTGTAGGGGGTTTGATAACATTTTTCAAATGAAATGTTTGTGAAAACGATTTCTTATTCTTTTTTTATTTTGTATGCCCTTTCTTACGGAATATTCTCTTATTTCAAAATGATGTAGCGTATATTTTTATTCAGTTTGTAAAAAAAAATTGACAGAATACTCAATAAAGTTGTAAGATTATAAATGGAAAATAAATGAAAGGGGTGTGCGTAATGATTGTAATCGTAAATGTAATGGGCTTAGCTCTGTTAAATGGCAGAAAACATTCATATCATTACGCAACCCGTGCGGATATATAAGGCATTCTCTGTCTTATAAGAAGCGTACGTTGCGTATATCGTAACGTACGCTTTTTATGCATTTTTGTGCATATCGTCAAGCGGCGGTATGCTTTTTTTTGTTTATTTTTCCTTGTATGGTTACGATGAAAATTTTGGAAGGTGGAAAAATGTGATGAGATTGTATGGGTTACGAAATGTAAATGTGATGGGTCTGGATAGTGGATAAAGAAGTGAGAGTTAAACGAGAACGAGAAGGGAGAGGTTACATTGTTATCAGTATTACTAAAGCTAAAATGGTTTTTTAAAGAGCATTGGAAGAGATATAGTATCGCTATTGGAGCTCTTTTAATTGTAAATATAGTTGAAGTCATTCCCCCGAAAGTGTTAGGGGTTACGATAGATAATATAAAAACAGGAACGTTAACGAATGCGGAGATTATGCAATTTATTCTCATTTTAATAGGGGTTACGGTAATTGGATATGGTCTTACTTTCGTTTGGCAACACCAGCTGTTTGGGGGAGCATTCGTACTGGAGAAAACGATGCGCTCTAAATTTATGGGGCACTTACTTAAAATGACACCGACGTTTTATCATAAAAATCGTACGGGTGATTTAATGGCGAGAGCGACAAATGATTTAAAAGCAATTGCTATGACAGCTGGTTTCGGTATATTAACGCTCGTGGATTCGAGTTTATATATGCTTACGATTGTCTTTATGATGGGATTTACAATTAGTTGGGAGCTTACATTTGCGGCGCTTATACCGCTTCCGATTATGGCGTATGCGATGAACATATATGGAAAGAAATTGCATGAGAGATTTACAGTCGCGCAAGATGCGTTCGGAGATATGAATGATAAAGTACTTGAATCGATTGCTGGTGTGCGTGTTATTCGTGCATACGTACAAGAGAATGCAGACGAGGAAAGATTTCATCATTTAGGAGATGACGTCTACGAAAAAAATATGAAGGTAGCAAGAATTGATGCATTATTCCAACCAACTGTGAAAATGCTTGTCGGTCTTAGTTATTTAATCGGCTTAGTGTACGGTGCATACCTTGTGTTCCAGTCAAAGGTGACGCTTGGTGAACTCGTTTCTTTTAACGTGTATTTAGGGATGATGATTTGGCCGATGTTTGCAATTGGTGAATTAATCAATGTTATGCAAAGAGGAAATGCTTCGCTTGACCGTGTGAATGAAACGTTAGCGTATGAGCCAGATGTAAAGAATCCAAAACATCCAAAGCTTGTGCAAGATCCGGATTATATTCAGTTTGATGATGTGTCTTTCTCATACCCTTCATCAACTGAAGAAAATTTAAAGAAGGTTTCTTTCACATTAAAGCAAGGAGAAACGCTAGGGGTTGTCGGAAAAACAGGAAGCGGGAAAACGACGCTTGTACGTCAGCTTCTTCGTCAATATCCGCTTGGAGATGGAGATATTGCGGTCTCTGATGTGACATTAGATAAAATAACAAATGAAAATGTACTCGGATGGATTGGGTATGTACCTCAGGAACATATTTTGTTCTCAAAAACAGCGAGAGAAAATATTTTATTCGGAAATAGGGAAGCGACGGAAGAAGAACTTGAGAAAGCAATTGAAATTGCTGCGTTTAAAAAAGACTTAGAGTTTTTACCAGAAGGATTAGAAACGCTCGTTGGAGAGAAAGGTGTTTCTTTATCAGGAGGGCAAAAACAAAGGATCTCGATTGCGCGAGCTGTTATTCAAAATCCAGAAATTTTAATTTTGGACGATTCTTTATCAGCTGTAGATGCTCGTACGGAAGCAGCGATCATTGAAAATATAAGAACAGAAAGAAGCGGAAAGACGACGATTATTACGACGCACCGTTTATCTGCAGTGCAACATGCGGATTGGATTCTCGTTATGGATGAGGGGCAAGTAATGGAAGAAGGTACACATGCTCAGCTTATCCAGAGCGGAGGCTGGTATGCTGAGCAGTTTGAAAGACAACAAGGTGAAAGTGAAAGTGCGGATAGTGGGGTGAAAATATGAGCGTTTCAAAACGATTGTTTCAATATGCGATGAAAGTGAAGGGGACGATTTTTGCAGCGATGCTAATGTTATTTATTTTCGTCATTGCAGAGCTTGCTGGTCCTTTCGTCGCTAAAACGATGATTGATGATCATATCGTCGGGATAGAGAAACCTTGGTATGAAACAGAAAAGAGTGAAGAAGCTGTTTCATATAATGGCGCTTTTTATAAGCGAAGTGATCGCTTTGAACAAGGCGAGACAAAAGGTAAAGAAGTACGTGTGATGCAAGTCGGTTTTCAATATTATTTTGTACCGAATAAAGTGAATATTGAAGGGTCACGTACTGTAAAAGGTGATATGATTACCGTTCAAAATGGTAAGGCGGTGCAAGTGTATAAAGCGAAGGCATTAACGAAAGAAGAAGTGTTTGCATTTTATAAACCAGAAATAAACCGTCTATTATTACTTGGTGGTGGCTATTTCGCTTTATTAGTAGTCGTATCATTATTTGCATACGGAAAGCAGTTCTTCTTGCAGAAGGCAGCGAACAAAATTATTCAAATTATGAGGGAAGATGTGTTTTCTCATATTCAAACGTTGCCGATTCGTTATTTCGATCATTTACCGGCGGGGAAAATTGTTTCGCGTGTGACGAATGATACAGAGGCCATTCGTGATTTATATGTAACTGTACTTGCAACATTCGTTTCTAGTATCATTTATATTATTGGGATATTCGCTGCGCTATTTTTATTAGATGTGAAGCTCGCTTCATTATGTTTATTAATTATCCCAATTTTAATTGTTTGGGCGATTCTTTATAGAAAATATGCGTCTGTATATAATCATAAAATGCGTTCACGTTTATCCGATATTAACGGAACAGTGAATGAATCCATTCAAGGGATGCCAATTATTCAAGCGTTCCGTCAAGAGCGTGAAACGAAAAAAGAATTTGAAGAATTAAACGGCGATTATTTTAAGTATCAAAATAAAATTTTAAATTTAAATGCAGCAACTTCGCATAACTTAGTAGCTGTATTAAGAAATATCGCTTTCACAGGAGTGATTTGGTATTTCGGCGGTGCGTCATTAAGTGCTACAGGTATTATTTCACTTGGGGTACTGTATGCGTTCGTCGATTATTTAACACGATTATTCTCGCCAATTACGAATATGGTGAACCAGCTTGCAAACTTAGAGCAAGCGCGCGTTGCATCAGAACGTGTCTTTGAATTGTTAGAGGAAAAAGGAGAAGCGGTAGAAGAAGAACGTATGCCTCGTTTAAAAGGAAATGTAAAATTTGATAATGTATCATTTTCTTATAATGGAAAAGATGAAGTGTTAAAAAATATTTCTTTTGAAGCGAAACAAGGCGAGACAGTGGCACTTGTCGGTCATACTGGATCAGGAAAAAGTTCTATCATGAATGTACTCTTTCAATTTTATGAGTTTGAAAAAGGAAAGCTTACGATTGATGGTCATGATGTAAGAGAAATGCCGAAACAAGCAACTCGTGAGCATATGGGAATCGTACTGCAAGACCCGTTTCTTTTTAGCGGGACGGTCGCTTCCAACGTAAGCTTAGAAAACGAAAAAATTTCAAAAGAGCGCATTGTAAAGGCGCTACGTGATGTTGGTGCTGAAAGATTTGCAAACAATATAAATGAAGAAATTACAGAAAAGGGAAGTACGCTTTCCACTGGAGAACGTCAGCTTATTTCGTTTGCTAGGGCGCTTGCTTTTGATCCAGCTATCTTAATTTTAGATGAAGCAACATCTAGTATTGATACAGAAACAGAGGCGATGATTCAACAAGCGCTGGAAGTTGTGAAAAAAGGAAGAACGACGTTTATTATTGCTCACCGCCTTTCAACAATTAAAAGCGCAGATCAAATTATTGTGCTCGATAGAGGGACGATTTTGGAAAAAGGGTCTCATGATGAACTCATGAAAAAGCGTGGGCGTTATTATGATATGTATAAAACGCAAATGGAAGGCAATCAGAGTGCTTAATAGGTATGGAGGAGAACTTGTGATTTTCACAAGTTCTTTTTTATTGACGAACATGTCGACTCTTTAGCGAATTACGACAGTTAAATAAGAAGTATTGTTTTACCTTTTTCTTTATAAATGCTATATTAAAAAATGTTACTTATTTTTTGTATGTGGCGTTATTTTTCCCTTTTGTTTGATTATGAAGAAAAAGGATAAACTAAATAAGAACATTTTCATTGAAAAATTGTTCAAGATTGCATACAATCAATATAGTTTTTAAATTCCTATCAGAATACTTGGAGGATTACAATCATGAAGAAATTATTTTCAGTGCTTGCAGTAACTACATTAGCGATCGGGATTGTAGCCGGCTGCGGTAAAGAAGAGAAAAAAGATACAGCTAGTCAAGACGCGTTACAAAAGATTAAACAAAGCGGTGAACTTGTAATTGGTACAGAAGGTACATACCCACCATTTACGTTCCACGATTCAAGCAATAAATTAACTGGATTTGATGTTGAATTAGCAGAAGAAGTTGCAAAACGTTTAGGTGTAAAACCTGTATTTAAAGAAACACAATGGGATAGCTTACTGGCTGGCCTAGATGCAAAACGTTTCGATATGGTTGCAAACGAAGTTGGTATTCGTGAAGATCGTCAAAAGAAATACGATTTCTCTAAGCCATACGTTTCATCTTCAGCGGCATTAGTTATTGCAAAAGATAAAGATAAGCCTGCTACATTTGCTGATGTAAAAGGACTAAAAGGAGCACAATCTTTAACGAGTAACTATGCAGATATCGCTAAGAAAAATGGTGCGGAAATTATTGGTGTAGAAGGATTTAGCCAAGCAGCAGAATTATTAGCTTCAGGACGCGTTGACTTCACAATCAATGATAAGTTATCAGTACTAAACTACTTAGAAACGAAAAAAGATGCGAAAATTAAAATTGTAGATACTGAAAAAGAAGCTTCAGAAAGTGGATTCTTATTCCGTAAAGGTAGCACTAAGCTTGTACAAGAAGTAGATAAAGCGTTAGAAGATATGAAAAAAGACGGTACGTATGACAAAATAACGAAAAAATGGTTCGGTGAAAATGTATCTAAGTAGTGCATTGGTTTCAGATCGATTGTCTACTTGGATAGATATTATGCAGTCTTCCTTCATGCCTATGCTGAAGGAAGCTGTTTTTACGACAATTCCATTAACGCTTATTACATTTATTATCGGGATTATACTGGCAACGTTAACAGCGCTCGCACGTATTTCTGGTAGTCGTATTTTACAATGGATTGCTCGTATCTATGTATCTATCATTCGCGGAACGCCACTTCTTGTACAGTTATTTATTATTTTCTATGGTCTTCCAACTCTTAATATTGAAGTTGAGCCATATACAGCAGCAGTTGTTGGATTTTCATTAAATGTCGGTGCATATGCATCTGAAATTATTCGTGCTTCTATCCTTTCCATTCCGAAAGGGCAGTGGGAAGCAGCTTACACAATTGGGATGACATATCCACAAGCATTAAAACGTGTTATTTTACCACAAGCAACGCGCGTATCAATTCCACCGCTTTCGAATACATTTATTAGCTTAGTGAAGGATACTTCATTAGCATCATTAATTTTAGTAACAGAAATGTTCCGAAAAGCGCAGGAGATTGCGGCGATGAACTACGAGTTTTTAATTGTTTATTTTGAAGCAGGTCTTATTTATTGGGTTATTTGTTTCTTATTATCAATCGTACAACAGATGTTAGAGAAGCGTTCAGAACGCTACACATTAAAATAATCCTTTTACAAAAGGAGTTTTTGTTTTTATGATTTCAATTCAGCACTTACAAAAAAGTTTCGGAGATAATACCGTACTAAAGCATATAGATTTAACAGTTGAGAAAGGCGAGGTTGTTGTTATTATTGGACCGTCTGGATCTGGTAAAACGACATTCTTACGTTGTCTTAACGTACTAGAAACACCAAACGCCGGTAGCATTCGCATCGGCAATAAAGAGCTTAATTTTGCTCAAAAAGTATCGAAGAAAGATATTGTAAATCTTCGTACGCAAACAGGTATGGTATTCCAGCACCATAACTTATTCCCTCATTTGACAGCACTTCAAAACGTAATGGAAGGACTCATTACAGTGAAAAAAGTAGGGAAAGAAGAAGCGAAGAAAAAAGCAAACTACTTCCTTGAAAAAGTTGGTTTAGCAGATAAAGTGGATTTATATCCATTTCAATTATCAGGCGGACAACAACAGCGTGTTGGAATTGCGCGCGCGCTTGCGATGGAGCCGGAAGTGTTACTATTTGATGAGCCGACGTCAGCACTTGATCCTGAACTTGTTCAAGAAGTTCTGAAAGTAATGAAAGAACTTGCTAAAGAAGGTATGACGATGGTCATTGTAACGCACGAAATGCGTTTTGCACATCAAATTGCGAACCGTGTTATTTTCATGGATGGCGGTGTCGTTGTTGAACAAGGTACACCAGAAGATGTATTTACAAATCCAAAAGAAGAACGTACGAAGAAGTTTTTACAAATGTTGCAATAAATTAAGGAAGGTCTCAAGGCATATGCCTTGAGACCTTTTTGCCATATATATTTATTTGTGGAATCCGCCAAGGCTTTGCTCAGCCATTGCAACTAGACGTTTTGTAATTTCTCCACCAACTGAACCGTTAGCACGAGCCGTAGAATCTGCTCCTAATTGTACACCAAATTCTTGAGCGATTTCGTACTTCATTTGATCGATTGCAGCTGTTGCACCTGGTACTACTAATTGATTTGAAGAATTTTGGTTTGCCATAGGAATATATCCTCCTTAGAGTTATAAAAGTTTTTTTGGTTGGACTAGCTGGAGTTGAACCAGATTATCGCCCCGGTTGGCGCTAATCCATCGGTAATTAAGTTTGTACTCATAGTATGGATGTTACCTAGAAAGATATACAAAATAATAATTTGTAAATTTTGTCAAAAAAACTTATTGATTTCGTAAATTATGAAATAAGAGTAATCGTTGTATTTTTAAGAAAACAGGCCAAACTAAGGAGGATATTAAATATAATTTTCTCATTGTAGCCTGCTACTTGTAGGCTAATCATTAGCTTCTTATTTATGATTTATTGAAATGAAATCGGTAGCAACTTCATAGTTCTATTTTTAAGTAGGGATGGAGTGACCGCTCCTATGCATGGGTAGGTGCTCTCTTCAATCTAAAAAAGAGAGGCTTTAAACGATAACGTATGGAGGAATCATGATGGGGATTTGCCCGCTTTGCAACGCATTAGAATCACAAACATATTCTTGTCAAAATTGCCAAAGTATACTCCAAGATTATGGGAAGTCTGTAGATTACATAGACGATTATAGTGCCTATATGGATCAAGAATTATTAAATGCAGTAGATGGTTTAACGCATAATAATTCAAATGAATATTGCAATCATATTTTTTATTGCGGAGTATGTAACGTGGAAACAGAGGTTGTAGTAAAACTTGTGTAAATAGAAAACTTCCACCTTATTATCTAGGTGGAAGTTTTTGTATTTGTATTTGTGAGTGAATCATAGGGGAAGGGATATGTTCGGTATTTGATGAAGCCCCTGATTTTATTTGAGACATTTTTTCTTTTGTATCACGTAAAGAATGTTCAGTTAAGTAGACGGCATATTCGTAAAATAACTGGCGCGTCATTTCACTTTGCTCTTTTAATTTTTCATCTTGGAATACAGTTCGCCCAGGTTTAGAGTTGGCTTCAAAGAGCCACGGATTTTCCTTTGTGTCTAAACCGATATCAAAACCGATTTCTCCAATATTTCCGGTTACTTGTTCATCGAGCGCGTAACTTATTTGTAAGGCAGTATGTTTTAATTTGTTTTCAATTTGAACTTGTTTCGTTGAATCTGGAAAAAGCTCTTGTAGCAATTTTGTATCACCGCCGCTATTTACGTGCGTTGTTAAACTGCCTTTGCCGGCGATTTTGGCGACGATTGCACTAACTATCCAATTACCGAAATGATTTTTATTTGTATGAATGCGGAAATCAACAGGTTGCCCATCGAAGCGAAGTAACGAAATACCTTGCTGTACGATAAACTTTTTTAAATCATGTCCCTTTAATACGTGGTTTAGAAGAGTTTCTAATGATTGATACTTTCTCAGTTTATTTTCTTCATTTTCGCGATAACGACAGTAGTAGCAATTCTCTGTTTGAGAATAAAATATTTGATGAATATTTCTACCAAAGCTCCCGTGTATTGGTTTCATGTACACTGATTTATACGTGCCAAGAAACCGTTCTACTTGTTCAAAATGCTGAAATGCTTCTGTGTTTGGTAATAAGGGTCTAATTGATTCGTCTTTCATAAGAAGTTGATGAACTTCCCATTTATTGAAAAAACCTGGATTAAACCATGGAATGGAGTAGTCTTGTTCTAACTTTCTTTTTGCTCTGACGATTGGTTTGTAATTTTCTGCTTGTCGATTTGGTAATCGATCGTAAATGACATTTGGTAAAGGAACCTTTTTCTTTATCCATTGTTTCTCTTGAAAGAAATATCCTTCAATCGTTTCTTCTTCCCAGTTTATATGTTGAACGCCAAAGACGAATACGAACGGTCGTAATGAGAATGGTGGTGTTAACAACTCACTGAGGGCAATTGAACGATTTCCTAAAGGGATAGAAGAATCATCGTTAAAGCCAGTTGTGAAAATGCCGATTAATGGTCCGAAAATAATTGTTTGGTTTTGTGTGAATGCATGAATAGTGGTTGATTGAGGTAGTAAAAGTTTTTCAGCAATATGTTTTCCGATAATAATTTCGCGAGTAAAGGAATAATGAATTTTCACCTCTTCACTTGCAATGTGACGTATACCGAAGGAGAGGGATGTAATAGGTGGCGTAATAGAAAAAACGTAAGGTAAAGTAATACTATTTGGATGTTCATCTGAAATGTTTAATGTATATATATGTTCTTTCAAAATAGGTTTACCTCCTTTCATTATGGTGTAAAGCGACTGAATTTAAGTGGTCCGTGAAATATCTTTTCAGCTAATGAATCACTATGACGAATGTATTGTTCGTAAGGGGGAATCGTGTTGACATACATAAGCCAAATTGCGCCTTTTTGATCCATAATGGTGGAAAGTTCTAGTTCAAATAACGAAGAATAAGACTGATCTAGTGTTTGGAATACTTCATTTAAAATGTCGTGTAAAGCATCTTGCAATAGTTGCACACCCGTACTAGATAGTACGTATTTAATTTTTGAAAATGAATGTAATGAATCATCGTCCGTTGTTGAGGGTAAAAGCTGATTAGGAAATGAGCTTTTTTGTATAAATTGACCGATAACATTCCAAGTTTGTTCTTTGTTTTTTTGCAAAATGGTTCGAATGTGGAGTGGATATGTTAATTGATTTGGTGGTTGTAGCATAGTGTGCGCTATGTAACGGGATGAACGTATGTTAGATTTACACCAAGATATAAATTCGTCTGTCCGTTTGATTGTAATAGAAGTATGGTATTTTTCATTTACTGTATCGATATGAAACGTTTTATTTTTGTAAGCAATTCGATATAAGTTATCCTTAGAATGTATATTAGTGGGGCGTATAATAATATCTTTAGTTTTTAACAACAGTTTGAAAATGTTTTGTATCGTTGCTATTTCAAATTTTGGTATATAAGGAGACAGTTTCTTATTAGTGAGAAATAAATCATGTAGTTCACTTAAATTAATAAGTGTGTTATTTAAAAAGGTAGTGGAAGGACGATTGTGCAAAGAGTGAATAATTGATTTTGCTTTTTCAAAGTCTGTTTCCTCGTGAAAAGAATAACGATCATATATATAAGAAGGAATAGGGAATGTTTGCTCTTTCCATTTTCCTGTATCTGTATCGTAAATAAGACCAGAAACAAGGTCTGTTTTAGGATCAATACAAAATGGCGTAAACTGGGCAACGACATTATGATAAAGCCGAGCGCGTTTAGCGATTTCGGTGTAATATGTTTGCTCATAATGAAGTTTAGAAGCTAAAAGACCGAGAACCAACGAAATCACTCCTTTACTACTATTTGCATAATAGGCGAAGCTATATATTGCAAATACGTTTTTATACCATTATACTTTTGTCCGTATGATGATATGCTATAGTTTTGGAGAAGTGAAAGGTTGATTGTAATGAATATATGGTTAAATATGTTAACGACGACAGGACTCGGAGCAATTATTGGGGGATACACGAATCATTTAGCGATAAAAATGTTATTTCGTCCTCATCGCCCTATTTATATCGGAAAGTTTCAAGTTCCATTTACACCAGGATTAATTCCGAAACGTCGTGATGAACTTGCTGTTCAATTAGGGAAAATGGTCGTAGAACATTTGTTAACACCGGAAGGAATCGGAAAAAAGCTAACAAATGAAGAGTTTCAAAAAGGTTTAATCCACTGGGCGCAAGTGGAAGTGGATAAAGTAATTAAGAATGAACAATCACTGCGACATATGTTAGAAAAATGGAATGTAGCGCATGTAGAAGAAGAAGTGACTCAAAAAATTGAATATGTGATTACAGAAAAAATACAGGCATTTTTAGCTGAGTATTATACATATACATGGGAACAGGCTTTACCTCATTCTGTAAATGAAAAAGTAGAGAATGCGATTCCGAATGTCTCGGCGTTTATTTTAGAGCGAGGAATTAGCTTTTTTGAAAGTGAAGAAGGGAAAGGCCGTCTTTCAAAAATGATTGATGATTTCTTTGCTTCTCGCGGAACGCTACTTAACTTAGTCGGAATGTTTTTAGGAAATGTAAGTGTAGTGGATCGTGTGCAGCCAGAAGTTATTAAGTTTTTAGGGCAAGATGGTACAAAGCAGCTTTTAACTGACGTACTGCAAAAAGAGTGGGAAAAGTTAAAAGGAAGAGATGTAAAAGAATTAGAATCGTTTGTAGAGAAAGAAATGATTGTAAGCTCCGTGTTGTCAGCAGTTAAAGTAGAGGAAACAGTGAGTAAGTTTTTAAATCAATCTGTTCAGCAAGTATGTGAGCCAGTTCGAGAAACAATTATTGAAAAAGTGGTTCCAAGCACAGTAACGAAAGGCTTGAAGTGGGGAACAGAAAACGTAGAGAGTATACTAAACAATCTACATCTTGCGGAAATTGTCCAGCAAGAAGTGTCTACATTCTCAACAGAAAGATTAGAAGACTTAGTTCTGTCTATTACGAAAAATGAATTGAAAATGATTACGTATTTAGGAGCATTATTAGGTGGAATAATCGGACTCGTACAAGGATTGTTACTATTGTTTCTTAGATAATAAGGTGAGTACATAGAAATAAAAGTGAAATTTCTTCACATCTCTTGCATAGTTTGATATGGTAAGAAGAGGTGCGTATGTAAATGCACTGAAAAGGCAGTGCGTATGAAAAGCGCTAGCCTTCTAAAGGAGGAAAAATAAAATGACAAAGAACATTCATGATGTTGCATATGAATTACAAAAAGCAATCGCTGAAAACGAAGACTTCAAAACTTTAAAAGAGAGCTACGCAGCAGTTCAAGCCGATGCGGCTTCAAAGAACTTATTTGATGAGTTCCGTACAATGCAACTTAGCCTACAACAAAAAATGATGCAAGGCCAAGAAATCACTGAAGAAGACAACCAACAAGCACAAGAAGTTGTAGCTCGCATTCAACAAGATGCTAAAATTACAAAATTAATGGAAACTGAGCAACGCCTAAACGTTGTAATCGGTGACGTTAACAAAATTATCATGAAGCCACTTGAAGAATTATATAGCGCGCAACAACAAGCGTAATAGTGGAAGACGCTCCTAAAGGGGCGTCTTTTTATTGTTTATGACACAGAGAATCGCGTCTTTTACGTATATAAAAGGTGCGATTTTATATTTTCGTTTACACGCATTTGGATTGCGGTGTCTATAAACGCTCGATTGATTCAGCTAATAATCAGTGTTTTTTCATCGCCACTCACTGTTTATTATTTGAAATTTATATGAATATAGAGCATATTGAGGGAATTCTCTTTCAGCCATCTCCTATCTATTTCGTAGAGGCGCATTAGTATTTCGGTGAAACAATTGTAATTTTTACATATAATGTATGTGCTGCGGAGAAAATTAATAGAGATAAATGGAAGAGGTTAGAATAGATGGAGACCCTTATAGATTTACATAGTTTTAAAACGGAAATATTAGCGAAACATGTACTTCATATGATGATAGAAAATGATTTCTTTTATCAAGGATCGCAATTGGTTGAAAATATTTGGGTAAATGATTCAACTATTTTTATAAATAACGTAAAGATACTTACAAAAGGTATTGAGATTTATAAAAAGAATAATGAATTTTATTTAACACGTCAGCCAGATAGTACTAAAGTAATATTATATTAATATAGTATATATAGTGGGAAAGTAGCTTATAATTCTCAAAAATTTGTGTTATAATTTTTTCCTAATCTAACGATGGTGAGTATATATTTTTATGGGATTCTGATTTTTTAGAAGTGTGTTTAATCTATGTGCTTTTGAAAAATATAGAGCCATTTTTAATGTTTTAGGTGTAAGATAAATAATTCTATATTTATTGAGGAATGAAAAACAAAAAAATTTTAAGAATACCTAGGGAGGGCAATATATATTTTATTTACCTTTGAAAAAATGCGGATTTATTTTCAATGTGAAAGTATAAGGTAAATAATTCTATATTTATTGAGGAATGAAAAACAAAAAAATTTCCTTGGATAATACCTAGGGGGGGCAATGTATATGGTTGCGTTTGCAAAAGGATTTATGCAATGATAGCAAGAATGTGGAAATCTAAGTGGCAGTTGTTGATTCTATTATTTTCACTTATAGTTAGTGTTTATTTCGCTAGTTTAATAAAAGAATATCCTGAGATGGGTATATCTGTAAAAAAAGATTCTAACCAATATGTTATATATGACTTATCAAAATATAGTTGGGCAGGAAAAAGAGATTTCCAAATAGGAGATATTATAGAAAAAATTGATGACGAGTCACCATCTAAACATTTTACAGTTGGATCGTATCATTCAATTGAACAAGCGAAAAAAATCACATTAAATAGGAATGGGGAAATAAAAGAGTATGAGATAAAATATACACCTTATAGTAAGCAATTATTTTATCATTTGTTCATTCCAGTTGGGTTTTATGTAGTATGTTTTTTGATGGCATTCTATCTTTTAATGTTTGTTCCTGAAATGAATCGTAGTACCATTAATCTAGTATATTTTTTAATTTCTCTTGGTGTGAACTTTATTAGTATTATGGCTGTTGAAAGAGATGATATATTCTCTTTTATTGTGGCTTCAATTTCATTAGTATGTTCATTTACTTTCTTTATTCGGTTCATGATGTTGTATTTTTTGAATAATCAAATAAAGTTTTTGATACCAAAGCAATCAAAAGTTTTAAATGCAATATCGATATTCCTTATTATAGTGAGTATTTTCGTATATATAGAACATAATGAATGGGCTAATTTGTTTACGATCATTTTAAGTTTGATATTATTTTGTTGTACAGTATACCTTTTAGTAAGATTTTATTTTAAAAGTAAAAATAGTAGTTACATTAAATATTTAAAAATTATTATTATTAGTTTTTTTGTGTCGGCAACCCCATTTGTTTGTTTATATTTAATTCCAAATTTATATTATGGAGAAGAGTTTATAAGCAGTGAAACAACGGGGATTTTCTTTTTATTTATCCCAGTGTGCTTGTTTTATTTAGTAATTGCAGGGAAGTTGTTTAATTTTAGATTTATTATTCAGCGACTACCGCATTATATTATTTTATCTGTAGGGATTAACATATTTTTGGCAGTATTAACTATGGTAATTTTTGAAGAGAGTGAGGCAAGTCTATTAGAGTGGATAAAATTTAGAATTATTGCTATTATTATCTGTATTTGTTTTTTATATATTAAGGATTATATAGATTTTAAGTTGAGAAAAAGTTTATATCATCATCAAAAAAATTATCAATTCAGTTTGCATCGATTTTTACATCAAGCAAAAAATGAATATAAACTATCAAATTTAATTTATAGTATGCGAAGAGAAATAGCGGATATTTTAAAACTTGAAGAGACGTGCTGCGTAGAAATAAATAAAATTGAGAAGTCTGTCCGTGTTTTGGATAGTGAATATGTTCCTCACCGGACGATAGAAACGTTATTTAATCATCAACTAGATACCTACAAGGTTGGTTCCATCGTACAGTTAGAAAAACACTTTGGATTTGTTTTATCTGCTTCAGCAGATAAAATGCTTATTTTATTGTGTAATTATAATGGAAAAGAAAATTTAAATGTAGATGAAGTAGTTTGGATTGAAACATTATGTAATTATGCAGATTTATTATTAGAGTGTTCTAATCAAATTGAAGATTTATTAAAGCAATTACAGGAAATAAAAAGTTTAGAGCACCCACCCATGTGGTTGGCGAGACTTATGTTCAAACTATCGGAAAAAGAACGAACAAATCTTGCAAGTGATATACATGATGGAGTTTTGCAAGATCAAATACGTTTAACTAGAAAATTTGAGAGTTATAATGAACGTGTTAAAGATGAGGAAATGAAAGATATACTTAATGAAATACATGAAGAGCTATTAGATCATATTTATACAATTCGTGAAACATGTAATAATTTGAGGCCGCCATTTTTATATGAAGTAGGTTTAAAACAAGCACTACTGAATTTATTTAAGCAGATTAATTTAAAAGCGACCTTTTTCTTCTATTATGATATTCCTGAAAGAATTGTTGTGCCTAGTATTGAACATGAACAAGCGATTTATCGAATTGTACAGGAGCTATTAAGTAACGCGATGAAACATTCAAAATCGACAAATGTAACGATAAGATTATTTCAAAAAGATGATTATCTATATTTAACTTATGTAGATAATGGGATCGGTATTAAGTTAGATGAAGTAAACTATTCTTATAACACATTAGGTTTGTCTGGGATTGTCACTAGGATACAAAGTTTGAATGGAGAGATGTCTGTTGAATCAAAACCTAATCTTGGTTTGCAAATACTTATTAAATTTAAAGATAATTAGCTTTTGATGAGTCATCAGATGATAGGGTGATTTTGTGTGTAATGATATTGAAAGGATGAGAATATGATTTCAATACTTGTAGTAGATGATCATGTTGCAGTAGGATTAGGGACGAAGGCGTTAATTGAAAAATACGATGAGATGAATGTAGATGTAGTTCATAATAGTATAGAAGTAGAAAAAATAATTAAGAATCAAAAATATGATGTTTACTTAATTGATTTACAAATGCCGAATATAAACGGTTTAGAGTTATCTAAGAAAATATTAAAGATACATTCAGAGGCATCGATCCTTATTTTTACAGGATTTGATGTATTTGCACATTATAATTTGCTAATAGATAATGGGATTCTTGGTGTATTGAGTAAAACTTCTTCTGAGGAGCAAGTGATAAATGCAATACACCATGCAGTGAAAAAAGAAGTTGTTTTACCTTATCAATTAGTTAGGCAATTGAGAATAACAGAAAATATATCAAATATAAGCATAGAAGATGGACCCGAAAGGGCAGTATCTTTAAATGAAGAAGAGAAAAAAATCCTAGTTGAAGTAAGTAAGGGGAAAACAAATAGAGAGCTTGCCGAAATATTAAATTTAAGTCAAAGGTCGGTAGAATATAAATTAACTGACATATTTCATAAGTTACAGGTGTCATCAAGGATGGAAGCAGTACAAAAGGCGCAAGAACTAGGGATTATTTATACTTTAACAATATGAAGCAATTAGGATTGGTTATATGTGTATAAGTGTAACTTGTTTATGAAAGAGAAAGATTTATATAAAACAAAATAAGGTTTATTTCGCTAGGCATAAGCTCAATATAATATTGGTTTATGCCTTTTTTATTTATGTGATATGGATAATTTTGGTTTTTCGCGCGGTTTCCCGCAAAAATAAATGCGTTCCCCCGTGCGTACTTTTCGTTTATGTATTTCAAGAAAATGGTTAACATTATATGTAGAGTTGAAAACTTAGTTGTCTTACTTAATGGATATAGACTAAAAAAGATAAATTGAAGTATTTAATTATATGTGTTTTAAGTACTTTAGTGAATAAAGAAAGGAGGAAAATGAAGATATTGAATAAAAGAAAAAAAATAGGGCGTATTTGTTTAGCAAGTACGATTATTTTTACACAATTAAGTACATTAGATGCTTTATCAAGTACAGCTTATGCAATTGAAGATAATCAAGAAATAAAATTATTGTTACAATCTGAAAAGAATAAAGCGCAGGTAGATGAAGAAATAGTATTAAGAATAATGGAATTGAAAAAAACTGGTGACAAAGTTGAGATTGTAGTGCCAGAAGGTATGGAATTTGATGAAGAGGCGACTAAACTATTGAATGAACGAAATGGCACGTCTGAAAGAATTCGTTTAATAGAAAATGCGGTAATTCAAATTGAGAAAAATTCACAAAGTAAAGCTTTAGATGTAGTACGTTTGTCGGTGAAAGGAAAAAGGCCTGGAACTTATAAATTCGAGACGAAGCTAAAGCAAGGGAATCAAGAAGTTCAATCGAAAATAAATCCAATAGTATATATTACTGAAAATCCAATGGTGAAAGGGACTTCTGAAGAGAAGAAGTCTGACATCATTCATCAAAGTGATAAAGAAGAAAAAAGCGAAAAAAATGTAGAAATCCATAATGAAGAAGGCACTGGGCTAAAAGAAGTAAGCTCTGAAGAAAGCAAAGAAAATGTCGTGAAACAGAAAGAAACAACTCAAGCAGAAATAGAAAAAATAATTGATTCAGAAAAAACACATGTTGAAGAAGTGAAAAATGAAGAAAAAGCGTCTAATGAAAAAGCGACTATAGAAAAGGTAGAAGAGCGCTTAGAGAACCAGGAAGTTAAACATGCTGTAGTAAATGGCACAGTAGATGTTTATGATGATAAAACATTTAGAGAAGCGTTGAATGATAAGAGTGTTTCAAAGATTAACATCAAAAACGACTTTACTGTAAATCACCCTGCATATGGTTTTCTCACTTTTCCAGTTAGATCAGATTTGGTGATTGAAGGAAATGGTCATACTGTTGACTTTGGAGGGCTATGTGGGGTTTTCACAGCTACTGTGGCGAATAAAATGAATCTTACTATACGAAATATAAACATTCTTGGAAGTAACTATTATGGACCGTTTCGGATGGATGCACCTCCGAATTCTAACTCTGCTTTTATAAAATATGAAAACTTGAGTTATATAGGACCGCAGTTAACGTGTTCTTATAATGCGGATGTTATATTTGCTGGTAAGCTGAATGTTCAATCGGTTGAAAAATACACGTCATTAGACGGAAAATCTATTCCAACTATCGGTACAGATACACAGCAAAATGTTGAAGCGACAAATGTGAAATTTCTTGAAGGTACTCATTATACTGGTAGTACTAAAAAATCAGCAGTATTTGGGCTATTTAATGGTGGAACAGTAGATGTAGGGAAAGATGCCATTATTGATGTTTCAGCATCTGATACTGGCGGAGAAAATCCGCAGGCAGTAATTGTAACGCAAGGGCAGTTTATAATCCATGACGGTGCAAAAGTTAACGTGAATACAACTTCAACTAGCAATCGAGGCGGAATACGTGTTGAAGGAACAAATTCGGGGATTACTGTAAAAAAGAATGCAGAGTTGAACATTAATACAAAAGGTAATCTAGGTTACAATGCGCTTTATCTAGGACCAAGTGCAAATCTTAAAGTTGCTGATAGTGCGAAATTAACTGTGAAATCAGAAAACACATCAACTTCTACGCAAGCAAGTGTATATGCAGGGAATGGAAGCTCTTTTATAATTGGTGAAAAATCAACGTTCGATGTACATTCCGATGGAACTGGATCAAAAAACCTTATTTATATTGGTACAAATGCAAAGTTCCAATTCGCAAATGCTGAAAGAGTAAATTTGGCATTAGATAATTCTCATGCATCAAGTAGGCTAATTTATATGTATGGTGTAAGTGGAGTATTAGATGTAGATGTACAGCGTGTAAAAGCTTGGAAAAATGGTGTGTCAATCGATGATGATGATAAACCAAGTTACATCTGGAATCCGATGTATGGAATGCAGGTTAAATATAATTATAGTGACGTTAGAGAAGCAGTAGGGAATTCATTAACTGAAAAAGTACAAAATGATTTCCGAGAAAACTTCCGAACGCAAAACTTTAAAAGAGTACTATTTGAATATATTCCAAATGTAGCAGTTTCTATTGATGAATTAACAGATAATCAGAATAAAGAAAACAGTCATATTATTACGGGTGTTACAAATCCAGGTGCGTTAGTGCGTTTATCAGGAGACGATGCAATTCCAAGTCCAACAATTGATTCTTCTGATATAAATATTTCTGAAAAGTATCACGTAGTTGCTGATAGTGAAGGGAAATATTCATTTACTTTGCCTAAAGGGAAATATTTAACGGCTGGAAATACAGTAAAAGCTTTCTCGTATTTAAATGGTAAATTTGCTGAGTCAAAAACAATTGTTAAGGATGAAACAGCTCCAGAAAAGCCTATTCTTGAGGAACCAATTAAAGATATATCCGAAAAGTTTCAAGGAAAAGCTGAACCAAATTCATTCGTACATATTTATAGTGAGGATGTGCTAATTGGATCGGTGAAAGCAGATGCTAACGGAATATATACATTTGTAATACCAGAAGAGAAAAGACCTTTAGTTCCTGGAACTAAATATTATGCAACAGCTACAGATGCAGCAGGAAACGTAAGTGAGAAATCTGATCTCGTTAGCGTGAAAGATACAATGCCACCGACAGCTAGTCCGGTTACTCAAGTAATCAAAATTGGGGATGATTTATCGGATAATGCGAAAGATTATGTAACGAATGTAAATGATAATGCAGGTATTTCTGATAGTAATCTTTCTTACAAAGTTACGAAAAACCCAGATGTATCGAAAATAGGATATGTTGAAGCTGAAGTTACAATAACGGATGCGGCTGGAAACGCAACGAAAGTGATTGTTCCTGTATTCATAAAAGATGATCAGGTTACGATTGGAAATGAAGCTGCCATACAGGCGAGGGATTTTGTATCTGTTGTAGATGATGTGCCGACAGATGTGGAACAGTTAAAGCAGTTTATATTGAAAGAAGCAGAAGTGAAGGCGTGGGAACTTCCAGGCGGAGCTGATGTTACGAAGGAAGTTCAAATTGTAGATATAGGTGGTTTAACAAATCAAATTGGTGATTACACTGTAACTTTAAAAGTTAAAGATGTTGAAAGAAAGATTAAAGTAAGTGTAATTGGTGGGAATCTTGAGCTAATTGATGTGCCACAAAGTATTTCGTTTGGTAATGTAAAAGTTCAATCAAGGGAGAAAGTCTTTAACCGTAACGGTATGAAAGGAAAATTAATTGTTTCTGATAAACGTAAAGATAAGACTGAGTGGCAAGTTTATGTAAAGCAAACAAGCCCATTAATGAATACGGACAATGATATATTACCTGATTCGATTGTATATAGTACAAATGGTATTGATACCGTATTAAATGAACAGTCTTACTTAGTTACTACTCATACTTCAACGAATAATGAAGATGTTTCGTTTGATTGGAAGGATGACGAAGGGATTCGCTTACGGGTTACTTCAGGTCCAAATATAAAAGTAAATAAGAGCTATAAAGGTGAGCTTGAATGGACGTTAACGAATGCTCCAATTTAAAGTGAAATATCTAGAAGCTAGAATGTAGATATTAAATTTAGAAAGGAGATAGTGTAATGGTGAAGAAATACGTCCTATTACTGATGATACTAGTAGTACCGGTGTTTCTCTTTTATGAAGAAGTATTGGCAAATAGTATGAATTCAAAAGCAGGAATTACTTTTTCAAATAGTTATAATCCGTCAGAAATTGAGGATCCATTGATTCCAGATGGATCTAAAATAGTCGTCAATATATCAGACGACCGGATTACTAATAAGGTGTTGCCAAAAACAGGCGGACAAACCTCACTTATTTTGCAGTATGCAGGGGTAGGTTTATTGATAGCAGCCTGTATAACATTATTTCAAACTAGGAAAATAGAAACAAAAGTTTCTATTAAATAAATTAATTTAGTGGAGGTAAATGATGAAATTAACAAAATTAGCATTAGCAGGAGCGGTATCACTTGCAGCGCTTGCAGGGGGAACACAAGCATTTGCAGAAGAAGCAGCTTCAATGAAGTCTGTAACGGATGTAATCTTTACAGAAAATGAAGGTATTACGGGACCGGTTGATCCAACGAACCCAGATGAAGTAGTTGAGCCGATTGAAGATCCAGAAAATCCAGACGATACACATGAGCCAGGAACCAATGGACCGTTAAGTATTGATTATGTATCTAATTTCCATTTCGGAAAACAATCGATTTCTGGTCATGATAAAGTTTACTATGCTGAGTTAGAAAATGTAAAAACAGCATCAGGACAAACAAAAAAAGTGCCAAATTATGTACAAATCACAGATAACCGTGGTACAAACGTAGGGTGGAAACTGACGGTAAAACAAGATGATCAATTTACAACTGCAGACGGTAAAAAGTTGGATGGTGCTGAGATTAAATTAATGAATTCAGTTGTAAACTCTGCAACAGATAAAAAATACGCGCCAACGGCAAAACCTGTAACGTTAAATCCAGACGGATCAGCACAAGATGTAACGAGTGCACAACAAGGTCAAGGTATGGGAACATGGACAACTGCATATGGTCAAGATATTGAACAAGCTAAAAACAGTATTAGTTTATCTGTACCAGGTACAACAGAAAAGGTAAAAGATGCAAAGTATAAAACGACATTAACTTGGACTTTAGAGGATACACCGAAATAATTTCTGAATATTGAAAAAGAAAAATAACGTAAAAGGAGAACTAATATGAAATTTACAAAAGTAGCAGTAGTAGGAGCATTCGCATTAACAACATTAGCGGGAGGAACATCAGCTTTCGCAGAAAAAGATGGTGGAACGTTAAATTCAAAAGCTTTTATTCAGTTTGAAAAAAATACAGATACGGTAGATCCAATTAATCCAATTAATCCGGATGAAGTAGTAGAGCCAATTGTAGATCCAGAAAATCCAGATGATACACATGAGCCAGGAACCAACGGCCCGTTAAGTATCGACTATGTATCTAACTTTAATTTTGACAAACAAAAAGCATCTGGTAATAACGAGGTGTACTATGCAAAATTAGATAATGTGAAAAATAAAAAAACAGGTGCTGAAAGTGAAGTTCCAAACTTTGTACAAGTAACAGATAATCGTGGTACAAATGCAGGGTGGAAATTAACAGTAAAACAAAACGATCAATTTACAACTGCAGATGCTAAAGAGTTAACGGGAGCTACTTTAACGCTGAAGAACGGTACGTTAAATTCCGCAGCTGGTAGTAAGGCACCAACAGCTGCACAAAATATCGCTTTAACTCCAGGTCAAGCTTTTGATGTTGCGACAGCCCAAGAAGAAGAAGGTATGGGAACATGGACGAATTCGTTCGGTGAATCAGTAAAAGATGGCGAGAAGAGCGTTGAGTTAAGTGTACCGGGTAAAACGAAAAAAGAACAAGCTCAGTACACAACTTCTCTAACTTGGGAATTAAAAGACGCACCAATGTAATAGAAGCATTTAAGAGAAATAACGAAAGAGATAAAGCTGTTTTTCAGTCTTTATCTCTTTCGTTTGTATATTAAACTATGGAATATGTGAGGAATATAGTATGAAATATGTAAAGAAAATTATGAGTTTTTTATTGGCTGTAGCGATTTGTATAACTGTTTTTAATGTGAAAGTAGAAGCAGCTGAAATGAAATTTGCGGTAACCGCGGTCATTCCAGAAAATCAAGTGGATAAAAACCAAACATATTTTGATTTGAAGATGGAACCAGGACAAAAACAAACGCTGCAAGTACAAATGAAAAATGATACAGATAAAGAAGTAGAAGTAGAGACAAATGCGAATACCGCAATTACAAATAATAATGGAATCACTGATTACAGTGTAGTGAATCCAGAGTTTGATACTACATTAAAGACACCATTTTCAAAAATTGCTAAAGTACAAAAGGAGACAAAAATTCCAGCGAAAAGTACAGTAGTAGTAAATGTGAATATTGAAATGCCTACAGAATCATATGATGGTGTGATTTTAGGTGGTTTATACTTTAAAGAAAAAGAAGATGAAGAAGATAAGAAAAAATCAGAAGGTGTGCAAATCAAAAATAAGTATGCATATGCTATCGGTGTTGTATTAAGAGAAACGGATGCAGAAGTAAAACCAGATATGAAATTAAATGAAGTAAAACCAGGTCAAGTGAATGCGCGTAATGTAGTGACAGCGAATTTACAAAATATAAAACCAGCAATGTTAAAGAATTTAAGCGTAGATGCAAAGGTATACACTGAAAAAGGTAAAGATATACTACATGAAACGAAAAAAGAAAATTTAAGAATGGCACCAAATTCTAACTTCGATTATGCAATTAGTTGGGACAATAAAGCTTTAGAGCCAGGAACATACCGTCTAGAAATGAAAGCAACGGACGGTGACCAGAAATGGGAGTGGACCAAAAAATTTACGATTGAAGGAAAAGAAGCACAGAAGTTAAATGATACAGCTGTAGAGGCCAAAAAGGATTATACTCTGTACTATATTATCGGTGGAATTTTATTACTTGTAGCACTACTAGTTTTAGTATTCTTGCTAGGAAGACGCTCTAAGAAAAAAGATGGCGAACAAGAATAGTAAACGATATATATTGATGATGTAAGTACTATTAAGAGAATGATAGCATGATACAAAACACTGTTAAGAAATAGTGTTTTGTATTTTTTTATAAAGTATTTGAAAGAAAGAGAATATTAGTCAGAATGGCCAATTTATAGATTCGCAAGGTCGTAAATTAACAGGTTTGAAAATTACGTGATTTTGGAAAGTGTGTATAATATACGGGTGTGAAAGAGAAGGGTATGTAATATAACAATATTATTATATGATTTTTAAAATGTGCACTGCGTTATGAATGGGAAAAGAGGGCGATACAAGATGCGAATTGGAAAAAAGGTGATAATTGTTATGATAATAGCAATTATTAATATTTCTTTATTATTTTCTAATCTCAATGTACTAGCGGTTGAGGTGTAAAAGAACCGCTAATTAATGCTATGAGGTATGTAAAGGGCAGTCAACAATATACGTTAGGTGAAACGGCTGTAGAAGTGGCTGCGTCTATTTCAAGGAATAACGAACCGACTGAAGTAGCTTGGAATGAAGAAACGAATGGTATCCGATTATTTATTGAGCCTAGTCCGCTTATTAAAGTTGGTATGGAATATAAAGGAAAGTTAGAGTGGGTGTTAGCAGATGTGCCGATATAACGCGGTATTCACGCAAGAAAAAATGCGTGAATGCGAGAGGAATGTTCGGTGATATAAATGGAAGAATATAGTATAGTTACATTAAAGGCAAAATAAACTCGCGAGGACTAGCAGCTTAATATATTGCCTTTTATTAGGGTGTATAGTCGTATTCAAGTATATACTAATTAATAACAATCAATATAAAGAAAATTACTTGAAAGACAGTCAATTATTTTAAGACACGGTAAAAAATTGCTGTAATAAGTTATTAGTATTGCATTGTTAAAAGAGTAATTTAGGGTTGAGTTACTCCAATTGATAAAAATCCTATACTTTGTCAATATAGTGATTTTATCGTCCATTATTTGTTGTTATTTTGCGTTTGTTGTTTTTGCTTTGGCCTCCTTTAAGGAGGCCTTTTTTTGGGGAAACGGATGAAGTGCATCCTTACACATAATAAAGCCTCTTTAAAATCCCTATATGTTGGTGAATATTTTAAAGAGGAATGTATGATCTAACATGTATTATCACTTACTGAAATACTCAGTTTTAATGTTCTTTTCCTTCAAAAACTTTTCAATTTCTTTTTGCTTCCTACCATTAGCTTTCTCAAAGCGCTTTGTAAAAGAGAAATCAGTTTTGAATAAGTTACGATCTTGAGCGAGTTTGTCTAATTCTTGATCTAGTTCTACTGAAAGTGCTGTAGATGATGAAATAAATTCATATATTTCTTTTGAAGGCTTTTTGTAATCATCAGGGATTGTATTGTTACTAATAAAATTATGGAAGTTTGTATCATTTTGTTTCGCTAATTCTATTAGTTTTTGTAATTTTTCTCGGTCAGATTCAGTGATATTTTCATCGGATGTAGTGGATGAAAGTGGAACGATATTTTCGTCTAACTCTCCGCTATAATTTAAATAACTTTTTATATTTTGTTTCATTTCGTCTTCACTAATATTTTCATTTTTCTTTGAGGAACTAAATATATTTTCTGGAACTTTAATAGCAACATCTTTAATAGATTGGACATCGTTTTCTTCCTTAGGTTGTACACTGTTTGAACAAGCTGATAGAAATAACATTGTAAGTAACATGAGTGGATATAAAATATACTTTTTCATATTAATCTCCTTTTATATTCATTAGTATCTTTGTAAAATAGCTAAATTCCATTTTAAATACTTAACTAAAAGTGAGTATATATGTTTTATTAATTGATAAGATATGACGGATATTAGTAAGCCGATGCAAAAAGCTATAAATACATTATAAACATCGGAATAACTGATTTGATGAAACCCTTTAAAGAATCCTAATCCTATTAATAAGATAGGTGAAATAATTAATAATGGTGTAGCAATTATAAGTGCTAGAAGAAGCGGTAATAGAAAGAGTAATACGAAAAAGGCGATAATGATAAATATAAAGTTTAAAACACTTAAGCTCATAACAGAAAATAGTGCTGTCATAATATTTTTTAGGCTGCGTTTCTTGTCAGCTTTACTTATTACATATGAAATATTAAGTTCTTTAGCGATAGTTTTAGGATTTCCTAGCTTTTTAGAAATTTCCTCTTCAGATATTCCATCTTGTTTACCACTAATAAAATGAGTTTCGTACTCCGAGATAATATCCTCCTTTTCTGAATTAGGCATATTCCGTAGGGAAGAACTAAGTTGTTCTAAAAATTCACTTTTGTTCATAACGATCACTTTCCTTTATAAAATGATGAATTATGGCTGAAAATCCTATCTTTTTTCTAAACAGCACACACAATCTATATCTACTTTTTGAAAGGAGATATACTAATTGCGAATAACATTCCAAATAATGGGTATTCCATTATTTACAAATATATCACTTACTATTGTTCTTTGCAAGGTACTATAAGATTGTTTAATATTATAAATGGGTGAAAATATTTTTGCGTATTTTTAGAAGAGATATAAAAATGTTATTTTAAGATAAACAAAAGGTTGTAAGCGCATTCTTTAAAACTTGTCAAAATAATTTCAAATTCATATTGTTGGAAAAATAATGCATTTGTAATATAATGATAAAGATACTTCACCAGCTTAATTAACTAGGTGAAATTAAAATCTTTATTACACACATTATGAAATAAAGGGATGATTAGTTTGAGTACAGGTGTAAAAGCAAACGACGTGAAGACAAAAACAAAAGGAGCAGATCTTGTTGTTGATTGTTTAATTAAACAAGGTGTTACACATGTTTTCGGTATTCCAGGAGCAAAGATTGACTCTGTATTTGATGTATTGCAAGAAAGAGGACCAGAGTTAATCGTTTGTCGTCATGAACAAAATGCAGCATTTATGGCAGCTGCTATTGGTAGATTAACAGGGAAACCGGGCGTATGTCTTGTAACTTCAGGACCAGGGACATCAAATTTAGCGACAGGTCTTGTTACTGCGAATGCGGAGAGTGATCCCGTTGTTGCTTTAGCTGGTGCAGTACCGCGTACGGATCGATTAAAACGTACGCATCAATCTATGGATAATGCTGCACTATTCGAACCAATCACAAAATATAGCGTAGAAGTAGAGCATCCTGATAATGTGCCAGAAGCACTTAGTAATGCATTTCGAAGTGCGACTTCCACAAATCCGGGAGCTACTTTAGTAAGCCTTCCGCAAGACGTTATGACTGCGGAAACAACTGTAGAGTCTATCGGTGCGCTTTCTAAGCCACAGCTTGGAATCGCTCCCACACATGATATTACATATGTAGTAGAAAAAATAAAATCAGCGAAATTACCAGTTATTCTACTTGGTATGAGAGCGAGCACAAATGAAGTGACGAAAGCTGTTCGTAAATTAATTGCGGATACAGAACTTCCTGTTGTTGAAACATATCAAGCAGCTGGTGCGATTTCACGTGAGTTAGAAGATCATTTCTTCGGCCGCGTTGGATTATTCCGTAACCAACCAGGTGATATTTTACTAGAAGAAGCAGACCTTGTGATTTCTATCGGTTATGATCCAATCGAGTATGATCCAAAATTCTGGAATAAACTTGGCGACAGAACGATTATTCATCTTGACGACCATCAAGCAGATATCGACCATGATTACCAACCAGAGCGTGAATTAATTGGAGATATTGCCTTAACGGTAAATAGCATCGCGGAGAAATTACCGAAACTTGTATTAAGTACGAAATCAGAAGCGGTATTAGAACGATTACGCGCGAAATTATCAGAACAAGCAGAAGTTCCGAACCGTGCTTCGGAGGGTGTTACGCATCCACTTCAAGTGATTCGTACACTTCGTTCTTTAATTAGTGACGATACAACTGTTACATGTGACATCGGTTCCCATTCTATTTGGATGGCGAGATGTTTCCGTTCTTATGAACCACGTAGATTATTATTTAGTAACGGTATGCAAACGTTAGGTGTTGCACTTCCTTGGGCAATCGCAGCTACTTTAGTAGAACCAGGTAAAAAAGTAGTTTCCGTATCAGGTGACGGTGGTTTCTTATTCTCAGCGATGGAGTTAGAAACGGCGGTACGTTTAAATTCTCCAATCGTCCATCTTGTTTGGAGAGACGGCACATATGATATGGTTGCATTCCAACAAATGATGAAATACGGTAGAACATCAGCTACAGAGTTTGGTGATGTTGATCTTGTGAAATATGCGGAAAGTTTCGGAGCGTTAGGTCTTCGTGTTAACACGCCTGATGAATTAGAAGAGGTATTAAAAGAAGCATTAGCAGCAGATGGTCCTGTCATTATTGATATTCCAATTGACTATCGTGACAATATTAAATTAAGCGAAAAATTATTACCAAACCAATTAAACTAATGGAGGCAGATTTGAGATGACTGTTGCGCAATTAATTGATATTGATGCAAAAAAAACGAAAACGAGTAATGAAGTATATCAAACATCTACAATGCTTGCGCTATTAGATGGTATATATGATGGTGTGATTAGCTTTGAAGATTTGAAAAAACATGGTGATTTTGGCATCGGCACATTTGATCAATTAGATGGTGAAATGATTGCATTTGATAATGAATTTTATCATTTACGTTCAGACGGTTCAGCAGAAAAAGTAGAACCAGAAGAAACAACACCATTTGCTACTGTAACGTTTTTTGAAAAAGAAATGAGTTATACGGTAGAGCATCCGATGAATCGTGAAGAAGTTGAAGCGTTATTACATGAATTAATGCCAAGTAAAAACTTATTTTACGGTATTCGAATGGACGGTACGTTCCGTGAAGTAAGAACGAGAACTGTTCCAAGACAAGAAAAACCGTATACACCGCTCGTTGAAGTGACGAAATCACAACCAATCTTTTCATTTGAAAATACAGAAGGTACGCTTGCTGGATTTTGGACACCAGATTATGCGCAAGGTATTGGTGTAGCTGGATTCCACTTACATTATATTGATGATGAAAGAAGCGGGGGTGGACATGTTTTCGACTATGTTATAGAAAACTGTACGATCCAAATTTGTCAAAAAGCTCATATGCATTTAGCACTTCCAGAAACAGCTGATTTTATGGCGGCTGAATTATCAAGAGAAAACTTAGAGGATAATATTGCAACTGCGGAAGGTGCAGAGTAAGAGGGAAAGACTGTTCCATTTTGGAACAGTCTTCTTTTATTCGTAATGTTATTATTTGTCGATAAATCGATATTTCTTGTCGAACCGTTGATATATTGTAAGTTACGATAGATATATTTGAAAGATCATTGATATCGTTTATTTCTTTGAAACAAACGGATGCCCCTTATAATAAAAACGCCACGGATAATGTACAGCTTCTTCTGCATAGTCGATATTAATACGAGGTCCTGCTGCTATTTTATATTGTGATGATATATGTTCATCTTTTGGGACCAGTTCAATATGCAATGTGTCACTTTGTAATGATAAGCCTCGTTCTTTTAAAGTAATTCCGAGTGCACGGCATAGTTTGCCAGGACCGCTTGTTAAGTTTTTATATTGCGCTTTTGTAATGTCTGTTTTGTTGTAGCGCGCTAGTTTTATTTCTTCAATACCGTCTACTGGCTCAAGGGCTCGAATGAGAACACCTTGCGGGGTGCCCACTGGCGCCGTAATAACGTTAAAACAATGGTACATACCGTAAATTAAATATACGTAAGCATGCCCTGGTGCGCCAAACATAACTTCTGTGCGATCTGTCCGTCTGCCGCCGTAACTATGTGCGGCCTTATCATCTGGGCCTTTATATGCTTCTACTTCTACAATGATTCCGCTTCGCTTTATGCCGTCTACAATATGAACAAGTTTTTGCCCGAGTAATTTTTTTGCGACTTCTAACGTATCGCCTTCATAAAAAGAAGGAGGTGCCTGCATTGTACTATCTCCTTTACTAAGTGTATATGTATATAGTAAACCAAATTTTCAGTAGTAATTCTAACTCGTTCTATTTGCTACATTTATTTCATAAATTATGGATAGAGTACAACAGCGAAGAGGGGGAGTGCGACATGATTTATCGCTTACTAGCTCTTAATATAGATGGGACACTACTATACAACAATGGAAAAATTGCAAAAGGATTAAGAGAAACAATTGAATTTGTGAAAAGAAAAGATGTATACGTTACGTTATTTACGAGCCGTAATTTTCAATCCGCTCATAAAGTAGCAAAGGCGTTAAAATTAGATTCTATATTAGTGACACATGGTGGTGCTTTCGTTTCAGCAACGTTAGATAAGCCGTACGTTCAAAGAAGATTATCTGAAGAGAAGACTTTTAACATTGTGCAAGTGTTAGAGCACTTTGATTGTAACGTACGTATTTCTCATGAACGGTTTTCGATAGGAAATCGTGAGAGAAATACACCAAACTTAATTGCGCGCACTGTATTATCAAGCGCAGATCCGTTATTTTATCCAGTTCAATTTGTAGATTCGTTAGGTGACGCGCTTCGTGACCATCCGGTAGCGGCGCCAAAAATTGATGTTCTTTTCCAAAGTAAAGGTGAAAAAGAACGCGGGCTAAATACATTAAGAAAAGCATTCCAAGATGTAGAGTATGTTGAATGTGATTCAAAACGAATAGAAATCTTGCCGCAAAATGTATCAAAGTTACGCGGATTACAATTGCTTGGAGAGCATTTAAATATTTCGCTAAATGAAATGGTTGCGATTGGAGATAGTATGGAAGATTTAGAGGTTATTGAAAACGTGGGACTTGGTGTAGCGATGGGGAACGCACCTGTAGAGTTAAAGCAAGCAGCAGATTGGATTACACGTTCAAATAGTGAGAACGGTGTAGAATACATGATTAAAGAGCATTTCCGTAAGCAATTCCCGCTTCCGTTTTTGAAGAATCATAAAAATACACCGAAACGATGACAGAAAAACGTAGCTTTTTGGCTACGTTTTTTTGTTGAGCTTATTAAAAGGAATGAAAACGTTTTAAATTGTGAATTGTGTATGGGATTCATACAATTCACTTGAATCCTTTAGAAAACTAATGTAAAGTGGATGATGTTGCCAAAACAGTTACACCACATGAAATATTCTTCAGATTAATTTTATTGAGCTCCCGTACGTAAAAACATTTCCGCATGATAGTTTAGTTCACGTATTATTTCAAAAATGAATTGTAGTAATTTTATTAAGTAGTTGTAGCGTTCCTTTGTTTTATTTAAATGGATTATTTTAAGTTAATGTGAGTAAGACCTGGTACATATGAAATGTGCTTCTTTTTGTGATTTTAGGAAGTTTAAAAGGGGGAATGAATTTCTTGAGGAAATCATTTAATCAAAAAATTAAAAAGTTAAGTAGTAGTTTAATAGTTGTATTACTAATATGTATGAATTTTTTAATCCATTTACCATTTAAAGCGGAGGCAGCTACAACAGAGTTAAAAGGTTTAGGTGATGTATCTTATTACAACGCCATCATTTTTGGAGATCATAGTGCAACGAGTGCGGATATTGAAGGTGCGATGGCTGTTCAGAAAAATATGAACGCATCAAGTTATACAGTCGTAGCGGCTGCAACTGGAGCAAATAACTTAGCTGGAGCAACTTGGGTAGATGAAGGATATCCATCATTATTACTAGGCGGTCAATTTACGAAAGCGGGAGCAGGACAGGTAATTATTCAAGATGGAACAGTGGCGATGACAAAAGACGGTGACCCAGATGGCGCAATGAAAACGTCATATGACCGTATCTCTTATAAAGAGCAAGCGGAGATTGATGCTAAGTTTAAAGAATTTAGAAAAGACGTTGATGGTGTAATTGGGGATGCAAGTAAACTATACACTGATAAGCCAAAAACTAATATGAGCTTTGGAATCGGTGAAGATGTAAACAACCCTAATATTTATGTCTCTTCAGGCCAGACGGGAAAGAAAGCATTTGATGTAAAAGACGTTTTTCTTCCGAATGTAGAGAATAAAGACTTTATTGTTATTTATTCAGATGCAGAAGAAGTGAGTTTTGGTGGCGGTGCAATTTTGTATGATACAAGAAATACTGGGATGGCGACGGATTTAATTAATACATCTCAAGCATACGATCCTAATTCATCTTTTACTGAGTTAGCTAGTAAGGTAATTTGGGTATTTCCTAATGCTACAAAGATAACAACTAAAGGTTATGGTGTAGTAGGTAGTGTGTTTGCACCTAATGCAGTTGTAGAAACAAAAGGTGGTTCTATTAATGGACAAGCCTATGTTGGAGGATTACACCAAAGAGATGGTTTTGAGGTTCATAACTTTAAATTTAACTGGCCAAAGTGGAATAAACCAGCAGTTGAAAAAGGACATTTACAAATTAAAAAAGTTGATGAAAACGATGAAAATATTGTTTTAAAAGACGCAAAATTTGATGTTATAGACAAGGATAATAACGTTGTGGCTACTGTTACAACAAACGAAAAGGGTATTGCGGAAGTTAAAGATTTACCACTTGGTGACTATTTTGTAAAAGAAATAAATGCACCAGAAGGATATATAAAAGTTGATACACCAGTCAAAGTAACAATTGATAATACAAACGTAATTGAACTTGTTATGAAGAATACGAGAAAAGTAGAGAATGGCCAATTTAAATTATTGAAAAAAGATAGTGAATCTGGTCAACTTCTACCAGGTGCAAAATTTGATGTTATCGATAAAGATGGGAAAGTTGTGGAAACAATTGTTACAGATGATAAAGGTGAAGCCTTATCGAAACAACTTCCAGTTGGAAGCTATACATTAAAAGAAGTAGAAGCACCGAAAGGATATGAATTATCATCTAGTTCAGTTTCTGTTGATGTAGAGGCTAATAAAGTAGTGACTGTAGATGTGGTGAATAAAAAGATCTCCGAAAAAGTAACGGGTCAATTTGAAATCGTGAAAGTAGATGCGAAAGATAAAACGAAAGTATTATCAGATGCAGAATTCGAAGTGTATAAAGGTGGTAAAAAGGTAGCAGAACTAAAAACAGATGAGAGTGGAAAAGTGATGTCACCGAAATTACCGCTAGGTGAATACACAGTGAAAGAAACGAAAGCACCAGCGGGCTACAAGCTTTCAAATAAAGAATGGAAAGTAACAATTCAAAACGAGAAAGAAGTAGTAAAAGTAGAGGCAGAAAACGAAAAAATCTTAGGTTCTCTACAAATTATTAAAATGGATGATAAAGATCAAACGAAACGCTTAGCAGGCGCAAAATTTACATTGAAAGATGCGAAAGGAAATGTTGTAAAAGAAGGAATTACAACAGATAAGTCTGGAACGGTTAAAGTAGACGGACTTGTGCCAGGTGAATATACGTTAGAAGAAACAAAAGCACCAGAAGGTTATGAGTTAACAAAACAAATAATTCATGTAACAGTTGACGGTGAAAAAGTTGTTGATGTAAAAGTAACGAACAGTAAGAGCCTTGGTCAATTCGAAATTGTAAAAGTAGATGCGGAAGATAAAACGAAAGTATTATCAGATGCAGAATTCGAAGTGTATAAAGATGGTAAAAAAGTAGATACGTTACGAACAGATAAAACTGGTAAAGTAGTTTCACAGAAATTAGAGCCAGGAAAGTACACATTAAAAGAAACGAAAGCACCACAAGGATATAAGTTGTTAAAAGAAGAAATTGAAGTCGTTGTAGAAGCAAACAAAGTAGTAGAAGTACAAGTAGAAAACGTAAAAGAACTAGGAAGCTTACAAGTAATCAAAAAGGATTCGGAGAGTGGAAAAGTTCTAGCAGGTGCAGAATTTAAATTAAAGAACGAAGCTGGTCAAGTAGTTGGAGAAGCGAAAACAACGAATAAAGACGGCGTTGTGAAATTCGAAAGCTTAGTGCCAGGAAAGTATACGTTAGAAGAAACGAAAGCACCAGAAGGTTATAAGGCGTTAGAAGTAACAGTAGAAGTAAACGTTGTAGCAAATGAAGTAGTAAAACAAGAAGTTATGAATGAAAAAGTGAAAGAAGAAATTACAGGTCAATTAGAAATTACAAAGGTAGATGCCAATAATACAAATAAAACTTTAGCAGGCGCAGTGTTTGAAATTTGGAAAGACGGAACAAAAATCGACACATTAACAACAAACAAGAGCGGTAAAGTGACTTCTAAGAAGTTAGAACCAGGAGATTACACTTTAAAAGAAATCCAAGCGCCAGAAGGATATACTTTATCCGATAAGGAAATGAAATTTACGATTTCTAATGAAAAAATTGAAGTTGTAAAGCTTCAAATTACAAATAAAAAAGATACAGAAAAAGGTCCGGAAAAACCAGGTGAAGGAACAGAAAAACCAGGTGAAGGAACAGAAAAGCCGGGTGAAGGAACAGAGAAGCCAGGTGAAGGAACAGAGAAGCCAGGTGAAGGAACAGAGAAGCCAGGTGAAGGAACAGAAAAGCCGGGTGAAGGAACAGAAAAGCCAGATGAAGGAACAGAGAAGCCGGGTGAAGGAACAGAAAAACCAGGTGAGGGAGTAGAAAAACCTAATTTACCAGAAAAAGGACAAGGTTCTTCTAATAATCAACAACTTCCAGCTACAGGACACAATACGAATTACGTTCCATTCATCGGTTTTATGCTTCTGTTACTAGGAATACGTTTAAGATTCATGGCTAAAAATAGTTAAAAGATGTATAAAAGGCATCAGAGATTATACAATCTCTGATGCCTTTTAAATTAATACAGATAAATATTTTAAGCTTCAATTACGCTAAGCATTCTGTTTATAAATGCAGCTGCGTGAGCGCGTTGTGATGGTCCTTTTGGTACGAATTGATTAAATTCATTACCTTTTACAATTCCAAATCCATACACTCTTTGTACTTCTTGTTTAGCGTAAATTAAGTTTTGGTCTACAAATGGTAGTTCAACTTGTTTTGCAAAAATACCAGCGTGTTTTAGAGAACGATCAATCATAATAACAGCTTCTTCACGTGTAATTGTGGTATTTGGATCAAATGTATTATCACCACGTCCGCGGATTATGCCTGCGCTTGCTGCACGATTAATACCGTCTCTTAAAGATGGGTGTACTTGTTCTAAGTCTGTGAACTTAGCATTTCCACTTGGTAATTGTAAAGCACGAGTAATTAGTGTAGCGAATTCAGCACGCGTTACAAGACGTTCTGGGAAGTACTTGCCGTTCCCTTCTCCTTGCATAATGCCTCTAGCTGCTAATTGACGAATGTCTTGTTCATACCATCCACCTGTAATGTCATCAGTTACTGGATCTTTTTGGTTTTCCTTATAGTATGTTTCAGTTCCTTTTAAGAAAGCATTCCATTGTCCGCGTTGAATCATAAACGCAGGGCAGTTTTTCCCTGACCAAAATTGATGTTTTTGGACCTTATCTAGAGAAATATTTAAGTCGTTCATTAAATAAGCTGCCAATTTACGGGCATTTTCTACCGCTTTTTCATAGTTTCCATCTTGATTAACGGCAATTTCAATTCCGATAGATTCATAGTTTCCAGTTTTATTTCCAGCATGCCATCCAACTTCATTTACTGGAAGATGTTGATAAATTTCTTTATCATCTACTGTGAAATGCCAAGATGCGGCGCGATCAGCTGTTCCGCGTGCTTGATTATCTAAGAATTTTGCATGATTTAGAGCATTAGCACCTTTCGCTGTATTAGCCGTTTCGTGAATCGTAATATATTTAGGTACCATCGGGTAGCCAGGGCGAATATCGTCATTTCCTTTAGGGACAATCATTTCTTTAAATGTAACGCCATAAATATTGTTTGTTTGTAGAGCATCTGGAGCTCTTAATAAACTATTTTTAGCAGAACGAACGTTTTTTAGTAATGAAGCTTTTGTACCTTCAAATGTAGCAGAAGGTGCATAAATCCATTTTGCTGTTTCATTTATTTGGACTTTAAACCAATTTCCAGCTTGTTCAGTAGGAGTAATGACTTGTGGCTGTAGTTTCCCTTCTTCGTTAAACGATTGGAACGGAAGTGCATGTATGGAAGCTTCTTCTTTTACGATTAATTTTTGGTTAGATAGTTTATGAATCTCTTGAACTTCTAAGCTATTATCATTGTTATCTATCCATCCAGCGCCAGTTGACGTCGTTATGTAGTAAGCATTTCCTTTTTTCTTTGTCGCCGTTACGACTTGTTCTGTAATCTCGATATTCGATTTGTTTTTTAAATCATTCGCGGTATATAATGAATGTTTTTTTGAAGTGTATAGTAGGAATTGACCAGTAACCTCGATATCTTCTTCATGAGTACTATGCTCATTAACATGCTCTTTAATACTTTTAAAAACTTGATCCTCCGTATATACTTCGGCGGATTTTTCAGCACTCTCTGCAAATGAATAAGTAGGTGCAAGAACAGTTTGTAATGCAAGAGAGAGAGTTAATACACTATAAAATTTCTTTTTCATATTTTTTTTAACACATTAGATTATGGAATCTAGTGTTAACATTCCTCCTTTATATATTGTATTTTCGCTATGTAACGATTTTTTGTACTAATAAATTTTAACAAGAGAAAATCATGATGTCTATATACATGAGCGATATTCATAAAAAGAATTATTTGAAAAAATGTAAGAGAAACAGGTAAAACCTTCTGTATTGACCTGTAAACGCCCTTCAAGTAAACTAAAGAGAGTTTGCAAATGAAAAGGTGATAATGTGTTAATTTCAATTAAAACGTTACAAGATGATCGTTTTTTACGTCCGCTACAAAATATTGGCGGCTTATTTTTTGAAGATAGTACGATTGGATTTGAACAAGAGGAAGCGAATCTGATCGTTGATATACACATTGAGGATAATGTGAAAGCATCCGCTCGATTAACGGATGTTAGCACAGGAAATGTGTATGAAGAAACATTCTCGAAAGATTTATCTGCTTTCACAGATGAAAAAGAGCGTATGAAGCAAGTGAAGCACGTTGTTTCTTATGTATATCTTTCTGTTCTTCAGCAGTTAACTGGACTTGAACAAAGCTGGGGTATTTTAACGGGAGTACGTCCGACGAAACTTCTTCATAAAATGCTTCAAAATGGTATGTCAAAGGAAGAAGCGCATCAAGAACTTCGTGAAAGTTATTTAATTCATGAAGAGAAGATTGAACTTCTTCAGCGCATTGTTGATTGCCAATTAGCAGTTGTTCCGGATTTATACCGTTTGAAAGAAGAAGTAAGTATTTATATCGGTATTCCGTTCTGCCCAACGAAATGTGCATACTGTACATTCCCGGCTTATGCGATTAATGGACGCCAAGGGTCTGTTGATTCGTTCTTAGGTGGTTTACATTATGAAGTTCGTGAAATTGGTAAGTTTTTAAAAGAAAAAGGTGTGAAAGTTACGACGATTTATTATGGCGGCGGTACACCTACAAGTATTACAGCAGAAGAGATGGATATGCTGTATGAAGAAATGTACGAAGCGTTCCCAGACGTGAAAAATGTACGTGAAGTTACAGTTGAGGCAGGTCGTCCAGATACGATCACGCCAGCAAAGCTAGAAGTGTTAAATAAATGGAACATTGACCGTATTAGTATTAATCCGCAGTCATACCATCAAGAGACACTAAAAGCAATTGGACGTCACCATACTGTAGAAGAAACAATTGAGAAATACCATTTAGCTCGTGAAATGGGAATGAACAATATTAATATGGACTTAATTATTGGTCTTCCTGGTGAAGGGTTAGATATCTTCAAGCATACGTTAGATGAAACAGAAAAGTTAATGCCAGAATCATTAACAGTTCATACGTTATCATTTAAACGTGCTTCTGAAATGACGCAAAACAAACGTAAATATAAAGTAGCAGGTCGCGAAGAGATTACAGCGATGATGCACGAAGCAGAAGAGTGGACGCAAAAGCATAATTACGTACCATATTACCTATATCGTCAAAAGAATATTTTAGGTAACTTAGAGAACGTTGGTTATGCAATGCCGACGCAAGAGAGTATTTACAACATTGTCATTATGGAAGAAGTACAATCAATTATCGGACTTGGTTGCGGTGCATCAAGTAAATTTGTTCATCCGAAGACGGGGGCAATTACGCACTTCGCAAATCCGAAAGATCCAAAATCATATAACGATGGCTTTGTAAAATATACAGAAGATAAACTGAAAATTTTAGAAGAGCTATTTGTATAAGAGGGAGAGTGTTCCAAATCGGAACACTCTCTTTTTTATATTGTCAGCTTTTGTCAGTAAGGCGATATATTCGAAAAATCGCTGCTATAAATTGAATTGCGGTCGATATATTTGAAAAATCGCCAATATAATTTCATGTATCAAAGGTTTGCACGTGTTGTAAAACTATGTCGATAATAATCAGAAAAATTAGTCAAAACATTGAAGGACAATGTCTACTTATGGACGAAATGATAGATTTATGAAAGAGAAAAGGGGGAAATTGTTGGCATGTACATGACGATAGGGAGAATTTTTGATTTATCTGTTGGTAAGTATCCGAATAAAGAGGCGTTAGTGGAACCTGAAAAAAATATTCGCTGGACATATAAACAGTGGGACGAACAAATAAATAAAACGGCACACGCTTTATTAGAAGACGGAGTAAGAAAGGGAGATACGGTATCTGTTTACTTATATAACTGCCATGAATTTGTAAACGTTTACTTAGCTTGTGCGAAAATTGGTGCGATTTTTAACCCAATTAACTTTCGTTTAAAGGCGAAAGAAGTATCTTATATTCTTCAGGACGCATCCTCGAAAGTCGTTGTCTTTGAAAAAGCAGTTGAGTCAACTGTTGCTATCATTGAACGAGATTTTCCAAATACATCTTTTTGGTCTATAGAAAACGATAAACCTTCCTATGCAAGTTCCTACCATGAAAAAGTGAATGCAGCATCTTCTGAGAAAGTAAATATCGAAATTGATGAAATGGACTTTTGTTCTATGCTTTATACGAGCGGTACGACAGGTCATCCGAAAGGTGTGTTACATCGTCATCGTGAAATGGCTGAGCATAGTATGATTTGTACGTATTTCCTAAAATATAATAGAGATAGTGTGGGGCTTGTTGTTGCGCCTTTATATCACTGTGGTGAATTAAATGCCGGAATCATACCACGCATTCAAGTTGGCGGGAAGAATGTTATTTTGCATCATTTTGATACAGAAACAGTATTACATACGATTCAAGAAGAAAAGATTACGACGTTCTTTGCAGCACCGACGATGTGGAATATGTTGTTGCAAAAAGATTTAACTCAGTATGATTTAACTTCAATGAAAATTGGTATATATGGCGGAGCGGCAATGGCGCCGGCGTTAGTGAAGGAATGTAAAGAACGTCTTTATATTGACCTTGTTCAAATATACGGAATGACAGAAATGGGACCAGTTGTTGCGTTTCTCGTAGAGGAGGATCAAATTACGAAAGCTGGTTCAGCAGGCACGCCATGCTTTAGCCACGAAGTTCGTATTGTGAAACCGAACGAGGAGGCACCGGCAGAACCAGATGATGTATTACCTCCTTATGAGGTGGGAGAAATTATTTTACGTGGCCCAACTATGATGGCTGGCTATCATAATCGCGAAGAGGCAAATAAAAAATCGATGTATAAAGGATGGTATCATTCTGGTGATTTAGGATACTTCGATAAAGATGGTTATTTATTCGTTGCAGATCGCGTTGATGATATGGTAATTAGCGGTGGTGTAAATATTTACCCTCGTGAAATTGAAGATTTCCTTCATAGTCATCACGGTATATTAGATGTGGCGGTACTTGGTGAGCCAGATGAATTATGGGGAGAGCGTGTGGTGGCAGTTATTGTGAAGAAAGATGAAACAATAACAGAAGCTGATTTAGAAACGTATTGCAAAGAAAGTGACGAATTAGCAGATTATAAGCGTCCGCGTCATTATTTATTTGTAGATGAACTTCCGCGTAATGCGAGCGGGAAGTTGCAGAAGTTTGTGCTGAGGGAGTCATTGAAAGGGACAAAAAAATAGAAAGTGGGGGATACCCACTTTCTATTTTTATTTGCGTGAAAAACCTTCTTCATCAAGGTATTCCGCAGCTTCTGGATAAGAGTTGAATGTACCGTCTAAGTTTACACCAGCGTACACGTTCCACATGTCATCCTCTGAAATAAGAGTAAGAATATGACCATCTTCGTTCTGCCATTCTTCTTCTTTCGCAGGTTCTACAGGTGCTACTACTTCTTCTTGTGATAGAAGGTCAATTGATTTCTCAATTACTGAACGTAACTCTTCTGCTGAAAACTCGCGGATGTTAACCATACCTTTATCATCCGTTTTGTAACCTTTAATACCGCTTGCATACACAAATCCATTTCCATTTGGGTGTAAATGAAATACAACGTTCTTTTTATCTAAACGACTTTCTTCAAAGTGGAAGTTTACACGTTTTAATGATACGTTCTTTCTTTCTAGTTCTGGGAAAGATTCAATAATCGATAATTTTTCTTCAAAAGTTAGCATAGTGCCTCCAAGTATATAGTAAAAGATTTAATTTGTTCATTATAGCATAGTTGCAATTGTTTCCAAAGATAAGGGGGAAACTTTTCATTAAATCCGTTTACGTCACGAGAATGTAAAAAGTGAGCTAACGAATGTATCTTTTTAGGTGTACAATGGAACATGGACTTTATACAAAGGTGGTTTTTTTATGTTTCAAAAAATAGCAAAGGAATGTTTAGCAGGATTTACTGTTGCGATTGTTGCGTTACCACTTGCGATTGCATTTGGTATTGCCGCGACAGGAACGTCTGAGGGAGCGCTTGTTGGATTATATGGTGCGATTTTTGCAGGTTTATTCGCAGCGTTATTTGGCGGGACACCTGGGCAAGTAACGGGGCCAACTGGACCAATTACCGTTATCGCAACGGGAGTTATTGCGACGCACGGGTTAGAGGCAAGTTTTATTGCCTTTATGATGGCAGGATTATTTCAAATTTTATTCGGTGTATGTAAGCTCGGTTCTTACGTTCGATATATTCCGTATCCTGTCGTTTCAGGATTTATGAATGGTATTGCATTAATCATTATTTTAGGTGAAATAAAGCATGTACAAAATAGTTTTCTACTTGTTGTGTTAACGATTATTGTAATGATTGTTTCTGGCAAATGGATTAAGGCGATTCCGTCTAGTTTAGTAGCACTAGTCGGTGTGACAGCTTTGCTTCCTTTATTTTCTTCTCTACTCGAAGGACTTGCAGTAAAGTTACCGATTATCGGAAATCTTTCACTAAATAAAGTAATTGAAAAGATTGGAACCATTCCAGAAGCGATGCCTACGCTTCATATTCCATCTTTAAGTGGAACAGGAATAGCAGCACTTATTTTACCAGCGCTTAGTATTGCTTTATTAGGATCGATTGACTCGTTGTTAACATCGGTCGTAATGGATAATGTGACAGGTACGCGTCATAAAAGTAATAAAGAGCTTGTTGGACAAGGTATCGGTAATATGATGAGCGGATTGTTTGGCGGATTAGCAGGTGCAGGTGCGACTGTAAGATCTATCGTGAATATAAGAAGTGGTGGTAAAACGGCACTTTCGGCATGTATGCATAGTGTTATCTTATTTATTTTTATTATGGGTCTTGGTTCGGTCGTACAATATATTCCACTTGCTGTATTATCAGGTATTTTAATTTTAACTGGTATTGGAATGTTCGATTGGGAAAGCATGAAAAAGATGCATGTCGCTCCTAAAGGTGATGTCGTTGTTATGCTCGTAACGATGATTGTAACGGTGAAGTTCGATTTAATGATTGCCGTTGCATTCGGTATTATTCTTTCGTTCATCATATATATGGTGAAATGTAAAGAACGTAAAACTTCTATCGTAAAAGAAAGAGAAGAAACGTATACAATTCAAGGACCGCTCTCTTTCCTATCAGTAGATCGTATTTTCTCTACTTTACAAGATGTGAAGTCACCAGTTGTATTACGTATGAAAGATGTGCGTTATATGGATGTATCAGGAGCTATGGCATTATTAAATTTTGTTGAGCAATCAAATAAAGTAGGGGCAAGTGTAAAGCTTGAGCAAGTACATCCAAGTATTGAAAAAACAATTGTAGTAATGGCAAGCGATGAACAGAAAGAGCAATTGAAAATCTTAAGTGTTTAGATGGCAATTAGAATATCTCACAACTTTACATAAATTATAATGTAGAGTTGTGGGATATTCTTATAATGTTTTTAGTAATATGTATCGCAGTGATAGAGAGGAAGAGCTCTTTTTGCGTAACAGAAACGGTTATAATGTGTACATATATAATGGAAGGAATTAGAAAAAAATTGTGAAGAGATAGGTTTGAATTGGTTCTGTTTTCTATTTTGAAAAAAAAACCAAGTATTCAACCTATAATAAATTTGTTATGATAACCAATGGGATAAAGTGAATCCCTATCGTTTAAAACAATATGTTTGAGAGTATATGTATAAAAGAAAAGAGAAAAAATATGAATAAAACATTTGTAAAAGGAGCAGCAATTTTAACCATTACAACTTTTTTGTCGAAATTGCTTGGTAGTTTTTTTCAAATTCCATTACAAAATATTGCAGGAGATGAAGTGCTAGGTATTTTCCGCCTTGTTTTTCCTGTATATATGATTGCTCTTACATTATCGGTAGCCGGAGTTCCACTTGCAATTTCGAAACTAATTGCAGAGTTGAACGAAAAAAATAAGCAAAAGGAAATTGCGAAATTATTTAAATCAGCGTCAATTATAGGGATAGCATTTGGCGTTTTCGGCTGTTTAGTCATTGTATTATTTTCTATTGAAATTGCAAATATGCTCGGTGGACAAGAAACTAGAATGCCGTTGCTTATTACTTCATTAGCATTACTCATTGCGCCATACATGGCGGTGTATAGAGGGTATTTCCAAGGTTTCGGTGATATGAAACCAACAGGAGTATCACAAGTCATTGAGCAATTTGTCCGTGTGTTTTTTATGTTAATAATTGCTTACATACTAGTATCGTGGGATAAGAGTAATACTGTTATTACTAGTGGTGCGATGGTTGGCTCTTTTCTTGGAGTCATTAGTTCGCTTATATATTTGCGTATAAAATATAATAGAAGTCCATACTACAATAAAAGCAATTCCTATTCGCTCCGAGATTTAAGAGAAAACGGCAAAAAGATATTGCGGGTATCGATCCCAATCGCTATCGGAGCTTTATCAATGCCGCTTTTAAATTTAGTAGACTCGCTTACAATACCGCATGTATTACAAGGATCATCAACAGAAATTCAAGAACAATTTGGAATATACAGTCGCGGTTTTGCATTCACGCAAATAATTGTTATTTTTGCAAGTGCAATTGTATTTCCGTTAATACCACTTTTAACTTCCGCATTGGCCAAAAGAGATATAAATTTGGCGAAAATAACAATTCAAAATACAAATCGACTAGCGCATGTTTTGACAGCACCATTAACAGTATGGTTGATGGCATTAACAGTACCGTTAAATGTCGGATTGTTCACAGACGTAAAAGGCAGTAGTATGTTAACAGTTATGATTGGCAGTTCGTATTTTACTGCGGTTATGGTATTATCAATAGGTGTTTTACAGGGGATTAATCGTTCTGCACAAGCTGCATGGATTGTTATTGGCGCGAGTTGTGTGAAAGTCGTGTTAAACATTATGTTAGTGCAGAAGTTTGGCATAGATGGAGCGGCGTATAGTACATTAATTACTTACGTATTGATTTGTATTGTAAATCATTTGTATATTCGAAGCTATATTGCCTATTCTATTCATTTCAAAAACTTTTTCGGTGTGCTAGCAATAGCATCTATTTTAGGACTAGGATTGTATGAACTATTTAATGTGATAGATGTTACATCTTCAAGAATTATGACGTTATTATTCAGTGGTATAGCATTAAGTATTACAACCATTTTGTATGGTGTATGTGCTTTGAAATTAAAATGGATATCAATAAAAAAAATACCATTTTTGAAAAGATAAATATAAAAATTTAATTTTTTATTAAAATTCATATGAGCTGATAAAGAGGAAACTATGTAGGGTATTAAGTGTTTAGGTAAGGAATGGGTACCAGTTTATGTTAGATGAAATAAACGGTTACCTAGTTTTGGAGGAGATTTAGGGTGCGTTTAGTCTTATCAGGATATTATGGTTTTTATAATGTTGGAGACGAGGCGATTCTACAATCAATTATTGAATCGTTAAGTAAAGAGAACCCGGATATAGAACTAGTAGTACTATCAAATGATTCTAAATATACAAAGGAAAGGTATGGTGTAGAATCGGTAGATCGCTGGAATATAAAAGCTGTTTATCATGCAATCAAAAACAGTGATGGAGTTATTAGCGGTGGCGGGAGCCTTCTTCAAGATCAGACAAGTACGAAGAGTATTCTATATTATACGGGTATTATGGGACTCGCTCGATTATTAAAAAAGCCGTATTATATTTATTCACAAGGAATAGGTCCAATTACAAAAGGATATAATCGTCTATTAGTAAAATGGAACTTGTCAAAAGCTTCCTATGTATCAGTTCGAGATGAAGATTCGTTTTTATATTTAAAAGAACTTGGCATAAAAAACGATATTGAAATTGTTCCAGACCCTGTTTTAACATGGAAACGGACAAAACAATCGGATTGGTTGCAAAAGCATTCGATACATGGAAAAGTAATCGCGGTTAGTGTGCGTTATTGGAATTCAAAAGAAGATTATGTAAAAAAATTAGCTACGGCATTAAAAAAATTAAAGCAAGAAGGATACCAAATTCTATTTGTTCCAATGCATGAGCCATTTGATCAAAAAGCTTCGCGTGAAGTAGTAGACTTAATGGGAGAAGAGACGTATATGCTTCCATATAAAATGGATATCGACGAGAAAATATTCATTTTATCACAATGTTCATTACTAATTGGTATGCGTCTTCATGCACTTGTTTTTTCTGCTGTAGCCAAAACTCCAATGGTCGGGATTTCGTACGATCCGAAAATTGATTCGTTTTTAAGTCAAGTGAATCAGCCAGTTATAGGAAGTGTGGATGGCGAATGGAGTGCGGAGTATTTATATGAAATTGCGAAAAAGCAATTAATGCAACAAGGAACTGTGGAGCAAGAGTTACAATTAATAATAGATGAGCTTCGGTTGCAAGGCAAACAGGCAACAAAGAAACTCATTGATCATATGGAAAAAGACACTTTATTAAAAAAGTAAAGTGTCTTTTGTTTTGAATTTAATGAAAATTATAATTATAAAAACGTTTTATTTTAATTCCTATTTATTATGCTAAAATGATTGCGATTATTATATAATCAAATTTGTGATAATAAATTCGTAGATTACGAGGAGGATAACCTTGAAGACTTTTTCAAAAGGTATAACAGCAGTGGCATTAACGGGATCATTACTTTTAACTCCTATTTCAAGTTATGCGGCAAATGATGATATTACAGGACATATGTTTGAGACGCATATGCGCTCACTTATTACTAAAGGAGTTTTAATGGGGTATGGTGAGAATGTATATGCGCCTGATAAATTAGTAACAAGAGCAGAGTTTGCTACATTCATAGCAAGGTCTTTAAATTTACCGAAAGCTGATTCGAATTTCGAGGATGTGCCGAAGACTTACGGTTTATATGATGGTGTAAGTAGAGCATATGGAGCGAAAATTATTAATGGTCGTACGAACGAGACGTTCTCACCAAATGATGTGATTACACGTGAAGAAATGTCGATAATGGTAAAGCGAGCATTAGACTATAAAAATATTAAAGTAGCTGTAAGTCCGCTTACCTTTACTGATAAAGATAGTATTAACTATAAAGAGCATGTACAAGTTATGGTGGCTACTCAAATTATTAAAGGGTATCCAGAAGATAATACATTTAGACCACATTTATCAGCTACAAGAGGGATGGCTTCAGCTATGTTGGATCGTATGCTTCAGACGATTGAAAAAAACGGAAATAGCAATCCTGTAGAAACTAAGAAATATGTTGTGACAAATGTAAGAGAAAACGGAACAGAGCAAGAAGTAGAGCGCTATAATACGTATAAAGAGGCAGTTACGGCTGCTCAAAATAAAGGTATGAATGCGGTAAAATACGAGAACGAATTCTTATGGATTAAAGATGGTTTTGCAAGTGCGAAAAGAATAACTGGGCAAAACATCATTAATATTTATGATGAGAATTTGTCAACAGTATATACGTATATTCAGTATGGAACAGAATTGAAAGTGTTAGAAGTTGGCGAAGATCGTGTGAAAGTTCAACTTTCTGGTTTGACAGGTTATGTGAAGAAGAATGAAATCACTTTAATTCCTACAAATGAAATGAAACAGTCGTCTTATTATGTGAAATCAGATGGATATTTATACCATAAATATTATACATATAATACAAGTTCACCTGGATATACAGAATTTAGATATGGTGTGGCACCTTCTTTCATGAAGCAAGGACAGCAAATGTATAGTGTAGATGGAAAAACATTTGGAGATGAAACTTTCTATCAATATTTCAATTATTTATCATTACGTTCGAAAACAAATTATACAGCTGAACAACTAGATAGTTATGTGAAATCGATTAAGCCAGACTCTCCATTAATTGGTTTAGGAAAGAAATTTAAAGAAGTAGAAAGCAAGTATAATGTAAATGCATTATTCTTATATTCATTAGCAATCCATGAAAGTTATTATGGAACAAGCGCTCTTGCAAAAGATAAAAATAATTTATTTGGTTTAAAAGCAACAGACGATAGTCCATATGGTAACGGGGAAGCATTTAATTCAAAAGAAGATTGTATTGAACATGCAGCAAAATTATACATGAATGAAGGATATTTAAATCCAGGACATTGGCGTTATACAGCAACATATACAGGTGATAAAGCTGCTGGTTTAAATGCGAAATATGCATCTGATGCGAACTGGGGTAAAAAAGTAGCGGGGCATATGAACCGTTTTGATTCTTATTTAGGTAAAAAAGAATACAACAAGTATAAACTTGCACGTGTGATGAATAACGTAGAAGTGAAAAAGAATCCTAGTATATCAAATGAGCGACTGTATCGTTTGAATACAAATGTAGTTGTCACAGTTACTGGTGAAGAAATAATAAATGGAAAAGCGTGGATTAAAGTTATTTCAGATAATCCTACTGTAACTGAAGCGTATATTGCAAAAGAAAGCTTAGAGTACGTAAAACATTAATTAAATAAAAAAGAAGGTGCTACTAATATTTCGTAGCACCTTCTTTCTATTCAATTTCAAAATCAACAATGATATAAGCGAGTATAACAACGAAGAAAATACTAACGGCTGGCGCTGTTAATACGTGGCCAGACATAAAACCAATGCCAAGTGATAGAATGAGTGTGCTCGCTAATAGCATATACTTTACTTTCATGATTTTCTTAAAGTTTGTGATCATGCTGATGAATAATTTAATACCAAAGTATAGAAGTGGTATTAAGTAAATAAGGAAACCGACAATGCCAAAGGCGAAAAATAGGTCATGGAAGTCCATTTCAATTAATTTAATTTTATCTGTGTAGTTACCAGCGTAACCCATTCCGAATAGTTTTTGTGAAAGCGGTGCGTCTTTATAGTATTGTTTGTATGTTTTTAAGAATTTGTCGCGATCACTATAAATTAAACTTTTCACTTCAGAATCTGTAAGTTCACCTTTTGCATGTTTTTTTGCATCTTCTGGATCTTCTTTAATTACTTTTCCTTCTTTTCGATCTTTCTCTTCTTGTACTGATTTTTTGTATTCGTATATTTGCATGTGAATGCCCATATTTTTTGCGATAGGAGTATGCGGTGTAAGAGCAATTAAACCTCCTAGTATAACTGCGGCAACAATGGTATTTACAATATGTGTAAATCCTTTTCCTTCTTTTTTACGATTTATCATGTATTCAATGAATGAGAAGAAAAGTGCTACGCCTAATGTAATAACAATTGCGCCATATCCGACTTTCGTTCCGACCATAATACTTGCATACATCGCAAGTATTGTTGGAATCCAGTAATATATTTTCGAGAAAGAAGTTGTTTTATGTATCGAATATAAGACAATGATTGGGAACATAATGGCGAAAAGAGAACTTAAATCATTTCCAGCGAAGAACCAACCTCTTGAACCGATTTTTGAGTGAGGATAGCTTGGGAAATCTGTTCCAGTTTGCATTGCGACAATCATTGTGATGCTTAAAATTAAAGTTGCATATAAGAAATATGTAATGATTTTATGAAATACATACTCTTTATTTTTTAGCTCTTTAAAGGCGATAATATATCCAAACAGTAGCACAATTGGATATATGCTCTTTAAGATGAATTTAACTTCTTCTCCAAATGAAACTGGAGATTTAACCATCATATTATTTACAAGACCGATTGCGAGTGCGATTCCGAGTAAACATAAATAGAGGATGTACTTTTTCGCATCTTGTTGTTTGTGATGAAGAAGTAGGTATCCTAATGCAAGAAGCATAAAGGCGAAACGGACTACAACTCCAACTGTTGCGCTCATGTGTAATATATAGATTGAAAAAGATGTTAATAAATCTAAAATTGGTTGAAACACAATGAATAGCAATAGGAAATGTGGGAAGTAGTTATCCGTTTGTTTCAACTTAGTAACCATATGTTCCTCCAGTTCTTCATTCCTTTATTACAACACCCAAAAGATGGGTATAAAGCCTTTTTTACATAGTAAGGCGAATGAATTTCAATATTTGTTTTTTTATCAAACTTAAGAATACACCATTTCATTGTAATGGTAAATAGATGAAAAGCATGGATAAACCGACTTTAATTTCTATATTTTTCAACGGAATTGTATGTTTTATACGGTATATGTACAAATTGCGAGATTATTAGACAGAAAATTGAGAAAAAAGAAGGATTTTTCAATGGTTCTCTATAATTATATAAGTATAATCTTTATGGAGAAAAGAGGGGTATATATAATGGAAATAACAAGTAAAACAGAATCTGTCGTTGTGAAATATGAAGGCCACGTTGCAACGGTTATGGTCAATCGCCCAGAGGTGTTAAATGCGTTAGATGAGCCGACATTAAAAGAGTTATTACAAAAGTTGAAAGAAGTAGCGGAAAGTTCTGCGCATATCGTTGTGTTATGCGGAAACGGCCGTGGTTTTTCTGCGGGTGGGGATATTAAATCGATGCTTTCAAGTAATGATGAAAGTAAGTTTGATGGCATTATGAATACTATTTCTGAAGTTGTCGTGACGTTATATACGATGCCAAAGCTTGTTATTAGTGCAATTCATGGACCAACTGCAGGTCTTGGATTAAGTATTGCGTTAACAGCTGATTATGTAATGGCGGATATATCATCTGTTATTGCAATGAACTTTATTGGAATCGCTTTAATTCCAGATGGAGGCGGTCATTTCTTCCTTCAAAAGCGCGTCGGTGAAAATATGACGAAGCAAATTATTTGGGAAGGTAAGAAATTATCAGCGACAGAAGCGCTTGATATCGGCTTAATTGATGAAGTAATCGGCGAAGATTTCCAAACGGCTGTGAAGCAAAAAATTAATGAATGGTCACAAAAACCGATTAAAGCAATGATTCAAACGAAGCAAATTTTATGTGAAGTAAATCGCTCTAATTTAGAGCAAACATTGCAATTAGAAAAGCGTGGTCAATATGCAATGAGACAAACAGCGGATCATAAAGAAGGAATTGCTGCGTTTTTAGAGAAACGTTTACCAGCATTTAAAGGGGAATAAAGTTTGTCCATTCCTCATGAGTAGCTCGTTAATTCGGGATAAAGGGGAGAAAGTGCTAACACATTTTAGTATAATTGTGTTAGCACTTTTTTTTAAGGAGTAATACATGAAGAGAATGATCGGTGTTATCACTATTATTTTGCTTACATATTCTGCTTTGCATAGTACACCATCTTTGGCAGTTCGGACTGCGTTATTTTTTGAGGGACATCCAAGTGTTGCGTTTTCTGGTGGGGTGACGAAAGAAAAAGATGTGAAAAAAGAAGCGATTCCAGATGAGTACCAAACTCTATATGGTAAGGAAGAAAACTCAGAGCACTATTTCTTTCCGCATGTAAGAGCACATGAATCAGGAATTGATATGTTAAGTGCATGCGTGAAGAAAAAATGGTTTTTCTATAAAGCAGAGCTCGGGTGTTATTAAATATAGGAGGATGAATGATGTCAGCATATAACAAGTTAGTAAGAGATCGTGTTCCAGAGAAGATTTTAATGTCTGGAAAAACGTATACCGCACAAAAATTAACAGGTCAAGCATATATACAAGCTTTAGCGAAAATTGGAACGGAAGAAATTCGTGAATTTGCTTCTATGAAAGAACGCGAACATGCGCTAGATTCTCTTGCGGATGCACTAGAAGTAATCATTTCATTAGCACGTGCGGAAGGTGCATCAATTGAAGATGTGGAACGCCTTCGTAAGAAAAAAGAAGTAGAGCGCGGTGGATTTGAAAGAGGGATTTATTTATTAGATGTCTCGGAAGAATAGTTTAATAGGAAAAGCATAGCGTTAATGAGTAACGCTATGCTTTTTTGTTGCAATGAAGCTAATAATGAAGAAAATAGCTGTTAATATCCAGCCGATTGTAATAGAAGTAGTAGTATGAACGGCATAAGAAACTTGTAAACAAAATAATGATGCTAAAAACCAAATGAGTGCAATGTGTATATATTTTTTTGATATATTCATATTTCAAGACTCCTTTTGTATACTAAAAAGAATTTTACTACAATTTAGAAAATTAAGCTATATAAGTAGAGGTTTTCTGGTGAATTTTGTATACTGAATAGTAGAGAAAATGAGGAGGAAACGACAATGGCACATCATGCGAGAGAAACGATGGAACTTATTAAGGAGCTTGTCTCTATTCCGAGTCCGTCTGGAAATACAGCAAAAATTATTGATTTTATTGAAAACTATGTCAGTGAGTGGAATGTAGAAACGAAACGTAACAATAAAGGCGCTCTTATTTTAACGGTAAAAGGGAAGAATGATGCGCAGCACCGCTTATTAACGGCACACGTTGATACGTTAGGTGCGATGGTGAAAGAAATTAAGCCTGATGGTCGCCTGAGTCTTTCTATGATTGGTGGATTTCGCTGGAACTCTGTAGAAGGAGAATATTGCGAAATTGAAACATCAAGTGGCAAGACGTATACAGGAACGATTTTAATGCATCAAACATCTGTACATGTATATAAAGATGCAGGTGAAGCAAAACGCGATGAGAAAAATATTGAAGTTCGTATTGATGAGCGCGTATTTTCAGCTGATGAAGTACGCGAATTAGGAATTGAAGTAGGAGACTTCGTTTCATTTGATCCGCGCGTTCAAATTACAGAGAGTGGATACATAAAATCACGTCATTTAGATGACAAAGTAAGTGTTGCGATTTTATTAAAATTAATTAAAAGATTACAAGATGAAAACGTAACATTACCATATACGACGCATTTCTTAATTTCTAATAATGAAGAGATTGGATACGGTGGTAATTCTAATATTCCAGAAGAAACTGTTGAATACTTAGCAGTTGATATGGGAGCGTTAGGTGATGGACAAACATCTGATGAATATACAGTATCTATTTGTGCAAAAGACTCTAGCGGCCCGTACCATTACGCTTTACGTAAACATTTAGTAGAGCTTGCGAAAACGAATCATATTGAATATAAAGTAGATATTTATCCGTACTACGGATCTGATGCATCAGCTGCGATTCGTGCGGGATTTGACGTGAAACATGCGTTAATTGGAGCGGGTATTGATTCTTCTCACGCATTTGAACGTACACATGAAAGTTCTATTGCGCATACAGAATCATTAGTGTATGCATATGTAATGTCTAATTTAATTGAAGAATAATTTCATAGATAATAGAGAGCTGATTAAAAATATTATTTTTAATCAGCTTTTTATTTGGCGAAGCGATTAGGAGACATGTTCTAATCGCTTTTTTAGCCCGCTATTTGTGGGCTGATTAAAGTTTTATTTTATATACATTCATTATAAGTTATATATATGCGATTTTTGTTATACGGCCGGAAACGTGTTTACTATAGATATATAATGTTATACACTATGAAAGGAATTAATTAATAGTTAATATGTTTTAGTTAGCTTGATTAAAAAAATTGTATGAATATGAAGTTTTGAGAGGAGATTTATTTTTCATGAAGTACAAAGCAATAGCCGCAGGTTTATTAGCAGCAAATTTACTAGCACATCCAATTAGTAGTTTAGCAGAAACGAAGAAATTTCCTGATGTTTCAGATAGTGCGTGGTCGAAAGACGCAATTTATTATTTAGTAGAGAGAAATGTAATTAACGGTATGCCAGATGGTAACTTTATGCCATACGGAAATTTAACACGTGCCCAGGCAGCAAAGATTATCGCAACAGCAATTGGGGCTAAAGTAGATCCAAATGCAAAGCCGTCTTATAATGATGCAAAAAATAGTTGGGCAGCTTCATTTATTGCAGCCATGGAAAAAGAGAATATTATTAAAGGGCGAGAACCAGGAGTATTTGATCCTGAAGGAAAAGTAACTCGTGCTGAAATGGCAGCTATGCTTGTAAGAGCATATAATCTGAAGAGCAAAGTAACAGGACCAGTTCCTACAAAATTCGCTGATTTAGAGAATCATTGGGGTAAAGAAGAAGTTAATATTTTAGTAGAATTAAAACTTTCTTTAGGTACAGAGAATGGCTGGAAACCGAATGATTCTATTACGCGTGAACAAGCAGCTCAGCTTACTGCGCAAACAGATAAATTTAGCAAGAATAGTGATCGTCCAGTAGAAACAAAGAAAATGTACATAGATAGAAAATTCATTACATATCACGCACCATCATTAAGTTCTGGGATTAGTGCAAATCAGCATAATCCACAAATGGTTGAAATTAAAGAAGAACGAGATGGATGGATCAAAATTGCAACAAGTAAAGGTGATAAATGGACACCTTTAGTAGAGAAAACAGAAGTTATTAATGAAGGATTCACTACTTATGCAGAAGCTTCTTCTTCTTCAAAAGTAATGGGAACACATAACGCACAACAAGTAACTGTTATTGAAGAGAACGGCAGCTGGATTCGTATCCGCATGGGCGCTGGTTTCCAATGGGTTAATAAAAATCAATTAAATCCAGTGAAGCAAGGTAACTTCTTAGAAGGAAAAGCTATTATCATTGATCCAGGTCATGGCGGAGTTGATTCAGGTAATCCAGGTTATTATGAGAAAGAAAGTGAAACTGTATTAGATGTATCACTACGATTACAGAAGATATTTGAGAAAAAGACACCATTTACTGTGTTATTCACTCGTACAGATGATACACGTCCAGGAACAAGTGCTTCTGATTCTTTAAAGAAACGTGTAGAATTTGCTCAAAAAAATAATGGGGATATTTTTGTAAGTATTCATGGTAATGGCACGGAAGAGAAAAATGGACAAGGTACAGAAACGTTCTATTATGAATCAGCGACAGCAAGAGGAACAAATCCTAACGTATCAGAAAGTCGTTTACTAGCAGAAAAAATTCAAGAGCGTCTTGTAGATGCACTGGGAACAAAAGATCGTGGTGTGAAAAAAGGCGATTTATACGTAATTAGAGAAAATACAATGCCAGCTGTATTAGCAGAATTAGCATTTGTAGATAATAAAAGTGATGCAGATAAAATAGCTACACCAGCGCAAAGACAAAATGCAGCGGAAGCTATTTATCAAGGTATTTTAGATTACTATGAAGAAATGGGTAACAACGTGTCTTCTTTCCGTTAATTAATAATAAGAGATTGCCATTGGCAGTCTCTTTTATTTATTAACGTTTCTCTTTATTTCCGGCATATGATATCATTTAATTTTATATATAAAAAAGTATTTGAGTAATTGTAATCATAACAATTTTAAACGATAGAGGATGATAATAGATTGAATAATCATAGTAAAACACCTGCCTGTATATATACGTATGCATTTCGTGAGGAGGAGCGTGCTTTATGTTACTTGGAAATGCGCTCGTTCTTTGGAATGGAGTCCCACGTTAATATTTTAAAAAGTGATGTCAAAATTGACCCGAGTAGAAGTGCGTTTATGAAAGAGCGCGTTGAGGTTATGTATGAAGGGGACGACTTAGAAAGCATTTTAAAACAAGTGGAACAAATTGATTTGGCGGGAGCGACATTTAAAGTTATTTTCGTTAAAATCAATGACCTCGTTGGGGAGAATAAAATTGAATATGGAGAAAGACGTCTTATTGAACGAGACCTTGGCATGCATATCGAAGGAGAAGCGGATGTTCGTAATCCAGAGCGTGTATTCGGGATTGTTCCTCTTGGAGGACGCTGGTACTTCGGGCACTATGTAGAAAGCGAACCAGTTTGGTATCATCACATAAAAAAACCGCATAGCTATTCGACATCACTTAGCACACGTGTTGCGAGATCAGTTGCAAATATCGCTGTACCAAATCCAGAGGGAGTACGAGCAATTGACCCGTGCTGCGGTATTGGAACAGTAGTAGTAGAAGCACTTTCTATGGGGATTAATATCGTTGGTAGAGATATTAATCCACTTGTAGTTCTTGGAACGAGAAAAAACATCGCACATTTTGGATTTGAAGGAACAGTAACAAAAGGACCAATTGAAGAAATTACTGAGAACTACGACGTTGCAATTATCGATATGCCGTATGACTTATTTACGCATGCCACACCAGAAGACCAGCTCTCCATTCTTTCAAGTGCGCGCCGCATTGCTAAAAAAGTAGTCGTTGTAACGATGGAGACAATGGATGACATGATCCATGAAGCAGGATTTGAAATTACAGATCGCTGTATTACAAGAAAAGGGTCATTTACTAGACAAATTCTTGTTTGTGAATAAGAAAGGAAGGTCACCCGTTTGGGTGACCTTTTTAGTGTAGTTTAATGTGTGATTGATTGGCAGTTTGTAGGCGGCGATAAGTTGATATTGTGATAGAAGAATCTATTACTGTTCTTTTAATTTCTCTTGTTGTGCAATTAATAAATTGCGTAATATGTGCCCGCGGTAACTTTCTAGTTTTCGTCCTTCATGATAGCGTACGCCTAATTTTTTTAGTTCAGCTACGTACCAGCCTTTTGTTCCGTAGTACATTGGATCACTTCCTTTTTGCTTTTGAACAGTATATGTTTGGGAGCGAAGTAACTTTACATTGAAAATAATAATGATAAAAGGAATCCTACATGTGTGTACCAGTGAAATTGCAAAGTTATCGAGGTGTTTTATAGCGTAACGTCCAAGCCGTGTATAAAAAAGTAGACAGTTGTATATGAATTTGTTGAAAAAAGAATACACATTGTCCAGGGGATTTGAAAAAAGGAATGCTATACGATTTGGCATGATACTTGCGTTGGAAATAGTATCAACGTATAGGGGAGAGATAGAAATGAAGGTTAGTAAAATATATACAACGATTGATGCACACGTAGCTGGGGAACCGCTTCGAATTATTACGGGCGGAGTGCCAGAAATAAAAGGGGAAACGCAGTTGGAAAGACGCGCATACTGTATGAAACATTTGGATTACCTTCGTGAAGTTCTGATGTATGAACCGAGAGGGCATCACGGAATGTACGGTTGTATCATTACACCGCCAGCAAGTGCTCATGCTGATTTTGGCGTGTTATTTATGCACAATGAAGGATGGAGTACGATGTGTGGTCATGGCATTATTGCTGTCATTACAGTTGGAATTGAAACAGGCATGTTTGAAGTAAAGGGTGAAAAACAAAAGTTCATTATTGATAGCCCGGCCGGAGAAGTTGTTGCGTATGCAAAATATAACGGGAGTGAAGTAGAATCTGTATCATTTGAAAATGTTCCTTCATTTGTATACAAAAAAGACGTTCCTATTAAAATAGATAACTATGAATTTCAAGTAGATATTGCGTTTGGAGGAGCATTTTACGCTGTTGTAGATTGTAAAGAATTTGGTTTGAAAGTTGATTTTAAAGACTTGCCTGCTATTCAAACGTGGGGCAATAAAATTAAACATTATATAGAGAGTAAAATGGAAGTGAAACATCCACTTGAAGAAGGTTTGAAAGGAATATACGGCGTTATATTTTCAGATGAACCGAAAGAAAAAGGCGCTACGCTACGAAATGTGACGATTTTTGCTGATGGGCAAGTAGACCGTTCTCCTTGCGGTACAGGAACTTCAGCGAGAATCGCAACTCTTTTTGAAAAAGATGCCTTACAAAAGGGAGAAATGTTCGTCCACGAATGCATTACTGATGGGAAATTCGAGGGAGAAGTATTGTCGGTAACCCTAGTAGATACATATAAAGCTGTCGTTCCGAAAGTAACGGGGCATGCATTTATTACAGGGTTTCATCAGTTCGTTGTAGATCCGAGAGATGATTTGAACCGAGGATTTTTGTTAGGATAAAGTGAAACTTTAATCAGTGGAGGGGTTCCCCACTGATTATTAGTTGAACCAATCGGGTTTTTACGGGCAGTTGATCTCCCGTGTAACTTCTTTGTCCAACCGAATTTTTAGATGGGAGTCTTACTGCCCGTTAATACGGGATAAGAGGAGGAGGTGAACAAATATGCTAGTCATAAGCGCGAACGAACAAAGAAACTTAGTAAATATGAATGAAGTTATTGAATACGCGGCACTTGCTTTAAAAGAATTTTCCGCAGAAAGAACGATTACACCAATAAGGGGGTCATTACCATTTGCGAACGAGAAAAATACGGCATTAATTATGCCTTCAGTAGCGGAAAGGCTTGAGGCACTTGGAGTAAAAATAGTAACGGTAGTCCCGCAAAATAAACAGATAGGAAAGAAAACAATCAATGGGATTGTGATGCTATCAGACTTTCAAACGGGAGAACCACTCGCACTTCTAGAAGGATCGTACTTAACGATGATTCGAACAGGTGCCTTATCAGGAGTAGCGACAAAATATTTAGCTCGTCATAACGCAAAAACTTTATGCATTATCGGCACGGGTGAACAAGCAAAGGGGATTGCCGAAGCAATATTTGCAGTTAGAGATATCGAAAAGGTCATTTTATACAATCGAACAGAAGAAAAAGCGTATGCATTTGCGCAATATATACAAGAGAAATTAGGTAAACCAGCATACGTTTATAGAGATCCAAATGAAGCAATAAGCGAAGCAGACATCATCGTCACAACTACGAACGCATCCACACCAGTCTTCTCAGAAACACTACAAAAAGGCGTCCACGTAAACGCCGTCGGCTCATTCAGACCGAGCATGCAAGAACTACCATCTCACGCCATCACAAGCGCAAACAAAGTAGTAGTCGAATCAAAAGAAGCAGCACTAGACGAAACAGGCGATCTCCAAGTTCCGATAAAAGAAGGTCTATTCAAAGCGAACGCCATTCACGCTGAACTTGGTCAAATTATAAGCGAGGAAAAAGCAGGCCGCGAAAGCGATGAAGAGATTACTATTTTCAAATCAGTTGGTTTGGCAGTAGTGGATATTATCGTTGCGAAGTATTTGTATGAGAGAGCGGTGGAGCAAGGAGTAGGGAGTAAGATTGAGTTTTGAGACTGCCTTTTGGTGGTCTTTTTATTTTATCATCCTTATAAATATATTTTATGGCAAGAATGTATTAGTAGATTGCAAACTTTCCACATTTACAAAAAAGTTTGACTTTACATACAGGTAGTGGTAATTTAAAACTTATAAGAAAACTCGGGATTAATTCCGAGTTTTCTTATGGGTATAAACAGTTCGAGGGGGCCGAAAGATGAAACAGAAGTTATTTGCATTACCATTTGTTCTAATACTACTTATTGCATTAGCGGCTTGTTCTGGGGAAAAAGATTCTTCGAAGCAAGCGGGCACTAGTAAATCAGGGACTCCGAAAGATGGAGGAATGTTAACGATTGGTGTTAGCGATAACCCAGATACGATGAATCCGCTTTATGCGAATGATCGTGTGTCATTAACTGTGCAGCAAGCTTTATATGCGCCGCTATATCATATGGAAGACGGTAAGAAAAAGTTTGTTCTTGCTGAGAGCTTTACGCCTTCAGAAGATCAATTAACGTGGACATTGAAATTAAAAGATAATTTGAAATGGCATGATGGTAAGAAAATTACATCAGACGATATAGCATTTACATTCCAATCTATTTTGGATGAGAAGCAAAATAGCTCAAGTCGTGAAAACTTTATTTTTAAAGGAAAGCCGCTTGAGGTGAAAAAGGTAGATGAGTTAACAACTCAATTCGTTTTACCACAAGTAAGCGCATCTTTTGAAGGTGTGATGAATGATTTCTTCCCAATTCCGAAACATGTATTTGAAGGGGAAGCAGATTTAGCGAAGAGTAAGAAAAACTTACAGCCTGTAGGATCAGGGCCGTTTAAGTTTAAAGAGTATAAATCAGATGAGTACGTTGCATTAGATCGATTTGATGATTATGTAGGTGGGAAAGCTAAATTAGACTCTATCGTATACCGCGTTGTAAAAGACCGTAATACAGCAAATGTTTCACTGCAAAATGGTCAAATCAACATGAAGATGATTGAGCCGCAAGACTTTAAGAAACTAGATAGCACTGGGAACTTCTCAATGGTGACATTCCCTGAAGGTAGATTATTCTACTTATCTTATAACATGAATACTGATCTTATGAAGAAAAAAGAAGTGCGCCAAGCAATTGCACATGCGTTAGATAAGAAAGAAATGATTAACTCAGCATTCGTTTCGGGTGAATTTGCAGAACCAGCAAATTCAATCTTAACGCCAGACGCTATGTATTATGCGAAAGATATTAAAGACTATAAGTATGATAAAAAAGAAGCAAAAGATTTATTAGCAAAAGCTGGCGTGAAAGATAAGGAAAAAGTACGTGTGATGTATGTAACGAATAATAAAATTATGGAAAGCTTAGCGTTATATACACAACAAAAATTAAAAGAAGTTGGCTTAGAAGTTGAACTAAATGCATTAGATGCTAGTGCGGCAAGTGAAAAAGGCTTAGATAAAGAGAATAAAGAATATGACATTACATTTGGTGGTTACATAATGGGACCTGAGCCAGATTCATATAAGAGCTTATTCTTAAGCAATGCTGAATACAATTATGCACGATATAAAAACGCTGATTTCGATAAGTTATGGGAAGAAGCTGCAGTTGAGACAGATAAAACAAAACGCGCAGAGCTATACCATAAAATTCAAGAGACAGCTAGAGAAGACGTACCTTATCTACCAATCGCGTATCCGAAAGCAGTTATTGCAGTAGATAAAAAGTTTGATGGATTAAAAGAAGCGAAAGCAATTCCTGTCACAATGTTTGAAGATCTATCTAAGATTTATGAAGTGAAATAAGAAACAATAAAGAAGCTGGTGGAAATCAGCTTCTTTAGCTTGAGGGGGGAAGTTTGTGTATAAAGTAATTGCGAAGAGGCTTTTAAATGCAATTCCGCTTTTATTTGTTATTTCTATTATTTCTTTTCTATTAATAAAACTAGCACCGGGGGATCCGGTTCGAAACTTTGTAACGCCAAATATGAGTCCAATTGATGTGGAGCGTATTCGCGAAAGTTTAGGACTAGATCAACCAATTTACGTGCAGTATTTTTTATGGTTAAAAAACATTTTAACAGGAAACTTTGGTTACTCACTTCAAAATCATCGTCCTGTTTTGGAACTTATCACAGAAAGATTACCTGCAACAATTGGATTAATGGGATCATCTTTACTCGTCTCATTCGTAATTGCAATACCACTTGGACTGTTTACAGGTGTGAAAAAGAATTCATTCTTTGACCGCATTGTAAACTTTATTTCATATGTTGGTATTTCTATGCCGGTTTTCTGGTTTGCACTACTATTAGTCTACTTATTCTCTTTAAAATTGAACCTACTTCCGAGTATGGGTATGCGCACCGTAGGTAAAGATTCTGTCTGGGATATTGTGCAACACGGCATTTTACCTTGCATGGTGCTTGCGTTCCAAAACGTATCTGTTTATATGAGATATATTCGTTCAAGTACGATTCAGCAATTAGAAGAAGAATATGTACAAATTCAATATGCGTACGGCGCTTCAAAGAAAACAGTGTTATTTAATCACGTACTTCGAAATGTATTAATCCCGATCATTACAATTTTCGGATTATCGATTCCAAGTTTAGTAGGTGGAGCGTTTATTACGGAAACAGTATTTTCATGGCCGGGTCTTGGTTCACTTGGGGTAAATGCTATTTTTAGATTTGATTATCCGATTATCATGGCAATTACATTACTATCATCATTCATGTTAATTCTCGGTAACTTAATTGCTGATATTTTATATGGCGTAGTAGATCCGCGCATTCGAATGAGGGGGTGATTTGGAATGAATAATAGGAGATTTCAAACGATAAAACATAGCTTTACGAAAAATAAGTTTGTTGCAATGGGAGTTATTATACTTGCGATTTTAACGGTCGCATCAATTTTCGCATTCGTATCGCCGTACGATCCTAGCAAAATGTCGATTCCAGATCGCTTACAAGAACCAAGTATGAGTCATCCTTTCGGAACGGATGATTACGGAAGGGATTACTTAACGAGAGCGTTATATGGCGGACGAGTTTCACTTGCGGTCGGTTTTCTTGCGATGGTTGTTTCTATTACAATCGGTACTGCAGTTGGAACAATTAGCGGATATTTTGGCGGAAAGTTAGACAACTTTTTAATGCGAGTTGTTGAAGTACTGATGTCAATTCCATCATTCTTTTTAATGCTACTATTAAATGCGTATTTAAAACCAGGAATTACGACGCTAGTTCTTATTATCGGATTACTAACATGGATGGACACCGCCCGTATTGTAAGGGCAGAAACGTTATCTGTAAAAGAGCGTGAGTACGTTTTATACGCAAAAGTATCAGGACAAAAATCACTTATGATTATTGTAAGACATATCATTCCTAACATTTTATCAACCATTATTATCGCCGCGACATTAACGATTGCGACATCGATTTTAATGGAATCATCACTTAGTTTCTTAGGTTTAGGTATTAGAGAACCAGATTCTTCTTGGGGCAGCATGCTAAACAATGCGCAAGGATATATTGGTGAAGCTTGGTATTTAACACTCTTCCCAGGATTCCTTATCCTTTTAACGGTACTTAGTTTTAACGTAATTGGTGAAGCATTGAAGAAAGCTTTCGCGCCAAAAGGAGCTGGAAATGAAAACTAAAGTGTTATGTGAAAGGAGTGAGAAGCATGTCTGAAAAACTATTAGAAGTGAATAATTTAAAGACTTCTTTTTTCATAGAAAGCGGAGAAGTAGAAGCAGTTCGCGGCGTTACATTTCGTTTACATAAAGGAGAAGTAGTTGGTATCGTTGGGGAATCTGGAAGCGGGAAGAGTGTAATGGCGAAGTCTGTTATGTCTCTCGTTACATCACCAGGGAAAGTGAAAGAAGGGGAAATCCTTTTTCGTAATGAAAACATCCTTTCTAAATCTGAAAAAGAATTGCGTTCTATTAGAGGAAATCAAATTTCACTTATCTCCCAAGATCCAATGTCTGCGCTAAATCCAGTCGTGAAAATTGGAAAGCAAATGACGGAAGTAATTATACGGCATCAAAAAGTAAAAAAGAAAGAAGCAGAGCACATCGCGGTCAACTTATTAAAACAAGTCGGTCTTTCTTCACCAGAAGAAAGGGTAAAACAATATCCGCATGAACTAAGCGGCGGTATGAAGCAGCGAGTTATGATCGCAATGGCGATGTCTTGTAACCCAGATCTTCTCATTGCGGACGAACCGACGACAGCACTTGATGTAACGATACAAGCACAAATACTAGATTTAATGAAAAACTTAAAAAACGAAACGAACATGGCGTTGCTTCTTATTACGCATGACTTAGGAATAGTCGCGCAAAACTGTACACGCGTTATCGTTATGTATGGCGGGCTTATTATGGAAGAAGGACCTGTACTTGATATTTTCCAATCGCCGAATCATCCATATACGAAAGGGTTATTAAACTCTCTGCCGAAAATATCGAACGGCGTAAAAGAAAGACTCGCGCCAATTCAAGGTGTAACGCCAAACTTATTAAACTCGCCACAAGGTTGCCCATTCGCAGAGCGTTGCCCGCATGCGATGGATATTTGTGAAAAAGAACGTCCGCCATATTTTGAAATTGGAAACGAAAGACGTTCTATGTGTTGGTTAAATGATAGGGCGGTAGGTGATTTCCATGCATGAAGAAAACTTAATTGAAGTTCGGAACTTAAAAAAGTATTTTCCTATTAAAAAAGGACTATTCGGTAGAAAAACAGAGCAATTAAAAGCAGTCGATGACCTAAGCTTCACAATTAAAAAGGGTGAAACATTCGGGTTAGTAGGAGAATCTGGCTGCGGAAAATCAACGACAGGAAGAAGTATCATTCGCTTACATGATGTCACTTCAGGTAACGTTTTATTTGACGGAAAAGATATCGCAAGTTTAAAGGAAAGTGAACTAAAAGAATATCGAAAAAGAATGCAAATCATTTTCCAAGATCCATACGCATCATTAAACCCGGCAATGAATGTATTCCAAATTATTAGCGAGCCAATGAACATTCACGGATCTTACGAAAAAGAAGAACAAAAAGAAATCATTTTAGACCTTCTGAAAAAGGTAGGATTAAAAGAAGAACACTTATATCGCTACCCGCACGAATTTAGCGGAGGCCAGCGCCAGCGCATTAGCATCGCGCGCGCACTATCTGTAAAACCAGACTTTATATTATGTGACGAACCAATCTCAGCACTCGATGTCTCAGTCCAAGCACAAGTCGTAAACATGCTGCAAGACATTCAAGAAGAAACAGGAGTCACATACTTATTCATCGCACATGACCTATCGATGGTAAGGCACATCTCAGATAGAATCGGAGTCATGTATTTAGGAAACATAGTAGAAATTGCCGACAGCGAAGACCTATACACAAAACCGGCACATCCATACACACAAGCACTACTCTCATCTATGCCAGAACCAGATCCAACAAACACTGGGAAAGAAAGAATAATCCTAGAGGGAGAAGTACCAAGCCCACTAAACTCACCATCCGGCTGCAAATTCAGAACGCGCTGCAAATTCGCCACTGAAAAATGCGCACAGGAAGTACCGAAGATGGTTGAGATTGCGAAGGGGCATGAGGTGGCTTGTCATTTGTTTTAGGGGGAGAGCACTAGGGGGGACCTGGTGCTTTTTTTCTTTGTAGGTGGACGTGGTGTGGGATTGGTTGTTAGTTTAGGAGATAACGCGCTCGAAATTTGTCGGTAAATCGATATGTTGTGTCGAAACGTTGATATATTCGGAGTTACGATTGATATAATTGAATAAACGTTGATATATTTTTGTAAAGAGTGGGATTGGTTGTAACTTAATGTAGAAATTTAATGTTTTCGAAAAAAAGAATTGACTTCTATATTAGTTGTAACTAAAATAGTTACATAAAGATGTAATCAATTTAGTTACAACTAATATCTGCTAAAAATATGATTTATATATTTAATTAAGGATGGTGGTCCATACGTTGCCACCCGGTGTAGAAAGTTACTAACACATTCAAATCAATGCATATTCCAAGCTTTAGTATTTTCTGTTACGGGGCAATAAGGTGCAACGTTATCTTTTGTTAAAAACCTTGGTGGATCTTTCTTTGGAAATATTAGTTTTGGGGAAATATAGTAAGGTATCTAAAAAAGAACAAGGTATAAAAAGATGTACTTATATAAACCAAAAATTTAGTTGAGCTGGATAATAAAAAAAAGGTAGGAGATTTAAATGGAGACGAAACAAGATAACCTTATTTACGTATGGGATGCATATTGTGGATGGTGCTATGGTTTTTCAGAAAGTATTAAAGGATTTTACAAAAACCACACTGAAGTGCCATTAACAGTTTTATGTGGAGGGTTATTTTTAGATAATTTACCAATGAAAAACTTCTCATATATAGAAGAGGGAAATAAAAGAATTAATCAACTTACAGGTGCTGAATTTGGTCCTTCCTATCAAAAATTGGTGGAGGAAGGGACTTTTAAAATGAATTCGAAAGATGCTGCAATTGGTTTTTCAGCTTTACGCTCATTAGCGCCAGACCGTTTATTAGAATTCACTTCGGCTATGCAAAAAGCGTTTTATTATGAGGGCCAAAGTCTGAGTGATCCTGAAACATATCGCAAAATTGCAATCGAGCATGGTTTGGACCCTGAACAAGTATTAGAACGTTTAAACGCTCAAGAAACAATATTAGATGTCCAAAATGATTTCAATAAAGTTCGACAGCTTGGTGTTAATAGCTATCCTTCATTACTTTTACAAAAGGATAATCAAATTATTCCTATTGGTGGTGGCGTAATGACGCCAGGTAAAATTGAAGCGCGTTTTAAAAATTTATATTAAGAAAATTTAGGATATAGTAGCAAACATGTTATCTTAGGCCACCTGACATTCATCTCCGGAATATTCGCCAGTACTATTACACTTTCAGATAAATGGGAGTGGGAGATTTTATCCCGCTTTAACGGGCAGTAAGACCCCCACCTCAAAATTCAGTGGAAGCAAAGAAGTTAGGTGGGGGATCAACTGTCCGTAAAAGTCCGATTGGTTCAACTAATAATCAGTGGGGGATGAACAAAACCCCCACTGATTAAAGTTTCACTTTATCGGAACAAGATAAAAATATGATGATTAGTTAATAACTTTAATAAAAGGAGAATAACATACTATGTTTAAAACAATCGATACAAATCAAAAAGATGTGAAATTAACGGTGTTTAGTTCGGACGAAAAAAGCTTTATGGTCACGGCAACATTAGTTGAGAAAGCAGGACATGCATTTTTAATAAACTCAAAATTTACTCAATCTGATTCGAAAGAAATTGTTGAGTATCTGAAAAAAAACAACTTATCTCTAGATAAAATCTTTATTATTCATGGGGATCCAGACTACTACTTTGGATTAGAGAGCATTAAAGCCGTTTACCCAGAAGCTATAGCGTATGCAACAGAGTCTACTGTTGAACATATCGTTCATTCTGTCTTAGGGAAATTAAAAGTTTGGAAAGACGCCCTTGGAGAAAATGCACCGAATAACGTGGTATTACCTCAAGTGTTTAAAGAAAAAACAATTGATTTTCAGGGGTTAACATTTGAACTAGTAGGCTTAGATCATTACAGAACTAGCTTATTTAATAAAGAGCTGAAAGTATTAATTGGTGGTATTGATGTATTTAACGAAATCCATGTATTCTTAGCTGATACTAGCTCAAAAGCGGCAATGGAGGCTTGGATTGAAAACTTGAAAGTGTTACAAGCATTACATGCTGACATCATTGTACCTAGCCATGGATCAATTGAAAAATCCTTAAATAATCAAGCACTTACTGCGACAATGGATTATCTAAGAACTGCGATTCAAGCTTCTGAGGAAAGTAAAACTTCAAAAGATTTTGTAGCAAGACTTGATGCAGCATATCCAGGCTATGCAAATAAAGGTGTATTAGAATTAAGTGCAAAAGTTGTAACAAAAGAAATGCCTTGGGGTTAATGATATGAATAAATATCAAAAACTATTACATGAAACGTATGTGTTAACTGGCGAAGGGAAATTGGATGCGTTCAAAACGTATTTAAGTGAAAATGTATCTTGGACAGAAGCTGCTGGGTTTCCATACGCGGGTACTTATATTGGTCCAGATGAAGTAGTGAAGAACGTACATGAACGTCTTGGTACGGAATGGGATAACTATAGTGCAAAAGATGAAATTTATGCTTTTAATAACAATACTGTTATTGTGTATGGAAAATATAGTGGAACATATAAAGCTACAGGGAAGTCATTTGTAGCAGATTTTTGTCATCTTTATAAGTTTGATGAGAACGATAAGGTTAAGAAGTTTATACAAATTGTGGACAGTGCAACTGTTAATGAGGTATTAAGTTAGAGTTAATCGTTTCTAATATGCCTTGTATAGGGGGAGGATAAATGAAATTCCTAACATTACCCCTGACATTACATTTTTGGGAAGGTTTCTCCTTCTTCAAACTTTTTATAGAAGAAAACTTATTTAAGTAGAAGAGGTAGGTATATATGAAATTAGAGAAAAGTTTAATCATAACAATTATTTCTGTATTTATTTTAGGAGTAGTTTCGACTTTGGTATATCAAGCTTCCACCGGTAATAACAAAGGGAACTCAATTAAGAGCGAAAATGTTGCTTCTGTATCAAAAGAAGTAAAAGAAAATGAAAAGAATAAAAAGATGGTAGTTGATTTCTATAATGAAGTTTTTAACAAACATAATATCGATATTATCCCTAAATATGTAGGTGAAGAGTATAAGCAACATAATCCTTTTGTTGCTGATGGACGAAAAGCCTTCATGGATTTCTTTAAGGAGGATTTTGTTAAAAATCCTAATTCCTCTGCAGAGATTAAACGTGTAGTAGCTGAAGGGGATACGGTTGCTCTTCATGTACATTCTCGTACTAATTCTCAAGATAAGGGAGTTGCTATAGTGGATATATTTCGTATCAAGGATGGAAAGATTGTCGAACACTGGGATGTAATTCAAGAGATTCCAAGTGAAGCAGCTAATGATAATACGATGTTTTAGATAGAAGATATATTTAATAATTGTTTAATTGATAGTGCTGTATAGAATTTAGAAATTTAGATAATTAGTTATCAAATTTGGAAATCATTTAAAAATAGCATATTAAATGATGGCACAAATTAATACGAAATAGCTCTTTAATAAAAAATCCTACTCAGTAAAAAATGAGTAGGATTTTTTATTAAAGAATAGTGCTAATTTTGTGGTTCGGCACCATCTAAATTTGGAAACCATGAAAGTATAGGTACTCTATATCCACGTAAAGTAAAATTGTAATTTTTTCCTTCTTTTATGTTTGCTTGCAGATCCACTGAATTAAACTTCATCATAAGAAGGCTATCCTCATTAGAAATAACTTTTTCGGTTCCATTTTTTTGCTCAACCTAGTACAATCTCACCAATTTAAAAAGACCACCATTACTGGCAGTCTTTCTGTGGTATCGAGTGTAGAGATGGTTAGCTACTTATCTGTTTAGGCATAATCTAGGATCTTTAGAATTCTTAATTTGAACAATCTATTTTTATATTATTTAAATAGTAATCTTTTATAGACCCACTCATTTTAGTTAACCTTTGTTCAAATATAAATGAAGTCGCAATTGTAACTAGATGCACAATTAATCAAAATAGAAAAAAGTACCTATAAGAGTAGGTACTTTTTTCTTTGTTATATATAAATTATACATTAATTTATATTTGGAACACTTTAAAAAGAAAAGATGATGATGGATTTATTAATAGATGCGTATAACTATATGTATATATTTAATGCATATATTATTTTTAGATAAATATATATATCTTTCAGTAAGAATGCAATATTCTTCGCTATTTACTTATATTTATAATTTAACTAATTCATTATAATATCAATGTTGATTTAAAGTTTTTTGTACAAAATGAACAGATGGGATTTTTTTAGGGATGCAAATACAAAGAATCATTCTGTTTTCTTAATTGACTAAATTTTTAAAATTTAAATCTTCAAATGTTAATACTTGTTATATAATTGACTTATTAAGGCATTGCCCCTAAAAGTTAATATGCCTAATGAGATTGTTTACGTTTTCCTTATGGGGTAGCACCAACATTTCATAGATTCTGTACGCTAAGGCTATAATCTTTATAATTCCTGAGCGTATGAAATTCGCGCTTTGTTGTTGGGACCGCTATGAGTACTGTTAAATATAATATTCAAGGAGTGATATAATGAATACTAATCTTAAATTATCAAACAGACCAGAACACACTGTTCAAAAATTATTTGAACAGCAAGTAATTCAGAATCCAGATTCTGTTGCGTTGGTATATAAAGATCAACAGTTAACTTATAAGGAATTAAATGAAAAAGTAAATCAATTAGCTTTTTATCTACAAAAACGAAACATAGGCCCTGAAAGTATGGTAGGGGTTTATATAGAACGTTCTTTAGAGATGATTGTAAGTATATTAGGAATAATAAAAGCTGGTGGCGCATATGTCCCACTAGATCCCGCATATCCAACAAAGAGGCTTGAATATATCTTGAAAGATGCCAACATACAAGTATTGCTAACCCAAAACCATCCAACACAGTGGATACCTAAAGAAATAGACTGTATTAATATAAAAGAACATGAAATGAATATTTCGAGAGAAAAAAATATAAATCCTACAATTGAAGTTAAACCAGATAATTTGGCATATGTAATCTATACATCTGGATCTACAGGAAAACCCAAAGGGGTATTAATTGAACAAAAAAGCTTATGTAACTTTATTATTTCTAGTATTAATTTAACAAAAATGAATTCAGACAGTAGAAATATTCAATTTGCCTCATTATCATTTGATGCTTCAGTATTTGAGATATTTACTAGCCTAGTTTCAGGTGGAACTTTATATGTATGTAGTCAACACGATATTATGCCAGTTGAACCACTTACTCAGTTCTTGCAAAAAAATAAAATTACACATGCACTTTTACCCCCTACGGTACTTAATTTGTTAGATGAATCTGTATTTAAAGATTTACAGGTTGTTATTTCTGCGGGATCAGCCTGTAGTGAACAAGTGGCAAAACGATGGATGCAAAATCACCTTTTTATTAATGCGTATGGTCCAACAGAAACTACAGTTTATACCGTTGCGGGAATATACAAAGGAGATGGAGCACCTCCTATTGGTCGGTCCATTCCCAATGTAGAGGTATATGTATTAAATGAAGCTAAAAAACTTGTCCCTATTGGGACAGTAGGTGAACTTTATATAGGAGGTATCGCATTAGCACGAGGATATTTGAATCAACCTGAATTAACAAAGGCCTCATTTATCCCACACCCATTCAAGAATAGCTCTAATGATAGATTATATCGGACTGGTGATTTAGTTAAATATTTACCTGATGGAAATATAGAATATATAGGAAGAGCTGATAAACAAGTTAAGATTAGAGGGTTTCGAATTGAGTTAGGTGAAATTGAAACAATATTAGGAAATCATCCAGACATTAAAGAAGTTACTGTGGTAGCGCAAGAAGATTCATTTGGAGATAACATCTTAGTAGCCTATATTGTGGGCGAAGGAGATACACAAGAGTGGAGAAAACATGTAGGGGTACATCTTCCAAATTATATGGTCCCGGCTCATTTTATCAAGATAGAATCATTGCCATTAACTGTTAATGGGAAAGTAGATAAAGATGCTTTACCTGCATGGGCCTCTATTATACAAACGAACGAGGGATATATAGCACCTCGGAATAGAGTAGAGCAAAAAATGGTAGAAATTTGGTCAGAGGTATTAGGGATTGACTCCTCTGCCATTGGAATAAACGATAATTTTTTTGAGTTAGGTGGACACTCTCTCCTAGCAACTAAAATAACTTCACGTTTAGGTGTTGATTTTTCGATTCTAGTACAAATACGTGATATATTTGAATACCCTACCATTAAACATTTCTCAAAACGTTTAACATTTTTATTGGGAAAAACGGGGGAGATCGATGTTTTTACACCATTACAATCAGTTAAACGTGAACAATACGAACCATTATCTTTCGCTCAACAGCGTTTATGGATAATGGATAAAATTGTAACAAATAGTGCGCTTTACAATGTCCCGATTGCATGGCGTTTAAAAGGAAAATGGAACATTGAGATGTTAAAAAAAGGATATAATGCAATAATACATCGCCATGAAATTCTACGGACAGTATTTCATGAAGTTGACGGAAAACCAGTGCAAATTGTTCAACAAGATATAACAGTTCCCTTATCAGTAATTGATTTGCGTTATCTTTCTCCTGAAGATAAAACATCTAAAATAGAAAATATATCAAAAATAGAAGCTAAAAAGCCATTTGATTTAAGCCAAGGACCTTTATTACGTACTCATTTAATAATAATGGACAATAAAGAGTTAGTACTTCTTTGTACCATCCATCATATTATTTTTGATCGCTGGTCATTAGATACCTTTATCAATGAATGGATGAGTTTTTATCAGGCATTTTTAGAAAACGAAACTGAAAAGCTTCCCCCTTTACCTGTTCAGTATATTGATTTTACAAAATGGCAAAAAAGTTGGTTAACAGAAGATATTATACAAAAACAAATAGCATATTGGGGGAAAGAATTACGCGGTTTACTTCCTATATTGGAACTCCCATTGGATTATCCTCGTCCAATAATACAAAGCTATAATGGAGATACGTATCAAATTGTCATACCCAATAAATTGTTAGAAAAAATAAAAGTATTCAATTCTAAGGAAGGCGTTACATTATTCGCCACATTATTAGCAAGTTATCAAGGGTTTCTTTCTCGTTATACCAATCAAAAAGATATTTTAGTAGGCAGCCCGATTGCAAATAGGAATTATCCAGGAGTTGAAGATCTTATTGGATTCTTTGCAAATACTGTAGTCTATCGTGCAGATTGCTCAAATAATATAACATTTAAAGAATTGGTCCAACAAATAAAGAAAAAAATGTTAGATGCACAAGAAAACCAGGACGTTCCTTTTGAAAAAGTTATAGAAGCTATACAACCAGAACGTGATATGAGTTATTCTCCATTATTTCAGACAATGTTTGTTTTTCACAATCAATTAAAAGAGTTACCAAAATTATTAGATCATAGCGTAGAAAAAATCCCTAGACATATGAATGGTGCAAAGTTTGATATAACTATAGCAATGGAAGAGATACCAACAGGATTACAAGTGGATTTTGAATATAATACAGACTTATTTAAGGTTTCTACAATAAAAAGAATGGCTCAATCTTTTGAAATTTGGCTAGATGAAATTTTACAATTTCCGGAGGAACCTATTGAGAATCTAAGAATACTCACTAAGAACGAAGAAAAGCAATTATTACATGAATGGACTAACATAGAGGGCAATTATCAAAAAGATGTGGTGATTCAAGAGTTATTTGAACAGCAAGTAATTCAGAATCCAGATTCTGTTGCGTTGGTATATAAAGATCAACAGTTAACTTATAAGGAATTAAATGAAAAAGTAAATCAATTAGCTTTTTATCTACAAAAACGAAACATAGGCCCTGAAAGTATGGTAGGGGTTTATATAGAACGTTCTTTAGAGATGATTGTAAGTATATTAGGAATAATAAAAGCTGGTGGCGCATATGTCCCACTAGATCCCGCATATCCAACAAAGAGGCTTGAATATATCTTGAAAGATGCCAACATACAAGTATTGCTGACACAAAGTCATCTAACACAGTGGATACCTAAAGAAATAGACTGTATTGATATAAAAGAACATGAAATGAATATTTCGAGAGAAAAAAATATAAATCCTACAATTGAAGTTAAACCAGATAATTTGGCATATGTAATTTATACATCTGGATCCACAGGAAATCCAAAGGGTGTCCTTTATGAACAAAAAGGTCTATGTAATTTTATTAATGCCAGCATTAATTTTACAAAATTAAATACGGGTAGTAAGGTAGTTCAGTTTTCTTCAATTGCATTTGATGTTTCACTATATGATATCTTCGCAACTCTGGTGTCTGGTGGAACTTTATATGTATGTGGTCAACAAGATATTATGCCAGTCGAGCCACTTACCCAGTTTTTGCTAGAAAAAAAAATTACGCATGCATTTTTACCACCTACGGTACTAAATCTGTTAGATGAATCTAAATTTGAGGAATTACAAACTGTTATTTCTGCGGGTTCAGTCTGTAGTGAACAAGTGGCAAAACGATGGGTGAAAAATCACCTCTTTATAAATGCATATGGTCCAACAGAAGCATCGGTTGCTACTATAGACATTTATAGCGGCAAAGGGACACCACCTATTGGTCGATCTATTCCCAATGTAGAGGTGTATGTATTAAATGAAGCTAAAAAACTTGTCCCTATTGGAACAGTAGGTGAACTTTATATAGGAGGTATCGCATTAGCACGAGGATATTTGAATCAACCTGAATTAACAAAGGCCTCATTTATCCCACACCCATTCAAGAATAGCTCTAATGATAGATTATATCGGACTGGTGATTTAGTTAAATATTTACCTGATGGAAATATAGAATATATAGGAAGAGCTGATAAACAAGTTAAGATTAGAGGGTTTCGAATTGAGTTAGGTGAAATTGAAACAATATTAGGAAATCATCCAGACATTAAAGAAGTTACTGTGGTAGCGCAAGAAGATTCATTTGGAGATAACATCTTAGTAGCCTATATTGTGGGCGAAGGAGATACACAAGAGTGGAGAAAACATGTAGGGGTACATCTTCCAAATTATATGGTCCCGGCTCATTTTATCAAGATAGAATCATTGCCATTAACTGTTAATGGGAAGGTAGATAAAGATGCTTTACCTGCATGGGCCTCTATTATACAAACGAACGAGGGATATATAGCACCTCGGAATAGAGTAGAGCAAAAAATGGTAGAAATTTGGTCAGAGGTATTAGGGATTGACTCCTCTGTCATTGGGATAAATGATAATTTTTTTGATCTAGGTGGGCACTCTTTAAAAATTATGAGTACTTTAGTAAAAACATTTTCTGAAGGTTGGAATGTAACTATTAAAGATTACTTTGAATTAAAAACAATTAATAATATAGCTAAAAAAATTCAATATGGATATAAAGTAAATTCACATTCAGATACATTAGATATTAAATTGACAACTCCTCCAAAGAAGCTAAAGAAAACAAAAAGACACGAATTTAGTAATAATAGCAAAATACTTTTAACAGGTGCTACAGGATTCTTAGGTATTCACCTACTAGAACAACTATTGGACACTACAGAATGTAAGATATATTGTTTAGTTCGTGGGGAAAATAAACAAGAGGCAAATAATCGTTTATTACACATGTTAAAATTTTATTTTAAAAATAAATTTGTAAGCTATCAATCTTTAGTAAATCAACGTATCTTTATTGTACAAGGTGATTTAGCTAAACAAAATATGGGATTAGAAAACGAATTATATAAGGAGCTTCATCAACAAATATCAACTGTTATTCATGCTGCAGCTTTAACAAAACATTTTGGCGAGTATAGTGAATTTGAAAGAGCAAATGTCCAGGCGGTAAAAGAACTTCTTGCATTTGTTGGTGATACTAAGGATTTACATCATATATCTACAACTGGTGTAGCCGGACAATTTGTATTAAATGAAACGGAAACAATATTTAAAGAAAGCGATTTTTATGTAAAACAAAATTACAAAGATAATGTGTATGTGAAAAGTAAATTTTTGGCGGAATATGAAATATTCAAGGCAATATTAACGGGAACAGATGCTACTATTTATAGAGTAGGAAATCTTACAAATAGATATATTGATGGACAACATCAATATAACTTCACCGAAAATGCATTTATGAGCAAATTAAAATTTATATTACAATATGGTATCGTGACAGATGTATTATTATCAAGTGAAGTTGAGTTTACACCTGTAGATTATTGCAGCAAAATTATCACAGGGTTTGTAACTTCAAATGAAATACATGAAAATAGCAAAAATTGCGTAAATCATATATACAATCATCTTACGTTAAATTTAAATGTACTTGTAAAATTACTAAATTCAATGGGATATCCAATTAAAGTAATTTCTGAAACAGAGTATCAACAATTTATTTTAGAACTTTCTAAAGATAAAAAGAAACAGGAAGATATTCAAAACCTCATGACATTTGAAGAACCAAAAGATAATTGTTATAAACCAATAAATCTTGATTCGACTGAAACTCAAAAAACACTAAAATTATTAGGTATTCAATGGCCTATTATTAATATTGAATATATACAACAAATTATTAATTATATGACGAGTGTTACTGGTAGTAATTCTGTTGCAAAGCTTTTTAAACAAAGTTACACTTTAAAAAACTGAACAGACTCATGAGAAATGAGAAATTTTAAAGGAACACAGTTAAAAAAATATGCAAAATTTTTTAGACAAAATCACTGAAATAGGACAAGCTTTTAGGCGGAATTATATGCATAATTATTGTGATTCTATCCTTTATAAGGAAATAATTTTTAGTCAGCAAACACATGTAACCTTTTGAATATTGGGTAAAAGACACCCTAGTAGAGTTTTTCATATCGTATGAGACATTGCTGTCGAAAAATTGCAAACAGATGGGAAAATACAACAAGCTATTATCCAACAAAGAAGGAAATACCCCCATAGAATACGTTAGAGCGTTAGATACATTAGAAGAATTTAATGAATTGAATTTAGACTATGTAGAGACGAGTATGAAGGAATAATAACAATATAACAAGTACTTTTTCAGCTTTCTACGTTATATAAGGTAAGGGGAAAACTGTCATCGAGATTACAATTTTAAGTGGATTATCTTTTTCTTTATGGGGAATAACATCGTTAAACACGTTATATGAACAAGCTACAGTAACAAAAGGAGATGTGTAGCCATTGGAACAGGGAGTAGCGGATATTTAAGTTGATAATTGGGAACAGGAAATGAATAAATGATAGGTGAAGGATTCTTGGGAACCCATGGTTCTTACAACAGATAAAAGATCCCTTCGTTTGTTACGAAAAGAATCTTTTATCTGTTGTGTTTTTTTGTTCTTTTGTTCCCGTATTCCTTTTCATTTTAGGTTTCAAAAATATATAAAATCAATTTTAAGACAAATTACTTACATTAATATGCTAATATCAATAGTAGATATTTTATCTTAAATTAATGAAAAAGAAAGGTGATACTAATGAATTCGACACCAATTGATTCTGAAATCTTTAAGGACCAGTTTGGTACAAAACAAATGAGAACAAATTTTTCAGACGAGAATTTAATACAATTGTGGCTTAATTCAGAAGTTGCCTTAGCAAAAGCTGAAGCTAAATTAGGTATTATACCTCAAAATGCAGCGACTAATATTGCAAATGCAGCTGACCAAAATAAACTTGATTTTAATAAGATTAGAGAAGGAATGAAAAAAACTGGACACCCCTTTGTAGCATTCCTACATGAGTTCGAGAGTTTATGTGATGAAGAATCACGTAAGTACATTCATTGGGGAGCAACAACACAAGATATAATTGACACGGGACTTACCCTGCAAATTAAAGGTGCTCATGAACTTATTTATAATCAAACTCAAGAAATATTAAAGATATGTTTGAGATTAAGCCAGCAATATAAGTCAACAGTAATGCCAGGCAGAACGTTAGGTCAGCATGCCTTACCGATTACTTTTGGATATAAGATATCTATATGGTCAGATGAACTTGGTCGTCACTTAGAAAGGTTACAACAAGGTGCAGACCGATATTTAGTGGGGCAACTGGGAGGTGCAGTTGGTACTTTAGCTTCATTAGGAGCGCAAGGGTTAGCTGTTAGAAAAGAGTATGTAAAAAATTTAAACCTAATTGAACCCTTAGTATCTTGGCACACGTCTAGAGACCGATTTGCAGAATTTAGCATGATTTTAAATATGATTGGAGCAACTACAGCTAAAGTTGCAGAAGAAATAATAAGCCTTCAAGGAACAGAGATTAGAGAAGTAGAAGAGGGGTACCATTCTGGTAAAGTAGGAAGTAGCACTATGCCGCATAAAAGAAATCCTATGACTTGCTCTTATATTGTGGGATTAACTAAAATAGTCAATAGAAAATCAACTTTAGCTATTGACAGTATGATTCAGAAACACGAAAGAGATGTTACATTTTGGCAATCTGAATGGTCTTATATTTCGGAAATTTGCATAACTTTAAGCGGCGCATTAGAACAACTTAAAAATGTCTTAACAAACTTAATAGTAAATGAAGAACAAATGAAAAAGAATCTTTTTCTTACCAAAGGTTTAATAGTATCTGAGAACGTAATGTTAGAATTGGGGAAGATAATTGGTAGAACTACTGCCCATGATTTATTGTACGAATTAACAATGAGAGCTTTTGAAGAAGACAAAGATTTAAAAGATATTTTATTAGAAGACAATGAAATTAAGAAGTATTTTAGCGATGAAGAGATAAATTCCCTTACTAATCCAGAATCATACACAGGGTTGAGTGAAAAGTTTGTTGATGATGTTTATAACAAGTGGTTGAGTTATACATAAAACCAATTTAAGACCATTAGCTGAGGAATAATTCCTCAGCTAATGGTCTGCTTATACACATTATTAATTGTAATATTGCAGCCTAGAACATCTCTTGCAATTGAATCGGATTCAAGGAGTGTTACAGAATTAACCCCTGGTCGCGCTCCCGCAGCAGTTACCCAATGAACGCCTTCTGTTGGAATTCCAAAGGAGTATAAATTAGGATTAACTTTACCGTTTTTATCTATTAATCTATTTGGGGGGGGAGTCACTGCTAAACCTCCACTTTCAAAAATATAATTATTGTTCGTTGCAATCTTAAATTCTGAGGCTAGACCTGCTTTTAACATATTTGAGATTAAAATATTTTTACTTTGATTTATATTAACTGAGGGTAGTCTAGCATCAATTAGGTTCTTTGCATGAAATATCGAATCCTTAACACGGTTAGAGCTAATTTTAAAATCTTTATTTATAGGTGAAGTAGCTACAGTTGCTTCAGGTCCAACTAAAACTAAAATTCCGGCTCTTATTAATGCCCTCAATTCTTTGATTCTTTGAACAGGAGGGCCAATTGAAAGAAATGCGTTTAAAGGTGTATACCAATTGCGTAACTCTTCTTTATAAGATTCAGCATTTATTCCTCCATGATCAACAAGTATTCTTATTTCGTTTCGGATATCCCTTAAAACATCTAATGCGGCTTTTAGTGGACTGTTTTTATTACCCAGGTTTGCTTCGTTAATATCATTATGTAAGTAAGTATCTAACCAATTATGAAAGTCTGTTATTGAATTAAATTTTTTATCACCATAAGGACAACTAATTTTGTGCCAATCAAAAAATAGTTCTGATTTTACTCCAAAGTTGATTAAAAGATCCTTATGGTATTCTATGGCACAATTAACAAACTCGTAAAGGAACTGACAAGATTTTTCTATTCCATAGAGATTGCGAATTAAAGTTGTATAATAGATACTTTCAACTTCCAATTTTACGAAAGGCCATATCTCTTTTTTAAAGCTTAGGTTATTTTTATGTTTTAACTGCTCGATAACTTCATTTTTTAGAAATAGTGGGATATGTCTTTCTGAAGAACCTTTTTGATTTTGTCCCCTAGAGTGATAAGGTAAGCCTCGCCTAGAACCTGCAATTAATAAAGGTTCTTTACCAGAGGGAATGTAATTTAATTTGTCATTAATTTCTTCAAACTTTCCATCTCTCCCACTTGTTAAAAGTGACATGTAATCAAAAAAATTAAGGCCTAATCCCCTTATTATTACGGGAGTTTTAGGTTCTATTGAATCTAAATTAACATCTGCTGGATTGGATGGTGGGAAGTAATTTAGGTTGTTACTATTAGCAAACTCAAAGAAATGTTCTTCAGCTGAAGTTAATTTCTGATCTGAGTGCCCAGTTGTAAAGATAACCTTTTCAGCTTTAATTGGTGTTAAAGACTTATTAAGAAATAAAGTATAATCTTCATTGTTCGGATAGAGATTAATTAATGTGTCTTGAATTAAGTTAATCTTAATATTTGAGGGTAATTCTTCAAGAATAGTATTAAATGAATCTTTAAGATAATAGCCGTATAGAGCTCTTGTAGGGTAAGAGTTAGGTTCTAAGGAATAAATTTCTTCTGTAATAACGGTGGGCATATCCAAAGTGTCAATTTTATCCCTTAATTCATTTGCCCATTCTAATAGACTAGGCCCATTAACGATAGGACCCCGACACTGGACGCTATCATCAGTAAATAAAGTTATTTGCGAAGCCACTGTATTCATTAAAAGTTGAGGTGACTGGTCTGTTCTCCATACAGCTCCACCTGGAGGATGTGGATCAACCAAGTAAATTTCATAAGATTCTGATTTTAATTCAGATAAAATATTAGAGACTATTCTTTCAAATACTGATATACCTCTTGGTCCTAAACCTACTATCGCAATTTTCATATACTCACACCTATCCTTTCTGCAAGATCTAATTTAATCCGTTATGTAAAACAACATAACTAGTAGGTGCAAAAAAAGTCAAGTGTAAAACTAAAAAAATAATTTACTAAAGGGTGTTTAAATTGGAATTTAAAGAGAAAATTAAGTTATTTCGAACGTTACATGATCAAAACAATCCATTAATGCTTCCAAATGCATGGGATGCATCAAGTGCTAAGATTTTTGAGAGAAACGATTTTCAAGCGATTGGGACTACTAGTGCTGGTATCGCAGCAACCTTAGGTTATCCAGATGGCGAGAAGATTCCTTTAGAGTTAATGTTAAATTCCATTAGTAATATCTCGAAAAATACCAAACTTCCTGTTTCAGCTGATATTGAAGGAGGATATGCCGCTAATATTTTTGATTTACGAAAAATATTAAATGAGTTAGAAAAATTTGAAGTGGTAGGTATAAATATAGAGGATGGGAGAGGTACGTATTTAAGAGAAATTAATGAGCAAAAGGTCATTTTAGACTTTATTAAAGCTTATTCGCCTCATCTTTTCATAAATGCAAGAATTGATAGTTTTTGGCTAGATATTGGCGATTTAAAAGATCGTATTAAGGATGTAATCGTTCGTGCAGAAGAATATAAAAAATCCGGAGCAGATTGTATTTTTATTCCTGGAGTTAAGGATATTGAGACAATAAAAGTACTTAGAGAAAATATAGAGTTACCTATAAATTTGCTTCAAAGTGAAAACTTAAATTCCATGCAAAACATAAAGACATTAAAAATTGAGAGAGTGAGTCTTGGATCTTCAGCTTTTAGGAATATTCTAACAAACCTTGATAAGATAAGCAGCACCTTTAAACAGGGGAAATTATTACATTCAAATGGAAACTTAACCTATCAAGACTTAAACTTGCTTATGGATTGATTTTTTACAGGTGAATAAACTACTAAAAATAGTTATTTCTATAATTTTCAAAAAAAAGTTTCTCAACCCGAAACTATCAGACTATTATGTAATTTCTCTTTTTTGTGTGTTATGCTAGATTTATCAAATGTAGGAGGTGATTACATATGATCGTTAAAGTAAAAAAAGCTTCTAAAAAAGTAGTTGCTGCTAATGCACTTACTAATGTACCAGGTTAAGTCATTAAGAAGAACCGGATTTCCGGTTCTTCTTAATTTTTTAATTAATCAATTAATTAAGGAGATGTTATAAAATGAAACCAAAATTTAAAGAAACTATCCCTTATTTTTTCCTAAATAAAGAAATTCAAATTGGTGAAGAAGAAGGTTTAGCAGGTATAATTCCAGACCCTACTGGTAGCATCTCATTTCTAATAAATAAATTAGATGGCCAGAGAAACATTCCAAACATCGTTCAAGAAGTACAAAAAGAATTTCCTAATATTAGTTCAAATGAAATTATTGAGGCTATAAAAGTTTTAGGAAATGAAGGTTATTTAGAAGATAATTCAATTGTACCAGAACTCAATGATTACATCTTAGAAAGATATAAAGCGAATATAAATTATTTTTCACTATTCACGAAATTCGGAGAAGATAAATATAAAATTCAAGAAAAGATTTTAGAAACGCCTATTGCACTTCTTGGTGTAGGAGGACTTGGAACACAAGTACTGTATCATTTGGCAGCATTAGGATTTCATAATATAAAAGCTCTGGACTTTGATAATATTGAATTAAGTAATTTTAATAGACAGTTGCTTTATTCGGAATCAGATATAGGGAATAGTAAGGTTGAAATGGCTAAAAAGCGAATATCCCAATTCAACCCTAATGTGGATCTTCAAATTATAAATAAGAAAATAGAGTCACCTCAAGATGTGATTGAACATATTGAAGGAACTGAGCTTGTGATATGTGTTGCAGATAAGCCAACATTACATATTGCAAACTGGGTAAACGAAGGTGTGGTTAAATGTAATCTGCCAATGGTTTATGGTGGAGTATTAAATACTCGTGGTAGATTCTTTTCTATGATTCCTTCTAAGACAGGTTGTGTACAATGTCACATTAATTATGCAAGACAATTAAACGATAAACAAGACGAGCAATTAGAAGCTATGAATAACATGGAGTTTACTAGAAACAATGCTGCTATAAGTCCAAACGTAGCTATTGTAGCTGGAACAATTGTTAATGAAGCATTAAAAATTTTAACGCAGATTGCACAACCTATTTCTTTAGGGAAAGTTATGGAAGTGGACTTTTTAACCCTAGAAACTAATACTGTTTCTTCGTGGGAAAAAATGTTAGATTGTCCTCTCTGTGGTCAAGTAGTTAAAAGTGAAGTGAAGTGATTTGATATGCTACCTAAAGTTTTTTTTAATAAGAATTATGTAATACTTTTTTCTGGGATGACAATAAGTAAATTAGGAATGTGGTTCTTCACTATAGCAATTCCATTAATTGTTTATGATTTAACCCATTCTCCAAGTAAAATGGCCTTCGTACTAGCATTAGAGCTTGGAGCCCAAGTTATTTTTAGTTTAATAGGTGGGGCATTAGCAGACCAAATGTCTAAAAAGAAGATAATGATAATAGGAGACTATGCTTCAGCGCTTTTTGTACTCGTAGTTCCTATACTTTTTTTAAGTGGTTATAACAGCATAATAGTTATATATATTGCCGCTTTTACCTTATCTGCTTTAGCAGCTTTTCATCATCCTAGTTTTGAATCTGCAGTTCCTGAAATCTTATCTAAAGAGGATCTTATTCAAGGTAACTCATTCTTTAGACTAAGCGAAACGATTATCACATTCTTGGGACCCGCCGTAGCGGGGATTGCAATAGCGCTTTTTGGGAATTCGAATGTTTTATTAATAACAAGTGTGGCCTTCTTTTTATCAGGAACAATATTTTTATTTTTAAAATTTAGAGATTTTGCTGAAGAAGAGAAGAAACGCCCTGAATTAGTAAAACCTATTGTTGAAGGACTAAGATATGTCTTTGGAACGAAAATTATCTTAGTTGGTTCTCTAGTTATTTTTGGTATTAATATAGGATTTGGAGCTGTAGAATCTCTTTTTATGTATTACTTGAAAGATTATCTAGGCTTGAGTCCTATAAATATTGGATTAATTTTTTCATTACAGGCAATTGGACCAATTTTGGCTGTTTATTTTGCAAGTAAATTTAAACATATTCCAAGAGGAAATGTTATTATTTATTCAGGGATTGTTATAGGACTTGCCCAGATGCTCCTGTACTTCTCTCAATTCAGCTTAGTAATTTTAGTATTCTGTCAAATTTTTATTAAAGGATCAGTTACTTTATTAGCTATTAATTGGTTTACATTGCGACAAGAGACTGTACCTAGCAAGTTGCTCGGAAGAGTTATCAGTTCTACTAGAATGGTAGCATTTTTAGCTTTACCTTTTAGTGCTATGATAGCTGGCTTTTTGGCTGAGTCAATAAATGTTTTGTCAATCTTCTTAGTTGCAGGTGCTTTCGCGATAGTATCATCAATCGTAGGTGTAAGTCTTGGTTTATTTGATAGAAAAAGATTAGATAAGATTCAAAATGATACAGCATTGTAATTAGTTAAGTGTAAAGGGAGTTATTTTATGAACAAAATTGAACTAATAATTATGAATTCTAATGAAGTACGCCGGAGAAGTTTAAATTTATGGAGTTCTATTCCCAGTGAGGTTTTATTTCATAGGGTTGATTCATCTTCAATGACTATATTAGAACAAGTACGGCATGTTTTAGAAGCTGAATATTTATATCTTGAAATTTTAAAGACTAGAAAAAGTTTGCCCTATAGCGATGATGAACCAAATCCTTTCAATACACGCGATTTTACAACCATTCAAGATGAGGTTGATTTTGCAAAACCTTATCGAAAAAATTTCTTAGATTTTATAATGGGATTAAATGAGGAAGATCTTGAAAATATAAAAATAGATCGCTCAGATGTAGGATATACTAGAAACCTTGGAGATATGTTAATGAGAATGGCGTATCATGAAGCCGTACATACAGGGCAATTATTAAGAGATATGAGGGCTTTAGGTTTAAAAAGACCTCATCTATGGGATTAAATTAAAAATGGTTATCCGTTAGCATTCTAAATAAATGTTTCTATTTCTGACGAGTTATACATGTTAAAATATATAACATGAGTATGTAGGGGGAAGAGTTATGAGCACTGAAGAGTTTTTAACAGATATTCATGAGCACACTCCGAGTTATAGACAGATAAAAATGGAAGCGTTGAGAAGATTTCCTAATGAACGTTTGCAAGTTATTGAATATATATAAGAAAATGCAAGTTTATACGATTATTTAATATGTTTGTTAGATATAACACAGAATGCTCTGGTGAATCAATCTGTACGCAAATCGGAAGGCGAGTTAAAGAAGTATGAGTTTACAGCAAGTGAATTAGAAATGTTGTTTAGTGGATTCTATGTTGCAGTTAGGCAATTGCCTGAGAACATTGGACCTAAAATTTATGAAGCTATTCGATGCAAAAGTGAAGACGTATTATTGAAGTGTTTAGAAGAATCAATAAGAGGGTCTGAAGAAAAGAAAAAAGAAAAAAGCGGATTTTAACATTGAAATTTATCGTACAAAGAATTGACACTTAAATCCCTCACAAACGTTACAGAAAGATATAAGACCTAAGTTGAAAGAAAAGTAAAAGGTCAATGGATATAGTTATATTGTGCAGTTGATTCAGAGGGTAATACAATTGATTTTTATCTAAGTAAATCAAGAGATAAACCAGCAGTCAAGCGCTTTTTCAAGAAAGCCTTGGCTTTTTCGCATGTTTCTAAACCTCGTGTGATAACAGTAGATAAGAACCCTGCCTATCCTGTAGAGATTCAAGTCATTTAAAACAGCAATCTCTATATTGAGTGGTGTCGAATCTATGCATATGATAAAAAACGGGCAACTTGTTTTACCGGACAAGTCTGTCCAAAATCAGAAAGAATTTATTCCTAAATGGTTTGGCTTAGCTTCATAAGATAGAAATGAAGAGAAAATTGCTATTCTATGTTTCCAACTAACATTTTTGCACCAGAACCGAATCTTCAACGAATTTACTATGTAACATGGCTAACACCTGCATCCTATTATTAAACGGTGTTCCAAATGCACTAACAATTAAGCTAATACCAGTTGCTAATGCTCCAACTACTAATTTCTTGAACATAATAAATCCCCCTTAATATTTTTTATAACTTGCACCTTAAATATATCACTTTTCTTATTTTGTAAATGTTTTGAATTTGTAGAAATGTTTATTTGAATCTTATTAATATTGGTAATTCATTTTATTAAGTGGAAAATAGAGGGATTTTTATAGGTATGTAAAAATACATAATAAATGAACCGAATATTATGATATACTCTCAAAGAGCTGATACAAAACTTCTTTAGATTGGAAAACTAAAGTCTTATCTACCCAATTGTGGGGGCGCCTTATGGCGTCTTTTTTTTATAAGAAACCTCCAAGCATTCATACACTTGAGGGTTTATCAATTGAAAGGTAGGGCTGTTTGGAGTTCCTTAAATTAAGAACAAAGCGGGATTATTCCTAAACCAATTAATAGAGCTGCAGCAAACGCTGGAATTGGCACAGGGATCTCGATACTTTCTACAACTAAGAAGTATTGTGTCCACTTACTACTTTAAAACAAACTAATTGCATTAATTAAGAGTTTTAGTGCACTACTCCTTGGAAGTTGATCTTGTAGCGCTCTTTCTCGTAATTCACTATGTTTTCCAAAGAAAATAGTGAAAGGCAAGGCGATGAATACATTTACAAAATGACAAAACTGTAAGAATACACGAATGTTTGTAAGAAAGTTCGATGTTTTCCTTTTTCTTTTTTTATTATAGTGAAAAAGAAGGACGAAATATTCTCTTATGTAGGAAAGGAAGATAATAATGATTGATCTATTAAATAAATGGATGTTAGAAAGTACAGGCAATTTCAATATCGTTGTAGGAATTACAGCACTTCTATTTTTGGGTTCAGTAATTGCACTTATTATTATTTACAAAAAAATTGGTAAACCAGATGAAAGCACAAATGCTATTTATTTAAAAATTACTTCTCGTATGTTTACTACTCAAATTCTAATGAATGCTATATTTATTTCTTTAGTTGGTAAAGATATTGAGAATTTCCGTCAAATCTTTATATTATTTGAAGCTTTTGTATTTTTTATTGGAGCTATTTATTCGTTTAAATTATATAGACAGGAATATAAATAATTCACTTGCAAGAAACAATAAAAAAACTGCACCCCAATTGTTAGACACAGTCTAACAATTGGAGGTGTAGTTTTTTTATGACTAAATTTACTTCAGAAGACAAAATGAATGCAGTAATACATTATCAAGATGGAAGTGAGAGTATAAAAGATATTGCGAAATCATTGGGAGCGAATCACGAAGTGGTTCGCATGTGGATAAAACAATTTGAATATCATGGAATCCGGGCCTTTGAAAAAGGCTATACAACGTATTCTGCACAGTATAAACTAGACGTACTAAATTATATGTTCGAAAATGGGACGTCTCCAAACGAAACGGCAGTCATTTTTAATATTTCTTCACCTGGACTTATTAGAAAATGGCGTATTCAGCTACATCAAAAAGGAGTAGACGCCCTTAAATCGAAGAAAAAGGGGCGTCAATCTATGACTAAGGACAATCAAAAATCAATTAAGAAACAAACACAAACAGAAGAGTCAGTAGAAACATTACAAGCTGAATTGGAGCGTTTGCGTATGGAGAATGCTTATTTAAAAAAGTTGAATGCCTTAGTTCAAAACAAGGAAAAATCACCAAACAAGATAAGGCGCAAGTAATCTATGAACTAAGGAAAGCATTTCCGGTGCAGGCACTTTTAAAATTAGCAGAACTCCCACGAAGTACATATTATTACTGGATACAGAATTCTAATCGACCAGATAAAGATAAAGAGCTAAAGATCCTTAATTCAAAACATTTACGATGAACACCAAGGTCGTTATGGATATCGCCGTATTCGCGATGAGTTAATGAACGAAGGACACAAAATCAACCATAAAAAAGTTCAACGAATTATGAAAGAGTTAGGTTTAAAGAGTCTAGTTCGTATGAAAAAATATCGCTCGTATAAAGGACAAGTAGGTAAGATTGCGCCAAATATTTTAGAACGTAATTTTAAAGCTGAAAAGCCGAACGAAAAATGGGTTACAGACATAACAGAATTTAAATTATGTGGCGAGAAGCTCTACTTATCACCGATGTTAGATCTATTTAATGGAGAGATAATCGCTTATACAATTGATTCAAGACCAACCTATTCACTTGTATCGAAGATGTTGGAGAAGTCTTTTCAACAATTGACAGAAGAAGACGAACTCCTTATTCACTCTGATCAAGGCTGGCATTATCAAATGAAGAAGTATCGTCACGCCCTAAAGGAACGCAAGATTACGCAAAGTATGTCTCGTAAAGGGAACTGTTACGATAATGCGGTTATTGAAAGTTTCTTTGGTATTATGAAATCTGAATTTCTTTATCTAAAAGATTTTGAAAGCATAGAACACTTTAAACAAGAATTTGAAAAATATATCGATTATTATAATCACAAAAGAATTAAGGCAAAACTAAAAGGCATGAGTCCGGTACAATATCGAACTCATGCCCTAAAGGCTGCCTAATGAAACGACCTGTCTAACTTTATGGGGTCAGTTCATTTTGGTGGTCTTTTTTGCATAAAATCTTGTAAAGCAAGAAAAAATAGAATATTAATATTCTAATATTCAATAGAAAGATAAATTGTTTAAAAGTTCAAAATAATACATTATAATATATTTAGTAAAATTAACCAATATATATTTTGCTCATTATGTATTAAAGGGGAAATGAAAATGGCTGGACAAATTCGTATGTCACCAGAGGAGCTTAAATCGAAAGCGGCTCGATATGGACAAGGTGCAAATCAAATTGAGGACATTTTAAGTCAACTACAAAACTTGCAAAATGAATTAAGAGGAGAATGGGAAGGTCGTGCTTTCGAAGGTTTTGATCAACAGTTCAATGAATTAAAGCCAAAAGTACAAAACTTTGCACAGCTATTACAAGAAATTAATATGCAGCTGAATAAAACTGCAGAAGCTGTTGCTTCTCATGATGAAGAATTATCACGTAATTTCGGTTTGAAATAAAAATTGTCATACTCTATATAACAAGCATTTCAAATGAGCCATACAGCTTATATTGTATGGCTCATTTAATTGCATGCCTAGAGCGAGTGATATTGATAGGGATATATATTTTATGAGATTTCTTTGATGCGTTTGGAAAACTTATAGAAAGGGTTTGAAAGAATGGGACAATTTCAAAGTAATTTACAAACAGCAACGCAAATTGCTACGAAAATGGGATCAGCCCCTGATAGGATTCAAAGTGCAACAACTCGTTCTATAACAAAGGCGACGCGTACAACATTATCTGTTAACTTCAAAGCACAAGAAGCGAATCAACAAATGTTAGACTTGACGAAACAATTTTCCGCTGCCTTTCAACAAGCGGTTGATAATATTCATTCGGTATCTAATGAATTTGAGAGAATGGATAACGAACTTCACAATACTTTTCGCTAATGTGACAACCTACGTAAAGTAAAATAGTAGGAGGAAAAAGATGAGTCAAGATATTGAAAAACAAATTAATCAAGTAAATCAAAAGTTACGAAGTGTATTTGAAGAACAAGACCGAAATCAATCTGCGATTCAAGCTCAAGAACAAGCGGAAGCAGATTTTTATGAATGTAGAAGTCGAAATCGTCGTTTGTTTGATCGAATTTTAGGAACTTGGCATGGTGATAGAGAAATGTCCCAGTTTTTTATGAATACGTATCAAGATGCACAACATATTGAACGAAAAGTCACATTTGAATTGGAAAACAAAAAAGAAACGTTGCTTAAAGAAAGACGAGACCTTAATGATTTAGAAAACGCCCTTTCCTATCAACAACAACAATTAACAAGGGAGGTCAATGCATGAGTTTAAATATGTATTTGGGAGAGGTACGAAGCCAAACTCAAAGCATGAATGCTGTATGTACCGCTACTATTCAAGGTATGGAACAAGCCATTCAGTCGATTGACGCTTTTGCAGTTGATACTGTTTTACAAGGGCAAACATATAGTAGTGCAAAAGCATTTTTTGTACAAACCTTTCGACCTTTGGCACAAGGAATCATTTATTTGTGTGAAGAATTAATCCGTCAAAATGATGCTTTTCCAAGTCAATTTCAATCACAAGTCGCTTCCACAGATGTAATTGAACAAGAGATATTAGAACAAATTCGGGAAATTGACCGAATGAAAACAAGTATGGAAGCTGTCAATCAAGCTATGCCAATGCCGGGTATGGATGCCATGGTAAATCTTTTTATTGTTATGAGGCAAAAACTGCAAGAAAAGCTGGATCATTTGTATCAATTCAATCAGAACTCTAGTAATAATTATAGTACAGCACTTCAATTAGCAGCTAGTATTGCTGCAGGTCTTGCGGAAGTTCAAAGTGGGAAAGGGTTTAGTCCTGCAAGTGGTACATTTAGTATGCAAGGGTTGAATATGGAATGGACAACTTCAATTCAAGCGATTACAGAAGAGAGGGCACGACAAGCTGCCAATTCAATTGAAGAAGGTGAAATGTGTGGTAAGCTACCTGAAAAATCTACTGGTGAAAAAATTTGGGACGGTATTGTAGATGGTACGGGACAAGCAGTTAGCGATACAATAGACGGAATAAAAGCTTTAGGAGATTGGGAAACGTGGGAAAACATGGGGAACGCTGCTTTGCACCCTATTGATACCCTCAGTACGATGTATAATGTATTGTCAGATTCATTTATTAATGATGTAATAAATGGAGATGCTGAAAGTCGTGCTAAATGGGGAAGTTATGCTTTAACACAAGTTGGATTAGGACTTATTGGTGATAAAGGATTAAGTAAAGTATCGAAGGTAGCAACTACTGCAAATCTAACAAAAGGTATGTCCAGAGTAACTAATTCTGCTACATATAGAAATGCAATAAACGTATTAAATAATTTTAATTTAAACATTGGAAACCGTTTTGCTTATGCTGGTATTGGGGGAAGTTCTTTAAAATCTAGCTTTATTGATACTTATCAAACAGCTAAGGATAAGCTATCACCTTATCAATATACTAAAAGGACTACGGATGGTGACATTTTTGTTGGTAAATTATATGGAGAAGATGTAATTCTTAAAGATGTTAAAGTTGATGAAATTACTTACTCTAAGAGAACTCGAGAAGAAGCTGAACAACTTCGGAAGGAATTTGATAGGAGTGTGAGAAAAGATTTTCTTAATGCATTGGTAAATGATCCTGTTAAACTGAAAGAACTCAAAAAAGCGGGAATAACAGATGCTGATATAGAAAGGATGAAAAGAGGAAACAATCCAAAAGGGTGGCAAGTACATCATAACCTCCCTTTAGATGATGGAGGAACAAACGATTTTGGAAATTTAACATTAATACAAAATCATCCATATCATAAAGCTATAACTAATACACAACGTACGTTAACTAGACACTTACAAGAGGGAGATAGTGTAGACGTAAGCTGGCCTATACCAAAACATAACATCTACCCTAAGGGAGAATAAATAAACTTAGAAAGGGATTTTTATATGTGGAAAAATCTGGTTTTAGAAATTGAAAAAATAGAGAAAAGTTTTAATGATAAACTGAATACACCAGCAACAGATAGTGAAGTTCAGAAATTAAGAGAACGCATGAAAGAGAGTTATAATGTTGACCTACCGAGTGAATATGAGGAGTTTCTTAAAACTGTAAATGGATTAGATTTTAACGGGCTAGTACTTTATGGAGTTGACTCTTATTTGTTAGATACAGAAAGGGACGAATCAATTTGCGGGCTTATAGAAACCAATGAGATTTGGTATGAAAATGAATTTCAAAAAGAGTATCTTTTCTTTGGCGATTCAAATATTGCGTGGTTTTGTAAGAGCTTATCAGACGGTACTTATTTAGAACTTGATAAACCATCAGGTACGGTAATGAACACATATAATGATTTTAATACAATGCTTGAGGAAGCGTTAAAAATAACCCTTCTTTAATAGGGGGTATTAAAAATTATGTTTAATTTTTTAAAAGAATATGTTGTAGCAGACAGAAGTGTCCGTTCTAAACAAAAACCTATTTTCTATCCTATATATCAAGATGAGATAGATGAGGCAGAAAGCTTATTACAAATGGAACTTCCAAAAGAACTGAAACGCTTTTATCAAGAAATAGGTTGTGGTTTTTTTAAGTCTGATACAAGAACGTTTTTCAACAGATTTATGGACCCGATTTCAGTTGCAGATTTCCGTTTAAGGCAAGATATTTATGAATATAATCCAAACCTAGATGATGATTCATTAGTGTTTTTTGAAGTAACAGAACTTAACTTTTTAACAATTAAATTTAAAGAGGAAAATGAATTAGGTCAATGTCCTACTTACTCTGAAGATGAGAAAATAGCGGATTCTTTAGAAGAATTTTTAATTAAAATGGATGAAAATCCTGACTATTATATTTAATCTTTTTAAGACTTGCATTAAGGTGTAGCATTTGAAAAATATCTAATCATGAGTAAAAAAGCTTATGTATAACCTGCATAAGCTTTTTTAATGTCCATAATAGGTAAAAAGTATCAAAAACATTCACCATTAAATCACTTGAAAGTTTAAAGCGACTCCTAAATTAGAAAATCATATTAAAAATATAGATCCCTCTGTTCCAAGAAGGAGAGGGAGAGGTATTGATGGAGCACACAACAGTGAAGAGTTCTTTAAAAACAATATTAAAAATAGTCAGTGAATCACCTTCAAAAATTCTAGGTGTAAAAACAGTAGAATACAATATGCCTAAGTTAAATATGGATGGCACCCCTACAGGAGAGTATGGAAATAAAGTATTCACAAACAACATTTATGATCCTAAAATTATAAGTGATAAGGAATTTATTAACCGTGGAATTGAAGCAGCTAATGACGCTAAATTAAAAACCAGTGATGGAGTTCTTTCGAGAGAAGGGGCGGGTGTTGACGGTAAAGAAATAACTTGGAGAGGATACCATAAAGGTGGAGAAATCTCTTCTTTTTTTCCAGAATAAATTAAAGATATACGAGGAGAGATATGTATGCAAAGAGAATTTAGATTAAAAGATGAGGATTTACTAGATTTAACCCATTTTCCTATACAAGCAGTGTTTAATATGGTAGATGATGAAAGATTTTTAAAGGTAATCAATTCAGTTTGTGAAGGAGTAGGATTTGGAGAGGAATATGGCGCATGTACTTTTCCAGGAGATTTGGATGAGTATGATATTGCCAATGGAGATTCATTTGAAGGGGTAGAATTTGTATTATACAGTGGTGATGAGGTAATAATTAATTATCAAACACTTTATCATTATTTTAAAAAAATGTGCGAGGGTTATTCAAAAAAGTATCCAAACACAATTAAGAGATTAGAAGACAGTCTTAACAAATTTATTGAATTATACAATATTAATAGGTAGAGACTATTTATAACTTATCCAAAATCATTATAAAAGGTAGAATGTTTCATGATTAGAATTGATTATATGCTAATATTCAATAAAAAGATTTGATGTTTGAAAATTCGCGACAAAATCTCGTAATATGTTTAGTAAAATTAACCGATTCATATTTTACTCATTATGTATTAAAGGGGAAATGAAAAAAACTTGGTCAACAGTAGCGGGGTGGTTTAATTCACATGAAAAAAAATACAGATTTTAATAAAAAAGCTTTTGAATATTATATGGCTCTTTATGCTGTAAATGAAATAAGAGTCCACGTAATTGTTCTTGTCCTTTTGGGGGCAGACGTGTTTGTTCTTTTGCCTGCATTCGCGAATCCTTTTCAATTACTCTATGTATATATAGTAACTCCTCCAGTTGTTTTTTTAAATTTGTGGGCGATATGGATTGCTATCAATCCTCGGAAACGACAATTACAATACACTCTATTTCGAGGAGTATATGGCACCATATGTTCAGTCGGATTATTGGTTATAACTCAAAAATATGCTTATGAAGTGTTACAATTACAAACTCCCATCTATTTTATTCTTTCATTTGGTTTGTATAGTTTCGCTTTGTATCATTTTTATAAAAATCATATTGAAAAACTTCAGGAACCAAGAAAAAAATCAAAATCATCGAAAGAAACTGGTGGTGTAAAAGTAGCAGCTATTGCAGCGGGATTGGGGCAGTTAATTGCTAATATAATTCTTAGCATTGCAACACAACAGATGGGGGCAATTGTATTTATGTCTGCATGCACAGTGTTTTCGTTTGCTTTGTTTTATATGATTATAGAACTCCATAAGTATTATTATTTACGTAAGCATATAGAAGATGGAGGGAAAATACGTATAGGCTTTTAAAGAGGATTTGTTGCATTTCAAGTGTATAATTGCATTCTTCTTATGGAAGCCATTCACGAGGCTTATAGCAATAAAAGATGTATAAGTGGAAGATTATATTCTGGTAAAACATCTGAAGGAATGGAAATTAGGTTTGTTCTTATTGATGATAAGATTATAGCTGTTTATCCCGTGTATTAAAGAATGTGAGGTACTCAAAAATGAAAGTAACTAATCAGCCCATAGTTAAAAATGTAAGAAAATATAGAGGTAATTGCTAAGAAGCACTCCCCCTAAGTTTCAGATGAAATTAAATAATTGATTATTTACATTTAAATAATCGACTATTTATGCTTTAATATTTATATGTACAAAATTGGGATAATTAGGGATTTACATTTAATATGTTTTAAGAAAGGGGAATGTTTTTTATATGGAAACTCCAGAAAATCAATTTAAACGTGCACTTAATCCTTGGTTCTCCATTTGGATAAAACCACGTGATACAATGAAAGAAATTTTTATATCCAAACCTAAGAATGTGTTTTTACTCATTTTACTAGGCTCATTCGTACAGACTTTAGATCGAGCATCTTCTAAAAATGTGGGGGATTCAATAAGTAGTCCAGTTTCAATAATCTCAATGGTTATATTCGGTACCTTCGTTGCTTTCTTAATTTATTATTTTTTGCTACCAGCGTTATTTAATTGGGTGGCAAAAAAACTTGGTGGACAAGGTACATTTGAAAAAACACGTTACTCAGTTGCCTATTCTTATATCCCTTACGTTTATTCTCTTATATTAGTTTGGGTGCCTTCATTTTTCTTGTTTGGGATAGAAAACTTTACGAGTGAGACACCGGAAATGGATAGTAGCATAACTTTAACGATTTTGTTTCTTATTTTTGCCATAATTGATATAGTTATTGGAATTTGGACAATCATTATTTCCTTAAAATGTTTAGGGGAAGCACACCAATTTTCAGCATGGAAAGCATTATTAACAATAATAATATCCTTTATGATTATCATTCTTCCTTTAGTAATAATAGTATTTCTTATAGTAGGGGTTACAATCTTTTAATAATTTATTTGCTTTTTATTTATCCAAACGTTTTCTACTTGCTGTTAGTAATTGTTACAGGGTGAACAGCCACATGATTCGGATGTTCCACTTGGCGAAGCGTATGACCTTTATGATCAAATTGATCGCTCGTTACGGCCTGTTTTTCTTATTATCAGTGTTAACAGGAATTTGTGAAGGAAAACTTGAAAATCAAAATATTAAACCATTAAAATCTTAGGGTAGCTGAGTAGATTGTCCTTGTTTGTCCCTTATTTTCCAATTGGAGGCTAATTATTACCAATTGGTTCTGTAGCTCTTATAGAAGAAATTAATCAACCTCTTATGATTTATGGAAGAAAGCAACAACAAGCTGATAATAAATTATGCGATTATGTTTCTTGTCCATATCCTCATGGTAATTTATCAAAAGAATATAATGTGTTTTTTAATCATAATCAAATAATTCATTTATTATTTAAGGGTTTCGAAACAGAGGATGAATTAGAATTAAGAAGTAAATTATCTGAGTTTTAGTGGAAATGGAGAAAATATAATATGGTTTTAGGAATTTCATATTCTGATATTTTTCGTATCATAATTATTGTTTTGGTTTTTTTCATTTTTTGGAGATTGAATACTTGGTATAATAAAAAATATAATGTTCCTAAGGTTTTTCAATGGTTTCCTAGAAGATGGGGAAAAAGAAAAGTTTCAGAGCATTTGTCTCAACTAGATAAAAAGTTAGAAGCTGAAGGTAAAGGTATCTGGGTTACAATCTATGCTATAGATTTGTACATTGTAACTATTCCTTGTACAGTAAAAAAATATAAATCTTAATACATATATGTTTATAAAAAAAGACCTTTTATTTTAAAATAAAAGGTCTTTTTTATGATGATTGAAATAGTAATTTTAAGTGAATTAAATTTGAAATGTATCAAGAATATTATCTTTTTCTTCTTTATTAATTCCAATATATTTCAGGGGGATGTGTGGTGTGCTATGGTTAAGAATTTCTTGTAACATAGCAACATCTTTTGTTTGTTTATAGAACCAATAGCCGAAGGTTTTTCGCATGGTGTGAGTACCAATGGATTCTACATTGGCAAAATCTCCGGCTTTTTGCAATTATCGATAATACGTGTTTTTTCGTCATACAAAAACCCCTACATATAAGTAGAGGTTTTTAAATTATATCTTAATGAATTATGCTTTTTTAGATAAAGCAAATCGAGTTCAGGTAAACGAAGAACATAGAATACATAATTTTAACTAGATTTATTATTAACTAAACTATCCCCACCACCAAGCTCCGCCTCAATCTGCGAAGTCTTCGATGACTCATCCATACGCCAATACGTAATAAAGCTGATTGCAATACATCCAGCTACGTAGAAGTAGAATAGTGATTCCATTCCGATACTCTTTAGCCATAATGCGATGAACTCAGCTGTTCCACCGAATATCGCAACTGTTAGTGCATATGGTAAACCTACGCCAAGTGCGCGAATTTCAGTTGGGAAGAGTTCGGCTTTTACAATTGCGTTAATTGATGTGTAACCAGTAACGATAATGAGGCCGACCATCATGAGTAAAAATGCTACGATTGGTTCTGTCGTTTTTTCCATGAAGAAGAAGATCGGTGCTGTTAGTAACGTTCCGAGAATACCGAAAGCCATTAATAGTGGACGGCGTCCGATTTTATCGGATAGTAGTCCTGCAATCGGTTGAAGTACGACGAATATAAGTAGTGCGACAAAGTTAATCCAGCTTACAACTTCTTTCGGAAGGCCGACTGTGTTTACCATGAACTTTTGTAAATATGTTGTGTACGTATAAAATGCGACAGTGCCGCCTAATGTTAGGCCGACTACTGTTAATACAGCTTTCGGATGTTTCATAAGAGCGCTAATGGTTCCTGCGCTTTCGCGTTTTTGTGATTTTATGTTTGAGAATTGCTCCGACTCATCCATCGTGCGGCGAAGCCATAATACAGCTACTGCGCCCATTGCTCCAATAATGAACGGAATACGCCATCCCCAAGCTTTCATATCTGGTTCGCTTAGTAATTGTTGAAGAACAATTTGAACGCCTAACGCAACCATTTGTCCAGCAACGAGCGTTACATATTGAAAACTTGAATAAAAACCACGGCGGCCACTACTAGCCATTTCAGATAAATATGTTGCGGAAGTCCCATACTCTCCGCCAAGTGATAATCCTTGTAATAAACGGGCAAGAACTAAGATGATCGGCGCCATAATCCCAATGCTTTCGTAACTAGGTGTACAGGCGATAATTAAAGAACCACCGGCCATAACCGTAATGGAAAGAGTTAATGCTGCCCGGCGTCCGTGCCGATCTGCATATCGTCCCATTAGCAAACTGCCGATAGGGCGCATTAAAAATCCAACTGCGAAAATAGCTGCTGTGTTCAGTAATTGACTCGTTGGATCACCTTTAGGAAAGAACTCTGCTGAAAAATAAACAGCAAAAGCAGAGTAAACGTACCAGTCGTACCATTCAATTAAATTGCCGACAGAACCTTTAAAGATATTGCCGGCGACTCGGTTAGATTTTGCTTGAGCCATACTAATTCCTCCTCTTGCTTAGTAATAAAAGGTATATATGAAAGCGTGTTCATTGTATTTGAATTGTACTGTTCTTTATTTTAAATCTCAATATTATGACAATTTTATTCTTTTTGTACTTTATGTACATGGATATTTTTAATAGTTGCTTCATTTTCAGTTTTGTCATAATAATAGAAAAAGGAGATTGATAGTTTTGAATATTTTATCAAAGGATATGAAATATGAAGAAATCACGCAAAGTATCATTGCAAACGAAAATAGTAAGCTTAATTATTACGTTAATTTTATTTGTCGTTCTCCTATTAGCAGGAATATTTGTTTACATTCAGTCCGTTGATACGAAACGTCAAGTGGAACAGCTAGCACTGCAAACGGCTAAATCTCTTTCTTTTATGCCAGCTATAAAAGATGCTTTTCAATATAACGAACATAAAAGTAGCATTCAATCCATTGCGGAACAAGTTCGTGAGCAAGCTGGTGCAGATACTGTCATTATAGAAGATCGCTTTGGGGTGACGTATTCCCATTCTAATTCGGAGTTAATTGGCACAAAGAGTAACAATCCATATAACTATGAAGCACTCACTTTTGGTGGTTATTATACGCTCGAAGGAAATGGTACAAGCGGTCCAGCTTTAATGGCGAAAGCACCCATTATTGTTCATAACGAAGACTACGATCAAGTAGTAGGCGTTGTAACAGTAGAGTTTTCAATAAAAGGTATCGAATATAACATATTAAGCAGAACGAAAGAAATTATCCTCTTTTCCTTAGGTGTATTACTAGCTGGAATCATTGGTGGCATTCTTTTAGCACGTAGTATTCGTAAAGATACACTCGGTTTAGAGCCGAATGAAATCGCAGCGCTATACCGGGAACGAAGTGCAATACTACTATCTATAAAAGAAGGAATTATCGCCATTGATCAAAATGGCCTTATCACGATGATGAACACCTCGGCAGAAGAAATGCTGCATGTACATGATGATTATATGCAGCGGCACATTTCAAAAGTTTTACCAGAATTTCATATGGAGAGAGTACTAGAAAACGATCAAGAAATCGCGTTTCAAGATAAAGTGTTTATTTTAAATAGGACACCAATACTCGAAAATAACAGTACGGTAGGCGTTGTATGTAGTTTTAGAGATAAAACAGAACTGCAAAACTTAGTGAACACAATATCTGAGGTAAGAAAGTATTCAGAGGACTTACGTGCTCAAACGCATGAATTTACAAATAAACTTTTTGTTTTATCAGGATTACTTCAGTTAGGGCATTACAAAGAAGCGATTGAATTTATCCAGCAAGAATCTAACATTCATCAAAGCCAAAACCACATTTTATTCCATCAAATTCACGATGCGAAAGTACAAGCTATTTTATTAGGAAAAATCGGAACAGCGTCTGAGAAGAAAATTGATTTTCATATTGAAGGAGATAGTGCGCTTCATCCGTTACCAGACCATATAAAAGTTTCGCACCTTATTACAATCCTTGGAAACATAATCGACAATGCATTTGATGCGGTGAGTGAACGAGAGGAGAAGAATGTTTCTTTCTTTGTTACGGATATTGGGCATGACATTGTGTTTGAAGTGATAGATAGCGGGATAGGGATACCAGAAGAAAAAATAACGACCATTTTTCAAAAAGGTTTTTCAACGAAAGGAAATGATCGTGGTTACGGACTAGCAAACGTGAAAGAAAAGGTAGATCTACTAGGGGGAACAATTGAAATTCAAAACGAGAAAAATGGGGGAGCTATTTTTACAATTTACCTTCCGAAAACATTGAGAGAAAGTACATGACAAACAGGGGGATGGGCATATGTTGAAGGTTGCAATTGCAGAAGATGATTTCCGCGTCGCGCAAATTCAAGAGGAGTTTTTATCGAAAATAAAAGACGTAAAAGTGATTGGAAAAGCATTGAACGCAAAAGAAACGATGGAACTACTACAAAGGGAAGAAATCGATTTACTTCTATTAGATAATTACTTACCAGACGGAATCGGAACAGACTTATTACCGAAAATTCATGCTGACTTTCCAAACGTTGACGTCATTATGGTTACTGCGGCAAATGAAAACCATATGCTAGAAAAAGCAATTCGAAATGGTGTAAGTAACTACCTTATAAAACCGGTCACGTTAGAAAAATTCGTTCGCACAATTGAAGACTATAAAAGAAAGAAACAATTATTACATAGTAACAATGAAGTGAATCAAGCACTCATCGATAACTTCTTCGGTACTTCGCAAACACAAGATATAAAAAACTTACCGACAGGCGTTGATCCGTTAACACTGCAAAAAGTAAAGGGGATTATAAAAGGATTCGAAGAGGGCATTACAATAGAAGAAATGGGAGAACAAATGGGAGCCTCCAGAACAACCGCAAGAAGATACTTAGAATACTTAGTAGCGACCGGCGAATGCACAGTAGAATACACATACGGCATTATCGGACGACCAGAACGAAAGTACCGAATAGGACGAGGACTATGAAAAAACGATTATTACTATGTATATGGATCATGACAGGAGTAATAGCTGGTTGTTCCTCGGAAAAATCCCATACGAATAAAGTGAACATAGACAAAGTAGAAATCGTTGCGCCAAACGTTCAAGGAGCAGGGTGGGACTTAACAGCGCGAGCGATGCAAAAAACGCTCACAGAAGAAAAAATCTTCACAAAACCAATCACAGTCACAAACAAAGTAGGTGGCAGCGGTGATGTCGGATGGAAATATATGAAACAAAAAGGCGGTCACGTACTGGCGATTAACTCAAGCTTACTCATAACGAACAACCTACTCGGCCACAGTAAACTAACATATAAAGACTTCACACCGCTCGCAACACTTGCATCAGATTGGGAAGTTGTTGTCGTATCAAAAGACTCAAACATAGAAAACGCAAAGCAACTAATGGAACAACTAAAACAAAACAAGAAAAACTTCAAAATCGGCGTTGCCCCAGGCCTAGGAAACGACGATCACCTATCATTCGTACAAGTAAGCAAAGCATTCGGCATAAACCCTGCCGAACTACAATTCTTCGTCTACGAAAACAAAGAAAAAATCATAAACGCCCTAACGAACAAACAAATCAGCGCCGCAACCATGACCCTATCCGAAGCCGAAAAACAATACAAAGCCGGCAAAATAAAAATACTAGCCGTATCCGCACCAAAACGACTAGACCGACTACCAGAAATCCCAACATGGAAAGAACAAGGAATCGACGTCATCTTCCAGCACTGGAAAGGAATTATGGGCTCGAAAGATATGACAGAGGAAGAGGTTGCTTATTGGGATAGTGTTATTAAGAGGATGGTGGAGAGTGATAGTTGGAAGGGGATTTTGAGGGAGCGGGGTTGGGAGAGATTCTATAAGGATAGTGGGGAGAGTAGGGGGTTTTTGGAGGAGAGTGATGAGTGGTATGGAGAGATGGTTGGTGGAGATAGAGGAGATAAGTAATTTTAGTGTTTTGTACTTATAAAATATCGATATCACTCTTGATATATACATTTATATAAAAATTTCCTTTTATAAAAATAATACGTTATTATAATTTTATAAGTTAAGATAGAAAGGGAAATAAAATGGATGTTAATAATATAGAGTTACCAGAATCACTAAAAGAAGTACTTTGGGACGGGTGGATACTCCTTGGTGTCATATTTATTATATGTACTCTGCTTGTAATTATTAGATCTTATATACCAGATGATATTCTACCTATAATTAAAGGTGCTATAGCATTAGTTATTTTAGGTGGGATATTTTATTTAGGTCATTAAAGTAATTATTATAGTTTATGAGTAAAAAGGAGTTAAGATGGCTAAGCGAAAGAAAAAGCAAGATGAATCAATATTGGGATCTTTACTAGTTATTACGTTTTTCGGGGTGTTGTGGAAACCGGAATTTTTAGTGCCGATAGTAATGGTATCGGCAGCAATTATATTATTATATATGTATGTGAATGTAAAAAAGCTAAGAGAACTTCGGCAATCAGGAATTTATGATATTGATAAAATGAGCGGACACCAGTTTGAAAAATATTTAGGAAGTCTATTTCCGGATTTGGGTTATAAAACAGAGATTACTAAAGCATCTAACGATTTTGGTGCAGATTTAATTTTGAGAAAAAATGATAAAAGAATCATTGTACAGGCAAAACGCTATAAGAATAACGTTGGAATTAAATCTGTTCAGGAGATTGTTGGTGCAAAAGAATTTTATAAAGCTGATGAAACATGGGTTGTTACAAATAGTGAATTTACAGCTGCAGCATACAAACTCGCTAAAGTGAATCGAGTTGTATTAATTAATAGAGAGAAACTTATTAAGTTAATTAGTCAGGGCAAACGAGAAAATAGAAATTAGTGATACAAAAGGTCAGGTATAGACTTATGGAAAAGGCACTATGAAAAGTGTCTTTTTGTTTTGCGTGCCCAGCTAAGCTGGGCACTGCTTGCTGGTGAAAGTCCAGCCCCAAGTCGCCTAGTAGCTGACAGGCAACTGGTGGAGAAATCCTAAGGTTGAAGCCCTGTGACAAAGTAACTTCTATTTAGAAGTGCGAGCGAATCAGCAGACCGTAACATAAAGTGAACCTTGCCGCCTCGTTAAAAGATACCTAGCAATAGGATAAAGGGAAGTTGAGCCTGGTGAATATAGGCGAAAACCATGGAAGATATGAAGAACTTGGAAATACAGCATCGAAGAATCCGTGACCGAAGAGTGTTAAAACTCATTAGAAAATGGCTGGAAGCGTGAATCATGGAACATGCGCAATTTCATGCAACGACAGTAGGTACACCACAAGGTGGCGTGATATCTCCGTTACTTTCTAATATATATTTAAACTATATGGACACCATGTGGGAAAAGAAGTGTAAACACTTGGGGGAACTGATTCGATATGCCGATGACTTTGTCATCGTATGTCAAACAAAACAATAAGCACTAGAAAGTATTCGGATACTACAATCCATTATGAATAAGTTAGAACTTACAATCCATACAGAAAAGTCAAAGCTAGTGAATACGTGGGATGGCAACGAGGGATTTGATTTTCTAGGATTTCACCATCGAAAATACCCTAAACCTGTGAAAGGCGGGAAGAAAGTGTATGTGATGGCGCATATTCCGAGCCAGAAAGCCATGAAGAAAATGCGAGAACGCATTAAAAGATACACAGAGCCGAGGAACAAACCGTATTTACAATTAGAAGAGATGGTAAAAGGTTTAAATAGAATTCTACAAGGGTTCACGAACTATTATAGTGTATCTTCAATTGGACAGAGGTGGCTATGCAAAATAGATTGGTATGTCCTAGAACGGTTGAACCTTTTCTGGAATAAGAAAAGAAATATTTGAAAGAAACATGGCTGTATCAAGGAATTGATAAAGAAAACAACATACATACTCGTGAAAGTAGGAAGCTAGAACAAACTGAAAGATAAAGAAGGAAGAACATCAGAAATCCGTATGAGGGAAAACTTCACGTACGGTTTGATGAGGGGAAGCTGAAACAGAAAAGAGATGGCGAAGCCATCCCTAAAGAAATTTAATCTGTTTCAGTTTTCTACTCTACGACAAAAGGCACTGCTATTTATGAATTAAATACAATAGTATTACAGGACTTAAGATGATATTTTAGTTAGAATAATTTCTTTATAGGGAATGATTGGGTTTTTGGTTTGATTGAATTTTATGTTATTTCTGGCTGTTTATTTGTTTTGAACTTAAGATATTCAAATTTTTTAAATAAGGATTTCTCATACATAAACGCTTATTCTCTAGTTTGTAGCGTCTAGTAAAATTTCAATAAAAGTTTGTCCTTTAGTAATAGCCGCCTATGTATAGAGTTTTTTCTCTGATCGTTAGAGCATATACTCTACCTTCGATGATTTGTTTTGTAAGAAGGTACTATATAGCATATTTTGTTTTGGTTAGTATTTTTATATACGGAATTGATTAAGTCAGTTTTGAATGTAAATTTAGTTGGTGAGATTAGGATGTATTCTTTTTTATTGTACAGTATAATTGATTTTTTTAGGGAATAATATTAGGTATAAGTGTTTTAATATGTAAAGTTTCTATTCTAACTGTTTTGATAATTAAGACCTCTGCTCTTTTAATTTATTCGATGAAGGATTAAATAAGCTAACAACGCGCAAAAAATTATGTCTAAAGATAAAGAATGAGTGAGAAACGATCGCCAGTTAAGTTAACTTGAAATAAGTATAAAAAATGGTATAATAATTGCGTATTCCTCTATCACTTATTCGGGTGAAAACTTGTATTAATGGGTAGGGTTTTATTTATATATAAAATTAGAACAGATGTTCTTGATTGAGGTAATGAATAAATGAATTTAATTAAAGAAATAGAAAATGTGATTAATGTTTCATTTGAAAAACAAAATTATATTGATATAGAAGCTAATAGCAGGGTGTTTAATCGTATAGGATATACTATTGAAAGTTATAATATTAATAATGATGAATTTAATTCGAAGGTGTCAACTTTATCAAAAACATTTTGCTATCCTGAGAACCCAAATTGTTGTAGTTGTCCTATCCAAATGTTTTGTAGAAATGGTAGAGAATTAAAGAAAGAAACAATGGATAAAAAAATTCCTTTTATCGATTTGTTTTGTGGAGCAGGTGGATTATCAGTGGGGCTAGAACAATATAATTTTGAGCCGATTTTTGCTTTGGATTTTGATTTATCTGCATCTAAATCGTATCTCTTTAACAGACCATTTTTGAGTGAAAGTTCTTTTTACAATGGGGATATTAAAGAGTTCCTATTGCATAATGACTTGCCTAAAGCTCCTGTAATAGTAGGAGGACCGCCATGTCAGGGGTTTAGTAATGCTAACAGACAGAGACTATCAGATGATCCCAGAAATATTCTTTATAAAGACTTTATTCAGTGTGTACAAAAATCTGAAGCGAATTTGTGTGTTATAGAGAATGTACCTGGTATGTTGAAGGTTGAAAATCAAGTTATTCAAGATTTTGCTGATATTGGATTTATGATTAAGCCGTTTCCGTTTAATACAAAAGACTTTGGATATCCTCAGAATAGGAATAGAGTTTTTTGGTTAGGAATAAAAACAACAAATATAATTTTATTTAATCAAATCTGTAATTTGTTTGAGTCTGTTTTATATGAAAGAATGTATAGTTCGGATTTTAATCTTGAAGATGCGATTTGTGATTTGCCTCCTTTAGAAGCAAAAACGCTTAAGAACTCAACTAATATTGAGAATGAAAAATGGGGCTATACCATTGCAGAACAAAGAATTTTTGATTCAAGTTATTCAAATTTATTAAATAATGGTAGGTTAGAATCTTTTCTTTTTAACCACAGAACCAAGTATAACAATGATCGAGATATTGAAATTTATAGAAGGTTGTTGCCAGGAGAAAAGTCAGATGCAAAATCTATTCAAGATATAATGCCTTATAAGAGTCGAAATGAAATTTTTAAAGATAAATTTTATAAATTAGAACCTCAAAAACCTTCCAAAACAATTACTGCTCATATGTATTATGATTGTCATATGTATATACATCCTTATCAGGCAAGAGGATTAACTCCAAGGGAGGCTGCTAGAATACAGGGGTTTCCTGATAATTATTATTTTTTAGGAAGACCTAATGAGTGGTATAGGCAGGTTGGAAATGCGGTTAGCCCATTAGCTTCTAGGCATATAGGGAAAGCGCTAGAAAGAATACTGACTGAATACGAGGATGAAATTTTATGATATTGAAATATTTGGATTTATTTGCAGGTATTGGAGGGTTTAGGCAAGCGTTAATCAATTCAAGCCTAAAGAATGTTAAGTTTGAACCAATTGGTTATTGTGAAATTGAAAAGAAATGTCAATTAGTATATAATGAAATATTTGGAACTGACGGGGAAGTAATAGTAGATGATGTAAAAAAGATATTTTCTCCTGATATGGTTAATGTAGATGGAAGTAAAAAACTACCAGAATTTGACCTCCTTTTAGGAGGATTTCCTTGTCAGCCGTTCTCAAATGTTGGCTATCGAAAAGGATTAGAGGATCCTAGGGGAGAGTTGTTTTTTGAGATAGTTAGAATTCTTAGACATTATAAACCTAGTTTTTTTATTTTAGAAAATGTCTCAAAGATCTCGAGTGTGAGCTCTGGAGACGCACTGAAGACTATAATTAGCGAACTTGAGGAGGCAGGTTATAATGTCCATCTTTGGGATTTGTATGCTGATCATTATGGTTTACCACAAAAAAGGAGAAGATTGTTCTTCTGTGGTGTTTTAAGAGAATATTCGATTGGTAATGAATTGTTATTAGAACCGCAACCTATCCCTAGAGAAGAGTGGAAATATCCAACGACTTGGCATTTATTAGAGAAAGAAATGAATCCACGGCACTTAATCCCTACTAAAACTAGGGAAACTGTTTTAAGACCAAATCCAAAATGGATGGGGAATTTGCAGATAGATCGTCCAATTGCACGGCCAATTACCGCTTCAATGTCTAAATGGCATAGAGCTAATCAAGACAATTATTTTAGTGCAACATATGTGAGCCCAAATAATCCTAATCCATATATAAGTCCTATAGTTGATATGGAGAAAGAACCTATAAGAAGAATTACGCCATTAGAAGGATTTAGAATTCAAGGTTTTCCTGATATTTATGCTGAAATATGTGAAGTTCATAAAATCTCCTTCTCTGCAACATATAAAATGATAGGCAATGCAGTACCTGTTAATCTAGCTACTAGTGTAATTGATCATTTTCTCGCAAATTATTTAAAGTAAGGTTGAAATGCTTTTAGCGTTTCGCCTTTTTTTATTATATACTTTATTTAAGGATATATTTACCTATTAAGAAAAGGATGAAATAAGATGAGTAATACATATGGACAAGAAATAAAAAATTTTATGCAAAACGATAGTGAAGCTAATAACAAGATCTCAGATATGCCTAAAGAGGTAAATGTATATGAGAATACAAGAAGCTTAGAATCTAGTAAGAATATTGAATTGAATTTTAATTTAGTAATTAATATTTTAAGAAAAGAATTGGATTACGTAGTAGATGGTAGTTTTAATTGGAATAATGTGGTTGGTTTGCTAGTGGTACCACTAAGTGAGACGGATAGTAAAAATAAAGTAAGAGGAGCAAGTCATTCAACCAATATCCAATTAACTGATTCGATTCTTACAAAACCAGGACGGAGTAAGACAGAAGATTTTTTTCCAAGTCTAATTGTAAATGAAACTTTTTCTAAGTGGAGATTAGCAGTTAATGCGAGAATGAGTAAAAAAAATATTGCAAAATTAAAAGGTATCGATGTGGAAAACGGTTGGATAAATGACAAGATTGAAATTAAAAGGAGAACTAATCTCAATGGAGGACAGAATCCTGTAATACACATATGCTATTTGGATAATTTGGACCCAATACGGGCTGAATTATGGCCAAATGATTATTTAATTTTGGTTAAACAAAAAAACAAAACAACATATGAAGCGTTTGGATTGAAGTCTGATATTGTATTAGTAAATAATAAAACACTTTATATTGCTGAGAATAGTAAAAATGATCAGACCACGTTTATGTTAAATGAATTATTAGCGGAGCCTCGCATCTTTATAAGAATCTTTGACAAAATACTTAATCAAAAAGAGTTAATTTTTAATATAAATGAAAATGATCCACAATATGAAGTCGCAGATGAGATTTGGGTGCTGGATGAGATTAGTAAGCAGGTGACTCATAGATTAGAGGTTGAAAATGTAGATAATGAAGCAAGGATAGTTAACTTTAAGATTAAAAATGAATTAGAGTATCCTGTTTCATTAGAAAAGTTAAAAGAGTATGGCTTATCTAATGAATTAGAAAGAAGTATATTAGAATTGATTGATAATTTAGATGCTAGTTCATAAGAAGTTTAGAAATAAAAAAATGGATTACTAGATAATTTATTTGTTCTTTGGGTATAAATAAGTTTTATTATTATAAAATAAAGGAGTTTATTATGGCATTTATTTTGGAAAAAAAGATAAGGGATTCGATATTAAGAGACATTGGATATCCTGTTATACCGATTCCTAAAGAAAAAAACATTCCTCATAACTTAATAGTATATGGGGCTCCTGGTACAGGTAAAAGTAATTATTTAGAGGGTTATATAAAAGATTATTTCTCGGAGGATTCTTTGCATACAAGAATAACTTTTCATCCGGCATATTCTTATGGTAATTTTGTTGGTAGTTACAAGCCAGTACCATTGTATAAGGAAAACAATTCAGATACCATTTATTCACAAAATTTTACTACTAAATTTGGATATGAGCCCTTAATAGATTATCAGTTTGTTCCTGGTCCTTTTATAGAAATGCTTTGTAGAGCTATTGAAAACCCTAAATCAAACTTTGTACTTTTAATTGAAGAGATTAATCGTGCTAATGTTGCGTCTGTTTTTGGGGATGTTTTCCAACTTTTAGACCGAGAAAAAGGAGAGAGCAAATACTCAGTAACATTTAATGCAGACGTGATGAATTATTTAAAGAGCAGAAATGGAATTATAAAAAATTTAAATACTGGAAATAAGGTAAGAATTCCTGCTAATTTGTATATCTGGGCAACAATGAATAGTAGTGATCAGGGAGTATTACCCCTAGATGCCGCTTTTAAAAGAAGATGGTCCTTTAAATATATGGCTTTAAATGAAAATGAAAATATTATTGATTCTTGGAAAATATACTTTAAATTTCATGAGAATCCTATTAGTTGGAATAAATTAAGGAAGAAAATAAATGAAAGGCTTAAAGAATATGTGTCTGAAGATAAGTTATTAGGTCCTTTTTTTCTTAAAGAAAATGAATTACCTAGTAGTTCAGCAAGTCAGGATGAGCATGATATTTTTATTAATAAATTATTATTGTATCTTAAAGAAGATGTGCTAAGACATAGTACTTCAGATGAAATTTTTATTGATAATTTATTATCTGATGTAGTACAAAAGTATCAAGATGGGAAAGAAAATATATTTAAATTTGTATTAGATGATCTTGAGTTTGAGGTTGTTGATTAAAGCAAAACATCGAGCAGGAGAGAAAAAGAGAAATTTGACTTAAGTGAAAAAGGGGATTGGGAAAAATATACATGAATTTAACAGAATCCGTGATTTATTTTTATGAAGCTGAAAGTTTCCGTATAGCGGAAATTATTGATAAGATAGGTGAAGAATTTTTTAATGAATTGATAAAGAAGAGAGTATGTGTTCATATAAAAAACGGGAAGGAAATAACATTTAAATTTGTAGGAGTTGCTTTTTATAGGGAAAATGTAATCTTTGTACTGCCTAAATACGCTCTAAAACAAAAAAATAACAGGGGAAATTTGATGGCGGATATCTTAAGACTTCTTAGGTTATATACAAAAAAGCATACAAAGAATAAGGAAGAAGAATTTCTTATTTCTAATATAGACAATGAAGAAGTAAGTGATTTTATAATTGCAGACTACATTTTAACTAACTTCGCAAGATATGGATACTATGAAAAGAGTGAAGAGGTTTCAATGGAAAATGGCGAAGGACAAATTGAATGGAGCAGAACTCTAAATGAAATTACTCCTCATTTTTTGAAAAATCGCCCGTATTACCTAAACACATATAATTTGATAACAGTTACTGAAAGAAATAATATAATCCGAGAGATTCATAAATGGGCTGTAGATTTTTGTTTTGAAATGTTTGGAACTATTTTAGGATATAATAATATAAAAATTGAACGCTCTTTGCTTAATATAAATAAATTGGGTAATGTAGAATATTTTAAAAAAATTATCTATAGGGAAATAAATGAAACCTATGTTGATAGCAACATACAATTGCTTAAAAGTTTGATAACCTTATTAACTAGGAAATCTAATTTTTCTAAGTCTAACCTTTTAACTTTATATGGTACGCGATCATTTGCAATGGTATGGGAAGACGTATGTAGCTATATTTTTAATAATGAGAAGGATAACTATGTTAATGAGATTGAAAAACCTAGGTGGACCAATATTATTGGAACGAATGTATCTGAAGAAAAAGAAACTTTTAGGCCTGATATAATAAAAACATTTTCGTCAATTGATCAGGAATATTTTTTAATTTTAGATGCCAAATATTATTTGATAGAATTTTTAGATGGTAATTTAGTAAATAATCCAGATGTTAATGACGTTGCAAAACAATTACTTTATGAAAAGGCATTCCATTATAAAAAGGAGAAAATATTTCGGAGTATATTTTTATTCCCAAAGAGTGAGCAAGACGAATTATTTAAACCTTTTGGATTTGTAAATTTGAATTTTATAGGGGCGAATCCGATAATTCTTATTTATGTTTCAATTGAAAAGATATTCAAGTTATATATTAATAGAAACTCGCTCTCTATTAATGACATGGACTTGTTTGTTCGACAGGTCAATCAACATCTAAACTCATACCCTAATCTTAAATGAAAAATAAGATTAGGTTTTTTTATATGTTTGAAAATTCTAAATAGTATTGTTAGAAATACAAGAAATGTTATTTTGAGTGAATTTAAGGGTGTTAGAAAAGATAGTGTTACTGTTAAGGGAAAACCAGTAGCCATATTGATTTATAACTCAATATGAGTGGTGAATTTAGTACACCAGTAATGTTAGTGGAAGATATTGGTGTTAACTAATAGGGAGAAAGAAAAAAGCAGTCTAACAATTGAAGATGTAGTTTTTTATGAATAAGTTTACTTCTGAAAAAATGAATGCAGTAATAAATCTTTTAGGTGTGAGTGAATGTATACAACATATTGTGAATCCATTAGGAGTGACTCAAGAAGTGGTATTAATTATATAAAAATGAGTCATCCATGTAAAAGGATGACTCATTTTTCGACCTAGGCATGTTTATTAAAAGAATTATTATAACCACTGACTCATGTAAGCCTTCATAAGTACTTGTGTTCTAACTAATTGCCATAGCATTGCATCCTTACCTACTGATTGAGGATTATTATCATGATTTCTCATTCCAGATGCAAGGATTTCAAAAATTACTTTTAATAACTCTTCTTGCTTCTCGCTTTCAAAAATATCAAACTTCCAAGCATAATAACCATGCTTGTCCTCTGTTAAAAATTGGCGGAAACCAGATAGAGCAAGAAATAAAAGGCCATTTGGTACCTTGTAATCTAAATATTCATCGGTTTGACCGAATAGTACCAATTCTTTGCGGGAGCCTTCTTTAAAATCAGCGCATTTATTGGCAAGAAAGTTTCCTTTTCCATGTTTGTTATATAAGTCTTTAAAGTTTTTGTGAATATAATATGTTAATTTAAATATATCAGGTGAAATATATTTCATTTTTTCATAAACATTTCCTGTAGTATTTCCATGTTCTTCATATTCTTTACGATATTTATTAATAACACCTTGATTAGAGCTGTAGACTCCTTTAGGGTCTTTATCAGCATAATCGCGAATATTGAATGTCTCATAAAACTTTTTTATTAGTGTAATCGTTAGATTTTTCCCATCCTCTTTATGCTCGTTCTGTTTATAGGAAACACGGTCACCAAATGATGTATTAGAAAGGTGATTCTTCAAAATATCATGCATACCACTTAGTTCATCTAATGTTTCGGCAGTTACTTGAGTTCCAGTGTTCCGAGATTCCGCAATTGAAACGTGAGTAAATGGGCTTTTAATTCCAGTCATGACCTCAATATTAACCTTTTTCCACTCTGGATAGTTTCCGATCTCATCTAATATTACAAGTTCAGTATGACCACCATCTACACTTCCTTGAGAGGACGGATCAGCAAAGAAAATTTTAACCGTAGAAGTACCATTTCCAAGATCCTGTACCTCTATGTCTTCCGCAAAATATGTTATGCCCTTATTACGTGTGTGAAATGAAATTTCAGGATCAAGCAATGTTTCACGAATTTTATTAGCTACCTTATTTTTTTTAGAGATATCTTGTTTACGGGGGTTAGCTTCTTTACTAGTCCCTTGTACGTCTTTACAGTAAGTAGTAAATTTATGGAATTGTATTTTTTGTCCTTTTTCTATAATAGTTTCAGTCAATATTCCATTTTCAACAGTAAATTCTATTGTTTGAGTTATATTGGTTGCTTGGTTCATAGTGTAATTCTCCTTTAGTTATAATTATATAAATTTTTATCTTAATCTAGGGATTAACCTATGTTTTAAAGTCTTTTCAATTCCATGTATACCAATTGTAGTACCATTAAATACGAATTATGTTTTGACGATAACTTCCTAAAGGGTTCTATATTTAATTGGCTACAATGGGGTGTTTATTGTGTATTTGGATTAGTTCAAACGCAAGAATAGTGATTTTATATAAAGTTACTTTTATTCCTGATCGTATTATTAGGTTTGTTTTAATGAAGAAGGGGAGAGTATTGTGTATATCTTCATTTTCAGTCGGTGATAGAGCATAGACTAGAGCTTATTCATTATAATGCGTGTCTGTGATTTTTAAATTAAATTTATCGGTAATTATCTTTGTCTAATCTAAGCAAATAGTATGTATTCTGTCTCTTGTTTATATATCACTAGAATATAAGAAATTAAATATAAAATCATATGGATGATTATACCATGGGATGTGGATTTTTAAGACGAAATTATATTTGGTTTTACAATAATTTATTTTATAGATGTATTTAAAAGTAGCTGAAAAGAGTAGTGGTTTCTGTAGATCCATTAGTGTAATGGATCTAAGATATAATCAACTGATTAGCGGGAAAATCTCATGCCACCCACAACAAACTAATCCGAAACAAAATTCCACAAATAATAAAATCCAACGGAAAAACACCCACAACAAGAATCCTACCCGAAGATGAATACATAGAGGAACTATGCAAGAAAACACAAGAAGAACTAACAGAATACATCAAAGCAAAAACAAAACCCGATAAACTCGAAGAACTATCCGACCTACTAGAACTAATAAACGCCCTAGCCGAACACGAAGGCACAACACTAGAAGAAATTAATAACATCCGTAAAAAGAAAGCAGAAGAACGAGGTGGCTTCTCAGATCGAGTCTTCCTAATCCAAGTAAACCGATAACTAGCCCCTCCTAAGCCCCTTACAAGCCCCTACCAAGTAATAAATCACTAAGAAAAAACACAACAAAACAAAAACACCAACAAACACCGTAGTAGTAGTAGTCAAAAAAAATTGAAATAACACGCCAAAAACCCAGCCCTCCTTCCTATATATAGTACAAAGAGGAATTTTTCATTTTTGAATTAGGACGGGAGGAATTGGGATGGCGGTATATCGTACTGTGCAGGTGAATTTTTGGCAGGATGATTTTGTTTTGGATTTGACGCCGGAGGAGCGGTATTTTTATGTGTACTTATTAACTTGTTCGAAGACGACGCAGTGTGGGATTTTTCCTTTTCCGAAGCGGTTAGCTGAGATGGAGACGGGTTATAATCGGGAGACTGTTGATAAGCTTGTGCAGCGCTTCATTGATTATGGGAAGATTCTGTATGATGCGGATACTCGGGAGTTATTCGTTTTGAATTGGCTTCGTTATAATCCTGTGACGAATACGAATGTGGAGAAGTGTGTGCTACGTGAGCTTAAGGGTGTGAAGAATAAGGAGTTTATACATATGTTTCTTCAGAAGTGCGTAGAGGAGGAGCTGAATGTTCCGATGCTTTTAGCGCATTTCGGTATGCCGAGTGATTTAGCTGTGGATGATGTTGAGCCAGATCCAGTTTGTGAGGAGACAGAGGAAGAAGAGGTTATAGAGGAAGAAACGGGAAGTCGCGTGTTTTCTTTTTATGAGCAACATTTCGGTAGTTTGTCCCCTCATGCGGTAGAGGAACTGAGTGCGTGGATGGAAGATTTGTCAGAGGAGCTTGTGCTGAAGGCGCTTCAAATTGCGTTTGAGAATAATAAGCGGACGGTTGCTTATGTGAAGGGCATTTTGAGAGGCTGGCACGGGAAAGGGTTTACGAAATTGTGTGAGGTTGAGGCAGATACGGCGAACTTTAGGAAGAAGGAGTCGTCTGTTAGTACGGGGGAGACGGAGGAGTTTTTGGCGAGGTGTGAGGAGTGGGAGAAGAATGCGCCATCTGAGGAAGAGTTGCAGCGCTTTTTAGCGGAGCGCGGGTGGCGGCCATGAGTATTCAAAATGTAGAGGCGGAGAAGACGGTGTTAGGTTCTCTATTAATTGATGGAGAGCTTATTAAGGAGTGCCGTTTGACGGAGCAGTATTTTTCTATGCCAGTACATAAGTCTATATTTCAGTTAATGCGAAAGATGGAAGGAGAGGGGCAACCGATTGATCTTGTGACGTTCATTTCTCGGGTAGATCCGAAGTTTTTAGAGGGGATCGGGGGAATGGAGTATTTTATAGGGTTAATGGATGGTGTGCCTACTACTAGCAACTTCTCTTATTATGAGGGGCTTGTTCGAGGTGCCTGGAAAATGTATCAGGCTGGTGTTATCGGGCACAGGATGGGAGAGCGTCTTATTGCGGAGAAGAGTGAGAAAGTTATCGGTGAGACGATTACGGCACTTTGTGAGTTAGAGGAGAAGGACTGTGTATGTGAGTTTGATTTGAAGGATGCGCTAGTTGATTTATATGAAGAGCTTCATCAGGATGCGAAAGAGATTACTGGTATTGAGACTGGTTATACATCGCTAAATAAAATGACATGTGGACTTCAGGAAGGTGATTTTGTCGTTCTTGGTGCGCGACCTTCTATGGGGAAGACTGCGTTTGCGTTAAATGTTGGACTGCATGCGGCGAAGTCTGGATCGGCGGTAGGATTGTTTTCGTTAGAGATGAGTAGTAAGCAATTGCTGAAAAGGATGGCGTCTTGCGTAAGTGAAGTGTCGGGAGGTAGGCTAAAAAATCCGAAGCATCGTTTTGCGATAGAGGACTGGGAAAAGGTGAGTAAGGCGTTTGCGGAAATCGGGAAGTTACCGCTTGAGATTTACGATAACGCGGGCATTTCGGTGCAAGATATTTGGATGCAAACTCGTAAGTTAAAGAGGAAGCATGGTGATAAGAAGGTTTTAGTTATTGTAGATTACTTGCAGCTTATTACGGGCGATCCGAAGCATAAGGGAAATCGATTTCAAGAGATTAGTGAGATTTCTCGTAAGCTTAAGTTATTAGCGCGGGAATTAAATGTTTGTGTAGTAGCATTGTCACAATTATCTCGTTCGGTAGAAGCACGGCAAGATAAGCGCCCTCTTTTATCTGATTTAAGAGAGACAGGACAAATTGAGCAAGATGCGGATGTTATTATGCTTATGTATCGCGAGGATTATTATGATAAGGAAACGGTGCAGAAAGAGATGACGGAGATTCATGTGGCAAAGCATCGGAATGGGCCTGTGGGGAGTTTTAAATTGAGGTTTTTGAAGGAGTTTGGGCAGTTTGTGGAGGGGGTAAAGTAGTGAAAGGGCAAGTTGTTTTGAAAATAGTATCTGCATGTGAACCAAAGTTGTAATGCTAATTTCATAAGTTATATAATAAAGAAAATGGTAACTAATAGTTAAGGGGGATTAGCTATTGGCAGGGAATGATATTTCTTATCATAATAAAGATATTCTTATGAAGTTTTTAAGTGAATGTTATAGGGATAAAGGGCTTGAAGCATATGGATTAAAAGGCTTTCCAAAAATAAAAGAGCTGTTATTAAATGAATTCTCGAGAGTTCGTGCAGATCAAAGGCGCTCAGATACTTTATTTGAAATGGAAGATGGTTCAATTTTAATGTTAGAGTATGAAAGTAATACCCGTTTCCTTGAAAACCATTTGAAGTATATGGATTATGCAAATCAAATTATGTATCGTTATTATAATAAGAATAAAGAGTTACCGGATATTCGAATCGTGGTTATTTATACAAGTGAGGTAATGAATCCAATAGAAGAAATAGATGTATCTAGTATACGTTTAAATTCCAAAGCGGTTTTACTAAGCGAATATAATGGTGATGCTATCCTTCAAAAGGTTATTAAAAAAATGGAAGAAGGAAAATCTTTGACGGATGAAGAAACCATGAAATTGATACTTGTACCACTTATGCATAGCAGAGAAAAAAGACAAATTTTAATTGAGAAGACGATAGAAGTAGCAAAATGTATCTCCGATGAGCAAGAACAAATTCAAGTTATTGCCGGAATTCTTGTAGCTACAGATAAATTTATTGATGAAGACTACGCGAAAAAAGTAAAGGAGTGGTTACGGATGACAAAAGTGGGCCGTTTATATGAACAGGAGAAGCAAGAAGAAATTGATAAAGCCCTTTCGGCAGCTGGAATGCTCTTTAAAGGAATGAGTATAGAGGAAGTGGCTAAGAAATTAGATGTAACAATTGAAAAGGTGAAAGAGTGGGAGAAGCGTTTATCTCATTAATCGCTGCATTAATGGGAATATTTTGCAAAGGGAAAATGGCAGTGTCTGTATAAATTTATATAAAAATAGCCGACTATTATGTAATAGTTGGCTATTTTTATAAGGAGAAGTTGTTAGGTTTAATACGCAAACTTTTTGATTTGCTCTTCAATATACTCCTTATTTCCCCATAAAGAAAGATCTTCTCTCCGCAGTGATCCATTGCTGCAAGTCATCTTGGCTACGTCGGACAAGTCGATTCACTAAAACATCATGCCATACGTAATCCTCTAATAAGTATATATGAACGGGGTCATCTGTATAAAAAGCAATATTACGCTCTTCAAGTGATGGTCCATAAATCATCTCTTTAGAATCTATCGATAAAATAAACCAATGTTCTGTAGACAAGGTTTCTGTATAAGGTGTTATGCGATGGGCTTCTAGATTTTTAATTGGATTTTCAACATGCAGGGTAATACCTTGTATTGTAACTTTATCAGCTACTTCAGATAGATCTTCTTTTAACGCTTCATACATCTCATCCCACATTGAAATGACAATACGTCGTTCTGCTTTTTTTATTAATGCCTGACAATAGCTAATGATTGTTTGATTGTCTTTTAAAGTAATCACTCGATTATCCGTTTTTTCCTCGGAAGTTTCTAGTTTTTTTAATGAATCACTTATTCCTTCATAAGTAGACTGCCATTCTGTTTGCGCCTTCTGTAAAAAGATTTCAACAGGTAGAGGTGAATAGCGAGTGGTGTCATTTATTTCTTCCTTCATGACAATTCCTTTTTCTACAAGGTTACCTAAAATCTCATAAATTCGCGCTCTTGGGACACCCGAATCTTTACTCACTTGGTAGGCTGTGACAGGCCCTTGTTTAACAAGAGATACATAAGATTTAGCTTCATATTCATTGAAACCAATTTTTTTAAGCTGTTGCACTATGTAGTCCACTTTTTTCGTCCTCCGATGTTTGCATTTATCCCGCTTTAACGGGCAGTAAGACCCCCACCTCAAAATTCAGCGGAAGCAAAGAAGTTAGGTGGGAATCAACTGCCCGTAAAAGCCCGATTGGTTCAACTAATAATCAGTGGGGGATGAACACCCCCCCCACTGATTAAAGTTTCACTTTATATTTCAACGTTACAATAACTCTTTACATTTAGCAAATTCATAGTTACTATTACAATAGTGACTAAAGAGGAGGCTACTAGTATGGATTTTTATTTAGACCCATCTGTATTAATGATTTTGATTGTTTTTGGATTTGTAGCTGCATTTATTGATTCAGTTGTAGGTGGTGGTGGACTCATTGCTTTACCAGCTTTATTATTTACAGGATTGAATCCAGCAAGTGCAGTAGCCACGAATAAATTAGCATCGACAATGGGGAGTGCAACTAGTAATATTGTGTTTTATCGTTCTGGTAATCTTGATTTGAAATCGGCTTTTAAATTATTTCCAATCACTTTTATAGGTTCCATAATAGGGGCATGGACCGTTCATTTAATGAATCCAGAAGTACTGAAGCCATTAATGCTGATCATGCTTGGTGTGGTCGCTATTTATACGATATTCAAGAAGGATTGGGGAAGTATTTCCACTCATAAGAAATTGTCTGGTCGACACGTCATTATTTTTACCTTTTTTATTTTTGCTATTGGTTTTTATGATGGATTTCTAGGGCCTGGCACAGGTTCGTTTTTAATGTTCGCTCTTTTATTTATTGGGTATGATTTTTTAAAAGCAGCAGGTACGGCGAAGTTTCTTAATTTAGGAAGTAACGTTGGTGCATTGTTGATGTTTATGTATGTAGGACAAGTAAACTATGTGTATGGCTTCATAATGGGGATTGCTCAAATTGCTGGAGGGATTGTTGGCTCCAAATTCGCTATAAAAAAAGGAAGCGGGTATGTTCGTGCTCTTTTCATTACAGTAACTTGTTTATTGTTAGCGAAAAATCTGTATGACTATATTCAGTAAGTAATTAAAGAACGTAGAAAAGGTTAAATACGCAGATTACATAAAATATAAGAAGACACTAGGGAGAAAATTCCTTTTAACGTTTTTTAGATGCTACCTTATTTGAAGATAGCATCTAAAAAGAAAATCTAATTGAAGAGAATGAAAATAATATAAACTCATATTTTTCTATGTAAAACTTCATTTGTTTTGTTTACATAATATCTTTACAATCATTTGATAAAATATATGTAACTGCATATTGTGAGGGTGGGTGGTTATCCCTTCTTTCCATTTGGAAGGAAAGGGGGTGATAATATGGAGTTTTTGATTAATCTTGTAAAAGAGTTTCTGAAAGCGACTGTACGTGAAGTTTCAGCGTATTTTTTGCGGAAGCAACTTCTGGGTAAGGACAACAAAAAAACCACTCCGCGCCGTAGGAAGCAAAAGGGTGGGTTTCGTAAAAAAATAATAACGTATAATAACCACCACCCTATACGGTAGCAGTTAAGGAAGAGATGTTAGCGCATCTCTTCTTTTTATTATATGCCAATTTATTCGCTGTCACACTTATATAGTATTCTACGGAAAATATATCATATTCCTATTTTGTGGTCAATTTGATTCCATGATTGAAAAGGTGTAGTCTTATTCTTTTTCAAACTGAAAAATATCCTGGTTAATAAGTTGGTGAAGATACCTATCCATTTCAGCAGCAGAAACTTTTCTTTCATTTTTAAACCACCATGCGCTTAATGAGGTGATTGCCCCTGAATAAAATTCAATGATTAAATCATTTGGCATCGTATGATTTTTGCGCAGTTGATGTAACGCTTCTATTTCTTGTTTTCTCGTTTCGTGACTTAAATACTGTGTCCGGTTAATAAATTGTTCATCAGACATTTGTGTCTCTAATATTTTACCGATTTCTTCATGGTGTAGAAATTGTTCCATTACTTGAAATGGTTTACTTAATCGATCTGAAACTGGTATTTCAGCAATCATCTTGCTGTATCGTTTAAATCCAAATGCTAATAAAGCATCTTTATCTTCAAAGTGTTTATAAAAGGTTGTTCGGTGTACCATCGCGCGGTCACATATTTGGTTAATCGTGATCGTACTATATTTCTGTTTTGATTGCGTCATTAATTCAAATAAGGAATCCCACAGTAATTTATGTGTACGTCTAATACGTAAATCAAGTTGTTTTTCATTATCATTCATCTACACTTCTCCTTTTTTGTAGATTAAATATACAGTGGCTGAAAATTGATTCTCCCTTTTTAATCTACATATGTATATTATATTACATATGTTCAGGTATATTTAAAGTTTTTTAAGTAAGAAACAGGAGGAGAATCTGTAAATGAATATGACAACTAAGAGCCTTGTAAGTGGCAAAGTTGATACTTCTAATATGAAACATACCCCCATTTTAATTGCATTACTTTTAGGGGCAATGGTTGCGTTATTAAATGAAACATTACTTGGTAATGCGTTAACGGTATTAATGAAAGAATTTGGCGTAACGGCTTCAACGATTCAATGGCTTTCTACAGCTTACATGTTAGTAGTTGGGGTTTTAGTCCCAATTACAGCGTTACTTCAGCAATGGCTCACAACGAGACAAATGTTTTTGATCGCTATGGTAACGTTTTTAGCTGGTACATTAATTGCGGGATTCGCACCGACATTTTCCGTTTTATTAGTCGGCCGTATCGTCCAAGCTGTAGCGACGGGATTAATTACACCGTTATTAATGAATACGATTTTAATTATTTGTCCGCCTGAAAAACGTGGTGCGACAATGGGATTAATCGCACTTGTGATGATGGCAGCTCCGGCAATTGGTCCTACATTATCTGGAGTAATTGTGGATTCATTAAATTGGCGCTGGTTATTCTATATTGTTATTCCTATCGTGATCATTTCCATTATGATTGGGATGAAGTACATTCAAAATGTTTCAGAGTTAACAAGGCCAAAAGTAGATTACCCATCTATCCTTTTATCGACATTAGGATTTGGCGGGCTTGTGTATAGCTTTAGTGCATCGGGTGATTTAGGATGGTCCGATGCAAAAGTGTATGGCACTTTAATTGTTGGGCTTATCTCATTATGTATTTTTGCCGTTCGACAATTGAAAATTGAGAATCCAATTTTAGAATTACGAGCATTTAAAGTTCCGATGTTTACATTATCAGTTGGATTAATTGTCATTGTGATGATGTCGCTATTTTCAACGATGACTTTATTACCGATGTTCCTGCAAACCGTTTTACTCGTTACAGCTTTTAAATCAGGAATTATCATGCTTCCGGGAAGTGTTATTAGCGCCATAATGGGACCAATCGCAGGTAAACTATTTGATAAATTTAGTCCGAAAGTTATTATCGTTCCCGGCATTGTCTTAGTAGGAATTGCAATGTTCTTATTTAAAGGCATTACTCCTGATACATCAATGGTACAAATTATTGTCATGCATAGCGTATTAATGGTTGGACTCATGTTTGTCATGACAGCACAAACATACGGTTTAAATCAATTAACACCAGATTTATATCCGCACGGAACAGCACTATTTAGTACGTTGCAACAAGTAGCTGGCGCAATTGGTACAGCTATATTCATATCGAAAATGTCTTCAGGAACAACTAGCTATATGGAAAGCTCCGCAAATCCACTGGATCCAGTAGAGAAGTTAAACGGTTTAACGTCAGGGTTCCAAGGTGCATTTGCACTTGGGTTAATCTTTATTATTGTTGCATTTATCGTATCGTTATTCTTAAAAGAAGAGAAAGAAGGAGTAAAGGCAGCGAGGGTTTTACAGAACGAACATTAAGGTTTATATAAAAAAGACATCTTTCCCTAGAAAAGATGTCTTTTTTATATTTTTTTCGTAACACTTGTTTTGGGTGTCTTTATACATAAGAATTGGTATGTAAAATATTTGTATTTTTTGAACATGAATAATTATTGAGAATAACGATGCAAAGCCGTACTAATAACTAAAAGTCCAATAATGAGAGAAAGTGTTCTTATAATAAGTTCTGCCACTAATAGTTCACCAAATGATTTAGTGACATCGTATATAGATCCTGTTATGAGAATAGGTGCGATCATGATTATAATTCCAATTATTATTTGAAGAAGTAGATTGATGTTTTTATTCAAGACAATCACCTCCAAAAAAATAGGGAATGAGAATATGATTTTTTTGTATTATAAAATGATTATATCGTATTGCATTAGACGATGAGAATATTTTTAAATAGTAGAAATTAGAGACTCTTCAATAAAAAGGAATTAAATATGGTATTATTTAGTTAAGATATTTAAACGAAGACAGGGGAAATGAAGATGGACAAGAAGCTAACGTATTGGCTAGCATCTATTATAGGGGTAGTAGTACTTGCAACTGGTATAACTTATGGAATGTTACAGTTTGCTGAAGTCCCGCTTGGGAGTGAGGACCATGTTTTTGCAGAGGTTGATAAAGAAGACATACTATCGAATGAAGCAGAAGTTAAAGGTTCAAATGCACAACTTCACATTACAGTAACTTCTGCTGAAGAAGAAGTTATTTCAGCTATGCATAGCATGACTCATCAAAAAGTAAAAGCGTGTGAAGGAAAGGGAGCAATTCCTATGTCTAAAAAGAATGCAGAGAAAGTAAGAAACATTCTAAACGGAAACAATTTCAAGAATAAAGAAGAGCTATTAGCAATTACTGAAAGATGGGCAAATAGAGATTTTAGTAAAATTTTAGAAGAACATAACTATTTTATTAAACTTCAAGGTGGCGAGATAGGTGAAGCTACAGTAATGGATAAGGTAGACGAGCAAGTATTCTGTCTCAATACTTTCGGTGATGATGTAACGGCCGCATTAGTTAAATCAGGAGATCTTCAAGCGCTGTAAGGTGTTTTTTCTTTGATATAAAGAAAGCCTCAAGTATTCATATACTTGAGGCTTTTCCAATTGAAAGATAGGAATGATCCGAATTCCTTACATTAAGAACAAAGTGGAATTACTCCTAAACCAATTAATAAAGCTGCAGCAACTGCTGGAATTGGTACAGGAATTTGAATACCTTCTACAAACAAGAAATACTGACCACTTACTATTTTAAAACAAACTAATTGCATGGCTATTCCTCCCTTCTTTTAGGATTAATACATTATATTAATTTATCTATCTATTGATATAGTCGAATTATTTATTTTTAAAAATATAGTTAATATGTGAATAGTTTTCGAAAGGACCTGCTCAATCAATGCGGAAAAACATAAGATGAAACGAATCCATTAAAATACATGAGTGAACCTTAGTTTTCCCCTCTTATCTAAAGGAGGAACTATTATGGGGTATGGTGGTAGTTGTGGCGGTTGTGGCTTCTCGGGAGGCTTCGCTTTATTAGTTGTGTTATTCATTTTATTAATCATCGTTGGAGCTTCTTGCTTCTGCTAAAAACTATTGGAAAAGACACTCATATAGAGTGTCTTTTCTTTCGTACAAAATGACTCCTGACAATAGCCAACCGTATAAAGTATATGGTATACTTTTGCCTCATTAGACATATAAAAATGTTGGAGGGATGTTATGAAACTAGTAGGGAAGCACATTTATATTCGGCTTTATAAAACTGCTGATGCTAACGAGTTAGCTAACTTACATATTAGAAATCGCGAATTTTTTCAAAGAGTTTGCCCGTTGCTCCCAGAAGTTTTTTATACAGAAGAACATCAAAAAATACGTCTTGAACAAGCTCTAAAAAAGACAGCTGAAGGGCAAGTATACCCTTTTGGAATCTTTTTAAGAGAAAATGATAAGCTTATCGGAGACATTTCATTAACTCAAATTGTTAGGGGGGACCTCCAAAGCTGTTATACGGGATTTACTTTAGATAAGGAGCATAATGCAAAGGGCTATACAACAGAGGCTCTTCAACTTGTTGTAGATTTTGCTTTTAGGGAATTAAAGCTACATAGAATTGAAGCAGGAGCGATGCTTGATAATATAGCACCTATTCGTGTATTAGAAAAAGTGGGGTTTAAAAAAGAAGGTATAGCGAAAGAAAATATAAGGATTAATGGCAAATGGACAGATCATCAAATATTAGCTATTATCAATAGTTTGGATGTGTAAGTTTATTTTGATTCCAATAACGATAATTATGTAAAGGGCTGTCTATATCGACAGCTTATTATATTTTTTGCTTAGCGTGATTTTTTCGGAATGCTGGCGGCACCCCATCGCTATCAGGTTAAGGAAAACGTTCCTCACCAAAATGATAAAAATAAATTTCCTTAGTATAAAACACAAAGAATTTTTAGCTTGATGTGTATGTGTTGATATCCATAAAATAAAAAAGCACTCAACTGAGTGCCCTCTATATACCTAATAATTGTTTTTTCTTAGCTTGGAATTCTTCTTCAGTAATAATACCTTGGTCTAACAACTCTTTATACTTTAATATTTCGTCAGCACCACTTGTAGTTGCAGCCACTTGTGTTTGCCCCTTATTTGACAATATTCCTTCTATGTATGTTTTGATTTCTTCAGCCATTTTTTGCTCTTTTTTTACAAACATAACTGTATTTTCATCTTTTGTAGCTGCAAATACTCCACCTTTGCTTTCTTTACTCCCCATAAAAATAAATTGGATATATCCACTAGTAAATCCAGCCTGCTTCATTTGTACCCCAGTTAACGTATTGATATCAATTGTCTTTTCGCCATCTAAACCATGATTCATAAGGTTTACAAAGCCTTTTCTTTTTATGCGGATAAAATTCCCATCAATAGTAATTGTAGACTTTCCAGCACTTTTAAATTCATATACTTTATTCACTATAAATCCTCCCCAAAAATATATAAGAACATAGTATATTATAACTGTATTTCTATATTTTGTATTATAATTTATGAGAAGTTTATGAATCTAATAAAATATAAATTTAAAAAACCTCCGTATACATCTAAAGGGAGTTTTTACACTAACAACATTAACATCAAGAGATACAAAAACTTTCTTACTTGAGGATGTTTTCAAAGTATTACTGTCTCAAATGCTACTACAGCTAATGCTTTACTGATTCCATTATTTATCCAACAAACAACATATATTTGTTGTGATAAATCAAATTCATATTACTGTGAGAATAGTGACTATGGTTAGTATTAGTTATTAAAGAGAGCTTTGGCTCTTTTTTTATTTTCTTTCGACATAATATGACAATATACGAATTAATAGTTTGGTATTATTATCTAGAAATCTTACATTTATCTACAAATTATTATTGTATTTTTAATTTTTTAAATGTAAAATATTTCAATGTAAATACATACCATTTAGGGGGATAAAGAAATTTATGAAAAAATTATTAGCTTCAGCAACAGCGGTAACACTATTAACAGTGGGGTACAGTTCTTCTGCATTTGCAGCTAAGAGTCCTAATGATACAAAAAACTGTGGCCATTTTAAAAGTCAACAAGATGCTCAAGCATTCTGGGATCAAAATGGATATGGTGTTGGAAATGATCCACACCGTTTAGATAATGATAAAGACGGCATTCCATGTGAAGATTATAAATATCCAAAGAGCACAAATACTACAACAGAAAATAAAGAAACTACTAAACCTCAAGAACAACCTAAACAAGAAAACACTAAACAGGAAAACACTAAACAAGAACCTGTTAAACAAGAAAACACTAAGCAAGAGAATTCAAAACAAAACAACCAAACAACAAATAATAAACAAGAACAAACTAAGCCTCAAACAACTGCAAAAGAAACAAAGAAAAATACTAATACAGTTGTGAAAAAAGAAACGAAAAAACAAGGTGAAAAATTACCTAATACAGCATCAAACGGTGTTACAATGATGTTAGCAAGCTTAGGATTAGCATTAGCTGGTTCTGTATTAATGTTCCGTCGTAAAAAGACAAACGCATAAAATAGTTCCTTAAAACGGCAGGAGAAATCCTGTCGTTTTCAAATGGAGTGATAAAAGTGAATAAAAAACAATGGATAGGCTTATGTTTAACTGTTATTGGACTTACTATCTTTTCCTATTATTTTCTAGAATGGTATAGTGCTAGACAATCAGCAGAGTCGTTAACAACTAACGAGGCTAAACAATATGAGACCTCCACACCTTCTAAAGAAAATGAAACGCAAAAAATCAATCAAACAGAGATAGAGACAGAGACAAAGATTGACACTTCATTACAATCTGAAGAACCTGTACAAATTCCTGCTTCAAAGGTAAACCATCAGTTAGGAGATAAAGTAGCATATTTAATTATCCCTAAAATACAAAAGAAATACTCTGTATATTGGGGAGCTGATGATAAAGTACTAAAAAAGGGTGTAGGTATGTTTGTTAGTGACTTAACTACTACACCATCTGGAAATGGTCATACAGTTTTAAGTGGACATAGAGATACTGTTTTTACCGAGCTTGGTCAATTAAAGGAAAATGACCAACTTATCGTGGAATATGAAAATAAAACATATACATATGAAATTAAAAAGCATTGGATAACAGATTCAGAAGATCGAACAGTTATTGTAGAAAAAAGTGAGTCAACATTAACATTAACAACTTGTTATCCTTTTGACTATATAGGAGACGCTCCAGATCGGTACATAATTGAAGCATCTCTACTTTCCATTCATTGAGGATGGAAAGTCCAATACACATTAGTAAAATTAAAGTGTTTATCCAGTCGGAGAAAGGCACCTTAAGGGTGTCTTTTTTTATGTAAATAAGCTGCTCATACGGACAGCTTATTATGGTTTTTGGCTTAGCGTGATTTTTTCGGAAAGCTGGCGGCACCCCATCGCTATCAACCTAACAGAGCAGGTTGCTCCCAGAAGTTTTTTATACAGAATAACATCAAAAAATACGTCTTGAACAAGCGTTAAAAAAGAAAGCTGAAGGGCAAGTATATCCTTTTGGAGTCTTTTTAAGAGAAAATGATACAATGAAGATAATATTAGGAAATTATGGGGATGATTACGTTGCTTACTTTGATAAAATTTGTAGTTAGTTATGCTGCAAGTCTGTTTGCTTTTATTTTTGGATGGTTCTTAATTTCATATATTTTTAATCCTAGCTTTATTCACCCGGACGTTTTACATGGATTCATAAAAACTATCGTCACTTATGGTAGTATACCAGCTCTCATAGCTTGTTTACTTGGGGAAGTTTTATATAGGAAAATTAAACGATGTCGAGAGTTTCAATTTGGAATTCCTTTATTTATAGGACTAGCATTTATCTATACACTTATACCATTTCTTTTTCTTTTTACTTTTACTTTTTCACATTTCTTTGACTTCGCTGCACCTGTCATTATGGGGTCCTTAGCTTTTTATTTAGTGCGTAGAAAAATATAATTATAATAGATATGTCTGAATCACTAGTTTCAAAAATCCTTCACGCAATGATGATTGCATGAAGGATTTTGATGTTTTCTTATTTTTTTGTCTCGTTGATCCATGTAATAATGTCCTGGATGACGTACTCGGGAACATTAGCAGGGATTTCGTATTCACTAGGAAGACTTAATTCACCGCCACCTTCCATGAAGAAATGATTCAATTTCGGGTATTTTTTGAACTGAACATTTCCGCGGTTTGAAAGTCCTTCTTGCCATTTTGTATATTCATCTTTTACTGTTACTTGGTAATCGCGTGCTCCTTGCAGAATGAGTAAAGGCTCTTTTCGTAATTTTGCCTCTTCAACTGGACGCCACCTAGAAACATCATACATAAAATGAGGTGACCCAAAATTGTAGTCAGCTGGAGGACGGTCAGGATTGAAAGTAGGATCCTGAATAAAAGCAACCTGTCTTTTTAGTTCAGTGATTTCTTCCTTTGACGCCCCAAGGTATTCGTACTGATCAATGGCAATGTCAGTCAAAGGGCGTGCAGGTGGTGCGAGTAAGATACTTCCTCGGACAAGTGAGGAAGGCGCTTTGCTCAGTATACGTGGCATTGTACCAGCTCCTAGACTATGTCCAAGAATGAAAATATTATTTGGATCAATGCCTTCCTGCTGCGCTGCTGATTTTGCTGCAAATATAGCATCATCTGTAGTATCACGGTCTAACGTACCAGGTTCTGTACTCATCTTTAATGCGTGTTCTAAGGTGCGTTTTTCATAGCGCAACACTGCAATTCCGTTGGATGAAAGGCCCACCGCAATGTCTCGTAAGATTTTTGTTCCCATATATGTGCTATCGCGATCATGGATGCCAGCACCATGAACAAGAACAACTACGGGCAGCTTTTCACCACGCTTATGTTTCGGAACTGTTAATGTCGCTGGTAACGGATAGGTAGAATTTCCAATGACGATTTCACGTTCTTGATAGGAGTCAGGTTGATCATAGCTAGGATGCGGGATGGTATAAGATTCCTCGGGTGGCCTTTCGCCAATTTCATCTACTTTCCCGCCAGGTGTGAATTTAAGGAGTAGCGGTATGGTAGTTCCTTCGGTAGCTGCTGGAATTTCCACCGTCTGATGGACCAAGTTTCGTTCTTTTATCACGGGGATTCCCATGCTTTTTATCCCGCTCCAGCCACTTTGTGTCCACCAGTTTTGTAATGTGGTTGCTGTAAACTTGGATTGAAAAGCAGCAGACGTCAACTGTAGTGCCTCTGCATACTTACCTTTCTGGAGATATTCAAAAAATAATGATGTACGCTCCGTTAAAGAGACTAGTTTCTTTTCAGCAGATTGTTCCTCGCTTGTATCTGCGTGAATAGTTGTTGTAAGCGAGAAAGATGAAATGCCTAAAGAAAAGAGTAGGATAAAGGTAAGTGCTAATCTTTGTATTTTCTTTTTTTTAATCATGTTTTAACCTCCAATATGTGATGGCAAAAAACAAGTATGGTAATTAGAATTCTGGTGCGAAAACTTCAAAATATTTGCAAGCAATCTCCAAAACTTGGACATACTAATATTATTATTCTAAAAAAATGTAGATTTCTTCTCTTGTTACATGCATATTAATCGCAGAAATAATCTTTTTTCCTTCACTTTCTATTTTGATTATAGAAAACAAAGCTCTCGTTTTTCTTACTTGATACTTACAAATTCCTTAAGCAGGGGATATTTTAAAATCTTAGCTTGATGGATATGTGACGGTACTCCTATGTTAAGAGATAGCTTAAGGACCGAGGATTATATTGTTTTTATAAAGAGTTGATGTTATGTTTGTTTTGTAACATATGGTGTTTTATGTATGTAGGAGGATTTATTGAAGAAATTATTAATATTGTTTTTATTAGCTACATTTTGTCTACAGATTACAGGATGTTCTAATAATATGGGTGCACTAAGGGAGAAGTCTAAAACTTCAACACTTGTGAAGTCTAAACGCATCAACAAAGGGTGGTACAAACATATGTAATAGTTTGTATCACCCTTTGTTGATGATAGAAGTTATAAGGCAAAATTAATTAGGTTGATAGTAGATATTTTCCATAAAGAAAAGACACCCATATCAGAGTGTCCTTTCTAATAGTTTTTTAGCAGAAGCAACTGCATCCGATAATGATTAATAGTATAAAGAGTACAACAAGTAAAGCAAATCCACCAGCAAAACCACAGCCTTCTCCGCAACTACCACCATAGCCCATAATAGTTTCTCCTTTAGGTAAGAGGATAAAACTAAGGTTCATTCGTGTATTTTAACGGGTTCACTTTACCTTATGTTTTTAAGAATGAATGGAGCAGGTTCTTTTTTATTTTATCGAAAGTAAACTTTTAGCCAGTAGTTTATTTTCATACTATTGATTTTTATGCGTATTTGGTGAAAAATCAAGGAGCTGCAAAAAAATACTATACCGAAATTTAGTTCGGTATAGTAACGTGCATATAAAAGATCCCACTTTGCTATATCCCCAAAAAGAGTCATAAAAATCTATGTTTTTTTAATTCAGTTGCAAACTACAAAACTTCTTTTTAAAGAAATGTATGTACATACAAATTATATTTTATTCCATAACTCTCTAACTTTTGTTCACGATAGTCTGATATTGAAAAATATAATATTTGGTACGACATCACTTTGTTTTTTTATAAAGTTTTGTAATTAAACTATAATATTGTATTTTTTTTGTATTATTGAAATTAGTAATAATAAAATGTATTATTGAAAAGCACAATTTATAATTCAAGTAATCAGGACTATGCGTCTATTATAATTTGAACATTCAGAAATTATAATATTGTCTAAAAATGAGGTGAGATTCATAGAAACAGTAAATATTAAATGGTATGGAATGTATAGTATAAATGATTTTTATAATAGGGAAGAAGCTTCTAAGAAGGGGATATTTGCAATCTCTAGAGTATGTGCTAAGAATGTAACATTGCTATATATAGGACAAACCAAAAGAAGCTTTATACAAAAGATAAGGGAACTTAATAAGGAGTGGCCTTTCGATGAGAGCGAATTAAAGATTACATTAGGAATAATAGAATTTCCTAGTGGTGAAATTTACTCTGAAAAGAAGGTAAAAGAGATAAAATCCCTTTTGATTTTACGACATACCCCATTAGAAAACGAAACATCTTTATTATACTATAGAGGGAAATTTAATTTAAAAATTATAAATAAGGGAAGAAGAGGTTTAATTGTTAAAAAGCTTTCTACAGGAGATCTAATGTGGACATAATCGGAATCACCTTTGAATAAAATTGAAGGTTTCTTAAGTGCGGAAGCTTATCAATTTTTAATGTATTAAACTATTTTGAATGACATATGTCAGATGCTTGAAAAAAATAAATTTTATTATGACATGAGATCCTGTAGGAAAGTGTAGTTTATTTCTATTATTTAATGAAATATTAAGAAAATTATAGAGATAATACATAAAGAGTAGAGGAGAAAGTAAACGCGGAGGTTTGAAGAATGGGACAAGTAAGTAGATTTCAAGAAAAACAACAGAATCGTCGTCAAAAGGCAATTTTTAATATTGCATTTACTTTAATATTAGTGACAGTTGGTATAGTGACATACCAGTTATTTACCGCTTCTAATACATCAAAGAAAGCAATTGCTCAAGAAAAGAAAGCAACAAAGATAGAAGAGAAGAAAACTGAAGATAAAGAAACAGCAAAGATAGAAGAGAAGAAAACTGAAGATAAAGAAACAGCAAAGATAGAAGAGAAGAAAACTGAAGATAAAGAAACAGCAAAGATAGAAGAGAAGAAAACTGAAGATAAAGAAGCAGCACAGCTAGAAGAGAAATCAAAAGCAGAAAAATCGGTAAAAACAAACGGAAATGAAAATAATGAGGAAGAAAAAGCGGCATCTCAAGAAAAGGGTTCTCAAACTAATCCTTCTTGGAAGCCAATTGGTACCGAGCAAGGAGCAAAACCTGAAATGAAATTTAAAGAAGGAACAGTAGATTGGAGTGAGATGAAAAAAGCAATTTCTTATGCTGTTGATGTTCCAGAGAGCCAATTGATTTTCGATTTTATTGGGAATAATGGTAATAATAAAGCCTACGGTAATGTACGAGATAAGCAAAATAATAAAAAATATAAGGTTAATATTGATTGGGTAGAAAATCAGGGGTGGAAACCAGCATCTGTTCAGGTGGTAAGATAAATAATAGAAATGTAATGATGTAAATCAGCTGTCCATATGGGCAGCTGATTATTTTTTTGCTTAGCTTATTTTAAAAAAAACGCTGGTGGTACCTCGTTGAGAAATATGAATCAAATCTATATTTTGTTTTATTTACCTCACTATTTTATCCATAACTTCTTTATATTTATGATAGTAATTAGTTTCAAATAAATATGGGGATAGTTGGACTAAACAAAATGTTCCTTATAAGTAGTAAGTATCTTTTGCGATTTTAATTTATAATTATTTATAAAAAAGAAAAGACACCCTAAGGTGCCTTCCTTCGACTTGAACCATCTTAATTTTAATAATATATTGGACTCCCATCCAAATATTATTTTACCATGTTAAGTTATTTTATTCATTGAGAAATATGTTTTAAATCTATATTTTTAAAAAATATATAGATTTGAACAATATGTATACGAGCCGCATATCAAAAAAAAGACACTCTCAAGAGTGCCTCTCCTTAGCAGCCGAATCCGCCGCCCCAACAGCTAGCGCCAACGATGATTAATAAGATGAAGAGCACAACAAGTAAGGCAAATCCGCCGCCGAAACCACAGCCTCCACCACAACTACCGCCATAGCCCATATTAACTCCTCCTTCCATAAAGACCATTTATTAATGGATTTAATTTAATTTATGTTTTTAAGGATGAATGGAGCAGGTCCTTAAAAAAATAAAAGGATTTTGGAAGTTAAAAAGAGTTGACGACCTTATTTTTGTCACCGGTATTTTGTCTTCTACATATTGTATTTTATTCTGTGTATTGGGGGAAGGAGGATCTTATGGCTAATTCTGAGATGATTTTACGTTTACTTACGGATTTAAAGATTGAACAACAATTGTTGAAAGAACAGTTAGAAAAAATGCAAACAGCTGTGACTATTCTTGAAGAAAAATCAGTGACGCTTAAAGAAAAACCAGCGACTCTTAAAGAAAAAACAATGACTCCTGAAGAAAAACCATCTGTTACAAAGCAAAGAGCTTTTTCTGGACGCCCAACATCTTTTCGTGATTGGAGAGCATCTAGTCAAAAAAATTAGGGAATGTTATGTGAAATGATAAGTAAAAAAGTACAGTCTGCTGTAGAAAAGACTGTACTTTTTTATGTCAGTAGAGAATGTTAAGGTAGACGTATTTATTTGGCCTATTCCACTTTTAATTGGAGTTCTTTATCTAACTTATCATTATTAATTTTTAAAGTTAATCCTTGCGTGTTTTTCGGTACATCAAATACAATGTTTCCTTCCGAACTTTCATTAGGATTAACAATATTAAATTTGAATGTGGAGATATTTGCAGCTTTAAGTACTGACTGATATTCATTGGAAATGTGATATTCTCTTCCAAATCCATCAATTAATTTAAAGTTGTTGATATCTAGTGTAATGGGTTCTTCTTTGTGATTATAAACTGCGATATCTAATACTTTAAAGACACCTTGTGCTTTAACTTCTCCAGTCCCTAGAACATCTAATGACTCGGCAGATCCCATTGACATGTATACATCAGAGGAATCTACATTGGTAGGAAGTTCTTTTTGCGGAACCTTACGATTAAGTTCGTTATTCTCTGTTTTTTTTGAAGTCTTTTGCTCGTTTTTCGCAGATGTATCATGTGAACTGCAAGCTGATACTCCAAACAAGAATGTGCTACATAATAATGATGTTAATAACTTTTTGTTCATCGTTTGTTTCTTCCTTCCAAAATAGAAGCACTTTTAATGAGTGCTATATATATTTATCTTTATATGTATTACATTTTATATCTTATTATATTGATTTTGGAAGGAAAAGGGAAAATATTGTGCATTTCTCTGATTCGAATTATTTATCTGTCTAAAAGTTGAAATTAAAATGAGCCCCATAAATGATAAACCATTCCACTAACAAAAAACACTAATCCTAAAAATAAAACAATTAAAGCAAGCACTCCATTTTTATTATGTTCCATAAAATTAGCTCCTTTTTCATTTACTTACATACAAAAGCCTCTAGTCGTAATTATAGCTAAAGACTTTAATCTTCATACTTTGTAGTTTATAAAAAAGTTGTACTTCTGTATTAATTTGGAATATGATTATTTAAAGAGAAGGTGATGAGTACATGCAGGAAACAAAACAATTCCCACTTATATCGGGAAATCTCTCATTAGATTTAGTAAATACAGAGTTAGTTAAGCGTGGACAACGTTATGATTTATTAATAACAGATGAAGATGTATTAGAATGGCTATATGTAATAAAGGTTAATCTTCCTTTTTTGAATGGAAAAACATTTATAGGGATTCAAGAGCGAATGAAGCTGGTTACATCTAGTATATTAGAAATAAGAAATATAATGAGAAAGCAGTTTGAGGCAATTGCTGATCAGCACGAAATTTCCAATGATTTTATTACGTATTTAGAAAAACAAATTGAGAAAGCACCGTTTACATATAAAATCATTGAACAGCAGCTAGTACCTATCCCGGTTGGAGAAATCGAGGATGTACTCACATCGTTAATTGCATTTGATGCTTTAACTTTAATAGTAGAAAATAAGCTTATTTCCCTTAAAAGGTGTTCAAACCCTGACTGTGTTTTATTATTTATAGATAAGAGTGGAAAACGAAAATGGTGTTCTATGAAAATATGTGGGAACCGGAAAAAGGTAGCAAAATTCCAGAATCGAAAATGTGAAGAAGTTTAGGGAATCAACTTATAACAGTTGATTCTTTTTTTGTATTCTTGAAATAACCCTTAAAATTAACGTTTACAGGTTAGTTATGTCAGGTTATAATTGTTGGTAAATAAAGGAGGAGAACGATGGATAATATAACAGCAACTAAGCAGAAAGATCCTCAACCAATAAGTGTACGATATTTTACAAAAATGAAAGGGAAAGGAAGAAGCCCATTACAAGTAAATGTAAAGGACTCTTTAACGGGACTACTAGGGGGATTTTTAACAATTCTTACCTTAACATATTTAACGAGCATAACCTCTACAGAATTATTAATGGCTCCATTTGGGGCGAGTTGTGTATTAGCGTTTGGAGTTTGGAATGCGCCATTATCTCAGCCGCGTAATATTATTGGAGGACATTTGATTTCAACTTTCATCGGTCTATCAATATATCATTTGTTTGGGAATGAATATTGGACAATTGCTTTAGCGGTGGGGATGGCAATAGCCGTTATGATGTTAACGAGAACGACGCACCCTCCAGCAGGCGCCGATCCGATTATCGTTATTTTAGGGGCAAATAGTTGGAGTTATTTAGTAACACCAGTTTTAATTGGCTCCGTTGTTATTGTAGTTATTGCTTTATTCATTAATAATATGAGTAGTAAAAGAAATTATCCAACTTTTTGGATGTAGTTTGTGAAGTGAAAAATAATTTAAGTGAGTATTCTATTCTTACTATGTTTTCATTTCACATACATTTTAGTTTACAAAGAAAAGACACCCATATAAGAGTGTCTTTTCCAATAGTTTTTTAGCAGAAGCAAGAAGCTCCAACGATGATTAATAAAATAAACAATACAACTAATAGTGCAAATCCTCCAGAAAAACCGCAGCTTCCACCGCAACTACCGCCAAATCCCATAATAGTTCCTCCTTTAATAAGAGGGGAAAACAAAGGGTCACTCGTGTTTTTTAACGGATTCCATTTACTTTATGTTTTGAAGTATAAACATGAGCGGGTCCTTTTGAAAATAAAAAAGACACCTTGAGGTGCCTTTTGTCCAATGTAATTTCATTAATATTCGTTAGCATAAAACTCTTTTATTAATTTTATTTCATTTGTATCTGGATTAAACTTAAATATTTTAATTTGATTAGATTCGTCTTTGTATGCAAATGTATTCTCACCAACTTGGGTCATATTGCTCGTGTTTACGATAGGTTCACTACCGTGATCAGTGATTTCCACAGTTTTCTCACGATCCCAGAATGCAATGACAATAATCAAAACGATAAGACATACACGTATAAAACGTAATTCTCTTGCAACAGGATGTTCCATCTGTTAGTCTCCTTTACTGTTTGATAGATTCTGTTTATAAAAGAGATAATTCCTAGGAATAGAATATAAATAAAAAAGACACTTTAAAAAGTGTCTTTTTTATTTTAGTTATGCGCATTACTTAATAAGACGCTAGTTCCTCAGTCTGGCTATGAGTAACTATGTAGGGTGATTTCATTATAACATTTTAACCAGTAATGGGTCTATATGGAATTTATTTGATTTTAATTTTGATTATTCATAACTATTTGTTAAGTGTTTAGATGAAGGAACTAAGCTTGTTTTAGAAGAGTATTTAGATGAACTTGATATAGGTGCTATGTCTTATACATTGGTCTTGCGGCAATACAACTGGAGAAAGGGGAGGTTTGCATTAATCGAGCGAGGGGAAAATCGTGAGCTTTGGGAAGAAGCTGATGTAGAAGATTATGAAGAGAGAAAGTTTTACATACATTAAAAGCACAGCTGATAAAGTGTAGAGTTATATTTCCCTTTACACGAACATAACGGTATAATATAGTTAAGTTAAGTAAACTTAACTATTAAGTGAAACGAAATAAAAGCATGGAGGATGCTATGACTAGAACGTATAAAGAAGTAATTAATGAAATGAATCGAGCCTATACGGAACTCTATATTTTACTATTTCAAGATTTAAAGGATGAGTTCGGTCTTACTGGGCAGCAAGAGAGCATGTTATTTCATATTCATTTAAATGAAAACACGACAGCAAATAACATTGCGAGTACGTTTAATATAACGAAAAGTGCTGTGAGCCAAGTTTTATCGAAATTGGAAAAACAACAGATGATTTCAAAACAAGTAAACCTTAATAATAAAAGGGAGTATTTTCTTACACTTGGTCCAAAAGGTAGTAAGTATATAGAGCGGTTGTCTGAGTTAGATGATGTATTAATTGAGAAATACTTTTCCAAAATCGATATAAATGCCCTAGAGCAAATGACCGATACGTTAACGAAAATAAATAAAGTGATATTGGAAGAAAAGCAGAAGGATATTGATTGTAATGAGTAAGAAGCAAGATGAAACAATTAGTAGAAAGGAGGGGAAGCATGTGATGAGTTACATACCGAATATGATTACGATAGCAAATTTTGTGTGTGGGCTTTTGGCTATTCACGCTGTTTTCGTTCACGATATTTATTTGGGAGCAGTTTTTATTATTACGGGTATGTTGTTTGACCTTTTTGATGGCATGGTCGCTCGGAAACTTGATTCTGTTTCGGAAATAGGCGGAGAGCTAGACTCATTTGCGGATTTAGTTACTTTTGGTGTGGCACCGTCTATTCTTGCATATAGTGCTTCGTTAAAAGATTTACAGTCTATCGGGATGATATGTGCCCTCGCGTATAGTATTTGTGGAATGCTTCGGCTTGCGAGGTTTAACACACGGCAAAGCAAACTCCCAACATTCATCGGAATGCCCATTCCATTTGCGGCGATGTGTATCCTCATTTTATGCCGCCTAAATAATCCAGTTTCCGTGGCATTTGGTACATGCGTACTCGCTTATTTAATGGTGAGCAAAATCAAATTTCCTCATTTTAAAAAAGATATAGCTGAAAGCTTGAAGCCTGAAAGATTGGATTGATGATACGGAACTACAATGAGAAAGATAAAGGAGAATAACATGATTCGTATGGCACTAAGATCGTTCAACATACAAATGTATTGTTTGCTAGGCGTAATGTTATTGGGATGGTTGATGACACCTTTTTCAGCCCAGTTTGTAGGGATAAGTATTGGCCTTTTGGTGAGTATGTACTGCGCCTGGATTTTAGGAAGGCGTATTGAAAAGTTCGGAGATAGCATTGTAAAAAAAGAAAAAGCACCGATGCTCGGAATGATGAATCGGTTCGCAGCCGCAATACTAGGTGCAATTATTATGTATGAAATAGAACACCATGAATTCATGTGGACATTTACTGCTGGAATCATGGGGGGATATTTCTTGGTTATTATTAATTTGGGGTATTACAGTATGAGGGATGCGGAGGAATAAAGAAAAGACACCCTAAGGTGCCTTCCTTCGACTTGAACCATTTTCATTTAATACGAATCTATCCGTATTACCCCTTTGTTATAAATGTAAACACACCCTATAAAACAGAATCATCTATATACACCAGATTGTTAGTTCATAAAATACAAGAAATTTGAGATTAGTATCGGAGTAACGCCACATCCCCTAAAATGATTGATATGTTACGCCTATCAAAAGAATCTGCTTTATAGAACGTGTCCACAGTTTATATTTTACTATATTTAATATTCATTAAGTGTATTTTTTGTTAATATGTATAATTACATAAAGTTGAAGGCGAAAGAGAGTATGCTTTCGTATTGTGTAATGAAGAAAAAACACTTTAAGGTGCCTTCTTTCGATTGGAATCATCTTAATTGTATTGCGTCGTTATCATATAAGAAAAAAGACATCAATTAAGATGTCCTTTTTTCTTTGTAAAATTGGTGTTAAGAAGGTATAACCTATGAATAATATAACAATCATCGAGTAAGTTTATTATAGCAGCGATAAATAGGGTTTTTATATGTAATATTACATATATATAGATTTATTTATGTTTTATTTGTATATTTTAATTGTCTGTTCCTTGTTTTAATTCGTTTAGTTATATTATTTTTTGAGTGCTCCAGCAATGGAGCCTTTTTTTAGTATTCTATTTTGATGATGTTCCATAAGATTAGCACCTTTTAAAGCTGTTTTTATATAAAAAGCCTTTAACTTGTAATTATAGCTATAGGCTCTAAGTGTCATACTTTATAGTTTATAAAATCTTATAAGAAGAATAACCAGTATTTTATATAGAATTTATCCCGCTATTTGCCGGGCTGCCTGTAAACGCCCAAGTGGTGAGAGCTGATTAAAGTTTCACTTTATAATGTTTTTTATCCAATTTGGAATTGAAAATGTACTAGCTTGATAATGAAGCTAGGTTATTAGAAGTGAAAAATTTTAGTTTTATTATAATTAATAGAAATGAAAGTAGTGTAAATATAAATCCACTCCAAATAAGTTGATGAATACCTAAGTTTGAAATGAACCAGCCTCCAATAGTTGTTCCTAGAGTAATTCCGAGATTTGAGAATGAAACGAATAGGCTATTACCAAATTCGGGTGCTTCTCTTGCTTCACTTATTAACCATGTTTGACCAACAATTAATCCACCAGCATGCACGATTCCCCAAATGAATACCATAAAAATCATTGGAACAAGATAAGAACCTAAATAATAAACCAATATGTAAACAATAGAATATAAAATAGGGAACGATATTACTGTATTTACTATGCTTCTTTGCAAGAGACTACCAAATAAATGATTGCCTAAAATCATAACTATACCAAATATGAATAGCATGATACTGATGAGAGATCCATTCATGGAAGTTACTTTTGCAAGGTACTCGGCGAAGTAGCTGTATACGGAAAACATAGCTGCAAAAAGGAATGTGATGGTTAAAATATTTAACCATAATCCTGGTTTGCCGAGTATACGAATTTGTTTGCCGAAAGACATTTTTTCTTTAACGGGCATAGAAGGAAGTGAGATTAGCATTCCAATGAATGCAAGGGCGTTAATAAGCGCTCCGAATAAGAAAGCAATTTCTAATGAAAATTGATCTGCAAGGTAAGAGGTTAATGGTACACCTAGTGCAAAGCCAACCGTAATTCCCATGAAAACTTTTGTAACCGCTTGACCACTCTTTTCAGGAGGGGCAAGTTTAGCAGCTGTTACAAGAGCGATTGAAAAGAAGAGTGGGTGAAGTGCTGCTGGTAAAATACGAAAAACAAGCATGATTTCAAATTGTATTGTATAAGCGTAGATTATATTTGAAATAACAAAAACAAAGATGACTGTTAATAAAATTATTTTGCGATTAATACTAGAAATGAGCAGAATTAAAAACGGACCAGAAATAGCAACGACTAGTGCGAATATACTTACTAAAAATCCTGCTTGTGCAGTTGAAATGCCAAATTTCTGAGTGATTTGTGGTAATACGCCGACAATACCCATCTCGGTAGTAATAATTCCAAACACCCCTATTGCTAGTGTAAGAATAAGTAAAGGACTTACTTTTTTCATTTGTAAAACTCTCCATTCTTATTATTATTTTGAAAGTAAAATCGATTTATTAACAAAGAAATGAGCATGATTGGATGTCAATAGTATTAGAATTATGTAATGTTAAGTACAAAGACAGATATCTAAATAACTAGATATGATATGTTAAAAAAATGCTCCTTTCTATGTTTCTTACTTTTATAGGTAGCGAAGTTTTAAAAAGAATGTATTGGACAGCTATATAAAAGTAGAATGTGTGAAAGCAAATAATCAATTGGTAGGTTGATTATTTGCTTTCATTTTATAATTCGTTTTGAACGTATTCAGAAAACTCTCGTATTGTTTTTTCATTTCGGCGATAGTAGGTCCATTTTCCAATTCGGTCAGATTGTAGTAAACCTGCTTTTTTCATAGTTAATAAATAACTAGAAATAACCGATTGGGCTAAGCCAGTTTTAAGCTGGATATCTCCTACGCACACTCCAACTTGAAAACTAAGGCCTTGCTCTAGATAAGCTTTTTCATCGAAATGGTTTTCTGGATTTTTCAACCATGATAAAATTTGACATCTTGTTTCATTTGACAATGCTTTATAAATTAATAAAGGTTCCATAAGGATATTATATCTATTTTTATAGATTTGTAAATGGGTTTGTGTGATTTTAAGGGAAGAAGGTATAGTTGATCCCCTCGAATAGGAACAGGGTGCTCTTGATCTGTACCTTTTGTAAAGGACATTCTAAAAAAAGTTAGGCAACCTAAAAAAGATGATTTCTGTATGCAAACAGGAGTCATTTTCTTTAAATTCTATTGATAGCAAGAGTGATTATAGTACGTCATATATTTCTTAATTTCATGTGTTAACTGAACAAACGATTCACATGAGTTTATATATGCTGCATCGGTTAAAGTATTACAGGCAAAAATGATAGTATTGTTAGGTTTAAGCATGTTGTTGCCTAGCTATCAATGGCGGATTCCTAAGAAGAGTAATAATAAAACCCAACTGAAGATTTAAGAAAAATTTTATGTTTATCCCACTCTTTATTTTAAAAGTTTTTCCTATCCTATAAATGACTTACATCATGAAGGAGACTAAAAAAGACAAAGTCATAGATGAAAATGTAAAGTTAGGGGATTCTACATGCATACAGGAGTTTTGAATAGTTATTTGTATACGTATTTTTTTACTATAATTTTTTGTATTGTGTTTCAAATTGGATTTTATTTTAAAGCGAAAAACAATATATCTATTCGGCATTTTTTATGGGTGTATGTTTTTCTATTCTACCTTTCGCTAGTGTATAAGGTAACGCAAATCGCGACTGTATGGGATATAAGTAGATATGAAACGTGGATTCGTGTAAGTCAAATCAACTTGACTCTATTTGATACGGTAGGTAGTACTACGTATCTTTTGAACATTGTACTGTTTATGCCGTTAGGTTTTTTATTACCGACTATTTGGCCGCAGTTTAGAAAGATAAAAAACACCGTATGCGCGGGATTCTTTTTTTCATTGGCAATTGAGTTAAATCAATTACTAAATAATAGAATTACAGATATTGATGATTTATTTACGAATACCCTTGGGGCAATTATTGGGTATGTCTTATATAAAGTATTATATACAGCGTTATTTAAATTGATATTGAAAAGAGAGGAAAAAAAGCTTGATACAAACTCGTCTCTAGTCATAAAATACGAGGCTGTTTTTTGTTTAGTGTGTTCATTTGTAGGTGCGATGTTCATTTATTATCCAGCTTTATTTGGAAGACCTGTAATCATTCAGTGAGGTGAGTATGAATTTCTTTTGAACGCTCGAGCGATATTTCAATTTGTAAAAAGCCTTTAACTTGTTATAGTTAAAGGCTTTTATCATCATAATTTTTACTTACCAATTACCCACTCTAACATCCGCCTTCAACCACTTCACCCAATCCAAATCCTCTACCTTAAGCAAACTGAGAGAAACACCCTTCATATCTAAAGAAGTCAACAGCGTACCAACCTTTACGAACTCCACATGTAATCCTTCCAGTTCACACAAACGGCGAATGTCATTCGCGAAAATATATTGTTCCATTAATGGTGTCGCGCCGAGTCCATTAATGAGGATAGCGAAATTGTCTCCTTTTCTCCAGCGATAAATGCTTTTTAGTTTGTTCATCAGTTCGATCGCTAATATTTCAGAAGAGGATAGCGCTTCTTTACGGTAACCTTTTTCGCCATGGATGCCGACGCCGTAAAACACTTCATCATTGTTTAATGTGAATGAAGCTTTTCCTTTTACTGGATCGTTGGCAGGGGAAAGGGCAACTCCTAATGTGTGTAAGTTTTCAGTAATAGAACGGCCGAGTGCTGTTAGTTCTTCTAAAGAATGTCCTTCAAGAGCGGCCGCACCAATTATTTTTTGAACGAAAACAGTGCCAGCTACGCCGCGTCTTCTTTTATTAAAAGAAGCATCATCTTCAATTGAAACGTCGTCATTTACGATGATGTGGTCAATTTTTCTTCCTTCTTCTTTAGCAATTTGCTTTGCCGTTAGAAAGTTTTCAACGTCATCTTTAAAGTTTTTAATGATGAATAAAATATTTTTATCTTTCGGCATGAGGCGAGTTGCCGCCACAATTTGTTCCACTGTAGGCGGAGTGAAGATGCTTCCGTTTACTGCTGCCGTAAGCATTCCTTTTCCTACATAGCCAATATCAGCGGGTTCATGCCCGCTACCACCGCCGCTTATTATAGCAACGTTTTGCTTCAGTTTTTCAATATCTTTTACATAAATGATGTTATTTGTTTCGTCGTAATTTACTTTGTCGTTATGTTCAAAATAAAAGCCATGCATCATATCTTGAACAATATTTTGTACATCATTCATAATCTTTTTCATTGCTTTTGCCACCCTTTAATTACTTTGCTGACTGCTCCAGTAATAGTAGTAATTGATTGTTTATCATATTTTTCATGAGAGAAGACATAATGGATGGATTTACTTCGCACTTGCTTTCAATCCAATCTTTTATCGTTCCAACGAAGCCGTGACTATAAAAGGAGGCAATCGTATTTTTCGTTTCAATAGAAAGAGTTAAGCCACAGTTCACGGATAGTTCATCAATAATCTTCATATATAAGTTTTTCGTGTGCTCAAATAAATAGTGATTAAACGAGTTTTGTTCAATGACTTTAAAAGCATTTCGGTAAAATTTTTGATTTTCGTAAAAGTAATCAAATAATAAATCGAAAATATTTTCCCATGTTTCATAATCGAGAAAGTCGATAATGTTTTCTTTCGTTTCTTCTCTATAAATCCAGCTTAATAGTTCAAATTTATCTTTAAAATGATAATAAAAAGTTTGCCTACGCATTTGACAGTGTAACATAATATCGCTCACTGATATTTTATGAAACGACTCTGTTTCCATTAAATATTTCAATGAGTTCGCGATTATTTTTTTAGAAATTATAGAAGAGGTCATCTGAATCATCCCTAGAATGTTAGTAATATAAAAATCCTATCTATAAATGAGAGCGGTGTCTTTAGACAGATTGTCCATTTTGTCCGTTTACTATAAAACGCTTTCATTTTAACATGAGTAGTAAGAAGAAGATTTCAAATATATCACAATATATTAAAGGAATTGAGGGATAATCACAATGAAAAAGATTATAAACAAACCAGAAACATTAGTAATGGAAATGTGTAACGGAATGGTTATGGCTCACTCAGAGCTTGAACTTTTGAAAAAATATAAAGTTATTAAGAAGAAAGAAATGAACGAAAACAAAGTAACGTTAATTAGTGGCGGCGGTAGTGGCCATGAGCCGGCACATGCAGGATTAGTCGGAAAAGGAATGTTAGATGCGGCGGTGTGCGGAGATGTGTTTGCGTCACCTTCACAAATTCAGGTGTATCAAGCGATTAAAGAGACAGCTAGTAAAAAAGGAACGTTATTAATTATTAAAAATTACAGCGGCGATATTATGAATTTCAAAAACGGAGCTCATTTAGCGACGGAAGATGGAATTGAAGTCGACTACGTAAAAGTGGATGATGATATTGCGGTAGAAGATAGCCTATATACAGTAGGACGCCGCGGCGTTGCGGGAGTTATTCTCGTTCATAAAATTGCCGGCGCAGCAGCGGAAGAAGGTATGGATTTAGGAGCGGTGAAAGCTGTAGCGGAAAAAGCAGCGGCTAACGTGCGCACAATCGGTTTAGCGTTAACTTCTTGTACAGTTCCAGCGAGCGGATCACCTACTTTCACACTTGCGGAAGATGAAATGGAATACGGCGTAGGTATTCACGGCGAACCAGGAATTAAGCGTGAAAAAATGCTGTCAGCAGATGAACTAGCTAACCGTATGACAAATGATCTTGTAAAAGATTTAGGAGTAAAAGATGGCGAGGAAATCGCACTTCTAGTTAACGGTTTTGGCGGAACACCACTGCAAGAACTTTACTTATTTAACAACGCAGTGACGAGAGAATTAGCTGCTAGAAACATTAAAATCAATAGAGTATTCGTCGGTAACTATATGACAAGTATCGATATGGCTGGCATGTCTTTAACAGTGATGAAGTTAGATGATGAGTTAAAAACATTACTATCAAAAGAGTGTAATACACCAGCGTTTAAAGTAGATGGGTCAGTTGAAAGTGTAGAGTACGTGAATGTACTTGAAGAGAAAGAAGAGAAGGAAGTTTCCTTTGAAATAGAAACAGCGGAAGAGCATGCTGTGATTAAGGATAATGTTATTACATTAAACAACATGATTTATCTCGTTGATAAAATGAGCGACGTTATTATTAAAAACGAAGTACCGTTCTGTGAGTTAGATACACACGCAGGTGACGGCGACTTCGGAATGAGTGTGGCAAAAGGATTTAAGCAATTAAAACGTGAGTGGCATTCTATTGTAGATCAAGAGAACGTAACGATTGGGTCATTCCTTGACGGTTGTTCAATGATTATTATGGAACATTGCGGCGGCGCATCTGGTCCAATTTGGGGTGGTGCATTCCGCGCAGCTAGCAAAGCAGCAGGCGAAAAACGTGAGCTAACAGTGAAAGAATTCGCTGAAATGTTGCAAGCAGCACTTCAAGGTATACAATCTATCGGAGAAAGATCATTTGGTAGAGGAGCGGTAGTTGGTGACAAAACACTTGTTGACGCGCTTGCTCCATGTGTAGATTCTTGGTTAGATAGCGCTTCAAACGAAGAAGACATGAAAACTGCTTTTGAAAAAGGAGCAGAAGCAGCAGTTAAAGGAGCGGAGTATACGAAAGAAATCGTAGCTCGCATGGGCCGCGCCGGTACAGTTGGTGAAAGAAGTTTAGGATATCCTGATGCAGGTGCACATGCGCTTGGAGTTATCTTTACGGAGATTGCTGGTAGTTTGAGATAGTAATTAGAAAGTCCCTCTGCCTTAAGGTGGAGGGATTTTTCTATAATTTATTAATATATAATTTCGTTAGATGTTTTCTCTGTAAAGATATGTATGTTTATAAATACTAAGATAATAGTTTTAAAAGAAGCAACGTGAGTTCCTATAAATATGGAATTCAGGTTGTTTAATTGTATTTTTGCAAAACTATCCAATCGATAGAAATCACTTCAAAAGGCGGTATTTATTATTTCGTACTTCAAAATTATGGTTGGACACCTTATGGAGTGGTTTGGGAGGGATAAAGAATATAAAAAGAGAATTTGTGATAAATCCCCTATTTAAATTTAGACAAGTACCTACATTCCTTTGATATCATATATTACTTTTATAAATAGAAATATAGGGGGGAATTTCATAATCATTAATCCGTATTGTTCATATATAGACCTGTTTGGCCAATTTAGTAACTACTCTCCACTAGATCAACCTATTTGTATCCATTACCTTATCTAGCTTATCATTATGATTATTATAGTGATTGGAATTATGGAGGAGGGAATAGCGAATACACCAAAATGGTAAAAAATGATATTTATAATTCAGAATTGGACTGAATGAGTTGGTTGAGTGATGTGATAGAGCATAATCCAATACATCCAGTGCATCCAACTTTGTGTCACGGTTTTTCTGGATACAAGACAAATAAGTTTGAATTAGAACATAGCATTCAAAATGGTGGGTGAGTTGCAGCTTGGTCTCAAGATATTTCAGAAAAAGATGTATTACAGGGAGTATTAGCTCCAGCATCATTTTCTTCAAATAAATAGTGTTTTTATAACTTGAATTTATTTGAAGAAATATTAAATAAAAAGACCATTTGCATTATTAAATTTGCAAATGGTCTTTTTATTTAAATAGTTTTTATGATACTTTTAAAGTATATTTTTATACAATTACTGTAAGGAGTTGATTTTGTATGAATATTTTAGAAAACATAAACAACGCATCTCAATTATTATTAGTTATATCTGCATTTTGTTTTTATATGTATTTAAAGAGAATTAAATTAACAAGAAAACTTACTAGTTTTGAAATTACACTGTATATAATATCACAACTGGCATATATCCTTTGGGGTATTACTCTGATTGCTAAAATATGGGGATGAGTTTTAGTGTTGTAGTAATCTATGACAAAATAGAGCCCTCTATATTTTAGATCATGCACAAATATTGGCCCGTGCAGTATTCTTTAGTTAATTAGGTGAAGTACAGCCCAACCTGCTGTCATCTACTCTAAAAAATTCCCTTTTTTCGGAATTGCATCGCCAGTAGCTGCATAAAGAGCCGCGCTGGTACAGTTGGCGAAAGAAGTTTAGGATACCCTGATGCAGGTGCACATGCGCTTGGAGTTATCTTTACGGAGATTGCGGGTAGTTTGAAATAGGAATTAGCAAGTCCCTCTGCCTTAAGGTGGAGGGACTTTTATATAGTTGATATGTAGAAGACTTCTTTCGGTGCTCTCCCTGTAAAATATGAGTTTGTTACTATTTTTGATAAAATCTTATTTCAAAAATACAACTAATATTTTTCAACATTAATATATTGAAAATAGTTAGAATATTTAAGATAATCATTTGTGAAGAAGTAAATTATAAAAAAAGGGGGAATTTATTTTGTTACGTCGTTTATCTATTTGTACAGTACTAACAGCTTTTATATTTACTTTATTTACATTTAATGGCTCTGCTTTCGCGGCTACGAATGCTACTGAAAATGAAAATGTAGTAGCAGCTTGTGCAAAGGGAGGTACGGTAGGTGTATATGGTGCAAAGATGCGCAGTGGTTATACTGTCGATTCACCTGTCTTACATACATTTAATGATGGTACGAAAATTACTGGAACATGGGTAACTGGTGAATATGTTCAAGGTCATTACAGTAATTCTAAACAGTGGTTAAAAGTTACATATAAAGGGATGACAGGTTATGTATCCCATACAACATTATTTAACGTTTGCTCATAAAACTATGTACCATAATAGCTTTGGATATATTGAGCTAATCTCTTCTAGAGATTAGTTCTTTTTTATCTCTTAGTTTTTAATGGGGCATTTTTTGAAAAAGACCAACGATTCATTAAATCGATGGTCTTATGTTTATCCCGCATTAACGGGCAGTAAGACCCACACCTCAAAATTCAGCGGAAGCAAAGAAGTTAGGTGGAGGATCAACTGCCCGTAAACGCCCGATTGGTTCAACTAATAATCAGTGGGGGATGAACAAAACCCCCACTGATTAAAGTTTCACTTTATATATTATTCATTTGTATCTATATCAAATTTTCCGGTACTTTTTGCTTATTTGAGAGATTTCTTCAATCAAATTGTATTTTAGACTTAGTTTTTTTGTGATTGCAGCTTATCAATTTTCCAGTATGTTTGTAGAGGGTCTAAAGAGCTTTCAATATAAAACATATATTCATCTACGGTACCTGGTGCTTCAAAAGCTATTTTCAATTCTACCGTTTCATTTGGTTTAACTTGTATATCAGAAGGGTTTTGATCAAGCACCTTTCCTTTATAGATCTTTCCGTCTTTTTCATCTTTTAAGTTATATTTTAATTCTGATAGTCCAATCGTTTGACCTCGTACATTTTTTACAGAGACATTAACCATGACGGAATCGTTGCTAGCATTTAAATATGCACTTTGAACAGCGGCCAAGTAATAGCCTCCCTTAACACTCTCGCCAACTAATAAAATACCTTGTTCCAAGCGGCTCATATCTTCCTTTTCTTCAAAGTTTATTAATTCTTCATTTACATTTTTTGCGCTTGGTTCTTCTATTGGAGCATTTTCAACGGCACTATCTGTTTTATCTTGTGTGCAAGCAGCCGTAACACTGACTAATACTAGAATGAAAGTAAGTAATATAGATAATTTTCTCATAAAATTTATCTGTCTCCTTAAGTTTCTCAATTTTGTGCAGCTATACATATAAGATTAACATAATGTCTCATTATTGGCACAAAATAGGGGTGGGTTAGACATCTTATTCTTTTTAATTTTAATATACATTCGATTGGTTCTCGCGATATTTGTTAATCTTTTAAAACATTAGCTTAGTAATACCGAGGGTTATTATAGATATATTAATCATATAATTTGTCCATATCAAAATGAACGTTTTTTGCATCTAATATATTGTAAATATATTTTATTTTGAAAGGATGTGATTATATGGCTCATAAATCTACTGGGGTGTTTCGAGTTCCAGTTTCTGAAAATGGGATTATTCCAACTGCTCTCAACATTATGTTAAACAATGATTCACGCTGCCATACTAGTAATGTAACGGTAACTGTTAAGAGAAGCCGAAACACTTTTTTCCCAACTCAAAATGAATTAGTTGAAATCTCTCGTACTTTTGTTTCTTTAGAACCAAACAGAACAACTAAGATTGTGTTGTTTACTCCAGAATTCCAAATAGAAGATTTCCTTGATGTCATCATTAGTGGAAATAAAGATGATGTTAAGGATGTTCTTGTATATTCTTTCTTAGCAGATTCAGTAGGGCATAATCTGCCATCTACTGTTTTCAGAAATGCAGAATACACTTTTGCTTGCTGACACCGTGATGATGCATTCTTTACGGTCGTATATCTGAATTGAAATGTTAAATAGGAGTTGATTTAACATTTATTCCGTATTAACGGGCTGCCCGTAAATGCAGCAGGCGAAAAACGTGAGCTAACAGTGAAAGAGTTCGCTGAAATGTAGCAAGCAGCACTTCAAGGCATACAATCTATCGGTGAAAGATCGTTCGGTAGAGGAGCGGTAGTTGGTGAAAAAACGCTTGTTGACGCACTTGGGGTTATCTTTACGGAGATTGCGAGTAGTTTGAAATAGAAATAAGAAGATCCCTTCTACCTTAAGGTGGAAGGGATCTTCTTATTATTGTTTTTTGATATATATTGCTAAATATGTTCCAATAATTAATTCTATTGTATTGAGAATAATATCAGCTACATCAAAAAAACGACTTATAAAAGGAACTAGTATTTGAGGTGGGTTTATTAACGAATTTTATATATAGCATGAATGAAAATAGGATAAATAAAACAATGTTTCCTATTATGTTTTTAAGAATTAATTGAGTAGGTACTTGTAAAAATAAAGAAAAGATACCAAAAGGAGCATTCTGCCGACTTAAATTATTGTAATATTATCGTTCTAAGTTTAAAAGCTATAGGGATTTTTTCTGTGGGATTTGTAAGTAGTTTTTACGAAATTATGAGTGTTTTTTATTTTGTAATTCAATAAGTTCATCTGGTAGCATTTTTGTATAATATTCTTTTTCTGTTAGTTCAAATATAAATAATGCTTTTTTCCAGTTATAAATAACATCTTCTACATTATGTTGTTTAATTTTTAATAAAAACTGACCTTTTAAATAGAAGAGTTCACCTAATAGGTATAACGTATTTAGATTAATTGCTAATTTGATGCCCTTATCAATGTATTTTATTGCCTCTTCATGTTGATATGTGAAGTCCAAAGATTTTGCTAAATTTAACATGATTTTCAACTTAATTTCTTTATCTCTAGGAAAATCTAACTTATTAAAATTACTTAAACATCTTTTTAATATATTAATACTTTTTTCATATTCTTTATTTTCCGCATAAAATATAGCCATTGTTTGCATAATATCTATTTCTCTTTCTGATAAAAAATCAGAATTAGTTAAAGTCAGTTTTAATGCATTATTTAAAAAATCTAAAGCATTTTTTAATGATTTATCCACTATAAATATAGCAATTGCTTCATGCCATATTAGAAATTGTTTCTCTTCTTTTGTTTGAAAATTATTTAAGTTTTTCTCTTTTTTCACTATTTCATAAAGTTCTTTATATTGTTTTTGCTTTAAGCAATCTTTTATTACGTATTTTACATTTTCTACATATTTTAATCTTTTATTTTGAGTTAGTGCAAATATATTATTTGGATCAATACCAAGTCTTTCTGATAATTGATATAGCAATATACTAGATGGATAAATCATACCTTTTTCAATCTTGCTAATTTGACTTTGTGAACATATTCCATGACATAATTCGGATTGTGATATATTTTTTTTGATTCTAAGTTCTTTAATGGTAATACCCAAATCGTTAAATTCCATTCTTCCACCTACTATTTAGCACTTTCACTTTATTAATATAAGAATATTCCCTAACCTTAATGTAATGTAAAATTAATATAGTTGCAATTATTGTTTTAAAGGAATAAGATGCTGAGACTTTTATATGTACAAAAAAGATACCTTAAGGTATCCTCGCAATTGATATATGAGACTATAGTTTTCCAATCAGAAAAAATTTTGGATCAGCCCATTAATGGTATATCTTGATATTTAGTTTATTTAGTATGGATTTTTACAAACCTTCCTAACCCCTCTATTTTCCATTTGATAAAATAAAATCCTAATATTACCAATAATTAAATAAATATTTCTACATATTCAAGATATTTACATAAATTACAAAAGTGATACATTTAAGTTGTAAGTTATAAAAACTATTAAAGGGGGATTTATTATGTTCAAGAAATTAGTAGTAGGGCTATTGGCAACAGGTATTGCATTAACAGGAGGAATTGGGGCAGCTTCAGCTGATACGCAAAAAGCTGTGAGCTCTCCGAAACAAGCAACATGCTCAATTCCTTATGAGTATTCTAACGGTAAGTTCAAAAGAACTCTTTATTACTCAAATGGAGTATATGCTAATAGTTTTAATGAAAATGTTTGTGGCGGGACGATTACGTGGTATTTAAAACATGTTCAAAATGGAGTTGCTTTTTACGAAGGTAATTTAAAATAGTAGATTTTTTGAACCTCATTTATTGAGGTTCTTTTATTTTTAGTTTTTAAACTGATTTTCTATAAAAAAGACACCCTAAGGTGCCTTCTTGCGATTTGATCCATCGTAATATGGTATTGGATGCCAATCCAATTATTATTTTACCACATTAAATAGTTGCGGTTATTGAGAAACAATAAAACTCTTTATTTGAATGAAAAAAGCCCTAGGGGGACTAGGACTTTTTTCTAGAATGAATATGATTTAAAAAAGGACTTATATAACGTAACATATGAATGTTTCGTAAATGTATCAAAAAAGTGAACAAAATAGTTAATTTAAATAAAAAATATTTCCTTGTATTAAGCAGCTAGCAAAGGCTAACTGCTTAATACAAGGAGATACAGAGAAGACTAAATGGATTCTGGCATACAGCCTATCAACATTATGGACATAATATTGAGTTTTATTCAAAGGAATTCATGTTTTATAAATTAGATTATGATAGTTGATATTCTCCATATTGACCAGAAAAGAATTAAAAATTCTAGTGAAATTCCAAGTGTTCGTTTCCTAGTTTTTTGAAATTCTTTTATTAAATAGCCAACAGCACTAATTGCTATAAGAATGAAAAGAATAAGTTCGAGTGTAACTGGCATTTTATCTACTCCTAATACAATAATTTATTATATAAAGATTATAAGATATTTTTATGGCTAGTGGTGAAAAATTTAATAGAACTATTTCTAAATGGATGAAATGTTTCAACAGACCAATCAAAGGTTAATACAACAAGTGTTATACAATATACGCATGGAGGGCCATCGGGCTGATGAAATATTGAAGTATAAAGAGTTGTTATATCAAAGGATTATTACCGAAGAAGAGTTCTAAGTGAAGAAAAAGTAATTATTAGGTATATAGATGAAACGCTCAAATGAGCGTTTTTTTATTTATATATTCGCAAGTAAAATAACATAATATTACTATGAATCCTTATAACAATATGAATTTTTGCATATTTTAAAATTCAATATATCCATCAAAAACTTTTAATTGTATAATATATTTTGTCATATTTTTAGATTTTTCGACATAAACCAACAAAAATAGAGAATGTATTGGGAGAAGACATTATGTATACAAAACTATTAAAATCAATTACATCATTATCACTTATTGGTGGTGCGTTGTTATATACAAATGGTAGCGATGTAAAAGCTGCTGAAGTGGGTGTTTTTTCTGATGTGCCGACATCACATTGGTCATATCCTGCGATTAAAGATTTAGCGAGTAAAAATATTATTTCCGGTTATGGAAATGGGATATTTGGTTTTGGAGATGTTGCGACAAGGGAGCAAGTTGCGGCTTTAATTTATCGAGTGTTAGTACCGAATAAACAAGGCGGTTCGTTTAGTAATGATGGAACTCGTTACGTATTAAAGGATGGATCTACGTTTAAAAATCCTTACGGTGATATTAATCAAAGTTCTACAATGTTCCCAGAAGAGGTATTAACTTTAACGAATTTAGGAGTTTTTAAAGGTGATGAAAACGGCCAGTTTAGACCGAAAGCTTCTGTGAGTCGTGCGGAAATGGCACAAATTCTTACAAATGCTTTCCATCTTGCGGCAAAACAAAAACATACCTTTAAGGATGTTCCAAATCCATTTTGGGCAGAAAACGCAATTAGTGCGGTGCAGTCAAATGGAATCGCAGATGGCACAGGGAACGGGAATTTTGAACCGTATGGCACAGTAACACGTGAACAGTATGCGCAGTTTTTATATAAAACTTTGAAGTATAAAAATGCTGATGTGAAAGACACAGGAGATGCGGCATTATTAACAGCGTTTAAAGGGGAAGTACAAAAGCGTATTAATACATACGAGACAAATATTACACTTCCATATAAAACGAAAAACAATAATACAAACGAAGTGATGAATACACTTTTTAACGCATATAAAGAAGTTGCAAGTAAAAATGAGTATACAAATAATAATAGATCGAATGTTTCATATGGACTTTCTGGATCACCTGGAAATTATACATTTACGCTTAAGATTACATATCGTGAAACGAAAGAACAGACGGAATATGTCATGAAACAAGCGAAAGCAATCGTTTCTTCTATTACTCAAGTTGGAATGGATGATCACGAAAAAGTGAAGGCGATTCATGATTACGTAGTAAAACATGTTTCTTATGATACGTCTTATAAAGCTTACACAGCATATGAAGCACTTGTAAATCGTTCTGCGGTTTGCCAAGGTTACGCACTATTAACTTATCAATTGTTAAAAGAAGCAGGAATTGAAAATCATTTCGTGACAGGAACTGGGGACGGACAACCTCATGCTTGGAATTTAGTGAAAATCGAAAACAAATGGTATCACCTTGATACAACATTCGATGATCCGGTGCCAGATGAGCAGGGCCGCGTAACGTATTCGTATTTTAACTTATCAGATGAGCAAATAACAAGAAATCATGAGTGGAACCGCGGAGATTACCCGCAAGTTACAACAAACTATTATAGTACACTGACAAATAAAATTGCGGCAGGTAGTAAGAAAACGCCTGCATATCAGCAAATATTAAAAGATACAAAGTTAAACTATTTAGGAAATGAATATATTGCAAATAACTATACCGAATTAAAAAATAAAATGCAGCAGCGTTATAGTGCAAAACCAGAGAAAATTGAAGTGCTGTACAAGCAATCAATGAATGGTGCACTGCAAGATGTGAAAAAGGTAATTGGCGAAATCGATTATCCGCAAGGGGCAAACCGAGTTTCTTATAAAGCGGAGCCTTACAATGCGAAAGAAGGGTATTCTTTAGTGACGATTACGTTTACGTATTAAGAATGAGAAAAAGCATCTGTTTCAGATGCTTTTTTTTATTATATTGATTCGACAAAATATGACAGTTGAAAGCGAATTGGTCTGTTATGATAATTTTTTAAATTTTACATTTTGGAGGATTAATCATGAACAAAAAGAAGATTTCCGCTGCGTTAATAGGAATTGTAGCCTTATTTATAATTATTAATGTAGTTGTTATGAAAGAGAAAACGACATCAACCAGTGAAAAAATGTACTCTGAGAAAGAATATAATAAATTAGTAGATGAACATTTTGAAGAAACGCAAAAGTTGAAAAGTGATATGAGTGTGTTAGAAACTGAAAAAAAATCTCTTGATGAGCAAGTGAAGAAGTTAAAAGATGAGTTAGCGAAAAAAGAGCAACAAGTAGCGCAGCAGCCGGTTCAACAAGAACAACCAAAGCAGGAACCACAACAACCAGCACCAGCGCAACAGCCGGAAAAGAAAGAAGAGCCAAAACCAGAACAACCTACTGGAGCATTCGAAAATCCAATGAAAAGCATAAACAAAACAGAGGCAATGAATAAAGTAAAAGAAAAGGCGAAGAAAGACTTCCAAGATGATTATATGACACAAAACTTTGTTGCGGAGGAACAATCAAAAGCATTTGATTTCTTAAACAGTATTGAAATTAAATCACAAGAAGAATTAAATGTAATGAAGAATGCATTGAAAGATTTTTCTAACGACTTTATGACCGCGAAGTTTGTTTATGAAGAGCAAATGAAGGCGAAGAATAAGCAAGGATAAAACAAAAACGCTATCTTTTAAAAAGGTAGCGTTTTTGTTTTGGGTTATAAAGTTATTCCTACATTTGACATATACAGTTTGACTGTATAAAATGAAACTATTCAGTTGAACTATATAGTTTAGCTATATACTTATCGTTACATTGGAGGTCTTTATGAATAGAGATAAAAATTTACCATTAACGGAAACAACGTATTACGTTCTTTTAGCTTTATTAGAGCCAGCTCATGGATATTTAATTATGCAAAAGGTGGAGGAACTGAGTAATCATCAAGTGAAAATCGCAGCGGGTACATTGTATGGTGCGGTTGAAAATTTATTAAAACAAGGGTTAATAGAATCGGTAAAAAGCGAAGATAAACGAAGAAAAGTGTATGTCATTACGGAACGCGGGAAAGAAGTATTGCATTTAGACTTTATGAGAATGCAGCACATTATTGCGGTTACAAAAAGTTTATTACACGTATAGTTAGGGGGAAACGATGATGTGGAGATTGAAATTCTTTTTAGACTTTGAGAAAGAGGAAAAATGGTTAGAGGAGATGGCTTGGAAAGGCTATCAACTAGAAAGCAATACATTTGGTTATACATTTAGATATACAGAACCGGAAGATGCGACGATTAAAATAGACCATAGAGTATTTAGTAGAAAAAGTGATTTTATTAATTACTGCACATTATTTGAAGATAGTGGCTGGGAGCATATAGCTGGTAATAGGTGGTCAGGTACGCAATATTTTAAAAAGGTAGATGAAGAAAGTGAAGATGACATTTTTTCAGATCCAATGTCACGAGCAGGGAAGTATAAGCGTCTATCTAAAACATTTTTAGAATTAGCGATCTGTTATTTGCCGATATTATTTTTATTTATGTATAGTAATACAATGAATTTAGGAGCCTTTGTAAATCCGAAAGAACTATACTTGACGCCAGGATTATGGGATAAGCAAGGTGTATCATTTCTATGGTCATTCTTATTTGAAACGCCATTTGCATTAATGAGAGGACTTTTTTTGACATTTATCCCCGTTGTGACATGTATGTATTTTGTTTGCTCGTATAAAGCAAATCGGTTGTATGAAGAGAGAAGGTGATAGGATGGATCCCCTTAAAGTAGATACTTTGGGGGTTTTTTTATGTATAAATAGGTTGTTTGGTAATTGTTAACATTAATTCCTTTTGTTTGTGTTTAAATTTGATATAATTTTAATAATATTCCTTAGGAGGATGATTATCATTAATATACTTTTAGGTATTATTGGAGCAATTGTTTTACTGGCTTTTGTTATCCATCCAGGAGTCCCAGACAAACGTGTCCCTCTACAAAATAAACTTGCAGTAATTCTTCCATTGATTGTTATAGCTGGTTTAATTTCCTTGTATATATAATTAAAACAAGTACTTATCAAGTAACATTAAGATAGGTAGAGAAGTATATATGCTTTTCTACCTATGCGTAGTTTAGTAAAAATGCTCATCAACTTTTTCATCGCTATTGTTCTTTTGTTAATTGCTGTATGGACTGCAAACGGACCTAATATAGAAGATCAGCATAAATAAACCATTGTATTTCTCAATAAACAAAACAATTAAACATGGTTCAAGTCGGAGAAAGGCACCTTAGGCTGTCTATTCTTTTTTTGATATGGTTTATTAGAGGTCACCATATCAAAAAAATTGTACGTCTAGACGCATTTTAAATACAAAATAACCGATTCCTTATACGTTAAGAAACCGGTTATTTATTTGCCTACTTTTTTAGGGGGCTTTTTTTTGTAATGGTTTTAAATGATTGATTTAAGGTTATAAACTTAAATCATAAATAAAAGATAGAGTAAAAACTATATAAGAAATAAATATAACGAAAACAAGAAAACATATAAACTGAGAATTAGATACATATTGTTCTATTCTTTTTTTCATGTTAATTCGTATTGTTTTTCAAATGTGAAGTATCAATTGGAATTTGACCTTTCCAAGATCCAATTACTTTTCCAATTCTAGTTATATTTACATCTAAAGTAAGGGGCTGTTTAAAAGCGTCTTTTCCTTTAGAATCTATAACAAATGTAGCAACACCTTCAGGTTTATCATTATCACGAATGCCTACATCATTTAGTTTTTTACCTGCTGCCATAAGTTCAAAAGGAAGACGATCATCTGAATCATGGATAAATGATAGTCTCCCGTCATTTTTAATCTCAGGGTTTTCCTCTTGTTGCCCATTAATTTTACCATCATTTTCAAGATTTAATCCTGATGTATCAAATTCAAATGGTACTAAATTACCATCAGCTTTTTCCATTCTATAATGAACTGATATACGTGCATCTGCGATAAATACTTCTTTGAGATGTACAGTAATACCTTGATCTGTAATTTTTTCATCAATAGGAATATATTTACCATTCTTCATCATATCTTGTATGACACCATTTTCATCTCCTATTCCTTCATTTACAACTTTATCATTTGTAATTGCATCAGAAAAATATGAAGCAACATTTGTAGCCGCCACTTGTACTTGTGGAATCATTGCTGTTGTAAAAAGTGCAGCTGCAGCTACTGCTGTATAAATGAAACGTTTTGATTTTTTACTCATGTTTGTAAACATTCCCTTCTTTTGGTGCTTTTTGTGATTTATATTAGAAACATTGTCTAACTTGGAACGGCTTTCAAATGTTTTCCATGCTTGTTCTATATCAATTTTGATTTCTTGTGGTGAATTTGCAGATTCTTCATCTAGCATTACGTTTTCCCATTGATTTAATTTACTAATTTCTACTAATAAATCTTGGCATGCTTCACATGTATCTAGGTGCTTTGTGAATTCCTTTCTTATATCATGAGAAAGTTCTCCATCAATATATGTTTGAATAAACCCGATATCATAACATTTCATTTGTTATGCCTCCTCCATTTGTTTATAAATCTTGCGGAATTTCATTTTTGCTCGGACCAATAATGTTCCAATAGAAGATATTTCAATTTGAAGTACTTCTGCAATTTCTTTATATTGAAAACCAGAGAATTTCATTAGTAAAAGGGTTCGTTCTCGATCATTCATTTTATTTAGTATCGTTTGGACCTTTGTAATTTCTTCTTTTCTTATCCAATCATCGTCTAATGATGAAACATTTTGTACTTCATGGTATTGTATTTCTTTATCAATCTTCGCTTGCTGCCTTTTTTCAGATCGAAAATGGTTATAAGCTACATAAGTAGAAGATTTAATCAACCATCCAGGTATGTTTTCAATTCCTTTCCAATCGCTACGATATAATTGTAAAAATACTTCTTGTGCTAACTCTTCAGCGATAGATTGATCTTTAACAATCCAGATGATTTGTTTCACAGCGTAAGCATAGTACTGCTTAAATAAATCTTCAAAGGTCATATCAGAAGCATGACTTTCTTCATTTTCTATGGTTAACATGTCCGTTTAAACCTCACTTTCAATTTGATACCTGTATTATAGAGAAACCAGAAAAACGGATTTTGTGACAGTTTTTTTGGATATTTTTTTATATTTTTTATCCCGCATTAACGGGCAGTAAGACCCCCACCTCAAAATTCAGCGTAAGCAAAGAAGTTAGGTGGGGGGCGGGCTGCCCGTAAAAGTCCGATTGGTGGGGGTTAATAATCAGTGGTGGATGAACACCCCCCACTGATTAAAGTTTCACTTTATTTTGGCATAATTTAAGTCTTCTATTTTCATGAATATGTATAATTACATAAAATTTTAGTGAAAAAGAGAGTATACTTTCGTATTGTGTAATAAAGATAAAGCCCGCCTACGGAAATAGGCGGGCTTTTTTTTACATATAAAGAAAAGACACTCACATGAGTGTCTTTTCCGATAGTTTTTTAGCAGAAGCAAGCAGCTCCAACGATAATTAATAAAATAAACAATACAACTAATAAAGCAAATCCTCCAGCGAAGCCACAGCCGCCACAACTACCACCAAAGCCCATAACAGTTCCTCCTTTTAATAGGAAGGGAAAACCAAGGGGTCACTCATGTGTTTTAACGGATTCCATTTACTTTATGCTTTTACGAATGAATGGAGCAGGTCCTTTTCAAAATAGATTTATCTCGCTATTTGCTGGGTAGTAAGACCCCGATTGGTGAGGGCTAATTAAAGTTTCACTTTATTCTTTAAAAGCGAATAAATGAAAAATAAAATATCCAAAAATATAGATGGAAATCCGCTTTTATACCTTGCACTAAAAGAATACTAACATTATATATTATAAGGAATACTTGTCCTTAATTGTAAATGAAAGGGGGGAATTGGTATGAGTTATGGCTATGGTCACCCTCCGAAAAAATGTTGTGAACATCACAATGAGACTTTATCAACGGGTGTATTACGTAGACATTCTGCTACGTTGTTTCTTACTGTGGAGGCTATGAATGTTGATCCAGATGATACTCGTAGAGTAACTGTTGAAATGTTTGATTGGTCATCTGGTTCTCCGGTATTGTTACCATTAATAGACCCTTCAACACAAACATTGCCACCTAATCGATATGTTACTTTTCGTTCAGCAGCTCTTCCTCCAGCACTGTTTGCTTATGAAGTAAGAATCATTCGTCCGAAAGATAGAGATGTTGTTACGAATGTTTTTGGTCTTAGTGCAATCGTATTTAACCCACAAGAAGGAAATAATGTTTTACAACATGATTTAGCAAAATTAGACCTTAAATAGATCTTATAAAAGTCTATTTATTGGGTATGATTAAACAAAAGAGTAGGATGTAATCCTACTCTTTTTTTAATGTTAACTAGAATTTTAAAAGAAATCCTTCATCATTTTAGTATCTTTAATATTCACTATCACACTTTCTACCTTATCTTTCTTCTCATCTTTGGCAATTGTAATTTGTTCCTTATTATCAACCCAAACAAGAAACTCTTCTTTTTCGTCATCTTTATATGTAACGGTTATAGTAGAATGCACAGATTGTTTCTTTTTTTGATCTAAAGTGATAGTTTTAGGTGTTCCATTTTGAACTGCTGAAACGATAGATTTTATCATTTCTTCATTATCTGTTTGAGATTTGGAAGTAGTATTATTTGTTGTTTTCAGTATTTCAATGTCGGTAATATTTGCGGAGTTTAATTGAAAGGTATTTTGTGTATGTTCTTGCTTAACTTGTGAAGATTTATCTGTAACCGAGGTACTTGTACAACCTATTAAAGTGAAAGATAGAGCGGTTAGAGCGCATATAGATATGATTTTTTTCATATTATCCCTCCTTACGTTCAATTATAACAATTTTCCGTTAATTTAGGAGGTTATTGTAAGTAGAAGATGTTTTAAAGTGGTAAATGATGTTGTTTATTTTCTATTAAAATCAAAATTCACATAACTTTTTTTGAATTTTATGTTTAACATTTCGAAAATAGGTGTACTACATATAATATAACAAATAATTCATTTTAAAGGAGGAAGTTAAAGATGGAAACGAAGTATAGTAAACCTTTTGTATATGAATTTATTACGGAGAAAGAGGTCATGAATGCAGCGAATGATCTAGTGAAGAAAGGAATAGAACAAAAAGATATTTACGTATTAACACATGAGAAAGATAGGACAGATAGAATTGCAGACAATGCAGACGTGAATACAATTGGGATAAAAGAGGAGGGACTTGGGACAAGCATTATTAACGTCTTTCAAAAAACAGGAGATCAGTTAAGAAATAAGATGCAGGAGTTAGGGCTTAATGAGGAAGAAGCGAACTTTTATGAAGAAAAGCTGGATGAAGGGAAAATCTTGTTATTCGTTAAGGATTTAGAAAGAGTCGGTGAATGGTTACAAGAAAGAAGATGCATGTATTCTATTTAAATTTGTATCCTTTAAATCTATAAATCTATTACGAAAAGGAGATGGGAAATATGAGTGAGAGCGGGCTAAAAGAACAAATTACGGGTAAAGTTGAAAAGAAAAAAGGACAAATAAAAGAAGGAATTGGTGAAGTTACAGAAGATAGAGAGTTGAAAAATGAAGGGAAGTGGGAGAAGACGAAGGGAACTATAAAAGAAAAAGTCGGAAAAGTGAAACAAAAGATAAGCGATGAGTTGGATAATAAAGAATAATACATTTTCATCAAGCTTTGGTTACATACCAAAGCTTGATGAATCCAATATAAAAATAATATAGGAGGTTTAATTGTGGGACTTATTATTACGTGTATTGTAGGTGGACTTATTGGTGCGTTAGCTGGAATGATTACAGGGAAAGACTTTCCTTTAGGTATAGTTGGTAATGTAATTGCTGGATTAATCGGATCTTGGGTTGGTAGTGCATTATTTGGTCACTGGGGTCCTGAATGGGGAGGCATCTTTATTCTTCCAGCTTTATTAGGCGCAATCGTCTTTATTTTAATCGTCACATTCTTCTCTAGAATGCTACGGAAAGCGTAAGTATGATAATGAATAGTAATTTTAAGTTTGTTATATATAGCGATAGGGTTAATGAACTGATAAATATACATAAAAAAGCATCCAATTAAAATAATTTGGATGCTTTTTTAATGTAATCTGCATAGGAATGAGCGGGGGGATGAAGGCCCCCGCTCATTGAAATTACACTTTTTATTATGTATTAAACCATCGTTACTTTTTCACAATTATTTATTCTTACGACTTGCCTTGGCTCTATATGAGATAAGTCCTCGTTATTACCTATATCAACTACAATTGTATTTGTTAGTATATTAATAATGGAACCAACTAACTTTGTAGCATGATCGTGTCGATAAGAAAATTGAACGAAATCTCCCTTTTTAAAGTTGTGCTCTTCCATAGATAGATCCCCCTAAAAATAATGTTTATACATTATACATACACAAATTTATAAGGTTTAAACATTCGGTAGTATTTTTTTTAGTGTTAAGCTGAGAAAGGTGTAGAAAATTTATTTATAATGAAAATAAAAAAATATGTTTAAAACTAATTTTTATGGGTAATTAAATAGTAAAAGTTTGAGATAAGGGGGCGGAAATGATGAATTTGGAAATAAATATTTTGCAAAATGATGTAGGTTATACGGTACAACTTAATGGTGAGATTGATGCGTATACGGCATCAGATTTAAAAAATAAGGTAATGCCTATTACAAGCGAAAAAGAGGTTCATATTGTAGTAGATTTTCATAACGTAGATTATATGGATAGTACTGGTTTAGGTGTTTTTATAGCGCTATTAAAAGCAGTTAAGAAAAATGATGGAAAACTAGAGTTTATCGGTGTATCTAAAAGATTAAAAAGATTATTCGATATTACAGGGTTAACAGAAATATTAAATTTGAATTCCGATTTTGAAAAAGTAGAAAGAAGGTGACTAGGGATGATGGAGAGATTTGAAAAGATAGAAATGAAAATTCCTGCAAAGGCAGAATATGTGGCTATTATTCGTTTAACAATGGCTGGTGTTGCGAATCGAATGGGCTTTGCTTATGACGATATAGAAGATATGAAAATTGCTATTAGTGAAGCATGTACAAACATTGTACAACATGCATATAAAGAAGACGTTGGAGAAATTACAATTGTCTTTGGTCTATATGAAGATCGATTAGAAATTATGGCTGCGGATAATGGAGTTAGCTTTGATTTCAGTAGCTTAAAAAGTAAAGTCGGTCCGTATGATATTAATAAACCAGTAGAACATTTGCCGGAAAATGGTTTAGGTTTATATTTAATCAATACGTTAATGGATGATATACAAATCATGCATGATGAGGGCATGACAGTTTTAATGACAAAATATATACAAAGAGAGCAGGTGGAGAATGATGGAAATCCAATCTCAACCTACAACTCTTACTAAAGAAGACGTTATTAAGCTAATTGCAGAATTCCAACAAAACCAATGTAATGAAGCGCAGGAAAGGTTAGTTGATCATTATAAAAATCTCGTATATTCCATTGCATATCGCTATTCAAAAGGCGGGCCGATGCATGAGGATATTATACAAGTAGGGATGTTAGGGCTCTTAGGCGCAATAAGAAGGTATGATTATTCGATAGGGAATGCTTTTGAGCCGTTTGCAATACCTACAATAGTAGGCGAAATAAAGAAGTATTTACGTGATAAAACTTGGGGTATTCATGTTCCAAGGCGAATTAAAGATTTAGGCGGGAAAATTAAACTTGCGATAGAGGAGTTAACAGATCACCTGCAACGTTCACCGAAGATAATAGAAATTGCAAATCATTTAGGACTATCGGAAGAGGAAGTTCTAGAGATTATGGATGCGAAAAATAATTATCGAGTATCTTCCTTAGATGATGTAGTTGAAAATTCATCTGATGGAAGTTCGGTAGCGAGAATTGAATCTGTAGGTGAAGTAGAGCAAGGATATGAACAGACAGAAAGACGTCTCGTTTTAGAGGATATTTTTAACGTATTAAATGATACGGAAAAGAGTGTTATTCATTATATATTTGGAGAAAATTTAAATCAAAAAGATACAGGAGAACGGTTAGGTATTTCGCAAATGCACGTTTCTCGTATTAAAAGACAAGCGATAAGTAAATTGAAGCAAGCTGCATTTTTAGATACATAAAAATTTTAAATAATTATGTTTAAAACATGAGGAAAGGGGTACTTATTAAGTATAGGAGGAGATATAAAAATGTCACACGATGTGAAAGAACTAATCGAAGGATTGAATGAAGATTTAGCAGGAGAATACTCAGCAATTATTATGTATAACCATAATGCAGCTACAGTTTCTGGTATATATAGACAAGTATTGAAACCTTTCTTTGAATCTGAAATTAGTGATGAACAAGGACATGCCCTATATTTAGCGGAGAAAATTAAGACGTTAGGTGGTACACCTACTACGATCCCTTTACCAGTGAAACAAGTAGAAGATGTTAGAGAAATGTTAGAATCCGCTAGACAATCAGAATATGAAACAATTAAGCGTTATGAAACGAGAAAAGAACAGGCAGCGAAATTAAATATGACAGAGTTAGTTGTAAAACTAGAAGATATGATTGCAGATGAAACAAATCATATGGAAGAATTAGATCGTCTTTTAAATGATAAAGCAATGGTGTTAAATTAAAAGTAGAAATTTATACAGTGAAAGAACAAATTCCTATTTCTAGGGGTTTGTTCTTTTGTTGTATAAATATGTTTGAGTACGAAATTTTCATTTTGTAACTGAGTATGTAATACTAGAAAAATAGAAAATGATAATAGATTTACATTTTAAATAAGAAAAGGGGAAATAACTTGTGTCCATTTTAATTGTTGATGATAATCCGGTTAACATATTTGTAATTGAGAAAATTTTAAAACAAGCCGGATATCATGATCTTGTATCGCTCAATTCTGCACAAGAGCTCTTCGAATACATACAGTTTGGAAAAGATTCTTCCAGGCATAATGAAATTGACTTAATACTATTAGATATTATGATGCCTAAAATTGATGGACTTGAAGTTTGTAGGCGATTACAAAAAGAGGAGAAGTTTAAAGATATTCCTATTATTTTTGTTACAGCTTTAGAGGATGCAAATAAGTTGGCCGAAGCTCTTGATATGGGGGCAATGGATTATATTACGAAACCTATAAATAAAGTTGAACTATTAGCACGTATGCGTGTAGCGTTACGCTTGAAATCGGAATTAAATTGGCATAAAGAACAAGAAGAAAATCTTCGGAATGAACTAGATTTAGCTACGCAAGTACAAAGAAACTTATTAAGTAGCCCATTAAGAGAAGATTATATAAAAATTGAAGCAAGTTACTTACCTTCATTTAAATTAGCTGGAGATATGTATTATTGGTATAAAATCGATGAAAACCGCTACGGTATTATATTATTAGACGTGATGGGACATGGTATATCTGCTTCATTAGTTTGTATGTTTATTTCGTCTGTATTACGTGAAACGATTAAATCTTTAATCGATCCAGAACTTGTCATTAAAGACTTAAATAAATATATGACTCTTTTACATAATGAGAATGACGATATTCCATATTATTTTACAGCGATATATTTAGTAGTAGATACAGAAAAGAGAACGATTGAATATGTAAATGCAGGGCATCCTTCTGGATACGTTTTAGTTGATGAAACAAATATGGTTGAACTAAATCGCGGGAGTTGTGCGGTAGGATTTTTTGATGAAATAAAAGTTGAAAAGACAGTTATACCTTTTGAGAAGAACGCTCAAATCGTATTGTTTACAGATGGTGTTCTTGAAGCAATTGCAAATGATGAATTTGAGGCTGAAGAGAAATTACGTACTTTTACAGAAAGAAAATGGGGAGATTTAGAAGGCGAGATAGAAGGGTTTTATAAGGGAGAACAGAAGAAAGCACAATCAGATGATATGTGCCTAATTATGATACAAACGAATGCAAAATAAAAAGCGTATGAAATCCAAACAGAGGATTTCATACGCTTTTTATCCCGCATTAACGGGCAGTAAGACTCCCACCAAAAAATTTAGTCTGAAGCAAAGAAGGCAGGTGGGAGATCAACTGTCCGTAAACGCCCGATTGGTGAGGGCTGATAATCAGTGGGGAATCCCCCCCATCTGATTAAAGTTTCACTTTATTGTATTTTTTGATAAATTTGTTCGCTAGGATTAAATTGGGTATAATGCGGCATTATATCTGAAAAACGAAGAGTTTCTTTATTCCCTAAACATAGAAATCCATTGTGACTTAAACTTTCATAAAATAGTTGCTGCACTTGGTTTTGAAGTTTACTTGTAAAGTAAATTAAAACGTTACGACAAAGTATAATATGAAACTCGTTAAAAGATTGATCGGTTACTAAATTATGCTGTGCAAAAATAATGTTTTGTAAAAGTGATGGATTGAAATAAGCAAAACGACTATCCGTCGAATAATAGTTAGAAAATGCTTGTGTACCGCCAGCTTGTAAATAGTTTTTCGTGTAAGTTTGCATTTTATTTAATGAAAGTATGCCTTGTTTTGCTTTTTCTAACACATTTGTATTCATATCTGTTGCATAAATAACAGCCTTTTCACTTAATCCTTCTTCGTGAAGTAAGATGGACATTGATAATACTTCTTCACCAGTTGCGCATCCAGCATGCCAAATTCTAATTTCAGGATGTTTTTTCAATTCAGGAATAACATGCTCTCTTAGCGCTTTAAAAAAAGCAGGATTACGGAACATCTCAGTTACATTAATGGAGAAATCATTTAATAACTGTTCTAAAAACCCTTCTTCATGAATTACTTTTTCAATTAATTTTGAAATGGTAGGGATATTAGAGAGCTGCATTCTATTGCAAATCCTTCTATAAATAGATGTGCGAGCATATTGGCGAAAATCAAATCCTGATAGTTTAAATACCGCTTCTAATAGTAATTCAATTTCTAAGTTCGTACGCTTATCCGTATCTACTGATGGATCAAAATTATAATACTTATTTTCCACTCCAACTAAACCTCACTTATTTTATTAACCATACACTCATTACCGAATAGAGTTGATGTAGGTTTAATGGTTTACTTATATAATCTGAAGCGCCAGCAGATAAACATTTTTCCTTATCATTTGGCATTGCTTTAGCAGTTAATGCGATAATAGGTATTTCATGTAACCCTAAGTTCATTCGGATATTTTCCATCGTTTCATAACCGTCCATATTAGGCATCATAATATCCATTAAAATAAGGTCAATATTTGTATTGCTTTTTAGTATTTCTAAACACTCTATGCCGTTTTGGGCAGTAATAATGTTGGCGTTTTGTTTTTTTAATGCATTTTGTAACGCAAATATATTTCGATGATCATCATCGACAATTAAAATGGTTTTCTCTTGGAAGACGTTATTTGTTTCGGTAGTAACGATAGTTTCTTCAACAACTTCAGCAGGAATAACGTCATCTACCGTTGCTGCGACTTCTAAATTGGATAACTGTATATCATGTAATCCATTTGGAAGGTTAGGAATATATACCGTGAAAGTACTACCTTCTCCTAAATTACTCTCTAACGTAATCCAACCACCTAATAATCTAGCAAACTCTTTACAAATAGATAACCCTAAGCCTGTACCACCATATTTCCGAATTGTTGCTCCATCTGCCTGTTGAAAGGCTTCGAAAATAAGTTGATGCTGTTCTTTAGCGATACCAATACCAGTATCTTTTACTGAAATTGTAATCCACTCTTTACTTATAGATTGCATATCATGACTCAAATTGGTTGTTTCTATCGGATTGAAATGTAAAGAGACGGATCCTTTTTCTGTGAATTTAAATGCATTGGATAGTAAGTTTTTAATAATTTGTTCAATCCGTTTTGCATCTGTATAAAACAAATCTGGAATCGTATCACTGTCTTCAATAGTAAATTCGACATTTTTTTGTGCAGCTATATGTAAAAAGTTTTGATGCATATTGGCTGCCATGTCACTTATGTTCGTTGCTTCAAAAATGATGTCTAGTTTGCCTGCTTCTACTTTAGATAAATCTAGTATGTCATTAATTAAAGTAAGTAAGTCTTTCCCTGATGAATGAATGACAGTTGCTAGTTCAATTTCATCATCCGATAAATGATTATCATGATTTTCTCTTAACATTTCAGATAATAGTAAAATACTATTTAACGGTGTGCGTAATTCATGTGACATATTTGCTAGGAACTCAGATTTGTATTTTGAGCTGCGTAACAACTCACTTGCTTTTTCTTCTAATTCTGATTTAGTAATTTGTAAGTCAGCTGTTTTCTGCTCAGCTTCTTCAGTTCTAGACTCTAATTGTTCATTCGTTGTTCGTAATTCTTCTGCTTGCATTTGTAGTTCTTCCGCTTGCGTTTGCAATTCTTCTGATTGAACTTGTAACTCTTCTGTCATTGCTTGTGATTCATGTAAAAGAGTTTGAATTCGCATACGTCCCATAATGCTATGGATTGTCAAACCTAGATTATCAACAGTTTGTTGAATTAAATCTTGATGCAAGTCTGAAATCTCAGTTACACTTACTAACTCCATTACTGCAATTACTTCATCCTCAAATAAGATAGGGATGACTAGTAGGTTTTTAGGGCGTATTTCTAATAATCCAGTAGTAACGTAACGGAATTCTTCAGGTATGTCCCTGAGAATAAAACTTTTCTTTTCTAAAGCAGACTGTCCAATGAAACCTTCACCCATTTTAATAGACTGTTTTCCAACATCAGGACCTTGACCGGCGAAAGAAGCTTTCTTCACATAGTAGACAGTGTCTTCAATTTCTTCACGAACATAAAATGCACCGCAAGAAGTTTGCGTTTTTTGTATAACCCCACTAAGAATTTTGTTACCTAACATCTCAATAGAAGATACACCTTGATACATTAAAATTAATTCTGCAAGCTCGGTTTGCAACCACTCTCTTTTCGATATTTCGTCTAGTAAGTGGTTCGTTGTATGAGCTAGATCTTTTATTTCATCATGGCTGTTTACATGAATTCTTTCCGTAATTTTTTCTTTGGAAGAAATGGATTTAATAGCTTGAATTACATTTTTAATCGTTTTTGTAATGGAATTCGAAATATAGAGTGAAACGATAATGGAAATACAAGAAAGTAAGAACAATAAACTGTATAACCAAATCTCTAATTTATTATTTTCAATATCTAATTGTGCAGCTCTTTTTTTCGTTAGTTGCTCCTCAGTGCTACGGAAGTTAGTTAGCTGCGACTGTAATGACTGAATTTGAGTCGTGTCGATTGTTTGTACATTATTACTATTATTATTTGTAATGAGTGGGTGAATCTCTTTATTAATCCAACTAGTAATGTTTTCGTTAATCTGTTTTAATTTTTCTTGCTGAGAGGGGTTATCCTCTAATAAAGAAAAAAGATCTTGATAATGTTTTTCGTAATCCTTTTCTGCAGCGTTAAGGGATTGAACGTAATTTGCATCATTAGAAGTGATAAATCCTTTCGCTTTATTTTCAATTGTTAGTAAATCTTTCTCCACTTGATTCGTTAAATTAAGAACTTTAAAATCGTGATCAATAATAAAATTACGAGATTTTTGTAAACTGGAAATCCCATTGTTTAACATAATGAAAGAAATAAGCAAGAACAAAATGATAACTAAATAACCAGCCATAATTTTGTAACGAATACTAAATTTTGCTTTCGATTTCATCAAAAATTCCTACCTTCAAGATTATTAAAAGTTTTCTATTTTAAAGAATAAAAAACGTAATATATATTATATCAGTTTTCATAAGGCCAAACTAGAAATCCCCCTACTGTATTAGGGGGTTCTTTTTTCATAGAGGAAATCATTTTGAAATATAAAAACATATATGAAAGGTAGTAAACGGGGGAATAGAGGATAACAAACATTCTAAGAAGGAAAGAGTGTTCTTAAAGCTTTTTTTGCATCTATTCCTTCAAAAATAAATAATACAAGATCTTTCTTTTTTACAGTAAGGAAAAAGGATACTAGAGTGCTTAAATTTTTGATTGATGTCATTGTTCCATGTTTACTTATAAACAAATTAGCTTGAAATGTTGTCATTAAAGCATAAAAATGATGAATCTGAGTTATTGTAGGTGTTTCATTATAAGAAATAGTAGTAGAGTGAATGGCGTTCATCGTAATATTCCTTTCCATATAGTGAGCATAACAATATAAACATACCCGTTTTAGAAGATGTTAAACGTATAAATAAGAAAAATATAATTAAAGTTTTTTACGTTTAGAAAGAGTTAGGAAGGGTATACATATACTATAAAGAGATTGACTGAAGATGAATTGTAAGATGTCTATGTTTAGTAGATTAGTCTATCAAAATATACTTTTACTTTAAATAAAAAGGAGCCTGGTATACATGAATGAAATGATGATTGATATTACATTTGATTTAATTTACTTGTTAAGTAGTTCACTTGTAGTGCTTTTACTATTCGCATTTTTCGTAAATGGTTATGTTAATAAGAAGGTTAGTGTATACAGAAATGAAGAAAAATAAAGATACATTATATAAAACTTTAGGAGATTAATAGTTATGAATGTAGATAGAAAAATAGTAGGTGTTTTTAGAACAATTGATGATGCGGCACTCGTTATTAATGAATTAAATGATAAAGGATACCCAGCAGATAACATTTCAGCTATTGCGAAGGATCAAAAGGAAATTGAACACCTGGAAGAAAAATCGGGTGAAAAAGTTAAGAATGAAACTGCACATAAAGCAGATATCTTTTCAGCGACAGGGCTTGTAGCAGGAGGAGTAGCAGGGGGACTAGGTGGTTTATTAACTGGCCTTGGTATACTTGCCATTTCTGGAATGGGTCCAATTGTAGCAGCAGGACCAATCGCAGCAGCTATTGGTGGAGCTGGTATTGGCGGAGGAGCTGGAAGTTTAATAGGAGCATTTATAGGATTAGGAATTCCAGAAGAACATGCTAAAAAGTATGAAGAATATATTTACGATGGAAATATATTAATTTTAGTAGATGCAACATTAGATGATAAGTTAGAAATTTATAAAATATTTGATAAGCATAATGCTTATAACTCTGATTTCTTTAAATAATATTTACTTCACATATCAATTATGCAAAATATAAACATAGTGAATATCGTTTTTTTGATCTTACAACTTTGGCGCGGCCGAGGAGTCGTATGACTATAAGAGAGGAAGGGCTTATAGTAAAAGATCAAGTTCTATCATGTTATTTAAAAGGGAAGAGGTGCCTTTTCGTGATTGTAAAAATATTAAAGGATAGCAGTAATAGCTTCCTTTGTACAGTTCAAAATAAAAATGGAGACCAGTATGTGAAAAAGTGGTTTAGTAAACATGAAAATAATAAAGAATTAGGACGACCAACTTTTAAAGAAGTAGAAAAAGATTGGAAAGAAAATAGAGAATCGTTTATGTATCCCAATATTAAAGCGCTTTATTAAAATGGAACATAATGCGCGTTTTATTATTACAAAACTGTCACATTCCTGTAAGGTAATTCAATAGATTAGATACTTTTTCCGTGTCATAATAAAGTCATAAGAAAGCTTATCAAAACTACAACTTATTAGGAGAGTGTCAGTCATGATTGTAACAACAACTTCTGGAATTCAAGGTAAAGAGATTATTGAGTATATTGATATTGTAAATGGTGAAGCTATTATGGGTGCAAACATTGTCCGCGATTTATTCGCTTCTGTTCGTGATGTTGTCGGTGGTCGTGCTGGTTCTTATGAAAGTAAGCTTAAAGAAGCTCGTGATATCGCAATGGGCGAAATGAAAGAACTTGCAAAACAAAAAGGTGCGAACGCTATCGTTGGTATTGACGTAGATTACGAGGTTGTTCGTGATGGAATGTTAATGGTAGCTGTCAGTGGTACAGCTGTACGTATATAAGTAAATAAAAAACAGGCTCACCCCTTGAAGTTCATGCTTTGAGGGGGTTTTTTGTTTTTAAGTTGTAAAAGTAAAAAGAATGGGATTGTATTTCTTAGAAAAATAGAAGTGCCAGTAGCATAAATGGTATTTCGTACAAAAGAGCGAACTCGTTCAAATTATAGAACAGTTTTAAGGGCTAAATGAAAAAGAAACAGTAATGCTACATATATGTAACGTAAGTGCGAATTTTATAATAAAATTGTTATTTGAGATAATGGAAGAATTAGTGGTATAAATAACTTTATAGATAATAATCAAAATAGAGAAGACAGAGTGTTCATAGATGGAATGGTTAAGGGGATTTTCCAATCTGTAATAAAAAACGGAGGTACCGAGAACGTTTTACAGATGTCTGTTACATAAAATTTATAATGGATTGGGGGCAATTTATATTATGTTTTGGTTAGGAGGCTTTTTAGGATACATTGTAGGTTCTATTACTACATGTGCGATACTTTACTTTGGGTATAGAGCCGAGAAAAACAAAAAAGCGAATATGCGAAAGAAAGAGGGGAGAAAAATCAATAAAAAAGGCGTATAGGATGTGGAAGAAAAATTGATAACATTGATGCAAAAATAAAGGACAGTTACATATTTTATATGATTACTATGTACTGTCCCGCTTATTCCTTTTGGATTAACAAAAATTGTTTCCTGTCTTGCTATAAATTTCATAGGCAAAAAAACCAAATAAATAGCCTATTCCGGATCCTAAACTAATGGAAAGCAGTGAGAAATCTGGGAAAAACATGCCGAAAATCAAACCGATTATACAGCCAAAAAGCATTCCTATAGGTATTAAACTATCTAATAACAGTTGAGCTTTTTGAGGTTTTTTCTTACCTAATTTTCCTTCTTTATATTTCCGTTCCATTCTTTTTATTACAAATACTACAATTCCACCAACTATTAAAACGGGCGCGATTGCCGAAATGAACCACATATTAGAAGCTCCTTTCGTATTTTAACCAAATTATACCATGTAATAACATTTTTTAGTTTAAGCGGAGATAAGATTTTTTGCTTCTCCTTCCTTTTTGTTCATGACTAAAGTTAATAGGAGTAAAATTAAGCTTAAAAGTGCCATTATAATAAAAACTTGCGTATAACTATCAAAATAGTCACGAGCGATTCCAGCTAGGACAGGAATGAATCCGCCCATAATATATCCTCCTGATTGCATCATAGCAGTCCATGCACTTGCATCTTCTGAAGTTTTTGTTTCATATAGTGGCAGCATAAGAGCGAGTGGAAATACGCCGCCGAGCCCGATCCCTAGTAAAATAGAAGGGGTCCATGGTGTAGTTAGTGGGTAAATCATAAGCGATAAACCTACGAGTACGAAGCATATACTTCCTAATAACCAAAGTGCTCTGTTTTTATAAATATCCGCTAATGTTGGAATTAAAAAGCTACATATCATTTGAATCACTGTAAAAACAGTTATAAGAGTACCCGCTTGCTCGCTACTCACACCCATACTTTGATTTGCTGGCGCAAGCCAAGTCGTAATGGAATAAAAGATTCCTGATTGTAGTCCGAAAAAGATTGTAAATAACCATGCTTTTTTATTTCTTAAAGGCAATTTATTATTCTTTTTATTTTGTGTGCTCGTCTTCTTTTTTCGTTTCATAATGGGATACCAAAATATAATGGCGATAATAGTTAGTGCACCCCAAAAAGCGAGTGCCATATTCCAAGATCCTTTTAATACATGTTGTAAAGGAATCGTTAATCCTGAACTTAAAGAAGCACCAGTACCCATACCTACTGAATATATTCCAATCATTAAGCCGATTTTCGTAGGGAATTTTTCTTTAATAAAACCTGATAATAACGGACCTGCAAGTGCAATTCCAATACCGATAAATAAAGAGCTCGCGAATAATGTGGAAATAGAAAAGGTAAAAGCTCTCATACATGTTGCCAAGCCAATTAAAATAAGACAAGCCATAATTGATTTTTCTGCCCCGTATTTCTTAATTACCTTCCCAGTCAGTAAGGCGAATGTCCCCATACAAAAAACAGGAATAGCTGTTAAAAAACTAACGGAAAAATTGCTTATATTTAAGTCTTGTCGGATTGTTTCTAATACAGGTGAAACAGATGTAATTCCGATACGTAAATTAATAGAAACAAAAAATAGCGCTAGTATATACAAATAAGTTCGTTCTTGATGTTTCAATTTCATTTTCTCCTCTCTTAAACATCAGATGTTATTGAGTATATCATCTGATGTTTTTGTGTAATAGATAAGGAGCTTATTTCAGCTCCAAATTTTGAACAGCGTATTTTCGTGCTTCTTCAGTATTTTGTTTTAAAATCGCTTGGAATAACTTTTCATGAATGTCAGAGTTATCTTCATAGTTCGCTGTATTTAATATGAATTGGCTTAAAATGTGACGAAGGGCAGGTACGAAAGATTGATACAAATCAAGTAGAACTTCGTTTTTGCTCGCCTTTGCAATGGCTAGATGAAACTGAATGTCTGCATCTATGTATGCTACATAATTTCCTTCTTGAAGGGCATTTTTTCTTTTATTCAAATGTCCTTTTAAGTATAAAAGATCCTCGTCGCTTCGGCGCTGTGCCGCTAACATCGCTACTTCTTTATCTAACATATTTCGTGCTTCATACACATGATTTATATTAGCTGCTTGTAGTCGTTTTTCAAATGAATCTTGCGTTATATTAAGTGAGACAATACGAGTACCTTGTCCTTGTCGAACTTCTAATATGCCAGCATGTACTAATATTTTTATGCTTTCTCGTAGCGTTGAGCGTCCTACCCCTAACTCTTCCATTAATTGCGGCTCTGTAGGGAGGCGATCACCAACTTCATACTTCCCAGAAAAGATTTTCTCTTGTAGACGTTCCAATACTTCATCGACTAATTTCCGCCGAGAAACTTTTGAAAAAGATTTCTTTTCGTTCATATTCATCTGCTCATCTCCTGTTATGTTCGCTTTTATGATAACCAATATAAGTGCTGTTGACAATGTTATTTTTAGGTAGTTGAAGCCGGGATATCAAAATTAGGTTTATAAGGCATAAAAAAATCAATCAAAATAGAGTCTTCAATTGCATTCAATAACTCGTCAAAAACACTTTCCCTTTCGTTTTCTCAGCAGATTGCACAACATCAACTGCCGCTTTCACATCTGCTAAGTCATACGTAGAATGTACCGTCATAAAACACAATTGCTTATTTTCTACTAAACGAATTAAGTGACGAAACGTTTCTTGCCATTTATATGGTGACACTTCATTATTCCAATGTCGTAAATGAAATATGTTTGCGTGTACTTTTGCTTTCGTGACAATCTCGGCCCAGTTCACTTGTATTCCTGATAGAAGACCGATCGTTAAAAAATGCCCGTTTGGACGTAAGGAGAAAGCTAATTCATTTCCAGCCGGCCCCCCGATAGAATCAATCGCAGCATCTGCACCTCTGCCGTTTGTTAATGTCATAACTGTTTCATAAAGCGGGGCAGTGGAAGTATCAATTACATATGCAGCACCAAGGCGTAGTAATTCTTCTGTATGCTTATTATTTCTTGTAACGGCAATGAATTGGAAGTTTAAAATTTGTGATAACTGCGCAAATAGATGTCCAATAGCAGATCCACAAGCATTCACTAATAAAACGTCATTACGTTGTAAGTTTAACGTTTCTGTACAAGTAACCCACGCCGTAAGAGGGTTAATATACATTTGCGCTGCTGTAAAATCATCGATGGAATCAGGGATAGGGACTACAAAATCAGCTGACGTCTTCACATACTCTTGCCAAGTACCTTCCCCGCGTAAAGGTAACACACGTTTACCGATAAGGTCTCGAGTAACGCCTGCGCCAACATCTTCTACAATACCAACACCTTCATAACCAGGTATGTTAGGCAAAGGGATTCTATGTGCGTATGCTCCAGTGATGGGAATTAAGTCAGATGGATTAATCGGTCTAACTAGCATACGAACGAAAACTTCATTATCTTTCAGTGGTTCTATATTTTTATATTCAACTTGTAATACGTCTTTTGGATTGCCAAACTTATGAAATTGAATGCATGTTCCAAGCAAAGTAATTTGCCCCCTTAGTTTGATTGGGTTTATTATAGCATTTTTGGTTTAGGTGGTTATTTTGTTAGTGATAAATAGGTTTTTTAATTTGCGTATTTATCAGAATTTTATAAAATGTGTATATAACTATAAAATGGGGGGATTTCTTCATGTGTACTAGTTTGACGTTACAAACAAAAAATTTCCAGCATCTTTTTGCGAGAACAATGGATTTCACATTAGATATGAATCAGGAAGTAATAATCATTCCTCGGCGTTATCAGTGGAAAAATATAACTGGTGAAACGATCCGAGCGAAAAAGGCTGTTGTCGGAATGGGAATTAATCATGAAGGAAGGGTTATTATGGCGGACGGAGTAAATGAAGCTGGTATGACATGTGCCACTCTCTATTTCCCGGGATTCGCTACTTATAGTAACAGCATAGATGACCATAAAACGAATTTAGCACCATTTGATTTTGTGGCTTGGAGCTTGACGCAGTTTAATTCTGTTGAAGAGTTAAAAAAATCTGTTGATAACATTTCCCTTATAGATGTACCATTACCAGTTTTAGGGATTACTCCGCCACTACATTGGATTTTAGCAGATAAATGGGGAGAGTGTATTGTACTTGAGCCGACAACTGATGGAATAAAAATGTATGACAATCCAATAGGAGTGATGACTAATAGCCCGGAGTTTAATTGGCATTTACAAAATTTAAGACAATATATTGGACTTAAATCGCAGCCATTTGCACCAACCGAGTGGGGAGACGTACCATTAAGTGCTTTTGGCCAAGGTTCCGGATCGATGGGACTTCCTGGAGATTTCACCCCGCCATCAAGATTCGTGCGGGCAGCATATGGCAAACAAAACATTCAAGGTATAGAGAACGAAGAAGACGGGATATCGGCTATTTTTCATATCTTATCAAATTGTGAGGTTCCTAAGGGGGCAGTAATAACAGAAGACGGTATATTAGATAATACTATCTATACAAGTGCAATGTGTATGGAGTCTGGAACATATTATTACCATACTTACGATTGTAGACAAATTATAGCCATTCATTTATTCAATGAAAATTTAGATACAGTTGAGATTAAAACGTATCCGTTCCAGCGGAAGCAAAAAATCTTTTATGAAAACTGATAAAAACACCTCCATTGAATTTGCATACTTAGTATGCGAATTCGGGAGGTGTTTTTCTATTAAGCCGAAGCCTTCTTCATTCTCTCAAGTAAACTAGATAACACATGCGTACGATACGATTCTAGTTTTTTACCTTCATAAGTACGGATACCTAATTTTTTAAGTTCTTTTACATACCAACCTTTGCTTCCGAAATACATGTGATCGCTCCCCTTCAACTTTGTTTTTATTTGTTCTGATTGCATATGGAGGTACAGGTAATATAATGAAGGAAATGAATTTCGCGCGAAAATGGTTAACTTTGTTGCAAAAGACATATATACTAAAGATAGTATACAACGAGGTGGACAAGACGTGATTATAGAGAAGCACGAAATTCAAATTGACCAAATTACTAGCGGTAAAGTGAATATCTTTACTTTCTATAGAAATAGAAAGCAAATTGATGATCATTTTTTACGATTGCAAGAACCATCGCTTACAGCAAACTACTTCTTCCATTTTCATTTTGATGCAGAGAGCTTGCATCTACTGCAGGAAGAGTTTCCAGGCGTATATCCGTACGACGGTAGTGAAACGATTCACGACTGGACGGAAAAGATGAAAGCTGAATTGCAACATCAGATCCAAACAGGTAAATGGAATAAACGCGTACGTATTGGTAATCGCATTCTAGATGTGGTGTTTACGTGGTGTGACGAAGATATAGTAGAGTGAAAAAGAAGCGGATGACGCTTCTTTTTTTTAGCGCTGGAATAAAACGAGCTTACCTGCAGTAGATGTACAGCGATGTGTTTTTTCATACAATCCTTTTTCTTGTAAAATAGATTCACCTTTTGCTTTTGCTTCTTTTTCAGTTGCCGCCTCGAATGATTCGTCTAATGCTTTTGAACCATCTTTTTCAAAGACTGTTAGAACGTATACTCCCATGAAAATTCCCTCCAATAATTAAAATCAGAATCTTATAATTATTTTGACATAAAACGCTACAATATGCAAAGAAATATATGACATTGCGTGGTAAAATAGAATGAAACTTTAATCATCGAGAATATTTTCATTCTCGATGATGATTAGTTTTCAGCGATGTTAATTTTAATAAAATGAAACTTTTGAAAGATAGAAAGGATCGTTATTTGTGAAACAAGTAAAGTTTATACATGCGGCTGATTTGCATTTGGATAGTCCGTTTAAAGGAATGGAGATGAATGTTGCGCAGTCTGTTTGGGAGAGAATGAAGCAAAGTACGTTTGAATCATTTGAGCGTATTGTTGATAAAGCGATTCAAGAGCGCGTTGATTTCGTATTACTAGCTGGGGATTTGTATGATGCGGAGACGAGAAGTTTGAGGGCGCAAGTGTTTGTGCGTGAGCAAATGAAGAGACTTTCGCAGTACGATATCCCTGTTTTTATTATTCACGGTAACCATGATCATTTAGGAGGAAGCTGGGCAGCGATTGAGTTTCCGGAAAATGTTCATGTGTTTACGGAGCCTTACGTAGAAGAGAAATCATTTTATAAAAATGGTGAGCTATTAGCTTCTATTTATGGGTTTAGTTATTTGCAGCAAGCGGTAACGGATAATATGACAGCGCAGTATACGAAAATGAGTGATGCGCCTTTTCATATTGGCATGCTTCACGGAAGTGTGGAAGGAGATGCAGAGCATAATCGCTATGCACCGTTTCAAATTCGTGAGTTGAAAGAAAAACAGTTTGATTATTGGGCTCTTGGCCATATACATAAACGTGAAATTTTATCAGAAGAGCCATACATTATTTATCCAGGGAACATACAAGGTCGTCATCGTAAGGAAACAGGTGAGAAGGGTGCGTACCTTATTGAACTTACGAAACAAGGAACGCACTGTTCATTTTTCCATACGGCAGATGTTGTATGGGATGAGATCGAGGTTTGTATTGATGGACTTGAAACTGTTGATGAACTTATGACGAGCATGTCAACTGCGATGAATGATTGCCGAAGAGAAGAGGAAGGGACGCTTTTAACTGTCGTATTCATAGGGCAGGGCCCACTTTCTCCTTATTTGCGTGACGAAAAGCGTGTGGAAGAGATTTTTCACATTTTAGCATCTGGCGAAGAGCGAAAAGATTTCGTATATGTGATGAAGTGGAAAAATGAGACGGTTTCTTTTGCGGAAATCGAGCGTTTGAAAGAAGAAAATCATTTCGTCGGTAGTGTGCTAAAAGAGTTAGAAGCTTTCACCAATATGGACGGCGTGTTGCGCACCATTTGGACGTCTCCTGTAGCGCGTAATAGTATTGAATCTTTTACAGAAGAAGAGAAGAAAGAGATTCAAAAGGAAGCAGAAAATATTATTTTAGAGCAATTATTCCAGCAAGAGAGGGATAAAAAATGAGAATTGAAAAACTCCATATTTATGGGTACGGAAAATTAGAAAATGTGGAAATGGATCTTTCCTTACTGACGGTGTTATACGGTGAAAATGAAGCGGGGAAATCGACAATTCGCTCGTTTATGAAAAGTATTTTGTTCGGTTTTCCGACGAGAGGACAGCGCCGTTATGAGCCAAAAGAAGGTGGGAAGTATGGCGGAGCGATGACTGTACAAACAGAGAAGTACGGTCGTTTGAAAATTGAACGATTGCCAAAGACGGCATCTGGCGAGGTGACCGTTTATTTTGAAGACGGGAAAACGGGCGGCGAGGAAATTTTAAACGATATATTAAGCGGGATGAATGAAAGTTTATTTGAATCGATCTTTTCATTTGATATGCATGGTCTTCAAAATATTCATCAGCTCGGCGAAGCGGATATTGGCAATTATTTATTTTCGGCAAGTGCAGTCGGAAGCGATGCGCTATTACAGTTAGATAAAAAGCTAGAAAAAGAAATGGATCAACGCTTTAAACCGAGTGGGCGTAAACCGGAAATTAACGTGTCACTGCAAGAGATGAAGAAACTTGAAGAGAAGATGAAAGAGTGGCAAGGGAAAATTGGCACGTATGAAAAACAAGTCGAGCAATTAAAAGAAAGTGAAGAGAAACTTGCTTCTGTTCGTATGGAGAAAGAGAGTGCAGAAAAACGAAAGCAAGATTATGAAATATTAGCAGCGCTTGAGCCACTCGTTATTGAAAAGCGTGCGCATGAGAAAGTGTTAGAAAATGAGAGCGGGCAGTTTCCTGTAAACGGAATGGCGCGCTATGAAGCGATTAAGGCGAAGATGGAGCCGCTCCAATTACAAGTTGACTCGCTCCATAAAAAAATAGAGACGGTGCAATCGGAAATTGCCTCGATTCAAATAGATGAAGAGTTTTTACAAAAAGAAAGTTATGTAGAAGAACTTCGTATGCAACATATGTCTTACGAAAATGCACGCCAAGAAATGCGTGATATGACAGGAAGTATTGCGAATATAAAAGAAGAAATTGCAGAACTAGAACAACAAATTGGTGCTACTTTTGAAAAGGAAGCGGTTCTTGCGTTTGACATGAGTTTGGCAACGAAAGAATTAATTACGCAAACCGTACAAAAAGCGCGTGAATTAGAAACGCAAAAAGCACAGCTTGATGATCGTTTTAAAGTAGCGCAAGAGCAATTAGAAGAACAAGAAGAAAATATAAGACAGATTCAGAAACAAATGTTAGTTGATGAAGAGCGAGATACGTTAGTTGAGAAAGAGAAATCGTTCCAAGATGCGGCGTTTATCGGTATGGGCGCAGAGAGAATGAAGCGCAAGTATGAGGAAAAAGCAGGAGCAGCTATGCAAAAGAAAAAGCAGTGGCAAAGAGTTTGTCTTCTGTTACTTCTTATTAACACGCTTGTTTTATTCACGAGTTTATTTATTGATAACCGCCCGCTCTTATTTATTAGTGTTATTGTTTTTGTAGGGATTGTTCTTGCCCTTGTTTTATATAAAGATCCGTCAAGTGGATTACAAGAAGAGCTTCTTACTCTTCAGCAAAGTGCTGGCGGGAGACAAAGTGAAGAAGCGCTGTCTGTGCGCTATCAGTTAGAAAAAGATGAAGAGATTCGGAAGCTATTTGAGCGTGAGTCTTATAAATTGCAGCAAATGGAGCGAGCTTATGATAAAGTCGTTTCATCGTATGAGGAATGGGAGAGAGAAACGTTCCAGGCGGGAGAACAAGTAGATGCATATAAAACGCGCTATATGTTCCCAGAATTTTATACGTATGCACACATATTGCCAGCGTTTGAGCGTATTGAAAAAATGCAGCAATTATATCGGGAGTTAGAAAAAGAAGGCACGCGAAAATCTTCATTATATGAAATGATTTCGCATTTTGAACAGAAACTAGAAGCTGTTATCGGTAGTGCGGAGTATAGTAAGCTACACGGGGCACAAAGTCGTATGCAAAATGAGAAAGAGAAGCGCCAAACTTGTAAGCAGTTAAAAGAAAAACTGGCGGAATGGCAAGAAGAATATGAGTTTATGCAAGAACAATTGAAACAACTGTTAGTAGAACGAAATGCATTATGGAATATTGCAGAGACTACAGATGAAGAGATGTTTTTAGAAGCGGGTAAACTGGCGGAAAAACGTGAAGATGCTGAGAAACAAGTAGTGCGTTTATTACCGCAAATTGATCTGTTAGAACAGCGTTTAAAGAGTTTATCATTAGCTGAACATTACGAAGCTGACGGTTATGAAGAGAAATTAAAGAGAGAAATTACAGTCGTACAAAACTGTCTGGCGCAAGAGAAAGAATTGACAGAGCGCATCGCGAAACATCGTATGGAAATTGCGAATTTAGAAGAAGGTAGTACGTACGGCGATTTAATGCATGAGTGGGAAATGAAAAAAGCGCAAGTACGTGAACAAGTGAAGAAGTGGGCTGCTTATGCGGCCGCAAAGACAGTATTAACGAAAACGAAGCAATATTATCATGAAGTGCATCTGCCTCGTATTTTACAAAAATCAGAAGAGTATTTCGTCTATTTAACGGGCGGACGCTATAGTAAAATCTTTTCACCGTCAGAGGCGGAGCCGTTCGTTGTTGAACGTAACGACGGTATACGTTTTTACAGTCATGAACTAAGCCAAGCGACAGCGGAGCAGTTATATTTATCGCTGAGATTTGCACTTGCGAAAACATTTGAACATGATTACCCATTTATTATTGATGATAGTTTCGTGCACTTTGATGCGGTAAGGACGGATCGAACGATTGAACTAATAAAGGAAATCGCAAAAGATAGACAAGTCATCTTCTTTACATGTCATGCGCATTTACTCGCGTATTTTACAGAAAAACAGATTATAAAATTAACACATAAGCGTAAAGAAAATGAGTTGTAATATGCTATACTAAAAGTAACTGATTTGGTGGAGGAATTCGAATGAAAAAGAAAATTGCAGAATATGAAGTTGGTGAACAAGTCGATGTTTTCTTGTTAATTAAAACAGCGACAAAAGGTCTAGCAAGTAATGGAAAGCCATTTTTAACAGTAATCTTACAAGATCCAAGTGGAGATATTGAAGCGAAGCTATGGGACGTATCACCAGAAGTTGAGAAACAATATGTAGCAGAAACAATCGTTAAAGTAGCTGGTGATATTTTAAACTACAAAGGACGTATTCAATTACGTGTGAAACAAATCCGTGTTGCGAATGAAAATGAAGTAACAGATATCTCGGATTTCGTAGAAAAAGCACCAGTGAAAAAAGAAGATATGGTTGAGAAAATTACGCAATACATATTTGAAATGAGAAACCCGAACATTCAGCGTCTAACAAGACATTTATTAAATAAGCATCAAAATGAATTTTTAGAATATCCAGCAGCGACAAAGAATCATCATGAGTTCGTATCTGGACTAGCTTATCACGTTGTATCAATGCTAGATTTAGCGAAAGCTATTTCAAATCTATACCCATCATTAGATAAAGACTTACTATATGCAGGCGTTATTTTACATGACCTTGGTAAAGTAATTGAACTATCTGGTCCAATTTCTACAACGTATACGTTAGAAGGAAATTTACTAGGCCACATTTCTATCATGGTGAACGAAATTGGTAAAGCAGCAGATGAGCTGAACATCGATGCAGAAGAAGTATTAATTCTTCAACACATCGTCCTTTCTCACCACGGAAAAGCAGAATGGGGTAGCCCAAAACCACCGTTAGTAAAAGAAGCAGAAATTCTGCACTACATCGACAACTTAGATGCAAAAATGAACATGATGGACCGCGCATTAGGACGCACAAAACCAGGCGAATACACAGAGCGTGTCTTCGCACTTGATAATCGTTCGTTCTATAAACCGACGTTCCATAATTAAAAGTGTGAATAAAGTGGCCTCATTAAGTTCTAAAAGCTTAGTGAGGCTGTTTTCTTTATTAAAAATTAAATGAAATAGTTAAGAAGTACGCATGGGGGTAACGAAGAACGATTAAAACATATCTCACCACTAGAATAGGAGCATATCAACTTTAATATGGCAGATACTTAGAATCGCTTCAGCCTGTATAACAGGCCTAAAAATAAGAGTTGAAACTTGTTTAGCATCTATTTTTGTTAAAAGGTGGGAGAATTGTGCTATGATGTGAGCAAATATAAAACTATCTAAAGGAGGGATTCACATGCCGCATGTTGTGTTTCGTGGAATTACTACTGAACAATTAAAACACATAAGCAAGCCATTAGTAGAAGAGCTCGCAGAGATTTGTGAGTGTGGTACGAATAATTTTACGTTGGAACTACCAAGTTCTACGTTTGTATTCAATGGAGAAGAAATAGAAGCGTTTCCTCTTATTGAAGTGAAATGGTTCGAGCGTGGACAGGAAATTCGTGATCGATTTGCCAAGGCCATTACTACATATGTAATGGATTTTGGACTTCCAGAAGTAGAGGTTGTATTTACGGTTTTCACAGAATCAGCGTATTATATTAACGGGAAGCATTGTGCAAGTTAGAGCTATTATAAATGTTTTTGTAACATTTATCCCGCATTAACGGGCAGTAAGACCCCCACCTCAAAATTCAGCGGAAGCAAAGAAGTTAGGTGGGGGATCAACTGTCCGTAAAAGCCCGATTGGTTCAACTAATAATCAGTGGGGGATGAACAAAACCCCCACTGATTAAAGTTTCACTTTATAAGGGATAGAACCACATCGCTATCAAGCTAACTAGACAAAATATCCTCTAAAAAGAGAAAGGCGTTATTCTTTCTGAGAAATCATAGGAAAGGATAACGCCTTTATATCAATTTTAATATAATCGATTCACTTCTTTATAAAAAGTTTGGTTATTTTATTGAAGCTTATTCCACAAACACACCCGTTTGTTCACTTTTTTACTGTTTGAAAGCCATACTTTTTATATTGATTCATTTATTGGAAAAACAGAAAGTTTTAAACTCTCTCTATTACATATTTATTTTTGGAAAAATAGCCTAACTCCAAATACTAATAATACTGTGCCAGTAATACCCTCTATTGTACGGCTCACCTTTTCTTTTCTTAAAAAAGTTCTTAATTGACGTATTAGAGAGATATAAAGTAAATACCATATTGCTGTCAAAGTCGTAAATGTGAATCCCAACAAAAGAAATTGGAAGAAATGACTTTGATTACTCACAATAAATTGGGGTAGAAAACTAAGGAAAAATACAGCCGTTTTTGGGTTTAAGATTGCCGTGGTAAATCCTTGTCTAAAACTTTTAACCGTTCCAATATCCTTAGAGTTTATTTCCACTGAACCTGACATATCTTCTTTTTTAGAAAAGGCACTTTTAATTGACTTTACAGCTAAATAAATTAAATAAAATGCCCCAGCATATTTTATTAATGTAAATAGCATAGCAAATTTCATTAAGATAGCAGAGAGTCCTAGTGTAGCCATTATTGTATGAATCATCATTCCAGATACCGTTCCTAAGACGGTCTTTATCCCACCATTTCTACCATGAGAGATAGTGTTTTTTGTAACTAAAGCAAAACCGGGACCAGGCATCATTATAATAAGGAGTGCTGTAAGGATAAATAGCATATAATTTTCCATGTTCTGGTATTTCCTTTCTGATTTTTAGTTTCGCTTATAGTATAGCTTTTTTCCTTAAAACATTAAATATAAAAAGTGTGATCAGGATAGTATCATAAACTTTCAAGGAGTTGTAATTGAATTATAGAGGGCTTCACTTGAATAATGTTCTTCTGTAAATGAGCGTTTTAATAGAATGTCAATTACGTAAATAATCAGATTTTACACCCTATATGTTATTTAACAAAAAAATCTCGAATTCGAGATTTTTCTCTTGCTTTTCAATCACTTGAGGTGTAAAGTGATAGTGACGAAAGCGATTGAGTCATATGAAAAACATACACTCAGTTGTTTTCGATTAAAAAACAAAGTAACTTATACAGTAAAAACTAAGATGAATTTACAAAAACATAATTAAGAATAAATTGAAAAGCTAAAAACCATATTAGTTGTGGGAAATGTTATTTTTTTAGTTATCACTTGACTAGTAAAACGAAACGGAGGAATAACCAATGTATGAAATTAAAGGGCATCATCACATTTCAATGGTTACGAAAAATGCAAATGAAAATAATCACTTTTATAAAAACGTGCTTGGCTTACGTCGTGTGAAAATGACAGTAAACCAAGATGATCCGTCAATGTACCACCTATTTTATGGGGATAAAACAGGAAGTCCAGGTAAGGAATTATCATTTTTTGAAATTCCTTTAGTAGGAAGAACATATCGTGGTACGAATGCGATTACTCGAATTGGATTGCTCGTTCCTTCAGAGGATAGCTTACATTACTGGAAAGAACGATTTGAGAAATTTGATGTGAAACATAGTGAAATAACAACATATGCAAATCGTCCTGCTTTGCAATTTGAGGATGCTGAAGGTCTTCGCTTAGTATTACTCGTTTCAAACGGAGAAAAAGTAGAGCACTGGGAAGCTTGGGAGAAATCAGAAGTTCCTGCAGAGCATCAAATTCAAGGAATGGGTTCTGTGGAAATGACAGTTCGTAGACTTGATAAAATGTCGAGTACACTTACAGAGATGTTTGGTTATACAGAGGTTAGCCGAAATGATCAAGAAGCAATTTTCCAGTCCATTAAAGGAGAGGCTTTTGGAGAAATCGTTGTGAAATATTTAGATGGTCCTACTGAAAAACCGGGCCGCGGTAGCATTCACCATTTAGCAATTCGCGTGAAAAACGATGCAGAGCTTGCTTATTGGGAAGAACAGGTGAAACAAAGAGGCTTCCATTCTTCAGGAATCATCGACCGTTTCTACTTTAAAAGCTTATATTTCCGTGAATCAAACGGAATCCTTTTTGAAATTGCGACAGATGGACCAGGATTTACAGTTGATGGAGATGTGGAACATTTAGGAGAAAAACTTGATTTACCACCGTTCTTAGAAGATCAGCGTGCAGAGATTGAAGCGAATTTAGCACCTATTGAAGAGAAGTAATAGGAGAGAAAATATAAATTAAAAAACATTGGAGGAATATAAAATGAACCAATTAAAAGGAATTCACCACGTTACAGCGATTACAAGTAGTGCAGAAAAGAACTATGAGTTTTTCACTCACGTTTTAGGAATGCGTTTAGTTAAGAAAACAGTAAACCAAGATGACATTCAAACGTATCATTTATTCTTTGCAGATGATAAAGGTAGTGCAGGAACAGATATGACATTCTTTGATTTCCCAGGTGTTCCGAAAGGCGTACACGGTACAAATGAAATTTCAAAAACTTCATTCCGTGTTCCGACTGATGCAGCATTAGAGTATTGGGTGAAACGCTTTGACCGTCTTGAAGTAGAACATACAGGAATTAAAGAGCAATTTGGTAAGAAAACTCTTTCTTTCGTTGACTTTGATGACCAACAATATCAATTAATCTCAGATGAACTTGATAAAGGAATCGAATCAGGTACACCGTGGCAAAACGGGCCAGTACCATTAGAATATGCAATCACTGGTTTAGGACCTGTATTTATCCGTATTGCAAACTTTAGCTTCTTCAAAGAAGTGTTAGAAAAAGTTCTATTATTTAAAGAGGTTGCGCAAGAAGGGGAATTCTATTTATTTGAAGTGAACAAAGGCGGAAACGGTGCATCTGTTATTGTAGAACATAATACAGTTCTTCCTGAAGCACAACAAGGTTTTGGTACAGTGCACCATGCGGCATTCCGCGTAGAAGATCGCGCTGTATTAGAAGAATGGATTGAGAGAATCAGTAGCGTTGGACTTCCTTCATCTGGTTATGTAGACCGTCATTTCTTTGAATCATTATACGCAAGAGTTGCACCACAAATCTTATTTGAATTTGCAACAGACGGCCCAGGGTTTATGGGAGATGAGCCATACGAAACACTTGGCGAAAAATTATCTTTACCTCCATTCCTAGAGCCAAAACGTGAAGAAATTGAAAAATTAGTTCGTCCAATTGATACAGTGAGAAGTACGAAGGAATTCATTAAAGAGTAAAAATAGAGATAGTAAGTAGGAGAGCAAGTAGTTTTAGCGGAGTGCTGGAACTGCTTGCTTTTTTATTTATTCTAGTGAGTTTTCTGATAATTGTTTCTCAAGTTATCAAAAAGGAAAAGTTTGGTATAATTAATTAAAACATTAAATTTTCTGATAATTATTTTTCAATACATAGAAAAGGAGTGGTAATATACAATTTTGATAATTGTATAAAAATCCTAATTTTGGAGAAAAGGGGATGCGAGTTTATGGGAGCAGATGTAGTAACGCGGGAGCAAATGAGACACTTATTGGATGATTGGTATCATTCAATGTTAAAACAAGATGTGGTTAAAGCGAAAGTACTAAATGAGGAAATAGAGTCCAAGGTTATTTATATTAAAGAAGATCAGTATGCGGCATTTTATCACGCATTATTAAAATTCCGTTATCATGTGCTAATTGATAGTTTGAGTATTACAGAGAATAGTTTTGATGAAATTAATACCTTTATAATTCCTGATGACGCACTTTTAACACATTATTATCACTTATTTAAAGGTATTCATGCAATGTATATATCAAATTACATTGAGTCACAAAATCACTTTGAAGAGGCTGGGAAATTAATTAAATATATAACATCTTCGTTGGAACATGCTGAATTCAATTATAGATTTGCATATTTGTCTTATCAAACGTATAAACCATTGATGGCGATTGATCAAATACGTTTAGCAAAAGATGAATATGAAAAACATCCTGGCTATGAAGTTTGTATTGCTTTGTGTGAGAATATTTTTGCAATGGCTTGTATTGATTTAAAGCAATATGAACAAGCCGAAGAGAAGTTGAATTTGGCATTAGATGTATTTCAAAAGATAGATAATGAAAGATTTATTACAATGGTTCGTCATAATTTAGCATGGTTATATGCAAGTCAAAACCTTTCGAGTTTAGCAATTCGACATTTAGTAGAAGTAATAAAAAGTAATCCCAAACATTTCAAAGCAATGTTTGTATTAGCACGTGAATATTACAAAATTGGAAAAATCGATACTGCCGCTGAATTAATTGAAAAAGGATTAGATATATGTAATAAGATACAAAATAAAGAATTTCAGCACCGTTTTGTAATTTTAAAGGAAATGAATCAAAAGACGTCTAGTGTATTATTAGAATCCACTATTTTAAATGGGATTTTATATTTTGAGAAAGAAGGTTTGTTGGATTGTATTCAAGAATATACTGAGATTTTAGCTATGCAATTTTATAAAGAAGAAAACCATGTAAAGGCAAGTAAATATTTTTATATAAATAATCAAGCACAGAAAAAACATTTAGAAAAAGGGGCGTTGAAATAATGAAAAAAGTAGGCGTAATAGCAAAAGGATTAATTTTTGTAGGGATTCTTTCATTGGGACTTAATTTTTCTTCTACTACACAGCAAGCAGTTAATATTGGTGACGGAGGAGCACCAGCAAGACCAGACTACGTTAACATTGGCGACACAGGAGGAGCACCAGCAGATAATAGGGGCGACGGCGGAGTAAGCCAACTATAATAACAAAGAAAGGGACTTCAACATGGAGTCCCTTTTTCTATTTTCAGGCCATGTAGAGAAAAGAATTGACTTACTTTAAATATGTAACTATAATAGTTACAGAATAACCATTAGTAATAGAAGTGAGTTATATTTTTTTAGTATAATTGTAACTGTTTTAGTTACAATTAAAAGGATAACATAAAACAACCAAATAATGTAAAAACTTTAAATAGCAACTCAAGAAAGGAGACGGGAATTTTGAAACGGTTTAAATTTTATTTCATTAGCGGTATTGTGCTCGTTTTGTTAATCGTATGTAACTTCGTTGATAAGCCGATTGCGAAGGTTGAAGAAGTGAAAGATACTGTTATGATGAAGCTGAATACGAAAGAGAGTATGGCGCAAATTGATGGGCAGACGATTTATTTTAAGCAAATTGGTGAGGGAAAACCGCCGTTACTCATGTTGCATGGGTTTGGTGGTTCTTCTGATGGGTTTAGTGATATTTATCCGGAACTAGCGCGAGACCATACGATTATTGCGGTTGATATTTTAGGGTTTGGGCGTTCTTCTAAACCTATTGATTTTCAGTATTCGTTTCCTGCGCAAGTGAATTTATATTATAAGTTAATGAAGAAGCTCGGATACGATCAGTTTGCGGTGCTCGGCCATTCAATGGGCGGAGAGATGTCCCTTAATTTAGCGTATTTATATCCGGATGCAGTGACGCATCTCATCTTGGCGGATTCCACAGGGATAGAGTCTTTCCAGCAAAAAGAAAGTTATGAAGTACCACCGCTATCGACGGACTTACAAACTGTAACTGAGATTGCGAAGTATAATAAAAATGAAGTGAAAAATAGTCGTGATGATAAAGAGCATTATGATCAGCTTACGAAAATGAGAGAGCGCCGCATTGCGATGGAAGCAGATAAAATTAAGGTACCGACTTTAATTTTATGGGGACGACATGATAAGAGTGTTTCTTGGAAAAATGGTGAACTGTATCATGGGCTATTTGCGAATAGTACGTTTCATATTATTGAAAAAGGATACCACGCACCGTTTCGTCAGGAACCAATTGAGTTTATGGAATATGTACAAGCATTTTTCGCGAAGCATCCACAATAAAAATTTTAAGCATAAATCCACTTCTTTCCTCATAAAGTGAAACTAATAAGGCTTGTCTAAGGAAAGGAATGAAGTGATTTGGAAACTTTACCATGGTGGGTGTATCTTGTAATTGTCGGGATTGTACTAAGTGGCTACATGGTTTTATATACTTCGAAAAAAGAGCAAGATATGGATAATGAGTTTATCGAAAAAGAAGGCGAAGTATATATGAAGCGTTTAGAAGAAGAGCGCGAGAAACGTAATCAGGATAGTGATAAAGATTCGGTATTGCTTTAATAAAAATTTTGAAAGGCTACCACCTAGTAGAACTTTACAACTAGGTGGTAGCCTTTTTCTTCTTGGGGATCAGGTTATATAAATTTAATATTACATGTATACGAGATTCATCAGAACTTTTATTGATGGTATTTATATATTTTTTTACTCATAAGAATGGAACTAGCGGGGGATTTTACTGGGGGGGATTAACAATGCATAGGGATGAAACATCATTACATCCTGATACAGGTGTTACATCTGTAATGTTTGTTGAGCGTTCATTAAATGAAATTCGTTTTTGGTCTAGAATCATGAAGGAGCATTCTTTTTTTCTTCGCTTAGGGTTTAGATGCGAGGATACTCAACTAATTGAAGAGGCTAATCAATTTTATCGATTGTTTGAACATATCGAACAAATAGCGCATTCCTATACAAATGAAACAGATCCTGAGCAAATAAAAAGATTTAATGCAGAAGTACAACAAGCCGCAACTAATATTTGGGGATTTAAAAGAAAAATTTTAGGATTAATTCTCACATGTAAATTGCCAGGACAAAATAACTTTCCACTGTTAGTTGACCATACAAGTAGGGAAGCTGACTATTTTAGAAAACGTTTAATACAATTAAATGAAGGGAAATTAGATGCCCTTCCTGATGCTATTATTAAAGAAAATGTTTTCTTTTTACGGATTATGGCAGACCATGCTAAATTTATTGGCCATCTTCTTGATCCATCGGAAAGAAAGCTTGTAGATACAGCACGGAATTTTAGCAATGATTTTGATGAATTGATGTATCAAGCAATTGACTTAGAATCTATGAAACCACAATCCCAAACAGTCCCACTTTTAGATCAATTTTTAGATCAAAATCGTGTGTCGGTTACATCTCTTCGGGATTTTAAGAAAACAGCACGTGATTTAATTGAGCAATGTAAAATAAAGAGTATCATTCATCCATTATTAGCAGACCATGTTTTCCGTGAAGCTGATAGATTTCTTGAAATCATTGATATGTATGATGTTCATCTTACAAATATTCAATCACAACCTAGATATTAGAAGATAAGGAAAGATACTATTTTTTCCTTAAGCCGAGAAGTTAACAATTTATTGTTAGCTTCTTTTCATTGTTGTTAAAATTTTCTTTTCGTTTAGTAAATTTCCTTTTAAAGACTATATAAATCCCTTTGATCGAATATGTGATTATTTGTAAAACAGTACATGTGGAAATATTATAAATATGTAAGAAGTATACGGATGTTAGATTCTAATAAATTATTCGAGGGAAATTTACTAATTAAGTATATTAACTTGTTTGCACTAAATTTTACAGGGTTTTTTATTAGTTTTAATTTAATTTCTTCATTATCTTTCCAGACGCTGTCCATACTAGTATAAGTTGAGAAATGAACAAAACGATAATGATAGGCAGTTGATGTAACTCCATAGTAACTGTAACCATCTAAAGCCCAATTCATACACTATGGTGGAGGATTTTCACCTAATAACCGGATGAAAAAGGGGTGTAATCATGAAGAAACGTACTGTTAATGAAGCGGGAGGGAATGTGCCACAACCAATCCGCAGCGACGGAGCAGGTGCGATTGATTCTGGACCTCGTAATGTTATGCGGGATATTCAAAATCCGAATATGCTTGTTCCGCCTATAACGGATGCAGGGTTAGTTCCTAACTTGAAGTTTTCATTCTCGGACACTTCTATGATTTTGAAACAAGGCGGGTGGTCTCGGGAGATTACTGCTCGGGAACTACCGGTTTCGACGACGATTGCGGGAGTGAATATGAGTTTAACGGCCGGTGGAGTACGAGAACTACATTGGCATAAAGAGGCAGAATGGGCGTATATGCTTTTAGGACGGGCGCGCATAACGGCTGTTGATCAAAATGGGCGTAATTTTATTGCTGATGTTGGACCAGGTGATCTTTGGTATTTTCCGCCTGGTATTCCGCATTCCATTCAAGGATTGGAACATTGTGAATTTCTACTTGTTTTCGATGATGGACATTTTTCTGATTTATCTACTTTAGCTATTTCTGATTGGTTTGCGCATACGCCAAAAGAAGTGTTGTCGGCTAATTTTGGAGTACCTGAGAGTGCTTTTCATTCTATCCCTTCAGGTCAAGTTTATATTTATCAAGGAGAGGTGCCAGGTTCGCTTGAAAGTCAGGAAGTTCAATCACCGAAAGGGGAAGTTCCTTTAACATTTAAACATGAACTGTTAAAACAAAAGCCAATTAAGACTCCTGGTGGTAGCGTTCGAATTGTAGATTCTACAAATTTCCCTATTTCAAAAACGATCGCAGCAGCGCTCGTTGAGGTTGAGCCTGGTGGAATGAGAGAACTTCATTGGCACCCGAATAATGATGAATGGCAATATTATTTGACAGGAGAAGCGAGAATGACTGTGTTTCTTGGAAATGGTACCGCTCGTACATTTGATTATAGAGCTGGTGATGTCGGATATGTACCGTTTGCGACGGGGCATTATATTCAAAATACAGGTACCGAAACATTATGGTTTTTAGAGATGTTCAGAAGCAATCGTTTTGAAGATGTATCGTTAAATCAATGGATGGCACTGACTCCTAAAGAAATAGTGGAGAGTAATATACATGTTGGCCCGCAAGTAATGGATTCCCTGCGTAAGGAGAAGTGGCCTGTTGTGAAATATCCGGGGTTTTCATATAGTCCGAAAAATGATGAGTAAAAATGAAAATTTGCGTTATTCTTTCTGGAGACTGATAAGAAGGGATGGCGTATTTTTTATGCCTAATCTAGTCTTTATCCCGCTATTTGCCGGGCTGTCTGTAAAAGCCCGATTGGTGAGGGCTGATTAAAGTTTCACTTTATTAGTATCCGCTCTTTGTATTATTGTTCGGGAAATTATTATTGGAGCATAGTATAGGGAAGATACATATAAAATAGCACTATTATAAGCTGTAACGCATAAGTTGCACAGGCGATGCAACGATAACTAGCTTTACTCTTCATCATTTATTTGAACATAATGGGCATAGAGAGGTGATAAACACAGTATGATTTTTAGTGAGCGTTTAAAAGAAGAAAGGGAAAAAAGAAATTGGTCGCAAAATGATTTGGCTGAAAAAATTCATGTAAGTAGGCAATCTGTTTCGAAATGGGAGACGGGAAAGAACTATCCGAGCATTGAAATTATTATTCATTTAAGTGATTTGTTCGATATTACGATTGATGAACTGCTAAGGAGTGATGAAGAATTGACGCAGAAAGTAATTGAAGATAGTAAGAAATTGGCATATCCAAAATGGAAGGTGTTTTTTGATAGTTTATTTATGATAGGGGTATTTTTACTTATTGCAAAAATCGTTGTATGGATGCTAAATAAATTTGCTGGAGCAAGTATTGCAATTGTAGCAGATGCGCCATATGTAATGAATCTTTTGCCCCTTGTATTCATGATTATAGGTGGTATAGGTTCTGATAAGTTGAAGAAAATATATAAATAGAGGAAAGATTTGAAAGAAATCCCCTACACTAGCTGTTCTTTTCACTTAAATTGTGTACTATAAAGGATAGGATGACATAAAGAAGGGGATATAGAGAATGGAATTTCATGAACAGAAGATTTTGCCGGCAGTGAGGCAAATTAAAGATTTGGAAAAGCTATTACATAGTTCGTATGAATATATCGTTATTTTAGATATTCATGTCGGCCAATTGAAGAGTGTTATATCACTTGCGAAGCAATATTGTAAAAAGGTGTTTTTACATGTGGATTTAATTCATGGCTTGCAGAGTGATGGGCATGCGACGGAATATTTATGTCAGGAGTTTCGACCGTACGGGTTACTTTCGACAAAGGCGAGCGTTATTATGAAGGCGAAGCAAAAAGGTGTTGTGGCAATACAACGCATCTTTTTAATCGATTCGAGTGCGATGGAGAAGAGCTGCAATCTTTTAGATAAGACGAAACCGGATTATATTGAGGTGCTTCCAGGAGCAATGACGGATATTATCGCTGAAGTGAAAGAGCGTACTGGTGTACCGATTTTAGCAGGTGGTTTTATTCGTACTGTAGAAGATGTGGAAAGAGCTTTAAACGCTGGTGCGACAGCGATTACGACGTCAAAACGCGAACTATGGAAACATTACCAAAAAAAGTGACGAAAATGTGAAAAAATTCTGTTGACACCGCTTTCATAAGAGGTTAACATTATAGACAAGTTAATAAACGTGACGGAGAAAAGAAGAGATCCACATTTCATTGTTTCTATATAAATTTATATAGAAGCGTGCAAAGCTGTGGGTCTTTTTCTTTTGACAAAAACGAATGGCCATTCATTTTACCTCTATCACATTTGGAAGCGTTTAAATTGATTGTGGAGGGATACTATGTCAGCATTTTTAGGAGAGTTAATAGGGACTGCGTTGTTAATCGTACTTGGTGGCGGCGTTTGTGCTGGTGTAAGTTTAAAGAAATCGTTTGCGAAAGATTCAGGTTGGATTGTTATTACAATGGGCTGGGGCTTAGCAGTAGCGGTTGCAGCGTATGCGGTTGGATCAATTAGTGGGGCACATTTGAATCCAGCTTTAACGATAGGACTAGCATTTAAGGGAGCGTTCCCATGGAGTGACGTACCAGGTTATATCGTAGCACAAATGATTGGGGCAATTATCGGGGCAGTTATCGTATATTTACATTACTTACCACACTGGAAAGAAACAGAAGATCCAGGAACAAAGTTAGGTGTATTTGCAACAGGTCCAGCAATTCCGAACACATTTGCAAACCTTTTAAGTGAAATGATTGGAACATTCGTTTTAGTATTTGGTATATTAGCAATTGGTGCAAATAAATTTGCAGATGGATTAAATCCATTTATCGTAGGTTTCTTAATTGTAAGTATTGGTTTATCATTAGGTGGGACAACAGGATACGCAATTAACCCAGCACGTGATTTAGGTCCGCGTATCGCACACTTCTTCCTTCCGATTGCAGGAAAAGGCGGTTCAAACTGGAAGTATGCATGGATTCCAGTAGTAGGTCCAATTTTAGGTGGATCACTTGCAGGTTTATTCCATCAAGTTGTATTTGAAGGAAAGCAAAATTCAGCACTTATTTATGTGATTATCGCAACTGTGATTGTACTAGCAATCTCTTATATGACAAGTAAAAAAAGCGGAAGCAATACAAATAGTAGAAAAGTAGCATAAGGGGGAAACCGATATGAAAAAATATATTCTTTCATTAGACCAAGGAACAACAAGCTCACGCGCAATTCTTTTCAATAAAAAAGGTGAAATTGTTCATTCAGCTCAAAAAGAGTTTACACAACATTTTCCAAAGCCGGGCTGGGTAGAGCATAATGCACAAGAAATTTGGGGATCTATTTTAGCAGTTATCGCAACTTGCTTAAGCGAAGCAGATGTAAAACCAGAACAAATCGCAGGTATCGGTATTACGAACCAACGTGAAACAACGGTTGTCTGGGATAAAACAACTAGTAAACCAATTTACAACGCAATTGTATGGCAATCTCGCCAAACAGCTGAAATTTGTGATGAGTTAAAAGAAAAAGGTTATAGCGAAATGGTTCGCGAAAAAACAGGTCTTTTAATTGATGCATACTTCTCTGGTACGAAAGTAAAATGGATTTTAGATAACGTTGAAGGTGCAAGAGAGAAAGCAGAAAACGGTGATCTATTATTCGGAACAATTGATTCGTGGCTTGTATGGAAACTATCTGGTGGTAAAGCACACGTAACAGATTATTCAAACGCATCACGTACGTTAATGTTTAATATTCACGACTTACAGTGGGATGATGAGCTTCTAGAAATGTTAACAGTACCAAAGAGCATGCTTCCAGAAGTACGTCCATCATCTGAAATTTACGGAGAAACAATTGATTACCACTTCTTCGGCCAAAATGTACCGATTGCAGGTGTAGCTGGTGACCAACAAGCAGCATTATTTGGACAAGCTTGTTTCGGTGAAGGTATGGCGAAAAATACTTACGGAACTGGTTGCTTCATGTTAATGAACACAGGTGAAAAAGCAGTAGCTTCTGAGCACGGTCTATTAACAACAATTGCATGGGGAATAGATGGTAAAGTAAACTACGCATTAGAAGGAAGTATTTTCGTAGCAGGTTCTGCAATTCAGTGGTTACGTGACGGAATGCGCATGTTTAAAGATGCAAGTGAGAGTGAAGTGTATGCGAGTCGCGTTGAATCAACTGATGGTGTATACGTTGTACCAGCATTCGTTGGACTAGGAACACCTTATTGGGATAGTGAAGTACGCGGCGCTATGTTTGGTGTAACACGCGGTACGACGAAAGAGCACTTCATTCGTGCAACGCTAGAATCTTTAGCTTACCAAACGAAAGATGTATTATGCGCAATGGAAGCAGATTCAGGTATTGAACTGAAAACATTACGCGTTGATGGCGGAGCAGTTAAAAATAACTTCTTAATGAAGTTCCAAAGTGATATTTTAGATGTTCCTGTAGAGCGTCCAGTGATTAACGAAACAACGGCTCTAGGTGCAGCATACTTAGCTGGTCTTGCGGTTGGATATTGGAAAAACCAAGATGAAATTAAATCACAGTGGCATATGGACAAACGCTTTGAACCAACGATGGAAGCGGAAACAAGCGAAGAGCTATATGCTGGATGGAAAAAAGCAATTGAAGCAACAAAAGCTTTCAAATAATCATAAACAGTGTTATAATGGTGACAAGTTAATAATTCGGTAGGAGATTTGGAGAGACCACAACGCGCTATAGAGGCGAAATCTATAGCGGAGTTTGTGGTCTCTTTTTTCGTTATCAAAGGGAGGAATTACCATGAAATTTTCAAGTAAACAACGTAAAGACGTATTAAACGGAGTAAATAAACAAGAGTTAGATGTGATCGTAATTGGTGGAGGTATTACTGGTTCTGGTATTGCATTAGATGGAGCAACACGCGGGTTATCAACAATTGTGTTTGAAATGCAGGACTTTGCAGCAGGTACATCAAGTCGTTCAACGAAGCTTGTACACGGTGGTCTACGTTATTTAAAACAACTTGAAGTGAAAATGGTAGCAGAGGTGGGTAAAGAGCGTGCGATCGTATATGAGAACGGTCCCCATGTAACAACACCAGAGTGGATGTTACTTCCGTTCCATACAGGCGGTACGTTCGGATCATTTAGTACATCAATTGGTCTTCGTGTATACGACTTCTTAGCAGGTGTAAAACGAAGCGAGCGCAGAAAGATGTTTAACCGTGAAGAAACGCTAAACAAAGAGCCTCTTGTAAAAAAAGAAGGATTAAAAGGCGGCGGTTACTACGTAGAATATCGTACAGACGATGCGCGTCTTACAATTGAAGTAATGAAAGAAGCAATTGAGCATGGTGCGAAAGCTGTTAACTACGCAAAAGTAGACAGTTTCTTATATAAAGATGGAAAAGTATGCGGTGTACGTGTAATCGATTTACTAGACGGTGAAGTATATGAAGTTTACGGTAAGAAAATTGTAAACGCAGCTGGTCCTTGGGTAGATACACTTCGTGAAAAAGATAACTCGAAAAAAGGAAAAGTACTTCAGTTATCAAAAGGTGTTCACTTAGTAATTGATCAAAAACGTTTCCCACTCGGGCAAGCAATTTACTTCGATACACCAGATAAACGTATGGTGTTCGCGATTCCTCGCGGAGGAAAAACATACGTAGGTACAACAGATACGTTCTATGATAAAGACGCAGCTGTACCACAAATGACAACAGAAGATCGCACATACATCATTAATGCAATTAACTACATGTTCCCAAGCGTGAAAATTACAGAGAAAGACATTGAATCAAGCTGGGCTGGTGTACGTCCGTTAATTTATGAAGAAGGTAAGAATGCATCTGAAATTTCTCGTAAAGATGAAATTTGGACTTCTGAATCTGGTTTAATTACAATCGCAGGTGGTAAATTAACAGGATACCGCAAAATGGCTGAAATGGTAGTAGATTACGTAACGAACTTACTACAAAAAGAAGGTCATAGTGCATATCCGAAGAGTGATACGAAACATATGCCGATCTCTGGTGGACATGTAGATGGTTCACACGGATTCCCGGCATTCGTTGCGAAAAAAGCAGACGAAGGTACGAAATCTGGTTTAACGAAAGCACAAGCAGAAGAATTCGCAAAATTCTATGGTTCTAACGTTGATGTACTATTTGGCTTAGCGAAAAAACATAAAGACGAAGCGAAAGAATACAACATGCCGCTTGACGTTCTAATCCCACTTGTATACGCAATGGATTACGAAATGACAGCAAAACCAGTTGACTTCTTCGTACGCCGCAGAGGCGCTGTATTCTTCAACATCCACTGGGTATATGAGTGGAAAGAAGCAGTAATCAACTACATGGCTGCGAAACTAGGCTGGAGCAAAGAAGAACAAATGAAATATACAGCTGAACTAGAAAAAGCATTAACAGACGCTGTAATTCCTGTAGATCAACAAGAACAGGCAGCTGCGTTAGCATAAAATAGAGAACCACCTGAAGGGGAGCCTTTAGGTGGTTTTTTCTCTTGACTAAAAATAAATAAAATGTGTTACAATGATGATAGAGTATTTAGTGTGAATTTTGCATAAAATAAAAAAGACAGAAGCCTGAGAAACTTCTGCCTTTGTAACCTAACTTGCTATTGTGGTGGTAGTAGGTGCGGTTATAAGACAATTACATTAACGTTTTAGCCGAGAACCGCCCTTACCTTTTCCACGAAGCAGGGTGGTTCTCGCTTTTTTGTATACAGAAATTAGCCATGGACCGAAGTATCTTCTACCGATGACAACGCCAGCTCCGGTTAGGATACCATACACTAATTTAATTACAAACATCGCGATCATATTATCACCTCCCCCTTTTTTCAAAATGGAAGAGATGATTACCACACCTACTAGTTATAGCTTATTAAGTTACGTATTCATTGTATTATGTTTTAAAATAGGGAACAAGATATATGGATGAAAATTCCTAGTTTTAAGCAGAGCATTAGTGTCAGGGGACAAGAAGTAAATAAATATTCATAAAAAAACGGTATGGACATTACCATCCGTATTTTTTTATGTATTTATAAAACTTTTCCATACAGTGCGTCGTCTAATATATGGGAAGGAGGAAATGATGTGGATGAATTAACGATAGAAGCGTTTGAAATAGAAGATAAGGAGGAACTTATCGACGAAATAATGAACAAGTATGGGCAAGAAGTCCTGCAGCTTGTGTATTCATATGTGAATAATAAAGAGATTGCGGAGGATGTAACGCAAGATATATTTGTAAAATGTTATAAATCTCTTCATACATATAAAGGGAAATCGAATGTGAAAACGTGGTTATGGAGAATTGCGATTAATCAATGTAAGGACTATATAAAAAGTTGGTATAACAAAAAGGTAATCGTTACAGAGGATGAATTTGCGTATATTGGGATTCAAAATGATAGTGTCGAACAAACTGTCATTCAAAATGCGGAGGATAGTAGGTTGGCTTCTGCGGTAATGAGTTTACCGATAAAATATCGAGAAGTCATTTATCTATTTTATTATGAAGAATTATCAATTAAAGAGATTGCTACAGTAATAGAAGTAAAGGAAAACACGATAAAAACGAGACTGAAAAAAGCGAAGGAGCTTTTGAAGAAAGGATTGGAGGAATAATCAAATGGAAGATGGATTAAAAGGCTTGCGAAAATCAATGGAGAACACAACGTTTAAACATTTGAGTTTTTCTGATCAGCACCAGAAGCAGGTGCGAGAAAAAATTAAGCAATCGTCCGAAAAGGAAGAAGATATCCTTTTAGCAGTGTTACAACTTCTTATGAATGAAAAAACGGGTTATGAATTGATGCAGTTGCTAAGAGGGAGAGGGATTCAAAAATTCGAAGGTGGTGAAGGGTCTCTATACACTTTATTACATCGTCTAGAACAAAATCGCTTTATCCAATCTAGCTGGGATCACGCGGGAGCTAAATATTATCAATTAAATGATAAAGGAAATAAAATGCTGCGAAAGGCAGAGAAGAATGCTACGAAGGCACGATTTATATTAAAAGGATTAGTACAGGAGTGAGAAAAAATTGAGCAAAAAAGGGGAGCGTTTTTTAAAAGAAGTTACGAACCATATTAAATCAAAAGAAGCAAAGGACTTGGTGGCAACAGAACTAGACTTTCACTTGAAACAGACGAAGAATATGTGGATAGAGAAAGGCTTAAGTGAGGAAGTTGCTGAAGATAAGGCTGTTGAACAAATGGGAAGTCCAATTAAGCTTGGCCAGGAACTTAATAAACTACATAAGCCAAAGGTTGATTGGTTCTTAATTGGTTTATTAGTGGCTGCGATGGGGCTAGGTTTTTTGCCAGTTATAGCGCTTGGACATGCTGACTTATTAATGAATAAGGTGATATTTGTAATTCTCGGTGTTACAACAGCGATTGGGATGATGCTATTTGATTATCGGAAGTTAGAGAGGCTTGGGTGGCTGTTTTATACAATTGGTGTACTTATCTTGTTAATGATAAAATGTTTTCCGACTGCTTCTTTGAATGGAGAACCATTACTAAAAATTGGTTCCGTCATAATTGATTGTTTAATGACAATACCATTCTTTTTTCTAGGCTGGGCTTCTTTTTTCAATAACAGTAGATTAAAGTTTATACATCTTCTCATGTTGTATTTATTTTCTTTATATTTATTTCTAACTACATCAACTCTTTTACCACTGTTCATCTATATCACGATGGTATTTGTTATGCTTTGGTGGAGTAAGTTAGGAAAGAAAACGGCATGGCTCATTACGATTTTACCTATTGTACCATTGATTATTAGGGATCTACTTTCCTGGTCTGCTGTAAAAGAATACCGTATGGCCAGAATTTTAGGAATGTTAAATCCAGAGCATGATCTATGGTATTTACGTTTAAAAGAGGCGATGTCTTCAGCAGGTTGGTTTGGTACATATGAAAATATAAAGTCTATCCGTGCTGCCCATACTGATTTTGTATTTGCAAGTTTGACTTACTATTATGGATATGTACTTGCGCTAGTTCTTGTCGTGATTCTTTCTCTTTTTGCAGTAAGAATAATGAACATAGCTTATAAAATAAATGATGGTTATGGTAAATTGCTTCTCGTTGGCGGAGTGACTCTTTTTGTAATCCATTTTATTTGTAATGTTGGCATGACCCTCGGGATATTACCACGTGTTTCTATATCATTACCATTTATTAGCTACGGATTGATACCAACTCTGTTTCATGCATTTATAATGGGAATTGTGTTAAGTGTATATCGACGTAAAGATATTCCTTTTAGAATGAGAAAAACACCTTGATAATCATCAAGGTGTTTTAGTTATTAGCTCAAAACTCTCCGAATCAGCCTCAAGCACAAAAGGACTAACCTCGCCAACGCTATAAAGTTGCAACTCATGCATTGCTCGCGTACAAGCAGTGTAGAACAATCTACGAACGCTCTCATCGCTGTACGCATCTTCAGAAGCATCGTAAATAATAACAGCGTCAAATTCGATACCTTTTGCTAAGTAAGCAGGTATCACAACAATGCCTTGCTCATACTCGGCTGAGTTACTCTTCACGAGTTTAATATTCTCGATATGACGGAGTGCTTCGTATGCAGCGGCGCTTTCAGTTGCGGATTTACATATAATCGCGATTGTATTGTGATTTTGTTTTTGTAGTTCGGTAACTTTTGTAGTAATATGCTCGTGCAGTTCGCTGTAATCAGCTATTTTCGTTACTGTAGGTTTCTCGCCATCGCGTTCAAAGGCGTGAATGTTCTTCCCTTCCGGTACGAGAGCACGTGTAAATTCAATAATCGGTTTTGTTGAGCGGTAGCTACGAGTTAAGTTAATACCGTTCGTTTCATCTGGTCCGTATAAGCTAGTAAGTGTATTGAAATTCACTGCCTCACTCGCATGGGCAAATATCGCTTGGTTAAAGTCTCCGAGTACCGTCATTCTTGCAGCAGGGAAGAGACGTTTTAAAAACTCGAACTGAAACGGAGAATAATCTTGCGCTTCATCTACGAGTACGTGTTTAATCGATCTGTTCGTTTGGAAGCCTTCAATTAATTCTTTTAAAAGTAAAAATGGAGTCGCATCCTCGTAATATAGCTTTCCTTCATCAAGCATGTTCACTGTTAATGAGCAAATGTCATCCCACTCTTTCGGTTTTTCCCCAGTAACCCATGATGCATCTGTGAAGAGCTGTTTATATATGCTTGTGAAATTGATGAAACGCAATGTTTGAACGCCTTTACGAAGTGGCTTCATTTTTTTACGGACAATCATACGCCCAAGTACTCTTGTTTCTTTCTCAAAGTCTTGAAAGGAGTTGTCGTCAAACTCGCCTTTTTTCTGTAAATATTTATAAGCCTTTTGGTATTCATCTTTACTAAGTAATTCAATTTCTTCTTCTACCCAAGGCTTTTTCAGTTCTGCTTTTTCGAGTGCATCTATTTGTTTATTTAGCCAATCCGTTAACTTTTCAATTCGACTATGGAAGCGGAGGGAGGAGTCAGTATTATAAAATTGCTCTGTAATCTCTTTTGCAGAGACGATCAGTTTTCCTCTAAATTTCATTCCTCTAAATAGCATGCCTGAAGATTCAAGAGATTGTCTGTACGCTCTAATCATCTCGAAAAATTGAGTGGATGCTTTAAATCGGATGCTCGCATTTCTCGTTTTATAGGTAGGGCTATTCGTTTCAGTTAACATATATTCCAATTGCTCATAAGGGTCTTCAACATCAAATGACTTACTTAGTCTATGGTTTAAATATTCTTGGAATGTTACTTGCTGCATATTTTCTTCACCGAGTTCAGGTAGTACGTTAGATACGTAGCTATTGAACATAGAGTTAGGGGAGAAGAGAATAATTTGATCCGCTTTTAGCCATTCGCGATATTTATATAGTAAGTAGGCGATTCGCTGAAGGGCAGCAGATGTTTTACCACTACCAGCAGCTCCTTGAACGATAAGGAGTCGGCCTTCATCGTGACGGATAATTTCATTTTGCTCACGCTGAATCGTAGCGACGATACTTTGCATATGTTTGTTCGTACCTTTTCCGAGTGCTTGTTGCAAGATTTCATCGCCAATTGTAAGGCTCGTATCGAACATGGAATCAATCTCGCCATTTTGAATAATGTATTGTAATTTTTTCTCCACATTACCGCGAATTACGCCGCCTGGTGTGTTGTACTCAGCTGGTCCTGGTGGGTAGTCGTAATAAACACTTGAAATTGGGGCGCGCCAGTCATAAATAAGAAAGTTTTCTCCGCTTGCATCAGTAAGGGTAGAAACACCGATATAGATTTGTTCTGTGGAAGGTTCGCCTTCTTCAGTGAAATCGATGCGTCCGAAGTAAGGTGCTTTTTGCATACGTCGCAGCGCGGCAAGTCGATTAAAGGTGTGTTTATGGGTGATTTGTGTAACAGCTAGTGATTGAGCTTGTTGTCTTAAGTTGATAACTGTTTCAAGGTAATCATCAAAAGTATCTGTATTCACTTTAACGTCATCCCAGAAGTGTTTACGGATGTTGATTACTTCTGCCCGGCGTCTGCCAGTTTCGTTTTCCAGCTTATCAATTTGCTGCGTAATAGTTTCGATTACGGTATCCAATCGTTTTTGCTCTAGATCAAGTTTTTTGTTCATACGTAAGCACTCCTTTAAAAGTGAAAAATAGAGGTTGACTGAAGAAAAATTTTGTTGTACAATTAAGATACGGATAAATACGTTCTTTATATTTTTTAAAACGTGTTTCTGTACTAATTTAACATAGTTTTTGAATTTAATCAATGATAATAAGATAAACCTTGGTTCCGTGTAGCGTGGATCAAGGTTTTTTTGTGTTTTTAAGAGGGAATCACACTTGTTGTCGTTTTTTGTCGGTAAGTCGATATATTTGAAAAATCGCCGATATAATTTCATTTACCGAATCTGGATATAACTATCGGGAGAAGAGGATATAAAAAAAGCTCGGGCCGAAGCCCAAGCTTTTTACTTCATTATTTCTTTTCTTCTTTTTTATCGTCAGCTTTTTGCTCTTTGAAAAGATCTTTTAAATCTTTATCGTCAACTTTTACGTCAGCTTTTTTGATTTCTTTCATCATTAAGTCATTCATAAATTGAGCATCTTGCGTTTTTTCTTGAGCTAGTGATTTTTTAATATCAGCTTTTGATTTATCGAAAGTTGCATCTGCGTGATTATCAGTTACTTTAATAATATGGTAACCGAATTGTGTTTTTACAGGTTCGCTTACTTCATCTTTTTTCAACTTTTGAGCTGCTTCTTCAAATTCTTTTACCATTTTCCCTGGTCCGAAGAATCCTAAGTCGCCACCTTTTTCTTTTGAACCTGTATCTTCAGAGTATTGCTTTGCTAATTCTTCGAAAGATTTACCTTGAGCAAGTTCATCTTTCACTTTTTTAGCAGTTTCTTCATCTTTTACAAGGATATGACTTGCTTTAATTTCTTTTTTATAATCCTCGAATTTTGCTTTTACATCTTTATCAGTAATCGATTGTTCAACCGCTTTTTCTTGAGCTAATTGAGCACGCACACTATTTTTGATAGTTTCTTCTTTAATACCTTGTTGTTTCATTAGTGTATCGAATTGATCACCGTATTGTTTTTTCATTTCATCGAACTTTTTGTCTACATCTTTGTCTTCAACTTTGTAGTTTTTAATAAGAACTTTTTCCATAACCATGTTGTTTAGTACTTGTTTACCAGCTTGTGTCTTCATTTGATCGTAGAATTCTTCTTTTGTAATGTCACCAGCTTTAGATGTAACGATTTTGTCTGATGATGATGTTCCACATGCTGATAATGCGATTACACTTGTTGCGGCTAAGGCAAGCATAGCTTTCTTCATTCGATAAACACTCCTACTATTATGTATTTTTAATTTATCCTACACCGATGAATTTTAAATTCATAAGAGCCCGATTAAGTCTCACTGATACTTTTGCTTTTTTGTATTGGTAAAGCGCGCTTAACAGGGCTTACCGTGGCTGAGGATAAAGTTTTGATGAATGTTTTGTTCTATAGTATAAGCAATATGTACAAAATTTAATATATCATATTTCGACGCGTTTTCATATTGATAAAGAAAAATTAACCAGTACGTGTCAGATTTTGAAAGTGTGCCATATTGGGCGTATGCCGCATATACAGAATAGAGGAGGGGATGGGGATGAATTCTCAACTTATTTTATTACTTGTACTGTTTATTTTATTGGTTATTGTAGGTATAATTTGCTTATAGAGGAAAAAAGTGAGGAAGGGGCTTTCCTTCCTCACTTTCCATGAAATATAATTTCTATATAACTAGAAATTAATAAAATTGTTATACATACATTAATAACCCGAAAGACACCGGGCTGGCGGCTCGCAGCTATTTGTTTTCGTTCACACAGTGTATGTGTCATGAAATTCGTGTAAAATATAACAAGAAGTGCGAATGCGACAAAAACAACTGTTATAAGTGTCATGAGGCGAGACCTCCTTTTGGCTAAAATACATATACATATATTGTATCACACGATATTTTGTTCGTGTTACAAAATTCAGAAATAGAAGACTTTGTGTTAGAAAGTGAGGGAGAAAATGGACGTTGTTAGAAGATTAGAACAAGCTGAATACTACGTAGACCTACTATTTAAAATGATTGATGAAGAGAAGTGTCCATTTTATTCTTTGATCATAAAGAAAAAAGCTCGTAAAAAAGATATTGAACGTATACTAAATCTTTGTGAAAAACTGAACGAGCAATATGTAGTGGAGAAAGCAGAAGGGCTTCTTTTGTTCGATGCGCTGTTAGATCAATTTGAAAAAGCGCTTCCACATCAGCTCGAAGTAAACGAAACTGCGGAAGCGCTAGCAAAACAAGGTTTATTTAAGCCGCTTATGAATGAATTCTTAAGCATGATTGCGAAAAAATAAATAGATTATTTCTTAACTAACTTTTGATCGGATTCTGTAAAGTTCTCTTCAATATCTTCTAATGATTTCTCAAAAATATCGATGAAGTCTTGTCCGTAAATATTACGCAGGATTGCAATCAGTTCGATATTTTCTGGGAACTTCCCATAAAAATTACGAAGTGCAAGAGCCCCATTAAACACTGAATTATTTTCAGGATCATACTCCTCCATTAAGCGAAGTAGTAATTCTTCCCCTTTGTCTGTAATTTCAATGTACGTATTTCGTTTATCATCTTCCTTTTTTGAGAATACAAGATAGCCGCGTTCTTCAAGCTTTTTAGAGAAGTTAAACGCCGTTGATACGTGCATAACTCCAAACTTAGCAATCTCAGAAATAGAAGCCCCTTTTAAATGATAAGCGATTGTTAAAATATGATGTTCATTAATATTTAAATCGTAAGGTTTAATCCACTGCTGCCAATCTTTCTCTACACATTTCCATAACGCTTTCGATAATTGAGCAATGCGTTGGCTGAAAATCATCGCTTCTTTTACCGAGTAATCTTTTTCTCCACTTTTCATGTACTCACCCACTTTAACATTCTTTTTTCATTACTATCTATTATGCCAGTAAAATAAAAATTAATAAAGTCTTTTTGTGAGAATTGTGAAAATTTTTTAACAAAATGACATTCTATACAAATCATGCATAACTATGGAAGCGTTTTATGAGTCGTGAATACATGCGTTGTCCTTACATGTTAATTGATAACATATATTGTAAATGCATAAAAACACGGCATATCTATACGATATGCCGTGTCAAGGTCAATTTATATAAAAAATATTTGTTATATGCAAAAAACTAAGCAGGAATTTGTTTACGCTTTTTCTGGAACAGCTTCTTGTAGTTTCTCAATTGACTTTTGGATGTCCAAAATTTCTTTCTCAATATGGCGCTTGTTTTGAGAAATATCTTGTTTCCAGTTAGAAAGCGTGTCTTGCATGTCATCTTTTAGTTCTTGAAACACTTCTTTACCTTCTGAAGCAGTTTCAACAATTTGACGCTTTAATAATTTCGTATCAGCTGTAATATCAGCTAAAGTCTTTTTAATATCATTTCCTTTTTCTTTTAACTTGCCGCGCATGTCTTTACCAGAAGAAGGAGTTGAGAAAAGAACGGCTAGTCCAGCAACTGCTCCCCCGCAAATAACACCTGTAATAAAGGATTTAGCTTTTGACATAAAAGGAGACCTCCTTATTTTTTGTTCGTATTCATGATGTAAAACAATATGCATATCTTTCTTATATGTGCTATGCACAAACAATCATCCCTGAGCATTTTAAGTGAAGAAACAAGCCATGCGGAATTTGATGACTTTAGGGAAGTGGCTTGTTATGTATTACGCCTTCTTATAGTGTCATTATTTCACACTATTTGCAATTGTACTTGCGATGTTTTGTAAATTTTCCATAGTGTATTCATTTTGGTGTGATTTCCAAACAGCACCGAAACCATCTTTTTCACCGTAGCGTGGAATTAAATGAAGGTGGAAGTGGAACACAGTTTGTCCAGCTTTTTCACCGTTATTGTTAAGTAGGTTAAAGCCAACTGGATTAAACTCTGCTTTAATCGCATTTGCGATTTTTGGAACGACAGAAAAAATGTGTGATGCGATTTCTGGCGTTAACGCAAAAATGTCTTGTTTGTGAACTTTCGGAATAACAAGAGTATGTCCTTTTGTTACTTGACTAATATCTAAAAATGCAAGCACATGTTCATCTTCGTATACTTTTGAGCAAGGGATTTGCCCGTCAATGATTTTACAAAAAATACAATTGTCTGCTGTATGATTCATTGATCTCATCCTTTCAAATATCCTTAGCCGTATTTTACCATAATTACATAAGAGAACAAACACGAAAAACAGGAAGCTGACTCAGCTTCCTGTTTTCTGAAGAGGGATTGAAAAAGCATTATCGTAATTTACGTTTCGCAGACACCTCATTTATTTAAGAAATGCACGGTAAATCGGCTAAAGTTTCTGCCGTAGACACCCCATTTTCAAGTGAAATGAATTGCAATCTTTCATAAAAGGAAATTGTTTATTTTTTAAAACAGTATATGCTCTTTCGGAGACACCCCGTTTCGAAAATGAAACAAATAATCTGGTTATGTGTAAATTTCATTGTCCAACATGGACACCCCATTTCATGATGACTTCACTATGTTGTTGTACTCATCAATTGGTGGTTGCTTTTTCAATGTGTTCCTTCTTCAATAATTATGATGTCCGCTTTCGGGAAAATATATGCTAATAAATTTAAATTTTTTTTTTGAGTACATGGATACTATGTAGTACAGCATAATTTTTGGTAAGATGAATATAGAATGAATACTAATGAAGAAAGTGGTGTCGTATGAGCGAGTTATTGCGTGTAGAAAATGTTACAGGAGGATATACGAAACGACCTGTATTAAAAGACGTTTCGTTCTCTGTTAATAAAGGCGAACTTGTCGGCTTAATCGGTTTAAATGGAGCTGGTAAAAGTACGACGATTAAACATATTATCGGTTTAATGGAACCGAAAAAAGGAACTGTCACAATTAATGGGAAAACAATTCGTGATGATATGACAGCGTACCGTTCTAGCTTTTCATTCATTCCAGAAACGCCGGTATTATATGATGAATTAACGTTAGAAGAGCATTTGAAATTAACAGCGATGGCGTACGGCGTCGATGAAAAACAATATGAAGAACGTGTAGGACAACTATTACATGAATTTCGAATGAAAAATCGTTTAAAATGGTTTCCATCTCATTTCTCAAAAGGGATGAAACAAAAAGTAATGATTATGAGCGCGTTTTTAGTTGAGCCATCTCTTTACATAGTAGACGAACCTTTCGTTGGATTAGATCCGTTAGCAATTCAATCTCTTCTTCAAATGATGGATCAAATGAAAAAGAGTGGAGCCGGTATTTTAATGAGCACACATATTTTAGCGACGGCAGAGCGTTATTGTGATTCGTTCATTATTCTGCATCAAGGTGAAGTAAGAGCGAAGGGAACATTAGCTGAACTGCAATCACAGTTTAATATGCCAGGTGCAACGTTAGATGATATTTACATCGCGCTAACAAAGGAAGAAGATTATGAATAGCACAGCGTTATGGAAAGAACGATTTCGTCACTTTCTAAAAGAAGTTCGTACATATAGTAAATACGTATTTAATGATCATTTGAAATTTATTTTCGTGTTCATCATCGGTGCGGGAGCGTATTATTACCAGCAATGGTTACAAACGTTAACATCTTCCTTTCCAACTGCGCTCGTAATGGCAGTATTAATTGGACTCGTGTTAACAGCTGGATCCATTCAAACGTTATTAAAAGAAGCGGATCTCGTTTACTTACTGCCAGTTGAAGAAAAGTTAAAACCTTACTTCACCAAGGCATTTCTTTTTACATTTATGATTCAGTTATACATAATCGCAATCGTAGCAGCTGCGCTTGCTCCGTTATACTTCCAACAAATGAAGCAAACCGGTGCTGGCTACATATGGATTGTCCTCGCATTTGTCATTGTAAAAGCGTGGAATTTATTCGTCGCGTGGGAAAAATCATTTTTAACAGATCAAAATATACAAAGAGTTGATTGGTTTATTCGTTTTATCTTAAACGGTTTATTTGTATATTTCCTTGTAGAACGTACTTCAGTTCTTGTTATTGGCGGAATCGTTCTGCTCATGGTGTTATATCTTGCTATCATGCATCAAATGGTAAAAGGAAAGCCGCTAAACTGGGAGTATTTAATTTCTGAAGAAGGTAAGAAAATGATGCTGCTGTACCGAATTGCAAATATGTTCGTTGATGTACCAGCATTAAAAGAAAGAGTATCTCGCCGAAAATGGCTGGATTTCATTCTGTCGATAATCGGCGAAAAGCGCACATATTTATACTTATATACGAGAACGTTTTTAAGATCAGGTAACTATTTTGGATTATATGTGCGTCTGCTCGCTCTTGGAGGAGTTATTCTTTACTTCATTCCATTTTTATACGGGCGATTTATCGTAAGTTTTATTTTCCTATACTTAATTGGCTATCAGCTATTAACTTTATGGAAACATCACCGCATGAAAATTTGGCTTGATTTGTATCCAGTAAAGGTAGATGAAAAGAAGAAAGATTTTCTTACTTTATTAAATGTGATTCTAATCATCGGGAGCGTAATCTTTACAGTTATATTTGCACTAGCAACGAAAGATTTCATGATGACAGGAATTTTACTTGTCGTAAGCATATTATTTAGTATCGGTTTCGTTTACCAATACGGTGCGAAGCGCATTGAACGTTTAAATTGAAGGGAATGAACCTATGATTACATATGAAGAAAAGGTTATAAAAGAACTGGAGCAGTGGAAAGCTACATTCATGAAAGATTCTTCTATGATGACACGGTTCTCAAAGAAAGTGCAGACGAAAGTACAACAGCTTATTCCGGCGAAAGTGCAAAAAGTCTTAACAGAAACGATTCGGATGATGGTGCAAACGATCAGCGCCGGATCAAACTTTATAAAGCCGAAGCTAAAAGAGACGACATGGTCACTGCAAAGACGTGATGACGAAGTGCGTAAAAAAATGGATGAGTACAAAAAAATAGCTGCGGCAGAAGGAGCAGGGACGGGGGCTGGTGGTATTTTACTCGGTCTTGCTGACTTTCCGCTTTTACTTACGATTAAAATTAAATTTTTATTCGATGCAGCAACGTTGTATGGATTTGATACAAGTAAACAAGAAGAGCGTCTTTTTATTCTTCACGTTTTCCAACTCGCCTTTTCAAGTGACAATCACAGAAAAGAAATATGGAAAGCAATTGAAACGTGGGATACAGAAAAAGAAAATCATATGGACTGGGAAAAGTTCCAAACAGAATACCGAGACTATATCGATTTAGCGAAAATGCTTCAGCTCGTACCAGTAATCGGTGCCCCGGTAGGCGCATATGCGAACTATCAATTGCTGCAAAGACTTGGAGAAGTGACAATGAATTGTTATCGTATGCGATTGCTAAATAGAAAGTAAAAAAAAGCATCCTAAATGTGTGATTTAGGATGCTTTTTTTAGAAGTTAATTTCGCTATAGCCAACTCCGACTACAATCAATATGATAAAGAGCACAATAATGGATGGAAATCCGCTTTTATTATCGTGACCAGCCTCATCGCCGCCTTTATCCCGCTGTTTATGAAGGCTGATTAAAGTTTCACTTTATCAAGAACTTCCTGTGTAAACTCTTATTAACTTGCAAATTATTCAGTTTCATTTTATAATTTATTTACCGACCGGTAAGTAAAAATAAGTGAGGTACAGTATGACAAAGAATTTACAAACATCGCAAAACATTGTCGAGGCATCATTTAAACTCATGGCAGAGCACGGCATTGAGAAGATGAGCCTTTCCATGATTGCGAAAGAGGTAGGTATTTCAAAACCGGCTATTTATTATCATTTTTCTTCTAAAGAAGCGTTAGTCGATTTTTTATTTGAAGAGATTTTTTCTGATTATCATTTTGCAAATTACTTCGATAAAGAGCAGTATACGAAAGAAAATTTTGCAGAAAAGCTAATCGCAGATGGTTTACATATGCTCTCTGAGTATGAAGGGCAAGAAGGAATACTACGCGTTATCAATGAATTTATCGTAACTGCATCGCGAAATGAAAAGTATCAGAAACGATTATTTGAAATACAAGAGGATTTCTTACATGGTTTCCACGATTTATTGAAGCAAGGCGCGAGACTGGGCGTTGTGTCACAACATGCAACGGAAGAAAACGCTCATACGCTAGCGCTTGTGATCGATAATATGAGCAATTATATGCTCATGGGATTTCAGTTAAAATATAAAGAAATTTGGATTCGAAATGTGAAAAGCGTCATGAAGGAGGAGTAAAAATGAAAATGCAAAAAAACTGGTGGCTCGGTTTTCTTGGATTCATTGGAGTTTATAAAATTCCAGGCATGATAGAGGCTTTTCAAGCAGATGGAAGTTGGATGAAGTTAATCGGTTTTATTTGGCTACTTTGGTTCGGATATTTTATTCCAGAGAGGAAAGAAGATTAAATTTTAATTTTCTGTAAAGTTATGTAAAATATAGATTAAGAGTATTCGTATATTAGATTACTAGATTTGGAGTGGTTACATGGATCCATTGAAAAATGAAATTAACCCTGACATGGTCAAAGTGTGGAAAATTCGTGCTGTAATTGAAGAAGGGATCGGTATACTCGTCATTTTAGCTTACCTTTTCCTCATGATAAAGTTTGATTGGTGGGCGTGGATTTTGTATGTGATGATTGGGCTAACAGTTGTGTTCGCGCCATTTTCGTACTTCTTATTCCCGAAACTACGTCAACGTTATTACAGCTACCAACTAAATGAAGAAGAACTTGAAATTCAGCATGGTCTTTTCGTCGTAAAGCGCGTATTAGTACCGATGATTCGTGTGCAGCACGTTACGATTGAACAAGGACCAATTATGAGAAAATACGGATTAGCAGAATTACACATTTCAACAGCAGCAACTTCTCACAGCATTCCAGGCTTAACGATGTATGAAGCAGAAATGTTGAAAACGAAAATCGCAGAATTAGCGAAAGTGAGTGATGAGGATGTATAAGAGGCAGCATCCAATCACGATGTTATTAGAATTGAAAATAACAGATTTTATACCACTCATTATTTTCATGTTTAGCTTAAACGGAAAATTCCCGTTTTGGTATTTAATTCCCGCAGCATTTGGTTTACTCACCGTTTTTTCAGCATTTGAAAAATGGTATTACACAACATATTGGGTTGAAAATAACGTATTACATGTGAAAAAAGGTCTCTTCGTGAAAAAGGAGAGCTACTTAAATAAAGAACGTGTTCAAACGATTAATACAAGTTCTAACGTACTATATCAAATGCTCGGTTTGAAAAAAATTCAGATTGAAACAGCTGGTGGGGGCGATGAAGCAGAAGTTAGCTTAGCTGGTATTACGGCAGAAGAAGCGGCGGAGCTTATTGCTTTGCTAAATGAGCCAACTCCAGAAGTGAAAGCAGAAGGAACGTTAGACGAAGCAACAGAAAATGTAGTAGAAAAAGCAATTGTTACAGAGGAAAAACAAACGACAGAATATAAATTAACTTGGAAAGAGATTTTATTAGCATCTGTTACATCTGGTCAATTTGGACTATTATTCTCTTTAATCTTTTTCGTTTATCACCAAGTAGATGAGTACATTCCGAAATGGATAGAGAATGGCGTAAAGTCGTATGTAATGGAACATGATATATATGGCTGGATTTTCATGGTAGCCATTTTACTCGTTCTTTCTTGGATTATATCTACAATCGGTTACGCGTTAAAACATGGCGATTTCACAGTGAATCGAAGAAATGACGAAGTTCGCATTTCACAAGGATTACTTGAGAAAAAAGAGCTCGTACTAAAATTGCATCGTATTCAAGGTATTACGATAAAAGAAAGTATTTTACGCCAACCATTCGGTTATTGTGCTGTGCAAGTAGAAGTCATTCAAAGTGAGGGAAAAGAAGAAAAAGTTACACTGCATCCTATCATTCGAAAAAATCGAGTGCAACAGTTACTCGCCCATTTACAATTACCATACGAACTGAATGCAAACATTATTGCATTACCAAAAGCAGCATTGCGCCGCTATCTCATTGATAGTTTTATCTTCTTCGCAATGCTAGCAATCCCGCTTCTTGGAATAAGTATATACTCTGAAAAGCACTTCATCATGTGGGCATTAATTCCGCTCGCAATCCTTATCTTTACACTTGGATACGCAACATTTAAAACAAATGGTTACAGTGTTAACGGAGAACAAATTACACTTGTCTATCGTAGCGTCGGAAAATACACAGGACTTATTAGAAGAAGACACGTCCAATCAATGGAGAAGACACAATCATATTTCCAGCGCCGCGCGGATTTATGTACGTATAAGTTTTCTAGTGCATCATCTAGTTATAAAATAGAGCATACGAGAGTAGAAGACGCGGAGAGAATGCAGGATTGGTATAAGAAGAGAATGAGGGAGGAATAATTTGAGAAAGCTTGCCTATTATGAAGGGCAGGCTTTTTTTGTTATAAGGAAATGAGTGGTTTAAGTGATAGAGCAGTACAACTACAGCACACATGTATTAATATGTATGAAAAAAGGTAATATTCTTCTATTTTAGAGGAATCTGTGGAATTTTTGATATAAATGGTATACTAAAATATAAATAGTATTAGGAGGTTATATATGATAAGTCAGTTGAAAAGAGAAGCACTTGATGCATTAAAAGGAAGATGGGGATTAGCGGTAGGGGCAACTTTATTAATTGGAATCCTTATTGGAGCTGTTGAAATGCTAACCACAGGTATTTTTTCGATATTTTGGGGTTGGGAAGAAGCAAGTGATTCACTCACAGTAAGTATTATTGTAATGCTTGTTATTGGTCCATTAACAATAGGTGCCTATTATCTTGTTTTAAATGCAATTCGTAGGACTGATGCTCGCATTGGTCATATATTTAGATGGTTTAGCGATGGAAGTAAGTTGATGAAGTCGTTTTTAACATATTTACTAATGTATGTATACTTGACTCTATGGACATTACTTCTTATTATTCCAGGTATTATTAAATCATTTTCTTATTCTATGACATATTTTATTTTGAATGATCATCCAGAATATACAGCGAATCAAGCGATTACTGAGAGTCGTCATATGATGAATGGACATAAAATGGATTACTTTTTACTATGCTTAAGTTTCTTAGGCTGGTTCATATTAAGTATTCTTACTATAGGAATCGGTTTCTTATGGTTAGTACCTTATTTCTACTCGACATCGGCAGCATTTTATGAAGAGATTTCAAAAGAATATTATAAAAAAGAGAGCACTACTTTCTAATAAAACATATAAACTATCTACCCTAAAGAATGTAGGGAGCAGATAGCAGATGGTTTAGGTGTTTTGATATTTGTCCTATTTTCGGGATTCACTTCAGGATAAGGTATAGATTTTTATATAGAAATGCTTCCCTCTATGTTTTATCATAGAGGGTTATTTTTTTATGTAAAAATGATAGGAAATAATGAATAATATATGTAAAGAAAAAAGCGAGGTGAATGAGAGTGAGCAAATTTTTAATACCGTATTCATTTTCTATATTAAGTTTCTTTATTTCAGCAACAGCACTTGATTTATATGATAGGATGGGAAACGATAGTGAGCTGGTTTCGCCGAACATAATTGGAAAGATAATTCAATCTACTGCGCAAATGGGAGTCCTTACATTGTATTTCGGAGTACCTATTATTTTAGGTGGCTGTCTACTTGGTGAGCTATTGTTTAGAGGTATCATTTTACGATTTAAACTAAGCTATATTATATCTTTATTATTATATCTATTTTTAGCTTTTAGTATTGTTTTCGTAACGGTAGGCATTCCAACTACATATGAAGATTCTAATACATTTTTCATAGGGATAACTATGATTTGTGCTGTTACATTCTTTGTGAGTCGGAATATATGGGAAAACAAGTTAATAATGGAGTGACAAAATGAAATACACCTGTCCATGTTGCGGATATAAAGTTTCACTTTATTGGATCAGTTAGAAAACCGACTAGTGAAGATGTGAAGGATGCTAGTTGGCCGCGAATTTGTTAAGTAAAATGTTATTACTCGATTCGATGGGAGTAATAACATTTTTTATTTAATGCTGAAAGAATTACTGCCGTCTTATAAAGTAATAAGAAGGACTACATCGGTAAATTTTATTGATGGATATATTAGGAATGAATACAAAAGTATAGATGTATAGTCGACTTTGTGTATTTAATGTTATCATATTGAATGATATGGAAATTTTTAATAGAATAAGTAACTAAAAATTCAAAGGTAATGAAGCTTTTGTTGTATAAAGAAAATACTTAGTAGTAATCAACAATATTAAAAATAAGATTCGTATTTATATAAATTTAGTAGAAATGGGGTTTTAAAAAGGAATGAGTATCAGCATAACGCGGCAAAAGATTTTGGCGGCCGCTTCTCAAATTGTGCAATGTAAAGGGGTTGCTAAATTAACCTTAGAAGCAGTGGCAAAAGAGGCGGGTGTAAGTAAAGGTGGATTATTGTATCACTTTGCAAATAAAGAAGCTTTAATAGAAGGTATGATAGTCAGAGGGATAGAGGATTATGAGGGCGCTATTTACAATAAAGTAGCGGAAGACTCAGAGAGGAAAGGGAGATGGGTTCGCTCTTTTGTAGAGGAAAGATTAAGTAATGAGAGAAGAACAGAAGAGTTGTCTAGTAGTATGATGGCAGCATTCATGTTAAAACCTGAATTACTTGAGCCATTACAACAATCATTTCAGCAACTGCAAAAGAATATAGAAAACGATGAGATAGATTCAGTTTGTGCAACAATTATTAGATTAGCAGCAGATGGATTATGGTATTCGGAATATTTAGGGGTTGGCAGACTAAGCCCCGAGTTAAGAGAAAAAGTGATTCAAGCTCTTATTGATAATTCGTATAAATAGAATATACGAACTATATAATGCGAAAACAATTCACCATTACTTATTTAATGTAGTGGTGAATTGTTTTTTTTATTAGAAAAATAGAACAATTTTATAGAGTATTGAATTATAACCGTCCAGACGGTATAGTAATATTTGGTTTAAGAGGAAAATGAAACAAAAAAAGAATAAAAGATATTTTTAGCACACTATTCGAAAGGATAGGCCGCAAAGCTTAGAGTCTACGGTAATACATATTGGTTACTAAGATCGTCTGGTTGCACATTTTTGATGCAACCGGACGGTCTTTTTTTGTTATATAAATATAAAAAATAGGAGGGAACTATGCAAATGAAAAGTACTAAAAGGCATATTTCAATGGTTTCATTAGTTTTTCTAGTATTATTTTCAGTGCTGAATGTGTGGGCTCCAGTTATTCAAGCTGCTGTGATGAAAAGTCCAGTGGACGAAATTAATATTTCCCGTACTGATGGCACGACATCTGAACCGTATCAAGCCTCAGATGGTATGAAAGTAGAAGTGAAGTGGTCAGCTAAAGAAAAAATAAAAAGTGGAGATCAATTCACAATTGATATGCCAAAAGAGTTTCGAAAAGACCTTATGAATATGAGTTTTCCTTTAAAAGATGCTGAAGGAAAAACAGTTGGTACATGTGAGATGAAAAAGGGTCTATTAACGTGTACTATGGGTGATTACGTAGAAGGAAAGAATAACATTAAAGGCTCTTTATTCGTAGAATTCTACTTTGGTCTAGAAGCATATGATGGTGTTAAAGAAATTCCATTAGAATTTAACGTTGATGGTCAAATCGTCAATAAAGAAGTAAGTGTAAATAATACGACAGAGAGACCGAAGCCACAGCCCAATACGGAAAATTTATTGAAATGGGGTTCTTATAATCAAGAAGATCCTTCAATTGCTGATTGGCTTGTATACGTAAATGCAACTGGAACAGAAATGCAAGATCTTAAATTAACAGATACATTAGGACCTGGGCATGAGTTAATTACAGACAGCGTAGTATTAGAAGAGGCTGTATTTGAAGATGGTTATGCACCAACAAATATTAAGCCAGCAGATTTATCTAACATTAAAATAAATGCAACGAAGACTGGATTTACAATTGAGTTTCCAGACAGTTCAAAAGGTTATATTTTAAGATATAAAACAAAGGTTACAAATCCTGCTGCAAAGCCTCATAAAAATACTGTGAAATTAGAAGGTAAAAATATTAAAACTGAAGAAAAAGTAGGACAAGTATTTGTAAGTGGTGGAGGAGGATCCGGTTCAGGTGACAATAATCCACCTAGCATTGAAAAAAATATAGTTGATGAGAATGGCAAGCTTGTAGAGAATGAGCAGTTAACACAAATGGATCAAGTTATTCAATACCAAGTTGGTACACATATACCGAACGATCCTCCTAAATACACATCTATGGTAATTAGTGATGATTTAGAAGATGTTTTAGAAGTATTAGAGGCAAAAGTGTATGATCAAAATGGCCAAGATATTACTTCTAAAGGAACGTTAAATATAGATAAACAAAGAAGTGAAGTAACATTTACGTTTGGTGAGAGTTTTGACTATAAGTCATATGAAGACCAGATAATCAATCTCAGTATCAAGGCGAAAATAAAAAATAATGCAGACTTATCTTCTTACGTAGATAAGAAGATTCCTAATAAAGCGGAATTGCATTTTGATGATAAAACATTAACATCAAAAGAAGTAACTATTACGCCGCCTGAAGCTCCAAAAGATGGTACAGTATTGATTCATAAAACAGATTCTGAGAATCCGAATAAAGGGTTAAAAGGTGCCGAATTTGAAGTTCGAAATAGTGCAAATGAAGTTGTTGCAAAACTAAAAACGGACGAAAAAGGTTTTTCAGTACCTCAAACTTTAGCTCCTGGGACGTATAAAATTTATGAAACAGTAGCACCAGAAGGATATCAAAAATTAACAAGCCCAGTAGAGGTTACACTTCAAGCTGGAGAAACAAAAACAATTGAAATTAAAAATACTATGCAAAAGGGTCAAATTGAAGTAAAGAAAATTGATTCGGAAAATGGTGAAAAACCATTGGAAAATGCAGAGTTTGATATAGTAAAAGACGGTGTAGTAGTCGAACATATTGTTACAGATAAAGATGGTAAGGCAATCTCTAAACCGTTAGCACCAGGAAAATATATTTTAAAAGAAACAAAAGCACCTGAAGGCTACCAATTAAAAGAAACAGAGTTCGAAGTAAATGTAACAGGGGACGGCATATTCCCAATACAAGTGGAAAATGCAATGGTAGACAAAGGGAATATAGAAATTACAAAAGTGGACAAAGAAAACGGGGCAGTATTAGCCGGTGTCGAATTTGAAGTCCAAGATGAGAAAGATGGCGTAGTAAGAAAAGTAGTAACAGATAAAGATGGAAAAGCAAACGTTTCAGATCTATCAGTAGGAAAGTACAAATTAGTAGAGACGAAAAGCTTACCAGGTTACAAAAATCTAGCAGAACCAGTACTATTTGAAATTACAAAAGGTATGACAAAAGCTTTATCAATAAAAGTAGAAAATGAGCAGTTAGACAAAGGCTCAGTAGAAATTACAAAAATAGATAAAGATAGTCAAAAAGTATTAGAAGGCGTAGTCTTCGAAGTGCAAGATGAGCAAGGAAAAGTAGTAACAGAAGTAAAAACAGATAAAGATGGTAAAGCAAAAATCTCAGATTTATCAGTAGGAAAGTACAAATTAGTAGAGACGAAAAGTTTACCTGGCTACAAAAAGCTAACAGAACCAGTATCATTCGAAATTACAAAAGGTATGACAACAGTCCTATCGTTGAAAGTAGAAAATGAACAGTTAGATAAAGGTTCAGTAGAAATTACAAAAGTAGATAAAGACAACAAAAAAGCATTAAAAGGCGTAGTCTTTGAAGTGCAAGATGAAGCTGGAACAGTAGTAAAGGAAGTAAAAACAGATAAAGATGGTAAAGCAAAAATCTCAGATCTATCAGTAGGAAAGTACAAATTAGTAGAGAAAGAAAGTTTACCAGGCTATAAGAAACTAACAGATCCAGTATTATTTGAAATCAAAAAAGGCATGACTGAAGTTCTATCATTAAAAATAGAAAATGAAATGGTAGATACGGGAAATGTAGAGATAACAAAGATAGATAAAGATAATAAAGCACCGTTAGCGGGAGTAACATTCATCGTCCAAGATGAAAAGGGTAATGAAGTTACAAAAGTAACGACAGATAAAGATGGAAAAGCAAATGTTTCAGATTTACCTGTAGGAAAGTATGAATTAGTAGAGGTAGAAAGTTTACCTGGTTATAAAAAGCTAGAAAAACCAGTATCATTTGAAATCAAAAAAGGCATGACCGAGGTTCTATCATTAAAAGTAGAAAATGAAATGGTGGATACAGGGAATGTAGAGATAACAAAAATAGATAAAGATAGTAAAGCTCCATTAGAAAATGTTGTATTTGAAGTACGTGATTCAAAAGGAAAAGTAGTTACGAAAGTAACGACGGATAAAGAAGGAAAAGCAAATGTTTCAGATTTACCTATTGGGAAGTATGAGTTGGTGGAAGTAGAAACACCGGCAGGATACAAACCACTAGAAAAGCCAATTTCATTCGACATTGAAAAGGGTAGAGTAACAGCATTAAAGCTAACAGTAGAAAATGAATTAGTAGATACAGGAAATGTAGAAATTACAAAAGTAGATAAAGAAAATAAAGATGTTTTAGCTGATGCAGTCTTTGAAATTCAAGATGAAGCAGGACAAGTAGTCGCTAAAATAACGACAGATAAAAAAGGACAAGCACAAGTTACTAATTTATCAGTCGGCACATACAAGTTAGTAGAAGTAAAAGCACCAAAAGGATATAAACAATTAGTAGATTCGATTATTTTCCAAATTGAAAAAGGCATGACAAAATCTCTTGCTTTAACAGTAGAAAACGAAATGTTAGACAAGGGAAATGTAGAAATTACAAAAGTAGATAAAGATAGTCAAAAATTATTAGAAGGCGTAGTCTTCGAAGTTCAAGACGACAAAGGCAAAGTAGTAACAGAAGTAACGACAGATAAAGAAGGAAAAGCAACAATTTCAGATTTATCAGTAGGAAAGTATAAATTAGTAGAAAAAGAAAGCTTACCAGGTTACAAAAAATTAACAGAACCAGTATTATTCGAAATCAAAAAAGGTATGACGAAAGTTTTATCATTGAAAGTAGAGAACGAACTGTTAGATAAAGGTTCAGTAGAGATTACAAAAGTAGACAAAGAAAGTGGCGCGTTATTAGAAGGCGTAACATTCGAAGTGCAAGATGAAAAAGGCAAAGTAGTAACGAAAGTAAAAACAGATAAAGATGGAAAAGCAACAATTTCAGATTTATCAGTAGGAAAATATAAGCTAGTAGAGGTAGAAAGCTTACCAGGATATAAAAAACTAGCGAAGCCAGTATCATTCGAAATCAAAAAAGGTATGATAGAAGTCTTATCATTAAAAGTAGAGAATGAACAGTTAGATAAAGGCTCAGTAGAAATTACAAAAGTGGACAAAGAAAGTGGCGCGTTATTAGAAGGCGTAACATTCGAAGTGCAAGATGAAAAAGGCAAAGTAGTAACGAAAGTAACAACAGATAAAGAAGGAAAAGCGAAAATTTCAGATCTATCTGTAGGAAATTACAAACTAGTAGAAGTAGAAAGCTTACCAGGCTACAAAAAGCTAACAGAGCCAGTATCATTCGAAATTAAAAAGGGTATGACAGAAGTCTTATCATTAAAAGTAGAGAATGAACTAGTAGATAAAGGTTCAGTAGAAATTACAAAAGTAGATAAAGATAGTAAAAAAGTATTAGAAGATGTAGTCTTCGAAGTGCAAGATGAAAAAGGCAAAGTAGTAACGGAAGTAAAAACAGATAAAAATGGTAAAGCAAAAATCTCAGACTTATCTGTAGGAAAGTACAAATTAGTAGAGAAAGAAAGCTTACCAGGTTACAAACAATTAACAGAACCAGTATCGTTTGAAATCAAAAAAGGAATGACAGAAGTTCTATCATTAAAAATAGAAAATGAAATGGTAGATACGGGAAATGTAGAAATTACAAAAATAGATAAAGATAATAAGGCACCGTTAGCAGGGGTAGTCTTTGAAGTTCAAGACGACAAAGGCAAGGTAGTAACGAAAGTAACGACAGATAAAGCTGGAAAAGCAACAGTTTCAGATTTATCAGTAGGAAAGTACAAGCTAGTAGAAGTAGATAGTTTACCAGGCTACAAAAAATTAGAAAAGCCTGTACCATTTGAAATTACAAAAGGTATGACAAAATCTTTAACGTTCACTGTAGAAAATGAAATGGTAGATACGGGGAATGTAGAAATCACAAAAATAGATAAAGACAGTAAAGCACCATTAGAAAATGTTGTATTTGAAGTACGTGACTCAAAAGGAAAAGTAGTTGCGAAAGTAACGACAGATAAAGAAGGAACAGCAACAGTTTCAGATTTATCTATTGGAAAGTATGAGTTAGTAGAAGTAGAAACACCGGTAGGATACAAACCACTAGAAAAGCCAGTTTCATTCGAAATTGAAAAAGGTAGAGTTACAGCATTACAATTGACTGTAGAAAATGAATTAGTGGATGTAGGAAATGTAGAAATTACAAAAGTAGATAAAGAAAATAAAGATGCTTTAGCTGATGCAGTCTTTGAGATTCAAGATGCAGCAGGACAAGTAGTCGCTAAAATAACGACAGATAAAAAAGGACAAGCACAAGTCACTAATTTATCAGTTGGCACATACAAGTTAGTAGAAGTAAAAGCACCAAAAGGATATAAACAATTAGTAGATCCGATTACTTTCCAAATTGAAAAAGGTATGACAAAATCTCTTGCTTTAACAGTAGAAAATGAAATGTTAGACAAGGGAAATGTAGAAGTAACAAAAGTAGATAAAGATAGCCAAAAAGCATTAGAAGGCGTAGTCTTCGAAGTACAAGATGAGCAAGGCAAAATAGTAACTGAAATAACGACAGATAAAGAAGGAAAAGCAAACGTTTCAGATCTATCAGTAGGAAAATACAAATTAGTAGAGACGAAGAGCTTACCAGGTTATAAGAAGTTAACGGAACCAGTATCATTCGAAATTAAAAAAGGTATGACGAAAGTCTTATCATTGAAAGTAGAGAATGAACAGTTAGACAAAGGTTCAGTGGAGATTACAAAAATGGCTGCTGAAAGCAAGGAAGTCTTATCAGGAGCTGTGTTTGAAGTTCATGATGAAGCGGGCAAAGTAGTAGTGAAAGTAACAACAGATAAAGATGGAAAGGCAAAAATCGCAGATCTATCTGTAGGTAACTACACACTAGTAGAAGTAGAAGCACCAAAAGGATATGAAAAATTAACTAATCCAATTCCATTTGAAATTACAAATGGAATGATAAATGCAGTTCAATTAGAAGTATTAAACAAATTGAATCATTTAGCACCACCAGTTCCAGAAACACCAGATCCAGAAAAGCCTGGAACACCAGATCCAGAGAAACCTGGAACACCAGATCCAGAGAAACCTGGAACACCAAATCCAGAAAAACCTGGAACACCAGATCCAGAGAAACCTGGAACACCGAATCCAGAAAAACCTGGAACACCAGATCCAGAGAAACCTGGAACACCGAATCCAGAAAAACCTGGAACACCAGGTCCAGAAAAGCCTGGAACACCGGGTCCAGAAAAACCGGAAAAAGAATTACCAAAGACAGGGCAGAAAATGCCTGTGGAACCATATATGGGAGCACTTCTTGTAATGATGAGTTTTGGATTACTCGTATTAGGTAGAAAACAGCAGAGATAATAAAAGTGAAAAGGTATCCTCAAAGTATTTGAGGATACCTTTTTTAACATAAAAAAAGGCATCTAGCAAAAGAACTAGATGCAAATAAAAACACTTGGGAAGACAAAATTCTTCCCGTTTCCCGTATGTAATTATATCAAAAAAATTATAAAAAACTAGTTATATTTAAAATATAATTTTAAAAAAAGTTATATACATAAATAATTGCAATACTCGCAGTTTTCTCTTTCTGAAAAATACATTTCTTTAATTTTGAATATTAAGACTAATGTTGAAAAATCTTCAGATAATTAGAAAAAATAACCAAGAGGATATATAATATTGCTTAAGAAATAGTTTTAATGGATTACATATATTTCATTTGGTGTATTAATTGAATATCATAATTTTTAATTTTATTAAGCAAGAATCTCGGTTACTTATTGCATTTCTAACATAGGGTGAGAAAGAAAAATACAATAGTGTGGAGGTTTTTATAATGACGTTTGTTCTTAGTAAAATGAGTGGCTTTAGCATAGAAGAAAAGGTACATGAATTTGAATCTAAGGGATTCCTTGAAATCTCAAATGAAATCTTTTTACAAGAGGAAGAGAATCATCGTTTATTAACACAAGCACAGTTAGATTATTATAATTTGGAAGATGATGCGTACGGTGAATGCCGTGCTAGATCTTATTCAAGGTATATAAAGTATGTTGATTCACCAGATTATATTTTAGATAATAGTAATGATTACTTCCAATCTAAAGAATATAACTATGATGATGGCGGTAAAGTTAGACAGTTCCATAGCATAAATGATAGTTTTTTATATAATCCTTTAATTCAAAATATCGTGCGTTTCGATACTGAATTTGCATTTAAAACAAATATAATAGATACAAGTAAAGATTTAATTATAGGTTTACATCAAGTAAGATATAAAGCTACTAAAGAAAGACCATCTTTTAGTTCACCTATTTGGTTACATAAAGATGATGAACCAGTAGTGTTTTTACACCTTATGAATTTAAGTAATACAGCTATTGGCGGAGATAATTTAATAGCTAATTCTCCAAGGGAAATTAATCAGTTTATAAGTTTGAAGGAGCCTTTAGAAACTTTAGTATTTGGACAAAAGGTTTTCCATGCCGTAACTCCACTTGGAACAGAATGTAGTACTGAAGCTTTTCGTGATATTTTATTAGTAACATTTTCTTATAAGGAGACAAAATGAGAGAGAATAAAATAATTATGATTTCTGGAGCCAATAGTGGTATAGGTCATGCTTGTATAAAATACTTTTTAGAAAAATCCTTTCATGTAATAGCTCTTGATATTAATAATAATAACTTAATAGATTATATGAAAACAGATATGCCTTTGAAAGTAGTGCAAATTGATTTAAGTAATAGTGAAGCGATTCATAATCTTTTTACTCAATTAGATTTAGAAAAGCTTTCTCCTGATATATTAATAAATGCTGCTGGTATTCGAGAGATAACACCTGTTTTAAATTTATCCGATGATATGTTTAAAAAAGTAATTGATGTAAATTTAGTAGCCCCATTTATACTTTCTAGGGAAGTAGCGAAGCGATGGTGTGAATCGAAAATAAAAGGTTGTATTGTGAATATAGCATCGGTTTCTGGATTAATGGCTGAACCAGAGCGAGCTGCTTATGTGGCATCAAAGCATGCCTTAATCGGATTGACTAAACAGATGGCTATGGAATTTGGGAAGCAAAATATAAGAGTAAATAGCATTTCTCCTGGTGTTATTAGAACTGAACTTACAGAAGAATACTTTAGTAATAAAGCCTTGATGTCTATGATAAAAAGTAATCAATCTTTAGATACTTGGGGGTTGCCGCAGGATATTGTTTCATGTATTGAGTACTTGATTTCTGATCAGGCCCGCTTTATTACTGGTTCTAATTTTGTAATTGATGGTGGTTGGACTGCTGGGAAAAACTTGTAGTTGAGTGTTTTTGAGGAAAAGCACCTGTCCTTTTTTAGGCTGGTGTTTTTCTCACTATAAACAGATTTTTTTATTGGAGGGGGATTAATTTGCTTCAAAAAAGTTTTAAGCAAGAGAAAACGGTACCGGCCTTAAAGATGATAGCGTCAATGGTTATCTTTGGATCAGTTGGATTTTTTTCTGTTCAAACAAACTTGCCTTCGTTTGAATTAGTGTTTGTAAGGTGTATTTTTGCGACAATATTTTTAAGTGTATGCTGGTTGCTTACAGGGCAATATAAACAAGATAAATGGGAACGAAAAGAAGTTATTCAAGTTTTAATATGTGGCTTTTTCTTAGTATTTAATTGGGTTTTCTTATTTAAAGCCTTTGAAAATATGTCAGTTACAATTGCTATCTCAGTTTATCATCTTGCACCAGTAATTGTACTGTTAATTGGAAGTATCGTCTTTAAAGAAAAATTAACATTAATATCTATCATTTCAATAATTGTGTGTTTTGTGGGAGCTTTATTAATTGCTGGTATCGATGGAAGCTTCTCTGTAGGCTCATTAATGTCTTCAGGTATGATATGGGGATTTCTTGCAGCTCTCTTTTATGCATTTACAACTTTATTTGGTAAAGGGATTAACAAAATGAGTGCGTATGCAATGACATTTTTACAAACATTCTTGGGGATATTTCTTTTAATACCATTTATAGATTTAGATGCTTTTAGTGGCCTCACTCAAAGTAATTGGACATATATTATAGCTACTGGTTTTATTCACACTGGGATAGTGTATTATCTGTTTTTTGATAGTTTACGCCATTTATCTACAAAAACAATCTCAATATTAGTTTTTTTAGATCCGGCAGTGGCAATATTATTAGATACTGTACTTACTGGATTCCGTCCAACTTTAATGCAAATAACAGGAATTCTTTTTATTTTTATTGGCATGACTTTAACATTAAAAAAATCTAAAGATAAAAAACTGAGTCAAAAAGAAAATCGAATTGAAAGCGATGCTAGTATATCTCAACAATGATGAAATATATTGTGTATAAAACGATAAACCTTGCATGAATCATGCAGGGTTTATTTGGTCTAATATAATTCATATTTATAATATATGTTTTTTAACATGCTTTTGATTCACTTATATTTATTTGACTATAAATTTACAAAAATGTATATAAAACCTTATTTTTTGATAATATATAAGTAATAAATTCATAGAATTGGAGTGATGAGATGCAGCCGTTAGAAAGGGAGATTCATTCTAATATGCTGAAAGTGTGGAGGATTCACGCTTTAATTGGGGCGGCAGTTATACTAACAGTCGTAATTGCATATTTCTTTTTCATGATTAACTTTAACTGGTGGGGGTGGTTGTTTGGACTATTAGTAACAGGAGCCATTACATTTATTCCACTTGATTATTTTGTGTTTCCAAATTTACGTCAGCGCTATTATAGTTACAGATTAAATGAAGAAGAGATTGAGATTCAAAAGGGAATGTTTGTTGTAGAACGCGTACTTATTCCGATGATCCGTGTGCAGCACGTAACGATTGAGCAAGGGCCGATTATGAGAAAGTATAATTTAGCAGAATTACACATTTCAACAGCCGCAACTTCTCATAGTATCCCAGGTTTAACGAAAGAAGAAGCAGAACAGCTGAAAAGACAAATTGGAGAACTTGCGAAAGTGAGTGATGAGGATGTATAAGAGGCAACATCCGATCACGATATTGTTAGGTATTAGGGTTGCGAGTTTGTTGCCACTTATTATTCTTGTTTTATTTAAACCTGATGAACAAGTGGAACCTTGGTATTTATTTTATCTTTTCCTTCTGGTTGTTTTATTCATCATGGCTATTTTTTCAGCAATTAAATGGTATTTTAAAGTGTACTGGATTGAGAATAATATGTTACATGTAAAGCACGGTGTTTTTGTAAAGAAGGAAAGCTATTTAAATAAAGAGCGTGTACAAAATATTAGTACGTCTTCTAACTTCATTTATCAAATGCTCGGACTCATGAAGTTAAATATAGAAGTAGCCGGTGGTGGTAATGAACCAGAAGTGATGTTGGCTGGTATTAAAGAAGACGAGGCAAAACATTTAATCTCTGTATTACATAAGAAAGAAACTACTGTAAAAGAAGAAATAGAAGAGGAAGAAAGCAAGACGGTTTATCAGTTAACAGCGAAAGAGGTTTTAGCCGCAGCGATTACATCTGGTCGGTTCGGACTAGTGTTCTCTGGACTAGTACTTCTTTACACAAAGTTTGATTTTGTTCTTCCTGAAGGATTCACAAGTAAAGTAGAAGCGTATGTGATGGGAAACGGTGTTTATAAACTAATTGTAATTGCATTAATTTTAATGGCAATTTCATGGATTATTTCCACGGCTGGATATGTGTTGAAATATGCAAACTTTAAAATTGGGCGAAAAGGGGAAGAGATTCGTATCGTTCAAGGATTATTTGAAAAGAAAGAGTTTGTCTTAAAATTGCACCGCATTCAAGCGATTACTGTAAAAGAAGGTATGCTTCGCCAGCCGTTTGGCTATTGTGCTGTTGAAGTGGAAGCAATTCAAAGTATTGGAGCAGCAAGTAACGAAGTAATGTTGCATCCATTTATGAAGAAAAAAGATGTACAGCACCTGCTCACATATTTAGAGTTACCTTATGAAATCGAAGCGGAGATCGTTCACTTACCAAAAACAGCGTTGCGTCGTTATTTCATTATGGGCTGGTTAATAAGTATCATACTCACAGTTCTAATTGCCAGCGTGAGTATATATTTAAAACGATATATTGCGTTGTTTGTTATTTTACCGTTATTTATCGTGTTTTTGTTACTTGCGTATGCTAGATATAAAAGTGGTGGTTATGAATTAAGAGAAAATCAACTAACGGTTGTATATCGTAATTTTTCGAAATATACAGGAATAATGCGAAGAAGACATGTTCAAGCAGTAGGTTATAATCAATCGTATTTTCAAAGAAAAGATGAATTATGTACAACTCTTGTAGCGGTAGCCGGGCGCGGTTATGAAGTAAAGCATATGAGAAAAAAAGATTCGCTTCGTATATATAATTGGTACAAAGAAAAAGGAAACACCGGTGTGTAATGGTGTTTCCTTTTTGTCATTAAATCGATATCTTTAGTCGAATCGTTGATATATTTCAAGATGTGATAGATAAATTGAAAAAATCGTTGATATATTTCAAGATGTGATAGATATATTTGAAAAATCGTTGATATATTCAAAGATGTGATAGATATATTTGAAAAATCGTTGATATATTCAAAGATGTGATAGATATATTCGAAAAATCGTTGATATAATTTCACGTACTGCTAGTGTTGTATTACTTTTTAATTAAACTAACACATCAAAAGTAGTCACAAAAGAAGGACGAGAGAAAATACTCTTTTGCTGTTCTGCATGTGGATGCGCCTGTGCTTGTCCTTCTGCTTGTGCAGGACGTTTTTTATGAGCGTTTTCGAATGAACGTGATTCTGTCCAGTCTTTAAAGTTTTGCTCCGTTTCCCACATCGTTAAGATGACATATGTATCGTTACTTAATGGGCGTAGAACACGGATCGCTTGGAATCCTGGTTCGTTTTCAATAAGGCCTGCACGGTTTTTAAAACGGTTTTCAAATACTGGGCGACCTTCGTCTGTTACAGAAATATTGTTACAAACGATATAGCCAGGTTGTCCTTTAAATTCTCCAACAGCGTCTAGTACGTCATACTGAAGAGAACATTCTACAGATTCTTCTGTATTTTCTTTATAAAACATATTTTTCTCATCATTTTTTGCAGTGAAATGTGCTTGTTCTAGAGGTGTTTCGTATGAAATAATAGCCTTCATTTTAATGCCCCCTTAATAGTTTGTTTCTATTATATCAACTCTCTTAAAAAACTTCGAAGATTATATACATAAAGATACTTCTTTTTCAAATAATAAATGTACCATCATTTGGAAAGAAGGCCGATGTATGAAGAAAGTAAAGTGGACTTTATTAGGTGGCGTCGCAACGTTTATAGTAGCGATTGTACTCTATAAACTTATCGTGTTAGCTGGTGGCTATATGATGGATGAAAAGCAGCTCGTTTTCCACTCTTCATCACGTATCGTTGACCAGAAAGGGAAAGAAATTACGAAATTATACGTAGAAAATAGGGAGCTCGTACCGATCGAGCAAATTCCGAAGTATGTGCAGCAGGCGTTTGTTGCGGTGGAAGATTCTCGTTTTTATGAGCATCAAGGAATTGATTATCCGTCTATATTCCGTGCTCTTTATAAAGATACGTTAGCTGGAGAAAAGCTAGAGGGCGGTAGTACCATTACGCAGCAACTCGCTAAAAATGTCTTTTTAACTCGTGAAAAAACATTTACGCGCAAATTGAAGGAAGTCGCAATTTCTCTTCAATTAGAGCAAAAATATACGAAGCAACAAATTCTTGAAATGTATATGAATCATATTTATTTTGGTCATGGGGCTTACGGTATTCAAGCAGCAGCAAAGCTGTATTTTAATAAAAATGTTGAGGATTTAACAGTAGAGGAAGGGGCAATGCTTGCAGGTCTTCCGAAGTCACCAAACGGATATTCACCGTACTACTCTGCAGAGAAGAGTAAGGAACGCCGCGATCTCGTGTTGTCACTTATGCATAAACAAGGCTATTTGACTGCAGAAGAAAGCGTTCGTTATCAAGGGAAGATAATTGCTCTATATAAAAACTTAGATGAAAATGAGCTTGCATATATGCCGTATATTGATATGGTCATAGATGAAGCCGCTCGTTTATACGGGTTGTCTCATCAAGAAGTACTTCGCGGAGGATATACGTTTGTCGTACCTATGGATGAAAAAATTCAAAAGGTAGCGTATAACCAGTTTCAAGATGCAAGGAATTTTCCTGGGAAAGAAGAGGGGGCTCAAGGTGCATTTTTATTAATGGATAATCGTACGGGAGGGATTAAAGCGGCGATTGGGGGAAGAAAGTACGTCCCGAGAGGATTTAATCGTGTTTTTGCCAAAAGGCAGCCCGGATCTGTTTTAAAACCACTTATCGTTTATGCACCAGCACTAGAAACGAAAAAGTATAATCCGTATTCTTTATTAACGAATGAAAGAAATTCTTTTGAAGGGTATGAACCTCGAAATTATAATCATGAGTATTCAAAAGAAATGACGATGTATGATGCGATTTTAGAGTCGGCAAACGTACCAGCAGTTTCTCTATTAAATGAGTTAGGGGTAGAAGAAGGAAAGCAATATTTAGAAAAAGGAAATGTCCATATTGCAGATGCTGGTTTAAGTACAGCACTTGGCGGATTGAAAAATGGTGTTTCAACATTTGATCTTGTAAAAATGTATCGTTCATTTTTAGCGAATGGCAATATTATTGAGCCGCACGTTATTGATAAAGTATTAAATAGACACGGTGCAGTCATTGGGGAATCACCGAAAGTAGAGACGAAAATTTTTTCGAAACAGACGGCATGGTATATGACGAAAATGTTAGAAGGAGTTGTGAAGGAAGGGACAGCGAGAGCAGGTGTATATAACGGTGCGTTAGCTGGAAAAACAGGTACAACTTCATTGCCAAATGACGATAAGGGAGCAAGAGATATGTGGTTCGTCGGCTATACACCGAACTTAGTAGGCGCTGTTTGGATTGGTTATGACCGTACGGATAAGGAACATCAGTTGCAAGGAGAAAGTGCATCTGCGACAAAATTGTTTAAGAAAATTTTAACGAAGGCTAATGTAGAACATAAAGAGAAGTTTATGAAGCCTGAAGGTGTGGAAACAATCGGTGCTCCGATTCGGCTGCGTAGAATTGAAGATGTAAAAATGAAACTATCATTTAGCCCTTTCGGTTTATTTAAAGCAAAATTAAGTTGGACGCCACTTCCAGATAACAGAATTATGTACCGAATCTATAGAGTGGAGAACGGAATTCATACGCATGTTAGCACTGTAAATGGTGCTGGAGAATATGAGGAAAAGTTCGTTAACATATTTTCAAAACCGAGCTTTTACGTTGTACCATACAATACACAAACGAATCGCGAAGGAGAAAAGTCAAAAGTAGCTAAACCATAGTTTTTCTCTGTGTTATAATAAGAATGTTGTGAAAATAGTAAGCGTTTTTACGAATGTTTGTGTCAATTTAATGAACAACGTACATAATATTATGCATTTTGTTTTTACAAGCTGTATAGTAAAAAAAGATAAATATCGAACGTATTCGAAGCATTGGTAAGGAAGGGAGCAAGGGTCTTGGTAAGAACTATAAATGAGACATTTTTAAAAGCATGTAGGGGGGAACGTACCGATTATGTACCAGCATGGTATATGCGTCAAGCAGGTCGTTCACAGCCGGAATATAGAAAGATTAAAGAAAAGTATTCTTTATTTGAAATTACACACAATCCAGAGTTATGTGCTTACGTTACAAAATTGCCGGTTGATCAATATAACGTAGACGCAGCAATTCTTTATAAAGATATTATGTCACCACTACCTGCAATTGGTGTGGATGTAGAAATTAAATCAGGTATTGGCCCAGTTATCGATAACCCAATCCGTTCTTTACAAGACGTAGAAAAACTAGGGGAAATCAATCCAGAAGATGATGTACCGTACATACTAGATACAATTCGTTTATTAACGACAGAAATGTTAGACGTACCGTTAATCGGTTTTTCAGGAGCTCCATTTACATTAGCGAGCTATATGATTGAAGGCGGTCCATCTCGTAACTACCATAATACGAAAGCGTTCATGTATGCAGAGCCAAAAGCTTGGTTTGCTTTAATGGATAAGCTAGCAGATATGGTTATTACATATTTAAAAGCGCAAATTAACGCAGGAGCAAAAGCAGTTCAAATTTTCGATTCTTGGGTTGGAACAGTAAATGTAGCAGATTACCGCGTATTTATTAAACCAGCAATGGAGCGTATTTTTGCAGAAGTTCGCCCTATGGGTGTACCGATGATTATGCACGGCGTAGGAGCTGCACACTTAGTGAATGAGTGGCACGATTTACCGCTTGATGTAGTCGGCTTAGACTGGCGTTTACCAATTGAAGAAGCACGTGCACGCGGCGTTCATAAGGCGGTACAAGGAAATATGGACCCTTCATTCTTACTTGCGCCATGGTCTGTTATTGAAGAACATGTAAAAGGTATTTTAGATCAAGGGATGAAAGAGCCTGGTTATATCTTTAACTTAGGACACGGTGTATTCCCAGAAGTAAATCCAGATACATTAAAACGTTTAACTACATTTATTCATGAATACTCTAAAGGGCAGTTAGCGAAGTAAAGGAGAATTGCTGTATGAAAAAGAAAATTGGTTTGCTTGTAATGGCATATGGAACGCCATATAAAGAAGAAGATATTGAACGTTACTATACACATATTCGCAGAGGAAGAAAGCCAAGTCCTGAAATGCTGGAAGATTTAACAGAGCGTTACCGTGCAATTGGTGGTATTTCTCCTTTAGCTACTATTACATTAGAGCAAGCTAAGAAGTTAGAGAAGCGTTTAAATGAAGTGCAAGATGAAGTAGAGTACCATATGTATCTTGGTTTAAAACATATTGAACCGTTTATTGAAGATGCGGTGAAAGATATGCATAACGACGGAATACAAGATGCAATCGCACTTGTTTTTGCACCTCACTATTCTACGTTTAGCGTGAAATCATACGTTGGACGAGCACAAGAAGAAGCTGAGAAACTTGGGAACTTAACAATTCACGGCATCGATAGCTGGTATAAAGAGCCGAAATTCATCCAGTACTGGGTTGATGCAGTGAAAGGTATATATAACGGTATGTCAGATGCAGAGCGTGAAAAAGCAGTATTAATCGTATCTGCACATAGCTTACCAGAGAAAATTATTGCAATGGGCGATCCATATCCAGATCAATTAAATGAAACAGCTGATTATATCGCGCGCGGAGCTGAAGTAGCAAACTATGCAGTAGGCTGGCAAAGTGCAGGAAACACACCAGATCCTTGGATTGGTCCAGATGTACAAGATTTAACGAGAGAACTAAATGAAAGGCACGGTTATACTTCATTCGTATATGCACCAGTTGGATTTGTTGCTGAACATTTAGAAGTTTTATATGACAACGACTTTGAGTGTAAAGTTGTAACGGATGAAATTGGTGCGAAATATTATCGTCCAGAAATGCCAAATGCATCGGACGCATTTATTGATTGTTTAACAGATGTTGTATTAAAGAAAAAAGAATCTGTACTGTAAGAAGAAAGGGGGAGCCTGCTTGAGGAAAAAAGTTGTGATCGTCGGCGGAGGCATAACGGGATTAACAGCAATGTATAACTTACAAAAAAATATTCATGAAAAAAACTTGCCGATTGATACATTACTTATAGAAGCATCGGGTAAACTTGGCGGAAAAATTCAAACCGTTCGAAAAGATGGATTTACAATTGAACGCGGACCGGATTCTTTCTTAGCACGAAAAGAAAGTGCAGCTAGATTAGTGAAAGAATTAGGTCTTGGCGATGAACTTGTAAATAATCAAGCCGGTCAATCATTTATCCTCGTAAACAATCGGTTACATAAAATGCCGAGCGGATCAATGATGGGAATTCCAACGCAAATTACGCCGTTTCTATTTTCCGGGCTGTTCTCCCCAATTGGTAAACTAAGAGCTGGTTTTGATCTATTAATGCCGAGGTCAAAGCCAGTATCTGACCAATCACTCGGACAATTTTTCAGACATCGCCTCGGAAACGAAGTGGTTGAAAACTTAATAGAACCGTTACTATCGGGTATTTATGCAGGGGATATTGATGAAATGAGCTTAATGTCAACATTCCCGCAAATGTATCAGATTGAGCAGAAACATCGCAGTATTTCACTCGGTATGCGTACGCTCGCTCCGAAAGAAGAGAAAGCTAAACCGAAAAAAGGAATCTTCCAAACAGTGAAAACAGGTTTAGAATCTATCGTAGAATCTCTCGAAGTAAAGATGCATGAAGGTACGATAATAAAGGGAACTCGCATTGAAAAAGTTGCAAAACAGGGTGATGGTTATACAATTACTCTTAGTAATGGAAAAGAAATAGAAGCGGACGCCATCGTAGTGGCAACTTCGCATAAAGTATTGCCGTCCATGTTTGCTCAGTACAAGCAGTTTCGTTTTTTCCGTAATATTCCGGCCACATCCGTTGCGAATGTGGCACTTGCTTTCCAAAAGTCAGCAATCCGGCGCGATATTAATGGTACAGGATTTGTCGTATCACGAAATAGCGATTACACGATTACAGCATGTACGTGGACGCATAAAAAATGGCCACATACAACGCCAGAAGGAAAAACACTCCTTCGCTGTTACGTTGGACGTGCTGGTGATGAAGCGGTTGTAGAACAAACTGAAGAAGAACTCGTTCAGCTCGTACTAGAAGATTTAAGAAAAACGATGGATATTACAGAGGATCCAGAATTTACAATCGTAAGCCGCTGGAAAGAAGCGATGCCTCAATATACAGTAGGCCATAATGAGCGAATGAAAAAGCTCACAACATTTATGCAGAAAGAGTTGCCTGGTATATACTTGGCAGGTAGCTCCTATGCTGGTGCTGGACTTCCAGATTGTATTAATCAAGGTGAGGAAGCTGCAAAGCGTGTATTATCTCATTTGGAGAAAGTAATAGATGCTGAATTAATCGCACAATAAACGAAACGCCTTCAATTATATTGAAGGCGTTTCGTTTATTGTATAAAATACTTATTCGCCAATAAACATATATAAGTTATTTGGCTTTATAACGGCATCTCCTGCATAAATAACCCACTCTGTTAAGTTATCAAAATCTAAATGATAACTATTTCCTTCACTCATATCTTCTATAAAATATGGTTCATTAATGAGTATTCCTTGAATGAAATCTTCCGTAATATTTTGCATTTCAAACCACATATGTTCACTTTTTCCTTCTTCGTAGGAGACACCAAACTTAGCAAGGAAACGAAAATCTTCATTTGATTGTTCAATGTGAAAAATGTTGCTGAAATACCCGAAAGTATTTTTCGCATTGTAAGCCATACGATTGGTTTCACTATTTGTTTTATAGAACATGAGCCCTGTAGCTTCCTCGTGTTCTTTGAAAAAACTTTCAATATATTCTTCTGAAGTATTAAATTTGAATAAGAGAACGGATGGAGATTGATGGTATTCATCTCGGGCATCCATTCCGCCTAAGAATGTATTTTGTGCATCTATTGGTTGTAGTTTCACTTCTTCATCCTCGATTGAAGATAATTGGTCCATACTCGTTTTATGCCCTATATAAGATAATCCTTTTTCCCACGGAACAGCGACTGTATGTATAGAACCTTGCTGACTATGCGCGATAACGATAGGCTCATTCATAGGGACTTGTCCATTTTCAACCGCATTATTAGCAAATGTTTGAAAGAGATCGCTAATGCCGTAGTAGGAAGAAATGCGATTTGGAATAATTAACTCTATTTCAGTTACGCCTGCTCTTAAAAGACCGTGTGTATGAAACCAATATTGCGTAGGCTCATCATCTTTATCGTCTTCATAAACAGAATGAATAACGTACAAGTCAGGAATGTCAGGTAATAATTCATTTTCAACGTGATATTCAATATAGCTTCTAGATATCACTTTCATTGCTGCACTTGAATCGATTACAAATAACAAATCTGGGGCGAGATTCCATAAAAACTGTAACTGCTGGAAAAAGCAGTCCAGTACATCGCCTACAAATAGCGTACGAGTGAAAATTTCAGTGCCGAAAGCCGCATCTTCAAAATTACGATCTACGATTGTAGAATCTTGTCTATTGTACATTTTGTATTCTTCTGGGTCATTCGCCTCATCAATATGCAGTTCATACGGTATGATTGCTTCATCCATATGTAACTCAAAAATAAGGCTTGTCTCATCACTATAAACAATTTTTAACTCATCAACTTTAGTAGCGATAGTCTCTAGCCGCTGTTTTAACTGCTCAATTGTAATTCTAGTTGGTATAACAGCAATCATATCTGAAAAATGACGTTCTAATGTTCCATTCATAGCTGCGCGGTATGTTTCTGTTTGCACTTCCATCCAATCACTCCTATTCAAATGAATCCATTTTACATGCCAATCAAATGTCGATATTTTCTGTTTTCTCTCTCTAACATTATAGAGTGCATTTGTAGAAGGTGTAAAATTATTATTTTGTATTATAGGTTGAAAGCTTGTAAATTAAATAAATCTTTTGTAAAATTTGTCGAAAAATAGTTCTATATAACGAATCATTTGTTATGATAGAAATGCTGAGAAAATATGAAATATGGAGAGGAAAATGGCTGTGAAGAAATTGTTAAGTGTCTTTTTATCATTCTTGCTATTGCTTTCATTTACTGGAACTTTAGCGCAAGCAGAAGAAACTGCTTCTATGTCAGTAGAAAAAGCAATTCAAGTATTTAAGCAGCAAGGGAAAACGAAGGGGATAGTGGAAGGGTACATTGTTGGATATACGCAAAGTTCTTCTAAATATACGAAGGATCCAGCTAAGTTTGATGATACAAACGTAGCAATTGCAGATTCGCCAAACGAAACGAATCCAGACAAAATCATGCCTGTTCAGTTGCCAAAAGGTGATGTGAGAACGGCAGTGAATGTAAAAGATCATCCTGAAAATATCGGGAAGAAAGTTAGTTTGACTGGGACTCTTGAATTATATTTTAGTAACCCAGGTTTAAAATCAGTAACAGCTTATAAGTTTCAAGGTGAAGGCCAAAACCGTGTTAGCGATGTAGTAGCTTCACCGAACGGTGGAGAAGTTGCTAAAGGAACAGCGGTAACATTAACGACGAATACAGAAGGGGCAACAATCTACTATACGTTAGATGGCTCTAATCCTACTAATAAAAGCGTTCGTTATAATGGACAAATTGTAGTGAATGAAAATAGTGTAGTGAAAGCAATCGCAGAAAAAGAAGGGCTTACTTCTTCAGCAATTTCGACGTTTTCGTTTATTATCGTAAATAATGAACAGGTTCGTATTCATGACATTCAAGGAAAATCACATATGTCTCCTTACAACGGGAAGAAAGTATACAATGTGGAAGGCGTTGTCACAGCGCTTGATAAAAACGGCTTTTATATAGAAGACAATCAGCTAGATAATGATCCAGCTACTTCAGAAGGTATGTACGTATACAAAAAAGATGCGAATGTAGCAGTAGGAGATCTTATTCAAGTTGATGGAGTAGTAGAAGAATATGTTGGACCAGGATATGCAGAGCGATTTGAAACAGACTTAACGACGACAGAAATTAAGGCGAGTCGCGTTGTTGTAATCGCAAAAGATCAATCTTTACCAGCACCGATTGTACTTGGGGAAAACGGTGTGAAAATCCCGGATCAGATTATTGATAATGATGCATTTGGTTTATTTGATCCAAATGAAGATGCAATCGACTTCTATGAGAGTATAGAAGGTATGCGTGTTACGATGCCAACACCAAAAATTATTGCACCTCAGAAAAACGGAAATTTATATGTAACAGTAAAAAATGGTGGAGATAAAATAGTAACACAATATGGCACACCTCTATTAGATGAAAATCAATTAAACCCAGAGCGTCTTTCTGTAAAAGTGCCTCGCGATTATGTAGCAAAAGTAGGAGATACTTTCACTGGAGATATAACAGGGGTAGTAGGATATGATTACGGTTCTTTCCGTATTTCGCCAATAACAGAATTGCCAGCTGTAGTGGATGGTGGATTTAAGCAAGTAGGGGCAAATATTCAGCCTCGTCTTGATAAGTTAACAGTTGCTACATATAACATTGAAAACTTCTCGGCGAATAAAAAAGAAACAACAGATGAAAAGGTAAAAGCGTTAGCGTATTCTATTAAATACAATTTAAAAATGCCAGATATTATCGGTGTAGAGGAAATGCAAGATAATAACGGATCAATTAATGACGGTACAACAGATGCGTCATTGAGCGCAAAACGTATCATTGATGCAGTTCTAGAAATTCGTGGACCGAAGTATGAGTATGTAGAAATTGCTCCAAACAATAATCTAGACGGAGGAGCACCAGGAGCGAATATTCGCGTCGGTTTCTTCTACAACCCATCACGCGTGAAATTAGCAGTAGTACCGAAGTTACTTGATAAAAATGTGGTTCGCATTGGAGACGAAAGTTCATTATTTGAAAGTACACGTAAACCGTTAGCGGCAGAATTTACGTTCCAAGGACAAAACGTTGTTGTCGTTGCAAATCACTTAAACTCAAAAATAGGGGATGCAACGCCATTTGGAAAAGTGCAACCGCTCGTATTAAAAAGTGAAGACAAACGAATTCAGTTAGCACAAGAAGTAAATCAATTTGTACAAGGAATTCAGAAAAAGAACACAAATGCACCAGTTGTTGTGTTAGGAGATATGAACGATTTTGAGTTTGCTAAACCACTAAAAGCACTAGAAGGAACAAACTTAAAGAATATGTTAAACACAGTGCCGAAAGAGAATCGTTACACGTACATTCACGAAGGAAATGCACAAGTGTTAGATCATATTTTAGTAACAAACAACATCGCACCGCACACAATTGTAGATCCAGTGCACTTAAACTCAAACATAATGAAAGAGCACGGACGTGTAAGCGATCATGACCCAGTACTTGCTCAAATTGATTTGAAGAAAGCTTCTTAAAGAAAGGAACGCTTAGGTGACTGAGCGTTCTTTTTTGTTTCTGCATCAATAGTATAAAGAGATGATTCCTTTTTTTGTAATCTGATGATAAAATTAATTGAATATTCAGTCGTTAGGAGGGCAGCGATGCAAGCACGAATAAATGGGAAATTAATGAATCAGTTTGCAATTTTTTTTAGTACGATCGTCATGCTTCAGTTTGTAGCTGATATAACAGGACTTACAAGTAATTTAGACATTACGTATAACTTAATACATACAGCAACTTCTTATATAACATTTAGTTTGGCGGTTATTTTCACTTTAATAGGTGCAAGAAGAGAATTAAGTAAATATGCAATTGCTTCATTATGTTTAGTAGTGGCGATTAAAGCAATTTATTTTGTAGCGGTTGTTATTTTATGGGGATTGGCTGGTACACCGTAAATGAATAGTAAATAAAACCCTAATTTCCAATATAGTAAGGAAATTAGGGTTTTATTATACTTGAAAAGCCTTTCTACACCGCTCTCTTCTTTGCAACCTTCTTCTATATTTTTTTCTATCACGCTTTACTCCTTGTATGTACATGAATAAACTAACGAGAAGGAAAAAAGTGCATTGCATCGTTAAAATATACGGCGACATGCCATGCAACGGTTGTTTTGGGTCATATAAATGAAAAGGCGCTCCGCCTATTGTAGGGAATATCGTATTTAGCAGGACGTATGGAATGGAGGCAACTGCAAATGGGAAGAGAATCGCCATATAGTCCTTTTGTGACCACGCAGATGCTGCAAGTCCTAAAAGGGCCATTAAACCTGCAAATAAAAAATTAATTCCGATATATACAGTAATGTAAGTGAGGGGAGATTCGTAATATAAGTTTGCAAACATCCCATTATCATTTATAATGCCTGAACCAGCCGTCGGTTCTCCGTCTGGAATGGTTAATTTGCAAAATAATAACGATAAGATGAATGGAAATGTATAAAGAAGTCCGCCACAAAAGAATGTAACGATATATTTCGTTACTGAATAAGGGAACAAAGAAATCCCTTTACTTACAAACGGTTTAAAACCATCTGATTTATCCGAATTGTAACTTGTACTAAAGGGGAAACTAGCAATAACGGGCATTAATAATAAATAAACATCCATTTCATTGTCGCGAAATCCAATCCATTTAAAAGCTGTTGTTACAAACGCATCCGTTCCATCCCCAATGTAACGAATTACATAATAATAATGGTAAATAAAAATAAGAGCTAGTCCACTAAACATAATAATTAAAGAAACACGATTACAAAAAGCTTGCTTTATATTTAAACGAAGCGCACGCATCATGACTGAAAAAGCCTCCACTATTTTGATAAACTTGTCTATTTTCTATATTACTATTAATTGTAAAGATTTTCTTGTTTTTTTATTTGATTATTTGAAAAAGAGGAATTTTGTTGTTGTGAAGTAAGGTTTAATCATATATCTTAAGAACACCTTTTCCTTTTCTCTTTTCTTCTGATAAACTATGGACAGTATGATATACACTGACTGGAATTTTTTTATACTGGAAATAATAAAAAAGAGAACTTGTCTAGAATGTAAGCGTGTGGTAATATCAAAGGTGTACTGATTGACTATATTATCCAATTGGTCATTTTTGGAGGTGAAGATGTGGCGATAGATCGAAAACGTTCTATTATTGAAGCTGCAACAAAGTCTTTTTCAGCGTTCGGTTATAAAGCAACAACGATGGATCAAGTAGCGAAGTTAGCGAATGTAGGAAAAGGAACGATTTATACTTTTTTCAAAAATAAAGAAGAGCTATTTGGTGAAATTATTTCTAATTTAATTACAGAAATGAAGCAAGTTGCAGAAAGTGCAATTCGTTCAGATGTTTCATTTTTTGAAAATGTACATAGAGCATTATATAGCATCTTGGAATTTAGAAAAGAACATCAGCTCATGATTAAATTAATTCAAGAAGAGCGCGATATGGGAACGAAAGAAGTACAAGAAGTCATGCAACAAGTTGATGTGGAAATTGTTTCTGTTATTCAATCGTATTTAAAGATTGCGATTGAAAAAGGTGAAATTAGCAAATGTGATCCAGAAATTACAGCATTTATTATGCTTCGTCTATATGTATCGCTTATTTTTGATTGGGAAAAAAATCATGAACCGCTAGAAAAAGAAAAAATTGCAGAGTTATTTGAACTTTATTTACTAAAAGGATTGTCAAACTAAGATGATCCTTTTAATTTTATAAAAAAATGACCAAATTAATAATGAGGTCATATATTTAATTTGAGGAGGAGTTATAGAAAAATTATAATTATAATGAGAAAAAGTTGCATAGTAATAAATTCGGGGATAAGGCATATGTATGAACAAGTATAGCCTTTTTGTTTGAGTGAAAATGACCAAATGAACAATGTGGTCATTTAGAAAAGGGGGAGAAATGATGAAATGGAATCAGTTACTTCGTAAAGAGTTTACTGAAATTATAAAAAGTAAAAAAATATTAATTCCAATTATCGCGGTTTTATTCGTGCCAATTTTATATGCAGGTATGTTTTTATGGGCCTTTTGGGATCCGTATAAACAGTTAGATGATTTACCAGTTGCGGTAGTCAATTTAGATAAAGGTGCAGTATTTGATGGGAAACCAATTGAGGTCGGAAAAGGGCTCGTTGATAACTTAAAAGATAATACAAGTTTCAAATGGGAATTTGTAAGTGAAAAAGAAGCGGAAAAAGGAATGGAAGGTAGAAAGTATTACATGTTAGTACGCATTCCAGATGACTTCTCAAGTAACGCTACAACGTTATTAAAAGATGATCCAAAACCATTAAATTTAGAATACATTCCAAACGAAAGCTTAAACTTCTTATCTTCACAAATTGGCGGAACAGCCATTGAAAAAATTAAAGGTGAAGTATCAAGTACGTTAACGAAAACATATGCAGAGAAAATGTTTGATTCTATTCAAGACGTCTCAAAAGGATTAGCAGATGGGGCGGAAGGAGCAAATAAACTACACGACGGATCAAGTGAGCTGCATGATGGTTCCAGTAAAGTGACGGATGGCCTTCATACACTTCAAGGGAAGTCTGGAGAGATGAAGGATGGAGCTCAGAAATTAGCAGATGGATCTAATAAATTAGTAGATGGATCAGGCAAAGTAACAAATGGTTTAAATACGTTAAATAGCAAAACAGGTGAGATGCAGATAGGTATAGGGAAATTAGTAGACGGATCTGGAAAAGTAACAGATGGTTTACATGTATTAAATAGCAATGTAGGTATCGGAAAATTAGTATCTGGGTCAGGCAAAGTAACAGATGGTTTACATGTATTAAATAGCAATGCAGGTATTGGGAAACTAGTATCTGGGTCAGGCAAAGTAACAGATGGTTTACATGTATTAAATAGCAATGCAGGTATTGGGAAACTAGTAGATGGCTCCGGAAAAGTAACGGATGGTTTACATGCATTAAATAGCAATGCAGGTATAGGGAAATTAGTAGACGGTTCCGGGAAAGTAACGAATGGTTTAAACATGTTAAATAGTAAAACAGGTGAGATGCAAACAGGTATCGGAAAATTAGTATCTGGGTCAGGCAAAGTAACAGACGGTTTAAATACGCTAAATAGCAAAACGGGTGAAATGCAAAAAGGAATTGGCGAATTGCGTGATGGATCTGAGAAAGTGACCGGTGGCTTGAACGAATTAGTAAGTAAATCCGGTGATTTAAAAACAGGAACAACTGATCTCTCAAATGGTATGGGAAAACTTGTTGAAGGGCGAAGTCAATTAGAAAAAGGGTCTCAAGAAATTCAAAAGGGATTGCAAGATTTAAATAGTAACGTACAAAAGTCTGCTGCAGGCTTAGAGGAAATGCAGTCGAAAGTTCCTTCTATATTGAATACAGTAAATGAAAAAATAGATGGAGCTGGGGCGAATGTAAATCAGTTAAATGAACTTACGCAATCAACAGCAGGAGATGCTAAAACTGCAGCGCAAGATGTAGCGAATTTACAAAAGCAAATTGAAAGTTTACCAAAAGAATATCAAGAGCAGTTACAACCGTTCATAACAAGTGCTGTAAAAAGTACAGCGACAGTTCAGCAAAAGGCTGCCGGAGTAGCAGGTGGAACAAATAAACTAAATGAAGAAGTAAAACAATTAAAGGGCGAAATACATCAAACAACAAATGGATTGCAAAATAAATTACCAAATCCAGAAGGGGTAAAAACGCTAGCAGGTGGTATTGAGAAACTGACGAACGCACAAAATGAATTTGTTAGTAAGTTTCATGGATTTGGTGAGGGATTAGATAAAGCAAAAATAGGTGCCAACAAATTAAAAGATGGATCAGTTCAATTAATTGATGGAGTAACGCAATTACAAAGCGGATCTGGAAAAGTGACAGCAGGATTAGGTGAATTATATGCTGGAGCAAATCAAATGGCAGGTGGAATAAATCAATTAGCAGATGGATCTGCTCAAGTAACAGGCGGTTTAGGAACAGTATCTGAAAGAGCAAACCAAATGGCAGGTGGAATAAATCAATTAGCTGACGGCTCAAGCCAAGTAACAGGCGGTTTAGGCACAGTATCTGTAGGAGTATCCAAATTAGCAGATGGGTCTGGTCAAGTAACAGACGGTTTAGGCACAGTATCTGTAGGAGTATCCAAATTAGCAGATGGGTCTGGTCAAGTAACAGGCGGCTTAGGCACAGTATCTGTAGGAGTATCCAAATTAGCAGATGGCTCAAGTCAAGTAACAGGTGGTTTAGGAACAGTATCTGTAGCAGTAAACCAATTAGCAGATGGTTCAAGCAAAGTAACAGGCGGCTTAGGTACATTATCCGCGGGAGCAAATCAAATGTCAGGAGGAATAACGCAATTAACAGACGGTTCAAGCCAAGTAACAACTGGCTTAGGTACTCTAAATGGTGGCCTAAATCAAATGTCAACAGGCTCAACCCAGCTAATCGACGGCGTAAATAAACTAGCAGACGGCTCAGGAAAAGTAACTGATGGACTAGTGAAAGTAAACGATGGTTCAGGTGAACTTGCTGAGAAACTTGGGGAAGGGGCAGAGAAAACTGGGGAAGTAAAAGGGACAGATAAAACGTATGATATGTTTGCAAGTCCTGTAAAGGTGAAGACGGAGAAAATGGCGGAAGTTCCTAACTACGGAACTGGATTTACACCGTATTTCTTATCACTCGGTTTATTCGTTGGGGCATTACTATTATCAATCGTATATCCATTACGTGATACAGTTGGCGTTCCAAAATCAGGATTTAGTTGGTTTATTAGTAAGTTCGGCGTGTTACTATCAGTCGGTATTATTCAAGCGATAGTAGCAGATGTTATATTACTGTTCGGATTAGGTGTAGAAGTACAAAGTATTCCGTACTTCATACTCTTTAGCATCGTTACAAGTTTAGCGTTTATTGCATTAATTCAATGTTTAGTAACAGCATTCGGTGATGCAGGGCGTTTCATCGCCATCATCACATTAATTATTCAGCTTACAACAAGTGCTGGAACATTCCCGTTAGAGTTAATTCCGAAGTTTTTACAACCATTTAATGCTTGGTTACCGATGACATACTCTGTATCAGGATTGAAAGCAGTCGTATCAAGCGGAGACTTTAACTTCATGTGGCAAAACATAGGAATGCTCATGATCTTTATCGTTGTATTATCACTTGGAACAATCGCCTCCTTAACTTTGATGCACAAACGACAATTTAAAAATGTTGCTGAAAATCAATCGGTTGAAGCGTAAAAAAAGCACCTTTTTGGTGCTTTTTTATTTTAATAGAGGGCATCTTTTCCTTGGTTCATCTATAAATCTTTCTAAAAGCTATAGAAACGAAAGAAAAGGAATTACAACAATTTACAGAGAAACATAGGGTAGAGGAGTTGATATGATGAAAGGCAATCCTACTTACTATTTTATCTTATATCCATTAATCTTCTTTCTCGTTTTCTCTCTTTCACCTATCTTGTTTCAGAAAAAAGAATATACGAGTATGAAAGATATACTAGGGCTACTTTTATTTTACTATGTGCTAATTAGTGGATATTACTTTATGGATGTTGTAAGTGAAAGAATGAAGAAGGATAGTAAAGATAAACGATAAATTTTATTGTATAAAAACCGATGGAGGATAAAAAATGACTGAAAGTGAGATGAAATTCCGTGATACGACCATTCGTAACTTTTTTGATAAAGAGAATCGTTTAAAATCGATTCCAGGTCAAAAGAAGAAAAAATTAGTATTGTTAGAGCATTTAATTAGCAAGTTAAATGCTGAAAATCAATATACAGAAAAAGAAATTAATACATTTATAAAACAATATCATGATGATTTTTGTACAATTAGACGTGAATTTATTGTACATAGGTTTATGGATAGAGAGGATAGTATGTACCGTATAAACGGGAGAGAAGTTTGGACGAAGTGGGAGGAGTTAAAATAATGAATCAGCGAGGGGATCCCCGCTGATTATAAGCCTGTGCTAGTCTTGCTGTTTCTTTGTAGTAAGTCTATGAACGCTTCAACATTCGAACTTGTAATGTATCCAAGCGTTATATATTCATCTTCATAGTAAAATATTATTTTTTTGTCAAAGATTCTTCTCTTCGTTTCTATGGATAGAATTTTTTCATAATCAAATTCGGCAATGAATGTGTTTTTATATTGGCTAAAAAAGAGAAGTCTTTGATTAGTAGCAAGTAACATGCCAGGATACGGGACTTTATGCGTAATCATATAGCCAGTAAGTGAACATTTTAAAGTAGATAAAATTTTTTCTTCTTTATGTAATAGTTGTTTTGCATCTGTTAAGATAGGGTTCATTCCATATATTCCTTTTATTTTTATTTATGAATATTGTATCAAGAGTAAAAAGATTCTCAATATGTAATATTGCATATTGGACGTTTTATAGTTTTAATATTATTTTTAAAAAGAAAAAGTACGAGGTGATTCAATGATACGGTTAGTAAAAGAGACTGATGCAGAAGCAATTATGAATATTAGAAAAGAAATTATATTATCGGAAACTACTACAAAATTTTTCATAGTATCCCCAAAGAAGTTACCGAATGATAGTAATGTAGAAAGAGAAAAGATACGGAAAAGCAATGAGAAAGGTAATCTCTATATCGTGTATGAAGTAGATAGGAAGGTAGTTGGCTTTTTACTTTTCAACCGATATGAACTAGAACGGTTACAACACGCAGGCACAATGGGAATGGGGATTAAAGAGGCGTATTGTAATCAAGGCATCGGCACGAAATTAATTGAATTTCTTATTAGTTGGGCTAAAGGGCAGAAAGGTTTAGAGAAAATTTGCTTAGGTGTAGTTTCTGTTAATGATCGGGCAATTAAAGTGTACAAACGTATGGGTTTTGTAGAAGAAGGGAGACAACGAAAGCAAATAAAGTATGAAGATGGATCATATGGAGACGATGTATTGATGGGCTTTTATATTGAATAAAGGATATATGGTATTAAGAAAAGGAATGTACCTACCGTAAATGTCTAAAAGCAGTATATTGCCCCTCCATTAACAGACTTTTACCTATGTATAATATTAATATAGTAAAATCATAACAACCGATATTGCAGTTTCCAATAATATACTATATAATCAATTTAAGAAAACGTTTTCATGCAAAGGGGGAGAATTTCGTGTCGACTATAGAGGACGTGGCGAAATTAGCGGGGTTATCAAGGACAACGGTTTCTAGGGTGATTAATAATCATCCATATGTTTCAGATGAGAAGAAAAAAAGGGTTCAATTAGCAATGAAGCATTTAGGCTTTGTTCCTAATTCTGCGGCGAGAAGGCTTCGTAAACAAAAAACGGAAACAATTGCGGTGCTAGTTCCAAGGATTACAAATCCTTTTTTCAGTAGATTTATTGAAGCAATCGAGATTGCAGCTTCTGAACATAAATATAAACTGATTATTTGTCAAACAAGATATTTACCTGAAAAAGAGATGGAGTATTTACAATTATTATCTACGAAACAAGTAGATGGGATTATTCTATGTTCACTAGAAAATCCGTGGGAAGATGTAGAGCCATACTTACAGCACGGTCCAATCGTGTTATGTAATGAATATATTGAGGAAGCAAATATTCCAACAGTGAAGTTTGATCATGCGCAAGGAGCATACATAGCTGCGAAGCATGTGTTAGATCAAGGATATCGCAATCTTATTTTTTGCCGTGGTAACGAAACCAAATTAGTTAGCCAGCAGCGAAAAATGGGCTTTTTACGTGCAATAACTGAGAAGAGCCGCCAAGTAGAAGCGATTGATTTTCTTGAAAACGCTTTCTCTTGGGAGGATGGAAAACGAATATTCCATGAAGTATTAAAGGACAAAAAAAATCCTACCGCGATTTTGGCAGGAGGCGATGAGGTAGCAGCTGGAATTATCTCAGAGGCGAAGCACCATAACTGGAGCATTCCAGATGATCTCGCTGTTATCGGTTTTGATAATCAAATATTATCACAGATTACAGAGCCAGGTATTACGACAATTGAACAGCCAATCGATGAGATGGCCCGAAAAGTTGTCGACCTGATGATGGATAAAATCCATACGAAAAATTATCGACAAAAAGAATTGTATGAGTTTGAACTGGAGCTCTTGGTGAAAGGTTCAACGATGAAGAAGGATACGATGTTATTAGCCTAGTAGACTATGTCTGCTAGGTTTTTTTATGTTCATAAACTACTATTCTTCGTGAACGCAGTCATCACATTTGTTATGGTATGCTTCGTGTTGCTCATCAATTTCTTTCCCACAGTGCGCACAAGTTTTCGTCGGTAAATTTCTGAAAAACTCCATTGGTTGATCAATCATGTCAATCCCTCCATTTCCATTTCTTACTATCATTGTATTAGTACAAAAAATAAAAGTCAACAACTGTTTTATAACAAAATTGAAAATTAATGAAAAAGTTTAGGAAATGGATTATAGTTAACAATGTAGAATGTAAGTGAAACATGCATTCCTACTCGGTTTTAGAAAGGATGGATACATATGAAAATGACTGTTGTCGGCTTTTGGGGCGGATTTCCAGAAGCGGGAGAAGCAACGTCGGGGTATTTGTTTGAACACGATGGTTTTCGTTTACTTGTAGACTGTGGTAGTGGTGTACTAGCACAGCTTCAAAAATATATAACACCATCTCATATAGATGCAGTTGTACTGTCACACTATCATCACGATCATGTTGCGGACATTGGGGTATTGCAATATGCGAGATTAATTACGAGTGCAACAACAAGGCAACTACCGGAATTACCAATATACGGTCATACGTTTGACGAGAATGGATTCCATTCTTTAACACATGAACCACATACGAAAGGAATCGCGTACAATCCAGAAGAAACACTTCAAGTTGGACCGTTCTCGATTTCGTTCTTAAAAACTGTTCATCCTGTTACATGCTTTGCGATGCGTATTACAGCTGGAGATGGTGCTGTAGTATACAGCGCTGATTCAAGTTATATTCCTGAATTCATTCCATTCACGAAAGATGCTGATCTTTTCATTTGTGAGTGTAATATGTATGCACATCAAGAGGCTGCAAAAGCAGGGCATATGAATAGTACAGAAGTAGCAAGTATTGCAAAAGATGCGAATGTAAAAGAACTTTTATTAACGCACTTACCGCATACAGGAAACCCATCTAATTTAGTAACAGAAGCAAAACAAATTTTCAGTGGCCATATTACGCTAGCGCATAGTGGCTACGTATGGAACTCATGAGGTGATACGATGTTATTTATTGATAATAAAGGAATTACAGATCCTAGAATAAACTTAGCGATTGAAGAATATTGTGTGAAAAATTTAGATATTAACGAAACATATTTACTGTTCTACATTAACGAACCTTCGATTATCATTGGTAAAAACCAAAACACAGTAGAAGAAATTAATGCAGATTACGTAAAAGAAAAAGGTATTCATGTCGTTCGTCGTCTATCAGGCGGAGGCGCAGTATATCATGATTTAGGAAACTTAAACTTCAGCTTTATCACGAAAGATGATGGAGATAGTTTCAGCAACTTCAAAAAATTCACAGAGCCTGTAACGAAAGCGCTTGGTAAATTAGGTGTAAATGCAGAACTAAGTGGTCGTAACGACATTTTAGCTGAAGGAAGAAAAATTTCAGGTAACGCGCAGTTCTCAACGAAAGGTCGTATGTTCAGTCACGGTACGTTACTATTTGACTCTGAAATCGATCACGTCGTATCAGCACTGAAAGTAAAAATGGATAAGATCCAATCAAAAGGAATTAAATCAATCCGTAGCCGCGTTGCGAACATTACAGAGTTCCTAAACGAAGAAATGACGACAGAAGAGTTTAGACAACTTCTTCTAGAAACAATTTTCGAAGGAGAAACAGAAATCCCAACGTATGAATTAACAGAAGAGGATTGGAAAGAAATCCATAAACTTTCTGAAGAGCGCTACCGCAATTGGGACTGGAACTACGGAAAATCACCGAAGTTCAACTTACAACATTCACACCGCTTCCCAGTTGGACAAGTTGACGTTCGTCTGGAAGTGAAAAAAGGAACAGTAACAGAATGCAAAATTTACGGCGACTTCTTCGGTTCACTAGATGTTCATGATATCGAAGAGCGTCTAACAGGCGTTCAGTTCGATAAAGATACATTCACTGCAGCTTTAGAAGGCGTAGATATCGCACGCTACTTCGGTAACATTACAACTGAAGATTTCTTACATTTATTCTTCTAAAAATGAGGGAGGCTGCCATAACGGGCAGCCTCTTTTTTTGCGTAGATTGTCGCGTTTTTTCGGTAAGTCGATATATTCGAAAAATCGCGGATATAATTTCATTCACCATAAAATCACAGGACATCTGCCTCTTATAAAGGAATATATATATTCAAAAGGAGGCGGATTGATATGAAAAGGGTAATGTACGTTGTATTATTACTCAGCTTTGTCATCGGAATGACAGCGTGTAACAGTGGATCGCCCTCAAGTCGTACAATTTTGTCTATCGGAAAACCAGCGGAGGATAATGTTATATATTTTACGCATACAGATAACAAACGAAAGATACATGATATACAAGACATGTTTCAAAATAAGAAGTGGAAAAGAAATGAAACATTCAGCACTGTTAATAAAACGCCAGATGTCGTCTTATCAATAGATGAAAACAACAAAGGGTTACCGACGTTATATGTTACCGTGTATTCTCATGAAAATGGAGCGGACGTTTTGAATTTGTATGGGGAGTATACGAGCTTAAATAAAGAGGAACTTGAAAATCTTAGAAAAAAGATGAGTGCATATTATCCTAAAATGATTTTTGGTCTAGTGTTATAAATTACTTGTAAATAAAATCCCCTTATTTTTCCAAATTAAACTAAGAGAAGGTGATCTGTCTATATGCAGTTAATAGAATATCACTTGCCACTTTAATTTTCTTTTAATATAATTAATTTAGAATTTTTAAATATTCTAAATTTTATAAAGGTGGGGTTTTTGTGAATCTCGTTCAATCTTTGGCTGAAACGGCAAAAAAGAAGGGGGAAAAACCGGCTTATATATTTATGGATCAGTCGGTCTCATATGACCAATTAAACAAAATGGTCACAAGGTTTTCTAGCAATTTAGCAGAAATGGGCATTGGAAAAGGGGACAATGTCGCATTAGTTGTTGGGAACTCACCACATTTTTTGGTCGGTTTATACGGAACAATGAAAGCCGGAGCAACTGTTATTCCAGTTAATCCAATTTATACAGCAGACGAAATGCATTACATTTTACAAAATGGAGATGTAAAAACAATCATCGTACTCGACGTCCTTCTACCTGTTATACAATCTCTTACAACAAGACTTCCTTCATTAGAAAACATCATCATATGCGAAACCTCATCAGATTTTAACCATACAGAAACCGAAAAAATGAAAACGTTTACTAGTTTTGTGGGGGCTGGAGATTTACAATACGAAGGCCCTGAACTAGATGAAGAGGATGTAGCGGTTATCCTATACACTTCAGGTACAACTGGAAAACCGAAAGGCGCTATGCTCACACATAAAAATTTATATAGTAATGCGAATGATGTTGCGTCTTATTTACAATTTACTGCTGACGATCGCGTCGTTGCGGCACTGCCAATGTTCCATGTATTCTGTTTAACAGTTGCGGTAAATGCACCGATTGTGAACGGAGCAACGATTTTAATGTTACCGAAATTTAGTCCGAAAGAAGTATTCCGTATTTGTCGTACGTACGAACCAACGATCTTTGCTGGCGTACCGACGATGTACAATTATTTATATTTATTTGAAGAAGCAAGCGCAGAAGATGTGAAGACGCTTCGCCTTTGTATTTCCGGTGGTGCATCGATGCCTGTTGCTCTTCTGCAAAACTTTGAAAAACGTTTTAACGTTATTGTTTCAGAAGGATACGGTTTATCAGAAGCATCACCAGTTACTTGTTTCAACCCGCTAGATCGTCCTCGTAAACCAGGATCAATTGGCACAAATATTTGGCATGTAGAAAATAAAATTGTAAATGAACTTGGGGAAGAAGTACCTGTCGGTGCAGTCGGCGAATTAATCGTTCGCGGACCTAACGTTATGAAAGGATACTATAATGCACCAGAAGATACAGCTGCGACATTGAAAGACGGCTGGCTATATACAGGTGACTTAGCGAAAATGGATGAAGAAGGTTACTTCTATATCGTTGATCGTAAAAAAGATATCGTCCTAGTTGGCGGTTATAACGTATATCCTCGTGAAGTAGAAGAAGTATTATATACGCACCAATCAGTAGCTGAAGTTGTTGTAATCGGTGTTCCTGATGAAAACTTAGGAGAAGCTGTGCGAGCGTACGTCGTTTTGAAGCAAGCAAACGTAACAGAAGAAGAACTAATGCATTACTGTACGTTACATTTAGCGAAATATAAAGTGCCGAAAAGCATTGAGTTTTTAATAGAATTACCGAAGAATACGACGGGTAAATTGTTAAGAAGAGCATTGAGAGAGAAAGCGATGCAAGTGTAATGAAGAAAAGGTCTCCTAAAATATATTTTAGGAGACCTTTTCTTTGTTTATCGTAATAACTTTTTCTCATATGAAATGTAGTAGGAAGTTTGTATATATAATAGCGGAGCGTGTTCAAATAACTATTTGGTACTAGTAGTAATGAAGATATTCTTCCTACTTTCTTACATGAAATTTTTAATTTTGGATATTTGTATCATATGTTTCTGCAACAAACACAAAGTCTACATGCTCTTTATCAATAAAAATACTTGTTTTAGATGGAAGACCTGTTATGGTAGAAACAATATCAACCTCAACAAGGTCAAATCCTACACGATAAGCATCTACAATTTCAATTCCACCAGTTAGAAAATGCAATCCATCCCCAAATGACTTAAATACAAATACATTTTCTTTCAAACTTTTATTATCCATTTCAATCCATTCTTCGTTAATATAAATCTTAAATGTCGTGCACTTTGGAACACACTCGATGTGATGTATCCCTTTATAACTATTAAGTGAAAACATATAGGTATGAGTTTCTTTAAAGTTAATATCTATCCCGTATTTAAAAGCAAAGGTTTTATATACCATTTCATAAAACAATGGCATTACAATATCATCCCATGCGTCATAGGCAAAAGCATGAATTGGTATTAGATGAGGATATAAACTTACAATCGCTTTTTGAAAATTAAGTAAGATGGTTGTATCTGTAATTTCTTTTAAAGAATCATCTATTTCATGGTCATAATCTTTCGAAATTCTGTTATCAATCATATGAAAAACTCCTTACATAGTCTTCTATATACTACGTTTTTCCGCATCATCAGTTTGTTCTTTCTCCAACTAAATTGCAAGTTTAACCGATGATTCCAAAAAAGCCCTTGTCTTATTTTATCAATCGTTAAATGGATTGGGAGCAATGCTATTACATGGGGCGAGATTTGGAGTAGAGGGTTTCCTCATTGGTTCAAAGAAAAGTAAATAAACAAGCAAACAAAGAAGATAATAAAATATTGTTAATTGATTAGAGAGTTTCGCGGATATAAAATAACTCTAAAAATGTAAGGATATATTTTGAGAACGTATGATTATATAGTATATTTGTTGATTCGAATCTTTAAAAGGAGGGGAAACATGGGGGGAATAATAGGGATTATTCTGATTATAGGTGGTATGATTCCATTAATTTATGCAATGATACAAATCTATCAATTTATGCAATGATACAAATCTATCGGAAATGGAAAGAAAAAGGGCCTTCTTTTGCTCTTAAATCAATAATTTTCCTAGCCGTAAGCATTTTGCTAGATACTGCAACAACTATTATATTGTGTATAGTAGCAGTATTCATTGGTATTTGTTTAATCATCTATACATAATAAGTTCAAGAAGGCTAACTTATCGATTGTTACTAATTGGAGGGATTATATGAACTTCATTTTACATGGATCTAAACATACAGTTTTAGCTTCCGTTTTTGACTCATTTCAAGGTAGGGAAAAAGAGTTTAATTGGCTTATAACAGACATAGAGATTGTCGCACATCAGGAAGAGAAACTTATCCGAGATTATCCTAAAATGTCGCATCCAATAGTTTGGATAGCAGGTGAAGATCTTTCAAATCTCGTAAAGAAATATAATCCTCAATTTATTTGGGGCGTACTATCTGCGTTTGATAAGTCTATAAACATTGATATTAATAATTTGCTTGTAGAGCCCTATGCAAATGGAAACGAAGGGCTCTGGGTACCAATTCCAAATATTCAGCACCCTCAAGCAAAACTTGAAATTGTTTGTTGGGATTCCAGTTTGATGTTGTTATTAAGTAATGATATAAATATTAATGATAAATTTAGAAATTACTTTAAAGAAGCTAGGGATTTAAATGCCTATAATTCGGAATTTTGATTTTAAATTTGGGTTTTCCAAATGAAGATTATGTAAATATATATAAGCAAACTTTCCTTTTAAGAAGGATTGCTTTTTTCGGTACTGGTGCAACCTTTAACTATGACCACGTAAATAAAATGAAAGATGTAATAGTAAGTACATTGAATAGTATTCTACTTTCTGGACGCTATGAATATGACCAAGTGGGTAACCGTACGAAGATGAAATATGAGAAAGTGCCGGCGGAAAATTAGCAGTATTTTAAGGTGTTAAATATGGTAAGAAGGCAGCAAAGTGGATAGGTAATAAGGAAAGGAATCTCTATATAAAAAATCAAGTTATCAAAGAACTATGAAGGTGAAATTCTCTCGCTGGAACTAAAAGAAGGATTAAATCAATATTTTAAAAAGGGAAAACAGTATATAGAAGTTTTTCCGCTAAAGAAAAACAGCTATCCGAAAGAACGTGTTCACCTCGTATATAAAAATATAGAAGTACAATCGAAGAATACATACCCAATCATGTCCGTAGCATGGGATGATTTGGATGATGATATCAAGGAATATTATGGATTAAAATAAAGGCGTTAAAATATAAAAAGTGCACCCAACAATCTGGGTACATTTTTTCATAACCATTATATATTCCTCCTCATCAATTCCCCAACCTGTGTCGCGATATACTCAATATCATCATCAATTTCATCCAATACGTAAGATTCCAAAATGCCCATGACAGCTGTTCCTAAAAATTTTAAAACGATATGTTTATCAATGTTTTTATTGACTGAAGTATTTGCATTTAGTTTTTTCTCTAGTTCACTCATGATGAACGTTAGGAACTTTTTTTGAAATGATAATGTGCTGTTGCTTCTAAATAACGATGCGAAAAATGGTTTGTGTTCTTTGAAGTATTCAAACCATATGAAAGTTCCTTCTATATAGCCTTTTGTTTGTTTTATATCGCATATTTCTCTTAATTGATTTAAATGATCATCCACAATTTTATCTAATAAATTGTACTTATCTAGATAGTGTAAGTAAAACGTTTTTCTTCCGATGTTTGCTTTTTCGGTAATGTTTTTAACTGTAATTTCATCAAATCCATCTGTAATTAACATTTCTATAAATGCCGATTGAATGGCGTTTTGTGATTTTATAATTCTTCTATCGATTTTCTCCATATGGTGTTCCTCCGTTGTTGATACACATATTTCGTTACGTGTGTATTATCACCCAAATGCGTAAATGTGGTCATTGAAACAAGTGGTTGCTCGCTTTATTATAAATATACACGTGAGTAATAACTCTCACAAGTGTAAAATTAAAAATAAGATAAGGGTGGTTTTATATATGGCAGTTACGAAGAAAAATGTAAGATTTTATGCAAGAGGTTTACAAGTTGCAGGTATTTTGAACATTCCTGAAGGTGCTGAGGAAAAGAAACAAAATGCAGCGATTGTTTGTGTGCATCCAGGTAGTAGCTGTAAAGATCAAACAGCAGGATTGTATGCCGAGAAGTTAGCGGAACAAGGATATGTAACGCTTGCGTTTGATGCATCATATCAAGGTGAAAGTGAAGGTGCGCCGAGGTATATTGAAGAGCCAGCTGCGCGAGTTGAGGATATTCGCTCAGCAGTAGATTATGTAACTACCCTTCCTTATATAGATGAAGAACGTATCGGTGTGTTAGGCGTGTGTGCAGGCGGTGGTTATGCAGTAAATGCTGCGATGACAGAGCGCCGCATTAAAGCGGTTGGCACAGTTGTTGGTGCAAATATTGGCCGATTAAATCGTGAAGCTGGTCCAATTGGGGTGTTAGAGGCGATTGGTAAACAACGTACTGCTGAAGCACGCGGAGCAGAGGAACTGATTACAAATTGGATTCCTAAAAATCAGGAAGAGTTAGTAGCAGCGGGTATGACCGATATAGATATTGTAGAAGCAGTTGAGTATTACACAACGCCACGAGGGCAAAGTGTTAACTCTCCAAATAAGCTAAACTTTACGAGCATGGGATCGGTAATTGGTTTTGATGCGTTCCATTTAGCAGATACGTTATTAACGCAGCCGCTGCAAATTATTGTCGGTAGCAAGCAAGGCGCATTCGGTTCTTATAAAGATGGTCATGAGCTGTATGAGAAAGCAGCTTCAGAGAAAAAAGATTTACTTGTTGTGGAAGGTGCGAGTCATTACGATTTATACGACCAACCAGAACCAGTAAGAATTGCAGTTGAAAAATTAACAAGTTTTTATAAAGAGCATTTGTAAAAACAATGTTGATATAAATGGTGCCTATAGTTGTTAGATACAAGTCTAACAACTATAGGTTTTTACTATGATGAGCGAAGTGCTTAATATTTACGTTATAAGTGCATAACAAGTTATAATAAAAGAAATCAATAAGGAGGCTGGCTGTGAAGAATCTTCGTTATCTCAATATATTTACCATATTAATTATATACACACTACTTATGTTTTACATCGGCTGGAACGGATGGGTTTGGCTTCATGCGGTATTTGGCTGGGAATCTTGGGGATATTATGCTTTCATAGTCGCATTTATTTCATATGCGTACATTCTCGTGCAAGTGTTTAAGTTTTTGCCATTTCTGCGAACGATAGGTTCGATTTGGTTTGCGGTCATACAATATGCGCTTATGTTGTTGCCATTAGCTAATATTATGGTCTTTCTTTTACAGTTTTCAGTGGAGAAAGAAGCGGCAATTATTTGGACAGGAACGGCTGTGATAGCTGCATTTATCTTTATCTTTGCGTATGGAGTATTTAATGCGTATAGTCCGGTAGTAAGAAAGTACGAGGTGCACATACCGAAAAAGGTAGAGGGGCGTAAAAGTTTACGCATTGCGATGGCTTCTGATATGCATTTCGGTAAACTGTCTGGCGTTTCGCATTTAAAAAGACTTGTTCGTCATGTAAATGAGATGGAACCTGATATTATTTTACTGCCAGGTGATATTATCGATGATCATCCAGGTGTGTTCATTCAAAAGAATATGGGACCAATCATGAAACAAATGAAAGCACCATTAGGCGTATATGGTGTTTTAGGAAACCATGAATACTACGGTAGAGCGGTTCCAGAGTTTTTACAAGAGATGGATAAGATTGATATTCGTATTCTTTTAGATGAAGTGATTACAATTGAAGATGACTTTTATCTCGTTGGAAGAAGAGATAAAACAGAGCGAGATCGCCAAAGCTTTGAACAATTAATGAGTACGGTAGATAAATCGATGCCTGTTATCGCAATGGATCACCAGCCATTTGAGTTGAAACAAGCAGCAGCGGCAGGTGTAGATTTATTATTATCCGGTCATACACACCGCGGACAAATGGCGCCCAATCATATTGTAACGAGAAGAATGTACGAGCTAGACTGGGGATACGCACAAAAAGGCGCGTTCCACGCAGTTGTTTCTTCTGGATTTGGATTTTGGGGACCACCGCTTAGACTTGGTAGTAGGTCGGAGATTGTGCAGGTAGAAGTTACATTTGAATAGGGGTTATGAAATAGAGAGCTGATGGCTCTCTATTTTTTCAATAAAAACAAATAACAATAAATATTTATGTTGGTGCTAATTTCATAAAAGAGACTCGATTAAAATAAAGGGGGATTGTAAGTGATCATATCAGATGTACTATACGGAGAATTTGAAGTGGATCAAGTAGTAGAAGAATTAATTTTAAGTAAGTCTGTGCAAAGACTAAAGGGAATTCATCAAGCAGGCGCAAGTTACTTAATGAACGAGAAATGGAATGTAACTCGCTTTGAGCATTCAGTGGGTGTTATGTTATTAGTGAAAAAACTAGGTGGTTCAGTAGAAGAACAGATTGCTGGTTTACTACATGACGTATCACATACTGCTTTTTCCCACGTGATTGATTACGTTTTTGATAATAAAGATGAAAGTTATCATGAAGAAATATTTAGTTCTGTTGTGAAAAACTCAGAAATTCCAGCGATCCTTGCGAAGCATGGTTATAACTATGAAGATATTTTATTAGATGATTCGAAGTGGACGTTACTGGAAAGATCAGCGCCCGAATTATGCGCAGATCGAGTGGATTATACATTACGAGATATGTATACATATGGTTATATTTTTTTAGAAGAAGTTCACAGTTTTTTAGAGGATGTCATTGCAGTAGAGAAGAGAATGGTTCTTCAAAGTATCGAAATGGCAGAGTGGTTTACAGAAACGTATTACAAAGAAGTAATTGATTTCTTTATGCAACCAATGAATATTTACGGAAATGATATGTTAGCGAAAACGTTAAAGGTAGCTCTTCATAAAAGGATTATTCATGCAGATGATTTTCTTCTTGAAGATGATGAGCTTATTTCGAAATTACAGCAATGTAATGACCCCGAAGTAGAAGTTTTATTAAGCAAAGTTCATCCAAATATAAAAGTAAAAGAAGATAGAAACGATTATGATTTACATCAGAAAAATAAAGTGCGTCTTATTGATCCGCCGTTACTTTGTGAAGATGAAGTTATTCACTCGTCTGTTGTGTCAGAAAGCATAAGACAGATGAATGATATTGCTTATGAAAAAGCGGTGAGAGGGATGTATGTGAAATTGATTTCGGAATAAAAAAGAAGTAGCGCATCTTTTTTAGAGCGCTACTTCTTTTTTATTAATTATCAAACCAATTCCAAATCTCAATATCTCCAAGAGTCGCATAACGTATGTGCGGGGAGTTTTGTAATTTTAATAACTCTTTCGACGGGCCAGTAATAACAATTCCGTATACTTTTACACCGTTATCTTTTACATATTGATAACGTTTATCTAAGTTTAGTTCTTTCTCAGAAAGCGCTGCTATTTTGCTTACCGTTTTTTTATGGATAGAAAGGACGCGCATCATTTCGGTTACTTTGTCTTCTTGCGTTTTCTGCCCGTCAGTTTCATTATCGAGGAATCTTACATTTTCTGGAAACCCTATAACTTCTCCGCCATGTAGGATATAGTTATCTACATTTTTTCTTTCTTGCCCTGTATCTAAAGCGTACCATACAGGAGTTGGAGGGAGTTCTTGTGCCTCAAATATACTATATAAAAGCGGTTCTAATTCTTTTAAAGTGTAAGCTTTATCAAAAGAAATTGCTACTTCTGCAACGGTTCCATCATGTACTTTTGCAAGTGTATCCCATACTTTTTTTGATGAATCCTTTAAATAATCACCCTGCTCTGTTTTTGGATGAACAAAGAAGAGTTTTGGTTGATAGAACGGATTCATCCAAGTTCGCTTCGTAACATCTACAGATGATAAGAAGCTTTTTGTTTCTATTGTACCGAGGGGGATTTCTTTTTTACCCACGGTTCGTACTAAATCAAATTGGCTATTCGTACGGAAAAAAGCTTCTACACTTGTTCCGCCTCCCATAACACGGCTATTTGGGATCGTTGCTTCAAGTGTAAGCGAAGGAACCTCTCTAATTTCTTCTAGCCTTTTATCATTATTAGCTTGAAAATAAAAGGCTGATAATACCCCGCCGATTATATAGATAACGATGCAAATTGATAATATAAAACCAAACGTTTGTAAACGATGTTTCCACTTAATTCTCCAAAAAGGAACTTTAAAATCTTTTGGAGGTAACTTTTTCTTAATTGGTTCGGTTTTTGTTAACAGCTCATCTAAGTAAGCTTCACACTTTTCACATGTCTCAATATGACTTTCTAACTGCTCTTGTTCATTATGGGTGAGTGTCCCTTTTCCATATTTCTCCCACAGTTTTTTGAATTCTGCACAACCCATCTGTATCACTCCTTTATGCTTTTCGTGTCTTTTCGTCCGCGGTGTAATTCAATTTTTACTTTTGCTAATGAGAGACCAGTCATTTCTGCTATTTCCTTATAGGAGAATCCATAGTAATCTCGTAGTAGCAGGACATTTCGTCTTTCGAGCGGAAGAGAAGATAAACTTTCTAACCAACTAGCGATCTCAAATTTTACGAAATATTCATGTTCTGTACTTGGCGCGTTTGGTAAATGGAATTCTTCCACTGTAGTTGTTTTATATTTTTTTTCTTTTCGATACCAATCGATAAAGGCGTTGTAGGCAATTGTAAATAACCACGGCCTAATTTCTTCCCCTTTATAATAGTCAATATGGACGAGCATTCGGTAAAATGTTTCTTGCATGAGATCTTCCGCATAGGGGGAATCTCCGGTTAGGGAGAGAAGATAGCGAAATAAATCACGCATATGATCTGAATAAATATCTTCTAATGATTGTTTGCGTTTCACTAATTTCCCTCCCTTCATACATAACAACGAAATACATATAAAAAAGTTACAATTTTTTATGGAATTATAGTAAAAAACGTCAAGAATTGGATTGCGTTCTCTTTTATCATAATACATATAAGGCGGGTGAACAGAGATGGAAAGCTATGAAACACAAATTCAAAGGTCAATTGATTATATTGAGGAAGATGTAATGGAAAAACAAACGCTGCGTAATTTAGCTCGCATTGCAGGTTTTTCTGAGTCGCATTTTCACCGTGTATTTCAGGCATTAGTAGGTGATACAGTAATGGAGTATGTTCGAAAGAGGAGGTTAGCCCGGGCAGCTTATCAACTTTCTCATACGGATGAAAAAGTTATTGATATCGCGTTTGAACATGGCTTTCAATCTCACGAAACGTTCACGAGAGCCTTTAAAAAATTATTTAAAATGACACCGAGTGAATATCGAAAACAAGAAATCGAAACACCGATGTATTACAGAGTGAATGTAAAGCAAAGAAAATTAAATCCGTATTTAGGGGGCATACAAATGGAATATCGTATTGTAAATAAACCAGAATTTTTAGTGGCGGGTTATGAATTGAAGACGACAAGTAAAGAAGGGAAAAACCATCAAGACATTCCAGTATTTTGGCAAGAATATTTACAAAAAGATCTTGGGACAACGATTCCGAATCGTAAAGATACGAGTCAATGGGTAGAGCTTGGATTATGTACTGATTTTAATTTAGAAACAGGAGACTTCACTTATATTATCGGAATGGAAGTTACAGATTTTGAAAATGTACCAAATGAAATTGCAAAGCGTACTTTCCCGGCAGCAACATATGCAGTATTTACAACGCCGAAAGTTCCTCATGAAGAAATGGTATCGTCTATTCACCAAACTTGGAATGCAGTATTCTCAGAATGGTTCCCGCATTCAGGATATGAACATTGCGGAGTTACAGAGTTTGAACTGTACGATGAGCGTTGCCACGAAGATAAGAGTGAGTTTGCACAAGTAGAGCTTTGGATACCGGTGAAGAAAAAATAATAGGGTAAGAGCGAATCATTGGGAGATGGTTTGCTTTTTCATAAAGGGGGAAATAGGAAAATGTTCAAAAAACTAGAATGTGTATCTATACATACGAAAGATATAGAAAAATCAGTTTCTTTCCATAAAGAAATGGGAATGAAGCAAAACTGGATGATAGAAAGAGAAATAGAAGAAGGAGCTATTTGGACGTTAATAGGATTGAAGTTTCCAGATGAGAAAAGTTCGGAGTTAGTAATAAGCAATCATCCGGATATTAATTTTACGGAAGTCGAAGTATTAGTAGAAGATGTACAACAAACGTATGAAAGTTTAAAAGATAATAAAGATGTAAAGTGGATTCGCGAACCATTTCCAACAGAATCAGGACATGTTGCAGTGATGGAAGCACCTGATGAGAATGTGTTTGTGTTAGTAGGGAAATAGCTGAAATATGGAGTGACCTTTCATAGTGAGTTATGAAAGGTCATTTTTACTTTGTATAGTAGTAGAGGAAGTAGGTTAGTATTGTCAATTTTTGTCGGTAAGTCGATATATTTCGGAAATCGCTGATATATTCAAAAAATCGCTGATATAATTTCATATACCGCTAAAACACCTCAAAAAAACGATCCACATAATTTCAATTACCGCAAAATTCTTCTAGAAAAGAAAAAAGACGCCATATAGCGTCTTTCCTACGAACGAAACGGAAACACAAGAATAATCGTCGTTCCTTTTCCGAGTGCACTATCAACGGAAATTGTCCCGTTATGAGCATGAACGAGCTGTTTTGTAATGGCTAGGCCAAGTCCAGTTCCGATGTTGCTTTCTTCTGTGTTTGTTCCGCGGTAATATCGTTCAAATAGAAGTTCTTTCGTTTTTTCATCCATTCCTTTTCCGTCATCCGAAATGGAGAGTATAAAGGAATTGGCGTTTTGTGATAGTTTTACGATGACAGTAGTTGTTTCGTTATTATGTTTTACAGCATTTACGAGTAAGTTTTCGATAATACGCTGGAACCATTTTTCTTCAATGAAATATTGAATTTTATTTGAGCTCGGTACGAATTCAATATTTTGATTTTGAAGTGTTGGATTATTAATAAATTGCAATAATACTTTTTGGACGAAATGATTGATTTCAACGTTTACGTGCTGTGCAGGAAGGCTATTATTTTTTAATTGATACGTTAAGCTTAAATCATCAATTAATGTCGTCATATATTGAGATTTCTCTTTCATAACACTACCAAATTGTTGAATATCACGATCGGTCCAGTTGTATTGATTTGATTCTAGTAATAATGCGTAGCCATATATAGAGCTAAGTGGTGTTTTTAAATCATGCGTTAGACCGGTAATCCATTCTTCTCGTGTTTGCTGAAGTACTTGCCTCATCGCATCATTTTTCTTGAGTGTAATAGAAAGGTGTTCTAGTGAACTTGTCACATCTCTAAACAAACGGAATGACCATTTTTCTTTACCAGATCGCCGGAACCTGACAGGCTTTCCTTTTTTACTAATAGGTTCTTCATACTTTCCACCAGCGATATTTTTAAGCCAGCGCATCGCATGTAATAACGGTTTCCCGAATTTATTACCATACCAAATAGAAAGAATGACTAAATAAACAAATACGATAAGAAGGATTAATCCGCATCCAATGAGAAACTTCTTAGTAAATACATCTTCAATTTCGTCATCTGGGTAGTAGTGATCATTTTTTGCAGTTACAACGAGAAGGTTGCCACTATTTGCATCGTAAAAGCTAGACGTGTTTTCTTTATGATTCCAAGGTTCTTTTTCATTAAGGGCGATTTGTATGGCTGAAAATGTTTTTTTCTTTCCGGTTGTATAAGAAAAAACCTCTTCGCCATTTTGATTAAATATTTGAAGTGCTGCTTTTTCTTTAGACAGTAACTGTTTTTCTTGATCTGTTAATGTGAACGAATCCATTGTTAAAGAGGAATGCTCCTTTTGAATTGCTGTTAGTAAAGCATTGCTTTTTAACATACCACCATAAATAACAAGTACTTTCTTTTCTTCTAATTCAATTTCCCAATATGTAAATTTATAATTACTTTCGATATGATGTTGTATATATGCGACTAAAGATGTCTTCGTATAAGCATTCGGAACATCATTTGGTGTATTAAAGTGGTAGAGGATTTTTCCGTTTTCATCTACAACTTGGAGCCAATCATTTTTCTCCTTTATTAAATCTTGCACTTCAGATTGTAATGAAATATGCCCATCTTCTGAAGAGATGTATCTTGAAATCGTAAAACTATCAGAATCTGGAATGTTAGGTTCATATAAAGTACTAGTAAGAAGAAAAATTAAATAAGTAAAAGCAGCAACTACAGCGATAAGTAATGTAACTAAAACAAAAACGTGTTGCATGATAAATTGAATAATAAGTCGTTTATTAAAATTCATATCGTCACCCTACTTTGTAACGAACTTATAACCAAGGCCGCGAACAGTTTTTATATATTCTGGTTTACTTGGATCGTGTTCAATTTTTTCACGTAGTTTTCGAATGTGGACCATAACAGTGTTGTCATCGCCATTATAGGCAGGTGCTCCCCAAACTTTTTCGTATATTTCCTCTTTCGAAAATACGTAGTTCGGATTCTCGCAAAAGAAGAGTAGTAGTTGAAAGAGTTGAGCGGAACATTCGACAATGTGACCATCCACTGTCAGTTCTGCAGAGTGTTGATCAATTTCAAATCTTCCAAATGAAATCGAGTGTGATTTTTGTTCGTGCGGTACTGCTTGTTTCATATGTCTCCGAAGCTGTGCTTTCATGCGTGCTACTACTTCTAATGGATTAAAGGGCTTCGTAATATAATCATCCGCACCGTATGAAAATCCAGATATTTTATCTAAATCAGATGCTTTTGCTGATAGGAAGAAAATGGGACAATCTGTTTGTTGGCGAATGATTGGACAAATATCAAAACCAGATTGTCCAGGAAGCATTACATCTAAAATAATTAAATCGTAATTGTTTTCCTTAGTTAGAGATAAAGCTATTTCAGCTGATGTTGCAGTTGTAATATGAGAAAAACCTTCTTTTTCAAGAATGGTAGTTAGTAATTGTAAAATTGCTGTTTCATCATCAACGAGTAAAATATTTGCTTGGTACATAAACATCCCTCCTAATTTTCTCGAATATCATATCATCCTTTTGTAACTTATGGAATTTTTAAGGAAATTTTAAGGTTTTCTTTCGCAAAAAATTAAGAATCAAATGATATGATAAAAGTAACATAGGGGAGGAGATGAGTGTGAATCCGTTTCAAGTGATGCGAGCTAGATATTTTTTAATTGTATTTGCACTATTAATTTTAATAGCGAGAAGTAGTGGCGAGTTGCTAACAAGTATATTTCATATACAAAATTCTTCTTTTATAAATATCCTTATATTCTATATCCTTCCGATGGTATGGATTTTTTATGAGTATAAAAAGCATCGCATTTCATTTTCATTGTTTGTTAATAAAAATGAAACATTTAACTTGGTGCAAGTTTTATACATTACGGTTATGTTATGCATATTTAGTTACGGGTATCTTATTTTGTATATGTATAGTTTTGCATGGATCACACCAGACTTTATTATGAATGCATTGCATGAACCGATTATAGATAGTACTGGGGGATATGTATATCAAGTCATTAGGGTTGTATTCATCGCACCAATTATCGGGGAGTTTGTTTTTCGCGGATTTTTACTTCAACGCTTTGCAACAAAATGGGGAACGAGCATAGCGACCATCGTTGTAGCAATATTGTTTGCATTGTTACATGTTGATTTCCTCGGTGCAGCCATATTCAGCATCGTATTGTCGATCGTATATATTCGTACGGAAAGTTTACTCATGCCAATTGCAATACATATGTTAAACAATGCATTTGTAATGGGCGCGTCTTTTTTAATAAGTAGAGAAAAAATTATGAGTTTTGCAGACTTCTCAAATTATACGACATTCTTTCCTGGACTTATTATATTTATAACGGGATTAAACTTAGTACTTATCTTTTTATTTGTTAATCGCAAGTATTGGAGTAAAGAAGTGCCAGTTATATATGCAGAGCAGGAAAAGAGCTTTTCAGATGTAGTCGGGAGTAAATAAGATGAAGAAGACAGTTGAAAAAATATTAAAAGAAATTATAGATGCTACGTCTATTGCAGATATGTGTGATAAAAGCTTTTGTAATTGGATTCAACCTGTAGTATTTGTTTTCTAGTAATCATTTAAAAGAAAATATTATTTCTCTTCTTATTGTATTAGGAGTTGTACTAATATTTGGTCTAATTGTAGAAGAAATGATGAAGCGCATCTTCAGAAAAAATGGAGAGAAGTATATGTGGGTTCATAAAGTATTCGAGAAAGTAATAGTGGCTTTCCTTTTGTTTTATAGTATGAAAACAATCATTTACTTTATAGCTTTGAAACATCATTAATTCTAAATTTGAAAGGGATGTATAAAATTATATGAATGAAACGATATCATCAAATAAGTTTTTTTATTTGATTTTACTTAGTCTAGTGTTAATAACGACAGTGAATGTTATTTTGCGCTGGGAGGAAGCTTACTTTTTCATGTATTTAGCGCTCCATTTGTTGGGGATTTTATGTATAAGTGGTGGAGTCTTTACTGAAAAAAAGAGTGAAGAAAGCGTTAACTATATGTGTGTGATCGGTCTTATTTTACTTTTAGCTGTACAGGGTATTATGAAATATAGTTCCTTCTCTTTACAAGATTTTAGTTTATTAATAGATGTACTTCCTTAAAGAGGCTCTTTATGTTATCTAAAAAGCAAGTAGGGTACGTACTAGTTTTAATCGGATTTTTTAAGATTATCCCGCTATTTGCCGGGCAGTAAGACCCCACTGATTAAAGTTTCGCTTTATTATAACGACGCTATTCTTTCAAGACTATGAGTATATTTGATATGTAAAAGGCGTTGGTTTGTAAGTGCTTCCGGATTATGAACCGAAGAAAGTGTTTAAAGATAGGTAAAACTCTTCTTATGTAGAAGAGTTTTTTTATGTAAATAAAAAGATCCAGAGCAATTCACATAATAAGCTTGTTCTAATTTAGCGTGTACGAACTTACAATAATAATAGACAGGCAGCATAGAGGAGGGAATAGCGTGAGGAAGGTTATTGGTTGGTCGCTTTTTTTGTACGTTGGATTTGCGTTACTTATATATTGGTATTTATTTGGATGGAATCATGAACTTATTCCGGACATGTATAAAGGAACAAGTGCAGATCCAGAAACGTTTATGAGTGCTAGAGAGCTTACGCTAAGCCAAGATTATTCGCGCGTGAAAAATTTACTATACTTTTTAGCGACGCCTCTTGAATGGATTATTTTATTATTTGTACTTGTGCTAGGTATTTCAAGAAAGTTTGAGAAATGGTCGAAGGAAACGACTAAAATAAGTGTCTTGCAAGTTGCGATTTATCTCTTTTATTTATCATTACTGACAACAGTGCTTGCCTTACCGATGCAATGGATTGGCCGGAAAGTATCCGTTGATTACGGCATTTCAACACAAAGTACACAAAGCTGGATAAAAGATCATGTTATCGGTTTTTGGGAAAGTTATGCGACTATGTTAATTGTAGTTACCGTTCTATTATGGCTTATCCGTAAATTTCCGAAGAGGTGGTGGCTAGCAGGGTGGGCGCTCTCTGTTCCATTTACAATCTTTTTAACATTCATACAGCCTGTCGTTATTGATCCGCTTTATAACGACTTCTCAACGCTGAAAAATAAAGAATTAGAAACGAAAATTTTAGCGATAGCAGACAAAGCTGACATTCCTGCTAAACACGTATATGAAGTAAATATGTCAGAAAAAACGAATGCATTAAATGCTTACGTAACAGGAATTGGTCCTAACGCCCGTATTGTAATGTGGGATACAACGCTTAAGCAGTTAAAAGATAAAGAGATATTATTTATCATGGCTCATGAAATGGGACATTATGTTATGAAGCATATATACTTTGGCGTTGCAAGTTATGTATTGCTATCGTTTATAGGTATGTTTTTAATTAGTCGTATTATAAATATGTGTATTCGCAAATGGGGAGATACATTGCAAATTTCAAAAGTGGCATGTTTCTCCATTTTACCTTTATTTTTCTTAATTTCTTCTATACTCTCTTTTGCAGCACAACCAGCAACAAACTACGTTTCACGTATAGAAGAAAGAGCGGCAGATCAATATGCTTTAAATATGACGAAGGACGGGAAATCTGGTGTGAAAACTTTTCAATATTTATCAAAAACAAGTTTAAGCCAAGTAAATCCGCCTGCGTTAGTGAAGTTTTTCTTATACACCCACCCACCAATTTTTGAAAGAATTCACACGTTTGAACAATATGAGAAACAAAGAAAAAAGGAGTAGCTATTATGCTACTTTTTTTTATAGAGATATAAGTTTCATATTGGGAATATTTATCATTGCTTTTTATTGAGATTTTGTAAATAATAAGCTATAAAATTCTAAAAATCTATATATAAAGGAATAAAGGTGGAAAAATGTATTTTTTACAAAATTTAAAAGTGAAATATAAATTATTATCGCTTATTTCATTAGCAGTTTTAGGTATGGTAATTATGAGCAGTGTAGCAATTAATTCCATTAATAAGATTAAGCACGATACAGAGGTTGTAGTAGATGATTATCAATATTCTGCAATTTTATTAGAAGGAATGCTTCGCACACAAAATTCACTAGAATATAACTTATTAGAATTAATTACTGCATCACAAAATGAAGTGGCAAATAAAGAGGGGATAATTGATAATATTGAAAAGGATCTTAAAAAATATGATTCTTTATTAAAAGAATATGATGATGGTTTTAATTTAAGTAAGCAAGAGGATGAACTGTTTCAGAAGATGAAGAAATCTTTGCCAAGTTATAAAGATACATATAAAAAATTATTTGAAAAGGCGAAGGCAACAAATGAGTCACAAATGGTAAATGAATTTCAGAAGGAATTAAAACCGAAGGGAATAGAGTTAGCTGGTTATGCAGTGGATCTAGAATCGTATGTTTCAAACTTAGCTGATCAAGTGTTTAAAGATTCTCAAAAAATGATTGATCGATCCGTTATTACCTTTATCATTCTTGTAGTAGTTACTACAATCGTTATATGTATAGTAAGTTATATTATTAGTAGGCTTATAGTTGCTCCGTTACAAACGGTTAGTCGTATGATGGAAAGAGCGAAAGAAGGAGATTTAACTGTACATGGTGATTATAATGCTAAGGATGAATTAGGTGTATTAGTAAGTAATTTTAACGAGATGATTGCAGGGCTAAGAACAAATATGCAAGAAGTAGAGAATAATATTCAGCTTTTATTCCAACATGCAGACGGAGTAGCATCTGCATCAGAAGTATCTAGTAGTGCAGCGAAGAAAATCACTATGGATATTGAAGAAGTTGCAAATGGTGCAGAGAGTCAAATGCAAGCAATGGAACAAACTGCGGGTGCGATGGAAGAATTGACACAAGGAATGCAGAGTATAGTCAATACATCGTCCTCTGTAAATGAATTGTCTGCTCAATCAGCATTAGATGCAGAGAATGGTAACAAATTAATGAAACAAATGATTCAACAGATGGATACAATCCAAAATTCGGTACATAGCGGTGTGAAACAAGTAGAGACTATGAAAGAACAATCAGAAGAAATTGTTAAAATCATTGATGTTATGCAAGGTATTACCTCTCAGATTAACTTATTAGCATTAAACGCCGCAATTGAGGCTGCACGTGCTGGTGAAAGTGGTAGAGGATTTGCAATTGTGGCAGATGAAGTGCGGAAATTAGCAGAACAATCTAGTGATTCTGCAAAACAAATTGAGAATCTTATTACTCAAGTTATGGGAACAACGAACCATACGGTACATATGATGGGGAAAGTAGATAATGAGGTACAGGCAGGTACACAAGTAGTAATGCACACAGAAAAAGTATTTGGAACAATTACAGAAAAAGTACAGCAAGTATCTGAGCAAATTCAAACGGTATCTATGTCTACAGATGAAATTGCAGCGAGTAGTGAGGAAATCTCGGCTTCTGCAGAAGACATGGCTCAAATTTCCCAAAGATCATCTGACCGAACTGATAGGGTAAAAGAGTCTATTCAACAGCAAGAAAAATCTGTTCAAGAGATTTCGGTTTCAATTGAACATATGCATAACGCAGCAGGAAAATTAAAACAAATAGTTGGCCAATTTACTCTTCAAAAGTAGTAGCATATTTGAGTGTTAATAAATATAAAAAAGCATCCTCTTTTAAGAAAAAAGGATGCTTTTTTTATTACTACTATTCTTAGATTTCGAGCATTTTCAAGGTGATGATCTGTACATACTAGATTTGTATATTACTTATTTTTTGACAGTTTAAGACATTTATCGACGAGAATTATTTCTGTATTAGTGTTTTTAGATCCTGCTGTTGCAATATTATTAGATACTGTTTTTACCGGATTTAGACCAACTAGTATGCAAGTAGTAGGGATTATCCTTATATTTGTAGGGATGGCGCTAACTTTTCGCAAGGGAAGAGAAGGCGAGTTATCAGTGGAGAGGAATGCTACCTCTGAAATATAAATCATGAATATAGTAACCTTCATTAGGCATCTCCTTTACGCGCCAATAAAGGGAAGTTGTAAAGTGAAAAGGAGTTTATAAAGAGATTGTAGAATGTTTTAGTATATAACACCTTAGATGTGACAACTTCCTTTTTGAAAAAGGAAGAAGGAGGCATAAAGCAGAAAGGTAGTGGAAATATTTCTTCTAGAAGATTTGCATTTTATCTTACATTCACCAAAAAATAGTACTCCTGAAACAATGAAGTTCATTTTATTTGAATGAAATAGGGAGAGAGGACGATGAAGAAAAAAATATTGGGTGTAATGATGATTGCGACAATGGCAGGAGGGATATTTGCAGGGACGAATGTGACGCCTGTAAAAGCGGAAGAGTATCCACAAATGATTGTGTTTGAAGATGTTCCATACGGGTTTTGGGCATATGACGCTATTATGGATTTAGCATATCATAAAATTATATTAGGGTATGGAAACGGGAAGTATGGTGTTGGTGATCTTACAACACGTGAACAAGTAGCTGGTATTATTTACAGAACACTTGAAATGAAAGAAGAAGGATCAGTAGCGAATCCGTATAAAGATATTTCTGATAGTACAACAACTTTTAAAAAGGAAATTTTGGCGTTAACAAAACGTGGTGTTTTTACAGGGGATGGGCAAGGGAACTTTAGGCCGAAAGCACCAGTCTCTAGAGCGGAAATGGCTGTCATTTTAAAACGAGCATTTACTTTTGAAACGAAGCAAAAACATACATTTAAAGATATTCCAAAAGGCCACTGGGCAGAAGATGCAATTAGTGCGCTACAATCTAATAATGTTGTAAGAGGAACTGGGAATGGCATGTATGAATTAAATCGCCCTGTACCTAGAGAACAATATGCTCAATTTATTAATAATGCGATTATTAATTATCATTTGAAAGAGGATTGGAGATAGAGTGAAATATGAAAGCACAAATAGAAATATTTGTGCTTTTTTGTTTGTTTAAAAAAGAATTATTATTCGTTTTTATGTATTTTTAATGTTATACATAAGCTTTATAATCAACCCCATAAAAAAGACATGATGTGTAATATGATTCACAAAACCGTCACGAAATGTGTCGGAAAATATATTGTTACTATACTATTTGTTATGTATATTTGAAAAAACATATACATATTGGGGAGGAAATGTAATGAGCAAAAAATTATTAAAAACAGCTACAGCATTAACAATTATGGGTGGGGTGTTATTCTCAGCAGAGAGTAACAATGTAAAAGCGGAAAGTGCACCGTTGCAAAAAACAAATACAATTGTATTTAAAGATGTACCAAAAGGGCATTGGGCATATGAGGCGATTCATGATTTAGCGGAACAAGAAATTATTTTGGGATATGGCGATGGAATATTCGGTTTTGGGGATAATGTAACACGTGAGCAAGTTGCAGCTTTAATTTACCGTGTGTTTGATATGGAAGAACAAGATGAATATGAAAACCCATATGGAGATATCGATGAAAATTCAACAAGCTTTATCGAGGAAATATTGGCTTTAACGGAAATGGGAATTTTCCAGGGAGACGAGAATGGAAACTTTAGACCGAAGGCGACGTTAACGCGTGCGGAAATGGCACAAGTTCTTACGAATGCTTTTGACTTACAGGCAAAGGGATCTCATAACTTTAATGATGTTTCAGCAAATTCATGGGCAACGAATGCAATTAGTGCAGTACAAACAAATGGTATTACAATGGGAATCGGAGAAGGTAAATTTGGTCCGTCTATGAAGGTAACGAGAGAACAATACGCACAGTTTTTACATAGAGCAATATTGCATGATATGGAACAAGGGCAGTAATAAAGTTTAACTAGTCAAAGTGAAATTTAAAAATAATACAAAAAGGTCGTTGTTGTATAACAGCGGCCTTTTTTTGTATGAAATAAAGCGCGAAAGAATGGCGTTTTGAAAAAAAATGAAGTGAATTTTCAAAAAAAACTTCCTTTTCTGAAGATTTGTTATATAATATAAAACATGAAATCAAATCTGTTATAAAACAGTTTAAGAAGGGGATGCTAATATGTCGACGCAAACTTCACGGGTTACACTCGTTGGAGAAATGTTACCAGCGTACAACGAAATATTGACACCTGAGGTGCTTAGTTTTTTGAAGGAACTACATGAGAATTTTAATGAGCGCCGCATAGAACTTTTACAAAAACGTGTAGAAAAACAAAAGAGAATTGATGCAGGGGAGTTTCCGAAGTTTCTAGAAGAAACAAAACACATACGTGAAGCGGATTGGACAATTGCCAAGCTGCCAAAAGACTTAGAGGATCGCCGCGTAGAGATTACTGGACCGGTAGATAGAAAGATGGTCATTAACGCTTTAAATTCAGGAGCGCATCTTTTTATGGCGGATTTTGAAGATTCGAATTCACCAACTTGGGAAAATGCAGTGGAAGGTCAAATCAACTTACGAGATGCAGTAAAGGGAACGATTTCACATGAAAATGATAAAGGGAAAGAATATAGATTAAATGAGAAAACAGCTGTACTCATTGTACGTCCAAGAGGATGGCATTTAGAGGAAAAGCATATGCAAGTTGATGGGGAAAATATGTCAGGTAGCTTAGTAGATTTCGGCTTGTACTTTTTCCATAATGCGAAAGCTCTTTTAGCAAAAGGGAGCGGCCCATACTTTTACTTACCGAAAATGGAAAGTTATTTAGAAGCGAGATTATGGAATGATGTATTCGTATTTGCTCAAAAATATATCGGCATTCCAAATGGAACGATTAAAGCAACTGTGTTACTGGAAACGATTCACGCTTCGTTTGAAATGGATGAAATTTTGTATGAGCTAAAAGATCATTCTGCTGGCTTAAACTGTGGAAGATGGGATTATATTTTTAGCTTTTTAAAGAGTTTCCGTAATCATAATAAATTCTTACTACCAGATAGAGCACAAGTCACGATGACAGCGCCATTTATGCGTTCGTATTCTTTGAAAGTAATTCAAACGTGTCACCGCCGTAATGCACCAGCAATTGGAGGAATGGCGGCACAAATTCCGATTAAAAATAATCCAGAAGCGAATGAAGCAGCTTTTGAAAAAGTGCGTGCTGATAAGGAGCGCGAAGCTTTAGACGGTCATGACGGGACTTGGGTTGCTCACCCTGGACTTGTACCGGTTGCAATGGAAGTATTTAATCACATTATGAAAACACCAAATCAAATTTTCAGAAAACGTGAAGAAATATGTGTAACAGAAAACGATTTACTAGAGGTACCGGTGGGAACGATTACAGAAGAGGGCCTTCGCATGAATATTAGCGTAGGTATTCAATATATTGCATCTTGGTTAAGCGGACGGGGAGCAGCACCCATTTATAACTTAATGGAAGATGCGGCAACTGCTGAAATTTCAAGAGCACAAGTATGGCAATGGATTCGTCATGAAGGTGGAAAACTAAATGATGGTCGTAATATTACGCTTGAATTAATGGAAGAGCTAAAAGAAGAAGAATTAGCAAAAATAGAAAGAGAGATTGGTAAGGAAGCCTTTAAGAAAGGGAGATTCCAAGAGGCGACAATGTTGTTTACAAATCTCGTTCGAAATGATGAATTCGTACCATTTTTAACATTACCAGGTTATGAAATTTTATAAAAAATGAAAAGGGGATGGAATAAATGAAAAACGAAAGAATCGAGAAATTACAAGAAAGCTGGGAATTAGATGAGCGTTGGAAAGGGATCACACGTCCATATTCGGCAGAAGATGTAATTCGCCTGCGCGGATCCATTGATATTGAACATACATTAGCGCGCCGCGGTGCTGAGAAGCTTTGGACATCGCTTCATACAGAAGACTATATTAACGCACTTGGCGCATTAACAGGAAATCAAGCGATGCAACAAGTAAAAGCTGGGTTAAAAGCGATTTACTTAAGTGGTTGGCAAGTGGCAGCTGATGCAAACCTTTCTGGACATATGTATCCAGACCAAAGTTTATATCCAGCGAACAGCGTACCTGCTGTAGTGAAACGAATTAATCAAACACTTCAACGTGCGGATCAAATTCAACATATGGAAGGAAGCGATGATACAGACTATTTCGTACCGATTGTAGCAGATGCAGAAGCTGGATTTGGTGGACAATTAAACGTATTCGAACTGATGAAAGGTATGATTGAAGCAGGTGCATCAGGTGTGCATTTTGAAGATCAATTATCTTCAGAGAAAAAATGTGGCCATTTAGGTGGAAAAGTACTACTACCAACGCAAACAGCGGTACGTAATTTAATTTCTGCACGTCTTGCAGCAGATGTAATGGGAGTGCCAACAATTATCGTTGCAAGAACAGATGCAGATGCAGCTGATTTAATTACGAGCGATATCGATCCTGTTGATAAAGCATTTATTACAGGAGAAAGAACACCAGAAGGATTTTACCGTACGAATGCAGGTCTTGATCAAGCGATTGCGCGCGGTTTAGCGTATGCACCGTATGCAGACCTCGTTTGGTGTGAAACGTCGGAACCAAATTTAGAAGATGCAAAACGATTTGCGGACGCAATTCATAAGGAGCATCCAGGAAAGTTACTTGCATATAACTGTTCACCTTCATTCAACTGGAAACAAAAACTAGATGAAAAAACAATTGCGAGCTTCCAAAAGGAAATCGCATCTTACGGTTATAAGTTCCAATTCGTAACACTTGCTGGATTCCATTCATTAAATTACGGTATGTTTGAACTAGCACGTGGCTATAAAGAGCGCGGCATGGCAGCATACTCTGAACTACAACAAGCTGAATTTGCAGCAGAAAAACACGGCTACTCTGCAACACGTCATCAACGCGAAGTAGGAACAGGTTACTTTGATGAAGTTGCACAAGTGATTACAGGCGGAACTTCATCAACGACAGCGTTAAAAGGATCTACAGAAGAAGCACAGTTTACGAAATAAAAGGAAGGGGCACCTGTTTGAAGGGGGCCCCTTGTTATTTTGTGAACGATTCGAAAAGAGATATCAATTTATCGGCAAAAAACGATACTAACTTTTCTTTATTACTAAATCAACGCCACTCAGCCCTATGATTACGAATAAACTTCATATCTTTCTCATAATGCTCTAGATGTCCTTCATCAATCATTCTTTGGAAATTCAAGTCGCCTTCTTGCGCTTTTCGTTTCATATATGTACATAACCCTTCTAATCGTAGCAACACCATTCCTAAGTAATCTTCATCCATATTTTTACCATAGGACTGAACGAATAATTTCACTCTCTCTTTAATACGATCTGCATGTTGCGATGATTCATAATGAATGGCTTCACCAGATTCTGTATAATACACTCTACTTAAAGGCACACAAGTATAAAGTGTATAAGCGATATCCCATAGTCTTGGACCAGGAGCAGCAACATCGAAATCAATAATCCCTACTGGCTTCTCATTATTAAAAATAATGTTATATATGGCAAAATCATTGTGGCATAAAACCTCAATGTTATTTGGCGTGTGATCCATCGGTTTCCAATCATCTAATAACGGAAAATCACTTACAGCATCATGGTAAAGGCGGAGCATCTTTGCGATTCCTTTTAATACATCATTAGATCGCATATATTCTTTTAAAGGATAATTCCCAGCTTCTCCTTCAATAAAGGATAAAACCTCTCTATCTTCTTCATCTACACCTAAAAACTTTGGAGTATAATGAAATCCTTTGTTTTCTAAGTGTTGTAATAGCTTATGGATTTTTGCGCTATCTGGCTTTAACTCTCGACGAACAGTATTTTCAGAACGATATACGTTCGAAACGTTTCCGCCTGTTAGCTTTTCTTCGTTATCGTAGTTTGACATGTAAAAATTCCCCCTATAATTAAAAAATCCAATTCCAAATAGTGAATAGACCAACAATGGCAGAAAAGAGAAGGCAAGCAAGGAATGCTAGACAGCCAAAAGGAACTAGCTTATCTTGCCATGTTTCTTTATACTCATAAATTAACTCCTCTGCTACTTTCTTCTGCACTGAAGATAAAGGTTGATCTTTATACAAAGCTTTTATATGGTTAGAATCCCCTTTAAACTTTAAAGCGCGTGCAATATGATGAGGGTTATTTCCCATTGATTTCTCAAATAATAAACATGATTCATGCATAATATCTGTTTTATGCTCCTCTAGATACCAGTAACGTCCAGCCATTTCTGGATATTGTAATTTATAATAAATATCTCCGAGTTGTTTTCGAAGATGTAATTCATTTGGGTATGTAAAGATGAGGCCGTGCAATCTGTCTCTTGCTTTTCCAAGATTATTATTTTCAATATCCTCTTCGATTCTTTTTAATGTTTTTCTAGGAATTTTGTTGTTCATAAATTCCTCCTTATTTGGAATAGAGATAATTATATTTTATAAGAAATACTAAAAATTAGAAATTCCATTTTAGAAAAAGATTGTACATTTTATTTTAATGTGCTATGATGATGTCAGTTGAATAGTTAAATTAAGCAATCCATATGTTATCAAGTGCTGAAAACGAACGAGAAAAAGTATGTGAGAACTAGTTTATGTTTCGTATTTGATAATGTGTGGATTCTTTTTTTAGACAGGAAGACTAAAAAATTTAAAATTTGTATTTTCTTAGGAGGAAATAATTATGGCAGTAACAGGACAAGTAAAATGGTTTAACAACGAAAAAGGTTTCGGTTTCATCGAAGTTCCAGGCGAAAACGACGTATTCGTACACTTCTCAGCAATCGAAACTGACGGTTTCAAATCTTTAGAAGAAGGTCAAAAAGTTAGCTTCGAAATCGAAGACGGTAACCGTGGACCTCAAGCTAAAAACGTAATCAAACTATAATTTTATAGTTGATGATGGAAAAAAGGATGGCTAATGCCATCCTTTTTTTTTTTTAGGTTGTGCAGAAAATTTTTTCAGAGCCTGTTTTTATATCTAAATCTCTTTTTCTATGTTACAACTGGTAAAAAATTATCGGGAATGCGTATTAGTTTCTGTATAAGAATTAGTTCAGCAAGAGCATTTGCTGCGTATGATAGTAAATAACTATAAGTTTGTATTCTTTATTGAAATAGGGGAATCTTTTCCAGATAGACCTTGAGTCTCATCTTTTTTGTTAGTATTGTTATTGGAATTTTGTACGTTTTGAGATGATGTTTCTAACAGTTGTTCTTGTTCCTTGCTAGGAGTATTCAGAGCATCTGAGGGGATGCTATTAACCTGCTGACTTAATAGATTTTCTTTATCCATAGTATACAACTCCTTTTTAGAATTCGATAAAAAGCAATGTAATTATAAATAGCTACTTATATATATTGTGTTTTTGAATGACATTATATACAAAACTTATATTACAAAGTTAATTAATTGACGAATTGTTAGTGATGGAAAAAGATGTACAAATTTAAATTTTTTAGTAAAAATTAAAAGCGGGTAACAAGTACAAATTTAAATTTTTTAGTAAAAATTAAAAGCGGGTAACAAGTACAAATACTCTTTCTCATGTTTTATATAAGGATCATATTACAAATCAAAAAAGATGTAGAGAACCTTGGAAGAAAATATAGTTGTTTTTCTAAGGGTGAAGAAGAATAAATAAAATGATACTACAAATGTAAAAAGGCTTTCCAAAAAGGAAGGCCTTTTACTCTTTTTTCGCTACGTTTTTCTTCTCACGTTTTTTACATTCTGTACATTTTGATTTACGAAACGGTTTGGCAAAGAATAGCAGAATAAAAAATAAACCGAATATAATACTAGCTGAATTTTTCACGATAATGACGCTACTATTTTTCATTTGAATCGATGGTTGGATCTCTTTTTCTTCCATAGTGGCCCTCCATATATTGGATTTACATTTTAATTATAACAAAGTTAATTGTTGTAATGATGTGAAATGAGGAAGTGATTTCAAATATTTATAGCAGTATAAATGCTTTTTTGTGCACAATGCCATCTTGTTATTTTTATATATTTATTTTGAAATTTGAAGAATGTTTGATAAATAATAAATTAATGTAAAATAGTAGAATGTGCAATCCGTTTTCTTTTCATAGGTGCTAAAATTATATATGCAGCTGCTAATATAAATGGAAAAAAGGAGATAATAGAGTATGGAAAGTAAAGTGGAACGCTATGTCGAAAATTATGTTGTAACGAAAAATACGATGGCCTTACTTCCTGTTATTCTAAGTGAAAAGAAAATTGTTACGCGAGTCGTTGAAATGAATGATTCTTTTTTCGTATTTCAAAAACCACTAGATATTATAGAAAGAAGTTGCCGAAAGCATGGTTCTAGTTTCTTAGGCAGAAAAGAAGGAACGAAAGAATTAACTCATATTACACATAAAGCACCGATTGCGATTAGTCCTACAGATCAACTTTATTTTTTCCCTACCTATTCTTACTCTAGAAAAGAGTGCGCTTGGTTGTCTCATTTTTATATTGAAGGTAATAAAGAATTAAAAGATGGAAATCTTATTATTAGGTTTATAAATGGCTTTGCTGTGAAATTAGAAATATCAAAAACTAGTTTTGAAAATCAACAAAATCGTACAGCGAAATTGCGTACTGAATATGAAGATCGTAGGAAAAAACAAGGGAGCCCTTGTTTTAAAGAGATTGATAAAAAAGAGGAATCAACATTAAGACCTGCTTATGAGAGAGTGTATTTTGTGAAGGAAGGCGAAGTGTGAAAGGATGGGGGAATCATCCCCATTCTTTTTTTGTTTATCCGCTATTTACCGGGCAGTAAGACGCACACATCAAAATTCAGCGAAAGCAAAGAAGTTAGGTGGGGGCCCTGCTGCCTGTAAAAGCCGGATTGGTGAGGGGTGATTAAAGTTTCATTTTATCAATCTTTATAGATAAAGAGATGTGTTAGAAAAACCGAGTTGTAATTTCATTTACCGATAAAAATACCGGAAAACCACCTAAATAACAAAACGAACGACATTTCCTGTCGAATATTGATAGATTATCATAGCTAAATAATGAAGGAATTCTTATGAAAGATATGGAAACTTTAATAAATACATCTCCATATGTCGTATCTACCATTTCCTCTTTCATATAAGCAATGATACAGTAGGGATAGTATTTAGAGTAAAGGGGTAAAGTGTAGAATGGATTTTCAGACAATCAAAGAGTATTTTTCACCAGAAAATATGGATCATATTGTTGAGAGTTATAAAGCGTTCGGACCACTTCTTGGTATTGGTTTACCGATGATAGAGGCGTTGATTCCAGCATTACCGCTTATTGTATTTGTACTGGCGAATGCTGTTGCATTTGGCTTTTGGCTCGGTTTTCTTTATTCATGGCTTGGATCAGTAATGGGTGCATTACTTGTCTTTTTCATCATCCGCCATTTTGGTCGCAGTCGTTTCTTTTCGTTTGTAAATAAGCATGAGAGAGTAAGAAAAGCAATGGGGTGGATTGAAAGGAAAGGATTCGCACCGATTTTTGTTATATTTTGTTTTCCGTTTACACCGTCAGCGCTAATAAATGTTGTCGCTGGTTTATCACGAATTAGTGTAAAACAGTTTGGGCTAGCGTTAGCATTCGGAAAACTTGTGATGATTTTTATTTTAACGTATATCGGTCATGATTTAATGTCATTTATTCATAATCCGGTGAAATCAGTCATTGTAGCGATTGGTATTTTTATTTTATGGTATGTCGGTAAGAAAATTGAAGTAAAGTTAGAACTACATTAAGAATAGTCTTCTTTGTAAAGGAAAGCTTCAGTATTAAAGGATAAGGGGAGAAGCGGATGAAGAAAACTTTGAAAAAAGAAGGCATAGAGTGGATACGAACAATTTTAATTGGTGTATTATTAGCTGTATTTTTTCGAACGTTTTTCTTCTCAACGTATGTTGTAGAGGGGAAGTCAATGATGCCGACATTGCAAGATGGTAATATGCTCGTTGTAAATAAGGTGAGTTATCAAGTTGGGGACTTGAACAGATTTGACGTTGTGGTGTTTCATGCGAATAAAAAAGAGGACTATGTAAAACGAATTATCGGTTTACCTGGAGATCATATTGAATATAAGCATGATAAGTTATATATAAATGGACAATTTATTGATGAGCCGTATCTAGAGAAATATAAGAAAGAGATAAATGGAAGGCAACTAACAGGCGACTTTACATTAGAAGAGTTAACGAAAGAAAAGCTGGTGCCACCCGGGTTTATTTTTGTAGTAGGTGATAACCGGCTCGGGAGCTGGGATAGTAGACACTTTGGCTTTGTAAAAGCTGATACAGTCGTCGGTAAAGTTGATTTGCGATATTGGCCAATTCAAGAGGTGCAAACGAATTTTTCAAAAGGTTGATATAATAGATAGAAGTATAGAAAAGACAAACAACTCAGTTTGTCTTTTTTCGTGTACTATAATACAATTATAGTAGCAAACTAACGTTCGTTATGTAAGTGAAAGGTGGGGTTACATGTCACTTCGATTTGTGATTGGTAGAGCGGGAAGTGGAAAAAGTACACTTTGTTTACGCGAAGTGCAAGAAGAGTTAAAACAACGCCCGAGAGGGAAAACAATATTATATCTTGTGCCAGAACAGATGACATTCCAGACGCAGCAGGCGTTAATTGGAAGTGAGGATGTAAGAGGTTCTATTCGGGCACAAGTTTTTAGTTTTTCACGATTAGCGTGGAAGGTACTACAAGAAGTTGGCGGAGCGAGTCGTCTTCATATTGATGAAGCGGGTGTACATATGTTACTCCGTAAAATTGTAGAGTCTCGTAAAGATGGATTATCGGTGTTCCAAAAAGCAGCGGAGCAAAACGGTTTCTTTGAACATCTTGGCAGTATGATTGCAGAGTTTAAACGTTACAATGTAACGCCATCTAACGTATATGAAATGTGGCAACAATTGGATGCGCATAGTAGCAGTGCCGAACAAAAGTTACTAGCGAATAAAGTGTATGATTTACAGCTATTATACGATGATTTTGAACGTGCTTTAATTGGAAAATATTTAGATTCAGAAGACTACCTGCAATTGCTAGTGGAAAAGCTTCCGCAGTCTGAATATGTAAATGGTGCGGAAATTTATATAGATGGATTTCATTCATTCTCCCCGCAAGAGTTAGAGATTGTAAGACAGCTTATGATTTGCGGAGCGAGAGTTACGATCACGTTAACGATAGATGAAAAAACGTTAGCACAGCCAGTAAATGAACTCGATTTATTTTATGAAACGACGTTAACGTATGAAAAAATCAAACAAGTAGCGCGTGAAGAGAAAATAGAAATTGAAAAAACAATTCCACTTATGGAACAGCCGCGTTTTCATTCTCCGGCATTAGCGCATTTAGAAGCTCATTATGAAGCGCGTCCGAATGAAAAATTTAACGGTCAAGCGAGTGTAACGATTAGCACAGCTGCGAATTTACGAGCGGAGGTAGAAGGTGTTGCTCGTGAAATTCGTAAACTTGTTGCGAATGAAAAATATCGTTACCGAGATATTGCAGTGCTTCTTCGTAATGGGGAAAGTTATTACGATGTGATGCGCACGTTATTTACAGATTACAATATCCCGCACTTCATCGATGAAAAGCGTCCGATGTCACACCACCCATTAGTAGAATGTATTCGTTCTGCACTCGAGATTATTAGTGGGAATTGGCGTTATGATGCGGTGTTCCGCTGCGTGAAAACAGAGCTTTTATATCCATTAGACGTAAGAAAAGAAACGATGCGTGAAGAAATGGATAAATTTGAAAATTACTGTTTAGCGTACGGTGTACAAGGAAAGAGGTGGACTTCAGAGGATCCATGGATGTATCGCCGTTATCGTTCTCTTGATGATACGAACGGGATGATTACAGACAGTGAACGTGAAATGGAAGAGAAAATAAATAGGTTACGTGACGTTGTAAGAACACCTGTTATTCGCATGCAAAAAAGGTTAAAGCGTGCAGGAACAGTTATGCAAATGTGTGAAGTAGTTTACTTATTTTTAGAAGAACTGGATGTTCCGAAGAAGCTAGAAGAATTACGTATACGTGCAGAAGAAAGTGGAGATTTCTTATTTGCGACAGATCATGAACAAGTATGGGAAGAAGTAATGAGTCTTCTTGATACATTTGTAGAGATGCTTGGTGAAGAGAAAATGTCTCTTTCTATGTTTACGGACGTTATGTCGACAGGTCTTGAGGCACTTCAATTTGCTAACATTCCGCCGTCATTAGACCAAGTGTTAATTGCTAATATTGATCACTCCAGGTTATCTGACGTGAAAGCAACGTTTATTATAGGTGTAAATGAGGGGGTCATTCCAGCAGCACCTATGGATGAAGGTATGCTTTCTGATGAGGAAAGAGAAGTTCTTGGTGCGGCAGGGATTGAATTAGCGCCAACGACGAGACAAACTTTGTTAGAAGAACAGTTCGTTATGTATCAAATGGTAACGAGAGCGTCTGAGAGGTTATACATTTCATGCCCGCTTGCAGATGAAGAAGGAAAGACGTTACTTGCGTCTAGCTTTATTAAGAAAATAAAAAGAATGTTCCCTAATGTGAAAGATTCATTTATTACGAATGACGTAAATGATTTATCACGTTCAGAACAAATTTCATACGTAGCAACGCCAGAAGTAACGTTATCTTACGTTATGCAGCAACTACAAACGTGGAAGCGATACGGATTTGAAGGGAATTTAGACTTTTGGTGGGACGTATACAACTTCTACGTAACTTCAGATGAATGGAAACAAAAAAGTAGCCGCGTTTTATCAAGTTTATTCTATCGAAATCGTGCGAAGAAACTAAGTACAGCAGTAAGTAGAGATTTATATGGAGATATAATTAAAGGAAGCGTCTCTCGTATGGAACTATTTAACCGTTGTGCATACGCTCATTTTGCACAGCACGGTTTATCACTTAGAGAGCGTGATATTTTCAAGCTTGATGCACCGGACATCGGCGAATTATTCCATGCGGCATTAAAGAAAATTGCGGACAAGTTATTGCGTGAAAACCGTACTTGGTCGGATTTATCCATAAAAGAGTGCGAGCATCTTTCTGTTTTAGTAATAGAAGAAATTGCACCGTTATTACAACGACAAATTTTATTAAGTTCAAACCGTCATTTCTATTTAAAACAAAAACTACAACAAATCATTTTCCGTACGTCAATCATTCTTCGTGAACATGCGAAGTCGAGCGGATTCGTACCAGTTGATTTAGAAGTGCCATTCGGTATGGGCGGTACAGGATCACTTCCGCCGATGGAATTCTCACTACCAAATGGTGTGAAGATGGAAGTAGTCGGCCGTATTGACCGTGTTGATAAGGCAGAAGATGAGAACGGGACGTTCTTACGTATTATTGATTATAAATCAAGTTCAAAAGCGTTAGATTTAACAGAAGTGTATTACGGATTAGCACTTCAAATGTTAACGTATTTAGATGTTGTTACTTCGAATGCACAGATGTGGATGAAAAAAGGCCAAGCAGCATCACCAGCGGGTGTATTGTATTTTCATATCCATAATCCAATTGTTGAAATGAAAGGTGACGCATCTGAAGCCGAAATTGAAAAAGAAATTTTAAAGAAATTTAAAATGAAAGGACTCGTATTAGGAGATGCTGACGTTGTTCGTTTAATGGATAACAAACTTTCAACAGGAAGTTCAGATATTATTTCTGCTGGCCTGAAAAAAGACGGTAGCTTTAGTGCGCGTTCAAGTATTGCAAGTGAGCAAGAGTTTAACGTACTGCAAAAATATGTACACCATACGTTTGAAAATATCGGAAAAGATATTACAGAAGGTGTTATCGATATTGCTCCTTATAAAATGGGAAATAAAGCAGCGTGCACGTTCTGTAACTTCAAATCTGTTTGTCAATTTGATGAGTCACTTGAAGATAATCAATTCCGTACGTTAAAAGATATGAAAGATAGTGAAGCGATGGAGAAAATAAGAGAGGAGGTTGGCGGAGAATGATAGAAAATTGGCCTAAAAAACCAGAAGGTAGTCAATGGACAGATGACCAGTGGAAAGCTGTTGTAGCGAACGGACGTGATATTTTAGTTGCGGCTGCAGCTGGATCAGGTAAAACAGCAGTATTAGTTGAACGTATTATTAAAAAGATTATTAATGAAGAGAATCCAGTCGATGTCGACCGCCTGCTCGTTGTAACATTTACAAATGCAGCAGCGCAAGAGATGAAAAATCGAATTGGGGAAGCGTTAGAAAAGGTATTAATTGATGAACCAGGCTCTCAGCATGTAAGAAAGCAACTGAGCCTATTAAATAAAGCTTCCATTTCAACAATTCACTCATTCTGTTTACAAGTAATTAGAGGATATTACTACATGCTGGATGTTGATCCTCGTTTCCGTATTGCGAATCAAACAGAAAATGAATTGTTAAAAGAAGAAGTGCTAGATGACATATTAGAAGAAGAGTACGGAATCGAAGATAATACAATCTTCTTTGAACTTGTTGATCGTTATACGAGTGACCGTAGTGATGATGACTTACAACGTATGATTTTAGCGCTTCATACAGAGTCAAGAGCGCATCCAAATCCGGAAAAATGGCTTGATAAATTAGTAGAAGCATATGACGTAGAAGGAAAGACAATTGAAGATTTAGTATATGCTTCTTATTTATTAGAAGATGTGAAATTCCAGCTTGAAACAGCGGAACAGCATATTCGTAAGGCAACTGAACTCGCAATGCTTCCTGACGGTCCAGCGCCTCGCGTTGAAACCCTGCAAGCAGATGTAGCATTACTTGGAACGTTATCATCAGCTGCTCGTGAGTCGTGGACAAGCGTGTATGAAGCGATGCAAAACGTATCGTGGCAAACGTTAAAGCGTATTAAGAAAAGTGATTACAATGAAGATGTTGTAAAACAAGTAGACTCTCTTCGTAATAAAGCGAAAGATGAAGTAAAGAAATTACAAGAAGAGTTATTTAGCCGCAAACCTGAAAGTTTCTTACGAGATTTTCAAGATATGCACCCAGTATTAGAAAAGCTTGTTCAACTTGTAAAAGTATTTACAGAGCGTTTCCAAGCGATGAAGCGAGATAAAGGAATGGTCGATTTCACAGATTTAGAGCATTTCTGTTTACAAATTTTAAGTGAACAAAGTGAAAATGGTGAAATGAATCCGTCAGCAGTGGCGTTCCAATATCGTAATAAATTTACTGAAGTATTAGTCGATGAATATCAAGATACGAACTTTGTACAGGAATCCATTATTAAATTCGTAACGAAAGATTCTGAGAGTGAAGGAAACTTGTTCATGGTTGGTGACGTAAAGCAGTCGATTTATCGTTTCCGACTAGCTGAACCAGGACTATTCCTAGGAAAGTATAAACGCTTCACACAAGAAGGATTGGGCGGCGGAATGAAGATTGACTTAGCGAAAAACTTCCGTAGTCGTCATGAAGTACTAGCAGGTACGAACTTCATTTTCAAACAAATTATGGGCGAAGAAGTTGGAGAGATTGACTACGATGCTGATGCTGAATTAAAACTAGGTGCTACCTATCCAGAAGGTGAAGATGTAGCGGCAGAATTACTCTGTATTCAGCAAACGGAAGAAGAAGTAATAGACGGTGAAGAAGGTGCAGAAGTCGAAAAAGCACAGCTTGAAGCTCGCCTTATGGCGCAGCGCATTAAAGCGATGGTTGATTCCGGTTATGAAGTGTATGACCGTAAAACGGATAGTATGCGTCCTGTACAATACCGCGACTTCGTTATTTTACTTCGCTCCATGCCGTGGGCGCCGCAAATTATGGAAGAGTTAAAATTGCAAGGAATTCCGGTATATGCTGACCTTGCGACTGGTTATTTTGAAGCAACGGAAGTAAATATTATGATGAACGTATTCCGCGTTATTGATAATCCGATGCAAGATATCCCGCTTGCAGCTGTACTTCGTTCCCCAATCGTTGGATTAAACGATGAAGACCTTGCGACGCTTCGTGCTCACGGAAAGAAAGGCTCGTTTTATGAAGTAATGAGCTCATTCTTAAAAGGTGCACCGCTTGAAGAGGAACAAGAACTTCATGAAAAACTAGAGTGGTTTTATAACTTACTGCAAGGATGGCGTGAATTTGCACGTCAACAATCACTTTCTGATTTAATTTGGAAAGTGTACGGCGAGACAGGTTATTACGACTTCGTTGGCGGTTTACCAGCTGGAAAGCAAAGGCAGGCAAACTTACGCGTACTATATGACCGTGCAAGACAATATGAAGCAACATCATTTAGAGGATTATTCCGCTTCTTACGTTTTATTGAACGTATTTTAGAACGCGGTGATGATATGGGGACGGCGAGGGCCCTCGGTGAACAAGAAGACGTTGTTCGCATCATGACGATCCATAAAAGTAAAGGGCTAGAGTTCCCGGTTGTATTTGTAGCTGGACTCGGCCGTCGTTTTAATACACAAGACTTAATGAAACGTTTCTTACTCCATAAAGATTTCGGTTTCGGTTCGCAATTTATCGATCCGCGTAAACGAATTAAATACACGACATTATCACAGCTTGCGATTAAACGTAAAATGAAAATGGAATTAATTGCGGAAGAAATGCGCGTACTATACGTAGCGTTGACGCGTGCGAAAGAGAAGTTAATTTTAATCGGAACAGTTAAGGATGCAAATAAGGAGATGGAAAAATGGCTTGATGCGAGGGAACATAGTGAATGGTTATTACCGGATCACATACGTGCCGGAGCGTCTTGTTATTTAGACTGGATTGCACCTTCATTATATAGACACCGTGATAGTGAAATGCTTCTTGAATTAGGACAAGGAAGTATTCCAGATGAAATTTACGGGTATGACACGAACTGGAAAGTAGAAGTTGTGGACGGTAACACGCTACTTGCACCAGAGCCAGTTCAAGAAGAGAAACAAGAATTGTTAGAAGCGCTTCGTGAGAAAAAGGCTGTTCCCCTGCAAAGTGAACGGAAAGAAGAAGTGTACGACAGATTAATGTGGAAGTACGGATATGAGGATGCAACATCTTATCGTGCGAAGCAATCTGTTACAGAAATAAAGAGAAATTATCAATCTGAAGAAGGTAGCGATAATGCCTTTATTAAAAAACTACGTACGCCAATTAAAACACGTCCGCGCTTTATGGAGAAAAAAGGATTAACGTACGCAGAGCGTGGAACAGCAGTCCATGCCGTTATGCAGCATGTTGATTTGAAGAAGCCGATTACGGTTGAAGTTCTGCAAGAGCAAATTGCTGGAATGGTAAATAAGGAATTATTAACATTCGAGCAGGCGGAAGAAATAGCGATTGAAAAAGTAATTTCATTCTTTGACAGTGATTTAGGTAAAAGGGTACTAGCGGCGAAAAGTGTTGAGCGTGAAGTGCCATTTACGATGATGCTTGCAGCAGAAGAAGCATATCAAGATTGGCAAGGGAAGAGTGAAGAAACGATTCTTGTCCAAGGGGTTATCGACTGCATGATTGAAGAGGAAGACGGCATTACGTTAATCGACTTCAAAACAGATACGATTGAAGGGAAATTCCCAGGCGGATTCGAACAAGCAAAACCAATTTTAGAAGATCGATATAAAGTACAGCTTTCGTTATATGCAAAAGCGCTGGAGAAAAGCTTACAACATCCTGTGAAAGAGAAATGTTTATACTTCTTTGATGGGAATCATGTTGTAAATATTGAGGAATAGAGGGGCTTGAAAATGGTAACGGAAAAAACGTTAAGAACTTGTGAAAAAGGACATGAATACTACAAAAGTAGCGATTGCCCAACTTGCCCGACTTGTGAGAAAGAAAAGAAACCTAAAACAGGATTTCTTTCACTTCTTTCATCACCAGCACGAAATGCGCTAGAGCACCATGGAATTCACACGATAGAAGAACTATCCAAGTATAGTGAAAAAGAGATTTTAAAACTGCATGGTATGGGACCTGCGTCTATGCCGAAGCTTAGAAAGGCTTTGGAGGAGAGAGGGTTATCATTTAAATAAAATGAAATAGTGCCTCTTTACTACTTACTTGTTTATACTGCTATTTGTGGACAGTAAAGCTCTTTCTTATTAAAATTTCATTTTAATAATTTTGAATTAGATAAAAGAAAAAAGTAGGAGAATATCTCCTACTTTTTTTACGCTGTTCCAATCTGATCTTGATCCGCCACATCAGAATCAAACGTATTTGTTGCACTAACACCGTTAAACGTATTTACGACAAATCCAACATTGGAAGCCCCAGATCCGTTATAAGCTTTCGTGTTTTCTTTCGGAGATACGTTATAAAAATCTCCTAAGTTGAAAGAGCCGTTACTATTTTGAACGACGAGATTTCCTACAACCGAAGGCATACCATCCACCTACTTTACTAAGCTTTTTACTTACTATATGAATTATTGTGCGGAAGGTTCATCCGTAATATATTGGCGAATTTGCATAATACGAGAGTTATTAAAACCATAATCAACATTTCCAATTTGAAAGCAACCAGAATTTAAAAGTGTCCGCAATTCAACATTATTAACTTCAATAAAAGGGCATTCATTTACAATATTTAATTTTACATCTGTCGTTCGTTTTGGAATTGTAATGTGTTCATCTGTAAAGATTTCAAAAGCATCAAAGCGACCTTCTCCCCTTATATAACAAGGAATTTCACGGTGGACGGCAAGAGCTCTACTTTTTAATTCCATTTGGTTTGCATCTCCAACTTGAAATACGGCAGTAATCCCTAAAGAAATAATAGAAACATTTTGGACAATGGACACATGATGCAACATAATTTCTCAGTCTCCTTAACCTGGAGTAGGAGGGACATCTGTTACTAATGGTACAAATGGACCCTCTGTAACTGTTTCAAATGGTGTATCGAGAATAGAAGATAGAATGAGGAGATTTGCATCTCCAATTAAAAAGAGTGCGGACGACGATACACCGTTCATTTTAATCTGTCCGACTTTTAACTCACGGTTTACAACGTTAAGGTTCATACATACTTACTCCTTTCGGAAATTTCCCGGTATGTGCTGAATAAATGAGAGAAAGGCTTTGTCAATATCTTGTTTCATTGCCTGGATAATGATATCTCGTAAATAATCTGGATCTGTTGAAATGCCTTCATATGATTGAACTTGTGATAAATAATAAGGGAGTCGATGCTCCATCTGTTTTTTTATGTCATCCACCATCATTTGTCGATACATTTCATCAAGCGGTGTTCTCTCTTCTTGTTCAAAATGGAGAATACGATTATATGCTTCTTCATCTAAGTATCGATGCATTTCTTGGAGGATACCTTGATAAAAGTCTGGGTTTGTTTCGGTTTCAGGATTTACCTTCAATGTTTCTGTATCCACTTGAAAATCTTCAATTTGTTGTCCTTTTGCTGAAAATGGGTTTAAGCCAATATTTAAAGTGCCATTTAAATTTTCGACTTTTAATTGATCGAATTTGTATTCCACTTTTCCTACAGAAGAGGAGGGGCGATTTTTTAATTCGTTAAGCTCTTCTTGGAGTTGACGCACTTGATCTTCTAAATTGAGGATGGCTGCTTGTTGTGTTTGAAGAGCTTGTTGAAGTTGGTGTAAGTAAGTATATATATCTTGATTCATTTGTGAAACCTCCTTTTCAATAGGGAGGGTAAAAATATTCCTGCTATATATTTATGACAAGGATGTCTTAAGAAGAACTAGTTGATGGTTTGATAGAAATAATTTGTCCGTTTGCCTGTAATGGGCGAAGCGGCTCCGTAAATCCGCCCGTATTTGAAAATTTGGATAGGGCTTTAATACTTCCGGCAGTGCCAATTTGGAATACAGAAGAGGTTGTAATGCTATCAATTTTAATGCTGTTAATGATAATGCTTTGGTTTACGTAAAAATTCAATACAATCGCCCCCTTTAAGTTGAACCAATTATCGCTTGATCAACGACATCTGAATCATTAACAGTCGTTGCACTTTGATAATTGTAGACAGAAACATTATCTCCAACATTAAAAGAGCCGGCCCCGGCGAAAGCACGTGAGTAACTAATAGGCCTAATCGCAAATACATCTCCAATATGAAAAATACCACTTGATCCAATATTGACGATACGAATATGTCCGACCATAGCTGGCATACAAAACACCCTTCGTTTTTAAAATTTTCTTTTCTACTATTGTATGGGCGTTTCCGATAAAATGTGTGTTTTTTTGAAATAAAAGAAACACACACATTATTGCGTGTGTGTGTTGAGTGTTTGATTTGAGTGAAAATCCGTATGTACATGCCAAATTACATTTAAGAGCCTGTCCAGTTCTTGGCTACAATCCACTGTTTTTTGAGAAGTCATTCCATAGCGTTCAGCAAAATAAATCATTTTTTCACGTTTTTTTTCAATCGCTTGCTCAAACATTGAAATCGGCTCCATCTCTAAATGAAATTTTTAGTATATATGTAGTACATATTATACAAAAACTCCATAAAAAAGAAATACCTTCGCTAAAAAAAGTAAAAATTCTACATTTTATGCCAAATGTAAAGGGGTAACGAATAGGATGTGAGAAGAATATTGTAAAAATTAGCGTGCATGAGAAGGTTTTTTTCTTGCGGATGCGAATACAATTAAAGGGTATGAGTTTTAGGATGGAGAGTGGAAATATTGCGTTTTGTAACGGCGAAGAAAGAAGAAAAGGTATTTGTAGGTATTGTGGATGAAGAAGAAGAAAAGGTATTACACTTAAGAGAAGCGCAAAGACAAAAAGGGGAAAAGGTTACAATCCCTATTACAATGTTAGAGTGTATTGAAAGAGGGACTGAGTGCTTTGAGAAAGTATGTGAAATTGTAAATTGGGCAAAAGAGAACGGGGAAGCGGCGTATTATCCGTTAACAGAGGTGAAAATATTAGCACCGATTCCAAGGCCAAGAAAGAATATTTTGTGCGTTGGAAAAAACTATCGTGAGCATGCGGTAGAAATGGGCGGAGTAGAGTCTATTCCAGAAAATATAATGATCTTTACGAAAGCACCAACAACAGTTATTGGCATAAATGAGCAAATTAATGGTCACCCTCACGCAACGGACGAACTAGATTATGAAGGAGAACTAGCTGTCATTATAGGTAAGCGAGGGAAGCAAATTAAAAAAGAAAAAGCGCTTGAGCATGTTTTTGGTTATACGATTATAAATGATGTAACAGCTCGAGACATTCAAAGAAAACATAAACAGTTTTTCCTTGGGAAAAGCTTCGATACATTTTGCCCGATGGGACCGTATTTAATTCATAAATCGGTGGTTAATGCGCCGAATGCATTACACATTGAAACGGTAGTAAATGGAGAAGTAAGGCAAACTTCCAACACAAATAAAATGATTTTTTCGATAGAAGAAATTATTTCAACGATAAGCAAAGGAATGACTTTAGAACCAGGTGATATTATCGCAACAGGAACCCCGGCTGGTGTCGGAAAAAGTTTTACACCACCGAAGTTTTTACATGCTGGTGATGAAGTGGTCATTACAATAGAAGGAATTGGTACTTTGCGAAATGTAGTGAAATAAAGAAAAGAGCTATCTTGTTAAAAGATAGCTCTTTTTTATGGCCTTGGGTTATAGAGGTAATCGATAACGGAAAAAGTGTAAAGGCCAATGAATGCAAGTGTACAAATGCCAAATAGTATAACCGTAAGTGCACTTTTTTCTCGTCCAAAACCAATGATAGTAAGAATAACAGCAGTCCAAAATGATGCTTTCAGTAGTGTGAATGTAGTAGGAGTTGAGTAGTGAGTAAGCCATGTTGTGGAAAGTAGGAAGCCACAGAATGTAACTAAAATAAAAGATGTAGCTAAATAGTTAATCTGTTTACCGTATCTTAATAGCATATCGCACCTCCTTTACGATTTTAAAATACAGAAAATTACGATTTTATCTTAATATAAATGAATATAAAAAGAAAGAGGTTGTCCCAACATGCCGGACAACCTCTCTATTATTATGATAATACAGCTTTAATTTTTTGGAATGCCCACTCTAAATCTTCTTCAGAGATTACTAGAGGTGGTGCGATACGAATTACGTTTTCGTGTGTTTCTTTACATAGTAGACCAGCTGCTTTTAGTTGTTCACAGTAAGGACGAGCTGGCTCGTTTAATTCGATACCGATGAATAAACCTTTACCGCGAACTTCAGTGATCATTGGGTTATCAATTTCTTTTAATTGCCCAACTAATTTTTCTCCTAATTGAAGAGAACGCTCTGTTAATTTTTCTTCTTCTAACACTTCAAGAGCTGCGATAGATACAGCACATGCAAGTGGGTTACCGCCGAATGTAGAACCGTGAGAACCTGGCTCAAATACACCTAAAATGTCGCGGTTTGCTGCAACGCAAGAGATCGGGAACACACCGCCACCAAGTGCTTTACCAAGTATGTACATGTCAGGAGTTACATCGTCCCAGTCACAAGCGAATACTTTACCAGTACGGCCTAAGCCTGTTTGGATTTCATCGGCTACGAATAAAACGTTTTCTTTTTTACATACTTCAAGAGCTTCTTTTAAGTAACCAGCTGGTGGGATGTTAATTCCAGCTTCACCTTGAATCGGTTCTAAAATGAATGCTGCTGTGTTTGGTGTAATTGCGGCTTTTAATGCTTCTAAATCACCGTAAGGAATTACAACGATGCCAGGAAGCATTGGACCGAATCCACGCTTGTACTCTTCATTTGAAGACATAGAAACAGAACCCATTGTACGTCCGTGGAAGTTATCTTCACAAACGATGATTTCAGCACGGTTTGCTTCTACTTTCTTCACATCATAAGCCCAGCGGCGAACTGTTTTAATTGCAGTTTCAACAGCTTCAGCACCTGTGTTCATTGGAAGTACCATTTCTTTATTAGTTAGTTTCGCAACTTTTTCGTACCAAGGACCTAATTGATCGCTATGGAAAGCACGAGAAGTTAACGTAACACGATTAGCTTGGTCAATTAAAGCGTTAATAATTTTCGGGTGACGATGACCTTGGTTTACTGCAGAATATGCACTTAATAAGTCCATATAGCGGTTTCCTTCAGGATCTTCTACCCAAACACCTTCTGCTTTAGAAATAACGATTGGAAGTGGGTGATAGTTATTTGCTCCGTATGTGTCTGTAAGTTCGATAATATCCTTAGTTTGAATCATGATTGTTCCCCCTTTTGTTATTACAAGAAGTTTGTAAATACTCTAAATATTATATCATTTAAATGTAAAAAAGCGAAACATTTCCTGAAAATAAATGAACATGTTATCATATAGAGTGAAAAAGTGTGAAAAGAGGAGGTAAGGGATACGATGGTACATATGCATATTACAGCATGGGCGTTAGGTTTAATTTTATTCTTCGTTGCGTATTCACTTTATTCAGCAGGAAGAAAAGGTAAAGGTGTACATATGGGGCTTCGCCTAATGTATATCATCATTATTGTGACAGGCTTCATGTTGTACATGAGTATTGTGAAGACAGCAACAGGTAGCATGCACATGTGGTATGGCTTAAAAATGTTAACTGGTATTTTAGTTATCGGTGGAATGGAAATGGTTCTTGTGAAAATGAGCAAAAACAAACCAACAGGGGCGGTTTGGGGCTTATTTATTGTTGCGCTAGTAGCAGTATTTTACCTTGGGCTGAAATTACCGATTGGCTGGAAAGTATTCTAATAAAAAATAAAACCACCTTATAATCTCAAAGACTTGGGAGATAAGGTGGTTTTTTACGTTATCCCGTATTAACTGGCAGTAAAACTTCCACCTCAAAATTCAGCTTAAGCAAAGAAGTTAGGCGGGAGATCAACTGCTCGTAAACACCCGATTGGTGAAGGCTAATAATCAGTGGGGCTGCCCCACTGATTAAAGTTTCACTTTATGTCGCATCGATATGCAACTCTTCCCCATTTACTTTCGTAAAACGGAACATATTTTTATTGGATGTAGTGTGACGGACGAAATGGTGCTGCAGTGTACAAATCATCTCTTCGTTATCAAACAAAAGAATATTTACTCCTTCGCGTGACTCCTCTTTCGGTAAGAAAGATAAATAATTATGACAATACATGCAATCATATAAAGAGTAGTGAAGTGATTGCAATGATTCAGTTAATAATGTGAAGACGGAGTCAGGTAATTCCTCGAGCCATTCATTATAACTAAGAAGTAACTTTTTTCGAATACGTATCATTTCACCATTTTGCAAATGGTGTTGTTCGTTGGCGATTTGTAATACATCTTGTTCATAGAAACGGGCTGGTAGCCAATTGTTATTATATAAAACTTCAAACCCATCTTCGGCAATATCTTCTAATAAAAACGCTTCATCATTTTCATCATCAAAGAATACCCATTCATTGTTTATATATTCTACATTACCGACTGTATGAGCACGGGGCTGGTTATATAAAATATGTTTACGTTGTATCATACACGATTTCTCCTTTATGAAAAGTAGTTATTCCTGTTATAGACAGTTCGTGCATTCTTTATAACTAGACACATCTAAACATAGGTGGGCATACAATAAAACACGTTTTACTGAGTGAGAATGCTATTCCAAATGTGGATAGTAGGTTATCGTCAAGTTTGTCATTTTTTTGATCCGCACTCACAGGGTGGGGATTACTGCACGTTCAAGAAAAGAAATAAGATGGAAGGATGATTTATATGTGCGGGATTACAGGATGGGTGGATTATAAACGCTCATTAGAAGGAGAAAGAGATGTCGTTACGAAGATGGCTGAGACGTTAGCGAAACGCGGTCCAGATGATAATAAAGTTTGGATTAAAGGTAATGTCGCATTTGGGCATAAACGGTTAATCGTTGTTGATCCTGAGGGTGGTAAACAACCGATGACTTGTTTAAAAGATGAAACGAATTATGCCATTTGTTATAACGGTGAACTTTATAACACAGAAGACATTCGAAAGGAATTATTAAGAAGAGGATATACGTTCAAAGGTCATTCTGATACAGAAGTATTATTAGCTTCTTATATTGAATGGAAAGAAGAATGTGTCGATCATTTAAACGGTATATATGCGTTTGCAGTATGGGACGAACAGAAAGAACAAGTATTTATTGCGAGAGATCGATTAGGTGTAAAGCCACTTTTTTATAAATATGATAGCGGACGCTTATTATTTGGTTCGGAGTTAAAAGCGATATTGTCGCATCCAGATGTGAAGGCAGAAGTAACATTAGAAGGATTATCAGAAATATTCGGACTCGGACCGTCAAGAACACCTGGCCACGGTATTTATGCTGGTATAAAAGAATTACGTCCAGGTCATGCGATGACATTTTCAAAGAACGGTTTATGTATATGGAGATATTGGAATGTGGAAAGTAAAAAACATGAAGACTCCTTTGAAGAAACAGTAGAGAAAACACGCTTTTTATTACAAGATGCGATTACAAGGCAGCTCGTTTCTGATGTACCACTATGTACTTTTCTATCAGGCGGTGTAGATTCGAGCGCTATAACAGCAATTGCTGCGAAAGAATATGCAAGGTCAGGAAAAGGGCAATTACACACATATTCTGTTGATTATGAAGATAATGACAAATACTTTAAAGCGAATGCGTTTCAGCCAAATTCAGATGCTCCGTTTATTAATTTAATGACTGAGACATTTCAAACAACCCATCATCGCTGCGTCATTTCGAATGAACAATTAGCAGAGTATTTAACTGAAGCGGTACTCGTTCGTGATTTGCCTGGTATGGCAGATATCGATTCGTCATTATTATGGTTTTGCCGAGAAATTAAACAAGATTTTGTCGTTGGCTTATCTGGAGAATGTGCAGATGAAATATTTGGTGGATATCCGTGGTTTTATAGAGAAGATGATTTACAATCGAGTGCATTTCCGTGGATGCGTTCTACAGAGGCACGTGAACAACTTCTAAAAAAAGAATGGAGAAATAAACTAAATTTACAACAATATGTACAAAGGCGCTATGAGGAATCGATTCAAGAAGTTCCTATTTTAGAGGGGGAAAGTCCACTAGAAGCAAAAAGACGCCAATTATTTTATTTAAATATGGTATGGTTTATGACAACATTATTAGACAGAAAAGACCGTATGAGTATGGGGGCAAGTTTAGAAGTACGCGTTCCATTTGCAGATCATCGTCTTGTCGAATATGCGTGGAATATTCCTTGGGAAATGAAAATGTATAAAAACCGCGAAAAAGGTCTATTACGTAAAGCGTTAGAAGATGTACTCCCACATGACATCTTATATAGGAAGAAGAGTCCTTATCCGAAAACGCACAATCCACACTATACAAAGGCAGTAACGGTATGGCTTCAAAATCTATTAACAGATAAAGGTTCAATTTTACACGAACTATTTGATAAAGAGCAGTTGAGCGGATTGATTCAGTCTGGTGGCAGTGCATTTCAAACACCGTGGTTTGGTCAATTGATGACTGGGCCACAGCTTTTAGCTCATTTAGCACAAATTCATGTTTGGTTTAAAGAGTATGGGGTAAATATTAAAGAATAGGAGAAAAGCGGCTTGCAATTATGTAAGTCGCTTTTATTAAAGAAATTGTCATATAAAATTCAAAATCACCTTATAAATAATACTTAATTAGAATTATTATTTTGACGTACTTATTATTACTTGTTATAATTTGAAACAAACGTTCTGAAAAGGATTCTCATTTATAAAATTGAGGTGTTATATAGATGACAAAGGAAAAAATAGGTTTACTCGTAATGGCGTATGGAACACCAGAATCATTAGACGATGTAGAGGCATATTATACACATATCCGTCACGGACGTAAGCCATCAGAAGAAGCGCTTGAAGATTTAATTGGGCGCTATAAAGCGATTGGTGGAATTTCGCCGCTTGCAAAAATTACGAAAGAGCAGGCGCATAAATTAACAGATTCAATGAATAACATATTTACAGAGTATGAATTTACTTGTTACTTAGGTTTAAAACATACTGCGCCATTTATAGAAGATGCTGTAGAAGAAATGAAGCGAGATGGAATTGAGCAGGCGATTAGTATCGTATTAGCACCGCACTATTCTACATTTAGCATTAAAGCGTATAATGACCGTGCTATTCGTCTTTCAAAAGAAATCGGTGGTCCTGTGATTGAACCAATTGAACAATGGTACGATGAACCGAAGTTTATTTCGTATTGGACAGATCAAATAAAAGAAACATTTACAAAGATTGAAGATAAAGAGAAAACAGTTGTAATTTTTTCGGCGCATAGTTTGCCAGAAACAATTATTGCAGCAGGGGACCCTTATGTGGAGCAATTGCAGCATACAGCAGATTTAATTGCGGGGGCTGCCAATATTCAAAACTATACAACGGGTTGGCAAAGTGCTGGGAATACTCCAGATCCGTGGATTGGTCCAGATGTGCAAGATTTAACGAAAGATTTATATGAAGAGCATGGGTACGAATCTTTCATATATTGCCCAGTTGGCTTTGTGGCAGAGCATTTAGAAGTTTTATATGACAATGATTATGAATGTAAAGTTGTAACTGATGAATTAAATGCTAAATATTTTAGACCAAATATGCCGAATGCACAATCTGCATTTATCGACTGTTTGGCTGAAATTGTTTCCAAAAAAGTGAAGGAAATAGTTGACAAAGATTTAGTTTTAAATAATAATTAATTTATAATAATTTTAAATTAATAATAATTACCATGAAAGAAAGAGGAGGATCCCCCTAGATGAATCCAAATAATCGCTTAACAACAAACCAAGGTGCTCCAGTTGGAGACAACCAAAATTCTCGTACAGCTGGTCGTCGTGGACCAGTATTATTAGAAGACTATCATTTAGTAGAAAAACTTGCACACTTTGATCGTGAACGTATTCCGGAGCGTGTTGTGCATGCACGTGGTGCAGGTGCTCACGGTGTATTCGTAACGAAAAATAGCATGAAGCCATATACGAAAGCAGCATTTTTACAAAATGAAGGAACTGAAACACCTGTATTTGTTCGTTTTTCAACGGTTATTCATGGTCAAGGTTCTCCGGAAACAGCTCGTGACCCACGCGGTTTCGCAGTTAAATTTTATACAGAAGAAGGAAACTACGATATCGTAGGTAATCATTTACCAGTTTTCTTCATTCGTGATGCAATTAAATTCCCTGACATGGTTCATTCTTTAAAACCAGCACCGGATACAAATATTCAAACGCCAGATCGTTATTGGGATTTCATGACGTTAACTCCAGAGTCTACACATATGATGACATGGGTATTTTCTGATTATGGTACACCAGCAAGCTATCGTGAAATGGAAGGTTTCGGTGTCCATTCATTTAAATGGATTAATGAAGAAGGTAAAATTGTTTATATTAAATACCACTGGAAACCGCAGCAAAGTGTACGTAACTTAAATGCGAAAGAAGTGCAAGAAGTGCAGGGGAAAGACTTCAATCATGCAACTCGTGATTTGTTCGACGCAATCGAAAAAGGAAATCATCCAAAATGGGATTTACACGTACAAGTTATGCAACTAGATGAAATGGATTCTTTAGACTTTGATCCACTAGATCCAACGAAAGTATGGCCAGAAGATCGCTTCCCGTTAATTGAAGTAGGGACAATGACGTTAAATCGTAATCCGAAAAACTTCTTTGCAGAAGTAGAACAAGTAGCGTTTTCTCCAAGTGCAACTGTAAATGGTATTGAACCATCGGAAGATAAATTATTACAAGGTCGTTTATTCTCTTACCCAGATACACAGCGTTATCGTCTTGGTGCAAATTACTTGCAAATTCCTGTAAACTGCCCATATGCAGCTGTTCATAACCAACAACGTGATGGTGCGATGCAAATGAATCAAAACCCATCTACAATCAACTACGAACCGAGCCGTCATGCAGAGAATCCAGTTGAAGACAAAGCTTACCGCGATTCGACTATGAAAGTAGAAGGCTATGTATCTCGTGAAAAAATCGAGAAACCAAATGACTTTAAACAAGCAGGTGAGCGTTACCGTTCATTCTCTAAAGAAGAGCAAGATAACTTAATTGCAAACTTAACAAATGACTTGAAAGACGTAAATGAACGCACGAAATTACTAGCTGTTTGTAACTTCTTCCGTGCAGATCAAGAATACGGTATGCGTTTAGCGCAGGCGTTAAATGTTGATATTACGCAATATGTAGGAAATGCTCCAAAATAAATAGGAAAAGACGACCGGGTTTCGGTCGTCTTTTTTGTATAACGTTATGTGGGGTATTTTGCTTGTAAATTATGTCGGAATTTGTTTGTAAATCGATATGTTGTGTCGGACCGTTGATATATTGAAAGAAACAATCGATATATTTGAAAAATCGTTGATATATCCAAAAAACCGTTGATATATTTACATTTATACTAGGTGGGGTATGTTGCCTAGTACGCAAAAAAGAGATGCAATCTACTATCAATAGATTGCATCTCTTTTTTAGTTTACTCGCTCTGCATGTTCATAAGCCTTCTCGCCATGCATTGAAATATCAAGACCCATGTGTTCTTCATGTTCATCGACGCGAACGGGGAGGAAGAAGTTGATCGCTTTAATAATGGCATACGTCATGATGATCGTGAATGCATATGTTGCGCCAATCGCTATAAGTTGTTTAAACAGTAACGCGGCATTTCCGTAAAATAATCCGTTTGCGCCATCCCCGTTTACGGCAGTAGTTGCAAATAGTCCTGTTGCAATACCGCCCCAAGTTCCTCCGATGCCGTGGCATCCAAAGGCATCAAGTGTATCGTCATACCCGAATTTTGTTTTTAGGAAGAAAACGGCGCCGAAGCATATTATACCACCAATTGCTCCGATAAGAAGGGCGGAGAAAGGTGTAACGAACCCGCAGGCTGGTGTAATAGCTACTAGACCAGAAACAACTCCGCAAGCAGCTCCCATCGCGGTCGGTTTTGATTGGAAGAACCATTCAGAAAGCATCCAAGTTAGAGCAGAGGCAGCAGCGGCTATATTTGTATTAATAAATGCAGTTAAAGCTACGTCGTTTAAGGATAATGCGCTGCCAACGTTAAAACCGAACCAGCCAAACCATAATAAGCCTGCGCCTAACATTGTAAATGGCAAATGGTGAGGAGAAGAACCATTTATGTTTTTTCGTTTTCCAAGGAAAATAGCTAATACAAGACCGGCAACTCCGGAAGTGATGTGAACGACATTTCCGCCAGCGAAGTCTAGTGCACCAAGTTCCCTTAGCCACCCACCGAGGCCCCATACCCAATGAGCGACAGGATTGTAAACGATTGTTGTCCATAGAAGGATAAAAATAAGAAAGGCAGAAAATCGCATTCTTTCAGCGAATGCACCTGAAATTAAAGCTGGAGTTAAAATGGCGAACATGAGTTGAAACATCATAAATAAATTGTGAGGAATAGTAGATGAGTAGTCTGGATTTGGTGCGTAGGTAACTCCGTTTAGACCGAACCAATCAAGTGTACCGATAAGTCCGTGCCAATCTGGCCCGAATGATAAAGAATAGCCGATAACAATCCATTGAATCGAAACGATAGCCATTGCACTATAACTATGCATCGTTGTACTGAGTACGTTTTTGCTACGAACCATACCTCCATAAAAAAGTGCCAATCCTGGTGTCATCAACATGACCATTACTGTCGTCACAAACATAAAAACCGTATCTCCCATATTCATGATCTCTCCTCCTGGAATGTTAGAAAAAATAACATCTATTTGTTATGTTTCATATCATATTCGAAATAAAACTAAAAATCAACTAAAAATTCAGAAAATTACATACGTGATGTCATAAAATCTAACATAGATTATTTTGTGAGGATTGAAATCGGCATATGCGTTTCACTTGGATAATTGGTATAATATTCTTACAATTAAAAAATTGGGGGATGCGTGTGGGGAAAATATGGACTAGGAAACTATTCATTTGTTTTTGCTTAGCTGTTGTTTTGTTTGTACCAATACATACTTTTGCAGACGAAAAAAGAGAGTGGCGAGATGAGGTTATATACTCCATTATGATTGATCGCTTCAATAATGGAGAACCGAAAAATGACAAACAGTTAGAAGTTGGTAATTTAGAAGGGTATCAAGGCGGGGATATAAGAGGAATTATAAAAAGGTTGGATTACATAAAAGAAATGGGTTTTACTACCGTTATGCTTTCGCCACTTTTTGAAAGTGGAAAGTACGATGGATTAGACGTGCGAAATTTTAAAAAGGTAAATGAACATTTCGGGACAGAAAATGATGTGAAAGAACTTGTAAAAGAAGCTCAGGCAAAAGGAATGAAAGTTGTATTTCAATTTCCGCTTGGAGAAAACGAACAACAGGTAATTGACGCAATGAAATGGTGGATAAAAGAAGTTGATTTAGACGGAAGTTATGTTATACATAGTGAAAAAAAGCCGCGTTCCTTTTGGGATAACGCGCAAAAAGATATGCAAGTGATAAAGAAAGATTTTCGTATTATGACAAAGGAGGATAGCGAATACAACGAAAAAATAGTAGAATCGTTTTCCAAAGCGGATGTATCGGTGAAATCGTTATACGATGTGAGTAAAAAAGAAGGAGAATTTGTTACGTTCTTAGATGATCAAGAAACAAAAAGATATGCGCGTATTGCAAAAGAAAATATGTATTATCCGCCATCACGTTTAAAACTGGCGCTTACATATCTGTTAACATCACCTGGAATTCCGAATTTTTATTACGGAACTGAAATTGCATTAGATGGAGGAAGTGTACCCGATAATAGACGATTAATGGATTTTAAGTCAGACGAAAAATTTATGCAGCACATAACAAAACTAGGTGAACTTAGACAGGCGAGACCGTCTTTACGACGCGGTACGTTTGAGCTATTGTATGATAATAGCGGGATGAGCATACTAAAACGAAAATATAAAAATGAAGTAACTTTAGTAGCAATTAATAATACGAAAGAAACACAAAAAGTCTCCTTACCTGCAAGTACGATTGGTGAAAAACAAGAGTTAAGAGGATTGTTAGAGGATGAAATTATAAGAGAGGAAAATGGGGGATTTTATCTCGTTTTAAAGCGTGAAGAATCAAACGTGTATAAAGTTAACGGAGAAACAGGTGTGAATTGGTTATTTATCTCCTTAATCGTTGGTGTGAATGTATTATTTATTGCGTTTTTAATTGCAGTTAAAAGGAAACGTAGATGAGAAGTTGCTCGTTCTATGTTCATGTCTTCTTATTGTATTTGTTTGTTCGGTGGGGCAATAGTGTTTATTCTGTTGATATGAAATTTCTTAAGAGAAACGATACGAAAATGAAAACTTCTCTAATGAGAGGGGGTTCCAGGTTAGGGAGAAAGTCTTTTTCCTAGCCTGTTTTTGTGTCAATACGGATAGAGAAAGATCTTTGGAACGAACGATAATTGCAACTATATTAATTTTATATTACATTAAAAATTAGAGAATACTCTTATACTAATATAGTGCTAAATAGTAGGTGGGAAAATGGAATTTTACGATTTGGGTATTACCATTAAAGAGCTTAGAATTAAAAAAAATATATCACAATCCGAATTATGTCATGGAATATGTTCGCAAAGTCAAATTAGCAAAATAGAAAAAGGTATGATTTATCCATCTAGTATATTGTTATATCAATTATCAGAAAGACTTGGTATTGACCCGAATAATATATTTGCATTAACTCAAAACAAAAAATTTAAATATGTAGAAAATGTAAAATACGTAATAAAAGATTGCTTAAAGCAAAAACAATATAAAGAACTTTATGAAATAGTGAAAAAAGAGAAAGATGAAAAAAATTTCCAAGCAAAAGAAGATAAACAATTTCTCCTATGGCATGAAGCAATTGCTGTATTTGAGGTGAACAGATCCATAAAAACTGCTTTAAAACTTTTAAATAATGCATTAAAACTAACTTTAACCAATGTTGATTTTTTATCAGAAAGAGAAATAGATATTATGCAGACAATGTCTATATTTTATGCGGAAAATAAAGAATATGATAAAAGTATTACTATATTAGGAAGATGTTTAACTAATTTTAATAAGTTAGATTTTCCGAGAGATAAAGCGATTAAATTAAAAATCATTTTTAATTTAGCGAAATGTTTAGGTATGACCTATCAATATGAAGAAGCGGTAAAATACATTGATAAGGGCATCAAATTAGCTATTAATCTAAATACTTTATACTTATTAGGTGAACTGTACTATTTAAAAGGATGGAATTTATTAAGATTTAAACAACAGAATGAAGAAGATATTGCAAATAACATGAAAAAAGCATTATTTATATTTGAACTAACAGAAAAAGAAACTCTGATAAAAATGGTTAAAGAAAAATATTTTGAAAATCAAACTGAAAAAAGCCACTCATAATTCATTTGGAAATCACTTGAAATATAATAAAACCTACAGGGGAAATCCCTGTAGGTTTTATATTTATAAACTTGCTTCTAAAATATTAGTGTTTAATATAAGAGTGTCCTTAACGTACTTTTTTATTTTGAAGTCTGCATCTTTATTAACAATTTATGCTTCTTTTTAACTCCATCCAAATATGATTAAAATTAAGATGGTTCAAGTCGGAGGAAGGCACTTTGATGTGTCTTTTCTTATGACTTTTATCATTAACTATTTAATGTTTTTTAAATGATTACATGACATAGTTTTTTTGTACCAAGCTTTGTTGATACAGTTAGACTTATCCGTTAGTGTATTCGTATTATTAGAACATCCTACAGTATTTAGGGAGAATGTGGCCAATAAAAACCATAATATTAATTTCTTCATATAACCACTTCTAACTCTTTTTTAATTAACATTTTTTAAGATCCTTATTAATTTTACATTATATTAAAGGTTGGGAAATATTCTTATACTCATAAATTGTTACGTTTTGGCGGGAAGAGAAATTATAAGTTACAGCGATTTTTAAGATGACTTTGGCCTAGGATGTAATTACTAAGAAAAGTAATTCAAATCGAAGGGGAAACGTCTTAAATTGTCTTTTTTTTTATTTTCAATAAGGTCTGCTAAATGCATGTATGAAACAAATTCTACAATAAGGCCTAGTTTAATCATGCATTCACTTGTGAAGTATTCGTATAGTTAGACTCTGTTCACTTAGCAATTTTCACCGCAGATGCCTTTTTTCTATGGCTTGTTCTTGTAATTATTGTCTCTACAAAACTAAAAAGAAAACTCCTCTAATTAAGAGGAGTTTTCTTTTTAGCGGTAGTTAATGAACTGTACGTCGATTGGTAAATCAGCGCTACGAACAGCTGCAATTACTGCTTGTAAGTCATCACGGCTTTTCGCTGTAACACGTACTTGATCGTCTTGTACTTGTGTTTTTACTTTTAATTTCATTTCTTTAATGATGTTGTTAATTTTTTTAGCGTTATCTTTATCGATACCTTGTTGAAGTGTTGCGCGTTGGCGAACAGTGTTGCCAGTTGCAGCTTCAACTTTTCCGTAATCTAAGTTCTTAATTGGAACGTTACGTTTTACAAGTTTAGAAATTAAAACGTCTTTTACTTGGTCTAATTTGAACTCGTCGTCAGAAGTTAAAACTAGTACTTCTTTTTCTAATTTAATATCACTTTTACTTCCTTTAAAGTCATATCGGTTTTGGATTTCTTTTAATGCGATATTAATTGCGTTTGTTACTTCAGGTAATTCTACTTTCGAAACGATGTCAAAAGAACTATCTTTTGCCATAGTTAGCACCTCCAAATAAATTTCTAATCTTGTTATGTACTGTACATACTAAAGTATAGCTGAAAACGAGTCTAGACTTAAGTGTTTTCATACTTATATTCATGTAACCTCACTTTATTATAGTGAATTTTGGGCAGTTGGACAAATACAGGAAAAATCATGTTATAATTAACTTTTGTTTGGAATGATAAAAAAGATAATTTTATATATATAGAAGGGAATTAAAAAATATGTATTTGCAAATAGGATCGATTGAACAGGTAACTGTTTTACGCGAAACGGAAATTGGATATATGGTTGGGAATGAAGAAGAAGAAATTTTCCTACATAAAAACGAAGTAGCTGGAGAAATTGAAGAAGGCGATACGATTGATGTATTCTTATACCTTGATCACCAAAATCGTATTTCAGCAACAATGAAGGAGCCAATTATTACAACGTATGATTGGAACTGGGTAAAGGTTGTAGAAGTCATTCCTAGTTTAGGTGTGTTTGTTGATATTGGTGTATCAAAAGATATACTAATTCCAGCTGATGAGTTCCCGATTTATATGCCGGTATGGCCAGAAGTAGGCGACGAATTATATTGTACGTTAAAATTAACGAATCGTGATCGTTTAATTGCTCTTCCGGCAAGAGACAGTGATATGCAAGAAATTATCGTAGATGCAACGCCATCTATGCGTAATAAAAACGTAAATGGACGTGTATATCGTTCTCTTCAAGTTGGTTCATTCGTACTAACTGATGAGCATTTCCGTGCTTTCTTACACCATACAGAAAGAAAAGAACAAGTCCGCATCGGGGAGCGTGTAACGGGCCGTATTATTGACGTGAAAGATGATGGTACAATTAACATTTCACTTCTTCCTCGTAAAGAAGAAGGAATGGAAGACGATGCGGCAGTAATTTATGCATATATGGAAGAGCGAGGCGGAGCAATGCCGTTTTGGGATAAGAGCCATCCAGAAGATATTAAAGAACGCTTTAACATGAGTAAAGCTGCATTTAAGCGCGCACTTGGTAAGTTGATGAAAGAAGAAAAAGTTTACCAAGAAGAAGGTTGGACTTACTTTAAGAAATAAGATAGAAGATTAAAAAGCACAACCTTATTTTTAAAAAAATAAGGTTGTGCTTTTTTAATTTCCTTGTGGAGAAACAAGAGTAAATGTATCTTTCAAATCACTATCATTTATTTTAATATTTGCCTTTTTTAATTCCTCTTGTAACAATTTTTTGCTGAATACAGGATCAGCAGTACGTTCTTCCTCTAAGTTTTTGCGAATAGAGTTTTTTACCTCATCGTAAGGTTTTAAATCTTTTTTATCAGTTAATTTAATAACGTGATAACCGTTTGATGATTTTACGGGATTGCTAATTTGTCCAACATTTAGTTTGTAGGCAGCCGTTTCAAATTCAGGAGCCATTGTACCTGAATTGAAGTATCCAAGGTCTCCGCCTTTATCTTTTGATAGTAGATCTTGTGATTCTTGTTTTGCTAATTCTTCAAATGAAGCACCAGCATCTAGTTTACTCTTTATTTCTTTCGCTTCATTTTCGTCACTTACTAAAATGTGACTCGCTTTAATTTCTGGCTTATAGTGGTCTTTTACGTCTTTCTCTGTAATGCTTTTCTTAATCGCTTCATTCATAGCAAGTTTGAACTTAATTTGATTTTTGAAATCCTCTTCATCTTTTAAACCATTATTTTCTAATACTTTTTTGAATTGATCTCCATATTGTTTTTTTACTTTTTCTACTTCTTTATTTACCTCTTCATCAGATACTTTATATTTTTTTGTGATGACGTCTTGTGCCATCATTTCGTATAGCATGTCTTTTCCGTAACGATCTTTCAACTGTTTTTCGAAGTCGTCCTTCGTAACGGTTGAGTCTGTTGCTGTGGCGACTGTAGCTGATTCGTTTTTTTGTCCGCAAGCAGATAGCATCAATATACTTATTAGTGCAGTAATAATGAAAATTTGTTTCCCTCTCATGCCAACACCTCATCCGAATATGTTATCGCTATTGTAGAATATAGAAGTGAACATGAAGTGAATTTTTAATGTTTTTTCCTGTGAAATGTAAAAAAAGTACATCAACATAATTGCTGATGTACGGTGGAATCAAAGGTGATCGGTCTTTTTAGAGTATGCACGTTTACCTTGCTCTATATTTTTTTGCTCTTGCTCATTTTTTTGTGTGCGTTTTGCGTTATTATCGCGTGCTTTTTTGTCGTTATCACTCGTATGTGGCATATGTATCAACTCCATTCCTAAACGTTGTACGTTTATCATTTCCTTTTTCGTAAAGACTATGTATAGCGGTGCATTTATGAAGGGTAAAGGTGGATTCGAAATGGATTTGAAGTTGAATTATACTGAACTTATAAAGAAGTTAATCGTTGTAATCATCGCAGGTTTATTAAACGCGATTGGGATGAATTTATTTTTAACACCAGCAAAAGTGTATGCGAGCGGCTTTGCTGGATTGTCTCAATTATTATCACAAATATTAGGTGATTTTTTATCGATTCACATATCTACGGGAGTATTGTTTAGCTTATTTAATATTCCTGTCGTTATTTTAGCGTGGAAAAAGGTTGGAAAGGCCTTCACCTTTTTTAGTTTTCTTTGTGTTATATTTATGACTCTGTTTCTAGAAATCATCCCTGTTAGAGCGGTTTCGAATGATATTATATTAAATGCGATTTTTGGCGGGATTATTTCGGCAATTGGAGTAGGGATTGCTTTAAAGTGGGGTGCTTCTACAGGTGGATTAGATATTATCGCCATGATTTTATCAAAAATAAAAGATAAGCCTGTCGGTACATACTTTTTCTTTTTTAATGCAATTATCATTATCGCTGCTGGCTATGTATATGGATGGGAAAAAGCGTTATATACGTTAGTGACTTTATATGTATCAACGAGAATTATTGATGCAATTCATACTCGTCATGTAAAGATTACAGCATTAATTGTTACGAAGAATGGGGCGGACGTAAGAAAGGCGATTCACTCGCGATTAGTAAGAGGAATTACAACGATACCAGCAACAGGTGCTTATACGAATGAAAATAAAGAAATGTTAATGATGGTTATTACCCGTTACGAGTTATACGAATTGGAGAGGATTATTAAACAAGTGGACCCAGGTGCATTTACAAATATACTGCAAACAGTTGGGGTGTTCGGATTGTTTCGGAAAGATTAAAGAGGACCAAAGTTGGTCCTCTTTTTTAATGTACATTCGTAATGTTTTGCAATTGCTCTTGCATTTCACGGAGCTGAACTTTTTCAGCAGTTGAAGAGTTTGCGTAAGCGGATTGCAAAGCATTTTTTGCTCTATATACGAGATCTTGTTGCTCAGTACCGCTTGAACAAGATACGGCATTTTCAACAGCATCTCTAGCTTGTTGGAATAGTAAGTTCCCCATTTAAACCCCTCCAAAAGAAGAGTTACTTCTTGCCTTTTCTGCCTCAGCTAATGTACCTCTGTACGGGAATCTTGCATCATGCTTCATAACAGCATCGGCTCCTTGTTGGATAAAACGTTTTGATTTGTTCTTTTTACCCATTCGAAAAACCCCCTTTATTTAGCTGAAAACAATCGACGCGATGTCTTATGCGCCTACTTATAGTATGGGCATTTGGCAGGAAACTATAAGTAGGGAATTTTTAGATTACAACCCAAGAACCTCTTCTAAATATAAAGCAATACCATCTTCTTCGTTCGTTAACGTAGTATGGTTTGCGAGTGATTTTAATTCAGGGATGGCATTACCCATTGCGATGCCGTGACCAGCAAATTCAATCATTTCAAAATCATTATCTTCGTCACCGAAAGCGATAATTCGCTCTTGTGGAATGTTGTAATGACTAGAAATTTTTTGTAATCCGACCGCTTTATTTAATCCGCTTTTTACAATTTCAATAATCGGCCAAGGTGCACCCCATTTTCTATGGTCGATTACTTCCGCATGCATATCAGTTAAATGTTGACGAATTGCAGTAGAATGCTCGTCATGTGCGTCAATTAATAAGCAAGTTGGATGGTCATTTAAAATATTTAATAAGTCTCCTGTAAAAATCTTAGGAGAACCGAATTCGAAAATGTGTTTTTTATCTTCATCAATTTCACGAACATACACATCATCCATAACTTCAGCGTATATATTTTTTACGCCGAAATCAAAACAAGCTCGTACAATTTCTTGCGCTGTTGCTAGCTCAAGAGGAGAGTGATGTATACCCCAGTTTGAATCAAGAGGATGGTGCACGTACGCACCGTTAAAGTTTACGATAGGTGTATTCAGACCTAGTTCTTTATAGTAATCATAACTAGCGCGGAATGGACGTCCTGTTGAAATAACGACAACGTGTCCTTGTTCCTTTGCTTTTGCAATTGTATGTTTCGTTCGAGTGGAAATTATTTTGTTGTCTGTTAATAAAGTGCCGTCTAAGTCTAATGCGATTAAATGTTGTTTGTTCATAATTTCACCTCTTATAATAATTTTTTTGTTTCTATCTGTATTTCCGTTTTTAATATGCAGAAATAAGAGGTTAGACTGGGTGAGACCACCATAGATGGAGGTTTCACTATATATCCATCTTACGTCGCGAAGTACTATGGTGTCTACTATTTCTCGTTGGAAATTAAGAAAAGTCAACATCTTTTTAGAAAGTTCAAATAATGTTTCTTTCATTATGTACAAAATGTGAAAAGGGTTACATTGCTCGTATGATGAGGCATATAATGAACATGTAATCTTCTCGTATATGTTTGACTCTCCTTTGAAACTAGCCTAGAGTAGGTTGGTTTCTTTTTTTCTACAGATAGGAAAGGAATTCCTTCCTAAGCTTGTGTCATTCATGTATATGTACAAGAATGAGATGTAGTACTTGTTTCCTAAACATGACAGAAAACCTTTCTTTTAAAATGGATATACTAATGAGGCAAGACGTCATGGAAGGAGAATGAAGATGGGACAAAATCGCAGGTTTCGTTCTGGACAAAAAGCGCCAAATGATGGCATTTACGTAGAAATTGGTGAAACGGGAAGTATGGTAAAAAATCCGCAAATGGTACAATTAACTGCCGGTGAAAAGTTTCCAGATAACACGAATCATAACCGCCAGTGGACATATAAAAGAAAACCGTAACAGAAGCCGCAATCTTTATTGCGGCTTTTTTGTTGTTACATAATGTAGTTTCATTTATCGTACTTTTTTTAATAGCATAATGAATGCTCCTTTTTTCTTTTTCCAATAATAAGTTTGAAAATGCATAGGCGAATTTATTGTATAAAAAAGTCAGTTGGCGTATAATTAAATCAAAGGTCAAAGAAAGTCAAACGTTTGGAGGGCTGTAAAGATGGACTTAAATCAAATGACAACAAAAACACAAGAGGCGATTATGAGTGCCCAATCTTTAGCGGTATCTCATCATCATCAAGAAGTAGATACTGTTCATCTCTTGTTTACATTATTAGAAGAGCAAGATGGGTTAGCAGTGCGTATTTTTCAAAAAATGAATGTCGATATAGAAGCGTTAAAGCAAGGCGCCGAAAGTTTAATTAAGAAAAAGCCTTCTGTAACGGGAAGCGGTGCAGAAGTAGGCAAATTATATATAACAGGTGCTCTGCAACAACTATTTGTAAGAGCAGGAAAAGAAGCAGAGAAATTGCAAGATGACTACATTTCAGTGGAACATGTATTGCTTGCTTTTTCTGAAGAAAAAGGCGATATCAATCAATTATTTACAAGATTTCATATTACGAAAGATAACTTATTACAGTCTTTAATGACAGTTCGGGGGAATCAAAGAGTGACTAGTCAAAATCCAGAAGCAACTTATGAAGCGTTAGAAAAATATGGCCGTGATTTAGTGGCAGAAGTGAGAGCAGGGAAAATTGATCCTGTTATTGGCCGGGATAGTGAAATTCGACGTGTCATTCGCATTCTTTCACGTAAAACGAAAAACAACCCTGTTTTAATTGGTGAGCCAGGTGTTGGTAAAACAGCAATCGTTGAAGGGTTAGCGCAGCGTATTGTGAAAAAAGATGTACCTGAAGGGCTAAAAGATAGAACGATCTTCGCGTTAGATATGAGTGCGCTCGTAGCTGGTGCGAAATTCCGTGGTGAGTTCGAAGAGCGTCTGCAAGCTGTATTAAATGAAATTAAAAAGAGTGAAGGGCGTATTTTATTATTTATTGATGAACTTCATACAATCGTTGGCGCCGGTAAAACAGAAGGTGCGATGGATGCAGGGAATATGTTAAAACCGATGCTTGCTCGCGGTGAACTACACTGTATTGGGGCGACGACATTAGATGAATATCGTAAATATATTGAGAAAGACCCGGCGTTAGAAAGACGTTTCCAACAAGTATTAGCAGAAGAACCAACTGTTGAAGATACAATTTCCATTTTACGTGGTTTAAAAGAGCGTTTTGAAATTTATCATGGTGTAAATATTCATGACCGCGCGATTGTAGCAGCATCAGTTTTATCAGATCGATATATTTCGGACCGTTTCTTACCAGATAAAGCAATTGATCTTGTCGATGAAGCGTGTGCAACAATTCGTACAGAAATCGATTCTATGCCGACAGAATTAGATGAAGTAACGCGTCGTATTATGCAGTTAGAAATTGAGGAAGCAGCTCTTGGAAAAGAAACAGATCGTGGTAGCCAAGAACGTCTTAAAACGTTGCAACGTGAACTATCAGATTTAAAAGAAGTTGCAAGTGGTATGAGAGCGAAATGGGAGAAAGAAAAAGAAGACATTCACAAAGTTCGTGACTTACGTGAACATTTAGAACGTCTGCGCCGTGAATTAGAAGAAGCAGAAGGTAATTACGATTTAAATAAAGCAGCCGAACTTCGTCACGGGAAAATTCCAGCAATTGAAAAAGAGTTAAAAGAAGCGGAAGAAATGGGCGCGCATAATAAACAAGAAAATCGTTTATTACGTGAGGAAGTAAGTGAAGAAGAAATTGCAGATATTGTTTCACGCTGGACTGGTATTCCTGTTGCTAAACTCGTTGAAGGTGAACGCGAGAAATTACTACGCTTAGAGCAAATCTTATCAGAGCGTGTCATCGGACAAGAGGAAGCAGTAAGCTTAGTATCAGACGCGGTTCTTCGTGCTCGCGCTGGTATTAAAGATCCGAACCGCCCGATTGGTTCCTTCATTTTCTTAGGCCCTACGGGTGTTGGTAAAACAGAACTTGCAAAAACGTTAGCGCAGTCTTTATTCGATAGTGAAGAGCAAATGATTCGTATTGATATGTCTGAGTATATGGAGAAACACGCAGTGTCACGCTTAATTGGTGCACCTCCTGGATATGTAGGATATGAAGAAGGCGGTCAATTAACAGAAGCGGTAAGACGTAAACCATATTCCGTTATTTTATTAGATGAAATTGAAAAAGCACATCCAGAAGTATTCAACATTTTATTACAAATGTTAGATGATGGACGCATTACAGATTCGCAAGGACGTACAGTGGACTTTAAAAACACAGTTATTATTATGACTTCAAATATTGGATCTGCTCATTTACTAGATGGATTAGAAGAAGATGGCTCGATTAAAGAGGAATCAAGAGACCTTGTAATGGGGCAATTAAGAGGACATTTCCGCCCTGAATTTTTAAACCGTGTTGATGAAATTATTTTATTTAAACCTCTTACAACGAATGAAATTAAAGGTATTGTTGATAAAATTGTAAAAGAATTACAAGGGCGTTTAGCTGACCGTCACATTACAGTAGAATTAACAGACGCAGCAAAAGAATTTGTTGTAGAAGCTGGCTTTGATCCGATGTATGGAGCTCGTCCATTAAAACGATACGTACAACGTCAAGTGGAAACGAAATTAGCGCGAGAATTAATTGCAGGAACAATTACTGACAATAGTCACGTAGTTGTCGATGTAGAAAATAACGAATTAGTTGTTCATGTGAAATAAAAATAAAAAAGAGTTCGGATAAAATCCGGACTCTTTTTTTAGTGTTGTTCTACTGGCTCGTTTGGAATTGCAGCTGAAATCGCTAGTACTAATACAGCAAGAACAACTGAGAAAATAGACGCTTGGTTAAAGTCGTATGTACCGCCAGTCATAGAGCCGATTACATAGCTCATCATATGTACAAGTAAGAACGACCAAATTAATGCCCAAATGAAACGCATATTTTACACCTCTATTCGTTCAATCTGTCCTTATTGTAACACAATTGAAAAAAGAATATAGAAAAATATTTGTAGATTTTTCAACGCAAATTTGCATTCCGTTCATACATTATAAAAGAGTGGTTTTATATGTTTAGAAAATAAGGCGGGGGAAAAATGAGTATTACGGAACGTTTTTTTTACTTAGAAAAAGAACCATGTGTCATTTATTTACCGGAGAAGCCAAATGGATTTTCGGTTATGCTCCTCGGTGATTACAACTACTTTATTGAGAATGGTACAAGTTTATGGACACAGCATGCGGGAAGATCTTATTTTTTACATGGCCTTATTGAGGAAGGCTACACAGTCTTTTCTTCTAATTTATACGGAAGGCACTGGGGAAACGACCAATCTGTTCGTCTAGCAAAACGTTTATATGATGTTGTTTTGAGAAAAGAGACGTTAAATGCGAAAATGCACATAATGGCAGATGGTATGGGTGCGCTTGTAGCACTTGAAATGATGAACAAATACCCTGAATGTATTCGTTCTGTCATTATGTTGAATCCATGTTTAGATTTACCAGAATATGTGGAATTTGAGAAAGAGCATAAGTTTTTTTACAAAAGATTAGTGAAGGAATTAAGTTTGGCGTATGATGCCAAAGAAGAAGAGTTAGATTTAAAAATAAATAAGAAATCATTTACGCTTCTGCCATCTTGTGTACCTGTCAAAGTTTTCGTATCAACACAAGAAAAAAGAGGAAGAAAACAACAGTTGCGTAAATATGAGAAAATGAGGCAATTAAATCAATGCGATACTTCTGTCTTGTTCCATCTGCAAGATGTGAAATATAAAATGGTTAGGCAAACGACTGATTTCTTTAAAAAATATGAAGAAGAATTGTGAAGCTCCCATATACATAAATGAGGAGCTATTTGTTTCAAGGAGAAAGGGTTGGTGGTATGGAACGCGTGCTGATAATAGGTGCACTTACGTTTGTAGGTTATCACCTTGTGAATAAAATGATCGCAGAAGAAGTAGAAGTGTATGGTCTTGATTTTGATGAATTCAATAGTATGACCAAAATTAATGAAGAGAAGTTATTGTTAATTGGGCGAAATGCGTTATTTACGTATTATTCGATAAGAGATGAAGATGGATGGAGATTAGTAGAGGAAGAGAGATTCGATACTGTTTACTTTTGCTTATATGAGCCAAATCAGCAATGTGGATTTCGGAATGAAAGAGTCATATTACAATATTTAAAGCGAATTATAAGAATGTGTGAAGAACAAAAATTGAAGTTAAATTTAATTTCTTCTATTGAAGTAGGTAGTACAGATGAATCGGAAAATAAGCGCATATTTTTGAAAGTAGAAGAAGGATTGAAAAAAGGGGATTTACAATATAGTGTATTTCGAGTTCCTACATTATATGGACCGTGGCAACCGTCTTTTATGATGTATCATCAGCTCATTTTATCAGAACTGGATGAGAAAGAGTGCTATTATGCGAGTGAGGAAAACGGAAGTGATCTACTGTACGTGGAAGATGTATGTGAATACTTATGGGAAAATGGAATGAACGAGCAGCATCTCGGTATATACAATTTGCTTAGTGGTAAAAAGTCATTATGGAAAAAAGGTATGAACCTTTTACGCGCGGATGATAAAGTAAATAAAAATAATAACGAAGTAAGAGATGAGGCTATCGAGGTAATTTCGATAAAAAGAAATACTCCGTTAGAATACGGTTTAAATAAGCAACTGGCACACATGAAAAAATATAAAGAGTTATACGAAGGGTAGCACGCGTGTTACACTATTGTATGTGAAAGTTTTAATGGAGAGGAAGAGTATAATATGAACGAAAAAAGCATGCAGTTTTTACAAATCGCAATGAAGCATTTACCAGAAGCAAAGGCCATTTTAGATGATAATGGAATTGCGCTTGATATGGAGAAAGCACAACCAGTATTAGAGTTATTGATGAAAGTTATGAACGAAGCATATGAGCTTGGGAAAGCAGATCAACAATAAAACCCTTTCTTTTTGAGGAGAAAGAGGCTCGAACCGTCGAGAGAAGCGGTTCGAGCCTTTTTATATTTCAAAAGAAACAGGGAAGGTATGTTTCTGTTTCTTTTAATAAACAATAAAGTGAATAATGCCTAGCTTTATGTTTTAGCTGAAATATATTCTAGACAAAAATACATTTATGTTTTAAAATTAGTACCAAGTCATAATAATTGATATAAAACGGAGGGCTGCGATGTGAACGTGGGCATTTTAGGGATCGGAAGATATGTGCCGGAAAAAGTAGTCACAAATCACGATTTAGAGAAGATAATGGATACATCCGATGAATGGATTCGTACGAGAACGGGAATTGCCGAAAGACGCATTGCCGATGATACAATAGATACTTCGTATATGGCAGTAGAGGCTGCTAAAAAAGCACTTGAAGATGCAGGGGTTAGCGGAGAAGATATCGATCTTATTTTGGTGGCGACAGTAACACCAGATCGTGCGTTTCCAGCAGTAGCTTGTGTCATTCAAGAAGCGATTGGAGCGAAACATGCAGCTGCAATGGATGTAGGTGCAGCATGTGCTGGTTTTATGTACGGAATGATTACAGCGCAGCAATTTATTCAAACGGGAACTTATAAAAATGTATTAGTAGTTGGTAGTGATAAACTATCTAAAATTGTAGACTGGAATGATCGAAATACAGCGGTACTATTTGGAGACGGAGCCGGTGCTATCGTAATGGGAGCTGTTTCAGAAGGAAGAGGCGTTCTATCTTTCGAATTAGGAGCAGACGGAAGTGGCGGTAAGCATCTTTATCAAGACGAGTATGTTATGATGAATGGCAGAGAAGTGTTTAAATTTGCCGTTCGTCAACTTGGTGAATCTTGTCTTCGCGTGCTGGATAAAGCTGGTCTTACGAAAGAGGATGTGGATTTCTTAGTACCGCATCAAGCGAACATTCGTATTATGGAATCTGCAAGAGAGAGATTAAATTTACCACAAGAAAAAATGAGTATGACAATTGAAAAGTTTGGTAATACATCAGCTTCTTCAATTCCAATTGCAATGGTAGAGGAATTGCAAAATGGACGTATTCAAGATGGTGATTTAATTATACTTGTTGGTTTTGGCGGCGGATTAACATGGGGAGCAGTTGCTCTTCGTTGGGGTAAATAAGGACTGAGAGAAAAAAAGGAGTGTATTTTGTATGGAAAAAAAGAGGGTCGTAATTACAGGGCTAGGAGCTGTTACACCGATCGGTACAGATGTTGAAACAGCGTGGGAAAACATTAAAAAAGGTGTATCTGGAATCGGACGACTTACAAGAATTGATCCGGAACTATTTCCAGCAAAAGTAGCAGCAGAAATTAACGACTTTGAAGTCGAGAAATATATTGATAAAAAAGAAGCGCGCCGTATGGATCGCTTTACACAATATGCAGTAGCAGCAGCGAAAATGGCAGTTGCAGATGCAAAGCTTGAAATTACAGAAGAAAACGGACCTCGAATTGGTGTATGGATTGGATCTGGTATTGGCGGTATGGAGACATACGAAGAACAATTTAAGATTTTTACTGAGAAAGGTCCGCGCCGTGTGAGCCCATTCTTCGTGCCGATGATGATCCCAGATATGGCAGCAGGTCAAGTATCAATCGCAACAGGAGCGAAAGGAATTAACACTTGCTCTGTAACGGCTTGTGCATCTGGTGCAAACTCAATTGGTGATGCATTTAAAGCAATTCAGCGTGGTGATGCTGATGCAATGATAACAGGCGGAGCTGAAGCGCCGTTAACAAGTATGGCATTCGCAGGATTTAGCTCAGCGAAAGCATTAACATTTAATGAAGACCCAGCAACGGCTTGCCGTCCATTTGATAAAAACCGTAGCGGTTTCGTAATGGGTGAAGGTTCAGGTATTTTAATTCTTGAAGAATTAGAGCACGCATTAGCTCGTGGTGCTCACATTTATGCGGAAATCGCTGGTTACGGTGCAACTGGTGATGCATTCCATATTACAATGCCGGCTCCTGGTGGTGAAGGCGGCGTGCGTGCAATGCGTCAAGCTTTAGCAGATGCAGGTCTACAGCCAGAAGATATTGATTACATTAATGCGCACGGTACAAGTACGGATGCGAATGAAAAGTATGAAACGATGGCAATTAAAGAAACGTTCGGTGAGCACGCGTACAAAGTAGCAATTAGCTCAACGAAATCAATGACAGGTCACTTATTAGGAGCAGCTGGTGCTGTTGAAGCGATCTTCTCAATTAAATCAATTACAGACGGAGTAATCCCTCCAACAATTAACTATGAAACACCAGATCCAGAATGTGACTTAGATTACGTACCGAATCAAGCGAGACAACAAGAAGTAAATGCAGTATTAAGTAACTCACTAGGATTCGGTGGTCATAACGCAGTATTAGTATTTAAATCGTATAAATAATAGATGAAATAAGGAGTTTTTTCGTAGCATATTACGAAAAAACTCCTTATTTATTTTTACGTCTTTTTCTCTTGTAGCATATACATAAGAAAAAAGGAGGGATAAAGATGGGGGTTATTGAAACAGCTGAATGGCTACATTTATATTATGGACGGCCAGAAAAACTTTGTGAGAAATTTACGAAGTATATTCCGTTGCCAAAAGAAAGGTTGTATCGCTTTTTAATTTCAAAAGGGATGTATCGTCCGGTCATGCATGGGGAAAAGGAAATTAAAGAATTAGAGGAAAAGGAAATTTGGAAAGAGTTGAGCTTGGAGTATGATAAATTGAAAAATTGGTTGAAAGGTCCGGATGTCCCTGTCTTTATTTTATTATCAGATTCCTATAATCGAACTGTACAAGAAGAGTATAACGGTAGGGCTGGATTATCTATGCGTCATGTTATTTTCTTATTTGTATGTGGACGGAATTCGGTGGAAGAATTAAAGGTGTTATTGGCGCATGAATATCATCACATATGCAGGTTACATCAAATTGAGACGAAAGAAACAGAATATACATTACTTGATACGATGATTATGGAAGGGCTAGCTGAGCAAGCGGTAACGGAAAGATATTCAGAAAAAAACAATGCACCGTGGACGATGTATCTTTCAAAAGAAGAGGCTATTTATTATTGGAAAAATGTTGTACATGAAAGAATAAGTATAAAACGAGGAACAAGGGAGCACGACATCTTATTAAATGGATTTCACTCTTATCCAAAGATGCTTGGCTATGCGCTTGGATTTCATATTGTCAAAGATTGTGTAACATTGGAAGGAGAAGATACACTTTCTTTATTATCTATAGATGCAAAAGAAATATTGAATAAAGCAAATACATTTCATATATAAAAAAACAGGAGCTCTATTTCCTGTTTTTTTAGTATTAATAGAAGAAAAAATAATAATTAGAATATATTTCCTTAGGTGGAATAAAGTTAAGAAAAATTGAACATAATGATTGATACAAACAGTAGTGAAGTGAGGGGTAGTGAATGTTATATCTACATGATGTATGGGTAAATTGGTTTGAAGGTGAAGAGAATGGGTATAACGTTTGTCATTTTTACGAATGGCGGAAAGATGATACGATTGAGCTATTAGATCAAGTGCCATTATTAAAAGTAGATGCCACATTATATCATTACATCGAGGACGAATTGTTAGAGCTTCCGCAAAAATTGTTGGAAGACGTACATCATAAGGCTTATATTCGTAAAAATCATGAACGTTTGCAGCAAGAGTATTGCTTTGTTGTTACAGATGGAAAAGGAATTATTGCGATTGATACAATTGGTTACAATGTACCTATTCGTAAAAGCAGACTTATACCACGGCAAGAGCAGATGGTATATGAGATGGTAGAAAACGTACAAGCAGAAAAGTATGAGTTCCAAGTAGAAGAAACAGAAAAAGAACACCACATTTTATCACCATCGCCTTTCATTATGAATGGCTTGACTCGTAAAGAAAGACAACTAAAACAATTATTATTTATGGCGTTAGATCAATTACATACAACGAAAAATACAGCGGAAATTCGCTATTGGTACACAGAGTGGGATCCGTCAGCATATGGAACGGTCCAACATATGGAATTTGAAGATATTTGGGCAAGACTATATGATGAAGCGGAATCAGGCTGGTCTGAGAAGCACGAACAATTATGCGAGCGCCTTGTAAAAGGACAGCCGTTTTTTGAAAAGTTATGGGAAATGGAAAATGAGCAAAAGGTAAATTAAAAAACCGCCAATTGGCGGTTTTTTAATTTGGTGAAATCCAGCTCCAGCGGCAAGAATGTTCGGTGGCTTCGCGCCTTCCTGCGAGGCAAAAAGCGCCTTTACGTCAGGAGCTCCATCCCCCTCACATTCTAAATGAGCCGCTTCCACTTTATATGTAATTTAGCTCCGGCTCCTAGCCCTTCGCGTCTAAGAACCTTCCCCACGAGAAGGTAAAAAGCACCTTCTGTGGGAAAGAACTTTAGCCGTCAGGGCTAAGCAGTCGCCTCCGCTTTTTATGTTACCTACGTTTTCTGCTTAGTCCCATTGCGTTTTCTACTTTGCGTAGTTGTTTGAATGCAACGCGGTTTGCTTTTTCGGCACCTTTGTCTAGAATTTCGTCTAGTTCTGGGGAGCTGATTAGTTCGTTATATTTGTCTTGGATTGGGCGAATTGCTTCTACGACTACTTGTGCTAAGTCGCCTTTGAAGTCGCCGTATCCTTTTCCTTCGTACATTGCTTCTATCTCTTCAACTGTTTTTCCTGAGAATGAAGAGTAAATTGTTAATAGGTTAGAGATTCCAGGTTTATTTTCTTTATCGAATTTCACGATACCTTCTGAATCTGTTACAGCACTTTTAATTTTCTTTTCAATTGTTTTTGGTTCATCAAGCATACTGATCATTGATTTTGGATTCGGATCAGATTTACTCATTTTTTTCGTAGGTTCGGTTAATGACATAACGCGAGCTCCTACTTTTGGAATACGAATTTCAGGAACTATGAACACTTCACGGAAGCGTTTGTTGAAACGCTCTGCTAGATCACGTGTTAATTCCATATGTTGTTTTTGGTCATCACCAACAGGTACGATTTCTGTGTTATAAAGTAAAATATCAGCAGCCATTAATGGTGGATACGTAAGTAATCCAGCTGGAACTGAATCTCTACCTGAAGCTTTATCTTTATATTGTGTCATACGCTCTAATTCTCCAACGTAAGCAACAGATTGCATGATCCATCCTAGTTGAGCGTGTGCAGGTACTTCTGATTGTACAAATAAAGTAGCTTTTTCAGGATCGATGCCGCATGCTACATAAAGTGCAGCAAGACTACGAATGTTTTTGCGAAGTTGTATAGGATCTTGAGGTACTGTAATGGCATGTTGGTTTACAATACAGAAATAGCAATCGTGTTCGTTTTGAAGCTCTGTAAATTGCTTCATAGCCCCTAAATAGTTTCCAAGTGTAATCGTTCCGCTTGGCTGAATACCAGAAAAGATAACTGACATAATTATTTCCTCCTAAATTTGAATGCGTGATAGGGAAGAGAAGGCAAACAAAAAAGCCCATTCATCCCAAAAAACTATAGGGACGAATGGACCGCGGTACCACCCTAATTATTTCACTACTGTGAAATCTCTCTAATCCATAGTAACGTCTGGATATAACGCCAAGGCCTACTACTTTCGGTTCGGTTTGGTGCTCAAAAGCCCATTCCATACTGTACAATTACTTGTTCACACCGACCACAAGCTCTCTGAAATTGCATCAATATGTACTCTTCTTTATCATCGCATACATATAAATTTATTTATTGTTACTTGAGCTCTTTTAATATGAAAGAACTAAAGTTTTATAACAAAATGTTTTGCTGATTATTATATCATATGGGATAGTGTTTGCAAACTACATCAAAATAGTAAAGCTAATGAGGGTCGAGAACAACCCAAGAACGATACCTGTAATACAAATTGGATATGTCCATTTGAATGAATATGTTTTATAAATACGTTCTTTCTTATCTGTAGGTTCCTCGACTTCTTCAATTAAAGAGTCAATCTTTTTGTTCGTGCCAAATACTCTCTGGAAAGCGTAAAGAGTTACATTGAAAAATCCATTTTGAAATATGAATAAAAAACCACCTATCAGAATAAAAAATAGCGCGATATAAAACGAGATGTTGACAAAGTTCAACAAAAATTGAGATGAAATGAGGAATGCACCAATACTAGAAGCAATCATCGCTATAAAAATTAGTATACAAGTATGAAAAAAACTTTATTCAAAATATTCCCCTCCGTCAAAATATTACTAGAATTATTATACTATAAAAGCTATAATAAGTACTAGAAATAATTTTTTGAAAATTATACACAATTAAAGGTCTGATTTTAAGATGATGGTAGCAATGTTAACGTATCCCTTTACGAAAAATTAAAAATATAAACATTTTATTAAAAATTTTAACAAAAAAACAAAAAACTATATTCACAATCGTCGTATTATATGTATAATGAAAATTGTAGAAACTTGGAGATTATTCTTTCAATTCTACTTTTTAACAAGTGAGGGTACAGGAAGTGCAATTAGGGGAGGCAACACAACATGAAGAAAAAGATACCGTTATTACTTGCATCAACTTTAACTGCAAGTATGTTGCTTGGCGCGTGTAGCTACCAAAAAGATGATGCAAAAGCAAAAGGGAAAGAGAACGCTACGAGTAGTAGTAACGGAAAACAGATTCTTAATTTAACAGAGTTATCTGAAATTCCGTCAATGGATGCATCATTAGCATCTGACTCTTCATCTTCTACAGCATTAAATAATACGATGGAAGGTTTATATCGTATTGGCAAAGATCAAAAGAGAATGCCTGGCGTTGCAGAAGATGTCGAAAAGCTAGATGATGGGAAGAAATACATATTTAAATTAAGAAAAGATGCGAAATGGTCAAATGGGGAACCTGTAACAGCTAAAGACTTTGTGTATTCATGGAAAAGAGCCGTAAATCCAGATACAAAAGCAACGTATTCGTACATTATGTTCGATATTAAAAATGCAGAGAAAATTCATAAAAAAGAATTACCTGCTGACCAATTAGGTGTAAAAGCGATTGATGATTATACATTAGAAGTGGAATTAGACAATCCCGTTCCTTACTTTATCGATTTAACAGTTTATCCAGTATTTTACCCGCTAAATGAAAACTTTGTAAAAGCACAAGGTGATAAGTTTGGTTTAGAGGCAAATACAACATTATATAACGGTCCATTCGTTATGAGTGATTGGAAACATGAACAAAGTTTCCAATTCAAGAAGAATCCTTCATATTGGGATAATAAAACGGTTAAAATCGAAGAAATCAACTTTAATATTGTAAAAAATACAGCAACTGATGTAAATTTATATGAGACAAACGCGATTGATCGTGCGGCTTTAACGTCTGAATTTGTTGATAAGTTTAGACAAAGCCCAGAGTTCCAAACAAGAAAAGAAGCAGGGGTTGCTTACTTAAGATTTAATCAAAGTAATCAGTACTTAAGTAATAAAAACTTAAGAAAAGCAATTTCAATGTCCTTTGACCGTGATAACATTGCGAAAGTTATTTTAAATAACGGTGCAATTGGAGCTTACGGATTTGTTGGAAAAGATTTCGCTGAAGGTCCGAATAAAAAAGATTTCCGAGCTGAAAATGGAAAGCTAGTTGAAACAAATCCAAAAGAAGCGAAAAAGCTTTGGGAAACAGCGAAGAAAGAGCTTGGAACTGATAAAATCGAACTAGAATTCTTAAACTTTGATAATGAAGATGCTAAAAAAGTTGGTGAATTCTTAAAAGGTGAGATAGAAAAGAACTTACCAGGTTTATCAATTAAAATTAAACAGCAACCATTCGCACAAAAAAATAAATTAGAAGATTCTCAGCAATATGATATTGCGTTTGGTATTTGGGGACCAGATTTCCCAGATCCAATCTCATATTTAGATATGTTTGTTACGAATGGTTCTCAAAATAAAACAGGGTATTCTAATCAGAAGTATGATGAGTTAATCCTAAAAGCTAAAACAGATACAAAAGATTTACAAGCTCGCTGGAACAACCTTCTAGAAGTAGAGAAGATGTTAATTAAAGAAGATGCAGTTATCACTCCAATCTTCCAAAAAGGTTCAGCGTATGTAGTAAAAGGTGCCGTAAAAGATATTATCCCAATTAACTATGGTGGTAAATTAACTTACAAATGGGCATCTGTTGAACAAAAATAATCTTTTTTTTCCATCGTTTACAAGGGTATATGCCTATGATGGGCATATGCTCTTATTTTAAAAAAATAAAAGTAAGAATATTTTAAACTATCTTATTGCTTTTGAGAAAAACGGGGAGGTGCTTGACTATGGGACGTTATGTATTAAAACGTTTCGTGTACATGGCTTTGACATTATTTTTAATTACTACACTGACTTTCTTTTTGATGAAATTACTTCCGGGTTCTCCGCTTAAAAACCAGGAGAAGCTATCACCGGCACAAAAAGAAATCATTCTTGAAAAATACGGATTAAATGATCCGGTACCAGTTCAATACGCACGTTACTTAGGTAACTTAGCAAAAGGTGATTTAGGGGTATCATTCCAATATGATAACCGCCCAGTAACAGACATGATTGTGGATCGTATTGGACCATCAGCCCAATTAGGTTTACAAGCGATTATATTAGGGACATTTATCGGTTTAATTTTAGGTATTGTTGCCGCACTTCGTAATAATACGTGGGTGGATTATAGTGCAACAGTTATTTCGGTACTCGGAATGTCGGTACCATCATTCGTATTCGCCGCATTACTACAATATTTCGTAGGGGTAAAACTTGGTTGGTTCCCGGTAGCATTCTGGAAAGGACCAGAGTTTACTGTAATGCCTACAATTGCATTATCGATGGGAGTTATCGCAACAATCGCACGTTTCTCTCGTGCAGAATTAATTGAAGTTATGCAGTCAGACTATATTTTAACAGCGAAAGCAAAAGGAATTAGTCAAGGCGTTATCATTGTAAAACACGCACTTCGTAACGCGTTAATTCCAGTTGTAACAATTTTAGGACCAATGGTTGCGGCATTAATTACAGGAACACTTGTTATCGAGCAAATTTATGCTGTACCAGGACTTGGGGAACAATTCGTTAAATCGATTACTTTAAATGACTATACAGTTATTATGGGAACTACGATTTTCTATAGTGCAATCTTCATTTTAGTTATTTTCATTGTCGATATTTTATACGGAATTATTGATCCTCGTATTCGTTTAGCGGGAGGGAAAAAATGATGAAAGATGTACAAAAATTATCTCCAGATTTATTTCAACAAGCCAATCAAAATAATGTTGATAATGAAGTCATTGCCCGTCCAAGCTTAACGTTTTGGCAAGATGTAAGAAGACGTTTGTTCCAACATAAAGGTGCGATGCTTGGCCTTGTATTATTAGTAATCATTGCGCTATTAGCGATTTTTGGACCGATGGTAAGTAAACACTCGTATAAAGAGCAAGATTTAGGTCGTGCGAAATTACCACCAAAAATTCCAGTTATTGAAAATGTTCATTGGTTACCATTTGACGGTACAGATCAATATGGTGTTGACCAATATGAAAAACGTGATATTAAAGAGTACTTCTGGTTTGGTACAGATGATCTTGGCCGTGACTTATGGACAAGAACATGGGAAGGTACACGCGTATCATTATATATCGCTCTTTTAGCAGCAGCAATTGACTTAGTAATTGGGGTTGCATACGGAGGTATTTCAGCATTCTACGGCGGTAGAGTAGATAATATTATGCAACGTATTATGGAGATTATTAACGGTATTCCATACTTAATCATCGTTATTTTAATGGTAATCATTATGGGATCTGGTATTTGGTCAATTACACTCGCGATGGCGATTACGGGTTGGATAGGGATGTCGCGGATTGTTCGTGGACAAATCCTAAAGTTAAAAAACCAAGAATATGTATTAGCATCTCGTACATTAGGTGCAACAAATACACAATTAATTGTGAAACATTTAATTCCAAACGTAATGGGACCTATTATCGTAATGACAATGTTCACAATTCCATCAGCGGTGTTTGGTGAAGCGTTCTTAAGTTTCATTGGTTTAGGAATTCAGCCACCATTCGCGTCACTTGGTTCTCTTGTAAATGATGGTTATAAATCTATTCAAACGTATCCACACATGATGTTCATCCCTGCGGTTGTCATCAGTATGTTAATTCTAGCATTCAACTTAATGGCAGATGGATTACGCGATGCGTTAGATCCAAAAATGCGTAAGTAAATGAGGAGGGAGAAGTAAAAATGAAAACATTGTTAGAGGTAAAAGATTTACAAGTCTCCTTTGATACACATGCAGGTGAAGTACAAGCAGTGCGCGGAGTTACTTTTGATTTGAAAAAAGGGGAAACATTAGCGATTGTAGGAGAGTCTGGTTCTGGGAAATCAGTTACTTCTAAAGCGCTAATGGGGTTAATCCCAAATCCTCCAGGCCGTATTAAAAATGGAGAGATTGTATTTGACGGTCGTGATTTAACGAAATTAACGGAAAAAGAAATGCAGCAAGTTCGTGGTAAAGATATCGCGATGATTTTCCAAGATCCAATGACATCATTAAATCCAACGATGACAATTGGGAATCAAATTATGGAAGGTCTTATTAAACACCAAGGGATGAGTAGAGGAGACGCACGTAAAGTTGCGTTAGAATTAATCGACCTTGTAGGTATTCCAAATCCAGAAGCACGTTTAAAACAATATCCTCACCAATTCTCAGGTGGTATGAGACAGCGTGTAGTTATTGCGATGGCGTTAGCTTGTAACCCGAAATTATTAATTGTCGATGAGCCGACAACAGCGCTAGACGTTACGATTCAGGCACAAATTTTAGAACTTATGAAAGACATTCAGCAAAAAACAGAAGCGGCAATTATTTTCATTACGCATGACTTAGGTGTAGTAGCAAACGTTGCTGACCGAGTGGCAGTTATGTATGCTGGTAAAGTTGTTGAAATTGGAACTGTAGATGAAATTTTCTATAATCCGAAACATCCATATACTTGGGGCTTAATCGCATCTATGCCAAGTTTAGATGGTTCAGAGGAAGAGTTATACGCAATTCCTGGAACGCCTCCGGATTTATTGAAGCCGCCAAAGGGTGATGCTTTTGCACCACGTAACCCACAGGCGCTGAAAATTGATTTTGAAATGGAACCGCCTTTATTTAAAGTAAGTGATACACACTATGCGGCAACTTGGTTACTTCACGAGCAAGCTCCAGAAGTAAAACCGCCGGCAGTTGTTGAAAAACGTATTCTTCAAATGAAAGCAGGTGAACAACATGACTAAACAACGTGAGAAATTAATTGAAGTAAAAAATGTAAAGCAGCACTTCGACGTGAGTGGTGGTGTTGTCAAAGCGGTTAATGATATTTCATTTGATATTTACCGCGGAGAAACATTTGGTCTTGTAGGAGAATCAGGTTGTGGTAAATCAACAACTGGAAGAACGATTATTCGTTTATATGATGCAACTGCTGGTGAAGTATTATTCGATGGTGAAAACGTACATGGTAAGAAATCACGCACAGAATTGAAGAAATTCAACCGTAAAATGCAAATGATTTTCCAAGATCCATACGCATCACTAAATCCTCGTATGACAGTAGGGGATATTATCGCAGAAGGTATTGATATTCACGGATTAGCGAAAAGTAAAAAAGAGCGCATGGACCGTGTTCATGAACTACTAAACACAGTTGGTTTAAATAAAGAGCACGCAAACCGTTTCCCACACGAATTCTCAGGTGGACAACGTCAGCGTATCGGTATCGCTCGAGCGCTTGCTGTAGAACCAGAATTTATCATTGCCGATGAGCCGATCTCAGCACTTGACGTATCGATTCAGGCGCAAGTTGTAAACTTACTGAAAAAGTTACAAAAAGAAAAAGGCTTAACATACTTATTCATTGCCCATGATTTATCGATGGTAAAATACATTAGTGACCGCATCGGCGTAATGTACCGTGGTCAAATTGTAGAACTGACAACAAGTGAAGAGTTATATGCGAATCCAGTTCATCCATATACGAAATCACTATTATCAGCAATTCCGCTACCAGATCCAGATTATGAGCGTAATCGTAAACGTATCGTATACGATCCATCGCAGCATGATTACGGTAGCGAAGTGCCAACAATGCGTGAAATTCGTCCAGGACATTTCGTACTATGTTCTGAAGCAGAGTATAAGAAATATAAAGAAATCTATCAATAAAAAAGAGCCATTCTTCCATTGCGGAAGGAGGGCTCTTTTTTCTACTATATAAAATTACTAAACTTGAACAGAAATACTCTCTTCTTGTTCTTCAGGTTTAACTAGTGCGTAACGTTCCCAAGCTCTACTTTTCCAGCGGAAGAACATAATAATGGCACGTGTCCATTCGTCGATGGCGATCGCTAGCCAAATACCCACGAGCCCCATATCTAAATGAAAGGCGAAAAAGTAACCTAGTGGTAAACTCATTAACACCATAGAAAATGCACCGATTAAAACAGGATATTTTGCATCACCAGCTGCACGAAGCGAATTAATGATGACGATGTTCATCGTACGTCCCGTTTCAAGTAGTACACTTAGTAAAAGAACACTTGCGCCTAACCTGATAATGTGCGGATTATCTGTAAACAGTCCCATTAATTGTGTACGGAATGTAATAACGAGAGCGACCATACATAAAGTTACACCAATCGCCCATTTTACACTTTTCCACAAACGTTCGTATGCTTCATCCTTTTCGCCACCACCAACAAGGCGGCCAATAATAATGGCTGTTCCCATACCAATCGCAATTGCAAATAAATAAGTGAACATGGAAATGTTAGTAGCGTATTGTCTAGCAGCTAATGATTCCGTTCCTAAGTACGTTGCGTAATAAAGGAAGACGATTTGACAAGCTTGATACATCACTTGTTCAAATGCAGATGGAATGCCGATTTTTAAAATTTTTCCAATGTATTCTTTGGATAAAGTGAAGTAATATTGTAATTTCACACGATATTCCATAACGCGATATAGTAACCAGAAGAAAACAATAAGTGCGATCAATCGACTGATAGCGGAAGAAATTGCAGCCCCTTGTACACCGAGCTCAGGGAAACCAAATTTCCCGAAAATGAGTACGTAGTTTCCAGCGATATGAATAATATTCATTCCGAGTGAAATAAACATCGCTTGCTTTGTAAAACCGTGTACACGGATAATTGCGGCTAATGAGTTAATGATAGCTTGCAGGAAGATTGCCCCTCCGACGATAGATAAGTAGTTTTGCGCATACGTTAGTACATCGCCTTGTAAGTTCATTGCGAGCATCATATGTTTCGAAAATAAAAGAAAACCAGCGCTTATAACGAGCCCAACTATTAAATTTAATGTGACGGCTAATGCTGATATTTTAGATGCTTCCATAAAGCGTCTGGAACCGAGGTATTGAGATACAACGATAGCAGCGCCGTTCCCGATGACTTCTAATACCAAAATCGCAATATGGAGATATTGATTCGCTGCACCAACCCCAGATACAGCATCGTCTGATAATGCACTTAACATGAAAGTATCAGCGATCCCCATCAACATAAAAAGAAAAACTTCTAGAAAAATAGGCCATGTTAATAAGAATAAACTTAATTTCTCTGTCGGCCCATTTTTTGCCTGAATTGCTGTCATGTCCGTCCCCTCTTTACCGATATCTATTTTTAGCAAAATGTATCGTAACATACTTTCTTATCCTTTGCACTCATTTTAGCCTATATATTTTTAATATGAAGGGCCTGCTATTTTATGTTGAAAAGGGTGGGATAATTATACATAAAATATTATAAAATATAAAATTTATTTTTCTCTGATAATTTAGAAAAATATAAAAATAATTATTTTTGGCACTTTAGTAAGGAAAATAGACAATATAAAACGTTTACAAAGATATATTTTTTAACACAAAATTTTAATGAAATAGAAATATAAATATACAAAAAATATATTTGTGTGTATAATATGAATTATTAGAACATATATATATTTCTTTCTGTTTGAAAATGAAAGGGCTAACATTTTTTGGAGGGTGGAAGTATGAAAAAAAAGATACCAGTTTTTGTAGTATCAACAGTAGCAATGAGCATGATATTAGGGGCATGTAGCTACCAAAAAGATGAACCGCAAGCAAACGCAAAAGGGGATAGCGGGAAAAGCGGTGCGAAGCAAGTTCTTAATTTAATTGAAACACAAGAAATTCCAACGATGGACCCAGCATTATCAGCTGACGCAGTTTCTTCAAAAGTAATGAACAACACGATGGAAGGTCTATACCGCCTTGGAAAAGATGATAAGTTAGTTCCAGGTGTAGCAAAAGAATTTAAAAAGTCAGAAGACGGTAAAAAATATACATTTAAATTACGTGAAGACGCGAAATGGTCAAACGGTGAGCCTTTAACGGCGAAAGATTTTGTATACGCATGGCAAAGAGCAATCAACCCAGACACAGCTGCGAAATCAGCATACATTATGTATGATATAAAAAATGCAGAGAAAATTAATAAAAAAGAGATGAGTCCTGATCAATTAGGTGTAAAAGCAATTGATGATTACACATTAGAAGTAGAATTAGACAATTCTATTCCATATCTTGTAGATTTAATGGTATATCCAATCTTTTATCCTGTAAATGAGAAATTTGTGAAAGAGCAAGGTGCGAAGTTTGGTTTGGAAGCGAACACAACGCTTTACAACGGACCATTTACATTAAGTGATTGGCAACATGAACGCAGTTTTAAAATGACAAAGAGCTCATCATATTGGGACAATAAAGAAGTGAAGCTTGAAGAAGTAAACTTTAATATTGTAAAAGATACATCTACGCCAATTAACTTATATGAAACAAATGCAATCGATCGAGCGACGTTATTAGCAGAGTTCATCGATAAATATAAAGGAAAACCAGATTTCAAAACAGTAGAAGAGACATCTGTATTTTTCCTACGCTTAAATCAAAAAGATCCAGCTTTAGCAAATAAAAATATTCGTAAAGCAATTTCCCTTGCTTTTGATCGTAAGCCGTTCGTTGATACATTATTAAATAACGGTTCTAAGCCAGCAACAGGATTAATTCCTGATAACTTCATTAAAGGTCCGGATAAAAAGGATTTCCGTGCTGAAAATGGTGATATTGTAAAACCAAATGTGAAAGAAGCAAAAAAATATTGGGAAGCTGGTACAAAAGAGCTTGGAAAAAATGAAATTGAATTAGAGTTATTAAATGAAGATGTTGAATTATCTAAGAAAACTGGTGAATATTTAAAAGGTGAACTGGAAAAGAATTTACCAGGCTTAACAGTGAAAATTAAACAACAACCATTCGCACAAAAGTTGAAATTAGAAGATGCGGGTGATTATGTCATGTCATTCTCTGGATGGGGGGCAGACTTCCCAGATCCGATCACATATCTTGATATGTTTGTAACAGATGGGTCACAAAATAAGATGAAGTACTCTAATCCGAAATACGATGAAATCATTATGAAAGCGAAAAAAGATGGAAGCGATGTAAATGCTCGCTGGAAAAACTTACTTGAGGCAGAAAAAATGTTACTTGATGACGCTGCGATTGTTCCAGTATACCAACGTGGTAGAGCATACTTACAAAGAGAAACAATTAAAGATATGTACAACCATAAATATGGCCCTGATGTGAGCTTCAAATGGGCATCCGTAGGGAAATAAAAAAAGCAGGCTAACCACCTGCTTTTTTTAATACGTGCGTTTCTTATAAATGCCTTTTCCGCCAACTTGATTCCAGCCGGATTGTACATCCAAACTTTTGTTAACAAACTTCATTTTTTCTTTTCCGCCAAAGAGCTTTTCGCCAATGCTATTTGTAATGACACCAATCAATGCTGTTATTCCGATGATGAGGGCAGCAACCGTAATAAAATCAACAAAAAAAGCAATCATTTGCAAACTCCCCCTTTGCCTGTCTGTATGTTTATTGTATGAGATAAAAAATAAAAAAGAAAGAAATGTCAGAAAAAAATAATTTACTTTAGAAATCGTGTGGACAGGAGGGAGAATATTTGTTAAAATAAGAACAAATGTTCCTTTTCATTCTCATTTGTATAGTCTTACATTTCTTAATTGATTTATCAGGAAAAAGTAAGAAAACGTTCTCTTTTTCATAGGGAAGATTATAGATAAATAACTATATATTATATGAAAAATCTAGGGGAAATGAGTATTGAAAGGGTTGAAAGTTATTGTTCAAGTACAGATAAATTGAGCGTAATCATGTTACATAGCAGTGGAATACACGGAAGAGTTTTCTCAACTAGCAGGAAATTTACTGTATATTTCTTGCAAAATCTATTGTATAATGATTATAGAAGTTACTTATTAAAAGTAATTGTTGTTTATTATAAGTTGTTGCTTACATGAAATGCGATTTTTGTACTTTTCAATAAGACAAGTTATCGCGAAAAATTGCTGAAGTTAGAAATTAAAACTGTATTTAGTACAGAATTTGTACTCTTTAAGGAGAGTGAGCTTTGTATGGTAACATTATATAGTTCTCCAAGCTGTACGTCTTGTAGAAAGGCGAAATTATGGCTAGAGGAAAATCATATTCCCTATACAGAACGTAATATTTTCTCAGATCCATTAACAATTGAGGAAATTAAAGAGATTTTACGTATGACAGAAAGCGGAACGGATGAGATTATTTCTACTCGTTCGAAAGTTTTCCAAGAATTGAATGTAAACTTAGAATCTTTACCACTTCAAGATTTATATAAGATGATTCGTGACTATCCAGGGATTTTACGTCGTCCAATTATGATTGACGAGAAACGCCTTCAAGTTGGTTACAACGAAGACGAAATTCGCCGTTTCTTACCACGTACAGTAAGAACGTTCCAATTACGTGAAGCACAACGTCTTGTAAATTAATTATAATAATATGAAAACCTTCTACCTATTATATAGTAGAAGGTTTTTTTTAATGTTTCACATTGCGTAATCGAACTTGTTGTACGATAAAGCCGATGCATAAAATAGTGAAAATGAACAAATAAGGAATGCTTGCAGTGAAACTTGGGTTGTTATGAAAAAAGGTGGCAAGTCTGTCTTCATGTGTAACCATTTTTCCTGCAGTATAGGCAAGAATCGCTGCACCGCAATAAATGAGGAATGGAAATCGTTCCATAAGTATTAAAATAAGTTTGCTGCCCCAAATAATAATAGGGATAGAAATGAGTAAGCCAATTATGACGAGTAAAAATCTCCCGTGAGCTGCACCTGCAATGGCAATAACATTATCAAACCCCATAACGAGATCCGCGAAAACAATTGTCCGCACAGCTTGGAATAAAGTTGTTTTTCCTTGAATAGCAGAAAGATCGTTGTTATTATCAGTTAATAAATTGACTGCAATTAATGTAAGTAAAACCCCGCCAATCAGTTGTAGAAATGGAATGTCGAGTAAATAGACAGCTAATATAGTAAGGGCAATTCTTAGTACGATTGCTAAAAGAGTACCAATCAAAATAGCTTTATTTCGTTTCGATTCAGGTAAATTTCGGCTAGCTAGTGCGATGACAATTGCATTGTCACCACCTAATACAACATCGATACCGACAATCATTAGTACGGATGTTAAAAACTCTAAGTCCATTCGTCTGCCTCCATTTATGATGTTTTAATAAGCGAACTGTATGTATGTGATGAAGAAAGTTGTTGTTAAATAATCTCTTCCAATAGAAGTTTCACTTTATTAAAGTGTACGGGGGAATGTGGAAATGTATGTCCAAATTTTTTGTAAGTAAGAAATCGCTATAATAATATATTTATGTAGTTGATCGAGTAAAGATAGGCATATAACTATTTTTGTAAAATAAATCGATTTTATTTCCATTCTGGAGAATCTTATCATAAAATGAGAGTACAAGAATCTATTGATTTGTCATATGAGTGGGGAATCCCTTCATAACAATTCTAAGCAGGAAGGGAGAGTTGTATTTTGGATATTGAAAGAATTAATGATCATACGATGAAATTTTTTATTACGTACATTGATATAGAGGATAGAGGATTTAATCGTGAAGAAATTTGGTATGATCGCGAACGAAGTGAAGAGCTCTTTTGGGAGATGATGGACGAAGCTCGTGATCATGACGATTTCTTTATTGATGGGCCGTTATGGATTCAAGTGCAAGCAGTCGATAAAGGGATTGAAGTACTTGTCACGAAAGCAGAGCTTTCAAAGGACGGACAAAAGCTGGAACTACCGATAGGGGTAGACAAAATTATAGATATTCCTCTAGATGAAGGCATCGAATCATTATTCCAACAAGAGTTAGTCGAAGAGGTAGAAGAACAAACAGGAACAAACTTTAATGAAGATGGTACGTTTGGCTTTTTAATTAAATTTAATGATTTTGAAGATGTCATTTCATTAAGTCATCGTCTTATCTTTGAAGATATAAAAGATGAGCTGTATTCATTTGAGAACCGCTATTATGTATATGTGGAATTCGATGAAGTGCTACATGATGAAGAAGAAATCGATCGTATTTTAAGTATTATTTTAGAATATGGGGAAGAATCAACTTTAACAATTCATCGTGTAAGTGAGTATGGAAAACAAATTGTGAAAGAGCATGCGCTTGAAACGATTCGCAATAATTTTCCTGCTAAAACGTAGGCCGATTTCTGTAGTATGAAATCGGCTTTTTATATGAAGAATAGGAAAGCTTTCTTAGTTAGGAGGTAAGAGATGAAAAATACGTTAAAGCTGATTTTCTTTATCCTGCTATTGTTCGCATTATTTGTTTCGTTACGTATGTTTATTGATGTAGCATTTTATTCAGATGTGATTGGGATAAAAGATGTTTCGATTTTAGGTATTATTAGTATTTTATTTACAGTATCTGCGTTTTTAATTGGTTGCGTTATTTTCTTAGAAAATCGCCATCCATCTAAAACACTTACATGGTTAATTGTGTTAGGGATTTTTCCGGTATTTGGCTTCTTTGCTTATTTATTATTTGGACAAAATTTTCGGAGAAAAAGAATGTTTCAAAAGAAGGCGTTACTTGATGAACAGGCGTTTTTACAATATAAAGGGCATGAAGATTACGAAGAAAGAATTTTACGCAATCATAAGCATCAAGAGCTGTTATTTCGTTTAGCGGATCGCCTAGGCGCTTTAAATATTTCATTTCAAACTGAAACGAGGACATTAACAAATGGAGATGAAACGTTTCAGGCCATTTTAGATGGATTAAAACGAGCAAAACATCACATTCATATGGAATATTACATTGTGCGTGATGATAAATTAGGAACAGAAATTAAAGATATTTTAATACAAAAATCAAAAGAAGGCGTTGTTGTTCGTTTTTTATATGATGCGGTTGGAAGTTTTAAGTTATCAAAATCGTATATTGAAGAATTAAACGATGCAGGTGTTGAAATGATTCCGTTTTTTCCTGTGCGCTTTCCGATTTTAAACGATAAGATTAATTATCGAAATCATAGGAAAATTGTTGTGATTGATGGGAACGAAGGGTTTGTAGGCGGATTAAATATCGGTGATGAGTATTTAGGGAAAAGTAAATATTTTGGCTTTTGGCGAGACACGCATTTGTATTTACGTGGTGAAGCGGTTCAAAGTTTACAGCTTATTTTCCTTCAAGATTGGTTTTATATGACTGGAGAGGCTGTGCTAGCTCCTGAATATTTACAAGCAAAAGCAGTTGAGGGTGATCATTGGGGAGGCGTGCAGCTCGTTGCAGGCGGCCCTGATAATAAGTGGGAAACGATTAAGCATTTATATTTCGCAATGATCGCTTCTGCTCGGAAATCTATTTGGATTGCAACGCCGTATTTCATTCCGGATGATGATATTTTATCCGCATTAAAGGTAGCTGCGCTTGCTGGTATTGATGTTCGTTTGTTAATGCCGAGTAAGCCTGATAAGCGTACTGTCTTTTACGCATCGAGATCGTACTTCCCAGAGCTTTTAGATGCAGGGGTAAAGATATATGAGTATGAAAAAGGTTTTCTCCATAGTAAAGTTGTCATTGTCGATTCTGATTTAGCTTCAATTGGGACAGCTAATATGGATATGAGAAGTTTTCATTTGAATTTTGAAGTAAATGCCTTTTTATATGATACAGATAGCATTAAAAGACTTGTTCAAGACTTTAAAGATGATTTAGAAGAATCAAGTGAAATTCATGTCGATCATTTTCATAAAAGGCGTCTTCATAGACGAATTGTTGAATCAACGTACCGGTTATTATCCCCTTTATTATAAAAAGAGATGTCCGAAATTGGGACATCTCTTTTTTTAAAGGAATTTGTAATAAATTGTAGAATGTAAAGAGCTGAAAGGATGTGATTACGATATTTATAGCTAAAAGAGAAAACGGAGAAAAAATTCATTTACTCTACAATTGTAATGAAGAGCTTTTGCGCCGTATGCGTCAACAGGAACGATTCTTTTGTGTAGCTTGTGGAAAGGAAGTACAAATGAAATTAGGGAAACAAAAAAGTTGGCATTTTGCTCATAAAAAAGTGGATTCATGTCTTGCCTTTTATGAAGCGGAATCTATGTATCATAGGCACGGTAAAGAATTGTTATATAGATGGTTCGAACGTCAAAACTTTCATGTAGATATAGAGCATTATCTGCCCCAGATTCAGCAACGACCAGATATTTTTATAGAGAGAGCAGGGAGAAAAATTGCGATTGAATACCAATGCGCAAATCTTTCTATAGAGCAGCTGTACAAACGAACCTATTCGTATTGGCGAGCGGGTATACAGGTCATTTGGATCATTGGTGGAAATCAATTGAAAAAGCAATCTGCATATTGGATGAAATTTTCCTCACTTATGGCTTTCTCCTTACAATCTTATCCTCAACCATTTCTTATTTTCTTCTGTTCCAAACAAAAAGCATTTATGAAATGCGCGTTTCTCACTTCTTTTTCTACAAGCGTCTCTTTCTCACATACTATATATTTACCAACTGAAACTACTACTTTTGAACTACTCTTTTCCCCTGTTCCTTTCCAAAAAGAAATATTAGACCGAGAATGGAAGCAACGAAAGGACTATTTTCGAAAAAATGCTTTGCCTATTTGGAATTATAATTATAAGTCACTATTACGCCTCTTATATCAATTTAAATGTACCCCAGCGAGCTTTCCTTCTGAAATTGGTGTTCCACTTCCTTCTGGATTTGCTTTTCAAACAAACCCATTTATATGGCAAGCTTTTCTATATATGAAGTGTATAGGGGAGCTTGCAGTAGGAGAGTGTATTACTCTTCAATATGTGTGTAGTTATGTAAAAAAGTATACGAAAAGGCGTATGCTCCCGTACTTTTCAAAGCATATATGGAAAGTAGCAGTTACTGAATATATGACATTCTTATGTTATACAGGTGTATTACGTAAAGTGGAGACTTATAAGTACCGGAAAATAAGGGGGATCGTTATGTTAAAAACAGAGGAGGAGGTTATGAAATATGATGAAACTTGTTTAGCGTATGCCTTATCTTTATTTGAGGCAAAGTACAACATGAGAGAAGGAAAAGGGGATATAATAAAGACTGATTGTGAAGGAATTACATAAGAAAAAAACGAATTGTACTTAAGTAGAGATAATTAAAGGAGGGCTTAAAGAATGTCTGAACAAAACAAAGCGAAAACATTACCAGATCGCAATGAGATTGAAGAAGCAAGTACGTGGCGATTAGAAGATATTTTCCAAACAGATGCAGAATGGGAAAAAGAATTCCAAGCTATTAAAGAGCTATTACCGAAGTTAACTGAATTTAAAGGGAAACTTGGTGACTCTGCGGACAATTTGCTTGAGGCATTGCAATATGAAGACGAAATTTCAATGCGATTAGGTAAGCTATATACATATGCTCATATGCGTTACGATCAAGATACAACAAACTCTGTATATCAAGCATTAAATGATCGCGCAACAAATTTATATTCACAAGTATCTAGTAGCACAGCGTATATTGTACCTGAAATTTTGTCGGTTTCAGAAGATACACTGCAAACATTCTTGAAGGAAAATAGAGATTTAAGTGTATATGAACATGCATTAGAAGAAATTACACGTCAACGCCCGCACGTATTATCAGAAGCTGAGGAGGCTTTATTAGCGGAAGCATCTGAAGTAATGAGTTCATCAAGCAATACATTTGGTATGTTGAATAACGCGGATTTAAAATTCCCATCTATTAAAGGTGAAGACGGAGAAGAAATAGAAATTACACATGGTCGTTACATTCAGTTTTTAGAAAGTGATGATGGCCGTGTTCGCGAAGATGCATTTAAAGCTGTATATGAAACGTACGGGAAATTTAAAAATACATTCGCAAGTACGTTAAGCGGAGCAGTAAAACGTAATAATTTCAATGCGCGTGTTCGTAAATATGATTCTGCTCGCCAAGCTGCACTAAGCAATAATAATATTCCGGAAGCAGTATATGATCAACTTGTTGAAACGGTAAATGACAACTTACATTTATTACACCGTTACATCGATATTCGTAAGCGTGCATTAGGACTTGATGAGCTTCACATGTATGATTTATATACACCACTTGTACCAGAAGTGAAAATGAATGTGAAATACGAAGAAGCGCAAGACCTTTTATTAAAATCTTTAAACGTACTTGGTGATGAATATGTTGATATTTTGAAAGAAGCATATGAAAATCGCTGGGTAGATGTGTATGAGAATAAAGGAAAACGAAGCGGGGCATATTCATCTGGTGCATATGGAACAAATCCGTATATTTTAATGAACTGGCATGATAATGTAAATAATTTATTTACACTTGCTCATGAATTTGGTCATTCGGTGCATAGTTACTATACAAGAAAAACACAACCGCACGTATATGGTGATTATTCCATCTTCGTAGCAGAAGTGGCATCAACTTGTAATGAAGCGCTTCTAAATGATTATTTATTAAAAACGACAGAAGATAAGAAAGAGCGTCTATATTTATTAAATCATTATTTAGAAGGGTTCCGTGGTACTGTATTCCGTCAAACGATGTTTGCAGAGTTTGAACATATTATTCATAAGAAAGTACAAGAAGGACATGCTGTTACGCCAGACATGCTAACGGAAATCTACTACGATTTAAATAAGAAATATTTCGGTGACGCTTTAGTAATCGACGAAGAGATTGGTTTAGAATGGTCTCGTATTCCGCACTTCTACTACAACTATTACGTATATCAATACGCAACAGGATTTAGTGCAGCGACAGCTCTATCTAAACAGATTTTAGAAGAAGGACAACCAGCAGTAGAACGTTATATTAACGAATTCTTAAAAGCAGGAAGCTCTGATTATCCAATTGAAGTGCTGAAAAAAGCAGGAGTAGATATGGCATCTCCTGAACCAGTAAAAGAGGCACTACAAGTATTTGAAGAGAAATTAAATGAATTAGAAGCATTATTATTTGAAGAAAAGTAATGAAAAAAGACGAGAGATTGTATCCTCGTCTTTTTTGTTGAATAAATTCAATGTCGATATTTGTCGAAAAAATAAGGTGAATTTCTTTGTTTTTCTAACTGAAAGGATAGTTTTACAGCTGATTTTTGAAATTAAAACCCTTTGAATCTTTTTTTATGATTGAAATAAGAGAGAGTGATAACGATGATTCCAAATAAAAGAGGTAAGGCAATAATTTTAGGAAAAGCTTGTAGTAGAGAGAGGATGTACAAGAAAAAAGAAACGATGACAGCTAGAAAGAGAAGAGCAATATAAGATTTTTTCATAAATAACCCCCCTAAATGACCTTTTTTATAGCTTATTCAAAAATGAAAACGTTTAGAATGTGACAAAAGTGTGAATTTCGACAAAAGGGGTTGTCATCTGGCGTCGAATCTTGTAATATAATAAGCGTGAACGAATTCACATACAAACATATACCCCTTTGTTTGAACGTGAAAATTTCTCCCATCCCCTTTAATATTTTTATAAGCCGTAAAGAAAAAGACCTGGTGTTTACACCAGGTCTTTTTCTTTTGCTATCCATTTCCAATAACGTTCGCATTTTACTTCAATCATTTGTACTTTTCGTTTCAGTTGTAATTTTTTAAGTTCGCGCTCAATTTCTTGCTGCGGACAGTCATAAATAAATGCTACTTCTTTTGAAGATATAAATTGTGTTGCTTCTAGTAATGCTTCTAAAGGTGGTAATGGTTCTGGCTCAATTTCACATTTTACAAGTTCTTTCAATAATTGTACGTATACATCGTAGGAATAATTTCCAGCGATTTTAATACCTTCTTCATCTGAGTTCGCATGAAAAAAGACGAGGGAGGGTATTTCTGTAATATGCATTTCATTCGTGAATTTCAAGTCACATTGGAAAGCTTTTTTTGCACTAGCAGAATGTAGATCTTTTTTAAATTCTTCTACATCAATATTGCTATCTTTCGCACATGCAAGTAATAGTTCGCAGTCAGGGGTTGATACATTTTCAAGGAAAATGTATTCTTGGAGTTTTCGCAAAAACTTCGAACCTGCTTTTCGGCCCTGTAACTCCGCTGCCTTAATCGCCATCGAAACTAAATATGGTGTTGACGATGCTTCTTGCATATGTACCTTTCCATCACATGAAAAACCTTGTAAACTTGTTGTCTTTTCCCACACAAATCGAATATTAGCAGGTTTATTCCATTTGTGTGAGGAAGCGTTCGTTCCATCCACTTTTCCTGTTACGATATGACGAATAGAGAAGTATTTCCCGTATTCAAGCCATAGTTTAATAATAAAAGGCTCAATTTCCCAGCAATCTTTACAAAGTGGATCAATAAATAAATATGCTTCTACAGACTTATGCTCGCATGCGGAAGGAGATGGCATATTTATATGCTTTGCTTCCTGCTTATCCATTACACTTCACCTGTTTCGTTTGGAGTATTAACCATATGCTGAGCGGTTAATGCTAAACGTTCAAAAACAAACTCTCTTATATGACCATGCACTCCAGTATCATCCATTGCTTGCTCCATACATGATAGCCAAGCCTCTGCTCGTTTTGGAGTAATCTCAAACGGAAGATGGCGTGCTCTTAACATAGGATGACCATGTTCTTCAGTGTACAAATTAGGACCACCTAAATATTGTGTTAAAAATTGCTTCTGCTTCCTAGCGGTTTCTGTTAAATCTTCCGGGAAGATGGGAGATAAGTCAGGGTGTTTACTGACATAGGAATAAAATGTATCTACTAATATTGCAATGCATTGTTCACCGCCAATTGCTTCAAATGGTGTCATCGGTTGCTTGCTCATCCTTTATAAACTCCTTTTTCCATGAAATGTATATCTATTGTAGCAATGGAATGTTCGAGAGGGCAAATAAACAGCCTTCTCAAACATTCTTTGCTTATTCTACGGATGTAAATTTTTTTAGTGAGGTATATCCACTAGCGAAACATATTCACTAGTGGAATTTTCACTTTAGCGTGCTTTGTTTTGTTTGGCAAGGAAAAAGCGTTTTACTTTGTTATTTGTATGACGAACAGGTATGTTATGTTGCGTTAATAAATGAATAAATGCAGCTTTTCCTGTTTCTTCATCTTGCACTTCAAATTCAATTTCATAATCATCGTGATTGTAATAGAAACTATGATCAAAGACAAGCGTTCCGCCTTTAAATAATGCTTCGGCTCTTTCAGTTGTTAAACTACCCATATAAGTTAAAGTGGAAACAGGAATTTGTAATTTGTGTAGTTGATCCATTACAGCCCCTGGAATGATTACGTTTGTTTCCATCATCATTCTTGCTGCGTCTTCTGTTACGACTTGATGCGTTTCTAACAAGCCGACTTCTGCAGGTTGTTTCAATGTTAATGTATAAATTTCTCCTTTATGACGAATACGAAGTGCAGAGCCGGCTTCTTTTAACGAGAAGCCCGGTGTTTCAAAGTAGTGATTCACCTGTTTCGTAAATGCTTCAATAGAGAATGATTTACATAATGTATCGAATTCTTCTTCTGTAACAATATTTTTAAATTCAATTTCAATTTCTTGTGTCATTGTATGCGCGCTCCTTTTAAAAAATAATTCTTTACACATTATCGCTTTTTCATAAATTTGGTTCAATGTTTTATTTGTTTGCGTCCATGTTATGATACAATAATACTGTTAAGTAAGACAGGAAGTTGAGATGGAGGAGTTAGAGCATGCAAAATAAAATTCAAGTTAAGAGCGTAGAAAAGAGAGAGAATGCGCTTATTTTTTGTGCGGAAAATAATGAAATAGAGGTAAAGGAGTTAAGTGCGCGTAATCACGTACTTGTAGACTCAGACAATTTATCATTTTTATATATTTTAGAAAACGAATCATCTTTCATTTATGTAAGTATTCCGCACACATGCTGGGAAGCAATGCATGAAGCGATGAATAACGATATAGTAATGTTCGTTCGTGTGAATGACGTTGAAATGGAATTAGAAAATTTAAAAGAAGAAGTAGAATATTTAGTTGAAAATATTGAAGGTAATGCAAATTACGGAGAAGAACTAGTAACTGCTGTAGAAAAAGTATTTCTATAAGCAAATGGATTGATTTTGGTGGTGGTTGAAATGAATCGAAATTGGGAAGAATTTTTAGCACCTTACCATCAAGCGGTGGCAGAGCTGAAAGTGAAACTAAAAGGAATGCGTACTCAATTTGCAATGTTGACAGAGCATTCTCCAATTGAGTTTGTAACAGGAAGGGTAAAGTCGGTTGCTAGTATTATTGATAAAGCGGAGAAGAGAAATGTACCGCTAGATCGGCTGAGAGAAGATATGCAAGACATCGCGGGCCTTCGAATGATGTGTCAATTTGTTGATGAGATTAAGCCTGTTGTAGAATATCTTCGAAAACGAAATGACTTTGAAATCGTGGAAGAACGTGATTATGTCACGCAAAAGAAAGATAGCGGCTATCGCTCTTATCACGTTGTCATTAGTTACCCCGTTCAAACGATTCAGGGAGAAAAAAAAGTATTGGTAGAAATCCAAATACGCACGTTAGCAATGAACTTTTGGGCAACAATTGAGCATTCTTTAAATTATAAATATAGTGGACGTTTTCCTGAAGATATTAAAATACGCTTGCAACGTGCAGCGGAAGCGGCGTTTTTATTAGATGAAGAAATGTCTTCTATTCGTCTTGAGATTCAAGAAGCGCAGAAGGCTTTTTCAAGAAAGCAAGAAACGAAAGATTCCGAATCATAAACTAAAGGGTGTTGGGCGATGAAATTTACAATTATGTCAAAGGGAGATCAATCATCAGATACACTGGCAAGCACGATGAAAGAGTACTTGTTAGATTTTGGATTTACAATGGATGAAAAGGAACCCGATATTGTAATTTCTGTTGGGGGAGATGGAACGCTTTTATATGCGTTTCATCGTTATTATAATCGATTGGATGAAACAGCATTTGTTGGTGTACATACAGGACATTTAGGTTTCTATGCAGATTGGTTACCGACAGAAGTAGAGAAATTAGTAATTGCGATTGCGAAAACACCATTCCAAGTGGTGGAATATCCGCTTTTAGAAGTGATTATTCGCTATGTGAATGGAAGTAAAGAGTCACAGTATTTGGCGATGAATGAGGCGACTGTAAAAAGTGCAGAAGGTACATTAGTAACAGAAGTAGAAATACGCGGAGAATATTTTGAAACATTCCGCGGGGACGGCCTTTGTATTTCTACTCCTTCAGGAAGTACGGCATATAATAAAGCGCTTGGCGGAGCAATTATTCACCCTTCTATTGAAGCGATTCAAATTGCAGAAATGGCGTCCATTAACAATCGTGTGTTTCGTACTGTGGGATCGCCACTCGTATTGCCGAAGCACCATACATGTGTGTTAAAGCCAGCTGCAGGAATGAACTTACAAATTACAGTGGATCATTTAACGATGGTTCATCAAGATGTGAAATCAATCCAGTATCGCGTCGCAAACGAGAAAGTACGATTTGTTCGTTTCCGCCCGTTCCCGTTCTGGAAACGAGTTCGTGACTCGTTTGTTGCAGATAAATAGAAAGGGTTATAAATTTGAACAGATTTACATTGAAATGGGATATAGGACTGGCTGAAGAGAGTACTTTAGTTAGGGAATTTTTGAAAACGAAAGGTATTTCTAAAGCCGCTTTAACGGATATAAAGTTTCACGGCGGGGCAATTGAAGTAAATGGTCAACATGCGAGTGTTCGTCATCAGTTGCGCGCTAGTGAAGAATTACGCATCTTTTTTCCAGTGGAGGAAAGAAGTGAAGGGATGATTGCAGAAGATATCCCTTTATGCATTGTATATGAAGATGATGCGGTTCTTATCATTAATAAAGAGGCGAACATGTCAACGATTCCATCTAGGGAACATCCGACAGGGAGTGTTGCCAATGCGCTTTTATCTCATTATGATAAGCAGCATCTTGCAAGTACAGTACACATTGTAACACGGTTAGATCGTGATACTTCAGGGCTTATGCTTATTGCAAAAAATCGTTTCGTGCATCATCTTTTATCGAAGCAGCATCAACAAAAAGCTGTGAAACGAACGTATGAAGCAATTGTTCACGGTGAGATGGTAGAACGAGAAGGAATGATTGATGCACCAATTGGTCGGAAATCTGATAGCATTATTGAGCGAACGGTTTGTGAGGATGGACAAAGGGCAGTTACTCATTTTAAAGTAATTGATAGTACATATCATAAGACACATGTAGCGCTGGAGCTTGAGACAGGAAGAACGCATCAAATTCGTGTGCATATGGCTCATATAGGACATCCATTACTTGGTGATAACTTATATGGAGGAAGAAGGGATGAAATGAAACGGCAAGCACTTCATAGTAAATCTTTGACGTTTTATCATCCTATTTTAGAGAAAGAAATGTCTTTCACTATAAAGATTCCAAGCGATATGCAAGAGTTACTTAGGAATGCTTAAAAAGGGAACAAAATTCTTATGTTATAAAGAATTTTGTTCCCTTTTTTCTTAGCGGAATAATATTAAAATTTGGTTTTCACGCGTACGCTTTATAACGAAAAATCCACTTTCGGCTTTTGTAGCAATGCCATTGTCATTTGGACGACAATATCCATGCGTTTCGCAAGTGCCGTCATCACGTACTAACATTTGCCCAATTAATCCGACAGGAAGCCACTCGGCGCGATCTTTTCTTGCTACATATTTGCAAGCTGGATCCCATTCTGTATTTAAAAGAGGTTGTATTTCTTCTGATTCCGTCCATACATATTGGCGTTTTCCAAAGTTGTCTGTTTTATAGCGTTTTTGCCAACTTAAAGCCCCGCTATTTCCTATAAGTGCAGGGGTTGCACTAGATATTCCTAAAATGAACGAATCGTGTGAAGTAGCTATCCGAATTTTTTCTTCGCTACTAAATGTAACGAAATAACCGACATCAATAGGTTTATGACCTTCTGTTTCAAACATTTGTGCAAAATCCGTTCCGCTTGCATTGTAAGACGCGCCCTCAATATACATTTCTCCATTATGGGCAAGCCATTTAGCACCGATATTATGGTCGGTGTCGTTTGCACCATTTGCAATAAACCAGGAATAAGCTTCTTCTGCAGTGCCGAAGCGCCCCATAATATGGCTACCTGCAAAATGAGCTGTTGATGTATGATGACCTTCCGCATGAGAAGAGAAGCCGTTAGCGATAGTTGCGGTTCCTTCTGCGTGTGCTGCTTCGCCTAAAGCAGTCGTCTGTTTACCCTCCGCATGAGAATAAGCACCGCCTGCTGTCGTTTCACTTCCCTCACTATGCGAACTATGTCCAGTTGCTTTTGAGTTGGATCCTTCTGCATGAGAGAAAGAACCTTTTGCGTGTGTTAATAAGCCTTCCGCATGTGCTGCCATGCCCTCCGCATGAGAGTGAAGCCCCTCCGCATATGCATATCGGCCGCCCCTTTTAACTTTTGTATTTTCAGGTGTAGGTGTCTCAATTATGAGTGGTTTTTCAGTTTGTATATCATTCGATGAAGCTAATGCTTCTTTTATTTTTTTTACTTTGTTTATAATAGCAGCTGGAATTTCTGGTTCCACTTTTTTATTTATTGCTACAGAATTATTTTCTTCCGCCGTTTCTTCTGTTTGGTTAGAACGTAGTACCTGTTCATCTTGATTTGAGAGCTGTTTATTTTTTTGTTGCATCTTTATTTTTCTGCGATCGATTATGTGGTTCATCACAGCATTTTCTAAAGAGACATATGTTGGTTTTACTTTGCTTTTTTTTGATGACTCTTGTTCTTCTAGTTCTTCTATGGCTGCAGCCCGAATGCTACACCAGTTGTTAATTCCGTACATGGGCAGATATAAAGGGGGAAATTTTCTTTTTTGTTTAGAAGATTTTTTCTTCATTCTGTCACCTCCTGCGACATTATATGTAAAGTAATTAAAAAAAGATGCACTTTATTGCATCTTTTTTTAATTACTTTACCTAGTTTTATATGAGATCTGCCTAAATAATACGGTAATCTCTCGCTAAGTAAGGTAGTTATGAAATTGGACGGAACTTCTCAGCGACAAAAGGTAAAGAAGAAGGGACAGAGATAGTCTCCATTTCAGGATAACGTAATCCGGTTAATTTGCCACCAAATACAGCACCAGTATCAATATTGACTGTCTGATTGACGAATCGAGGTTCTTTTACTGGTGTATGTCCATATACAATCCAAGCTTGCCCCTTGTATTCTTGCGCCCAATCGCGACGGACAGGTGAGCCATCGGCATGCTTTTCTCCTGTAATATCACCATATAATACAAAGGTTTGTACTTTTTTATCTCGTCTTCCTATGTAATCTTGCCGAATCCCAGCGTGACATACGATTACTTTTTTTTCATCTAGTATGTGGTAGAGTGGTGATTGTTCATAAAGAGTGATAAACTTTTCTTTTATAATGTTTTGCTTATGAGAAGGAAGTGCCTCATATTCAGCGACAGTTGTTTCAAGTCCGTGAGCGATTGTTACATTACGTCCAAGGAAAAATCGATATAGTTTATTACAGTGATTTCCAGGAGCGTAATAAGCTTCTTTTTTATGTATGACAAGTTCCCATACAATTTCGATCATACGTAATGAATGAGGACCACGGTCTGTAATATCACCAACGAATGCAAGTTTACGTTGTTCAGGGTGGATCGGTAGACCGCTACTCCAGTTATACCCTAGCTTCTCTGTTAAATTTTGAAACTCTTGGAAGCATCCATGAATATCTCCTATAATGTCATATTTCATATTTAAACCTCCATCGTATTTTTCATTAGTATATCTAAAAAAGGATAGAGATAAAAATATAGCGTTTTTGTGTTGTTCATTTAAACATAAAGCTTTTCGTTCTTGAGCGAATATTTAAAATGAATCCAATCGCAATCATGTATGTAAGCAGTGAACTTCCTCCGTAGCTCATAAGAGGTAATGTTATCCCTGTAATGGGAAGTAATCCGATTGTCATCCCGATATTTTGGAATACTTGGAAAGTAAACATTCCGATTGTACCAGCGCAAATGTAACTACCGAAAGGGTCATTACTTTCTAAAGCGATATGAATCATTCGAAAAATGAGTAAGAAAAAAAGTGAAATAATGACACTTGCACCTAGAAATCCAAATTGTTCAGCGACATTAGTGAAAATAAAATCTGTATGTGGTTCTGGAAAATATACTTGTCCATTTTCCCACCCCTTTCCTTGCATTTCTCCGGATCCAGTCGCTAAGAATGCTTGTCTTAATTGATAGCCTTGCGCATCATATTTGTAAGGTGCCAACCATCCGTAGAAGCGATTTAATTGATATTCTTTTAAAATGTGTGCTTTAAAGAAATCTGTGTGAGTAAAAAATATATATATTAATGTAGATCCAGCCACGAAAGTACCTGAAACTAATCCGAAAATAAAACGCCATCGTATGCCAGAAACTAGTATCATTGCTGCAAGCATCGCTGAAATGACCATTGTGTTTCCTAAATCTGGTTCTTTTGCAATAAGTAGTAGTGGTGGCAAGCTTGTCGCAAATATTTTTCCAAGTAATAAAAAATCGTCACGCATTGTTTGGGAAAAATATTTCTCATTATGATTTGCTATAATTCGTCCAATGACGATAATTAAAAACAATTTCATAATTTCAGAAGGCTGAAAATTTCCGATGCCTGGGAGCCTGTACCAAGCGGTAGCGCCTTTAATTGTAACGGCACCCGGTACTTGAAGTTCTAGTCCAATAAGTAGTACCATTGCAAAGCTATACAAATACCAAGCAATTTTTTGATAACGATCGAAATCGATAATCATAATAACACCAATGGCTATAAATCCAATGAAGTACCATTGGATTTGCTTGAGTACAAAATTGACGTTTTGTAAAAATGGCGGTAAGGAGGCTTGCGCACTTGCAATAGCACAACAACTAACAATCCCAATGGCAAATAAAATAAATAGTAATACGTAGTCTATTTGATATTGAGAATTTGAATCTTTCAATGTAGGTATTCCTTTCTACTGCTCTTTATAGTAATGGATTTTATAGTATGAGAAAGAATGTATGAACTATACGAATGATTCACATATAGTCCATACACTTTTGATTTTGCAGAGTAGTTTAATTGTTTAACTCTTTAATAATTATATCCAAACAATGGGCAAGACGTACATGTGCGTCAGGAAAAATATCTAGTTGATGAAGGTAGTATTTTAAGGAACTTTTACACCATTTGTAAGCACTAAGTAGAGCTGTTCTATAGTCTATAGTATTTTGTAAAAATCCATATTCTTTTGCTGTTATAACGAGGTGTGTGAAATCTTCGCAACCTTGAAGTAGTTTATTGTGTATTTGTTGTCCAGCATGGTAGCGAAATTGACTTAAAGGCTCAGAAATGTATATTGCATTTCCTTTAGAAAGTAAAGAAATCCATGAGGCCATATCAACACTACAAGAATATTGTCGCTCTTTAAGGGTGCCAAAAGGTTCAGTGAGCAAGTTCTTTCGAAACAAAGTAGTTGTAGGTTCGCCGATAATGTTGTGGCCGGCCTTTAGCATCCAGTCGCCTAAAAATATTCCGTTTAATGGTGTATCTTCGCTATATAACTTTTGTGTTGGATGGGCATCGCCGATTAGATTTCCATGATCATCAATACGTACTCGATAAGAAGTAACAAGAGCAAGATCTTTATTGGAATCTTGCTCAAAATAGGCCATCATTTTTTGTATTTTATGCTTATAAAACACGTCATCGTCCATTAAAAAATTTATATACTCACCATTTGATTTTTCTATGAGCATAAGGTCATTGTGAAATTGTCCTAGAGTAGAGATATTTCGAATGTATGTTATATTTTTATAATTTGGTAAGTATTGTTCATGGATTAGAGTTGCTGTTTCATCATTTGTACTATCATCTCCGATGATGATTTCAATATTTGAATAAGTTTGTGCCAATGCACTTTCTAGAGCGATTTTGAAATAATGGGGTCGATTATAAGTGGGAATAAGGATAGAAACGAGGGGTAGATTTTTTTCACTCGCCATACATAACTTCCTTTCAGAAGCTTTTTTTTGTAAGAACAATATCTTGGTAACTTGTATATTCTGGTCTGCCGCACCATAAACCATAATGTGGCTTATTGATTATTTCTAGACCATACTTATTCAATAGATTGCAAATATCTGTCTCAGGATAAGCAACTGCAAAATTGGGAATATCTTTATTTACAACGTAGCAATTTTCAATTCGATGATAAAAACCTAATGTACTTTGTCCTGCATTTAAATAATAGGACGATTCAGGATTTATTAGAAAGAATGTAATGAAACATCTCCCGTCTTTTTTTAATACACGTACAATTTCAGATACGTAATGTTCTAATTCTTTTGGAAGAAGATGTGTAAATACAGAAGTTAAAAAGATAAAATCGAATGTTCCGTCTTCATAGGGAAAACGATATTGAGAGGCATCTTCTTTTCCTTCTGGATTATAGAATTGATTGTATATGTCAACATGTTCAAAGTGAAAATTATTACGCATAGTTGAAATGTTATTTTGACACCAAGTAATTCCATCTTTAAACAAATCAAATCCATAATATGCTCCATCATCATTTAAGTAATTCATTAATGGTACAGCCATTCGGCCGACGCCGCAGCCTACATCTAATACTTTTTCATTTGATTTTAAAGCGCCAATTTGAATAAAATGCTTTAGGAACTCTTTTCCCACCTTTTTGAAGTCGCCACCTACATATTGGACCAGTTCAGGAGGGGGGAGTAAAGTCATTTCTTTGTTAAGTTCGCTCATGAGTATACCCCTTTCTTGTGTGAGAATATGCATTCACTCTATTAATAAAATTTTCAATTTGTAGTGAGAGAACAAAGGAAAACAATTGTTATATGTAAGGAGATTCCACAAAAGAAATACTTAATTGGATTAGAAGTAAGAGAAGAATGAGTGAAAATGGAATCTCCTATAGATTAAATCTTGTTTATTCTTTTCTCCAATAAACGCCAAATACATCAATTTTAGTAATAGGGGCTTTTAAATTTCGTTGCTTTCTAAAGTCTGTCACAGCCTCAGCGCATGGCGGTAGCCCGTAGTCATCGATAATTATATAGCCACCTTTAGAAACTTTATCATATAAGTTCATGAGACCATCCATGGTGGATTCGTACATATCACCATCAAGCCGTGCAATTGCTATTTTTTCAATTGGTGCTGTTGGTAAAGTATCTTTAAACCAACCTTTTAAAAATTTCACTTGATCATTTAGTAAATCATATTTTTTAAAATTCTCTTGTACTTGTTCTAAAGAGACGCGTAAGTAATCGAATGTGTGTAAATAATCACCGTAATCTTTTGGATATTGTTCTAGATTCGGTGCTGGCAAACCTTCAAATGAATCTGCGACCCACACAGTACGATTCGTAATGTTGTTTGCTTGTAAAAAACCATTCATAAAAATGCATGATCCTCCGCGCCATACACCTGTTTCAATAAAATCTCCCTCTATATTTTCACGAACAACGGTTTCCATTGCCTCTTGTAATTGGTTCATACGTTCTCGACCAATCATGCTATGTGCTGCTCTTGGCCAATCCATTCCATCATGACGTTCACTTTTTGAAACATTTGGTTTTACAATTTTTAAGTTATGGTTTTCGGCATATTGCTTAATGAATAAAGGGAGGGGGACTGTAACGGGTTCGAATTCTAGTTCTTTCGAAATATGTAGAGATGCGGGTAAGTATGCCTCATATTCCAACCATATTTCAAATAAAATTGTTTTCTTTAGCAATTCGAGATAAAGCTGAACAGCAGATTTACTTTCCATATTTGTGCCTCCTGCAAAATGTCATACAACAATATGATTATGTAGCTAACGAATGTTTCATGATTGAATTTGAAATTGAAAAAGCAGTAAAACTGATATCAGTTTTACTGCTAAGTAAAAAATTAAGCAACTTTTTCAATAATAATGGATGCACTCGTACCAAGAGCTAATGATAGCCCAAGTCCTGTAACAATTACTTCAACCAATGATGGAGTTGTCGTAATTTGCGTAATTGCTTGAATAACGATAGGTGCTCCAAGTGAGATTAAACTTGATCCAGTACCTGGTACAGGTACTCCATTCACTTGGATTGTAAGACCTCCTAATAAGCTTACTGTTGCAGTATTAGCGATAACAGTAATTTTATAGAATCCAGTTTCACTAATTACGAAAGTGTCAGCATCTAATTGAGAAATTGCTGTACCAAACTGAGATCCAACAGTATTAAATGGTACTGGATCATTAATTCCTAGATCTAAAGAAATCCCACCGGAGTTAAATGCATATAATCCTGCTGGAAGTCCTAATCCGGATGGTCCAGTCGGTCCAGTAGCCCCCGTAGGTCCAGTAGCTCCCGTAGGTCCGGTAGCCCCAGTAGCCCCAGTAGCCCCAGTAGCCCCAGTGTCACCAGTAGGCCCGGTAGGTCCAGTAGCCCCAGTGTCACCAGTAGGCCCCGTAAGTCCAGTAGCCCCAGTGTCACCAGTAGGCCCGGTAGGTCCAGTAGCTCCAGTGTCACCAGTAGGCCCGGTAGGTCCAGTAGCCCCAGTGTCACCAGTAGGCCCCGTAAGTCCAGTAGCCCCAGTGTCACCAGTAGGCCCGGTAGGTCCAGTTATTCCAGTTCCTCCGCCAGTAGGTCCAGTAGGCCCGGTCGGTCCAGTAGGTCCGGTAGGCCCCGTAGGTACAGTAGGCCCGGTAGGTCCGGTAGGTCCAGTAGGCCCGGTAGGCCCAGTTGGAAGGGTAAACGGTGGTATCGGTGGTAATGTTGGTCCTACAAGATTAGGGTCAAATGCACTAGCTGATAAAGATTCATCGGGATTTAATCCATTTGAATAATTATTATTTGACATAAATTCACCTCCATAAAGCGTTCATTATATAGTAGATGCAAAACCGAAAGAAAATGACACGGACATTTGAATTATTGAAAAGAAATCTTAAACTACTTGAACAATTTAAAAAAATGGAAAGTTTAGTATATGTATAACATATGATTGATTTGGAAGAGGGTGATTATGTTGAACAAGCAAGGAATTACAATTAGTTTATGTATGATTGTTCGAGATGAGGAGGAGACAATAGCCCGTTGTTTAGAGACAGTTGAGAAAATTGTGGATGAAATTATAGTAGTGGATACAGGTTCCGTCGATCGAACGAAAGAAATCGTAGAGAAATACACTTCTAACATATATGATTTCCAGTGGATTGATGATTTTGCGGCAGCAAGAAATTTTTCTTTTTCAAAAGCGACGCAAGAGTATATATTGTGGCTAGATGCAGATGACGTATTATTAGAAGATGCTCAAGAAGCATTGAAACTCTTAAAAATAGAATTAGATCCTAAATTTGATGCTGTTTCGATGCCTTATCATCTTGCGATGGATTCTAACGGGAAACCTTTATATTGTACAAAAAGAAATCGACTTGTAAAGCGTGAAAAACAATTTCAATGGTTTGGAAAGGTTCATGAGTATTTAGCTATTGCTGGTGAGACTTTTAGTAGTAAAGTTGCTATTACACATAAAAAAGAAAAAAAAGTAACAAATCGTAATTTGAAAATTTTTCAAAATACTGTAGCTGCAGGGGAAGAATTGAGTTCGAGGGATTTATTTTATTACGCAAATGAATCTATGGATAACCAAAAATATGATGATGCAGTTCTTCTTTATGAAACATTTCTTAATCAAGACGAAGGATGGTATGAAGAGAAAATTTATGCATGTGGTAAGTTAGGAGATTGCTATGCGAAGCTCGGAATGTGGGAGAAGGCAATCGAATCTTGTGTGAAGTCGTTTCGGTATGACGTCCCTAGAGGAGAGAATTGTACAAGAATAGGATATATATATATGGAACAAGAAAAATATAATGAAGCGATATTTTGGTTTAAACTTGCAACGGAAGTACCAATGGCAACGGAAAGTCCTTTTCATAGTCCAGCTAGCTACACATGGCTACCCTATTTACAAATGTGTATTTGTTATAGCAGGTTAGGGGAGCAGGATAAAGCGTATTATTACAATGAATTAGCAGCTTCTTATGTTCCGAATAATGCTGCAATTGAATATAACCGTAAATATTTTCGGGGAGTTTTTGATAAACCATATAAAGCGTAATAGGTTTCGTTTTTTAGAAATGATTTATCGTTATTCTAACTCTAATAGATTGGTTATATATTAGAGTATCAGTAACGAAACCAATATAGATAAAAAATTTTATAAAGCTATTTGCGGGCTAATAATCAGTGGGGGATGAACAAAATCTGCACTTTATAGAATTCATATGAGATTTATATTTCTAATTCAATTTGCATAAGGAGTGTGTGAAATGAATCGCGAAAAAAGTTCTTTATATGAAGAAAAATCCGAGCATTATTATAATGCAGCGAATCCGAATTTATTAAAGCATATAAAAAAGGAATGGAAAGAAGTTCTTGATATTGGTTGCTCGAGCGGTACATTGGGAGCAGCTATTAAAGAAAATGGTACACGTGTATCAGGAATCGAGGCATTTCCAGAGGCTGCAGAAAAAGCGAAAGAAAGACTAGATCATGTTATTTTAGGGGATATAGAAAAAATAGATCTTCCTTATGAGGAGGGGCAATTTGATTGCATCCTATTTGGAGATGTATTAGAGCATTTATTTGATCCATGGGCTGTGATTGAAAAGGTTAAGCCATATATAAAGCAAAATGGTGTGATTTTAGCAAGTATACCAAACGTTGCTCATATTTCAGTATTAGCTCCCTTACTTGCCGGAAATTGGACGTATACAGAATATGGTTTATTAGATAAAACACATATTCGTTTCTTTACATTTAATGAAATGCTAAGAATGTTTTTAAAAGCAGGATATGTTATTAGTAAAGTAGATCGTGTATATGTTGATCATAAAATGTATGAGCCACTTATTGAGGAGTTATATGGAATTTGTAAAAAATATCGTCTTGGAAGTGGCTTCATGGCTGAGACAGTTGTATTTCAGTATATTATTGAAGCTGAAAAATCACAATTATGAGTGCTGCAGACAAAACAATATTATTTGTTACATGTATAAATGATCGGAAATTGTATGCAAACTGCGTGCGACATATATTGCAATTGTTAGTACCACCAGGGTATATTGTCCAATTTATGCCGATTCGAAATGCGAAAAGTATGACGAGTGGATACAATCAAGCCATTTCGCATCCAGCGAAGTATAAAGTGTATTTACATCAAGATGTTTTTATTATAAATAGAGCTTTTTTATACGGATTACTTCAATTATTTGAGGAACATGAACACCTTGGTATGATTGGGATGGTTGGAGCGCAATATGTTCCTCCAACTGGTGTATGGAACGAAGGGCGTGGAATTGTAGGAAAGGTCATTGGTTATATGAATGATTTGTTTTATATGGCAAGTTTAGAACAACCGTATCACGAATCAAAAACATTTATTCCTGTAGAATGTATTGACGGTTTATTAATGGCGACACAATATGATGTTCCGTGGCGAGAAGACTTATTTGACGGATTTGACTTTTATGATGTATCTCAATCATTTGAATTTAAAAAAGCAGGATATACAGTCGGTGTACCTGTACAGCGCGATGCTTGGTGTATCCATTATCATTTTGATGTGAATATGACGAACTATGAGAAGTATCGGGAAATATTTGTGGAACACTATATGTCAGAGGTAAATAAGGAAGAATAAAAGGGGGGACAAAAATGAAAGATCATACAATATTAGTTGTTGTTTGTGTAAATAATGAAGAGCTTTTCAAACAATGTGAGAGCCAAATCAGAAACATTTTTGTTCCCCCTGGCTATGTCGTACAAATTTTTCCGATACGAGATGCACAAAGTATGGCAAGTGCATACAACCGAGCCCTTTCATATCCAGCGAAATACAAAGTGTATATACATCAAGATACATATCTTATTAATCGAGACATGTTTTCTACACTTATATCTCTTTTTAAAGAAAATGAAAAGCTTGGTTTAATAGGAGTCGCTGGGGCTCAGTTTTTACCGAATAACGGGATATGGTGGGAAGGAAAAAATTTAGTAGGGAAAGTGATTGAATACAGAAGACAGAATTATCAATTATTAAATTTAGATCAGGTTTTTTATGGTAATCAACCATTTTTGTCAGTTCAGGCAATTGATGGTTTATTCATGGCAACGCAGTATGATATTCCGTGGCGAGAAGATTTGTTTCAAGGGTTTCACTTTTATGATGTGTCACAGTCTTTAGAGTTTCAAAGGGCTGGTTATTTAATCGGTATCCCAAATCAAGCAAATTTATGGTGTATTCATTACAACGGGGATGAGTTTGATGCGGATACATATGAGAAGTACCGGCAAGTGTTTATAGAACATTACAAAGATATATTATCTCCATCATAAAGGAGAGATGCAGAGTGAAAGGAATTATTTTAGCAGGTGGTACTGGATCGAGATTATATCCAATAACGAAAGTAACGAATAAACATTTACTTCCTGTTGGTCGGTATCCGATGATTTATCATGCGGTATATAAGCTAAAACAATGCGATATTACAGACATTATGATTATTACAGGTAAAGAGCATATGGGGGATGTTGTTAGCTTCTTAGGGAGTGGTCATGAATTTGGCGTGTCCTTTACGTATCGTGTGCAAGATAAAGCGGGCGGTATCGCACAGGCGTTAGGGCTTTGTGAAGATTTCGTCGGGAATGATCGTATGGTAGTTATATTGGGGGATAATATTTTTTCAGATGATATTCTTCCGTATGTTGAAGAGTTTGCAAATCAAAAAGAAGGTGCGAAAGTGCTCTTGCAATCTGTAGAAGATCCCGAAAGATTTGGCGTAGCACATATTCAAAACCGAAAAATAGTTGAAATTGAAGAAAAGCCGAAAGAGCCGAAAAGTTCTTATGCTGTTACGGGAATTTATTTGTATGATTCGAAAGTTTTTTCTTATATTAAAGAATTAAAACCTTCTGCACGGGGAGAACTTGAAATTACAGATATAAATAATTGGTATTTAAAACGAGGGGTACTTACTTATAATGAAATGAGCGGCTGGTGGACTGATGCGGGAACTCATGCTTCTCTTCAAAAGGCGAATACGTTAGCACGGGATATTGATTTTGGGAAACAGTTTAACGGAGAATAGGTGAGAATATGAAAGTCGTAGAAACAAATTTTATCGATGCAAAATTGTTAGAACCGAGGTTGTTTGGAGACGAGCGTGGCTTTTTTTCAGAAAGCTATAATAAGCAGGTGCTAGAAACATTAGGGATTACGTATTCATTTGTACAGGATAACGTATCTTATTCGGCTAAGGCAGGAACGATTCGGGGACTACACTTTCAAAAAAAACCGAAAGCACAAACGAAACTCATTCAAGTTATGCAAGGGGCAATTTATGATGTTATCGTTGATTTACGAAAAAAATCACCAACATTTAAACAATGGAAAGGGTATATTTTAAGTGCAGATAACCATCGACAATTACTAGTGCCAAAAGGGTTTGCGCATGGATTTTGCACCCTTGTTCCGCATACTATCGTTATGTATAAAGTAGATGAATATTATAGCGCAGAGCATGACTCAGGATTACTTTGGGAAGATAAAGATTTAGCAATTCCTTGGCCAGTAACCGATCCTATATTGTCCGATAAGGATCAGATATTACCATTACTAGAGGAATATGAAGATAGTTTTTAAGTAGGAGCGTTGTTTATGAATATATTAGTAACAGGTGGGGCTGGATTTATTGGAAGTAATTTCGTTCATTATATGCTACAAAGTTATGAAACATATAAAATTATTAATTACGATGCATTAACATATAGCGGGAATTTAAATAACGTAAAATCTCTTCAGAATCACCCGAATTACTCTTTTGTAAAAGGAGAAATTCAAAATGGAGAGCTATTAGAACATATTATAAAAGAGCGAGACGTACAAGTGATTGTAAATTTTGCAGCTGAATCACATGTGGACCGTAGTATTGAAAATCCGATTCCTTTTTATGATACAAATGTAATTGGGACGGTCACTTTATTAGAACTAGTTAAAAAATATTCGCATATAAAACTTGTGCAAGTATCAACGGATGAAGTGTATGGCTCTTTAGGGAAAATAGGGAAATTCACAGAGAAAACGCCGTTAGCTCCAAATAGTCCATATTCTTCAAGTAAGGCGAGCGCGGACCTGATAGCTCTATCTTACTATAAAACATATCACTTACCGGTTATAGTAACGCGTTGTTCTAACAATTATGGGCCGTACCAGTATCCCGAGAAATTAATTCCGTTAATGGTTACGAATGCACTGGAAGGAAAAAAACTACCGTTATATGGTGATGGTTTAAATGTAAGAGATTGGTTACATGTAACGGATCATTGTAGTGCGATTGACGTTGTTCTGCATAAGGGACGTGTAGGAGAAGTATATAATATAGGTGGAAATAATGAAAAAACAAATGTAGAAGTTGTGGAACAAATTATTACTCTTTTAGGAAAAACAAAAAAAGATATCGAATATGTTACAGATCGTTTAGGGCACGATCGTCGTTATGCGATTGATGCAGAGAAAATGAAGAATGAATTTGATTGGGAACCGAAATATACGTTTGAACAAGGATTACAAGAGACGGTGAAATGGTATGAAAAGAATAAGGAATGGTGGAAACTACTAAAAGACCAGTAAGGGGCATGTTAAATGAAAGAGAGGGTTATCATAACAGGAGCAAACGGCCAATTAGGAAAGCAACTATTTGAAGAGTTAAACTCTGAAGAATATGATATATATCCATTTGATAAAAAGTTATTAGATGTGACAAATATATCCCGAATTCAACAAGTGGTACAAGAAATAAAACCACATATAATTATTCATTGTGCTGCCTATACGAAAGTAGATCATGCTGAGAAAGAACAGGATCTTGCATATAGAATAAATGCAATCGGAGCTCGAAATGTAGCGGTCGCTTCACAATTAGTAGGAGCGAAACTAGTTTATATTAGTACTGATTATGTATTTCAAGGCGCCAGACCAGAGGGATACGATGAATTTCATAGTCCAGCGCCGATAAATATATATGGAGCCTCTAAGTATGCGGGGGAGCAGTTCGTCAAAGAGTTACATAATAAATATTTTATCGTTCGCACATCGTGGCTATATGGTAAATATGGAAATAATTTTGTGAAAACGATGATGCGATTAGGAAAAGAAAGAGATGAAATATCTGTTGTAGCGGATCAAGTTGGCTCTCCTACGTATGTGGCGGATTTAAATATAGTTATTAATAAGCTCATTCATACTTCTTTATACGGTACATACCACGTATCAAACAGAGGCTCATGCTCTTGGTTTGAATTTGCACAAAAGATATTTTCGTATACAAATATGAAAGTGAATGTGTTACCTGTTTCAACGGAAGAATTCGGGGCTGCGGCTGCGAGGCCCAAATATTCTATCTTTCAACATAACATGCTACGATTAAATGGTTTTTTACAAATGCCGTCTTGGGAAGAAGGATTAGAGCGCTTTTTTATAGAAACCAAAAGTCATTAACAAATTTCTGTTAATGACTTTTTTGTTTGCCTTTAAGCGGTTTTATGGTACTATAATTATAGTATCAGGTACTAATAACAAGTATAAGTATTTCTGGGAGGATATATCATGGAACTATTACAAGGGAAAACATTTGTTGTTATGGGCGTTGCGAACCAAAGAAGTATTGCGTGGGGAATTGCTCGCTCTTTGCATAATGCAGGTGCAAAATTAATCTTCACATATGCAGGAGAACGTTTAGAAAGAAATGTTCGTGAATTAGCGGATACATTAGAAGGACAAGAATCACTTGTATTACCTTGTGATGTAACAAATGATGAGGAACTTACAGCTTGCTTTGAAACAATTAAACAAGAAGTAGGTACTATTCACGGTGTAGCACATTGTATTGCTTTTGCGAATCGCGATGACTTAAAAGGCGAATTTGTAGATACTTCTCGCGATGGATTTTTACTTGCACAAAATATTAGTGCATTCTCTTTAACAGCTGTAGCAAGAGAAGCGAAGAAAGTTATGACAGAAGGCGGAAATATTTTAACGTTAACATACCTTGGCGGCGAGCGTGTTGTGAAAAATTATAACGTTATGGGTGTTGCGAAAGCTTCATTAGAAGCGAGCGTGAAATATTTAGCAAACGATTTAGGTCAACATGGTATTCGTGTCAACGCTATTTCTGCAGGACCAATTCGTACGTTATCTGCAAAAGGTGTAGGCGATTTCAACTCAATCTTAAGAGAAATTGAGGAGCGCGCACCACTTCGTCGTACAACAACTCCAGAAGAAGTTGGCGATACAGCAGTATTCCTATTCAGTGATTTAGCTCGCGGTGTAACAGGAGAAAACATTCATGTTGATTCAGGGTATCATATCCTAGGATAAATATAATATTAATTTTTAAAGGACAATCTCTAAATGCTGAGATTGTCCTTTTTATTTGTTCTGAGAAAGAACGATTTTTAACGAAAGTTCTTACCACGTGATGAATATAACTATAATAGTACACAATTTATTCAGCTACGTATGGAAGTGGGAGGGACGAGTGTGAAGAATAAAAATAAAAGTTCAACAGTTGGAAAACCGTTGTTATATATTGCGCAAGTAAGTTTAGAACTTACTGCACCGAAAATAAAAAGGATTATCCTGACAAACTTTGAAAATGAAGATCAAAAAGAGCAAAGTAATAGAAATGAAAATATTGTAAGTAGTGCTGTGGAAGAGGTAACAGAACAAGAACAACAAGAAGAGCAGCAAGTGGAAGAAAAAATAGAAGAAGAGGAAAAAGAAGCACACGCAGAACAAGAACAACAAGAACAACAAGAACAACAAGAACAAGTAAGAACTGTTCCGTATAATAAATCATTTAAGGATATGAATAATGATGAAAAAATTCATTTTTTATTAAACCGCCCTCATTACATTCCGAAAGTAAGGTGCAGAATAAAAACAGCTACAGTTTCTTATGTTGGATCGATCATATCGTATCGTAATGGTATTGTATCTATTATGCCGCAAAATAGCATGAGAGATATTAGGTTGTCTATAGATGATATCCAATCGATTAGTATGGCCGGTTTTTAAATATGTAAAGGTGGTAGAAAGCTTCTACCACCCCAATAGTTTTTTAGTTTACTTTACGATAGAAACGTCGCGTAAGCATTGAATCGCACAGAAACAGCTTAAATCAACAGTAATGCAAGTAGTTGTAGATATTAATCTTGCATTTGGTACAGCTAAAAACGTACAAATTGGATCGTCACCAGGTGGTACCGGAGTACCGTCACCTAATACTACAGTTAATACACGTAGCACAGCACAGCTATCATCATCTACGCTTTCCACACGGAAAATTGGAGATCGGCAGCTAGTAAGGCTTGATGATGGTGCAAATGCTTCAAAAGGTTCTCCAGTTTTTGTGTATAAAATAAAAGGGCGTGTATTTGCTACTGATGCAGTGTTATGTGCACCTAAAAATGGGATTTCACAACCAGATCCACACGTTGTTGTAGAACAATCTTGTAATTCATTGATGAATTTTACAACGTCAACTACACAATGAGAAGAGCCATGGTGTTTATTTTCGTTACAACTCATTAATGTCACTCCTTATCTTCTTGTTTGTATTTACATTAATAAGATATTGGAGTCGAGGAGATTTGGTCACAATCTCAAGACCTTTTTTTTTAAATAGGCGAAAGAAGATAAGGGAAGGTGGAATTATGCTATTTACAAGCTGGCTTTTATTTTTTATTTTCGCGTTAGCAGCCTTTAGGCTCACTCGTTTAATTGTTTATGATAAAATTACAGCCTTTTTGCGAAGACCATTTATTGATGAATTAGAGATTACGGAGCCAGATGGAAGTGTATCAACGTTTACAAAAGTGAAAGGTAAAGGATTAAGAAAGTGGATTGGCGAATTATTAAGCTGTTATTGGTGTACAGGTGTATGGGTTAGTGCTTTTTTATTAGTTTTATATAATTGGATTCCTATCGTTGCGGAGCCGTTACTTGCATTATTAGCTATTGCAGGAGCAGCAGCAATCATTGAAACGATTACAGGATATTTTATGGGAGAATAATATATTTTCATAATAAGAGAAAAAGCGGAGTTTAAAAGAATGAGGGAACGGAAATAAAGAGTTGTTCATATAGTAAATAGACAGAATTGACAGTAGAGGAGATGTTTGCTGTGAGCAATAATCCTAGGCAAAATTCATATGACCTGCAGCAGTGGTATCAAATACAGCAACAGCACCATGCACAACAACAGGCATATCAAGAACAATTACAACAACAAGGATTTGTGAAGAAAAAGGGATGCAATTGTGGGAAAAAGAAGAACACAATAAAACACTATGAAGAATGAAACACTCATGTTACTGTGAGTGTTTTTTATTATACATATAAAAAGCGGTATTTCTGTATTAGAAATACCGCTTTTTACTAGCTAATTTGTGCAACTGTTAATGCTGCTGCACGGATGTCTACAGTTCCAATTAACTCAACTGGTACAATTTGAATTAAGTCACCAGGATTTAAGTTAATAAGAATAACACCGCTGGATACGTCTACTTCACCAGTACCAATAACGTTAGAACGAACCGCTGTACCTGATCCAGGAATAATGTTAGCTGGCGTACCTAATGATAAGAAGAAACGACCAGCTTCTGGTGCAACAGGTGCATTATCAAGACTAATTGTTAATGTATAACTGATTTGATAAATACCAGCTCGTAGAATTCGAATACCATCTCCAACACTTACTGTATCATTTATTACAGGAACAGTAATATTTGGGTTTGGACTTACACTAGGTAATAGTAGTGGTGTAAATAGTGAAGCGAACTGAGGTGCAGACGCGTTGAAAGCAAAACCGAAGGCAGGTAGTGTACTAGCTGGTTTTGCCTCGCAATCAATTTTAGTAAATTCGCAATCAGAAGAGAACATGTTTTTCACTCCTTTATCTGTTTCTACTTTCAGTTAATGAAAAGGACAGGTTCTATGTTCTAGACAAGTTCCCAATTTTAAGAAATTTACATAATAATACTCGTTAAGCATGGATTGGGTGGCAGAATTATCTGCCACCCAATCCATACTTAACGCATTATTTAGTTTTAAATTGTAACATCGCGTAAGCATTGAATCGCACAGAAGCAACTTAAATCAACAGTAATGCAAGTAGAGGTTGATACTAATCTTGCATTTGGTACAGCTAAAAACGTACAGATGGGATCGTCAGTAGGTGGTACAGGGGAGTTATCACCTAATACTACAGTTAATACACGTAATACAGCACAATCATCATCATCTATACTTTCTACGCGGAAAATTGGAGATCGGCAGCTAGTAAGACTTGCTGATGGTGCAAATGCTTCAAAAGGTGCTCCGGCTTTTGTGTATAAAATAAAAGGACGTGTATTAGCTACTGATGCAGTGTTATGTGCACCTAAAAATGGAACTTCGCAACCAGATCCACATGTTGTTGTTGCACAGTCTTGCAGTTCATGTATAAAGCGAACGACATTCGATACACAGTTGAAATCACAATCATGTTCATGATGGTCTTCGTTACAATTGCAGCTCATTATGTTCACTCCTTATCGTGAGTTCTGACATACACTATTACAATATGAGTGGGATATGGCTGATATTACGTTAATTCTCACGATAAAAACAAGGAATTTATATAGGAGGGATGTACATAATGTGATATAAAAAAAGACATCCTTATTTAGTGGATGTCTTTTCAGGTAAATCTTTTCGCACAGTATATAAAAAACGAGATATATCTAATTTCTTTCCTCTGAAAAATTGCGGAGAAGAAATGTAAAGCTCTTCTTTCGCACGTGTAATGGCGACATACAGTAATCGGCGTTCTTCTTCTAACGCTTCAGAAGTTTCCGTAATACGATCATTTGCATCTTTTAAAGAAGAAGTATGGGGCAGGATTCCATCACTCGCTCCAAGTAAAAAGACACATGGAAATTCAAGGCCTTTTGCGTTATGAATTGACATAAGTGAAACGGCATCTTTTTGCGGCATTGTTTTTAATGCTTCCATTTCCTTTTGACCTTGAATCGCCTCGTCGATAAATTGTAAATAAGCTGGAATATCGGTGAAACGAGTTGCAGACTCCATTAATTCTTCCAACATTTCTTCTTGTATGTCTTTATGCATCGTAAAGGAAGAACGATCGTTACTTTGTAAGTACTCTAAATATTTTCCTTTACCATGTATGATTTCTTTTAATGCTTTTTTCGGTTCTAATTCTTTAATAAATTTAATAAAATCGATGCGCTCATTTACCTTTTTCACTTGAAAAGGTTTTAAGCTCGGATTTAATAATAAGAAATGAAGAAGAGAAGGAAAACGGCCTTCACCATATTTCCATTGTTCACGTTCAATAAATGAAATACAATCATCACGTCCGATATACATCGTCGGCAATATGTTTGAAAGTGATTCTAGTCGAAACGGCTCAATCACGAGTCTTAAATGATCTAATACAGGCTTAATTAAAGAATGTTCATAAAATGATTGGCTCGCCCCGTGTTTAATAAACGGAATTTTATGAATGGTAAGCTGATCAAGTAACGAACGGCTTACAGAATGTGTGCGATACAGTAAACAAAAATCTTTATAGTTTCGGTCACCGCTATCTACTTTTTCTTGAATGAGCTGCAAAATTTGATTTGCTTCATCAAGAGTTGTAGCAGGTCTTGCATAAAAAGGTTGTACACCTTCCTCACGAACGGAGTATAGCTCTTTATCAAAACGTTCTTGATTTAATTTTATAACTTCATTTCCAAGCCCGACGATAAAGGGATTGGATCGATAATTCGTATTTAGTGCAATGATTGTTGTGTTATCAAATTCTTTTGGAAAAGATAAAATAATTTGGTGACTTGCCCCTCGCCAGCCATAAATTGCTTGATCATCATCACCTGCGATGAACAAATTATTTCTTGGTGTGGCTAACAATTTTACAATTTCATATTGTGCATAGGATGTATCTTGAAACTCATCTACTTCAATGTAGTGAAAACGTTGTTGTAATTGAGTTAGTAAAGGAGCATTATTTTCTAACATATAATATGTTTCCAATAAGATGTCATCGAAATCAATATAATTGTATCGTTGTTTTACCTCTTCAAAACGTTCATATACTTCTTTAAATTCTTGTTCGACTGGCGTTTTCGCCTTTACATCTTTCGGACGATTTAATTTGTTTTTCTCAAGTGAAATCATCGCGAGGATCGTTTCCGAATCATAATCGTCTTTTAAACGCAATTCTTTTAAGATTTTCTTTATCATAATTTGTTTATGTTTTTCATTTGCTAAAATTTGCTGATTATACCCTTGACTACGAAGCAATTTTAAGAAAACAGAGTGGAATGTACCAGCAACAACGTAGCTACTTGCTGCATGATTCATACCTGGTAACTTTGCAACACGACTTCGGATTTCTTCAGCTGCTTTTTGTGTAAATGTAAGTAATAAAATATTTCTTGGATGAACTTGTTTTACATTTACTAAATAACCAACGCGAGTTGTTAAAACAGATGTTTTCCCGCTTCCAGCACCAGCTAGTGTAAGAACAGGACCTTCTGTTGTGCGCACGGCTTCTAATTGTTTTTCGTTTAAAAAAACATTTTGTTGTTCGAGAGCGCGGAAATAAGCCGCATCTACATCTTCTTCCATAATTAAATGGGTAGATGTTTTCGGAGTATGATATGTCGCACGCGGAATATCAGCGTGTGTTAACGATTTTTGTGAAAATTTTTCTTGTGTCATATATTCACCTTCAAAACTATAGCATCAACATTTAACTTTAGCGGAAGAAAAAGAAAATAGCAATGTAAAAAAACAGGAGGGGTCACCTCCTGCTTTCAAATCACAATTCTTTTATCATTACGACGTGCGGGATATTTGCTTCCATAAATACATCAGAACTCGTTACATATCCAAGTTTTTTATAGAAATCTTCAGCATGTGTTTGAGCATGAAGTTTCAATTTTGGTAGCGAATTTTCCTTTGCATACGCTTCAAGCGCATCCATAACAATTTTTCCGATGCCTTTTTTTCGATGGGAACCTAGCACGCAAATGCGTTCCACTTTTCCTATACCATCAAGGGTGCGAAAACGTCCAGCACCAACTGGAACATCATTGTCATATATAACAACGTGTGTTGAAGTTTCTTCAAACTCATCGTACTCTTCTTCAGCAGAGACACGTTGTTCATTTACAAACACTTGTTTACGTACAGAGAATGCATCTCTTAGTTGTTCGTCCGTTTGTACAATCTGTGCGTGCAAATTAGTTGTTCCCCTTTCCAAGATGGAATGTTTCGTGTACAGTCCATGTTCCATTTTCTAATTGATATAGAAGATGGAAACGATCAATTGGTTGTTCATAATAGAAATCTTTCATACGTAATCGCCCCAATACATCAGCATGCTCTGCATCTGATAAGCCTTGTCCGATTGTTAAGTGAGGTACGAAAGCATATTCGCGTTCTTGCGTGAATAACCCGCCATGCATTTCTTCATTTAAGAAAGTAAGTTCAGGTGTTTTTTCTACTTTAAAATAAAGGACGTTATTAACAGGTGCGAATGAACCGACTTTCCCAACATGAAGGGTGAAAGGGTTCGTTTTACCTGCGATTGTATGTAGCTCGTTTACAATCGATTCTAATTGTTCATCTTGCGTCTCAAAGGGTGTTTTCAATGTAATATGTGGCGGAACTAATGCGTAGTGTGGGTCATAACGCTTACGCAATCCGTTCGCTTTATCTTGAATCATTTTAGATGGAAAAATTACAATGCCTAATTTCATGTTCCAATTCCTCCCTTTGTAAGTCTAGTTAGATTTTGAGATAAATAGATCTCTTCGTCTATTATATCAAATTATTCTGAATACTGCTCTCTATTATTTCATTGATAGAATATGAGAGAAGGCTTTTGGTAAATCAGTTTGCCAATATTTCCAAGTATGATTACCTTCAAACTCTTCGTAATGCGTAATGAAATTTCTATCTGTAAGAAGTGTATTTAACTCACGGTTCGGTTCTACGAAATCAGATACTTGTCCATCAGTACGCTTTACAGCCGTTTCTTCTGTGCCGATGACGTGATACAGTTCTAATGCTTGTGGATCTTTGAAGTCTTTTGCTAAGTTCATTACTGTCTCATCCACAAATGGTGATTGCATAACGACTTTACCGAATGTATGCGGATACATAAGTGCAGTCATAAAGGAAACTGTTCCGCCAAGAGAATCACCAATTAAAACACGACCTTTTCCCATTTGGTACGTTGGATAATTTTCATCAATATATGGTGCAAGTTCATGAGCAAGGAAACGTATATATGCAGCATTTTTTACTTCATTTGGGAAATATTTTTCTTTACGATCATGTACATTTTTATATGGAATACCGACAATAATTGTACGGTCAATTTCTTCAGTTTCACGAAGGCGCTCAATTACACGATGCGCTTTACCGAGCTGAAAATAATCTCTACCATCTTGTGCAATTACAACTGTATGTTTGTGCAGTGGTGTGTAATTTACTGGTAAATAAACGAGAAGTGTAACGTCTTCTTGAAGTGATGCGCTATAAAATGAAATTTCTTCAATTCTCCCTATTGTTTGACTCATGTAGATCCCCCTAAATAAAAATTTACTGTAACGATTGTAAGAGCGACGCTTGTAGTGAAAAAGGAAATAAATATTCACTAATTGGTGCCTTAATTTCTATTTTACCATAATGGTACGAAGAATCTAAAAAATTAGTATTTAAGTCACGAAAGAAAACGGATATAATGAAGTGGGATTTTTGACAGGTGAGAGGGGAGACAGGATTTGAAACAAGAAAAGTCAATCGCACTACCATTAGCTATTTCTATAATTGCCATTTCTTTTGCAGCAGTTTTTGTAAAGATGTCCTCAGCACCATCTTCTATTTTAAGTATGTACCGCTTATGGATTATCGTACTTATTATGCTGCCTATCGTATGGAAAAAACGGGAAGATTTTAGTAAGATTCAAATAAAAGATTGGGGATTTTTAATTGGATCTGGTTTCTTTTTAGCACTTCATTTTCTATTATGGTTTGAATCTTTAAAGCATACGACAGTTGCGAGTTCGACGATTATTTTAGCGCTTCAACCAATCGTATCTTTAATTGGAGGTTTTTTCTTATTTAAAGAAAGAACAACATACTCAGCTATTGCAACGATGGGAATTGCGATATTAGGCGTAATGTGTATTGGTTGGGGAGATTTAGGGCTAAGTGAACAAGCAATTTATGGAGATATATTATCCTTTTTAAGTGTAATAGCGGTTGTCGGTTATTTATTTATCGGGCAAACGACAGTAAAGAAAGTATCACACTGGATTTACAGCTTTACAGTTTTTGCATTCGCAGGTATTTTTATGGGAATTTATAATATAGTATTGCAAGTGCCTTTTACAGGTTATACGAAGTGGGATTGGACCGTTTTTCTTTTACTTGCGGTTGTCCCGACAGTGTCACACGTCATTAATAATTGGTTATTAAACTACGTAAATGCAACAACAATTTCAATGAGTATTTTAGGAGAACCCGTTGGAGCATCTATACTAGCGTTCTTCTTACTCGGTGAAAGACTAAATGCCATGCAAATTATCGGTAGCATGCTCGTATTGTTTGGTGTATCTGTTTTCTTACTACAGCAACAAAAACGAACAGCAAAAAATGTAATAAACGAGCCGGCGTATACACAGGAATTATAATGTTAGAGGAGAAAAGAGAAGTTGTGATACTTCTCTTTTTGTTTTATATAAATACGGGTGTGGAAGGGGGAAGGAAATGGAATTCCCATCAAAAAAAGATGTATGGCTATATCCGATTTTTTTCGTTGTCATTGGAGCGTGTTTTGCTCCCCTATTTGCAGGTAGAGAATATTTTCTTTTATTTTTTACAATTTCATTAGCGATATTATTTATTTGGAGTTGGTTTTCGACAAAATACATCGTCGGAGAATAAACAATTACAATTAGATCAGGTTTCGTTAAAAAGCGCATATTTATACGAGATATAAAACAAGTTTTAAATACAAAAAATCCAATAGCAGCCCATGCATTGTCATTTGATCGACTTGAAATTGTTTATGGTGCACATCAAACAGAAATTATTTCTCCTAAAGATAAAGAGCAATTCATCAATCTTGTTAAAAGTAAAAATCCACACATTGAAATAAAGTAAAAGAGTGGCTTCGTAGCCACTCTTTTACTTTGGATTTGTCATATAAGGTTGTACGTGAATGATACATAGGTCACGGAACTTTCCTTCAGCAGTTGTGACAATTACGACTGCTCTACCTGCACTTTTTCCAGTAATCGTTACCGTGTCCCCCTTTGGATACAGTGTGATAACATCAGCATTCATATTCGTCCAAAGAAGTTCTTTATTTGTTGCCTGCATTGGCAAAACGGAAGCTGATAACTCAGTGCTTTGGCCAGTTCTTACTTTTAACTTATTTTTTTCCATATGAACACCGATGACTGAAATAACAGAAGGAGCAATTGTAATTTTAGGTGGATTAGGTTGTATGTTCAAACAAGACGCAGAAGTATTGGTGATAGGTGAAAATTTTCGTGTTTGTTGTTGCTGGAAAGCTGCTAACATATTGGAGTCCCCTTTCTGTATAAGTGCTGATAGTAATACTATAAAGGAGTAGTGTTACGTTTAATTTAACGAAACATAAAGAAATTGTTAAATTCGAGCAGAAGATCGTCGAACTTTGATATAAAGAAAGCTCTGCTGATACGATAACAGCAGAGCTTTCCCTTTATAGATTATGACTATGTTGTTTTTCGAAATTCTCAAATTGCTCTTCAACTTCTTTTGAAGGTTGTGTTAGTAAACTAACAATTACGATAGCTAGTAAACTAATAGCGAAACCTGGAATCATTTCATATAAGAAATCTTTTAAGAATTTGAATTGAGTCCATATAATAACAGTAGCGGCACCAGAAACCATACCAGCAAGCGCGCCCCATTTCGTCATACGTTTCCAATATAAGCTTAATAAAATAGCAGGTCCGAATGAAGAACCGAACCCAGCCCAAGCATATCCAACAAGAGCTAAAATCGTATCATTTTGTTTAAGTGCTAATGCACATCCAATTAAAGCAATAACAAGAACAGCCATACGACCGACAAATACAAGTTCTTTATCAGAAGCATCACGCTTAAAGAATGTTCTATATAAGTCTTCTGTTACTGCACTCGAAGTAACGAGAAGTTGAGAAGAAATTGTACTCATAATAGCTGCTAAAATAGCTGCTAATAAAAATCCAGTAATAAGTGGATGGAATAAAATAGTGCCAAGTTCAACGAAAATCGTTTCTGGATCAGAAAGTTTTAAACCTGCTTTTGAATAGTATGCAATACCGATAAGGCCAGTAAACATAGCTCCAGCAACAGAGAAAATCATCCAGCTCATACCAATACGTCGTGCACTTTTAATTTCTTTTACAGAAGAAATCGCCATAAAGCGTACAATAATATGTGGTTGTCCAACATAACCAAGGCCCCATGCGAATAATGAAATAATTCCTAATACAGAAGTACCTTTAAAAATATCTAATAATGCCGGATCGATAGATTTAATTGTTTCAAATGCTGGACCAAGTCCATTTACGTGCATAATTGTTACGACTGGAACAAGAATAAGAGCGACTACCATAATGATTCCTTGCACGAAGTCTGTCCAACTTACAGCTAAAAATCCACCAAATAATGTGTAAGCTACGACAACTCCACCAACGATAAGAAGACCAACATGGTAATTGAGTCCAAATGAATTTTCGAATAATACAGCACCAGAGACAAATCCTGAAGCTACATAAAACGTGAAAAATATCATAATAACAAGTCCAGATACTAAACGTAGCATATGGGATTTGTCGTGGAAACGGTGTTCCAAAAATTCTGGGATAGTAATAGAGTTATTTGCAATTTCAGAGTAGGTACGTAAGCGAGGAGCGACATAAAGCCAGTTTGCATATGCGCCTAATGTTAGGCCAATCGCAATCCAGCTACTACTTAATCCAACGCTAAACATTGCACCGGGTAAGCCCATTAAAAGCCAACCACTCATATCAGCTGCTCCAGCACTTAATGCTGTTACTGCGGGGCCTAGTGTACGCCCGCCAAGCATATAATCTGTTAAGTTGGATGTTTGCTTATAAGCGAAATAGCCGATAATTAGCATCCCGAGCATGTAAATAGAGATAGAAGTTAAAATTAACATCTGCGTACTCATGTAGTTCCCCTTTCTTTTGTCAGGTCTTTTGATGCGTTATGCATATTTATCCCGCATGAACGGGCAGTAAAACTCCCACCTTAAAATTGGATGGGCAAGGAAGTTAGGTGGGAGATCAACTGCCCGTAAATGCCCGATTAGTTCAACTAATAATAAGTGGGGGATGAACAAAACCCCCACTTATTAAAGTTTCACTTTATAATCTATCATGATTATTCTGAAAAATCCATATAGAAATATGAATTTTCAGAAATGTAAGCGTTTTTTGATGTGATTTTACTTTTTTAATATATAATATTCATACAAAAAACCTTATTTTTAATAGAGTATTTATTATATTTACATAAAAAGAGGTTGTTTTGTCAATATAATATTGAAAGGAAAGAAAAATAAAATTTTTAAAAAAGTATTGACTTGTGAAAAAAGTCAGGTCTATAATGAGTGCAACTTAAAAAAATGCAAGCGTTGATGAAGAAGAGTACACATGATGAACATGTCAGAGAGCTGATGGTTGGTGCGAATCAGTATGGAATTGATGTGGAATGGGCTTCGGAGCTTCCAAACCGAAACGAAAGAAGTAGGCTTTGGCGACATGATCTCATCGATACAAGAGACACGTATTGTTTTTGATACGGTAAAGTGCGTTACATTTGTAACGAATTAAGGTGGCACCACGGGAGTACCCGTCCTTTCTATAGGATGAGTACTCCCTTTTTGTGTATAAAAAATTAAATAAATGAAATCGTTTAAGTAAGAAGAGTACGTATATTGGAGACGTTACAGAGAGCCGGGAATAGGTGGGAGCCCGGTACGGTGCCATATACGGAATGGGCTTACGAGAGGTATGCTGAACAATTATTTTCAGTAGGCAACCCGGGTTCCGCCGTTACAAGGATAAGGTATAAATTTTGTACCTGAACAAAGCGGGATGCTTTTGCATCCAACACGAGGTGGTACCGCGGTATATTTATCGTCCTCTACATATTTTCGATATGTAGGGGACTTTTTTATTTTTCAGAGTGAGGTGAAGGACATGATGACGAAAGAAGAATTTATAAAACAAAAAAGAGAGAGAAAGACATTTTTAGTAATCACTGAAGAAGAAGGAGATAGCATTACGCCAATTTCTTTATATAGACGTATGAAAGGGAAGAAGAAATTTTTATTAGAAAGTTCACAGCTTCATCAAGATAAAGGGCGTTATTCTTACTTAGGATGTAATCCTTATGGAGAGGTGACAAGCGTTGGTACGGAAGTAGAAAGAATGATATATGGGCAAACAGAAAAGTTAAAAGGTAACGTACTACAAGTGTTAGAAGAAGTAATCGCATCATCACAAGTAGATAGCCCATTTCCATTTTGCGGAGGAGCAGTTGGTTATATTGGATATGATGTCATTCGGCAGTATGAAAACATTGGAGCGGATTTACACGACCCATTAAATATTCCGGAAGTACACCTTTTACTATATCGTGAGTTTATCGTTTACGATCATTTACGCCAAAAGTTGTCGTTTGTATATGTATGCAGGGAAGATGATTCAGCAGATTATGAGGAAGTATACGAAAGGCTACGAGTATACAAAGAGGAAGTGCTACAAGGAGAAGAAGCTGAAGTAAATGCAATACAATCCACATTATCATTCACTTCTTCTATAACGGAAAAAGAGTTTTGTGAGATGGTAGAAATGGCGAAAGAACATATAAGAGCTGGGGACATATTCCAAGTCGTACTGTCACAGCGTTTGCAAAGTGAATGTATTGGTGATCCATTCGCGTTATACCGAAAACTTCGAATTGCAAATCCATCACCATATATGTTCTATATCGATTTTCAAGATTATGTTGTACTCGGTTCTTCACCGGAAAGTTTGCTATCAGTAAGGGAGAATAAAGTGATGACGAATCCAATTGCTGGTACGAGGCCGAGGGGGAAAACGAAGAGGGAAGATGAGGAAATCGAAAAAGAACTGTTGGAAGATGAGAAAGAACGAGCGGAGCATATGATGCTTGTAGATCTTGGGCGAAATGATATTGGCAGAGTGAGTGAAATTGGATCCGTGACGATAGATAAATATATGAAAGTAGAAAAATATTCTCACGTTATGCACATTGTATCTGAAGTTTACGGAACATTGCGAAAACAAACGAGCGGATTTGATGCGTTAGCGTATTGCTTACCAGCAGGGACAGTTTCTGGAGCTCCGAAAATTAGAGCGATGGAAATTATAAATGAGCTAGAGAATGAAAAAAGAAACGTATACGCCGGAGCAGTTGGATACGTTAGTTTTTCAGGGAATCTTGATATGGCACTTGCCATTCGAACGATGGTCGTAAAGGATGAAAAAGCATACGTTCAGGCCGGAGCAGGAGTCGTTTACGATTCAGATCCAGTAGCTGAATATGAAGAAACATTAAATAAAGCGAGAGCGCTATTGGAGGTAATGAAATGATTGTACTAATTGATAATTATGATTCATTTACTTATAACTTGTATCAACTGTTAGGTGAATACGAAGAAGATATTGTAGTCGTAAGAAATGATCAAATAACGATAGAACAGCTAGAAGAGATGAATCCAACAGGAATTGTGCTTTCACCAGGACCAGGAAAACCAGAGGATGCTGGTATTTGTATCGAAGTGATTCGTCATTTTTATAAGAACGTTCCCATATTAGGGATTTGTCTTGGCCACCAAGCGATCATAGCCGCATTTGGAGGAGACATTGTTAGAGCAGAACGTATTAAACACGGAAAAACATCGCGTGTGAAACATAACGGAACGTCAATCTTTTCATACGTTACACAGCCGCTGACGGCGATGCGCTATCATTCCCTTGTTGCAGAGCAAACGAGCTTGCCAGATTGTTTTGACATATTAGCGACAGCGATGGACGACGGAGAAATAATGGCAGTCCGTCACAATTATTATCCGCTCTTCGGATTACAGTTTCATCCGGAATCAATCGCAACAGAAGAAGGCGGAAAGTTAATACGTGCCTTTTTAACAGAAGTAAAAGAGGAGGAAAGAGTATGAATAACTATCTTCGTAAATTAGTGGAGGGTCAACATTTAACAGAAGAGGAAATGTATAAAGCAGGACTACTTTTATTAAGTGAAAACATATTAGAAAGTGAAATTGCAGCTTTCTTAGTCTTACTGAAAGCGAAAGGTGAAACTGCAGAAGAAATATACGGTCTCGTTCGAGCTCTTCGCGAAAAGGCATTGCCGTTTTCGAACCATATACAAGGAGCAATGGACAATTGCGGGACGGGTGGTGACGGTGCTCAAACGTTTAATATTAGCACAACATCAGCATTCGTACTGGCAGGAGCAGGTGTAAAGGTTGCAAAACATGGTAATCGTGCCGTTTCTAGTAAAACAGGAAGTGCAGACTTATTAGAAGAACTAGGTGTAAATATTAGTAGTACGCCAAACGAGATTGATTATTTACTAGAGCATGTGGGCATTGCCTTCTTATTTGCACCAGCAATGCATCCAGCACTAAGGCGCATTATGAAAATAAGAAAAGAGTTAAACGTGCCGACAATCTTTAATTTAATTGGTCCTTTAACAAATCCAGTGAATTTAGAAACACAATTTGTCGGTATTTATAAACGAGATATGTTATTACCAGTTGCACAAGTATTACAAAAGTTAGGCCGGAAACAAGCGCTTGTCGTAAATGGAAGTGGTTTTTTAGATGAAGCGTCATTACAAGGGGAAAATCAAGTAGTCCTTTTAAAAGATAATGAAATAGTAGAAATGAATATTGATCCAGAAAATTATGGTTTTTCAAGAGTGAAAAATGAAGAAATTAGAGGGGGGAATTCACAAGAAAATGCAAAGATTACAGTCGGCGTATTGAGTGGAGAAAAGAGTGTTTACCGCGATACAGTGTTATTAAATGCAGGTCTAGCCCTTTTTGCAAATGGAAAAACAGAAACGATTGAAGAAGGAATTAAACTAGCAACACATAGCATTGACTCTGGAAAAGCATTAACCAAATTAAACTTATTAATTGCAGCAAGCAACGAAAAATTAGAAAGGGTGAACTAAAGTGGGGACGATTTTAGATAAAATTGTAGAACAGAAGAAAAAGGAAGTTGCGGAGTTATATGAAACGTATACACCAGTCAAAACAAAAAGAAAGACACATTCACTTGTAGAAGCGTTACAGCAGTTTACTGTCATTGCAGAAGTAAAGCGAGCATCACCATCAAAAGGAGATATCAATTTACACGTTGACGTACGAAAACAAGTGGGAACATATGAAGACTGCGGGGCAGGAGCAGTATCTGTTTTAACAGATGGTCAATTTTTTAAAGGATCGTTTCACGATTTACAAACAGCAAGAGAAGAAAGTAACATTCCGCTTTTATGTAAAGATTTCATAATCGATAAGATTCAAATCGATAGAGCGTATGAAACGGGAGCAGATATTATTTTACTAATCGTAGCAGCGTTAACGAAAGAAAAGTTAAAAGAGTTGTATAGCTACGTGTTAGAAAAAGGATTGGAAGCGATTGTTGAAGTTCATGATGAACAGGAATTAGAAACTGCGATCCAACTAAATCCACATGTTATTGGCATTAATAATCGTAATTTAAAAACGTTCGAAGTAGATTTAAGCCAAACTGAAAAGTTAGGAAAACGATTGAATGAGGAGAAATTACTTTGGATTAGTGAAAGTGGCATTCATTCAAAAGAAGATATTACCCGCGTTAAAAGAGCTGGAGCAAAAGGTGTATTAGTTGGAGAGGCACTTATGACATCATCTTCTATTAGTAGCTTTTTTGAAGATTGTAAGGTGAATATATGAAAGTGAAAATTTGTGGTATTACTGATGTTGAAACAGCAAAATGTGCTTGCGAATACGGAGCAGATGCAATCGGATTTGTTTTTGCAGAAAGTAAGCGGAAAATTACTCTGGGGCTAGCGAAAGAAATTATTGGGAAGCTTCCAGCACACGTATTAAAAATCGGGGTTTTCGTAAATGAATCAGTTGAAGTGATTCAGAAGATTGCAGATGAGTGCGGGTTAACGCATGTGCAACTACATGGGGATGAAGAGAATCATCAAATTAGAAGATTGAATATTCCGTCTATAAAATCGCTAGGAGTAACTTCAGAGAGTGATATGAAAAGCGCTCAAGCATATGAAACGGATTATATATTGTTTGATAGCCCGAAAGAAAAGTTTCATGGAGGAAATGGAAAGACATTTTCATGGGAATTACTTGAGCATATGCCAAAAGAGTTGCGAAAGAAAACGATATTAGCTGGTGGATTAAACATCCTTAACATAGAAGAAGCAATTCGAACTGTTCGGCCATATATGGTCGATGTAAGTAGCGGAGTAGAGACAGAAGGAAAGAAAGATCTAAAGAAAATAAAACAATTTATTATAAAATCGAAGGAGTGTTCCAAATGAACTACGCATATCCAGATGAAAAAGGTCACTACGGTATATACGGAGGACGATACGTTCCAGAAACGTTAATGCAATCTGTATTAGAACTAGAAGAAGCATATAAAGAAGCGATGCAAGATGAAGCGTTTCAAAAGGAATTAAATCATTATTTAAAAACGTACGTTGGAAGGGAAACACCGCTTTATTTCGCTGAAAATATGACGAAGTATTGCGGTGGTGCAAAGATTTATTTAAAACGTGAAGATTTGAACCATACAGGAGCTCATAAAATTAACAATACAATCGGTCAGGCACTACTTGCAGTACGAATGGGCAAGAAAAAAGTTGTCGCTGAAACAGGAGCAGGACAACACGGAGTGGCAACTGCTACTGTATGTGCCCTACTCGGATTAGAATGCGTCATCTTTATGGGAGAGGAAGATGTGAGACGTCAAAAATTAAATGTGTTCCGAATGGAATTACTCGGAGCGAAAGTAGAAAGTGTAGCGGCAGGTAGCGGCACATTAAAAGATGCAGTGAACGAGGCGCTTCGCTACTGGGTTTCACACGTGCACGATACACACTACATTATGGGATCCGTTCTCGGGCCACATCCATTCCCGCAAATTGTCCGTGATTTCCAAAGTGTAATTGGAAATGAAACGAAAAAACAATATGAGGCGTTAGAAGGAAAGTTACCAGAAGCAGTCGTTGCTTGTATTGGCGGTGGTAGTAATGCGATGGGCATGTTTTATCCGTTCGTACACGATGAAGAGGTCGCTCTTTACGGCGTAGAAGCAGCAGGGAAAGGCGTTCATACAGAAAAGCATGCAGCAACTTTAACGAAAGGAAGCGTCGGTGTTTTACACGGATCAATGATGTATCTTCTGCAAAACGAAGAAGGGCAAATTCAAGAAGCGCACTCTATTTCAGCAGGACTCGATTATCCAGGTGTTGGTCCAGAACATAGCTTGCTAAAAGATATTGGCCGCGTTTCTTATCATTCAATTACTGATGATGAAGCGTTAGAAGCATTTCAATTATTAACGAAAAAAGAAGGAATTATTCCGGCTTTAGAAAGCTCACATGCTGTCGCATATGCATTAAAATTAGCGCCGAAAATGAAGAAAGACGAAGGACTTGTCATTTGCTTATCAGGCCGCGGTGATAAAGATGTAGAGAGTATAAAACGTTATATGGAAGAGGTGTGAAAAATGGGAGTAGAAAAAATTAAAGCAGCGTTTGAAAATGGTAAGAAAGCATTTATTCCGTACGTAATGGGCGGAGATGGTGGACTTGAGAAATTAAAAGAAAGAATTCGTTTTCTAGACGAAGCAGGAGCAAGCATCGTTGAAATTGGTATCCCGTTTTCAGATCCAGTTGCAGATGGCCCAACGATTCAAAGAGCAGGGAAGCGAGCGCTAGATAGCGGTGTAACAGTAAAAGGTATTTTTCAAGCATTAATAGAGGTAAGGAAAGAAGTGCAAATTCCGTTTGTACTCATGACATATTTAAATCCAGTACTCGCATTCGGAAAAGAACGATTTGTAGAGAAGTGCTTAGAGGCCGGTGTGGATGGTATTATCGTTCCAGACTTACCGTATGAAGAACAAAATATTATTGCGCCGTTACTTCGAGAGGCAAACATTGCGCTTATTCCACTCGTTACCGTAACGAGCCCTATTGAAAGAATTGAAAAAATCACGAGTGAATCAGAAGGGTTCGTTTATGCTGTTACAGTAGCGGGCGTAACGGGAGTACGTCAAAACTTTAAAGAGGAGATTCATAGTTACTTAGAAAAAGTAAAATTACACGTCAACTTACCAGTAGTCGCTGGATTTGGCATTTCAACAAAAGAACATGTAGAAGAAATGGTTACAATATGTGACGGAGTTGTTGTTGGAAGTAAGATCATTGAGCTTTTAGAAAATGAAAAACGAGAAGAAATATGTGAATTAATATATGCAACAAAACAAAAAGAAGAGGCGTAAGTCTCTTCTTTTTGTTTTGCGTAATAAATGTTAAAATATACAGAAAATACATTTAATTCAGAGGTGAGAAGGCATGCTAAGACGCAAATTACTGTATCTTCTTTTAACTATACCACTATACGCTTGGCTCATTAGCATGACGAAAATAGAGTTGATGGCTCTATTTTTAGGATATGTATTTATCTTTTCCAACTTAAATCGCATTCAAGAACAGTCTATTTTAGAAATATGTCTATTTTCGATTAGTATAGAATTATTTAGTATCGTTTCGATTGTATTATTAAACGAATTATTTCTACGGATTCATTCATTTACATTAATGAAATTTTGGAATATTGCATTGCAAGCAATATGTACTTACATTGTGTTTGTTGTGTTGAAAAAAATAATCGGACAGCAGACAGTTTTTCAGGATAATAGAAAATGGGAGTGAATGAAAAGGGGCCGTTTGGCTCCTTTTTTAAATCTGTCTTAAAAACAATTGAAAATTACAACATCTGTTATATAATAGTTAAAAATTGTATTTTAAACGAAATGAGATGATAACATGGCCATATTGTTGGCACTTATCCCAATTATGATGATTTTCATTTGTTTATTTTTATTTAAACAAACGTCATTAAGGTCCTCGTTAATTTCTTATGCTGTGTCTGTCGGAATCGTTTTACTCTCGCCAACGTTTCGATTAGGGATAAGTGAAACTGTGCACGCAACGATTAAAGGATGGTTAATTTGTTTTATTGTCGGATACGTTTTATTTTTCGGTATTTTTTTATTTCACCTCATGAACAAAATGGGATACATCGATCAAGTAGCACGTTTTTTAGAAGAAATCACACATGATCGCTTATTACAAATGCTGCTTATGTGTTTTGGCATTTGTCCGCTTATTGAATCAGTAAGTGGATTTGGTATTGGATTCATGGTTGCAGCACCTATTTTTCTTTCGCTAGGCTATAAACCATTTCAAGCTGTACTGCTCTCATTCATCGGCTTACTAGCTAGTTCATGGGGCGCAATGGCAACGGGTACGATTATCGGTTCGCAGCTAATAAATATGCCTCTTACAACACTTGGTACAAATACAGCGCTATTAAGTATTCCGATGTTTGCTTACTTCGTTATTCTTTCTTTACACGTTGTTGGCGGCTGGCAAGCGGTTATAGAAAAGTGGAAAGAAGGAGTAGGGTTCTTTCTATTATTTTCTCTCGGAATCTATCTTTCTAATGCATACGTAAGTGTTGAACTAGCCGGGATATTAAGTTCTATCGTTACGATTACATTTGGCTTTCTTATCATTAAATTAAAAGGAAAAAGTGGGCAAAATCTTATAACAGAACATGCCGCTGCAACGGAGAGAGAAGTATCCATTATAAAAATTATTAGCCCTTATATATTTCTAACAGTTTGTATTTTACTTTCTCGCCTCGTTCCAGCATTACATGATTTGTTCAGATCATATGCGGTTCTTGATTTGAAATCATACTCTTATAAACTAGAGTTACTATATTCACCAGGATTTTGGCTCGGTATGACTTGCTTATTTACTATTATTTTCTTCCGCATCCCGTCTAATATTATTAAACAATCATTCTCACAAACGATCAAACAATGGATTCCATTTGCTATTACGACGACAATGTTTATCGCCATTTCAGAACTAATGGGTGCATCTGGCATGCATTCATTACTTGCAAAAACAGCTGGTGAAACATTTGGAACCTTTTTCGTTTTTGTTGCTCCGTTTATTGGCGCTATTGGTGGATTTTTAACAGGTAGTAACGCAGGATCAAATGCAATGTTTATAAAACTACAAATGCAAACCGCACAAAACGTAGCACTCCCGTGGCAATATGTCACAACACTTCAAAACACCGCATCATCAGTAGCGACAATCGCTTGTCCATCACGGATTACATTAGGTGCTTACTTATGTAATATCCCTTACCGTGAAAATGAACTATTAAAGAAGACGACGTTAATGATCTTTGGTGCGGTTTTGCTTGTAGTGGTAGAGGTTATTGTTTGGTATATGTTGAGAAATTAAAAATCCTCCTAACATAGGAGGATTTTTTTTATGAATGGATAATGTTTTAAATATGAAAAGCTTCTACTAAGTCAACAACCCGCCACTTAACACCCTTACGGGTCGTTTGAAGTGGGGGCTTGCGTCTGTCGGAGTTCGACAGTGCTTCTACCCTCATAGAGAGCAACTACGCTTATTCCTACCCAGTAGTACGAACGAGAAATGCTCTCCTACCTTAGTATGGTGGAGCATAAGGACGGTTGACTTCGCCCCTACCACAAGAGCTATACTCCTGTGGTAACTACACTGATATGCTTAATTCCCTTACGGTGTAGATTCATCGCACCAATACGGTCATCATTTGATTGGTATTGGCAATTTTTACACTTAAAAGTGTGTAGCTTTTTATTACGATTCGCTTTTTCAATGTTTCCGCACTTAGGGCAAGTTTGGGAAGTATATTTGGGGTCTACCACAATTACCTTTTGTCCATTCAATTCAGCTTTATACTCAAGCATTTGACGGAACTGATAGAAAGCCCAAGATACAGAAACATAGCGGTTTTTCACTCGTACTTTCTCTGTCGCAGAACGAACCCCTGTTAAGTCTTCTAAAACAAACATAGTACCTCTAGGGTATGCCTCAACGAGTGCCTTTGTAATTTGATGGTTTACATCAGTTACATAACGGTTTTCTCTTGAGCCAATTTGTTTTATTTTCTTACGAGAAGATGGTGTTTGTCGTGTTTGTAATTGCTTACGAGTAGCTTTAAATTTACCACGCTTATGTTTAACAATATTTCCGTTGTAGAAGGTTGTTTTGCCCTGACTATCATAAGTGGTTGCAAGGAAGTTGATTCCTAAATCAACACCAACGATGTTGTTTACATCTGCGAAATCTAATGTTTGGTACTCTTTTGTCATCGGGATATGTAAGAACCACTTTTTGTACTTATGCACTAATTTAGCAGTACCAAATTTCCAAGTGCTGTTGAAGTATTTCTTCATAGCCTTACGCTCATAATTTAGTTTTAGGCGACCTTCAAGCGTGTTTACACTAAATTGGTTTTTGGTTAGTGAATAATCTCGATTCCAGACTAAATCATATTCTGCAAGTTTGAAGTCAATCAAAGACCATTCATGTCCATTTGATTTAGCCGACTTGTAACGAGCAATTACAGTTTTCATCACAGATTGAGCCATTTGACTTTTTAACCTAAATTGATTTCGCAAATCAGAATAATATAAGTTATTGAGATTTACTTGATTAAGGTTCTTTGTTTCAAATATGTGTTTTGATAACCAATTACAAGCCTTGCGGTAAGCGTTCGTTGTTATCTTTAGACTTTCAGCTTGATTATCGGAAACATGGATTTGTATTTTTGCAGTAATTGTAGGCATTATTTTCACCGCCTTTCACTAATTAAATTGTAACAGATTTTTAGTGAAAGCAAACAACTTAAGTAGAGGAAGTAGGAGGCAAGGTGGAAGTTTCAGATACTTGATATGGTACAGAATCTTGGGATTTTTAACGTACCATACCGTATCTGCCGGCAATTCCTCCCCCACTTATCGTTGGGCTATCGCCCTTCACACGATTGAAGTAGGGGGTATCCTTGCCGATTTTAGATGAATAGGAGATGAAATGTATGCCCCTAAAAAACTACGGTGTGTTAAAAGGTACAGTTATACAATCAAAGATTGGAAAAGGGAAAACACCTCATTATCAAGTTCATTTACAAGATGAAGTAGGAGTAGATTATCGTATTGCAATTAACGTAAAATCGCAAAGTTATCCGTCAGAAGTTTTATATTTTGCGAGTAACAATATTAAATCAGAAGCGATTCATATTTTACCGACATTACCATTCGGTTTTACAGAAATAAAAAACAATGAACCGAAAGTGGCTTTAGATTATGTAAGAGGAAATCTATTTGATTCAAAACAAATGATTCCTTTGCCTCCCGAAAAAGCAGGAGCAGATAATGATTTAAACGAAAAAATAGAACGTTATATAAAGCGAGCGATAGAAGAAAAAGCGATTATTTACGCGTTTGGTGAAAGATGGGGACCAGAAGAAAACACACCAGATTCCTATTTTTATTTCAAACCAGGAAACGGTATACATGATATTCACATGAATCAAGGGAATGTAGAGAAATGGAAAGGTGATAATGGCATATGGCAAGACGGAGGGATACTCATTCACTTTGAAAAGGAAGAAGAATGGATTGGTATCTTTCTTGCATTCCAATCACAGTCATGGTGTACCGATGAAGAAGGGCACGCTCGTGTGCCTGTTGAGCATTGTGATTATAAGGGGAATAATTAATAAGAAGAGGGCGTTCAAAAAGAACGCCCTCTTCTTATTTTATAAAACGAAAAACTAACGAGTGTAGAAAGACAAGAGAAAAGCAGTGCTACACTAGAAAACGCAATGAGATACATATTATATTTCATAACCTGTCCAATTAGCTGGTTACTGTCGTATTGAAACAGTCCCGCTATGATGTTGAATAAAAATAAAACGATAAACATGACGATAACTCCGTCTATTGATCCTTTAATGTCTGGTTTACTTAAAGCGATATGTGCGGAAATACAAATGGCGATAAATAAAAATAACCAAAAGGAAGGATTCAATAAATTGCCGATTGTAAATAAGCTTTTCAATAATACAAACGTCGACAAGAGCATGTTTTGAATCATTTCTACATTAATAGAAGTAGAAGCGATCGTTTTTTCGAGAGTTGTATTAAATAAAAAATATGATTCTGGTACGAAATAGCGCATTAAAAGGATTAATGCAGTAATACCAGAAATAATAGGCCCGATGCCGATGAAGAAATTCCCAATTCGTTGATACACACTTTTTTGATTGTATTGATGTTGTACGTAACCTAATGCTCCTTGACTTGTATCTGTTGGGAAAAACTGCGTTGCTACAATTTTATGACGGAACAGTACGCACATAATGGCATGTCCAAGTTCGTGGATCGGAACACCAATCCACGCCGTTAAAAGGAATCCTTTTCTTCCGAAAGCCCTCGACCAATACATTCGTGTTAGTGATTCTAAATAACCTAATAGAAATCCAATTACAATGATAACGCCAATTAAGGAAAATAATTGGATTACGCTTGTAAGGAGTATTTGAAAAATTGAGTTTACCAATTCCATTGTCTTTCATCCAATCTGTTAAAAATGTTATTTGTTCTGTTTCATAATAGCATTATTTTTCAAGATTGCTAGCATATATAATTTCTTTTGAAAGAAGGATTTCAGAATCTTTTTCTTGTAGTCATGTTTTATGTACAAAGTCATATATTGAATTTGTAACACCCTATATGGTATATGCTTAAGGAGGGATGAGAGAATGAAATGTCCGTCATGTCATACAGAAAATGCAGCAGAGGCAAAGTTTTGCGGGAATTGTGGACATTCGTTAACGGAAGAAGTAGTGGCAAGTAGTGGTCAAGAAGAAGGGCCGGAACAAGCACGCGCGGCACAAGTAAAGGAAACTCGGCCAAATGAAACGGTAGAGCAAGCGAAGCGGTTTGCGAGCGGCTATTTTCAATTTTTTAAACATGCATTACAAGCACCGACAGCGATTATGAAAAGCGGCACGATTGAAGTAAGAAATGGAATTGTAAGTCTTGTTCTTATTTGTTTTTTAGGAGCATGTATTTTTTATAGAATGATGAGTGCAGCATCAGCAGTTACGAGAACATTTGCACCAGATATATCTACTCCCACATTTTTTGTAGAATCTATAACGGTCTTTTTCTTTTTATTAATTTTAACTTTATTTGTCGGATTTATTATTTTTGTAAGTGGTAAGATGATGAAATCATCTTTTTCGTTTCTTGAAGTATTCGGTATATGGGGAACGCTAGCGACGCCGGCTATTGCTATATTAGTCCTTTCTTTTCTTTTTAGTTTCTTATTAATCTTTTTCTTACCGATATTATTATCGGTAGCTGCAACTTATATAGGGATTAGTATAACTGTAGCCATATTAAAGCTAGACAATGGCGGATTAGATCTCGTGTACACACTTATTATTGCAAATGTTTTAATTGGAATTGCAACATTTATTGTACTTTGGTCTTACATTAGCACGATAATTCAAGCCTTAACACAGGGAATAACTGGCTTCTAATGAAAAGGTGGTTGACTGGATGAATGTATGTACAAAGTGCGGAATTCAGTTTGAAGATGGTGTGCAATTTTGTCAAAACTGCGGGACGAAGAGGGGAAGTCCTGTAGTAAAGAAGAACATGAGCGGTGGTGCAAAGGTTGGCATTACACTGTTAGCACTATTTGTTATAGCGATTATTGGATTATATTTGTACGGATCATCGTATTATACGCAGGTGGCACAAGTAGATCGGATGATTACGATTTTACAAGAGAGGGACGGAGAGAAATTAGCTGAGATCATTACGGCAGATGATCAATCGGTTATGATAACAAAAGAGAGTTTAACGCCTCTATTTTCATATATAAAAGAAAATCCATCGTATGTGAATGAATTAAAAGAATATTTGAGACAAGGTGAAAAACAACGGGACGGAATAGAAAGAGCTGATTTTTCGTTAACGAAAGACGGAAAGTATTTCTTTATATTTGATCGGTATAAATTGAAAGTGAAGACGTACTATACCACTTTGCTTACAAATGAAAAAGGCGTATCGTTAAAAATGAACGGAAAAGAAATTGATAAGACAGATGACAAAAAGTTTGAGAAGCAATATGGGCCGTTTCTTCCGGGCAATCAAGTGTTTCAATCAGAATATAAAAATGATTATGTAAAACTATCGCGTGAGGAAAAGGTTGTACTTATGAAACAAAGCCAAAATAACGTAATGATAGATTTAACGTTGCAAGGTCAATATATTACAGTTCAAACGAACGCGCCTGGTGCAACATTGTACGTAAATCAAAAACCAGTTACAGCACTGGCAGGAGAAGAAATTACATGGGGGCCTATAGCGACTGATGGAAGTACGACGATTTATTTAGAACGAAATGGAGAAAATGGAAGGGAAACGACGAAGGTAGAAACGGTAACGGCACTTCCGTCTTATAATCTTCCATTTCAAAAGAAAAGTACAGAAAAAACAGTTGTTTATAATGTTACTCCGCCATCTACCACTCCGTATGTATATAATGGTTTCATTTTCCCAGATAGTGATATTCGAAAATTAACGAGTACAGATTTAGCATATTTATCGAAAGAACAGTTGAAAATTGCTAGAAATGAAATATATGCAAGGCATGGACATATTTTTCAGACGAAAGATATGCAAACGTATTTTTCAAAACAATCTTGGTATAGAGAAAATCCATATTTTACAGGAAAGCTAACAGATATTGAAACTTATAATGTTGAACTCATCAAATCAAGAGAATAAACATGTGAAAAAGGTACAGTGCATAACTGTACCTTTTTTATGGTTATTTATCTGAACCAGGATCCCTTGAGAAAAAGATGTGAAAGAGAAATGTGACTTTACTTGATCCTCCTGATGTACTAGCTTGTATATGTGATAAAGGACCAGATGTTAGGGCTGCCTCGGAATGGGGGGGGACGACTATTTTGAGCGCATGATCTGATTCTGGTGAAGCAGTAACAGTTATTGTATCGTCAGAGAAGTTCAGAATTTTAACTGAACCGACTGGAAAGATAGACTTGCCAGCATGTGATGCTGAAGCGAATTGGGTAGCTTTCCAAATATCTTGCGCAAACGTATCATCGTTAGATAACCAGGCACGAGCGCTGTATATTGTCGCATTAATGGAAAATTCTTGGTCAAGTGAGAGGGCGGGTTTCGGTTCTTTTGGTTCTTGCGGTTCATCTGGAAGCTGGGCGAGAAGGCCGGCGCACATATATTTCACCTACTTTCAATAGTAACTGTTATAGCATATTAAACATGTTGTTTATGAGACACGACGGCTACCTATTCAGGCATAGGTTTGTGCACCAAATTTGAAGATAAAATCCTCTTTCTTTACAATGGAAGTAGGTGTTATTTTTATAAAATATGGAAAACGTAAAGAGTATGTAAAAAAAGAAGGAGTGGTAAAGTGAACTATGTCATTATTGGCGGAGATGCAGCTGGTATGAGTGCAGCTATGCAAATTGTTAGAAACGATGAAAATGCAACTGTTGTAACGTTAGAAAAAGGTGAAATTTATTCATACGCTCAGTGTGGATTACCGTATGTCATTAGTGGTGCTATCGCTTCAACTGAAAAGTTAATCGCGCGCAACGTAAAGACGTTTCGTGAGAAATATGGAATTGATGCGAAAGTGCGTCATGAAGTAACGAAAGTAGATACAGAAAAGAAAATGGTGTACGCAGAGCATACGAAGACGAAAGAAGTTTTTGAATTTCCGTACGATCGTTTATTAATTGCAACTGGAGTGCGTCCTGTTATGCCAGAATGGGAAGGTCGAGATTTGCAAGGTGTTCACCTTTTAAAAACAATTCCAGATGCTGAGCGTATATTAAAAACGCTAGAAACGAATAAAGTTGAAGATGTAACCATTATTGGCGGTGGTGCGATTGGACTGGAGATGGCAGAAACATTCGTCGAACTTGGTAAGAAAGTAAGAATGATTGAGCGAAATGATCATATCGGTACGATTTATGATGCAGATATGGCTGAATATATACATAAAGAAGCAGATAAACACAATATTGAAATTTTAACGAATGAAAATGTGAAAGCATTTAAAGGAAATGAAAGAGTGGAACAAATTGAAACGGATAAAGGTACGTATAAAGCAGATCTTGTTTTAGTATCGGTTGGAGTGAAGCCGAATACTGATTTTCTTGAAGGAACAAATATACGTACAAATTATAAAGGGGCAATCGAAGTAAATGCATATATGCAAACGAATGTGCAAGACGTATATGCAGCCGGTGATTGCGCAACACATTACCACGTTATAAAGGAAATTCATGATCATATCCCGCTCGGAACGACTGCTAATAAACAAGGGCGACTTGCTGGACTGAATATGCTTGATAAACGAAGAGCATTTAAAGGTGCGTTAGGCACAGGTATTATTAAATTTATGGATTTGACGCTCGCAAGAACAGGCTTAAATGAAAAAGAAGCAAAAGGGCTACATATCCCGTATAAAACGGTCAAAGTAGATTCTACAAATATGGCGGGCTATTATCCAAATGCAAAACCACTTTACTTGAAACTACTATATCGCTCTGATACGAAACAATTGTTGGGCGGGCAAGTAATTGGAGAAGAAGGCGTAGATAAACGTATTGATGTGATCGCGATGGCACTTTTCAATAAAATGAGCATTCATGATTTAGAAGATGTCGATTTAAGTTATGCACCACCATATAACAGCGTTTGGGACCCAATTCAGCAAGCGGCAAGGAGAGCAGAATAGCACTTTTTAAGTGCTATTTTTTTGCAAAGGTAGGTAAACTTTTTTAGCGAATAATAAAGAGGGAGAAACAGTTACATATAGGGAAGGGGATTATTAAAAATGTTTGTAGCACTTCAAACCGTTCAAGAATCTGAAAAAGAAATATTACGTAATTTGTACGCACTATATCTTCATGATCTCTCTACATTCACTCCTAATATAAAGATTGGGGCAAATGGATTTTTTGAATACGAAGATTTGCACATGTTTTGGGGAAATGACGGAATCACTCCGTATTTTATAAAAGCTGAAAATAGTATTGTAGGATTTTTATTATTGTTGGAACGCCCGTTTTTGAAGAAGGAAAACGACTTTGGCATAAATGACATTTTCATATTGAATCAGTACAAAGGAAAAGGAATTGGTAAACAAGTTATTGAGAATGTACTAAAAGAGAAACGAGGACAGTATTTCGTTATCGAACTTGTGAAAAATGTACCAGCTGTTTCTTTTTGGAAGAAAGTATATAGGGAGCTAAACATCGTATTTGATGAGAAAACACAGTTAATCGATGATGAAGAATGTCTCGTTCAAACGTTTAAAATATAATGAAATCGGTGCCTCTAGTAGATTACTTTGAAATTTAACTTTATTTTGAATATACCGTTCACCCTTGAAAACATAGTACTTATCGCTTATATTTTCATATAGTATTTATTTTTAAAAAAAGCAATGAACGAACCAGGGGGCACAGTATGGCAATTAACATGAAAACAATCGAAGAATGGATTGCTGAATCAAACGCAAGACAAGAAGAAGACTTTGGACACGTTGTGGAAGAGATGAAAGAAGTATGCGTCGGACTTGATAATGCGACATTAATTTATACGAAAAATGTATTTTGTTTCGGTAAAAAAGTAGAAGTGTTTTTCTTCTTCCAAGACCATGTCGTGATCGGACAAGAAAAAGACGAATATATTGAGATTGAAAAATTAAAGTATGATGATATTACAAATAGTAATTTAAAAACAAATGACAAAAATACAACGTTAGAATTAAAGTTTGCTAACGGACAATCTATTAATTTAGATAGTTTAAATGATAACTACGGTACGAAAAATTGGTTATTTGCTAGACAAATTAAGAGTATTTTTAAGTTAATCTAGTAAAAAAGCACGCCGTCCATCGGCGTGCTTTTAACTATGCAAAACCCCTTTTAACCAATTCCGCGCTCGATACGCCCCAACAGGAATTTGAATAAGAGACGTTTCATTCCCAGCATCAATACCGTACAATTGATCACATGAATTTGTATCAAAACTAAGTAATGGATGCCCGCCCATCCCCATCGCGGTCGCTGCAAAAACGAGTTTATGAACGAGTATACCAGCTTCCATTTGGTGAATACGATATCCTCTATAGCCTAATGCACGTGTATAGTAATCTTTCTTTCCGACTACATGTAAGCAAAGTGGTACTTGAAAAAGGTTTACGTTATCCATCGTCATACTAGATTGAAGAGGGTAACGAAGGTCTCCATACCGAATTGGTTGTATCGAATGTGTTTTACTATTATAAGCGTAAGCCCCGTTTTCAATATTTTTCACGTTATAAAAACATCCATATAAGAAGACGCGTGCATTTTCATTTGCATACTTACCGTCAAGGTCGTTGTAATAGGGGAAGGAGAGGCTCGCTTCTTGTAGTAAAGTAGCGAGCTCGGCTGCATCCCATTTCGTTAAAATAAAGTCCGCATCAGGAGAATATCGTTTTTTACAAAGTTGTAGGAAATCATACGATAACCGTTCTACTTTTGGTAGCTGTACAGCGTACGCATTATGTTGATAGTGCTCTTCATGATGTAGTGTTTGGAAGTGTGCTGTCGATTCGATCATAGAAGCTTCATTTATTTTTGTTATCATCGGATATTCACCTACATGTTTTGAGCGAACGAAATGTTCATGTGCTAACGGCGGAATTTGTTGCAACAACTCATGAGAAGTAACTGTTTTATTTTCACGGTAATCATTGTGAAACCAATTAGTTTCTGGCTCTGTACTTAAAGGAATAACGGCATACACACTTTCTTCACCTTCTGACAATCCGAGTAAATGGTTCAGTGCACGATCTAGAAATTGAAAGTATACGCCGTTCGTATAACCGAACTGTTTTGCACATTCTAGTAATTGCCCAATGAGAACCCCGCTATCTAATCCTTGAAGGCGATATGAAAAGTTATTGTATTTAAAGAAGTTTTTCCAAAACATAGTGGATACGAATGCGGCACCGAAACAATCATGTATATTACAGCGATTACCGAGTGCGTCTGCTAAATAAGAATCGAAATTTCCTTCGCGAAGTAAAATAAGTCGGTGATGCGCGGCGTCATAATGGTAAATGCCATCTGGATAATCGTCAATCTTTAAATAGATATACAATTCATTGGGATATAAAGCACCGCCTGAAGGAATGGATCTGCGTAATACATTTCTCTCGCTATTTAGCTGACATAATTGTGTTACACCAAATGAATACCAAAGGTAGTGACCAATCTCATTTAGAGTAGGTGTAGTAGAAGAGTTCGATAAAGATAACGGGATTTCTAAGGAGAGCGGGATGGTAGGTACATTTCGATATAATTTATAAGGAAGCGGTGCGTCTTTCCAGTCCACCTCATGATTCGGCATAATTTCATCAATAGAGAAATGGAGATGATGTAAAAAAGTATCTAGCTGCATGAAATCCCTCCTTTACTATGGAAACGGGTGCGGATGTGGATTTAATTGTTCATTTGTTAACGGTTCAGTGCTATATCCAAGTGTCATCGGTACGGTATAGACTCTATCTAATCCTGTAACACGAGTAAGGTGATGGCCGAATGTCATCGGTAACATGCCTGGAATAATGACTTTTACACAGTGTAGTCCGTTCTTTTCTATAAGGGGAACGGTTTGATCTACAACGATTATTTCAAGATTAGATTGATGCAAACGATTTAAAAGTTGGTGGAGATCGGATGTTAAATCCATATCAAATGACTGTGATACATTCATTTCTTGGAACGTTTGCACTGGTGCATCTTCTCGTAAAAGGAAGTGAAGACGTTCTTCCGTTTCTTTCAATCCGTACAGCATACTGTGGTCTTCCATTTTATTAACGAAATAAGGATCTTGTAAGCATTTTTCATAGTATTCTCTTTTGTGCTCGAGTTCATCGTCTGTTATAAGTAACATGCCTGCTATTTCTTGAATGGCACTTTTTAAAGCTCGAATAGGATCTAAATGAGCGCCTCCCGCACAAACAACGTTCATTCCATTTTCACGTGTATTCTTTGCAATTACCCATAAGCTCGGGATGCCGTGTTCCATCGTCGCGTTAAAAGCGTGTAATTCATATCCAGTAATCGTACGTAACCGCTGGATCATTAATTGTAATTCTGTATCATTTGCTGAACTAAGATCAAGGCGGGGAAGAGGTAATTCGGCATACCAAGTGAGTAAGAAGGCATCACGCTCTACAATTTCTAAAATGCCGTGAAAAATCGCTTCTTCTAAACTACCGCCAATTGCACATCCATTTGATGTTTCATACACGAAAGCATCTCGATGACCAAGGCTATAATAAGCAATTGATTCAGGAACTAAAAGCGGTCTGTTTTGTGATAAAGAATATCCCCATACCCAGTTTTGCTCATAATCAGGATCAAACGGCTTAAATGGAAAATTATCACGATTGTAGTGTTCATTTGTATGCACACCGAGTGTAAGGGGATTTAGTGCATGTTCCTCTAAATCATGAAAACTACCATGCACATTTGTCTTTTTCCCGCGAGGCGACATACCGCAATATCGTTCTAAACCTTCTAAAATAGCAGTTGCTTCACTCACTGCAAATGAATGAGTTCGGCCTGCAACACCTTCATTTCCAAACATTAATGGCATGTTTATAATGACGTCAGCGAATGGCAATAAAGAATGCTGCATTTTGCCGTTCAACATACCGATCCGATAATCTAAATAGTCTTTCGTTAAAAATGTGTTTAATTCATGAATGGAACGGCAGCGATACGTTTCGGTGCTTACTTTTAAACTCGGTTGTAAAGAAACTTCCGCCGCATCCGCAGTATCATCAGGTAAACTACTACATACAGGACAGAGAGGATCTGGAAGAAAAGAATGCCGCGTACATTGTAATGTTTGTAAGTTTAGTAAAATAAGTTCATTTTCTAAAGAAGAATGGTTATGAGTTAATATTTTTTCTGTTTCTGCGCAAATAAGATGGCACATTTGTAACATGCCATTTTGGGTGGCACGTACATCACGCCTCGTTCCATTTTCGGCTTTAAAGGCATATTTCCGCTGTAGTTCCCACATTTCTTTTTGATCAAAGCCAGCGATAAAACGGCGTCCATCAGAACAATGGGAACATCCGGGCGTAAGAGGATGAATGTAAGGACCGATAATACCTTCGCCAAATGAAGTGAAACCACGAAGCCACGGAATATGATTTGAGCGAAAAATTAGCTCAGCATCATGATGAATAGGAGAAGGAGATCCATCATGTAATACGAGAGCGAGATAAATATTTTCAGGAAGTTCTTCTGTAAGGGTATGCTGACGAATGATGGAATATTGTTTGCATAATTGATCATGTACATAGTCTGCAAGAAGGCCATCCCCTATAAGCAATATATTTTGAGTCATAGACCGTCCTCCTTTGCAATTAATACCCCATACACACCGTCTAAGTTTTCTTTCAAAAATGGTTCGATTGCTAAATCAAACACGAAGGGATAAAAATTATGTTCTTCTAAATGCTGTAAGGCAAGCTGTAAAGATTGCACACTTGGAATTTCTTCTTCCGCTTGTATTTCCACCCTAAAAGAATCCGTGTCATATAAAATAATAGATGATTCAGGCAAGATATTAGCTCTGTAAGGAGTCTCTTCACTTTGAATGTGGAGCAGTGATAGTTGTAGTGCGCTCCGTAACGCTAACGTCATATTAATATTAGATGCACCGTACCATTTATCATTTATACCAACCCAAACGACTGGAAAACTGAGAATCTCTTCACTCATTGCGATTTTAGGTGTTTCATGAATTGTAGCAAGGGCATCGTAATAAAATCTACAATGTTTATCGTGAATATCAGTTAAATCAATCGTTGTAAGTTCTTCTAGCATATGTGACTGCCGTTCATACAATTTATTATTTAAATGTTGTTGTAGTGCCCGGTAAAATCCTTCTGTCATCGTTTCTCCAGCGCCAATACCGATATCGTTATGTTCAGGAATAAGGCGGTGAATGATTTCTGCTACATATGTTTCAATTCCTGTTAAACCAGCTTCTCGGCGTGCTTCATTATGAGTTAATCCACTGCGAGTCATAAGAGGCAGAAGGGGAGCTGGGCCATCTGATAATGGATTGGCTACTTGAATATAGCATTGTGATAACGGTAATTGATATGAATCTTGTTCATCCCATACATGGAATATACCGGCTTCTTTAGAAGTTAATGAGTCGAAAAAGCGGAATACATCAGTTGAAGTATGTTGGTTGGACCGATGCTCAAGTTTTTCAGAAAGATTTTCTATCGTATCAATTGTAAAACTTTCATCAGTTGCAAGAGGGTGTTTTATAAAAGGATGCCACGTTCCTTCAAGTGTTTCATAGTTTAATAAAAAGAATTGTAATTCTTTTTCACGATATAAATCATCCGCGACATGTTTAAACAATTCAAAAACGATTACATTTGCTAACATTGCAGATGTAATTGGTGAGAAGGAATCTGATGAATTTTCATTTTGCAAAGTCGTTTCATGTAGCCGATGCCATGCGGATTCCCAGCATTCATCACGATTTTCCGTTACGACAGGTCCAGCTATACCGAGTGTTGATAAACAAATAGCTGGTATAAAATTCTTTTTCGTTTCTCTACAAATAGTGTGAACTGTTTTTAAACCGTCAATGTCTCCATTTTGAGAAACATATAAAATCCAATCAAAAGGTTCGAATACTTCATGCAAGGGACGGTCAATTGTAGTATCGATTTCTTGAATGAGTACACCGTTATCAACTTCATATGCACGTTCTATTAGCTCATGTATTCTGTCATAGTTTGTTTCATCTCGATCTGTAACGAGGTAATGAAATGTAGGTAAACCAGATTCTAATAAAGAAGAAACTAAAGAAGTAAGCATATCTCCGGAGCCAAGTACAAGGACATTTGCTCCGCGGTACGTTTCAAATTTTAAAGCACCTGAATGAGAATCAGCTTCTAAAAATTCAATTTGTGAAGCATATCTGTCGAGTAATGTACTGTTTAATTCATGAGGTGCATCTTGATTTGCATCGCGAACGAAACCATTTTCATATAAAACCTCTCCAATTTCAAATACACGATTTTGATAGGGGAGAGGGAGACCATCAGTTATTTCTGCTAAAGAATGATTACCGTTAAACATTGGCATTAATTTTTCAATCCAGTCATAAATTCCATCACCGTCCATGCGAAATGAACTGGCGTTATTTCGAAAATAGACACCCCCGTTTGAATCGGGCAGGAAGAAAGTATCCTTATTTACTTTAAGTTTTGCATGAATTGGAAGGTTATTCATTTTAATCCTCCTTACGTTTAGGCATACATTATTATCTTATGTCATGAAATTTGTCCCGTATGAACGCAAAAAAAGGCTGTAGAATGATGTATTCTACAGCCTTTATATATTAGATTATTAATCTATCAACCTTCTAATAATAATGATTTTGGATCTTCAAGCATATCTTTAACAGCAACAAGGAAGCTAACTGCTTCTTTACCATCAACAATACGGTGATCGTAAGATAAAGCAATGTACATCATTGGGCGGTTTTCCATACGCTCGTTATCAATTGCAACTGGGCGTACTTGGATTTTATGCATTCCTAAAATACCAACTTGAGGGCTATTTAGGATTGGTGTTGACATTAGAGAACCGAATACACCACCGTTTGTAATTGTAAATGTACCACCTTGTAGTTCTTTTAATGAAAGTTTGTTATCACGTGCTTTCATACCTAAATTACGAATTTCACTTTCGATTTCAGCGAAGTTTAATTGGTTAGCATCGCGTACAACTGGAACAACTAATCCATCTGGAGCTGCTACTGCAATACCGATATCATAGAATTTTTTGATGATAAGCTCGTCACCTTGAATTTCAGCATTTAATAATGGGAATTGTTTTAATGCTGCAACAACTGCTTTTGTGAAGAATGACATGAAGCCAAGACGTACATCATGTTTTTTCTCGAAAGCGTCTTTACGCTCTTTACGTAATTCCATGATCGCACTCATATCAACTTCGTTAAATGTTGTTAACATTGCAGATGTTTGTTGAACTTCTACAAGACGTTTTGCAATTGTTTGACGGCGGCGGGACATTTTCACGCGCTCAACTGGTTTTTCGAATTCCGTTTTTGCAACTGGAGCAGGAGCTGGGCTCTTTGGAGCAGCTGGTGCTTCTTTTGGTGCTGCAGCATGAGCTTGTACATCATGTGGTCTCACGCGTCCAAGTGGATCTGTGCTACGTACGTCGTTTAAGTCGATTCCTAATTCACGAGCCATTTTTCTAGCAGCTGGTGATGCGATAGGACGGTTCGTATTTGGTAAGCCTTGTAGACTCGTAGTTTGTTCAGCATTTGGAGCCGCAGCTTTCGGTGCTTCAGCTGTTTCTTGTTTTGCTTGCTCAGCAGGTGGTGCAGGTGTACTTACTGCAACTGGTGCTCCATTAGCATCTAAAATTGCGATAGTTGCGCCAACTTCAACTGTATCCCCAGGTTCGCCTAGTAACTTCGATACAATACCTGAATCTTCTGCAATGATTTCTACATTGACTTTATCAGTTTCAAGCTCAACAACGCTGCCGCCTTTCTCAACTTTGTCGCCTACGTTGATAAGCCATTGTGAAATAGTTCCTTCGGTAATAGATTCTGCAAGCTCAGGTACTTTAATTTCGATCATTTTAAATGTCCTCCCCTTATTTGCCTAACGGTGTGTTTTTTCTTCTTTTGTCTTCGGTAATCTCCATTTGTTAGCCTGGCCTTGGGCAGAATATCTGCCCAGGGAACAAGCTAGAAACCTTCATTATTACTTTTTAGTTGCTGAAAACTTCAATTTCTTGTTTATCTTGACGGAAGTTATACTTCACATCTAAAGCGTGTGCAACAATTAGTTCTTGCTCAGCTTTGTGAGCGAATGGATCGCCGCCAGATGGACTAGAGCGATCAGGACGTCCAATGTAACCTGTTTTCACTTTATCTCCAGCAAGTTCGAACAGAATTGGAGCCATGTAATGCCATGCGCCCATATTACGAGGTTCTTCTTGAACCCAAATGATTTCTTCTAAGTTTTTAAATCGTTTAATAATAGATTGAACTTTCTCAGCAGGGAATGGGTACAATTGCTCGATACGAACGACATGAACTTCGTCTAAGTTGTACTCATGTTTACCAGACTCGATTTCTGCTGCTAAGTCAATCGCCATTTTACCTGTGCTTAAAACAAGACGTTTTACTTTATTTGGTTTCGTGCCAAGGTTTTCTTGTTCTAAAGCAGGTTGGAAACGTCCTTCGCTTAACTGACTAGCAGTTGAAAGCGTAAGTGGGTGACGTAATAAACTCTTCGGCGTCATCAGTACTAATGGTCGAACAGCTTCTGTTCCTAAGATAGATGCTTGACGACGCAGGATATGGAAGTACTGTGCCGCGCTCGTTAAGTTTGCAACTGTCCAGTTATTCTCAGCAGCTAACTGTAAGAAACGTTCTGGACGTGCACTAGAGTGCTCTGGTCCTTGACCTTCATAACCGTGTGGTAATAGAAGAACTAAACCAGATTTTTGACCCCATTTTGCTCTTCCAGCTGAAACATATTGATCAAATAATGCTTGCGCAGTATTTGAAAAGTCACCATATTGCGCTTCCCACATAACAAGAGTTTCTGGAGCGAATACGTTATAACCATATTCGTAACCAACAACAGCAGCCTCTGATAACGGACTGTTATGAACAGAGAATGATGCATTAATGTTTGGTAAGCGATGTAATGGTGAATATGTTTCATTTGTATCAGTATCGTGTAATACGATATGACGGTGCGCAAATGTACCACGCTGTGAATCTTGACCAGTTAAACGAATTGGCGTACCTTCTTGTAAAATAGAAGCGAATGCTAATGACTCAGCAAGTGCCCATTCAATTTTACCGTTCTCTTCTAAAGCATCTTTACGGCGCTCAAGAATTTTCTTCACTTTCGGATATACGTTAAAGCCTTCTGGCCAAGATAGTAGACCTTCATTAATTGCACGAAGTGAGTCAATCTCAACACCAGTATCAATTGGTTGAATGCCTTTTGCAACAACATCTGGCACTTTAACGTGAATTGTTGCATCGCTCGTATCAGCTGGCGGTACTTGTGCATAATCGGATTTTAATTGTTCTTGCGTAAACTGAGTAATTGTTTCAACCTCATCTGCATTTAGAACACCAGCAGCTTGTAATTGATCTGCATAAATTGCTCTTACAGTTGGGTGATTTTTAATTTTTTTGTACACTTGTGGTTGCGTAACCGCTGGGTCATCCATTTCGTTATGACCATATCGACGGTAACCGATTAAATCGATTAAGAAGTCTTTTTTGAACAACATGCGATATTGAATCGCAAGGTTAGCAGCTGCAAGACAAGCTTCTGGATCATCAGCGTTCACGTGAACAATCGGAATATCGAAACCTTTTGCAAGGTCACTTGAATATTTCGTAGAACGAGAATCATAGCTATCAGTTGTAAAACCAACTGCATTGTTTGCGATAACATGAATCGTTCCGCCTGTTTGATACGCGTTCAATCTGCTTAAGTTGAGCGTTTCAGATACAATACCTTGACCAGGGAATGCAGCATCACCATGAACTAAAATTACGAATGATTTTGAAATATCTTGATCTGGAAGACCAGATTTTTTACGATTCTCTTGAGCAGCACGTGCGAAACCTTCTACTACAGGATTCACGAACTCAAGATGACTCGGGTTATTTGCTAATGTCACGCGAGTGCTAACTTCTTCGTTACTAACGACTTGTTCTCTACCTAGGTGGTATTTTACGTCGCCAGTCCAGCCAGAATTGGCTACTGCGCCTTCTATTTTTGCATGTTTGAACTCAGCAAACATGTGACTATATGGTTTTTCTAATACGTGAGCAAGTACGCTTAGACGACCGCGGTGAGCCATACCAATCATGACATCCTCTACACCGTTCTTAGCACCTTCTAGAACAATTTCATCTAAAACAGGCACAAGCATATCAACGCCCTCGATAGAGAAACGTTTTTGCCCAACGAATGTTTTATGCAAGAATTGCTCGAAACCTTCAACAGCTGTTAAACGTTTTAAAAGAGCAGTTCGTTTTTTATTTGATAGTGGTTGACGCAATGAATTTGATTCCACCATTTGATGCAACCACGTGCGTTCTTCACTATCTTGTATATGAGAAAATTCATAAGCTAAAGATTTTGTATAAACGTCTTTTAATCTATGAATTACATCAAGTGCAGTGTGAATACCTTCTGGTGCATCTTGCCATACTGTTTTCGCTGGAATCGCTTTCAAGTCAGCATCGCTCAGTTCGTTCATTGCTTTCTCAAGAAGAGATTGTCCATTTGCAGCATCTTCCATCGGGTTGATGTGAGCCAACGTGTGCCCGAAAGAACGAATCTGCTCAACAAGTTGAACGACTTTAAGAATTTTTTCAATGTTACCTGTGTTTTGAGGAGAAAAATGTGTTGCTGTGTTGTCCCCTGTTACGACATCATCTTGAAACGAAGGAGCTCCAAAAATTTCAAAAAGCTCTTGTAATTCCGGATCAACAGAACCTGCTCCAGTTACGTAAAGATCATACTGTTCAATCACATAACCAAGGTTCGGACCGTGGAACTTGGCCCAAGGGTTTGTCGTTGTATTCTTCCTCGTCATTTGTTTAAACCTCCCAATGCATATAATCCTTTTCCATACAAAAGGTGCATTTTGCTCTTTTCAATAATTGATGAACCAATAATCAATGTAAATGTTTTCTTTACTCTTATGTTATTACAATAATTTACATAATACCAAACACTATTACTTATCTGTTTTGTAAAAAAACATTCACAATAACTTATCACCCAAGTTAATCTTTCACTTTATAAAGTAATTTTACAGAAAAATGGGGTGGATATATTTGGTATACCTACATTGAAAACTAGAATTGTTACATGTAAATATAAGTATAATCATTGGAATGTTTTGATAAAAGTTGATTCGAATTATGTATATTGAAATAATAAGCGCTTTCATAGATATTATACAACAATATAACGGAATATAGTATAAAAAATAAAAAATTATGAATTTACCATAAACTTTATTTCGATAGTGTTAAATATCGAAAGGAAAATGAAGGATTTCTACAAAAAAAGTGGTTAAACATAAAAAATGCTTTATAACCCGTTAGTTTCTATAAATATGCCAAAAAACACCGTAAAACAAATAACACATTGCATCTAATAAAGCAGAGAATGAAATATTTTAAAAGGATAAAACAAATATGAAGATATTAAATTTTTAAAAAAGTGAGGAGGAAATATAGTAACGATTACATACAGTGTTCCATGTTTTATTACAAAATAGACGTGCTGAAATCGAACAAGTTTCTTCTATATAAATAGAACGAAAACTGATTGAAATAAATGTAAAGGAACCTTGACGTAAAGTTTACTTTACATATATACTCGATATATGGAAGGAGGGAGAAATTTCCTTGGAAAATAAAATGGTCGAATACCGAAAGAAATTTGGACTATCTCAAGAAAAACTGGCCGAGAAACTCGGGGTTTCCAGACAAACCATTATCTCAATTGAAAAAGGGAAATACGATCCATCACTTCCGCTAGCATTTGAAATAGCAAAAACATTTCAGACAACGATAGAACATGTATTTATTTATGAAGGAAAAGAAGGGGAGGAGTAAGAATGAACTATTCACAAAAGTACTTTGTAATCATGGGAATTATCTTTCTATTTATGAGTGGATTTATGATATTAACAGGTATAATGACGCATTCTGCACCGCCGGCTATAACGTATCCATTGCTTGGGATGATGATTATGAGTTTCTGCCTAAGCTACTTACACCCACAATTTAAAGAAAAAGATGAGCGAATGAAACTCATTCGTTATAAAGGAATGTTTGTAACCTTTTTTGCATTAACAGTATATTAACTTCTTTTCTCTATTGACTTAAACTTAAAAATACTTACACTATCTGCTACTGAATTATTGAATATACTTATGGCACTTACGATGAGTACCGTCTTTATCTCATTTGTTGTTTTGGCAAAAAGATATTAAGATGGAAGAGAGAAAGGAAGATTAACATATGCAAATGATGTATGCTTTTGGCATTGGGCTTGTATTATTTTTAGCCGTATTCTTATTTATTCGTAAAGATGTTCAAGGTGGGACATTAACGAAGCGAGGATTTTATAAATTAATCGGCTGTTTAGTTGTTTTGCTTATAGCGATTATTGTAATGATCGTATTAATTAATCAGTCACTATAGAATGTAAAAACGGAACTTTACTTCGGTAAGGTTTTTCTTTATTGTTAAACCTAAAAATTACCTCTAAATCAATTTACTGTAAATAAATTGTGTTATATAATCCAATGAACTGATAGATAAGGAGTGTAGTATATGAATAAAAAAACTATCTTCTATTTATTAACTTGTATACTACTTGTAGCTAGTACTACTTATATAATATGTAACAAAAGAGAACAAGTGCCACCTATATTAGTATGGGACGAACAAGAATACTATGTTACGAATGAACCTGCCAAAGTAGAAGAAGTTGGGCAAAAACTTGGCGAAGTAACAAAGAAAATTAAAACAAGTAAAAACCCTACTAAAAATAGAGAATCTAATACATTACAAGAGAAAACAGAAGTGTTTACAATGATTGAGGAAGAAAAAAGTGAATATCCGCCTTTAATCATAAAGGAAGCTTATAGTGATGAATATAGGGTAGTGAGACCGATGTTGAAGCAAGTATTATGATGAAAAGGGGATTCATATGCAGAAAGAAACTGCGTATCTATGGTTGTTAAGAAAAACTTTTTCCTTTGCTTTATTTTGCCTCCTATCGGTGCATTTTACATTGTAATGAATAGAGGGGCACTACAAAAGAGAGACTTCATTTTATATTTATTATTTGCTGCTATTAATATATCACTTTGGTTATCGCTTATGATCTTTGATCGGACTATATGGATGGTAGTAGGGAACAGAAAATGTGGTTTATTTGTGCTACGGATACAGATTGATAGAAGAGAGGCCTTGTAGGAATGCTGCAAGGCTCTTTATATTTTTGGGAATTAATAGAAAATTAATCATATAAATGCTATACTAAAAAATGTTTGTAATGTCAGTTTCATAATATTGTATGATACTGACTTACTAGAAAAGATAATGAGGAGAATGAGCGTGCAAAAGATAAAGAGATTATTGCTATTAATGATGGTAGTAGGATTAACAGCGGTTGTTTTAGCAGGGTGTGCAAATCCGAAAGATACTACAGAAGAATTTTTAACAGCGATACAAAAAGGTGATGTAGAAAAGGCTCGTACATTTGTTGAGAGTGACAAGGAATTTAATAAACTAAATGAAAAAACAGATGATGCTGAGGCAAAAGCAATGCTAAGTGCAATTACAAAGAACTTTAAATTTGAAAAGCTAGAAGAAGTATCGAAAAAGGATGACAAAGCAGAAGTGAAAGTGAAAATTACATCTGCTGATCTATCCGTTGCTGTAACAAAAGCAGTGGGAGAAGTTATGCCAATGGCCTTCGCTAGCGCATTTAGCGAAGACAAAGAACAATCTGAAAAAGCGATTGAAAAAACAATGACCTCAACTATCATCAAAAACTTAACGGATAAAGATGCAGCAATGGCAACTCGCGAAGTTACATTGAACTTAAAGAAAGACAAAGATGGCGACTATAAAATCGTTGCTGACGATAACTTGAAAGAAGTATTGTTTGCCAATGCAAAGTCTTTGGAGAAGATGTTTGGTGGGAAGTAATTGAATTAGATAAAAAAGAGACACCATATCACGTAGAAGGTTGATATGGTGTCTCTTTTTTATGAACCTGGAGAGGTTTGAACTCACGAAATTAATTATATAAATTAGATATTATGTTTTTTGAATTCAAGACATAAAGCTAGTTGTAACAGAGGAGGTACTGTATTCTATGTTTTCTTATGCGGATCCTGTAACGTAGAAAGGTAAAATTTCTGGACCAGATTTTAATTAGTGTTCCTTCAGCTTTAATGAGGAGGTGTACGAAGATGTTGTGACTATGCCTGCTGGATACTATTAATTGTGAAGTTAAATAAGACAACAATTTATTAGCGGAAGATTAGTTAGTTTAAGTATCAGATTTAGGTGTTTAACAGGGGTACTAATTAATTTCAGTTCTTCCATGAAAAATTATAGAAAAAGTATGGATAAACAAATTCTTGTTTTAAGTGAATTTTGTAAATGTGGGGGCTGCTTTAAATAAAGATGGTCAAACACTATGTAAATAATTGAGAGTATTAAAATATGCAGAATTGCATATTAAATATTTAAAATCTTATGCTAACCTTATAATGCGAAATATAACATTTGTTGGTAATGATTCATTTTTGAAAGATAAAAAATGAATCATTACAGTGGTATACAATTCACTGTCCTATAGCATAAACGATAATAACGAAAGCTATTTGAAGTCCTTTGAAGGAAATAAGTTATTAAAAAAGATTCCATATAGAAAATTTGTTGAAATTTCAGATGTAACAAATGTCATTTTATTTTTAATGTCTGATAAAAGCGATGCCATTAGAGGGCAAAATATTGTGGTTGACTATGGATATACAATTGTATAAATAAATCATCTTGGGATTTAAGGGTGTGGATAATGAGTTTACTAATTAAAGATTTAACAAAGAAATTTGACGAGCATGTTGCAGTGAATAATTTGAATATCGAGATACCAAAAGGTGAAATATTTGGATTCTTGGGCGGGAATGGAGCAGGTAAAACGACTACATTTCGAATGATACTTGGACTTTTATCGAAATCAAGTGGGACCATTTCATGGAATGGTAAACCTATAAATTATGGTGTTACAGATAAAATTGGGTATTTACCAGAAGAACGTGGTCTTTATGCGAAAATGACTGTCAAAGAACAAGTTAACTTTTTTGCAAAACTAAAGAACATGAAAAGTAAAGATGCAGAAAAAGAACTTCACTATTGGCTGGAGCGTTTTAATATTACTGAGCATCTGAACAAAAAGGTAGGAGAACTTTCTAAAGGGAATCAGCAAAAAATCCAGCTGATAACAGCGATTATACATAAGCCTGAACTCTTAATTTTAGATGAACCATTTAGTGGTTTAGACCCAGTAAATGTTGAAATGTTAAAAGACGCTGTTCTTGATATGCAAAAACAAGGGTCGTCAATTCTTTTTAGTTCACATCGTATGGAACATGTGGAAGAGTTATGCCAACACATTTGTATTATGCACAAAGGTGTACCTGTTGTTCAGGGTGACATTGCCAAAATTAAAAGTGATTTTGGTAAAAAGAACGTTGTAATCGTTGGCGATCATGACTTTGACCATTTGAAAGAAATAAAAGGTGTAGAAAGTATGAAGAAACGTAAAAATGCAGTTACTCTTAAAATTTCATATGAAGAAGTGTCACATGTTTTATTTAAAGAGATAACAAAATTAGGGTATGTTAAAAAGTTTGCAGTAGAAGAGCCTACATTAAATGATATCTTTATTGCGAAAGTAGGTGCACAAAATGAGTAGTTTCTGGACAATTTTTTTACAAAACTATAAATCTAAAGTGAAATCAAAATCATATTTTGCTATTACAATAATAGTTTCTATGTTAATTATAGGATTGATGAATTTTGACAAGATTTATAACTTGTTTGTAGGTAACGAGGACGATCAAGTTGTTGTTGTAACAGAAAAAGAAGAATTATATTCAACCATTCATCAAGTGTTTAAAAATGTCGATAGTAAGATACAAGTTAAACGTAGCACGGATAAACAAAAAGCAGAATCAGGTGTTAAAAATGGTGATTATACATATGCAATCGTTGTAGAGGAATTGAATAATAAACAATTAAAGGCTACGTATATAACTGAGACGGATGTAAATCAGCAAGATGTTAGCAAGGTTCAAACGATTTTATCTCAAATACAATCTTCTAACTTCGCCCAGCAATTGAATCTATCGCAAGATGAATTAAAGGTGTTAACAACGCCAGTAGAAATTCATACCAAAACGGTTTCAGATAAGGTTAAAGATGGAGAACATACTGAGGGTGTAGGGATTTTAATTAATGTCTTTATCATGCTAAATTATCTAATGATATTAATGTATGCTGCACAATTAGCAACAGATGTTGCAACAGAGAAATCTTCTCGTGTTATGGAGTTAGTTGTTTCAAGTATTTCGCCTACCAAACATTTATATGCGAAGCTATTCTCGACATTATTGGCTGGTATTACGCAAATCATAATTTGGGGCTTGGTCGCAACTGTTGGATATAAAACAGCAATTAATGATTCGAAAAATGATATTTTAAATAGTATTGATTTAAATTCTGTTGCTCCAACTCTAGTGTTTTATGGGATTCTATTCTTCACATTAGGATTCTTATTATATGGCTCATTATCTTGTCTATTTGGCTCTATCATTACGCGTATAGAGGAATCTTCTCAAGCTGTTATGCCGCTGATGTTTATGTTACTTGCTGCTTTGTATATTGCAATTTATGGAATGTCAAATCCAAGCAGCATGGTTGTTACCATTACTAGTTATGTACCTTTCTTTACTCCTATAGTTATGCTTGTACGAATTGGATTCCTTAATATCCCAGTATGGGAGATTGCGCTAGCATTAGGGATTCTAATCGCAACAATATGTATAATGATTGGTTTAACGAGTCGTGTTTACCGCGGTGGCGTATTAATATATGGTAAAGGTGCATTTAGTAATATCAAAAAGGCAATCAAGTTAGGGCAAAAATAGGATTCGTCTATTCATTTTTAAACTTAAATTTACAAAGATCTGCATAGTTAAACTGTGTAGATCTTTTTTGTTGAGAAATTTATATAAATAAATATAAAAATTGCCGTATTAGGCTATTTTTCAAAGAGAATTTTAAAAAGCTCTCAAAAGAGAGTAAAGAATCGAGTTCTAGCGAACAACGCAGAGCGATGATTAATATAATTTATGTCTTTCTCCAAAATGGAGAAAAGAAGTAGGGAAAAAATTTAGTTTTAATAATAATTATTTATTTGCTACATAAAGAAAACCCCTTGACTATCAAGGGGTTTTTCATATGATCCCGGAGAGGCTCGAACTCACGACCTCCACCCTGTCAAGGTGGCGCTCTCCCTGCTGAGCTACGGGATCCCAACTATAAATATTACCACCAGCAATGTGTTTTCATTTCATTCGTGTAATCGGAGAATTTATATAATTTGTTGAATATTGTAACATTTAATGTATTCTTATAATAACAACAAATTTCAATAGTGTAAAGATGTAATTTTCTGAATATTATCATTCCAATTTTTATATAAAAAAATAAGCCCCGAAGAGCTTATTTTAATAATAATATCACCGCAATTATCAATGATATTATCAAAAATAAAATCATAAATAATGGAACTCAGTCATGAGCTATCGCCCTGTAACTGTCATTCCTGCTGTGTAAATTGTATCAATAGAACCGTCAGCGTCTTTTATTTCGACTTTATAACGATATGTTCCATCCTCATAAATATCATCGCCATATCCTGTGAAAGTTGCAATTTCATCATTGCTTCCAGCTGGGACCCATTGATTTTGCCAACGGAAGTTGGTTTCAAATTCTCCCCATCTATCGCCATATTTCTTTTCAAGGCTGACATTGTAATGAATTTCTTCCGCTCGGTCATTTGTAATTCTTGCAATTACGCTGTTACCAAAAGTAACTTGTGTAGAGTGTACCTGAACTGTAACACCGTTCACCGTTTCGCTAGGACCACAAATATAACGACAGAACTCGCTTGCTCCGTCAGCATGTGCCTTCGGTGTATCAATGTTCATAGCTGTTAAACCACCTAAAGCTAAAGCTCCTGTTAATAATACTTTACCAAATGTTTTCACTTGAAATTCCCCCTAAGTATATTCTCAATTCGTTCCATAGATACCACATTAAGTAGTTTTATAACATTAATCTAATCGAACGCTTTTTTCCTCGAGTGTATTCGCTATGAATCTTTCATCTTGTAGTAATCTAACCTCTACATATAATTTCATAGTTTTGATTCCATATATGTATCATGATTTACATAGAGCAAATCTGTTAATACGTTTTGGTTATTTACTTATCACACTGCTTTTTATTACCTTTTATTGGTAAAACGTTGATTTTATTATATACCATTATTATCTATTTACAAGAGAAAATCATACTGTATGCAAAAATGCATAATAAAAAACACTGCTTGTATTCTGAATTACAGAATACAAGCGGTGCTGAGTTTCAATTAATATTTGATTGGAACCTAATGCTAATTTTTTATGTTTAACAGTATACATATATCACTGTTTTTTAGTCATAATTGATAAACCTTGTTCAGAGGACGCTATTCCTGCTGGGCTACGGAATCTTCAAAAGGGAAAGTATAAGCGATTATGCTAGTAATGTATGAAGGGATAATGATAAGAAGAAAATTCAGTAAAAAGTAGTTTTTGAATGTAGCCGTTATATTATTTCCGGTATTTATCTAAAGGATTTTCATCGCTTAAATCAACAATTAAAGGGCATAAAAATAACAGTGGTAAAGCAGCGTTAGCTTGATGAAAAGTATCATTAGACATATATTGTCTTCCAAAACAATACGGACAATCTTTTTCAAATGTTATGAGAAGCGACCATACGTCTTTTACTTTCCACTTCGTTTTACAATACGTACAACGCGCCATTGAGTTCCTCCTCATTTTAAGGTGTTTTCTAATATATTCTACTTTATTGTACGAAAGTCATTTGAATTTGATGTGGCAAATTTCTGCGTTCTCTTTAATAAGTGGACTAGTTAAATCTCTACTATTCCAAACAAGAGCAACGTTTGCTTTTTGTTTTAAAATTCGTTGGCATTCAATTTTGAAAGCCTCTTTATCAAACCAATGAAATGCTTGGGCAACAGTTACTAAATCTACACTATTTTCTTTTAAAGTGGTATTTTCAGCAGTTGCTTTTATGGATTGAAAACGAGAATATAGTTTTGACGATTGCTCAGCCATCTTCCTCATATCATTATTTGGCTCAACTCCAATAACATGTAAACCACTTTCAAGCAGCTGGCGGCTAAATATCCCCGTACCCGTACCTGAACCAATATCAGCTACAATCGGATTTCCTTTCAGTTGGTTAGCTGAAAGTAAGTAATCAATATATTCATTAGGATAACTAGGACGATATTGTGCATATATATCGGCCCTGTCAGTAAAATTTCTGTTGTTTTCACAGTACTACCTTCTTTCTTACAATATTATGTACAGAAATAGAAATTAAATATGAATTTCGGCATCAGTCTCTAAGTCTACCACTTAAGAGTCCAGCTAAATAGAAAGCCTCAGTTTCTGTATTCAAATATCCTTCATCCGTTTAGTATACTATTTTAGATAATATCTTCCAAAAGGCTATAATGGCTTACTTAAATAAATCCACATAACTGTATGTTTTTATGAATTTATTTAATAATTTATGAGCAATTATATGTCGTATTACGTTTACGTAGGTAAGAGATTTTCATTTTTGCTATTTAAATTGGCCAATATATCCTTTTTACAATTTACTGAAAATCATGTATAACAGAGATACAAGATTATTTTATAAATATTCAGGAGTAGAGGGAGAAAAGTTGTAATGGTAAGAAAAACGTTCAAGATGCGCGTGTCTAGAAATAGAACGATTTCGATTAATGGATCGATTCTTGATGTGGATGTTACACATGATGAATTTTTACAAGAGTTTGTTGAGTGGGTTGATTCTAAAGGTTGGTCGTTTATGGGGATAACGGATGAGATTACGCCCGAGGAAGCTAGTCAAAAGTTAATAGATTCGTTGATTGATGAGAAGGATAAGAAAGAGTAATTCCTTCTTATTTTTATTGTATATTTATGTTCTTTATCGTAAAAATATGATATAGTAAAAAATAGTGAAAATTCTTCCAGTTTAATACAAATTACATATGATTGGTAGATATATTATTTTGTTAAGGGATTAAATGGAAAAGGGAGAGTCATATGGTAAATTTTAAGAAAATTTTGGTTTTTATTACAGTTATTTGTTTGTTTTTGTTGACACCTATGACATTGCGTGCTGAGACGAATATTGGAGTAAATCCAGAACAAGTTGCACCACCACCTGCGGAAGGACCAAATGTTTTTAGTCAGTTTGCAACGACAATTGATGCGAAAACAGGAGATGTTTTGTATGACAAAAACGCATATCACCGCGCATATCCTGCTAGTACGACGAAAGTGTTAACAGCGATTCTACTCATGGAGCATACAAAGCCAGAGGATCAATTTACATTTTCACAATTAGCATTAGATCAAGAGAAGAGTAATTATCAAATTGAGTTTCAACCTGGAGAGACAATTAATAGAAATACTGCGCTTATGATTTTAATGGTGCTGAGTGCGAATGATGTGTCGTATGCGATTGCGGAGCGGATTGGCGGGAGTGTTGAAAATTTCGCCAATATGATGAATGAGAAAGCGAAGCAATTAGGAGCGAGAGATAGTCACTTTGTAACACCGAATGGATTGCATGATCCGAATCATTATACGACGCCATATGATATGGCTATGATTACGAAAGGTGTGCAAAATTATCCTGAAATTTTACAAGCGATGAATACGAAAAGAACGACAGTTACGACGTCTAGGCAGACGGTGTCTATTTTTAATAAATCTAATTTTTTTGAAAATCCATATAGCATTGGCGGTAAGACAGGGTTTACGAATGAAGCGCGTAATACACTTGTTTTATTAAATGAGAAAGATGGAAATCGTATTATAAATGTAGTAATGGCTTCTCAAAGACCTGAAATTTATGAAGATTTGAAGCAGATGGCGGACTATTCTTTTGGTCAATTTGTGAAGCAAACTGTACTAGATAAACATAGTTGGCATCAAAAAACAACATATTTAAATAAAGATATTAATAGTGAACTTGAAAAAAGTGCAGAACTTATGCTTAAGAAAGATGAAGGGAAAAATGTGAAAACTATTTTCCGGGCAGCTTCATTAGATAAAGAATCTTTGTATCATAAAGGAATTCATCGTGGTGAGGTAGTTGGTGCAGTTGATATTACGAAAAATAATCAAACAATTGCGACGGTAAATGTTCTTTCAACAGAAGATGTCACTTTTGCGATGCCTAAAAAAGATACAATTGTATCAGAAGAAAAAGAGTCAAATGTGAAAGTAATAAGTGTTGGGGTAGGCGCACTTGTACTATTTGGAGCCATTTTATATGTAGTGCTACGCCGAAATACAAAAGGAATGAAAACAGAAGAAAAATAACGTATTAGTAAAAAGGCTGTGGAGATTTTATCACAGTCTTTTTCTATGCTAAAAATACTTTTAACTAATAATTGTAAATTTTCTTATTGCAATAACCTAAAGTTCGTTATATCATTTACTTGTGTTCTTGTTAAAGAACAAAATGAACATTGCATACTTCAAATAATATAAAACAACGGAGAGGGAGAGAGTCGATGAAATTAATTTGGAAGGTAATTAGCAACGCGATCTCATTTGTTTTATTTGCATTGATGGTGTTTTTAGCTTTTGTAGTTATTTCTTCAAAAGCAAGCGGTGGTGATCCCACAGTGATGGGATATCAATTTAAGAGCGTTCTTTCAGGATCAATGGAGCCAACGTTTTTAACAGGATCAATCATTGCAATAGAACCAAACAAAGATCGTTCTAAATATCAAAAAGGTGATGTTATTACCTTTAAAGAGAAAGATCAAAAAATTATCACTCACCGTATTATCGGTGTAAAAGATACAAATGGAAAAGTAGTGTATGAAACAAAAGGGGATAACAACAACGGACCAGATTTAGAGCCAGTACTTGCAGAAAATGTAGTTGGAAAGTATGCAGATATTACAGTTCCGTATGTTGGGTATTTACTGAATTATGCGAATTCAAAAGCGGGAGCAGCATTACTTCTTATTATTCCAGGAGTCTTTTTACTTGGTTATTCCGCGATTTCTATTTTTGGTGCTATTCGTAGTATTGACGGAGAAAAGAAAGATAAAAAAGTAGAACAATCCGTCTAGTTCGTTTGGTTATACTTTCCGTTTAGGAAGTTAACAAATATATATTAAGGGGATATGGACATGACTTTAAAGAAAAAATTAGGAATGGGTATTACATCAGCAGTACTAGGAGCAGCGTTAGTTGGTGGAGGAACATTTGCGTTTTTCAGTGATAAAGAAGTGTCAAACAATACATTTGCGGCTGGGACACTGGATTTAGCATTAAATCCATCAACAGTTGTTAACGTATCGAATTTAAAACCTGGGGATACAATTGAAAAAGAATTTAAACTAGAAAATAAAGGCTCTTTAGATATTAAAAAGGTTCTACTGAAAACAGATTATAATGTAGAAGATGTAAAGAAAGATAATAAAGATGATTTTGGTAAACATATTAAAGTAACATTCTTAAAAAATGTAGATAAGCATGAGACAATTGTGAAACAAACTACTTTAGATAAATTAAAAGGTGACACACTTACAGCTGTAGATAATGATTTATCGGCTTGGTTCTGGGATGAAAAAGGTATTTCAGCAGGTAAATCTGATAAATTCAAAGTGAAATTTGAGTTCGTTGATAATGGAAAAGATCAAAATCAATTCCAAGGCGATAAGTTACAATTAAATTGGACGTTTGATGCACAACAAACAGCAGGTGAAGAAAGATAATAACAAAAAGGGCTATCACATGGATAGCCCTTTTTCTATTTTTCTAGTATTTGTCTATCAATTTTAATAGTTCTTTACTATAATATAGATAATGTTCTGTATAAAGAACGTAATGTTCGATGGGGGAGATTAAGATGCTGAAAAGACCGCGGAATTTTAAAAAGATGCTTATATTGCCGTGTATGTGTTCTATTACGTTTTATTTAGGATCTCAAATTATGACGTATACAGAAGCGGCGTTCATTCATGAAACGAAAGTGGAAGCGACGCTTTCTACAGCAATTATATTTCCGAAAACAGTTAATACGTTAAAAGAGCAATCTGAGAAACATAAACAGTTTATTGAGCGTGAGTATGGAACGATGAAGGGGAAATCGAAAGCAACTTCTATTGAAGAAATAAAACAGGCGATTTCTGTATGGCAACAAGGGCGTGAGAAAATTGTTGCTGAGAAGGAAGCTCTGCAAAATGTATATACTGAAATAGAGGCTCCTTACAATCAAATACAAGAAGAATTAAAGGTAAATAAAGATGAGTCGATGCAGCAAGTGTCCGTATATGTAAATGAAGGCTTTCGCAGTATCAAAGAGAAACATGACTATATTGAGAAAGAAATTAGCTTGAAAGCTATTGATGAGCAAATTCAGGCTCTTCAGCAACAATTAAACATTGCAATTGAAGCGGAAGGACAAAAGAAAGCCGAAGGACAAAAGAAAGCCGAAGAACAAAAGAAAGTAGAAGAACAGAAGAAAGCCGAAGAACAAAAGAAAGTAGAAGAACAAAAGAAAGTAGAAGAACAGAAGAAAGTAGAAGAACAGAAGAAAGTAGAAGAGCAAAAGAAAGCCGAAGAACAGAAAAAAGCGGAGTAACTGCTGTAGTGAAACGGCTGGAAAACAAGAATGTGGTGCAAGAGATAATGAACGAATAAGCAAAACTAGTAATATTTATATGAGTGTGAGGGAACGTTAGCCCTCACCTCTTTGTTTTTCTTTTTTCTTATAGTATTAAATGCATTTGAGTGTGAAAAAAGTTATAAATCATCATTATTTTTTCTGAAAAATCTAAATAATATTGAGAAATAAAAATAATTGAAAATATTAATAAATATGTGTTGTGTTTATATAGGGTTGTTCGTTATAATGAACATAAGGTTTTTAAAAAAGAACACATATTAGCTAAGCTAATATAGTTTTCTTTACATCTCTTATTGAAAAATAAGTGATAAAAATATAAAAAAAAGCTAGGGGGAATTGATTGTGAGTCTGAAAAAGAAATTAGGTATGGGAGTTGCATCAGCAGCATTGGGGTTAGCTTTAATTGGTGGAGGAACATTTGCATTCTTTAGCGATAAAGAAGTATCAAACAATACATTTGCAGCTGGGACGTTAGACCTTACATTAAACCCTAAGACGCTTGTAGATATTAAAGATTTAAAACCAGGGGATTCTGTTAAGAAAGAGTTCTTATTACAAAACAGCGGTTCGTTAACTATTAAAGACGTTAAATTAGCAACAAAGTATACTGTTAAAGATGCAAAAGGTGATAATGCTGGTGAAGACTTTGGTAAGCACGTTAAAGTAAAATTCCTTTGGAACTGGGATAAACAAAGTGAGCCTGTATACGAAACAACTTTAGCAGACTTACAAAAAGTTGATCCAGATCTTTTAGCTAAAGACATCTTTGCTCCTGAGTGGGGAGAAAAGGGTGGATTAGCAGCTGGTACAGAGGATTATCTATGGGTACAATTTGAATTTGTAGATGATGGAAAAGACCAAAATATCTTCCAAGGTGATACATTGAATTTAGAATGGACATTCAATGCTAACCAAGAAGCTGGGGAAGAAAAATAATAAAAAAGCGGGTATTCCCGCTTTTTTTTATAAAGAAAAAGAAGTGCTGGTTGTAAGCACTTCTTTCTATTATTATTTTTGATTTTGCTTCCACTTTGTAAATTCAAGAAATTCACGAAATTGTTCTTTGGAGACACCAGAGTTCATTGCATCTTTAACGAGTTGTGTCCATTCGGAGTCTAGGTTAGTTGCCTTTGTTGTTTCATCATGAAGTAAAGTATCAACTGGAATTTGTAGAACTGCTGCGATCTTTTCAAGAAACTGAATGAAAGGGTTTTTTTGTAAATTTCGTTCTATAGAACTAATGTAAGATTTAGCAACGCCAGCTTTTTCGGCAAGTTCAGTTAATGAAATACCTTTTTGTAAACGAAGGCGTTTTATACGTTCTCCAATCATATTTGCGCACCTTTCTATCAATATGTAGTTGTCTTATGATGTCATTATTATAACATAAACTTCGTTAAAAAGAACAAACCTATTGAGCCTGACTGGATGGCTTCATACGTTGGAAAAATTGCTCGATGTCTTGCATGGCGATACCAGCATCTAGAGCTTCAAGTATTAAATCAATCCATTCTTGATCCAGTGCGTCTGTCTTATCTTTGTACAAATGTAATTCCTCCCTAATTATCGGTCATAATTGCTGCTACAGAATACATGATAATGCAATCGGACTTTGTGTTTTATATAGTGAATTATCAAATACTTTGTAGATGAAACAAAGATAAAATCCCCATTAAACTCCCTCTATGGAAATTATAAATTGTTCGATAAAAACTTTCAATATTTTCAGAAAACATTGTTGAATTGTGATATATCCGTATGCTAACTATGAAATTTTTACAAATATATTAAAAACATTACATAATATGACTAAATATTGAAAAAATATTGAATTTTTAATAAAATTTAATTTGTAATACATATTATTTATTAGGGGAGGAAATAAGGGATGAACAAGAAACCGTTCAAAGTTTTGTCATCAATCGCTTTGACAGCTGTATTAGGCCTTTCATTCGGAGCTGGCACTCAATCGGCATATGCTGAAACACCTGTGAATAAAACAGCTACGAGCCCAGTGGATGATCATTTAATTCCAGAAGAGCGTTTAGCAGATGCACTGAAAAAACGTGGGGTAATTGATTCTTCAGCTTCAGAGAAAGAAACAAAGAAAGCTGTTGAAAAGTATGTAGAGGACAAAAAGGGTGAAAATCCTGGGAAAGAAGCAACAAATGGGGATCAACTTACGAAAGAAGCATCTGACTTTTTAAAGAAAGTGAAAGATGCGAAAGCAGATACGAAAGAAAAACTAAATCAGCCAGCAACAGGGACACCTGCAGCGACAGGACCAGTTAAAGGCGGACTAAATGGTAAAGTACCAACTTCTCCAGCAAAACAAAAAGCATATAACGGCGATGTTCGTAAAGATAAGGTACTTGTTTTACTTGTAGAGTACGCTGATTTTAAACATAACAACATCGATAAAGAACCTGGTTATATGTATTCGGAAGACTTTAACAAAGAACACTATGAAAAAATGTTATTCGGTGATGAGCCATTCGCGTTAGAGGATGGAAGCAAAATCGAAACATTTAAACAATATTACGAAGAGCAATCCGGTGGTAGTTACACAGTGGACGGAACAGTTACAAAATGGTTAACAGTTCCTGGTAAAGCTGCTGATTATGGTGCAGATGCTGCTACAGGTCATGATAATAAAGGACCAAAAGGACCACGTGATCTAGTAAAAGATGCATTAAAAGCAGCTGTAGATAGCGGTCTTGATTTATCACAGTTTGATCAGTTCGATCAATACGATGTAAATGGTGATGGAAATCAAAATCAACCAGACGGTTTAATCGATCACTTAATGATTATTCATGCGGGTGTTGGACAAGAAGCTGGCGGTGGTAAATTAGGTGATGATGCAATTTGGTCACATCGCTGGACAGTTGGACCAAAACCATTCGCAATTGAAGGCACACAAGCGAAAGTTCCATATTGGGGCGGAAAGATGGCAGCATTCGACTACACAATTGAACCAGAAGATGGCGCAGTTGGTGTATTCGCGCATGAATATGGCCATGATTTAGGTTTACCAGATGAGTATGATACAGACTATACGGGTCATGGTGAGCCAATTCAAGCTTGGTCTGTTATGAGTGGCGGCAGCTGGGCTGGTAAAATCGCTGGAACAACACCAACGAGTTTCTCACCACAAAATAAAGAGTTTTTCCAAAAAACAATTGGTGGTAACTGGGCAAATATCGTAGAAGTAGATTACGAGAAATTAAATAAAGGTATCGGTCTAGCAACATATTTAGACCAAAGTGTTACGAAATCTAACCGTCCAGGTATGATTCGTGTTAACTTACCAGATAAAGATGTAAAAACAATTGCACCAGCATTTGGTAAGCAGTATTACTACAGCACAAAAGGTGATAATCTTCATACAACGTTAGAAACACCACTGTTCGATTTAACGAATGCAACGAATGCGAAATTTGATTTCAAATCGTTATATGAAATCGAAGCAGAGTATGATTTCCTTGAAGTACATGCTGTAACAGAAGATGGTCAAAAAACGTTAATTGAAAGACTTGGCGAGAAAGCAAATAGTGGAAATGCAGATTCGACAAATGGAAAATGGATTGACAAATCATATGATTTAAGTCAATTCAAAGGTAAAAAAGTAAAATTAACGTTTGAGTACATTACGGATGGTGGTTTAGCATTAAATGGTTTCCTACTTGATAATGCGTCATTAACAGTAGATGGTAAAGTTACATTCTCAGATGATGCTGAAGGTACACCACAATTAAAATTAGATGGTTTCGTTGTATCTAGCGGAACAGAGAAGAAAAAACATAACTACTACGTAGAGTGGAGAAACCATACTGGATCAGATAGCGCATTGAAATTTGCTCGCGGTCCAGAATATAACTCAGGTATGGTTGTATGGTATGCAGACTCAGCTTACGCAGATAACTGGGTTGGTTTACATCCAGGACATGGTTTCCTTGGTGTAGTTGATTCTCATCCAGAAGCAATTGTAGGAACTTTAAATGGTAAACCAACAATTGATAGTAGTACACGATTCCAAATCGCTGATGCGGCATTCTCATTCGATAAAACGCCAGCTTGGAAAGTTGTATCTCCAACGCGTGGAACGTATACGTATGATGGCTTAGCGGGTGTAGCGAAGTTTGATGATTCGAAAACGTATATTAATCAACAGATTCCAGATGCAGGACGTATTTTACCGAAGCTTGGTCTGAAGTTTGAAGTAGTAGGACAAGCTGATGATAATTCTGCAGGTGCTGTTCGTTTATATCGTTAATACTGTGAAACTACCGAGAGATTTTCTTTCGGTAGTTTTTTTGTGAGCAATGAATTTTATATAGTTGAAAAAGTCATATATAATGTAACTTTAAGAATAGAAATTTATTATATATGAAGTCTATATAAATAATGAAAGAACTGGATAAAAATAGTGGGAGAAGGTGAGTGAATGAGTATTTCCTCTATTGTAAGTAGGCAAAAGGAATATTTTTTAAAAGGGCATACGAGAAGCATCGAAATGAGAAAGAATAATTTGAAGAGGCTTTATGAAGGCATTCAGCGTTTTGAAGAAGAAATATTTCAGGCATTGAAATTAGATTTAAATAAGTCAGTTCACGAGTCGTTTACAACGGAAGTTGGATATGTATTAAAAGAAATTTCTTTTCAATTGAAACATATGTCATCGTGGAGTAAACCAAAGCGAGTTCGAACAGCACTGACTCATTTTGGATCAAAAGGAAAAGTAGTGCCAGAACCGTATGGTGTTACGCTTATTATTGCACCGTGGAACTATCCGTTCCAATTAGCAATTGCACCACTTGTAGGAGCACTGGCAGCTGGAAATACAATCGTTTTAAAGCCGTCAGAGTTAACGCCAAGCGTTTCAAAAGTGCTTAAGAGAATGTTAGGTGAGTTATTCCCAGAAGAGCTTGTAGCGGTAGTAGAAGGTGGCGTTGAAGAGAGTACATCTTTGCTGAGGGAACCGATTGATTATATTTTCTTTACTGGTAGTGTTGGCGTTGGAAAAGTTGTAATGGAAGCAGCAGCGAAACAGTTGACGCCGCTTACGTTAGAACTTGGCGGGAAAAGTCCTTGTATTGTACATAAAGATGCAAAGATAGAGATGACAGCAAGAAGAATTGTTTGGGGTAAGTTTTTAAATGCAGGGCAGACGTGTGTAGCGCCTGATTATATGTACGTGCATTCTTCCGTGAAAGAAAAGCTAATTGAGGCAATGCGACATGAAATTACAGAGCAGTATAGTAAAGAACCTTTGCAAAATGAAAATTACGTGCGTATTGTAAGTGAGCGTCATTTTGAACGATTATGTCGATTTTTACAAGATGGTCAAGTCGTAATTGGTGGAAACTATAAGAAAGATACATTACATATTGAGCCGACAGTACTAGCGGATACTACATGGCAAGATGCTGTTATGGAAGATGAAATTTTTGGCCCGATTTTACCAATCATAGAGTACGACAATATAGAAGATGTAATTGGCACAATTCAGCAACATCCGAAGCCGTTAGCGTTATATGTATTTTCTGAAGATAAAGAAGTACAAAAGAAAGTGACGAGTAATATTTCATATGGTGGAGGCTGTATTAATGATGTTGTCTATCATCTTGCCACGCCATATTTACCTTTTGGGGGTGTTGGAAGTAGTGGATTAGGGGGTTATCATGGGAAAGAAAGTTTTCGGACTTTTTCACATTATAAAAGCATTTTAGCCCAATCTACAGCATTCGACATGAAAATTCGTTACTCTTCTACAAAAAGTGCTTTAAAATTCATACGAAAGTTGTTAAAATGATGATGGTGTTTATCAGTAGGCGCAGCCGTATGATAATAGCCCCTTCGCAATGGAAGGGGTTTTTCTGTTCGACGTTATGTATCATGCGAAAATGAATCAAACATACTACATAAAGAATAGAAACGAACGCTTGCTAAATAACCATTTTTGTTTGGATCGAAACAAAAAATAGTCTATAGAACATAAATATTTATTCATGAATATAAAAATTTAAAATTTAAGGTAGATAGGACGGGAAAATGAAAAAGATTATTAAAGTTGAAGCAGTTGAAAAACATTTTGGAAATCAAGTGATTATCCCACCTCTTTCTTTAGATATTAAAGAGGGAGAGTTTTTAACAATTTTAGGGCCGAGTGGCTGCGGGAAAACGACTTTACTTCGTATGATCGCAGGATTTGAAACTCCAACTAAAGGGAATCTTTTATTAGATGATGAAAGAATTAACGATTTACCGCCATATAAGCGTCATATGAACCTAGTGTTCCAACATTACGCACTATTCCCACATATGACAGTGGAGAAGAATATTTGTTTTGGTATGAAAATGCAGAAAGTATCAGCAGCAGAGCAGAAAGAGCGTGCTGAAGAGGCAATGCGTTTAACGCAGTTACTTGAGTTCCGTAATCGTAAACCTGCGAAGCTTTCTGGTGGACAACAGCAGCGTGTTGCAATTGCAAGAGCAATTGTAAATAATCCGCGTGTATTACTATTAGATGAGCCACTTGGAGCGCTTGACTTTAAGTTACGAAAAGACTTGCAACGTGAATTGAAAAACTTACAACGTAATTTAGGAATTACGTTCATATACGTAACGCACGATCAAGAAGAAGCAATGAGCATGAGCGATCGTATCGTGGTTATGAATAAAGGACATATCGAACAAATCGGAACGCCGAAAGAAATTTATAATAAGCCGAAAACGTTGTTCGTTGCGACATTCATCGGTGAAAATAATATTGTGAAAAACGGGGAAGGCTATGTAGCAATTCGCCCTGAAAATGTAAAAGTACGTTCGGTTGAAGAACCAATTTTAAAAGAATACCATCTTGGACATATTGAAGATATAGAGTTTGTCGGAAATATGGAGAAGCTTTATGTACGTGATGAGAAAACATCAGAATTACTAATGGCATATCAAACTGCTGAAGAGGCAGCGCAGTGGAGCATTGGAGATAATGTATATGTAGGCTGGGAGCAAGAGGACGAGGTGACCTTAAATTGAAAAAAGGGAAATTACTCGCACTACCTACAGTCGCGTGGTTATTAATTTTCTTCCTAATCCCGCTCGTATTCGTATTAGGATTCGCCTTCATGCAGCGCGGAGCTTACGGGACAGTAGAAATGCAATTTACGCTGGAGAATATATCCCGTGTGTTTGATCCATTGTACTTAGGGACATTATGGGAAACTGTTAAAATCGCAGTTATTACTACAGTAATATGTTTATTAATTGGTTATCCATTTGCGTATACAATTACAATTGTTGACCGCAAATATCGTTCTATTCTTTTATTATTGGCAACGATCCCGTTTTGGATTAACTTTCTTGTTCGTTCATACGCATGGATTGTTATTTTACGTTCACAAGGCCTTGTGAATACGTTGTTATTAAAGCTTGGTATTATTAGTGAACCGTTAAATTTATTATATAATACTCCTTCTGTAATACTCGGAATGGTCTATTCTTTATTACCATTTATGATCTTACCAGTGTATGCAGCAATTGAGCAGCTAGATAAGCGTAAGCTAGAAGCGGCTTATGATTTAGGAGCAACACCAATAAAGGCATTTTGGAATATAACAGTGCCGATGACAATGTCAGGAATTGCGACTGGTTCTATTTTAGTATTCGTTTCTTCTATCGGAATGTTTGTTGTATCAGACGTGATGGGCGGATCGAAAGTAGCATTAATCGGAAACGTTATTCAAAACCAATTCTTAGGTGCACGTGACTGGCCGTTTGGATCTGCGTTATCGATTATCGTTGTTCTATTCTCTGTTCTGTTAATTTACTTATATTATCGTGCAACGAAAGTATATAAATATAATGAGAACGGAGGGGAATAGGCAAAGATGAAGAAGTTTTTAGTTTCTTATTCTTGGTTAATTTTGTTATTCTTGTATTTTCCAATGATGGTTTTAATGGTCTATTCTTTCAACGACTCTCGCATTAATGCGGAGTGGGAAGGTTTTACATTCCATTGGTATACAGATTTATTTCAAAAACAAGATGTTATTGATGCATTTGTAAATAGTATTACGATTGCAGTTATAACAACGATTGTGACAACGGTACTTGGCGTATTCTTTGCGATTGCTTTACATCGTTATAAATATCGTTTCGAAGGGGCTATTAATGGCCTTGTATATTTACCAATTTTAATTCCTGATATTTTAATGGGATTATCTTTACTAATTCTTTTCAGTCAGTTAGGAATGGAACTTGGACAAACAACGATTATTATTGCACATATTACATTTAGTATTTCGTTTGTTGTTGTTATTTTAGCTGCGCGTCTTTCAAGTATGGGACGTGACTTAGAAGAAGCTGCAAATGATTTAGGAGCAACGCCTTGGCAAACGTTTCGTTATGTAACGTTCCCAGCAATTGCACCGGGAGTTATTTCGGCAGCATTATTAACATTCACATTATCAATTGATGATTTTGTAATTAGTTTCTTCGTATCAGGACCAGGATCAACAACATTGCCATTATACATTTACAGTATGGTTAAGCGCGGAGTATCACCAGAAATTAATGCTCTTTCTACAATTTTAATTGTTGCTATCGTAGGATTAATGGTTCTATCTGAAATCTTCCGTAACAAAGGTGCAGATGGTGAAGAAAACTCTGGAGGACACCTTCCTTTATAATACGAACGATATAGAAAGTACGAGGGGGTAATAAACCGATGAAATTAATGAAAAGAATAGCTGGCGCAGCAATTAGCTTTAGCCTTGTTGCTGGTGTACTTGCTGGTTGTGGTGAAAAAAAAGAAGAATTAAATATTTATAGCTGGGCTGACAATTTTGATGAGCAAGTGCTAAGAGATTTTGAAAAGAAATATAATGTGAAAATTAACTATGATAAGTACGCAAGTAACGAAGAAATGCTTGCGAAATTACAAGCTGGTGGCGCAAAGTATGATTTAATTCAGCCATCTGATTACATGGTTAAAACAATGGCGAAAATGGATTTATTAGCGCCGTTAGATAAAAAGAATATCCCAAATATCGAAAACATGGTTTCTAATTTCAAAACACCGGCGTTTGATCCAGAGAATAAATATTCTTTAGTGTACACTTGGGGTGTAACAGGGATTGCATACAATAAAAAGTATGTGAAAGAAGCACCTACAAGCTGGGCTGACTTATGGAATGAGAAATATAAAGGACATGTAACGTTACTAAACGATTCTCGTGAAGTATTAGGAATGGGTCTTAAGAAGCACGGTTTCTCAAACAGTACGAAAGAAGATGCAGAGTTAAAGACAGCAGCAGATGATTTAAAGAAGCTGCTTCCAAACTTATTAGCATTTGATACAGACAACATTAAACAAAAATTCATTACAGAAGATGCTTGGATCGGAACAGTTTGGTCTGGAGATGCAGCATTTATCGCAAAAGATAATAAAGATGTAGAATACGTTGTACCAAAAGAAGGCGGCACAATTTGGGCTGATACGTTAGCAATTCCAAAAGGTGCAAAACATAAAGAGCTTGCTGAGAAATTTATGAACTACTTACTAGATGAAAAAGTAAGTGTGAAAAACTACGAGTCAATTGGTTACAGTAATCCAAATGAAAAAGCTCATCCTCTTCATAGTAAAGAATACCGTGATAATCACATGATTTTCTTAACGAAAGAAGAGTTAGATCGTACAGAATGGCTTGTTGATGTAGATGATAAGTTAAAAGACTATGATCGTTACTGGACGGAGCTAAAAACAAAAGGTAAATAAGTAAGGAAATGCGGTTTCTAAAGTAGAAATCGCATTTTTTCATAGTAGGAGGAAATCGTTTGAAGAAGAAGTTACATCAATATGAGATAATGTGTATTGCTTTATTATTTGCTGTATTTGGTATTGTTGCTTGGCGCGTACATGCAGGTGGCGTTACCGTGATGGATACATATGTCCGTGGATTAGTAAAAGGGCTACAAACGGAGAGTTCCCTTACATTTTTCTCGTACTTTACAAAATTGGGATCAGCAATTGGGATAGTCGCTACGCTCGTTATAAGTTTGCTTGTTTTTTGGAAGAAGCGTTATTATGCTACGATGATTGTGTATCCACTGGGAATTTTAATAACACATCTTGTGAATAAAGGGATAAAAGAGATTGTACAGAGAGAACGTCCGTCATTAAATGAAGCGCTAGATGCACTTGGATATAGTTTTCCTAGTGGACATGCAATGCTATCAATTATGACATTTGGATTTCTTGCTTATATCATTGCTGCTAATTTGAAAAGCATAGCTGGGAAATGTGTCACAACGATTTTGATGGGCACAGTAATTCTATCGATTGGATTAAGTAGAGTCATTTTAAATGTACATTACCCAACTGATATTTTAGCTGGTTACTGCGTAGGTGGTATTTTGTTAGTTATCGCTATTTACTATCATCGTTTACTTACTGAGAGATTGGGGTTTAATAAAGAGAGATAGAAAAAACGCCTGGAAAAACTATCATTATAGTGTTCCTAGGCGTTTTTTGTTTGTATAAAGATATGATACAGTATAAGTGACAATTGAATTATTTAAAGTAGGTGAAAATGTGTGAAGACAAATGTTCATAAAGTTGATAAGTGGGGCAAGTTAGGAGCTTTTTTGTATCAATTTCGTTATACAGTAATTGTAGCGTTACTGTTGCTCGCAATCGCACTTGGGATTTTTGCTCCAAAGCTACCGGGAGTATTAGGTGGTGACGGTTTCCAAACGGAAGGCGACTATCAAAAAACAAAAGAAATTTTAGATAAAGATTTTAAGAGGTCTCAAGATACGCTTCTGCTCGTTTTTGAGAAAAATAAAGATGCTTCGCATGAGGAATTTAAAAAACGAATAGATGAAATTGTAAAGAATGTTCAAGAGAAAGAGAACTATGAATCTTTCCATCACCCAATCCAAAATAAAGAAATGCTACAAGGTGATATCGGTTATGCGACAATTTTATTTTCCGGGAAAACAAATAAAGAAAGAATGGAAAAGACATTACAATTTGCTGATGAGATTGAGAAAGAAAGTAATGTAGCATTAAAAGTAACACCTACAGGATTTCCGAAAATTAATCAAGAGATTAATGAAAGAACGCAAAATGATTTAAAAGTAGCAGAAATGATTGGATTACCAATTGCGTTTCTTGTATTACTATTTTCGTTTGGTAGCCTTTTGGCATCAATTTTACCGATTTTGAATGGGGCGCTTAGTGTTATTAGCACGATGGGTATATTGTATTTTATCGGTGTGGATAAAGAACTTTCTATTTTCGTGTTAAACGTTGCACCGATGATTGGACTTGCACTATCTATTGATTTTGCGCTATTATTTGTGAACCGTTTTCGAGAGGAAGTTGCTAAACGAACGGTAAAAGAAGCGATAGCAATTACATATCAGACGGCAGGACGTGCAATTGTATTTTCAGGATTATGCGTATTTGTTGGGTTGTCAGGTTTGTTTTTCTTTAAGATAGATTATATTCAATCTGTCGCGATTAGCGGAATGATTGTTGTGATTATGAGTATTTTATTCTCACTCACACTTCTTCCAGCGCTATTATCGTTAATAGGTAAAAGAATATTAAAAAAGAATCAAGTAGCACATACGCCGGCAAAAGCATGGCGTAAATTTGCACAATTTGTAATGAAACATCCAATCGCAATGATTATTGTTGTTACAACATTTATTGTTATTTGCTTATTGCCGTTACGTACAGCTAATTTGCAGTTCCCTGGTGTTGAAGCTTTACCTGAAAAGAGTGATACAAGGATTGCATATGAAAAGTATGAAGAAGCATTTAATGAAACTGTCAAAACACACGCTGATGTTATGTTAGTTGTAGAGACGAAAGAAGATATGAAAGAAAAAGAAAGTCTACAAAAGATAGAAGAAGTCGTTCAAAAGTTAAAAGATGATAAGAAAGTACATGAAGTAAGAAGTTTATACGACGGGTTAACTGGAATGAAAGCAGATCAAGTTGTTGGAATATTGCAGTCGCCAGAGTCAGCGAAACTAACTCCTGTATTTGAAGCATACACGAAAGGGAATAAGACGACGATAGAAGTCTTTTTGAAAACAAAACCACGTACAGAGACTGCAAAACAGTGGGTGCGTGACTTTAAAAAGAACTATAAAGAAACGGATGTTACGTATTATCTAGGCGGAATGACGACGTTTCAACAAGAATTAGAAGATGAAATTAAAGATAAAGTTGTAATTGGTATGTCTGTTATATTTGGATCGACCTTTGTTATATTATTATTTGCATTCCGATCTATACTCATTCCAATTAAGGCAATTATTATGAATATACTTAGTTTAAGTGCAACCATTGGAATTGTTGTTTGGTTATTTGAAGGTGGTCATTTCGGTTTAGAAGCGAGTCCGGTTCTGTTTGTCTTACCAATCTTCATTTTTGGCCTCGTATTTGGGCTTAGTATGGATTATGAAGTATTTCTTATTTCACGCATTCATGAGCTCTATGAAGAAACAGGAGATAACGATCAAGCAACGTTAGAAGGGCTCGTTTCAACAAGTAGAATCATTACATCAGCTGCTTTAATAATGATTGTTGTAACGGGTGCATTCGCATTTACTGATATTTTACCAGTAAAGCAGATGGGGCTTGGCGTCGCATTAGCAATATTTCTTGATGCAACAATTATTCGTCTTATGCTCGTACCAAGCTTAATGAAGTTATTTGGAGACTGGAACTGGTGGTTGCCATTTCGAAAAAAACGAGAAAAATCATCATAAAAAAATGCTCATCATATTGATGAGCATTTTTTTATGAATAGCAAGACCCACATTTTGCAAATAGTATGTGATAAGAACATTACATACAAGTAGGTGAAGGCAATGTTTCGTTATTTTAAGTTTAAGTTAAATGATACAGTACAGTTTGCAGAAAACGATGGGCATATGTATCGCATTGTCGGTTATCGGTTAGAAAAGGGATTTTATCCAAAAGATGAATGGACTCATATCATTTATGAACTACTTAGAGAATTTGACGGGTATACGATGGATGCAGAGGAGGAAGAACTTGTAAAGGTCGTTCAAGTAGAGGATGAGTATTACAAAATACAAGAAGTATCAGGTTATCGTTATCCAGTAAAAATGAAACAAAAACAACAAGTGATGAAAATAGAAAGGATGGACGATTTATTAGATGCTTACAATGATTATAAAAGGTTGGCAGATTTCTTTAAAGATTTATCGTATGAACAAAAAGCTGAAGAAGTATTGTTAGAAATGAAAAGGCTTAGAGCTTGAGGGGCAGTCTATTATAAGACTGTCCTCTATTTTTGACGGTGCATCAAAGTGTGTTTTCCGTTACAATGAGAGAATCAATAGAAATAAGGTGATAAACAGTATGGAAACAAAGAAAAAGGGCGAATGGTGTGAAATTACCGTTCCAGCTAAATGGAATGGTATAAGTATTGAATCGGTATTAAAAGTAGAATGGGAAATACCGAAAAAGCTATTACATCAGCTTCGTATGGAAAAAGGTGTTACGGTTAACGGGGAACAAAGAAGATGGAATGAGCTTTTAAAAGAGAACGATAAGTTACAAGTTCATATGTTTGCGGAGGAAGAGTACGGTGTAGATCCAGAATATGGTGAATTACATGTAGTATACGAAGATGATCACGTACTCATCGTAAATAAACTAGAGCAAATGGACACACATCCTGCTGAAAAAGGTGGAAACGGGACGCTTGCAAATCTTGTTGCTTTTCATTTTCAAATGCAAGGTTTAGAGACGAAGGTTCGTCATATTCATCGTTTAGATAAAGATACGACAGGTGGTGTCGTGTTTGCTAAGCATAGAATTGCTGGTGCAATTATGGATCGTTTATTAATGGAACGAAAAATTAAAAGAACGTACGCAGCGCTCGTTGAAGGGAAAGTAAAGAAGAAACAAGGAACGATTGATGCTGCTATCGGAAGGGATCGCCATCATGCTACAAGGCGTCGTATTTCTCCAAAAGGTGACCAAGCTATCACATATTATAAAGTAGAAAAGTATTTTAAGAAGCAAAACACGACTTTCGTAACGTTACAATTAGAAACGGGTAGAACGCATCAAATTCGTGTTCATATGAGTCATAATGGTAATCCACTAGTTGGGGATGTATTATATGGTGGGCAAACAAAATATATGTCCAGTCAAGCATTACATGCGATGAAGATAAATTTCTTGCATCCAATTACGAAAGAAGCGATTGAAGTTGATGTGCCGTTTCCTACAAAATTAAATAATAAAATAAAAGAATTTCAAAAAGAAAATGCGTAAAGTATAAGTTTTAATTTGAAAAAAGTAGATTTTTGCAGGGATTTCTCTAAAAGAAGCGAAGCCGTTAAGAGAAAAGAGAGGTGAGAATTACTTGATCAAATATAAGTATGTACTTGGAATATTTTTCGCTTGTCTTTTAGTTACTCTATGTCTTTACCCCTATTTACCAAATCGTATGGCAGTACATTGGAACGTAAATGGTGAGCCAAACGAGTTTATGAGTAAACAAGTTGTTGTAGCATTTATTCCTTGTTTTATTATTTTTTCATATGGATTTTTGTATATTATTTCACATAATATATTTAAGTTTAATCAAAGAGAGCATTGTATTATAGGTGGATTTATAAAGAAAATTACATTATTTATGTTGTTTATTCATATGCTTATTCTCTTGATTAATTTTGGAGATTTTATATTCTTTCAAACAGGATTAACGATTGGGATTAGTATGTTTCTTTTTATGCTGAGTAAAGAATTTAAGAAAATAAAAGGCAAAGAAAAAGATCCAATTAAATTACAAAAAATTCGTTTAGTAAGTAGACGGATTTTTCAAGTGATGGCATGTGGCATATTGTTTTCATTGTTTTTGAACTTAGAGTGGGGATTTTATATATTGCTTAGTGTAATAAGCTGTGGATCTATGTTGTTTATGTTCTATATTTTCTATTCATACATAATAGAAAGCTATGAAACTTGAAAAAGAGTCTTCTCATTATGAGAAGACTCTTTTAATCTATTTACTTTGTAATAAATTGTTGTGTCCAGTAGTTGCCGCTTTCTACATAACCAACACCGATGTGAGTGAAGCCGTTATTTAAGATGTTTGCACGGTGTCCAGCGCTGTTCATCCAAGCTTGTACTACTTCTTCAGGTGTACGTTGGCCTTGAGCGATGTTTTCACCTGCAGATGTATAAGAAATACCAAATTTCTTCATCATGTCAAACGGAGACCCGTATGTAGGGCTGTTATGATCAAAGTAGTTGTTTTTTTGCATGTCTTCAGACTTAATACGTGCTACTTTGCTTAATTCAGTATCGATTTTTAGTGCTGGTAAGCCTTGCTTTGTACGCTCAGCGTTTGTTAATTCAACAACACGTTGTTCGAACTCGCTTAAAGATTTTGCTTCTTCAGCAGGCTTTTGCTCAGCAGGTTTTTGCTCAGCAGGTTTTTGAGTATTGTTGTTTTCAGCAGGCTTTTGAGCTTCTGGTTTTTGAACTTCTTCAGCAGGCTTTTGCTCGGCAGGCTTTTGAGTTTCTGGCTTAGCTGTTGGTTGCTCAGTTACAACATTTTCAGTAGGTTGTTGACCAGGAATAATGCAATTTGGTTGGAAGTTTCCTTGTTGCCATTGCGCTAATGACTCAACGCCCATAGATTGTAAGAATGCTTGTAATTCTTGTTGGTTCATTTGTTTCATCATTACTTTTGAATGCTGAATATTTTGAACCTTAATGTTAGATGGTTGTACTGTTGCAGCTTGTGCATCTAGAGAAGATACTCCTAAAGTAAGAGCTGTTGCAGCAGCTACAGATAATAAAACACGCTTTTTCATGATGTGTGTCCCCCTATATAAAGTTTTAATTTGTTTTCACACGATTTGTTTTTGACAGCCTGTCTGACTGACAAATTCATCGTAGCATACAATTTGCGAGAAAAAAGATGGAAAAAAATTCATAGACTTTAAAATTACCTAATTTATCCTAAGAGAAGAAGTGAGCAAAAATAAGAGAAATATAGAGTATAAAAGGAATTTATAGTGTTTTTATACTTGATTTTAAGAGGGGTTTTTGGATAAATTTACCTAAAAAGAAAATAAAGAATCCTATTGTATCAATGGTTTGAGCGATTTTTTGAGGAATATAATGGATTGATTTTTACAAAACTGTAATGTTTCTGTTGTTCTTTTTTATAATAAAGTAACATATTTTTAATGTTGTAGCAGACAAAAAAGCGGCTATCTCTTTACATAGACGAAGGAGATAGCCGTTTTCCTATTATTACGTATGTTACGAGTTAGTTTCAATTGCTTCTAATAATAAATCTACAATGTGAATTCCTCTCATTTTATGAGAAAGCCCTTCTCGCTCAATTCCTAATTTCATTTGTAATAAACAACCTGGATTTGCAGTAACAATGGTTGCTGCGTCTGTTTCATGCACACGGTCCATTTTGTAATCTAGAAATTCCATTGATAACTCTGAATGAACAATATTGTAAATACCAGCAGAGCCACAGCAGCGGTCCGCATCTTTCATTTCACGATATGTTGCACCTTGGATAGCCTCTAGTAACATACGAGGTTCAGAAGCTGTGCGCATAACATTGCGTAAATGACAAGAGTCTTGATACGTAATAATTTGCTGCGTGAGTCGTAAATCAGTTCGCTTATGGAAGTCTAGTTCTACTAGTATAGCAGTAATATCTTTAATCTTAGAAACAAACTGCTTAGCACGTTCAGCCCACTCTGGATCATCCTTTAAAAGATAATCATAGTCTACGAGGTAAGCTCCGCAACCACCTGCATTCGTAATAATATAGTCGATGTTTAAATCTTCGAATGCCTTTATATTTCGCTTTGCTAATTCTTTTGCTCCACTCTTTTCACCAGCATGTCCATGCAATGCACCGCAGCAACTTTGTGTTTTCGGAATAACGATATCACAACCAGCTAATTGAAGAAGTTTCATCGTTGCGTTATTTGTTTCTAAAAACATAGTATCCATTAAGCAGCCTGTGAAGAATGCAACTTGTTTTTTCTTTGTACTTTCTGCAGGTAAAAATGAAGGACGATCTTTCATTGCTTTCATTTTTGGCACTTTTGGCAAAATGAGATCCATCGTTGCAAGTGTTTCAGGGAATAACTTCATAATACCTGTTTTATGTGTTAGTGTTTGTAAACCAGAACGTTGATAAAATCCAATTAGTCCTGTTAATGTTCTCATTCGATTTTGATGGGGGAACAATCCTTCAAAAACGACTTTTCGAACAGCTTTCACTGGCATTGAGAATTTTTTATTTTGATTAATAATATCACGAGCTTCTTCTAATAAATGTCCATAATTTACACCAGATGGACAAACAGGCTCACAAGCACGGCAACCAAGACAAACGTTTAATGTATTTTCAACATCTTCATCTGGTTCGATTAAACCATCAACGATAGCTTTCATTAATGCGATACGTCCGCGCGGTGAATGTGACTCTTTATATCCGGATTGAATGTAGGTAGGACAAGTAGGTAAACAAAAACCGCATCGCATACAGTTTAGTAATTCATCTTCACTTAATCGTTCTTTAAATTCTTTTTGAATATTTTCTTTATTTAATGTGGTCATCGCTCAACCACCACTCTTTTTCGAGTGTCTTTCGCGAACATTTTTCCAGGATTCATAATGTTATTTGGATCGAAAGCTTGCTTTATTCCTTGCATAGCTGCAATACCTTCTTTACCTAATTTCATTTCTAAATATGGAGCTTTCATCGCACCAACACCATGTTCACCAGTAATTGTGCCACCAAGTTCAATTGCTTTCGTAAATATTTCAGCAAAAGCTTGTTCAGCTCGGTGCATTTCTTCTGCATTACGAGCGTCTGTCATACAAGTTGGATGTAAGTTACCGTCACCAGCGTGTCCAAACGTACAAATAGGAATATTATATTTTTTTGCAATGGCATTAATAGCTTCAACCATCGGAGCGATTTGTGAACGTGGTACAGTTGCATCTTCTAATATTGTAGTAGGTTTTAATCGTGCGAGCGCTGATAGTGCACTACGGCGAGCGGTACGAAGTGCATCTGCTTCCGTTTCATCTTTTGCAATGCGAACATCAACTGCATTCATAGAGCGGCAAACGTTAGCCATGTTTTCAATATCTCGATTGACTACTTCGGGCGGGCCGTCTTGTTCGATTAATAAAATTGCTTTTACATCTGTAGGTAAACCGATTTGTGCAAACTCTTCTACTACTTCAATTGTCGGTTGGTCTAAAAATTCCAGAGTTGCTGGAATAATTTTATTTGCAATAATAGAAGAAACAGCACGTGCAGCTTCATTAATATCTTCATAGAGTGCAAGCATTGTTTTCTTTGTTTCAGGCATAGGAACAAGTTTTAATATCGCTTCTGTTACCACGCCAAGTGTTCCTTCAGAGCCGATAAATAAACGAGTTAAATCGTAACCAGCTACATCTTTTGCTAATTTGCCGCCAGTACGAATAATATCACCATTTGGTAAGACAAGTTCAAGCCCCATTACATAATCACGTGTTACGCCATATTTCAAGCCGCGTAACCCACCTGAATTTTCATTAATATTGCCGCCGATTGTAGAAATCTTCATCGAACTTGGATCTGGCGGATAAAATAAACCTTTTTCTTCTACTGCTTTAATAATATCAAGTGTAATGACACCAGCTTGTACAGTAATTGTTAAGTTTTCTTCATCAATTTCTAAAATATTGTTCATATGGCGGAAAATAAGGACGATACCGCCTTCAAGTGGACATGTTCCTGCGCAAAGATTTGTTCCAGACCCACGAACATACACAGGAATTTTGTGAGTGTTACATACCTTTAACACTTCAGCTACTTCATTTGTATTACGTGGAGCAATGACTGCATCAGGCATTGCTTGGAAGTTTGGAGTGGCATCATAACTATAAGTTAAACGCCCCATATTGGATGTATCTACATTATCTTCGCCAACAATAGATACGAATGAATGAATAATTTGCTTTTCTAACATTGGAAATCCCCCTCAAACTGTTAACGTGTTTAGTTATAATAAACAACGTGGTAACAGTGCTTTCATTATAATGATAAAAAAGTAAAGGGATTCTTTCTATGTGTAATCATCTAAAGATTAATCTGTTTTATCGTTCTTTTTTGTATGATTATCTAATAGGAGGAGTGCGAAGTATAAAACGTTTAAGTCTTTGAATTGTTTTGGATCAAGTCCTGTATGCTCTTCAATCTTTTTTAGCCTGTAATGTAATGTGTTAATGTGTATATGTAATTGTTTAGCTGTCTGTTTATAAGATTGGTTATAATCGATAAATAAGCGTAAGGTGTGCATAAGCTCAGGAGATGATAGTAAGTTTTCGATGGTACGCTCTAGAAATTGTTCACGCGTTTCGGCAGAAATATCTTGTAAACACATTTCTAAACGTAAATCTTCATTAAATACAATTTGTTTCGTTTCCAATGATACAGAAAGAGCACGTAATGCTTGTTCGTAAGATATGTTCATATTGTTTGGGGTAACTGTTTGTCCAATCCCGATATATAAAGGAATAGAAAATAAAGCTTCGCAGTCTTGTTTTAATCGTTTTAAAAATTGGTATGTTTGCTCGTTGGAGCTCATCGCTGTAAATAAAATAAAACGATCATTTCCCCACCGAACAAATAGATGCTCTTTTGTTAATATATTGCGTATATGTTGCCATATTTTACGCTGGAGCATCGTGTCATTTTTTCCAATAGAAAACAAAATAAGTTGTTTCTTCTTATATAAATCAATGCCAAGTGTTTTGGCGCGATCGAGAAAACTTGGAGACCATTCTGTATTTTGAAGCCAATCAAAGACGAAAGCTTCATAAGAACGGTGCTCAAGTTCTAGTTGCTCTAAAAAGTAGTTTTCATGAATTAATAACTCGGTCATCTTACGCAATATTTCTCCATAGCGTGAAATATTTTCAGGTTCTCCTGTAATTCCAATAACACCAATTACTTCGTCATGAAATAATAAAGGAAGATTCATTCCAGCCTTTACACCTTGCAACTGCCTTTCATCTTCTGTTGTAATGATGACAGTTTTCTTTTGGTTAGCGCAGCGGAGTGCACCTTCATGAAATTGACCAATTCTTTCTGTATCTGTACTTGCAATAATAACGCCTTGTATATTAATAATAATAATATTCTCTGTAATTAGTCTGCGTACTTCTCGTACAATTTTATTCGCTAAATCAGGAAATAGCATAATTGACACACCTCAAATTCTATTTGTTGTACATTATATATGTAAATTGAGTAAGAAAGGAAAATTTCACACTTTCCACACATTTATTTGTTATTTTACAATTATAACGAAATCATCCGAAGATGGAGGGAATCTTTTGAGAAAGTATGTTTTTCTTCTCTGTTTTTTATTTCTATTAGTAGGGTGTCAAGGAAGTTCATATACACCAATTGCTAAAGATAAAAATGTTATTATAACAACGAATATAAAAGAAGGCAGCATTAGTTTTATTGATAAAAAAAATAAAAAGTTAATCACGACATGGGAACTAAATGAGCCAATGGCCGGAATCACACTGCTTCCAAACGGTGAGGAAATCCTTGTATACGGTAAGCAATTAGAATATATGTATGTATATTCATTGGCGGAAGGAAGGCAAGTGGAAAAATATAAAACTGGAAAGGGCATTGTAAATGTGGTCGTATCAGAAGATAAAAAGCAATTATTTGCTGCCGATCAAAATGTTCAAAAGGTAAGGTTCTTTACGATAAATGGGAAAGAGACAGGAAATGTTTCAACAGGAAAAGGTCCTATAACGATGGTAGAGTATCATAATCGGTTATCTGTACTAAACTTTTATGATACGAAACTAACGACAATTGATACGAAGAAAAAAGAAGTTGTTCAATCCTTTATGATTCCGCCAGCATCAACCGGAGCAACGATTAGTCCTGATGGGAAAGAAATATGGATTGGCGGACATGGTGATGGAAATCAAGTAAATGAGAAAGTGTTAGTGTATTCTTTACAGGGGGGAGAAATGGTGCGCTCTTTACACGCTCCATTTATGCCTGTGAATATAACGAAGGATAGTAAGTACGTATATGCACTAAGTCATGGTTCGAACACACTTAGAAAGTTTGATATTAGCACATATAAAGAAATAGCTTCTGTAGAAGTAGGATCGAATCCATTTGCATTTTTGGAGAGCGGAGCAGAAGGATATGTAGCAAGTTATGATAGTGATGAAGTGTGCGTTATGGATATGAAGAATTTGAAAATAAAACAAACAATTAAAGTCGGAAAAGGACCGTTTCAACTCATAGAGAGGGAAGGGAAGGATAATGAATAAATATAGAGTGCTAGTTGTAGATGATGAAAGTGATATGAGGCAGCTTGTTGGAATGTATTTGGACAACTTCGGATATGAGTGGGGAGAAGCTGAAAATGGAAAAGAGGCTCTTAAAAAACTAGAAACAGATCATTATGATTTCGTTGTATTAGATATTATGATGCCGGAAATGGATGGACTTTCAGTTTGTAAAGAAATTAGAAAAACGTCAGATGTGCCGATTATATTTTTAACCGCAAAAGGTGAAGAGTGGAATAGGGTGAACGGCTTACGTATGGGAGCGGATGATTATATTGTAAAACCGTTTAGTCCTGGTGAATTGGTTGCCCGTATGGAAGCTGTGTTAAGAAGATATACAAAGCAAGAACAGCAAGAAGAGATTCAATTTGGACCAATTCTTATCAATGAAAAAAGTAGACGAATAGAGGCGGATGGTGAGCCGATTTCTCTTACAGTAAAAGAGTTTGATTTACTATATTTTCTTTGTCAGCATACAGGACAAGTATTTAGCCGGGAACAATTACTTGAAAAGGTATGGGGATATGATTATGCGGGAAGTACAAGAACAGTAGATACGCACGTGAAAACGATGCGCTTGAAGCTTGGAGAAAGTGGAAACTACATTCAAACTGTTTGGGGTGTAGGCTATAAATTCGAGGTGTAACGTATGTTTACGATGGTACAAAAACTTTGGCTTACAGTAGTGTGTGCAGTATGTGTAACAGTGTCCTTTCTTTATTTCGTATCTTTATACTCATATGAAAAACTATACGTTGATAATTTAAAAGGTTCATTAGTAATGGAAGGGAAAAATCTTGCTGCTCAGTATGATAAGCGCGAAGGAATATCAATTTTTGAAGAGAAAGTAAGATCATTTGATCAAATATCTAGTTCAGACGTTCTTTTCGTGTCTAATCCGCGTGATTTAAGTGCATGTTTACCTTTTGATGTGCATCATCATTCTCTTATAAGTGAAGGAGATAGGCAAACGCTATTAGATGGGAAAACTGTGACAAAGATAGGATATGAAGAACATTTTGAACGTAATATTATGGGGGTTGTCATCCCTGTATTGGAAAATAAAAAATTAGTCGGAATTGTATATTCTTATATTCCTTTAAAAAGTATAAAAGACTTAATATATGATATGGGTCTTATTTTAGCACCACTAGCAATTGCTATGATTTTAATTACGATATGGGTTGGAAGAAAAATTATAATTGCAATTACGAAGCCGCTTTCGCAAATGGAGCGGGTTGCAAATCATTTGGCTACGGGAGATTTTTCGGAGCGGATTACCGTTTCTTCAGAGGATGAAATTGGACGATTAGGAAAAGCATTTAATAAAATGGCAAATTCATTAGAAACAGAAGATGTAAAGCGTAAGGAATTTTTAGCAAATGTTTCGCATGAACTTAGAACACCACTTAGTTATATAAAAGGGTATAGCGAGGCTATTTTAGATGGTGTTGCAAAGGGAGCTCAGCAGGAAAAAGTAACCCAGCTAATTCATAAAGAAGCAGGTCGTATGCAGCGTCTCGTTCATGACTTGTTAGACTTAGCACAATTAGAAGGTGAGCACTTTCCGTTAAAGAAGCAACCTATCGTTTTTTCACAGCTGATTGAAGACGTATTAGATACGTATGAGATTAAGTTTATAGAAAAGGAAATTCATATTTCAACCAATTTAAATCCAGAGGTCATTGTCATGATTGATGAGGATCGTATGCAACAAGTGCTTCATAATGTGTTAGATAATGCGATACGGTATACAAATCAAAAAGGAAATATCGTTATAACTTTAGAGCAAATCGATGATTACTGTGAATTAAAAATAAAAGATACAGGAATTGGCATTGATATAGAGCATTTGGAGAATCTTGGGGAACGCTTTTACAGAGTTGATAAAGCGAGAAGTCGTCAACATGGTGGAACAGGTTTAGGCCTTGCTATTGTGAAACAAATTGTTCATATACATGGTGGACAGTGGAAAATTGAAAGTGAAAAAGATAAGGGAACAACGGTTATTATTAAACTGAATGTACAGGATGAGGGGGGCATGTTCTAATTTTTAGGGCATGTTCTTTATATTGAAGAAAATATTTATCCCGCTATTCTCTGGTCAGTAAGACCCTCACCTCAAAATTCAGCGGAAGCAAAGAAGTTAGGTGGAGGCACTGCTGCCCGTAAAAGCCCGATTGGTGAGGGCTAATAATCAGTGGGGGATGAACAAAACCCTCACTGATTAAAGTTTCACTTTATACGTAAAAATATAAATTAATATGTAATAAATATCGGAAATTTGACTATTTTATGAACAAAACATTTGTACTTCTTATCAATTCGGTCTAAAATAGTTATGATGCAAAGTTCTTATAAATCGTTTCAATTGTTGTTTGGAAGATACTGAGGTGATTTAACTGGAGTACAAATCTATTAAACCGAAAAAAATTTACGAAGAAGTATCTGAAGCTATTTTAACAATGATTAAAAATGGTACGTTAAAACCTGGTGACAAACTACTCCCTGTGCATCAATTAGCTGAGCAGTTTCAAGTTGGCAGATCTGCTGTTCGTGAAGCGCTAAGTGCGCTAAGAGCGATGGGCTTAATTGAGATGAAACAAGGAGAAGGTACATATGTGAAGAACTTCGATTCTTCTTCATTAACAAAATCATTAAACAATAGATTATTAATGAAGAAAGAAGATATTTTGAATTTATTAGAAGTACGAAAGGTGCTTGAAGTGGGGGCAGTTCGAGTAGCGGCGGCAAAACGTACGGAAGATAATTTACAAAATATGAAACATTGGTTAGATGAAATGGCAAAGAGCATTGGAGATGAAAAGGCTGGCGAAAAAGCTGATTTTCAATTTCATATGGGAATTGCAGAGTCTTCGCATAATAACATTTTGCTTGAACTCATGAATCATGTTTCAGAGATGATTGCTGAAACAATTGGTGAATCAAGACGCATTATTTTATATGGTGAACAAACGACATCAGAACGACTTATAGAAGAGCATCAAGTTATATATGATGCGGTGTTAAAACAAGATGTAGAATTAGCGCAGAAAGCAATGCTAGATCATTTAACAAATGTAGAACATATTGTCACAGGTAAAAACGATATAAATTCGTAATTTAATCTTTTAAAAATTTAATTTTCTGATAAAATAGAGAAAGATTAAGTAAGCGTTTTCTTTAGGAGAGGGAGAGGATAGGCCATGGTTGAGCCTATTTCTTCTCTACTAAGTCATCTGATGACCATATGTTTGTTGGCGAAGTTGTAAAAAGGGGGAGTAATAGTTATGAAAGTTACTTTATTTGTTACTTGTTTAGTCGATATGTTTGAAACAAATGTCGGTAAAGCAACAGTTGAAGTGTTGGAGCGTTTAGGTTGTGAAATTGAATTTCCAGAAGCACAAGTTTGTTGTGGTCAGCCTGCTTATAATAGCGGCCATGTAGAAGCAGCAAAAGAAGCGATGAAACATATGATTGAAACTTTTGAAGATGCAGAATATATTGTTACACCATCTGGCTCGTGTGCGACAATGTTTCATGAGTATCCGCATGTTTTCAAAGATGATCCAAAGTGGGCTAAACGTGCACAAAAAGTTGCTGATAAAACTTATGAATTTACACAGTTTATTGTAGATGTTTTAAAAGTTACAGATGTTGGTGCAAGTTTATCAGGGATAGCTACTATTCATAAATCATGTCATATGACACGTATGCTCGGAGTAAAAGAAGCACCAGGGATTTTATTATCAAATGTAAAAGGATTAACTGTGAGAGATTTGCCAAACGTGCAAAATTGTTGTGGGTTTGGGGGAACGTTTTCAGTTAAGATGACTCCAATCTCTGAGCAAATGGTAGATGAAAAAGTAGATAGTGTAATGGAAACAGGTGCAGATTATTTAATCGGTGCAGATTGTGGGTGTTTGTTAAACATTGGCGGACGTATTGAGCGTTTAGGAAAAGAAGTAAAAGTAATGCATATTGCTGAGGTACTGAATAGTCGCTCATGAAGGGGGAACATAAGCTATGTCTATGAAAATTAGTGAGAAAAAATTTAATGATCGCGTTGGTGATGGAATTCAAGATTCGTTTATGCGCGGAGCAGTATCTTCGGCACAAACGCGCTTATATACGAATCGCTTAAAAGCCGCAGATGAATTAGGAAACTGGGAAGAGTGGCGTGAACTAGGTGAACAAATCCGTCAACATACGTTAGAAAATCTTGATTATTACTTAATGCAGTTAAGTGAAAATGTATCAAAAAGAGGCGGACACGTGTACTTTGCGAAGACGAAAGAGGAAGCAGCAAAGTATATTCAAGACGTCGCCAAAAAGAAACAAGCGAAAAAAGTAGTAAAATCAAAGTCGATGGTAACAGAAGAAATCAGTATGAACCATGCGCTTGAAGAGATTGGCTGTGAAGTGTTAGAGAGTGATTTAGGAGAGTATATCTTGCAAGTAGATAACGATCCACCTTCACATATTATTGCACCTGCACTTCATAAAAATAGAACGCAAATTCGCGATGTATTTAAAGAAAAGCTAGGCTATGAAAATTCTGATGACCCGTATGAAATGACAAAGTTTGTTCGTAAACAACTTCGTGAGAAATTTATGGATGCAGAAATTGGTGTAACTGGTTGTAACTTTGCTGTTGCAAATACGGGCTCCCTTTGTTTAGTAACGAATGAAGGTAATGCAGATCTTGTTATGTCAATTCCGAAAACACAAATTGCAGTAATGGGTATGGAACGTATGGTTCCGACAATGGAAGAATTAGATGTTTTAGTTGGTTTACTATGTCGTAGTGCAGTAGGTCAAAAATTAACAAGTTATGTAACAGTAGCAGGACCAATTCAAGAAGAGGAAGTTGATGGACCTGAAGAATTCCATTTAGTTGTTGTTGATAATGGTCGCTCTCAAATTCTTGGATCTGAATTCCGTTCAGTATTACAATGTATTCGTTGCGCTGCTTGTGTTAACGTATGTCCTGTATATCGTCACGTTGGTGGACATTCATATGGATCGATTTATTCAGGACCAATCGGCGCGGTATTAACACCGCTTCTAGGTGGATATGATGATTATAAAGAGCTTCCTTATGCATCTAGTTTATGCGGAGCATGTACAGAAGCTTGTCCAGTAAAAATTCCATTGCATGATTTATTATTAAAACATCGTCAAGTCATCGTTGAGCAAGAAGGTCGTGCACCACTTGCAGAAAAACTAGCGATGAAAATGTTTAGTATGGGTGCTTCTTCAGCTGCTTTATATAAAATGGGTTCAAAAATGGCACCAGCGGCAATGAGTCCATTTACATCTGGTAATCGTGTATCAAAAGGTGTTGGCCCACTTAAAAACTGGACGGATATTCGTGAATTCCCAGCTCCAAGTAAAGAACGATTCCGTGATTGGTATAAAGATCATAAGAAAGGCGGGGATAAATAATGACAGGATTAATTCAAAACCGTGATGCCTTTCTAGATAACATTGCAAAAGAACTTGGGCGCGCGCGTAAAACAGAAGGTGTAGAGCGTCCAGTATGGAAAAGTAATGTGAATATAGAAACATTAAAAGATTATTCACAAGAAGAATTACTAGAAGTGTTTAAAAATCAATGTACAAACATTCATACAACTGTAGTAGAAACGACAAATGAACGTTTACGTGAAGACCTTCAACAAGTAATCATGGAAAACGGCGGAGGACCTATTTTATTATCAGCGGATGAGCGTTTTGATGCATATGGTTTAACATCTTTATTTAAAGAAGAACTTCCAAAGCGAGACGTTGAAGTAAACGTATGGGATCCAGAGAGAAAAGACGGAAATATGCGTTTAGCTGAAAAAGCGAATATTGGTATTGCATTTAGTGATTATACATTAGCTGAATCTGGTACAATTGTTGTACAAAGTCATAAAGGACAAGGACGTTCTTTACATTTTTTACCGACTGTATATTTAGCTATTATTCCACGTGAAACACTTGTGCCTCGTATTACACAAGCAGTTCAGGATATGAACTCACGTGTAGAAGATGGCGAGACAGCGGCATCTTGTATTAACTTTATTACAGGACCAAGTAACTCGGCTGACATTGAGATGAATCTTGTTGTCGGAGTACATGGACCATTAAAAGCAATATATTTCATCGTATAAAAGAGGGGAAAGCAGGCCAGAAAATGGCCTGCTTTTTTAGTAGAATAATGGATAATATGAAGTAGAAGTTCTCTCCTTTTTTTGCTATGTTTTTTGGGAAAGGAGAGGAAGGGATGTTCACTTATTTATATGCACTGTTAGCAGGAATGGTGTTTGGGTCTTTTTTTATGTTAGTTGCGATGAGGGTTCCATTAGGGGAGTCTATCATTACCCCGCGTTCACATTGTCATTATTGTAAATATGTGCTAAGGCCAAAAGAACTAATCCCCATCATTTCATTTTATATACAAAGAGGCTGTTGTACGAATTGTAAGAGGCAAATTCCGATTATGTATGTAGCATTTGAATGTATAACAGGAAGTATATTTCTTCTTACCGTGTATATGATTGGAATAGAACGAGAGCTTATTATCATTTTATCCCTTTTTTCGCTACTTCTTATTATTTCACTTACAGATTACTTATATATGTTAATTCCTGATTGTATTTTAATTTCATTTGCCGTTTTACTCATTCTCGAAAGTGTTTTTGTACAATTAGTTACTTGGACAGATAGTATAGTTGGTAGTGGTGTTATATTCATTTTGTTATATTGCATGCAAAAGATATATCCAGAAGGGCTTGGCGGTGGAGATATAAAACTACTTTCGTTGCTTGGGTTTATAGTAGGAGTGAAGGGAGTTTTTATCATTTTATTTTTAGCATCTTGTTTTAGTCTTTGTTTTTTCGGGATTGGGATCGTATTAAAGCGTATAGAAGTACGAAAGCCCATTCCATTTGGTCCTTTTATTAGCCTTGGGGCAATATGTTATGTATTGGTCGCATATTCAAAGTAGAGAGGGAATAGAAAATGAACGTATATATGGATGATCAAAGAAGTTGTCCGTTCGGGTATGTGCCGGCAACTACAGTAGAATGTACCTTACAAATGGTTCGGGATTATGGTGTGAATATTCTTTCCCTTGATTTTAATATGGGATGGGGAGAAAAAAGTGGACTAGATTTTGTAGAAGCCTTTTGTACAGAAGGGTTATATGTAAATGAAATTCACCTTCATACGAATGATATCATCGGTATGCATAAGATGAAACAAAGATTGGATAAGGGAAAGGAAGAAGGAGAAATTAATCCTTACCTTGTTGTTAAATATGTGGGAAGCTAAAAACTCCAAAGTAAAACTTTGGAGTTTTTAATGTTTCATATGTGCTTGTAAAGGAATAATCTCTTCTTGTTGAGCTGCTGCGATTTCAGTTTCTTCCTGTTGAACGTCAGGTGTTTTCTTAGTTAAGTAGTGGTATACCATACCGACAAATACTGATCCGCCAATAATGTTACCGATTGTAACAGGAATTAAGTTATGAATAGCACCTGAAAAAGAAATTGTCTCAGGATGTGGTGAAACTAAAGATAAAGCAAAGAGTGATAAGTTTGCAATACTATGTTCGTAACCAGATAAGAAGAATGTGAAAACAAGTAGCATCATGACCATTATTTTTGCTGTGTCACCTTTGACCTGAGAAGGTAAGAAGCAAGCAAGACATACGAGCCAGTTACATAAAATGGCTTTAAAGAATAACTGCATTGTAGGTGTGTTCATCTTTCCTTCAACGACTTTACTCATTAAGTGACCGTGATCAATTGCTTCAAAAATTCCAGTTGCGTAAAATAGTAAGGCAAAGAATAACGCGCCACCTAAGTTACCTGCGTAACAAGCAACCCAGTTACGCAGTGTATCAGAAATCGTTGTTTCCTTTCTTAAAGTTGCTACAGTAAAGTACATTGTGTTTCCAGTAAACAATTCAGCACCGCCATATATAATAAGTACGAGAGCAATCCCGAAAAACATAGAAGCAGCTAAATAAGTTGCTGGTGAATCTGCAATGTGAAAAAAATTACCTAATTTAAAACATAGTACAATAATAAAACCGATATAAATACCCGCAAGTGCAGCACGAATGAAATATTGCATTGGGTTTGTATCTAGCATTTTCTTTTTGCTTTTAGCCAGTTTGACAACATAATCTAGTCCTTGTTCTAGCATGAGTAATACGCTCCTTTAGTAAATCTTCTATAAATACTCCTTATATGAATAAAGTACATGGAATTGTTCTCACTTTCAATAAGTTTGTGCAATGTTTCACAAAAAGGACATACATATATTTAGAAAACGTTTACAAAAGATAGTATAATGGAATTTTTTCTGGATATTGAGAGGAAGAAAGCAAAAAGAAAAAGCGCTGTAATTACAGCGCTTTTTCGTCTAAATTCTTTTCTACTTTTACTTCTACTTCTTTTGAGAAGAACCAACCACCAACTGCGATTCCGACTAATACAATCCAGAATGTAAGCTTCCACGGAGTGGATTCTGGGAATGAATGTGGAATTACATTTAATGCAGGGTGTGCTAATGTATAAACTGCTAGCTTTACACCAACCCAACCTACAATTAAGAATGCTGCAGTTTCAAGTCCTGGTTTACGTTTTAAGATTTGTACGAAAGCAGTTGCTGCAAATCGCATAATGATTAATCCGATAAGTCCACCCACAAAGATAACAACGAATTGCCCAGTATCAAGACTACCAATTGTACCTAATCCTGTTTTTGGTAAAGTCATTGCTAGTGCAACAGCAGCTAAAATTGAATCAACTGCGAAGGCGATATCAGCAACCTCAACTTTAAATACAGTCCACCAAAAGTTCTCTTGTTTTTTCTTTGCTTCTTTTTCTTCAGTTTCTTCATCCGTATTCTTTTTAACATACGTTTTAAATAAGTGATTACCAGCGATAAACATAAGGTAGATGGCACCGATTGCTTGCACTTGCCATACATCGACTAAGAACGAAATCATAAATAACGATCCGAATCGGAAAACAAATGCCCCCGCTAATCCATAAAATAGTGCTTTCTTTCGTTTTTCTTCTGGTAAATGTTTTACCATAATTGCAAGAACAAGAGCGTTATCAGCCGCTAAAATTCCTTCAAGTGCAATTAGGATGAGTAATACCCAACCATACTCCAATAATAATGATACATCCATGTACATTCTCCTCTCATTTCTATAAGTTCTAAATAAGTGAAGAATTTCCCCACTATTTAGTTTCCCCATACTCCTGCCTATTAACTTTGGAAGAATCTGGAAGTGAATACAAAAAAGACCTCTGCCGTTAATAGGCAAAGGTCTTGCTAGACATATGTAATGAAAATGCCAACAAAGCCGGAAGAACTAAGTTCTACGTAATGACGACTTTGTTTCCAAGAAATTTTCTTGGACGCTACTCCCCTTTGGAGATATGCTATTGTATTCTCATTATATGGATAATTTCTACGGTTGTCAACCTGTTAAAATATCTTCATTCGGATATTTTATTTTCCGGTTCTTTTTACGAGCAAATGAAAAAGCCAATGTTAAAGGACCCATTTTCCCAAAAAACATCATAAAGATAATAATAGCTTTTCCGATTATAGTTAAGTGGGGTGTTAAGTTCATACTGAGGCCAACAGTCCCAAATGCTGAAAATACTTCGAAAGCACTCATCAATAGAGGAACTCGCTCAGTAATACTCAAAATTAAAATAGCAAAAAAGATAAATGAAATGGAAATAATAGTAATAGTTAATGATTTGACAATGAGAGTATCTTTAATGGATTTTTTAAATACGACAATATCCTCTTGTTCTTGTAGAAATTTAAATACGCCAAAAAATATGATTAAAAATGTTGTTAACTTAATCCCACCACCCGTTGAAGCGCTACCAGCACCAATAAACATAAGGAGCATCATTAATAGGAGGGAAGGTTTTGACAATGTAGAAATATCAACTGTATTAAACCCGGCAGTTCGCGTCGAAATTGCTTGAAAATAAGAGGCTATTCCTTCTTCAAATGGGGTAAAACCTCTCATAGAAAGGGAGTTATGGAACTCGAATATAAAAATAAAAAGGGTAGCAATAATGTTGACGATTAGAGTAGAAGAAAGCATAAGTTTTGAATGTAGTGTAAGGTTTTTAAAGTTTTTCTTTCTTTTTATGTCTACGATTACTGTAAAACCTATTCCACCTAAAATGATGAGAGAGGAAATGACGAAATTGACAAGAATGCTATGAGAATGGGACATTAAATTATCGCTCCACACAGAAAAACCAGCATTGTTAAAGGCTGAGATTGAATGGAAAAAACTATAATAGATCCCTTTGGTAACCCCATATTTTGGTACCCACTCAAAAGAAAGAATTAAAGTAGCGATACATTCGACTGTAAAAGAGAATAAAAATAACGATTTGGCAAGACGGATGACGCCGCCGATATTCGTTTGATTTAATGCTTGTTGTAATAAAATACGGTTTTGAAGACCGATTTTTCTTCCGAGCATAATCGCAATTAAGACAGCAAAGCTCATAATGCCAAGCCCGCCAACTTGTATAAGCGCTAAAATGACACATTGTCCAAATAAAGTAAACATTTTTCCGGTATCTACAACACCAAGCCCAGTAACAGTACAAGCGGAAACGGTTGTAAATAAGGCATCGAGCCATGAAATGGACGTTGTCGTAGCAATGGGCAGTTTTAATAAGCATGTGCCGACAACTGATAATAGAAGAAAAGATAAAGTAAGAACGCGGGGAGGGCTCATGCTAATATTAATCCGTTTCATTTCACATATCGCTCCTTTCATTTTGCTTTGATTAGTATGTGAAAAAGCACTATTATGTATGTTGAAAATAGAAAGAGGCAGAGAATATCTGCCTCTAAGCCATATGTTATATTATTATCCACGTAATTGTTGTTGTGCTAAAGCAACAAGACGTTTTGTTACTTCACCGCCAACTGAACCGTTAGAACGAGATGCTGTATTAGACCCTAAGCTTACACCAAATTCTTGTGCAATCTCATATTTAAATTGTTCAAGCGCTTGCTCTGCACCTGGAACTAATAATTTGTTTGTTTTTACCATGTTGATACACATCCTTATGAGTAGTCCAGTTCAGCTAAGTTCTTATCTAAACTGGTAACGTTATTTTATGTGGAAATGACGTAGTCATACGCGGAAGTAATCGGTGCGATTAGAAGTTCTTGGATAGAAAAAAGAGTAGCAAATTTGCTACTCTTTTTTTAGTATTGTCGCCGTTCCTTCCACGACAATATCATCTGATTGATTATATATGTTTGTTTGCAACGTAATGATTTTTTTATCGTCACGCTTCTTAATAACCTCTGCCACAACACGAAGTGTATCACCGATTTTGACAGGGGCACGGAATGAAACATTTTGGGATAAATAAATCGTATTTTTGCCTGGGAGTTTCGTTCCAAGGATGGTAGAAATAAAACTCGAAACGAGCATACCGTGAGCAATACGTTCTTTAAACATTGTTGTTTTTGCAAAAGAATCTAAAATATGAATAGGATTCACATCTCCAGTCAATTTTGCAAAATTGATAACATCTTCATCCGTAATTGTTTTTGTAAGGGATGCTTGATCACCGACTTGAATCTCATCATAACGAAGCTCCGGAACAGTTTGTGCTTCTTGAAATGGATTCATTTTGTCCTCCTTCTTTTCCATATCGAAAAATGCTAGCCATCTTGATGTAGTAGGAGGAAGAAAGAGTTTTGTTTGTGCTGCAGTTAGCTCCCACATTTTTCTTACTTGATGGAAGTAAATAGATTTTTTGAATTTTCCTCGAACTTTTTTGCGAGTTCCAACTGTTTTGACTTGAACTCTTCCAAAAAACCCTCTAACTGTTTTTGAGCCTCTTCACGTTGTAATTGTTGTTGCTCAATAAATTGTTTTGTTGTTTCTTCAAATTGACCGCTTGTTTGTGTAAGGATTGACAAAGATGTTTTTGTAGGAGAAACAGTAAGTTGCTGCATATGAGCAGAAAGTTCCTTCCACTTGTCTTGCCACTCGTTAATTTGATCATTTAAGGAGTTTCCAGTTAATTGTTTCACGTAATCTGTATATTGGTTATTGAACTGAGCAGTGAGTTGTTGTAGTTCTTTTTCTAGTTCATCTACTCCTGATGTTAATTTATGCAAAGCGTCTTGTTGTTGTTTTAATGTTTCTAAAGTAAGTTGCTCTAATTGTTTCCCAGCTGAAGAGAAAAGGGAAAGTGATTGAGACCAGTTTTTCCAAAATGCATCGACTAATTCGTATGGTTTAGTTTCCATTGTTTGACCCCCAAATGTTTTTTTGCATATTGTGAACGCAGATTACTCTGCTGTACCACCAGGTGAAGATGAAGAATCCTTTTCATCCTTTTCTGGAGAAGTAGAAAATGGAAAGAATGCATTGGTGTATAACGTGAAAAACGTTCGCAACATATTTTGATAATGTTCAAAAGAAGTCGCACATGTTGTTAAATATTGCTCTCCATATTCAGTTAAAGAATAAATTCTTTTTGCCGGCCCTCCATCGCTTGTATCCCAAGTAGAAGAAATAAGGTTTTCTTTTTCTAATTTGCGTAGTGTTCTATAAACATTACCTTGGTCAACAGAAGAAAAGCCGATATCCATTAGCATTTGAATAAGTTTGTAACCATGAAGACTCCAGTCTTTTAGACAGAGAAGTAAGAAGGGAACTAAGAAGTTTTTTGGCATGGAGTTTGGTTGTTTCGCTTGGTTGTTCTCCAAACTTTCGCGTTGTTCTGGTTCATTTTGTAGCATGATTGTGCATCACCTCATGAATCAGTTAGATGGAATTTTTTGCTTATAAGTGCAATTTACACCTATCTGTTTTTAAAGTCAACACATTTGTTAGAAAATAGAAAAAAATAAAATATAGACTTGAAGTTTTATTCAGAATATTAGAAAATAGTGAATAGGTTGAATTGTTTCAAAAACGAAAAAGGGAGTGTAGGTAAAGTGATTGATCAAAAATTCGATCCACTACAAGCATGGAAAAATGCTTATGAACAAACCGAAACATTTTGGGGAAAAGCGCTCAATGAAACAATTAAAACAGAAGAATATTCTGCTTGGATGGGCAGCGTTCTAGATTTGAATTTGTTTTATCAAAAAGCATTAAATGATACGACAAAAAACTATTTAGAACAAGTAAATGTGCCGACGAAAGAGGATATCGCAAGAGTGGCTACGCTTGTTATTAACTTAGAAAATAAAGTAGATAACATTGAGGAGTTTCTAGAGGAGAAAGTAGATTCTTTAGGACAAGCTCCTACATTAAAGCGTGATGTGACGAAAGTGAAACAAGATATTCGTACGCTTGAAACAAAAGTAGATCAAATTTTAGAATTGCTAGAAAAGCAAAATGCAGTACTAGCTAAACTACAAGTACCTGTAAAAGAAGAGATAAAGCCTGCGAATAAGCCGGAAAATAAAAAATGATAAAAGCGCTTGTTTATAACAGGTAAAAGAGAGAGGGAGAATCTCTTTCACGTGTAAACGGCGAAACATAATTATATAGGGACTCTACAGTATGAGTACCAAAATGATTCATAACAATCGTTCACAAATTCATTTAAGGGGGAAAAGAAATGGTTCAATTAAATGGCAAAGTAGCAATCGTAACAGGTGGAGCAAAAGGGATTGGAAAAGCAATTACAGTAGCATTAGCACAAGAGGGAGCGAAAGTAGTTATTAACTATAATAGCAGTAAAGAAGCAGCTGAAAATTTAGTAAATGAACTAGGAAAAGATGGACATGACGTTTATGCAGTGCAAGCGGATGTTTCTAAAGTAGAAGATGCAAACCGACTTGTAGAAGAAGCTGTGAATCATTTTGGTAAAGTTGATATTCTTGTTAATAATGCTGGTATTACAAGAGATCGTACATTCAAAAAGTTAAATCGTGAAGATTGGGAGCGCGTAATTGACGTGAATTTAAGTAGCGTATTTAATACGACAAGCGCGGTTCTTCCATACATAACGGAAGCGGAAGAAGGAAGAATTATTAGCATTTCTTCTATTATTGGCCAAGCAGGTGGATTTGGCCAAACAAACTACTCAGCAGCAAAAGCGGGTATGTTAGGATTTACAAAATCATTAGCATTAGAACTTGCAAAAACAAATGTCACTGTAAATGCAATTTGCCCTGGATTTATTGATACTGAAATGGTAGCAGAAGTACCAGAAGAAGTACGTCAAAAAATCGTTGCAAAAATCCCGAAAAAACGTTTTGGTCAAGCTGATGAAATTGCAAAAGGTGTAGTATACCTATGCCGTGACGGTGCGTATATCACAGGTCAGCAATTAAACATTAACGGCGGATTATATATGTAATGAAGTAAGAAAAAAGTGCATATCCATAGCAGGAATGCACTTCTTTTTTTAGAAGGAAATCGACCAAAAAGGAGATAGGAAAATGACTACATTCGCAACAGAATGGGAAAAGCAATTAGAGCTATACCCAGAAGAGTACCGAAAAGCATACCGCCGAGTGAAAAGGGCGAGTGAAATTTTATTACGTGAACCAGAGCCGCAAGTAGGATTAACGCCGAAAGAGGTTATTTGGACGAAGAATAAGACGAAGCTTTATCGCTACATTCCAAAACAAGAAAAAACACAAAGAGTTCCAATTTTGTTAATATATGCTCTTATTAATAAACCATATATTATGGATTTAACTCCTGGAAATAGTTTAGTGGAATATCTAGTGGATCGTGGTTTTGATGTGTATATGCTTGATTGGGGCACATTTGGTTTAGAAGATAGTCATTTGAAATTTGATGATTTCGTGTTTGATTATATTGCAAAAGCAGTAAAAAAAGTAATGCGAACTGCAAAAGCGGACGAGATTTCTTTACTTGGTTATTGCATGGGTGGAACGCTAACTTCCATTTATGCAGCACTTCATCCGCACATGCCAATTCGTAATTTAATTTTCATGACAAGTCCTTTTGATTTCTCTGAAACAGGATTGTATGGTCCTTTATTAGATGAGAAATACTTCAATTTAGATAAAGCGGTTGATACATTTGGAAATATTCCGCCAGAAATGATTGATTTCGGAAACAAAATGTTAAAACCAATTACGAACTTTGTTGGTCCATATGTTGCTTTAGTAGATCGTTCAGAGAATGAGCGCTTCGTCGAAAGCTGGAGATTGGTTCAAAAGTGGGTTGGTGATGGTATTCCGTTCCCAGGTGAATCATACAGACAGTGGATTCGTGATTTTTATCAAAATAATAAACTGGTTAAGGGTGAACTTGTTATTCGCGGACAAAAGGTAGACCTTGCAAATATTAAGGCGAATGTCTTAAATATTTCCGGGAAACGTGATCATATCGCTTTGCCATGTCAAGTAGAAGCGTTACTAGACCATATTTCTAGCACAGATAAACAATATGTATGTTTACCGACAGGGCATATGTCTATTGTTTACGGTGGAACAGCTGTAAAACAAACATATCCGACGATTGGAAATTGGCTTGAAGAGCGTTCTAATTAAAAATAAAAAAATCCAACTAGCCTATGTTAGTTGGATTTTTTTATGGAAAATAACAAAACATAGAAAGGAGAAATTTATATTTTAGGAGTATGATTATGAAACTTATGACCGGTAAGTTGTTTTGGAATACAGGAGTTTCTGTACCTTGTTATCCACCGTTAGAAAGTGATATGATATGTGATGTACTTGTAGTCGGAAGTGGCGAAGCAGGTGCTCATATAGCGCATTCGTTAGCGAAAATTGGTATGAGTGTTACACTTATTGAAAAAAGAGCAATTGCGTGTGGTAGCACAGCTGCTAATACAGGTTTACTACAATTTCTTCATGATAAATCGTTAACTTCTCTTATTCATACATTTGGTAAAGAAAAAGGGGTACGAGCATATAAGCTTTGTTATGAAGCGCTAAGAACAATGGAAGAGGTTATACCGACTCTTGATATTGATCCCCATTTTATTCCGCGAAATAGTTTATATTATGCAAGTAAAAGTGAGGATGTCTCATTTTTACAAGAGGAATATAATACGTTACAGAATTATGGATTTCCAGTTGAATATTTTACAGAAGCTGATATTAAGAAACGTTATTCTTTTGCAAAACAAGCAGCGTTATATATGCAAGGTGATGCTGAGGTGAATCCGTATTTACTAGCGCATAGTTTTTTGCATAAAGCAAACCAAATGGGAGCTAATATATATAAACATACAGAGGCAATACATATAAAAAAACACCAAAATGATTTAATTTGTTACACGAAAACAGGAAATCAAATTGTAGCAAAGAATATTATTATGGCGACAGGTTATGAAGCGCTTTTTGGAAAGAAAGAAAAGAATACAACAGTAGAAACTTCTTATGCAATTGTAACAAATGAAATAAATCAGTTTGAAGGCTGGCATGAGCGATCGTTAATTTGGGAAACGGCACGGCCCTACTTATATTTTCGAACGTATCGAAACCGCATTATTGTAGGCGGATTAGATGAAGCGATACAAATTCAAACAATCGGTGATACGAAATTATTGCATAAGCGTGATATCCTTATTAATATTGTAAAAGAACTGTTCCCGCAGTATAAAAATATACAGGCAGACTACTATTGGGCAGCCGCATTTGGTGGTACTCATGATGGTCTCCCCATTTTAAAAGAAGACGAAAAGATACATAATTTGTTTTACGCATTGCCGTATGGAGGTAATGGAACTGTATATGGAATGGTCTTTGCCAAATTATTTGAGCAGTTATTTACAAATAAAGAAAGTAAAGATTTTTCTTTATTTAATCGATAGAAAAAAGGTAGCGAAGTGATGGAATGAGAGATATAAAAAAGTTTTTACAAAAATTACGTCCTGTACAACTCATCGTTTTGTTTTATTTATTAGCGGTAGTTGTATCGGTAATATTGCTTAGTTTCCCGTTTGTTACGAAGGCTGGTGTGAAATGGACATTTATAGATGCCCTCTTTACATCTGTTAGTGCGGTAAGTGTTACGGGACTGTCTGTTGTTACGATTTCAGATACATTTACTACGGCAGGAATTATTATGTTAGCCCTTATTTTACAATTAGGCGGCTTAGGGATTATGGCACTTGGTACGTTTGTTTGGATTATAACGGGGAAAAAAATCGGTTTGCAGAGAAGAAGACTCATTATGGCAGATCATAATCAAGGGAATTTATCAGGCCTTGTAGAATTGATGCGTTCTATTTTAATTGTAATTATTTCGATAGAACTTATTGGAGCAATACTATTAGGTACAAGATTTCTACTTTATTTTCCAACTTGGCAAGAAGCTTATTTCCACGGTTTCTTTGCCGCTGTTAGTGCAACTACGAACGGAGGATTTGATTTAACTGGACAATCACTAATTCCGTACAAAAAAGATTATATTGTGCAAATGATTCATATGTTGCTTATTATTTTAGGAGCGATTGGCTTCCCGGTGTTAATGGAAGTAAAACAATTCTTTAGTAAAAGGCGACAGCAACTATTCCGCTTTTCGTTATTTACAAAATTGACGACAACGACATTTTTTGCACTCGTTATCGTTGGAACAATTATGATTTTTCTACTAGAACGAAATCAGTTTTTAGCAGGAAAGTCATGGCATGAAACAGTTTTCTATACATTATTCCAATCTGTGACGACGCGAAGTGGTGGACTGGCTACAATGGATATACGTGAATTGTCACAACCGACGCTTTTATTTATGAGTATATTAATGTTTATAGGGGCATCTCCAAGTTCGGTTGGGGGCGGAATACGTACAACAACATTTGCTGTTAGTATATTGTCACTATACACCTTTGCAAGGGGCGGTAGAACAGTTAGAGTCTTCAAACGTCAGTTACATGAAGAGGATGTACTGAAAGCATCTGTCGTTATGACGATGGGGATTTTGTTATGTGCTACTGCGCTATTCGTTTTATCTATTACGGAAAATGTACCGCTTATGAGCTTAATTGTTGAGGTTTGTTCTGCTTTCGGAACGACAGGACTATCAACAGGTGTTACGCCTGATTTAACAACTATTGGGAAGCTTGTACTCATTGTGCTTATGTTTATCGGACGCGTTGGTATTTTAACATTTATTTTAGCTAGTGGTGGAAGGGAACAACCACCTCGCTATAAATACCCGAAAGAACGGATTATTATTGGATAGTATGAAACCATTCTACCTATGTTAGGTAGAATGGTTTTTTAGTCGTTAATGCCAAATTGTGGATGCATAAAAGCTTCATTTTTATTATCTGATTCGTTTTTTAGCAACTCTTGATTTTCTTCTGAAATCCACCCAATATCATTTGTAGGATGGATCCACTCATCACCAGCCATAATGGCAGGATCTACTTCATCACTCCAATTGTTAAGTGGACTGTTCTCGGAATTATATTTACTGTCTCCAATTACAACATCATATGGATTCACAAAAGGTTGTTGCATCGTTTTTCCTGTTCCTTTAAAAGATGGAAAATTCATTTGATGCGGGAGCGTTTCGTCTAAAATTGGTGATTGAATCTTTTCTTTTTTCTTCAAAATCATCGCTCCTTTTTATAATGATTTCTTCATACGTAGTATTTCCATCGAACGCCTCTTATGTACTTGTTAACACTTGCCAGTAATAATTATTTTAAATTGTTTCAAACTAGAGTAGAAAGTGATTTCTTGAGAGCAGGTGAATGTATTGGTAAAAAGAAAAGTAAAACAAAATGCGGCAATCAATAATAATAAAACTCCGAAAGAAAGCTTACCAGATGCAGAATTTGCATTAGAGTATGAAGGAGAAAATAGCGCAAAGTATGCTAATCGTAATTCAAAAAAAGGGAAACAAAAATGAGGCGTTTTTACAAACGCCTCATTTTTTTGTGGGATTATAAAGGTTTTTTTAATTATTTGTAAATTTAGTGTTTTCTATTAGCAGAAAAATGCGAAAAAACATAGAAGTAGCAACGTATTACACAAAAACAAACAACAAACAAAAGATTAATGTTGGTTTAATACTGCTTTTACACTAGTTGTTTATATTTGAGTTGTACATAAGATTTGTAAAAGGAGAGAGAAACAGTGAAAAAAACAATCTTTAAAGCTGTAGCGACTGGAATGGTATTTTCGTTATTAATGGGGTGTGGTGCAAAGAAGGAAGAAAGTGCTGGAGCGAAAGTGAAAGATGAAAAATTATCTGGATCATTAACTGTTTACACAGCAATTGAAGAAGAGCTTGTACCAATTTATCTTGATTCCTTTAAAAAGAAATATCCTGATGTGAAATTAAACATTGTACGTGATTCAACAGGAGTTATTACTGCGAAATTGCTAGCTGAAGGGAAAAATACACAAGCAGATGTTGTATGGGGAACTGCGGCATCAAGTCTATTAGCTTTAGATAAAAAAGATATGTTAAAAGGATACTCTCCAAAAGGAACAGATCGTGTTCTTCCGCAATTTAAAGATGATAAGCAACCTGAAAAATGGGTAGGAAATACTGCATTTATGACGGGGATTGCTGTAAATAAAGAAGAATTAAAGAAGAAAAATTTACCGATGCCAGAATCATATGAAGATTTAACGAAACCAGAGTATAAAGGAACACTTGTTATGCCACATCCAGCATCATCTGGAACAGGGTTTTTAACAGTTTCTGCATGGCTACAAATCATGGGTGAAGATAAAGGCTGGGATTACATGAAGAAACTTCATGATAATATGGCAAGTTATACGCATTCAGGATCAAAACCAGCAAAATTAGCAGGAGCAGGTGAATATCCAGTCGGTGTATCAATGGTTTATAGTGCTTTAAAAGAAAAACAAAAAGGTGCCCCAGTTGAAGTTGTACTGCCGAAAGAAGGATTAGGATGGGAAGTAGAAGCGAACGCACTTATTAAGAAAGATAATGCGAAAAATGATAAATTAGCGCAAGCATTTTTAGATTGGGCAATTACTGATGATGTAATGAAGTTATACTTTGAGAAAAATGGATTTGCGACAATTAAAAATGACTATAAACTTCCAGAGGGATTCCCGAAAGATGTTACTGAAAAATTATATAAAAAGAATGACTTTAAATGGGCAGCAGAAAATCGTGACAAAATTTTAGAAAAATGGGAAAAAGAGTTTGGCCAAAAAGCAGAACCGAAAAAGTAAGTGAGTGGGAGAGAGAAAAATGAGCGAATATTTATCAATTCAACACATTCAAAAACAGTTTGATGCATTTACAGCGTTAAAAGATATTTCTTTTACTGTGAACAAAAATGAGTTTGTTTGTTTATTAGGCCCAAGTGGTTGTGGGAAAACGACGTTGCTTCGCATTTTAGCGGGACTAGAGGAACCAACGACTGGCAGTATAGCTGTGAATGGAAAAGATATTACAGCATTGCCTCCTGGAAAGAGAAACTTCGGAATGGTTTTCCAATCGTATGCTTTATTTCCGAATTTAACAGCACTTGAAAATATTGAATACGGCTTAAAGACAAAAAAATATGGGAAAGCAGAAGTGAAAGAGAAAGCGCTAGATGCGTTAAAACTTGTAGATTTGCTGAATGTAAAAGATAAATATCCTGCTCAAATGTCTGGTGGACAACAGCAGCGAGTAGCACTTGCACGTGCGCTCGCTCTGTCTCCAGATATTTTGTTACTCGATGAGCCGTTATCAGCTTTAGATGCAAAAGTGCGTGAAAAATTACGTAGAGAAATGCGTGATTTGCAAGAGGAAATAGGAATAACGACGATTATGGTAACGCATGATCAAGAAGAGGCATTAACGATGGCTGATAAAATTGTTGTAATGAATCATGCGGAAATTATGCAGATTGGAACACCAGAGGAGATTTATCAAAGACCAGCCAATCCGTTTGTGGCAGATTTTATTGGTTCTATTAATTTCTTTTCGAAAAATAACGAAGAACATGCAATTCGTCCTGAACATGTAACAATTGTACAAAAGGAAGGTATTAAAACAGTTGTGGAAAGTATGGAATTTCGCGGATCCGTATATCGGACGGAAGTGCGAGTCATAGAAGAAAACACACACCTTTATAATGAGAAAATTGTAGTGGATATATTAGCATCAGAAGTAGAAGCAACCGCTATTAGAAAAGGAAAGCCGATTCAAATCTCTTTCTCAGAAAATCATATGTTGTCATATGGAAAGAAGGTCATTGTATAGATGGAGATGTTAGAAAACTATAAGGTAGAAAGTACGAAAAAAAAGATTAAGAGAAGTATTGGGAAAGAGGAATGGATCCAAAGGCTCGTAATTATCGGTATGATCCTTTCCTTCCTTATCATACTTGTATTGCCGCTATTACAAATATTTACACAAGCTTTTTATAATAAAGATGGAGTTTTCATTGGTTTAGCGAATTTCAGTAAATATTTCACAACACCAACTTTAGTTCAGTCTTTACAAAATACAGTATGGATTTCGGGCGCAACAACAATTATTTCAGTTGCAATCGCATTCGTTTACGCATATGCAATTGCCCGTACGAATGTTTTTGGAAAGCGTGTATTTCAGTATGTAGCGTTATTACCATTGTTCGCACCAACGATGATGCACGGTATAGCACTTACATATTTATTTGGTAATCAAGGGCTAGTAACGAAAGGGATGTTTGGGTTATTTGAAGGTATACAAATCCCTTTATATGGACCAGTAGGAATTGTAATAGCTGAAGTTATGTATACATTTCCGCAAGCATTTCTTATATTGCTAATTGCCTTTCAAGGATCTGATTATCGATTATATGAAGCTTCTAATATGTTAGGGGCGAGTAAAACAAAGCAATTTTTCACGGTTACTTTACCTAGTGTAAAGTACGGATTAATTAGTGCAATGTTTGTTGTGTTTACACTTAGTTTTACTGATTTTGGGGCACCAAAAATTGTTGGTGGGCAATATAATGTGCTTGCTACTGACGTATACAAACAAGTAATTGGACAGCAAAATATGCCGATGGGTGCAACTGTCGGAATGATTTTATTAATCCCAGCTATATTCGCATTTGTAGTTGATCGTATTACGCAAAGAAAGCAGGCGAATTTCTTATCTTCAAAAGCAGTACCATACAGAATAATAGCTAATAAGAAAAGAGATGTAATCTCATTCATATATTGTAGTGTAATTACACTTATGATCATTCTATTATTTGTTGCAGTTGGTATTGCTGCAAGTGTGAAAGTATGGCCATATAATATGAGTTTTACATTTGAGCATTTTAATTTTTCGAGTTTAACAGGAGATGGACTTGAAGCATTTAAAAATAGCGTAATTGTTTCAGCAGTTACAGCAGTTATTGGGGCGATTTTAACATTTGTATTCGCATATGCAATTGAGAAAATAGACCAGCTACAATTTTTTAGAAAAACAGGTTACTTTTTCTCTATAGTGCCGTTAGCGATACCAGGTTTAGTACTCGGATTAGGATATGTCTTTTTCTTTAGTCAACCAACGATTCAAATTCTGGGACTATCAGTAACGAATCCGTTTCATTCTTTATACGGAACAATCGCTGTGTTAGTACTAGTAAATATCATTCATTTTTATTCTGTAACATTTGTCACGGCAACGACTGCCTTAAAGAAATTAGACCGAGAGTTTGAGCTTGTTTCGCAGTCAATGGGTATTCCGTTTTATAAAACATTCTTTAGAGTAACAGTACCAATGTGTTTACCAGCAATTTTAGAAATGGTGATGTACTACTTCGTAAATTCGATGGTAACTGTGTCAGCAGTTGTATTCTTATATGCAGCTGATTTTAAACTAGCTGCCGTATCAATCGTAAATATGGATGATGCAGGAAATGTAGCGCCAGCAGCTGCAATGAGTGTACTTATTGTTATTACAAATATTGTAGTGAGAGTTGTATATGAATGGGGAACGAAAGCACTTCGTAACCGAACTTCGCAATGGCAAAAAAGATAAATAAGAAGGGTGATGGACAGAATGAAAATTGAAGCAGTTATTTTTGATTGGGCAGGTACGACAGTTGATTACGGATGTTTTGCACCACTAGAAGTATTCATGAAGATTTTTCATAAACGCGGCGTTGAAATTACAGTAGAAGAAGCACGTAAGCCAATGGGATTATTAAAAATAGATCATGTAAGGGCACTAACAGAAATGCCTCGTATTGCGGATGAGTGGAAGCGTGTCTTCGGTCAATTACCAACAGAAGTAGACATTCATGAGATGTATGAAGAGTTTGAAGAAATTCTCTTTTCTATTTTGCCAAGTTATGCTACGCCGATTGAGGGGGTAAAAGAAGTAATCGCTTCTTTACGTGAGAGAGGCATTAAAATCGGTTCAACAACTGGTTATACGAGAGAAATGATGGATATTGTTGCAAAGGAAGCAGCGTTACAAGGATATAAACCTGATTTTCTTGTTACGCCAGATGATGTTCCAGCAGGCCGTCCATATCCATGGATGTGCTATAAAAATGCAATGGAACTTGATGTGTATCCGATGAATCATATGATAAAAGTAGGGGACACAGTATCAGATATGAAAGAAGGTAGAAATGCTGGAATGTGGACAGTTGGCGTAATTCTTGGAAGTAGTGAGCTCGGTTTAACGGAAGAGGAAGTGGAGAGTATGGATTCGGTAGAGCTTCGTGAAAAAATAGAAGTAGTTCGTAATCGGTTTGTTGAAAATGGGGCTCATTTTACGATTGAAACGATGCAGGAGCTCGAAAATATAATAGAACATATCGAGAAACAAGAACTAATTATTTCATAAAAGGGGCACTGGATCATGAATGAAAATCACTATTTATTATTAACACCAGGACCATTAACGACAACAAAATCAGTAAAAGAAGTTATGCTATACGATTGGTGTACGTGGGATGTTGAATATAATACGATGGTGCAAGAAGTAAGAGCTAAACTTGTATCGTTAGCGACGAAGGAAGAAGAGAAATATACAACAGTGTTAATGCAAGGAAGCGGTACGTTTTCAGTTGAAGCAGTAATTGGTTCTGTTATTCCGGCAAATGGGAAGCTTCTCGTTTGTACAAATGGTGCGTACGGTAAGCGCATCGTGCAAATGGCAGAGATGTTACAGATTGATGTAGTGGTCAGTCAAACAGAAGAGTGGGAACCTACTAATATTGTAGAAGTAGAAAAGTTATTGCAAGAAGATAAAGAGATTACGCATATTGCAGTTGTTCATTGTGAAACAACGACAGGTATTATAAATCCAATTGTAGATGTATGTAAATTAGGAAAGCAGTATGGAAAGGTTACAATTGTTGATGCGATGAGTAGTTTCGGCGGGATTGAAATAGACATTGCTGATTTACAAATTGATTTTTTAATTAGTAGTGCAAATAAGTGTATTCAAGGGGTTCCTGGATTCGGATTTGTAATCGCAAAACGTGATGAATTATTGAAGTGTAAAGGAAAAGGACGTTCTTTATCTCTTGATTTATATGATCAATGGGAAACGATGGAAAAACAAAATGGGAAATGGCGTTTTACTTCACCTACACATGTTGTACATGCTTTTTATCAAGCACTACTTGAACTAGAAAAAGAGGGGGGAGTGAGAGCGCGTTACAATCGATATTACAACAATCAAAAACTACTAGTGAATAGAATGGGAGAAATCGGATTTAAGCCACTAGTAGATGAGAAATATCAATCTCCTATTATTACATCTTTCATTTATCCAAAAGAGGGGTTCGAGTTTCAACAGTTATATAACGAATTAAAGCGTTATGGATTTGTTATTTACCCTGGAAAAATTTCGAAAGTAGATACGTTTCGCATTGGAAATATCGGTGATGTACATGAAGAAGATATTAATCGCTTAGTTGATAGTATTGCTAAAGGAGCTGTTATTGGATGAAAGTATTTTGCTTAGGTGGAGCAGGTAAAATTTGTCGTGAAGCTATTTTGGATTTAGTTCAATTTTCATCTTTTGAGACGATTACAGTAGCTGATTTTAACGAGGAAGAGGGCCGTAAAGTAGTAGAATGGCTCAACGATCCTCGTGTTGATTTTGTAAAAGTAGATGTAACGAATCACGAGGATACGGTTGCAAAAATGATTGGTTATGACATTGTAATGGACGGTACGACGATAAAGCTAAACGGATTGTCGACCCGCTGTATTGCAGAAGCAGGGTGTCACGGTGTGAACTTAAATGGATTTGGTGAAGAAAATGAATCGCATGCTATATTTGTTCAAAACGAAAAAACATGTTTACCTGGATTTGGCATGACGCCAGGTGTAACGCAAATGATGGCAATGCATGCAGCAAATCAACTGGATACTGTAGATACGATCCGCGTAAGTCACGGTTCGTATCGTCCGATTGCTTTTTCTGCATCAATTACAGAGACAACGACATATGAATATGATCCACATTTACCATCGCGTACAGTGTATGAAGATGGTGAATTTAAGCAAGTACTTCCGTTTGCGCGTCCAAGAGAAATAGAATTGCCAGCGCCTTATGGTAAGACAACGCAGTATATAATCCCGCATTCTGAAACAATTACGTTAGCAAAGGCACTAGAAAATAAAGGTATCAAACTGATAGAGACGAGAGGAACTTGGCCAAAGCAAAATATGCAACTTGTACATGCTTTATATGATTACGGCATATTGCGTAATGATCAGATTGAAATAAATGGGAAAGAAATTGGTATTATGGATTGTATTTCGCGGTATTTATTACAATCGAAAGAAGGACAAGAAACAGAGGTTTATGGTTATGCACTTCATGTAGAAGTAATAGGTATGAAAAATAATGAGAAGCAAAGACATGTATTATATCATACACATCCGTTATCTGATGGCTCTGTTGTAGGATGGGAAAAATTAAGAGCTTATACGAGAAACGTAGGTATTCCATTTGGGATTGCTGCAGAGTTAATTGCAAATGGAAATGTAAATAGGGTGGGTGTTGTTACGCCTGAAGAAGCTTTTGAAAATCCACAATTGATTTTTGATGAGCTAGCAAAGCGCGGTATTCATATTCATGAAAAAGTTTCTGCTTATAAAGAAAATTACAACCTTGTATAAATAAGGAAGTTTATGAGGGAGATATAAATGAGGTGAAGCTATGTCTGTAGTAGGAGAAGAAAGAAAGCGAACCATTCTTGAAAAGGTAGAATTTAAAGGGAAAGTAAAGGTTTCAGAATTAGCTAGAGAATTTGCTGTATCAACAGAAACGATTCGTCGATATTTAGAAGAATTAGATCGTGAAAAGAAGTTGAAAAAAGTGTATGGTGGAGCTGTTCAACTTCCAGGCGCTGGGGTAGAGGCACCAATGTTAGAAAGAGAAATGCTACATATAGAAGAGAAGAAAAGAATTGGTTATAAAGCAGCGACATTTGTAGAAGATGGTGATGTCATTGCAATTGATGATGGAAGTACACCGCTTCAAATGGTTCCATACCTTGTTCATCGTAAAAACTTAACGATTGTAACAAGTTCATTTCCAGTCGCAACACAATTAATTTCTTCTATTAATAAAAAGATGTTTCACGGTGAAGTTTTATTTATAGGTGGAAAAGTATCTCCAAAGCATTCGCGTGTATCAGGGTCTATTTCTCAGCAAGTAATACAGCAATTCCATTTTCATAAAGCGTTCGTTTCGATTGATGGGCTATTACCTAGTTTTGGAGTTTCCAGCTTTGAATTAGAGAAAGCGAAATTGTCAGAGGCGATGATGAAATTAGCTGAGAAAACATATATTTTATGTGATCATACGAAGGTAGGCGTGAAAGGGAATTATCGTATAGCAGCATTTTCACGTATTCAACATGTAATTTGTGATAAAAAAATGCCATATAGTTTTGAAGAAGAACTTATGAAGCATAATATTCAGTGGACAGTTTGTTAAATACAGTGAAAGTACCTAAACTCCCGCCTAATTTTTAGGAGGGAGTTTTATTGTCTGTAAATCGTAAAATAAAAGATTTGCATTTATGCAAAAAGTGGACACATTTTCTCATCTCTTTCATATAATTTACCAATACAAAAAAAGTTGGTCGAAGGAAAGAAGGGAGAACATGTCAGAACGAATATATAATAAACTTGTATTGTACGCGAATATTTTGCAAAAAATCGGTGTCATCAATGAGAAGGAAAAAAGTGAAATTCTTCATACGATAGGTAAAAAAGCCCTTTGAATAAAGGGCTTTTTATTATTTATCTTTAAAAATATAAATTTAATGTAATATTCTCATTGACAATGAGAATGAGATTCATTATCATTTATTTGTGGATAATTGATAAGTATTATCAATTATAAAAATTATATATGATAGGGGATATTATTTTGAAAAAAAATTATATGAAGGCGCTAGTAGTAGCGACAACATTAGCAATTCCATTTGCTACGTACTCTACTCCAGCATTAGCAGCACTAAAAGTTGAAGCAAATCAATCGGTAGCAGCAGCGAGTGATCGCACGTATGATACTGAGATTAAAATATATAAGGATCAAAAAGACGAGCCATCTATGGTTTCTCAATATATAAAAGATCCTAAAGTAACAATTGCAGCTGGCAAAAAAATTGTCACTGTAACAATGCAAGATAGCGATTATTTTCAATATCTTAGAATAGAAGATAGAAACCAGCCTGGTGTATTTCATGATGTGAAAGTTTTGTCAGAAGATAAGAGGAAGAATGGAACGAAAGTAGTTCAATTTGAAATTGGCGAGTTTGAGAAGAAGCACAATATGCAAATGCATATACTTATTCCAGCTATTGGATATGATCACAAATATCAAGTTCAATTTGAAATTAAAGATCCAACTGTAGGTAACAAAGAAACAGAGAAACCAGATGATAACTCTAATTCAGGCAATACGGAAACGGATAATCCAGTTGATAATCAAAACATGATAACAGATAACAAATTAAGAGAACTTGTTAATAAAAAAGTATTTAATAGAAAAGATTTAAATACACCAATTACGAAAGAAGAGTTATTACAAGTAAAGGATTTGTTTTTAAATACAAACGAGATACTTGATTATAGTGCATTAAAATATATGCCAAATTTAAAATCTTTAACAGTTGCGAATGCAAAGATAAAAGATCCGTCGTTCTTTGCGAACCTAAAGCAATTAAATCATTTAGCTTTGCGTGGTAATGAGTTTTCAGATGTAACGCCACTTGTTAAGATGAATAATTTAGAGTCTCTTGATTTAAGTAATAATAAAATTACAAATGTTGCACCACTAACTGAAATGAAAAATGTAAAAACTTTATATCTATCAGGCAACCAAATAGAAGATGTAACAGCATTAGCGAAAATGGAACAACTAGATTACTTGAATTTAGCAAATAATAAAATTAAGAACGTTGCTCCATTAAGTGCTTTAAAAAATGTAACATACTTAACTTTAGCAGGTAATCAAATTGAAGATATTAAACCGTTATATTCATTACCTTTAAAAGATTTAGTATTAACGCGTAATAATGTTAAAGATTTATCGGGTATTGATCAAATGAATCAATTAAATAAATTATTTGTCGGGAAAAATCAAATTAAAGATGTGACACCACTTGCTAAAATGACTCAGCTTACAGAATTAGATTTACCCAATAATGAATTAAAAGATATTACTCCATTATCAAGTCTAGTAAACTTACAAAAGCTTGATTTAGAAGCGAATTATATTACAGACTTATCACCAGTGAGCAATTTGAAAAAATTAGTATTTCTAAGTTTTGTTGCAAATGAAATCCGTGATGTCCGACCAGTTATAGAACTAAGTAAGACGGCTTATATCAATGTCCAAAACCAAAAAGTATTTTTAGAGGAAACAGAAGTAAATAAAGAAGTAAAAGTACCTATATATGAAAAAGATGGTGAGATTTCTACGAAAATTCGTCTGAAGAGCGATAACGGTACGTATAGTAATGGTGTAGTGAAATGGAGTACACCAGGTGAGAAAGTATATGAATTTGGTGTGAAAGATCCATTTGCGGATACAGGAATCTTCTTTACAGGGTCTGTTATTCAAAATGTAGTAGAAAGTAAAGACGGTAATACATCTAAAGAAGATGAGAAAACAGAAGTGGTAGAATTTAAAGATGTACCAAAGGGACATTGGTCAGAAGAAGCAATTAATTACTTAGCGAAAGAAAAGTTATTTATAGGCTATGGAAATGGTGAATTTGGATTTGGTGATAACATTACTCGTGGACAAGTAGCTCTTCTAATACAAAGGTATTTAAAATTAGAAAATAATCTAGAACCAAAAACGGCATTTACAGATACGAAAGGAAATATGTATGAAACGGCTATTGATGCAGTGGTTCAAGCTGGTATTATGACAGGGTATGGAAATGATATATTCCGTCCAGATGGAGTATTAACTCGATATGAAATGTCAGTAGTACTACAAAGAGTATTTCAGTTAAAAGAAAATGAAAATAGTGCAGAGAATTTCAAAGATATACCAAATGGCCATTGGGCGAAAGGATATGTGAAAGCTCTAGTAGATAATAAAATATCAAAAGGTGACGGGGAAGGGAATTTTTTAGGAGATAATTTCGTAACACGTGAACAATATGCACAGTTTTTGTATAATGCAATAAAGAAATAAAGTGAAACTTTAATCAGTGGGGGTTTTGTTTATCCCCCACTGATTATTAGCCCTCACCAATCGGGCTTTTACGGGCAGAGCCCGATCCCCGCCTAACTTCTTTGCTTTCGCTGCATTTTGAGGTGGGGGTCTTACTGCCTAGCAAATAGCGGGATAAAAAGTGAGGAAAATGCACTATTCTTTAATTAAAGAATAGTGCATTTTTTTATGTACAAAATGAAATAGGCAATAGATAGGAGTATAGACATATGAATAGCCTATTTTAAAGAAGAACCGCGAAACTATATTGACAAAAAAGCATTCTCATGTGATAATTCAATTAAATTTTTAGAATAATCAAAAAATATTCCTTTTACATAGAAAGGATTCGAACCTTATATGAATATTATGCCGGGGGTGACGAAATGTTATTTTTTCTGAAGAAATGGAATGAATTAAAAGATGTGAAATCTGAATTGGCACTTCGTGATTGGTTTTATGGTACCAAAATTAGTTTGTCGCTATGTACGTCAAAAGAGCCGTTAACATTTTTAGTAAATGTTGAGGGAAGAGATAAAGGGCTATTTTCGGAAGAAGATTTTATTGTCGTAAATTGCATGTGCGAGTCAGTATTTGAAAATGAAGAAAAACCAGCTGCAGAGTCATTTATGCATGCGGATATTTATAAAAAAAGTAGTGCAGGATGTATTTTACAAGTGCAGACTGTAGATAGTCATTTAATATCAGAGTTATATGGAGAAGAAGGAGAAGTAACGTTCGATAAACGCAGTGTGGAACGTGTTTTCGGAAAAGAAGGTATAACAGAAATGACCATTCCAATTGTAGAAGATGAAAAAAAATTCGCTGATTTATTAGAAAGCAATGTTCCGAATTTCATTGAAGGTGGAGGAGTAGTTCTTGTTCATAATTACGGCATGATTGTGTGGGGAAAAACGCCAGAAGAAGCGAAAAAATGGCTAGAGGGTATAGAATATTTAATGAACTATCATGTGAAATTATTAATGATTAAGGGCGCAAGAAGCTCTGTTATATAAAAATGAATGTGATATGGCCACAAGTTAATAAATAAATGAAAGCGTTTTAAAAATAATTTCACTCATAAAATATAGGTCTCCTTATTATATATAGATTACATGTTGACATGTAAGGAGGAACATATTTTGCGAGTTAAATATCATTTTCTGCCAAAGCAGCAAGTAACATTTTGCAAAATAAATGATTCTGGTGAAGAGGCACTGCAAACGATGAACAAAACGGGATTTCGAGCCATCCCGGTATTAGCAGAAGATGAGAAGAAATTCACGGGGATTATTTATAAAGTAGATTTATTAGAAAAAAAATGCAATAGCGGATTAGAGCATGTAAGTGCAGGAGATATACTTGACAATTCCAATGCATTTATTTTTGAAAAGGATTCCTTCTTCAGAGCCTTTTATGTGATTCGTCGGCTTCCGTTTTTAGCCGTGCTAAATGATTATAATGAATTTGTCGGTATGTTAACGCATTCGAATATATTTGATGTTATTGAAGATTCATTTGGTATGCGGACAGGTGGTTATATATTAACAATTGCAACACAAGATTGTAAAGGAACGATTAAAGAGCTTGGGACATTGTTAAAAGCATATAATATCGGTGGGTTGTTTACACTCGATAACGGTGATCAATATATCCGCCGCGTTATTGTAAATATATCAGATGAGTTAGATGAAACAAGATTAAAGCAATTAATCGGAAAAATAGAGAAAAAAGGATTCAGAGTGAGTCATGTAGATTATATTTAAGTTAAAAAGAAAAGTACCTATCTGTTATATATAGATAGGTACTTTTCTTTGTGAGTAATAAACTTTATTTTGAAACAGGAGGCGGGGATAATGCTAGATCAGATAAAAAAATAAAGTCTGCATGCTCACGAATTTTAGGGATAGAAGTTTCAATAACGCGTGATGTAATTTCACCTGGGGGGCCCACATGCCCGATAGCTACCATAATAGGTTTTTCTTGAATTTTTTTGATGAGTAATTGGGCTTGTTTTGAAATATGTCCTGCTGTATACACATCATCAAAAAATAGTTGGTTTTCAATAATAGGAACTCCTAATTCTTTTCCGATTTTTGGGACGACACTATTAGGATTAGTTTTACTATCTAAGTAAAATAAACCGTGTTTTTTACAAGCAGCAAGTATAAGGCGAACAATTCTTTCATCCGCTGTTACTTTTGACCCCATATGATTGTTCATTCCAATTGCATGCGGAACTTCTTGAATCGCTTGTTCAAGTCGGTTGTTTATTTCTTCATCGCTTAAATCGGTTGTAATTGCTTTCGGTCCAAGCCATTCTTTTTTACCTTTAATAGGTTCCATTGGCATATGTATAATAACTTCATGGCCTTTTTTATGGGCGGCTATTGCATCTTCTTTTGTGGAAGGAAGAAAAGGCATAACAGCAACAGTGAGCGGAATGGGAAGTGATAACATTTGATTAGTCCCCTTCATATTATTGCCGAAATCATCAATGACAATAGCAACTTTATTTGTATGAGCATTTGCTTGAATAGGAAATAAGAAGGACGGTAAAAACAAAACAATGATGAACAATGTAATCGTATATTTTCGCATATAAATATTTCCTTTCTATTGTTATCCCGCTATTTGTGGGTAGTAAGACTCCCACCTCAACATTGGGCTGGATAGGTGGGAGATTCACTGCCTATAAACGCACGATTGGTGAATGCTAATAATCAGTGGGGCTGAACAAAAAACACTGATTAAAGTTTCACTTTATCAATCATCATTATGTTTTGCTTTTTTATATAAATTAAACAAAAAATGTCGAAGAAAAGTAGGTGGAAAATTAAGAATCCCCGGTTTACGTAGAATTTGTAAAAAAAGAAGATGAAAAAAATGTCTATTATTGCGAATGTATTTACAAAGATAGAATAATTTGTAATAATTCTCAAAGTGAGGGTAAAGATTTGTAAATTACAGGGAGAAAATGTTAAAATTTCTGATTCTTCAAATTTGTATATGATTAAGTAGTTAAAAAGGTCAATGGAGAAGTGAAGTTGAGAGCATGGAAGTATAATAAGGGGGATATGGATGTTTACTGTAAAAAGGAAGTACACATTAGAAAAGCTTTCACGTGATATTCATATGAAACGTGAAGAAATGATTCAACTAGGATTAACAAGTGGGCTAAATAGTAGGGAGACAATTCAAGTTAGTCAAGAATTGGACAAGCTTATTTTACAATATCAGTGTTATAAAGAAAAACAAACACCGAAATGGTTTTCAATTATAAAAATACCAATTTTCCAAATCGGGTATGAAGGAAAATCAAATAATTTTTGGCGAATGCTTGTCGCTGGTTTTATGAAATAAGTATAATTACCCTTATAGGATAAGGATAATTATACTATGTGTAACGGAATTTCGATATGAACTGTCGTTCCTTCGTTTTCTGTACTGTCAATAAAAATATGCCCATTATACATCTCTACAATTCGTTTACATATGACAAGTCCAAGACCTGTTCCAGTATCTTTATTAGTAAAGAACGGATGAAAGAGGTGTTTTTGAATATGTTGCGGAATCCCTTTTCCAGTATCTGTAATCTGTAATTGTGCGTGTGTTTCATTGTTTTTTACTACAATGGTTAGTGTATCACTAGAAGTCATGGCCTCAATTGCATTTTTTGTAATGTTTAAAACCACTTGTTTCATATGGTCTTTCGAACAACGGATATGAACAGGATGGTCTGGCAAATGTAAATGGAATACAATGTTATGTAAATTCGCCTCAGATTGAATAATTAATGCTACCTCATTTAGAATTGTTCTTACGTCATATGTTTGTTCGATGATGGCGGTTGGCTTGCCGAGAATAAGAAATTCACTTACAATTTCATTGATTCGCTCTATTTCTTGTTCAATTACGGAAAAGTAGAACTGATCTTGTTCATCTTTATATTTCTCTTTTAATAGAGCGACGAGTCCTTTAATTCCAGTAAGAGGATTACGGATTTCGTGTGCTGTACTTGCTGCAAAAGTTCCAACTAATTCAATTTTCTGTAGTTCATTTTGTTGTCTTTCAAGTTTTGTTTGACGTTTTAACAACATATATTGAGCAAGTAAAAATAAAATAGACATTAAAAATAAAGTAGCGATACACTCTATTGCAACCCACTGGTATAAGTTTTTTTGATGAATAGGTAATGGTGAAACAGAGACCTTCCAATTTAATCTTTGGAGTGGAGTAGTAAGCATATTAGAATGCGTATCACTTGTGTCATTATTATCATCGGTTAGAAAAACTACATCATGTTTATCAGTTACCTCAAAATGGTATTGTGGTTTAATGGCATTTAAAGAAGATGAAATGTAATCAAAGCGTAAACTAGCTAATAATAATCCTGAGAGCTCCTTCTGTTTATTGAATATGGGGGCAGCAATCATAATAGCTTTATGTCCAAGAACGCGATCAGTAATGACTGATGATACAGTGGTTTTTTTAGTTTGTAGCACGTCTTGAATATATTTACGGTCTGAAACATCTACGGGCTTTGATTCATCTTCAGATGCGATTGTAATGACCCCTTTTGGTGTAGCGTAATATAGACCAGAAAAGCGTGCATCGTTTCCATCTGTATCATGTACAATTTGTTTAATGCCATTTATATTACCAGTCTCGGTGCCTACAACTTTTGCAAGCATGTCTAAAGCAGAAATTGCTTCACCAAGATGATGATCTAAATAATCTCTATATAAAAAGAGAACTGTATGAGCGGATAATTTGTTTTCCTGTTTCATTTTATATGTATGATACGAATAAAATGTAGCACCAATCCCTATTGTCGGTAGGATAACAAGCAATATATATATAATTATGCTTTGGAATTTGACTTTCAAATGTGGTACTCCTTCTTTTTTTATTATCATTATATATAAACTATGTTAAAATTGTCATGTTTTTATTCAAGAATGATTCTTAATATATTAGGGGAGAGGAAATGGATGAGTGAATGCTCATTCGGAATTCACATGAAGTATGAAGTGGCATTTTCTTTTTATTGCTGAGAATTTAAGTGAAGGGTTGAAAGTTGTATGACATCAAATAATGAACGAGAAGATATTTCTCAATCTTTAAAAGTATTTATTGCATTATCTCGTGTACATCGTTCTGTTATGGATACTACAAATAAATCTATACAAAGTAACGGGTTAAATCCAACGGAATTTGCTGTATTAGAACTGCTATATCATAAAGGCGGTCAACCACTCCAGCAAATTGGTGAGCGCATTTTAATAGCCAGTGGCAGCATTACATATGTTGTAGATAAGCTGGAGAAAAAGGGATTAGTAAAGAGAATCCCATGCCCGAATGACAGACGTGTTATTTACGCGCAATTAACTGAGTCTGGCGAGAACTTTATTGCTTCTATTTTTCCGGGGCATGAGAAAGTTATACATCAGTCTTTTGAAATGTTAACGAAAGATGAAAAAGATGAATTACTTGATCTATTAAAAAAAATTGGGAAGTATGAAAAATAATAATATGTTCCAAAGGAGCTTTGGATAAATAAATCCAAGGCTTTTTTATTTGCAATGAACTCAGGGTAGTAACTGCCGAATTTTGTTGAAAATTAAGAGGGAATTCGGGAATACGTATTGAATTATAGTAAAGGTATGTAATGGAGAGGAGGCTCGTTCATGTCATTTAAAGACTATGAATATAAACGCCCAAATATTGAAGAGTTAAAAGAGAAATTTACTGTTGCTTTAGAGAAGTTTGATAACGCAAAAACTGTAGAAGAACAAAAACAAGTCATTAATTCAATTAATGAAATTCGCAACGATTTTGGTACAATGGGAAACCTTTGTTACATTCGCCATTCTGTTGATACGACGGATACTTTTTATAAGGAGGAGCAGGATTTCTTTGATGAATTCTCTCCAGTTGTACAAGGATATGGTACAAAATATTATAAGGCACTCATTAATTCTCCATTTCGTGAAGAATTAGAGGCGTATTATGAAAAACAATTATTTGCTCTAGCAGAATGTGATTTAAAAACATATTCAGATGAAGTCGTGAAAGATTTACAATTAGAAAATAAATTATCGTCGCAATATACACAGTTATTAGCATCTGCAAAAATTGACTTTGCTGGAGAAGAAAGAACGTTATCGCAACTGATTCCGTTTATGCAAGGAAAAGAAAGAAGCGAACGTAAAGCAGCAAGTGAAGCATACTACGGATTTTTAGCTGGAAATGAGGAAGAACTAGATCGTATTTATGATGAGCTTGTTAAAGTGAGAACGAAAATCGCAAAATCTTTAGGTTTCAAAAACTTTGTTGAACTTGGATATGCAAGAATGTACCGTACAGATTATAATGCGGAGATGGTGGCTAATTACCGTCAGCAAGTGCTGGATTATATCGTTCCCGTTACAACGGAATTAAGAAAGCGACAACAAGCACGTATCGGTGTAGAGAAGTTAGCTTATTACGACGAAAACTTTGAGTTTGCTACAGGGAACCCAACTCCAAAAGGAGATGCGGATTGGATTGTTGATCATGGAAAGACGATGTATAAAGAGTTATCGGCTGAGACAGATGAATTTTTCAATTTCATGCTAGATAATGATTTATTAGATTTAGTTGCGAAAAAAGGAAAAGCTGGTGGCGGATATTGTACATATATTGAGAATTATAAAGCGCCATTTATTTTCTCAAACTTCAATGGAACATCTGGTGACATTGATGTATTAACACATGAAGCAGGTCATGCTTTCCAAGTATATGAAAGTCGTAAATTTGAAATTCCAGAATATAATTGGCCAACATATGAAGCGTGTGAAATCCACTCTATGAGTATGGAATTTTTTACATGGCCATGGATGAAGCTATTCTTTGAAGAAGATGCAGATAAATATTACTTCTCTCACTTAAGTTCAGCACTTCTGTTTTTACCTTATGGCGTATCAGTTGATGAATATCAACATTATGTATATGAAAATCCTGAAGCATCACCTGAAGAGCGTAAGACAGCATGGCGTAACATAGAGAAGAAATACTTACCGCATCGTGATTATGAGGATAATGATTATTTAGAGCGCGGTGGTTTTTGGCAACGTCAAGGGCATATTTATAGTTCACCTTTCTATTATATTGATTACACGCTTGCTCAAATTTGTGCGCTACAATTTTGGAAACGTGCAAGAGATAATAGACAAGAGGCGTGGGAAGATTATGTGAATCTGTGCCAACAAGGTGGAAGTAAATCGTTCTTAGAATTAGTAGAAGTTGCAAATTTAACATCACCATTTGCTGAAGGCTGTGTGAAAAGTGTTATTACAGAAATTGAAGCATGGTTACATGCGATTGACGACACAAAATTGTAAAAAACATGCGCTTTTTTTCACATGTTTAACATCGACATAATGGGAAAATGATGAGATAATAAAAGAAAATTCAGAATACTAAAGAGGTGTTTCTAATAAGGAGCACCTCTTTTCACCAACAAAAGGGGGGAACAAGTATGCTTCAATCTAATATGGATGTGAGTTTAGAAAGTTTAGTAAACTCATTACAGTCTACCCGAAGCACGCTATTATCAGAAATTGAAATGTTAAATGATACAGAAGTGAATGTAAAGCCACGCCGTGATAAATGGAGTATTACTCAAATTTTACACCACTTGCATTTAGTTGAACAATCTGTCACGTCTGCCCTTGTATATGCTTTACAAAAAAACGAAAGAAACATGACTCCATTTAAAGACCTCCAACTTACGCTTGATCGCACACATAAACGAGAAGCTCCTCAGCAAATGCAACCAACAGAAACTTTAATGAAAAAACAGCAAGGAATTCAATTACTAGAACATTCACGACAAGAACTATTACACGCGCTTCATAGTGTTATAGATGAAAAAGATCTATTTGAAAATGGATTAAAGCATCCTGTTTTTAATGATCTGAATTTGTATCAATGGGTTCAATTTCTTGATTTGCATGAACAAAGACATCTTACGCAGTTAAAAGAGGCGAAACATGCAATTTTGCAACGCTAAAGTGGAAGAAGTGGGAAACCACTTCTTTTTTGATATGTGCATAGTTTTCTTTCTTATTTTGGAATACTACATGGAGAAAGAAAAGAAGGAGTTGAAAAAATATGTCTAAGAAGAAGCGAGAAGAGGAGCGCGCCTGGAAAGCGCGTAAAGAAAATCAACAACCGCACGGAAAAGTGAAAGCTTTTGCTGAATTAGTTGAAGGAACAGAAAAAACGTGATGATTATTTCATCACGTTTTTTGTATGAGTGGAAAAGTTAATAAAAAGGTTGTACCGATTCCTTTTTCACTTATAATATCAATTTTTCCGTTCATAGCTTGAACAACACTGAATACGACCATCATTCCAAGTCCAGTGCCTTTTTCTTTCGTTGAATAGAAAGGCGAACCAAGACGTTTTACTTGTTCTGAATCCATACCGATTCCTGTATCTTTTATATATAACTGAATATGCTTATGATCAGGAACTAATGTGAAATAAAGATCACCGCCTTTTGGCATAGCCTCAATGCAATTTTTTAAAATATTTAATAAACATTGATTTAGTTTTTGTTTTTCTCCAGCGATAAAAAAAGAAGTGCTTTGCTTTATATAATGAGTACGTACATTTGTTAAATTAGCAAGCGGTGTAATTAACGACAATGCATGTAGTAATTCTTCTTCTAACTGTAATGTTTGTTCTTTTTCAATGCTTGGTTTGGCAAAAGTTAAATAATCTGTAAGAACATGATTTGCTTGTTCGATGCCGTTAATGGCAATGTCGATATATAATTTTCGTTCCTGCTCAGTGCATGTATCTGATTGTAACAGTTGTAAAAACCCTTTCGTTGAAGTTAATGGATTGCGAATTTCATGAGAGATAGACGCTGCCATTTCACCAATTAAATGAAACTTTTCAGCATTTATAAGTTCGTTTTGGAGACGAACTTGAGTTTGTAATATGTGTAGTAAATATAAAATTAGGATCGTACCAAGCATTGAACATAACTCATATACAATAATATGCGGTATATAATCAGTCTTATTTGTAACCTTTGAAAGAAAGAAAGGTATCCAACTAAATCCGTATGTGAGACTGTAGATAATAGCAAGTGTTATTTTTATACGATTAGAAGTTCGATTGAAAAATTTATATGTTAATAGTAGAACAATAAATAGAAGAACAGAACCGATAAGAGATGGGAAAACACCTACCCCACCTAATAGTAAGCGATATATGTTTAATACAACTAAGATAGAACCACCAGCAATAGGCCCTCCCGTTAATGTACCGACAATTAATACAATATGGCGCATATCAAATTGAAAACCATTATTTGTTTTTGCTGCAAATGTAATACAGAGTACGGTAGCGAGGCAACACAATACAATAAATATAGCTGAATTTAATTTAGGAGAGCGTTTCCCTTTTTGATTCCAAAATAAATGATATACGAGCATTGTAATAAGGATGAATAATATATTTAAAAAGAGATAAATAATAAAGGATTTCAGTGGGATGCCTCCTCTCTTCTTATATTAAATTAATCATACTATAAAATGAAAGAAATGAAATAATAAATAGCGGAAAAATCAGAAATTTTTACGCTAGTATACAATATGTTACAATAAGCTGTGTCAATGAAAGAAGAAATTCCGTGCACCGCGCGGGAGAGGTTCGCGAACTCCCTCTATAAAAAACTATGGAAACAACAATATCCTTAGGTATTGTTTTGTTTTTTTATTGTGACAGTTCAAGAACGTTCTTTCTTCTTATTTATAGTAGAGAAGGAGAATGAGTGAAATGAAAAAAGAAAAAGCAGTTGTTGTTTTTAGTGGAGGACAAGATAGTACAACATGTTTATTTTGGGCAATAGAGCAGTTTGCAGAGGTAGAAGCTGTAACTTTTAATTACAATCAACGTCATAAGCTAGAAATTGATTGTGCAGCGAAAATTGCAAAAGAGCTAGGAATAAAGCATACGGTACTAGATATGAGTCTATTAAATCAACTTGCTCCAAATGCGTTAACGAGAACGGATATGGAGATTACACATGAAGAAGGTGAATTGCCATCGACATTTGTAGATGGACGAAATTTACTCTTCTTATCATTTGCTGCTGTATTAGCAAAACAAGTTGGAGCACGTCATATTGTAACGGGTGTATGTGAAACTGATTTCAGTGGTTATCCAGATTGCCGTGATGTGTTTGTGAAATCGTTAAACGTTACTTTAAATTTATCCATGGATTACCCGTTTGTCATTCACACGCCACTTATGTGGATTGATAAAGCTGAAACATGGAAATTATCAGATGAACTTGGAGCATTTGAGTTTGTTCGAGAAAAAACATTAACATGTTATAACGGAATCATTGGTGATGGTTGCGGTGAATGTCCAGCGTGCCAACTTCGTAAAGCAGGATTAGATACGTACCTACAAGAACGCGAAGGAGCGAACAACTAATGGATAATTTCTTTGGATTTCGCATCGTAGAAAATTTGCAAAAAATGGACAAGGATATTCAGCGTAAACAGCTCAAATACCATAATAAAAGAGTAATGGTCAGCAAGGAATTTACATTTGATGCAGCACACCATTTACACTGTTATGAAGGGAAATGTAAAAACTTACATGGTCACACATATAAAGTTGTATTTGGAATTAGTGGATATGTAAATGAAATAGGACTTGCAATTGACTTTGGTGATATAAAAGAGATTTGGAAGAATGAAATCGAAATTTATTTAGATCATCGTTATTTAAACGAAACGTTACCTGCAATGAATACGACTGCTGAAAATATGGTCGTTTGGATTTATGAAAAGATGGCAGAGGCACTAACTAAAGAGAATCGAGTGAACGAATATAAAGGAGCTCGCGTAGAATTTGTTCGTCTATTTGAGACGCCGACTAGTTATGCGGAAGTAAGACGGGAGTGGATGCTCGATGAGTAAAATCCCTGTCTTAGAAATATTTGGTCCGACTATTCAAGGTGAAGGAATGGTTGTAGGGCAAAAGACAATGTTTATCCGTACGGCTGGTTGTGATTATAGCTGCGCTTGGTGTGATTCTGCTTTTACATGGGATGGATCAGCTAAAAATCAAATTAGACAGATGACAGCAGAAGATATTTGGGATGAGCTTGTTGCAATTGGAGGAGAAAAATTTTCTCATGTTACGATTTCAGGCGGGAATCCGGCATTGCTGAAAAATATTGAGTTTCTTCTTTCTATATTAAAAGAAAATGGAATGCGGACGGCAATTGAAACTCAAGGGAGTAAATGGCAAGATTGGTTACTTCAAATTGATGAAGTAACAATTTCTCCAAAACCACCAAGTTCGACGATGAAAACAGATTTTCAGAAGTTAGATGCTATTATTCAGAAACTAGCAGGAAAAGATATTAGTTTAAAAGTAGTAGTATTCGATGATCATGATTTTGAATATGCAGTTAAGATGCACGAACGTTATCCAGATGTACCATTTTTCTTGCAAGTAGGAAACGATGATACAAAAACAGTGGATGATGCGATGCTTATTAAAAAATTATTAGATAAGTATGAGTGGCTGATTGATAAAGCTGTAAATTGTAAAGAGATGAATGATGCAAAAGTATTGCCCCAGCTTCATGCGTTAGTATGGGGAAATAAACGCGGCGTATAATGAGAAGGGATGTTTAAAATGACAGGAAGATTAGATGAAGATTTAAAAGATGTAACATTACTAGGAAATCAAAATACAAAATATTTATTTGAATATAGCCCAGAAATATTAGAGGTATTTGATAATAATCATCCAAACCGTGATTATTTTGTAAAATTCAATTGTCCTGAATTTACAAGTTTATGTCCGAAAACAGGACAACCAGATTTTGCAACAATTTATATTAGCTATATTCCAGAGCAAAAAATGGTAGAGAGTAAATCTTTAAAGTTGTATTTATTTAGTTTCCGCAATCATGGTGATTTCCACGAAGATTGCATGAACGTTATTATGAACGATTTAATTAAATTAATGGATCCACGTTACATTGAGGTATGGGGGAAATTCACACCACGTGGTGGCATTTCAATTGATCCATACTGCAACTACGGTCGCCCGGGGACGAAGTATGAACAAATGGCTGACTACCGCATGATGAACCACGATCTATATCCGGAAACAATTGATAATCGTTAATAGAAAGAAAGGGCCTGTATACTATACAGGCCCTTTCTTTCTATTATATTATGCATTTTGATTAATGACAGTATAGTTTTTATGACTTACAACTGTAAGAGGTTCCATATCTAGTTCTCTAAAATTCTTCATAATTGTTATATCAACAATAACAGAGTTTTGATTTACTTTTTGAACACGGCCTTGCATTCCACCTTTAAATTCGATGATATCTCCAGTTTCTGCGATCTGCATAAGCAACTCTCCTTGTTACAGTTTTCCCAAAAAAAGAATAAATTTGGGTTTTTTTATTTCCTCCTATTTTGAACCATATTTCCTACTTTGTAAATGTTTCCAAAGTAAAAATTCGAAAAAAATTCACTTTTTGTAAGAAAATATGTAGAAAATCCATGTTATTTGAAAAAATAGCAAAAATGCGGAAATCTTTATATCGAGGTATAATGAAAAAGTAGAATAACCTGCTGAAGTGGGAGAAATTAGAGGCGGTAAAATGATGTTTGAATTTGTGGGGAGTGTTATAGCTTTAATTTTATTTTTATTTTCTTATATGCATTTAAAAAAGATTCGTCAATATGATACGAATACATATTTTGATGGGATGGATGGTACCCATGCTTCGATAACACATGATAGTGGTGGGGAGATGTAAAGGTATATAACTTTCTTTTCTTGCGTGGTATGATATTTAGAACTAGTGCATAATAGAGTTCGTAAGTGATGAATGGAGAGTGAAAAGAATGAAGATTTCTTTTATTCGTCATGGTTGTTTAGGTCGTATAAGAGAACCGATGACAATTAATTCATTTCACGAATGGATGAAACAGTATGATTCCGAATCAATGATACAAAAAGCTAAAATGCCGATAGAAACAATAGAGGCAATTGAAGCAGCGAAATTTGTCTTAACAAGTGATCAAAGGCGTGCTGTACAATCAGCAGCTGAATTGACAGATTCTTTATCTTTTATGCAAAATTCTCTTTTTAGAGAAGCTGAAGTTCCTTCATGCTTTTTTGCTCCGAAGTGGTTGAAATGCACAATTAAGGTATGGATGTTCATTGGACGAACATTATGGATACTTGGCTACCATAAAGATGTTGAGTCTTATAAGGAAGTAAGAGAGAGGGCAAGGCAAGCGGCTTACCTGTTACATCGTTATGCTCTCGTACATGGAAGTATTGCTCTTGTAGGTCATAAGTATTTTAATTCGATGATTGGAACGGAGCTGAGGGCAATGGGATGGTCTGGTTCTCCTATTTTGCATAGAAAGCCATGGGGATGTACAACATATACGTTTCACGAGGCGATGGATGGAAATATATTAAATACGAATTTAACATAAAAGCACACGATTTATATAAATCGTGTGCTTTCTTTTTAAGATATAGAAATTTTGACGTTTAATGTTTTTACGAGATGAGCATAAGGTTCGCCTACTAGCATAACAATTTCATCTTTTTTATAACCTAACTTTTCGTATAGTGAATAGGCGCGTGTGTTTTCTAAATTAACAAGTAAAGCGATTTTTTCATGCCCTTTTTCAGTTGCATAGATTTCGGCAGCTTCAATTAATTTAGAACCTATACCTTTTCCGCCGTGTGCACTTGAAACTGATAATGTATCAATGTAATACTCATCAAGCTCAGCTTCTTTTTCTAACGTAATTGATTCATCTTTATGTAATTCTCTTAAGTGATGTACAATTGGTGCGTCAAGCTGTGTTGCTTCACTACCGTGATAAGCGACAATAATTCCAACTGCACTCTCGTCTTGTTCATAGACAAAACAGTTTTCGTAGCTCAGACGGTTATTTTCTTTTGAGAACCATGTCTCAAGTCCTAGTAATACTTCTGCTTTAACTGTGCTACCTGTGATTTTTTCAGCAATTTCATGCAGAGCATTATACAATAAAGGAGCTATTGCCAGTGCATCTGTCTTTTTTGCTTTCCGAATCATAGTATCCCTCCTAGTTCTATTTGTATATTGTAGCATAGTGGTATGGAACTTTGCATAATTGAATGCCGAAATGTTTGATATAGAGAAGTAGCTATGTTAGTATATGATATTTAGTGGACATATAGTAAAACGATATTGTTTGCGAAATAACGAAAATAAAATCATGGCATAACAACGAGATAAAATGAAACGTTAATCAGTAAGACTTTTGTTCATTCCACGACTGATTAGTAGCCAACACCAATCGGACCGCCTGCAAATAGCGGGATAATTTTACAGTTGTTGACCTATAGAATATACGATAAAATAAAATATTGCAGAGAGGTGAAATACATGGATAAAGAATTAGCAAATACAATTTTAGATCAGCTGAAAAATGGTGAAATAACGGAGTATGTTGTTACGAAAGATGTATTTTATACGTTCAGAGAAGTTGTTGTAAATAGAGAAGACTTTAAGCATTTCATTGGTAACGCACAACGAGGCGGGCAAGTGATTTATACATATTCAGAAACGCCACGTTCATAAAGGGGAATTTTGATCAGCAGGGCATCCCTCACTGATTAGTAGCCGACACCAATCGAACGTTTAATGCGGGATAAATAAAAGATAAAGGAGAGGGGAATTATGGGCGATTTTAAACAAGGCATTTTACCACATTGGGATTATATGTGGAAAGATAGAGCCGGCAATAGATTTATGGGAATGGTTATGTATCCAGAGAAACGAAAATGTTCAGCAAAAATGCTTCAGAAAATAAAAAGAGCATATGAAGAAGCGATAGAAATTAAAGTAACTGTACAAGTTCAACATACATATCAGTACGTAGAAGGAATGATTGTATACTTTGATGAAGAGGCTCCTGTATGTACAATGCTTGATAAAGATGAAAATCCACATCACATATTTGTAAAAGATATTTTGCGTATTGAGCACTCTGAATAAACTTTTCATAAATAAATTGAAGTTCCATAATAATAATCTTTTTCTATAATAGTTATCTTTTAGTATGTAACGAAAAACGAAAGTATATGTATAATATATTTAATAAGGTAAATTTGATAAATGTAATCGTTTTTTAGAGCAGATTATAGTTTCATATCTGTTCTTTTTTGCGTGATGCTGGAGAAATATATTTCTTCAGCATCTACCGTTTTATGACAAAATATATTGTTAACTTTTTTTAAAATAAGATTAAATTCGTTGACAACTTTTTTGAAAAGCACTTTATTGACATGAGTTTTAGAATGTTGTTTCATAGTCATTGTATTGAAAAAAAACGGCTATCATGTCGAAAAGTAAAAGTTAAAAAAAGAAAGAATTTATACATATATCTTGTGTCTTATTTTGAAACGTAATACAATATATAGAGAAATCAAGAACAACATATAGAGAATATAGATTTGAGAGGGAGGGTCGGAAATGTTAGTTGCATATGATTCTATGACAGGAAACGTGAAGCGTTTCATTCACAAATTAAATATGCCGGCCGTTCAAATTGATGAAGATCTAGTAATAGATGAAGACTTTATTCTTATTACGTATACAACAGGTTTTGGCAATGTACCAGAACGTGTTTTAGACTTTTTAGAGCGCAATAATGAAAAATTAAAAGGCGTATCTGCAAGCGGCAATCGTAACTGGGGAGACATGTTCGGTGCAAGTGCTGACAAGATTTCTACTAAATATGAAGTGCCTATTGTATCAAAATTTGAGTTATCTGGAACAAATAACGATGTAGAATATTTTAAGGAAAGGGTGCGGGAGATTGCGACACATTGAACTGAATAATGAAATCACGCAAATGCAGGACGGTTTTTATCAGCTTCATAAAGATAAAGAGGCATTAGAAGTCTTTATGGAAGAAGCTAGAGAGAATACCGTTCCTTTTAATAGCGTGGCAGAGCGAATGGAGTATATGAAAGAACATGATTACTATTACAACGTTCTGGACGAGTATAGCTTGGAGGAAGTAGAGGGAGTATATAACATCGCTTATGGTGAAAACTTCGAGTTCCAATCTTATATGGCAGCATCTAAGTTCTACAAAGATTATGCGTTAAAAACGAATGATCAAAAACAATACTTAGAAAGCTATGAAGATCGTGTAGCAATTGTGTCATTATACTTAGGACGCGGTGATGTTTCGAAGGCAAAACAATTCGCAAGCATGATTGTAAAACAAAACTACCAACCAGCGACACCAACCTTTTTAAATGCGGGAAGAAGCAGAAGAGGAGAAATGGTGTCTTGTTTCTTGTTAGAGATGGACGATAGCTTAAATTCAATTGGCTTTAACATTAATACTGCGATGCAATTATCGAAAATCGGCGGGGGAGTAGCCTTAAACTTATCTAAGCTACGCGCACGTGGTGAGCAAATTAAAGGTATCGACAACGCTGCAAGTGGTGTAGTGCCTGTTATGAAATTGCTTGAAGATTCGTTTTCATATGCGAATCAGCTTGGCCAACGAAAAGGTGCCGGCGCAGTATATTTAAACATTTTCCATTGGGATATTATTGAATTCCTTGATACAAAAAAAATAAATGCCGATGAGAAGAGCCGTATTCAGTCTCTATCAATCGGAATTATCGTTCCAAGTAAGTTCTTTGAGCTTGCTGAGAAAAACGAACCTTTCCATGTTTTCGCGCCTTATACGGTTTATAAAGAATATGGCAAGCATTTAGATGATATTGACATTGATGAAATGTACGATGAATTAATGAGCAATCCGAAAGTGAAGAAGAAGCCACTAGATATTAGTGCACGTGATATGCTTATTAAAATCGCTATGATTCAGCTTGAGTCTGGTTACCCATACTTAATGTTTAAATCAAATGCAAATAATCAACATCCATTGAAGGATATTGGAACTGTGAAGATGTCGAACTTATGTACAGAAATCTTCCAGCTTCAAGAAACTTCAGAAATAAATGATTACGGTACAGATGACATTATCCGTCGTGATATTAACTGTAACTTAGGATCGTTAAATATCGTAAACGTAATGGAAAATAAAGAAATTCGTGAAGCAGTTCATGCGGGAATGGAAGCTTTAACAGCTGTTTCTGATATGACGATTATTCCGAATGCACCAACTGTGAAAAAAGCAAATGACGAGCTTCATTCAGTTGGACTTGGAGCAATGAACTTACACGGATATTTAGCAAAAAATAAAATCGCTTATGAAAGTGCAGAAGCGAAAGAATTCGCTCGTACATTCTTTATGATGTTAAATTACTATTCTATTGAGAAAAGTATGGAAATCGCTACAGAAAAAGGCGAGACATTTAAAGACTTCGATAAATCTGATTATGCGAATGGCACATACTTCGAAAAGTATGAAACGACAGATTACAGCCCAGTAACTGAAAAAGTTCAGCAACTATTTGAAGGAATTCATATTCCGACAAAAGAAGATTGGACAAGTTTAAAAGAGCAAGTGCAAAAGAATGGTTTATACAACTCATATCGTCTTGCCATTGCTCCAACACAATCAATCAGTTACGTTCAAAATGCAACTTCAAGCGTAATGCCGATCGTAAGTCAAATCGAATCAAGAACATATGCGAACGCGACAACATATTATCCAATGCCGTATTTATCAAAAGATACGTTCTGGTACTATAAATCTTCTTACGATATGAATCAGTTTAAATTAATTGATTTAATCGCAGAAATTCAAGAACATATTGATCAAGGAATTAGTACAATTCTTTACGTTAATAGTGATATTTCAACACGTGAATTAGCACGTTACTACATCTATGCACATAAAAAAGGCTTAAAGAGTCTGTATTATACGAGAACACGTAAATTAAGCGTGGAAGAGTGTGTGGCTTGTACCGTTTAATATAAAAAGTGAGACATGATGAGCAGGGTTTTCTGAACCCTGCTCATGCTTAGTTATCATATTTAGAGAAGGGGCGATTTAATGCGTGCGGTAAACTGGAACAAAAAAGAAGATGATTTTAGTTTAATGTTTTGGAAGCAAAACATCGCTCAGTTTTGGACAGAAGAAGAAATTGCGGTTTCGTCTGACAAAAATACTTGGGTGCAATTATCGAAAGAAGAGCAAATTGCTTATAAGCGTGTATTAGGTGGTTTAACACTTTTAGATACGAAACAAGGTGGCGAAGGAATGCCACTTGTACTTGTTCATCTTGAAAATTTACAAGCTAAAAGTGTATTAGCTTTCATGGGAGCTATGGAAGAAGTACATGCGAAGAGTTACAGTCATATCTTTACAACGTTAGCTACTGAAGAAGAAATTGATGATATTTTTGACTGGGTAGACAATCATCCATTACTTGAGAAAAAGGCCGGTATTATTACTGGTTACTATCGTCGTTTGTTAAAGCCTGAGGTAACGAAAAAAGAGCTATATATGGCAATGGTAGCAAGTGTGTTCTTAGAAAGTTATTTATTCTATAGTGGATTCTTCTATCCGCTTTACTTAGCTGGTCAAGGAAAACTAACAGCAAGTGGTGAGATTATTAACTTGATAATTCGTGATGAGTCAATTCACGGCGTATTCGTCGGTATTTTAGCACAACAAATCTTCGCAGAACTTTCTGCAGAAGAGCAACAAGAAGTGCAAAAAGAAACACAAGAGTTATTAATGGAACTATATGAAATTGAAATGGCTTATACAGAAGAAATTTACACTTCTATCGGTCTTGTAGAAGATGTAAATCGTTTCGTTCGTTACAATGCGAATAAAGGGCTTATGAACTTAGGACTTGAGCCGAAGTTTGAAGAAGAAGAAATTAACCCAATCGTTTTAAATGGTTTACGTACAGATACGAAAAACCATGATTTCTTCTCTGTAAAAGGAAATGGTTACGTAAAAGCAACGAACGTTGAAAAGTTAGCTGACGATGACTTCGTGTTTAACTTTTAATATAGGATTATAAAGAAAAGCTGTCTTATTCATTGATAAGACAGCTTTTCTTTATAATTTTGTTTACATAACACTATTATTTCTATATAGCGATTTATGTTTGGGAAGTTCTATTCGGTTAACGGATAGAACTTTTTGTAATTAAATGGGTATTTACAAACTTTTTGTATCAGTGTATTATTTAACTAGTACACCGATACGAAAGGAGGGAAGAAATGAAAATAGAGTTTTCTCCAAATATACCAATTTACATTCAGGTAATGGAATACATAAAAAAAGAGATCGTAACAGGACAGTTATTGCCTGGTGATAAAATTCCCTCTGTCCGTGAATTAGCGAGTGAATTACAAGTGAATCCAAATACGATTCAGCGTACATTTCAAGAGCTAGAACGGGATGGAGTTGTTGTAACACGTAGAGGAATGGGACGGTATGTAACGAATGAAGGGGAGAAAATAATGGAGCTGCGAAAAGAGATGGCGAAAGAATTACTTCATTCTTTTATAGATGGAATGGACAATTTAGGTTTTTCAGAAGAAGAAATTCTTACAATTCTTCGTTCTTCATTGCATGATAAGAGGGAGGAGAGCCAATGACAGAGCTATTAAAAATAGAAAACTTATGGAAGAGATACGGATTAAAAGCAGTGATCCGTGAATTAAACATAGAGATTACGGAAGGGAAAATCGTTGGGCTTGTTGGAGATAACGGGAGCGGGAAAACGACGTTATTGAAAATGATTGCAGGCTTGCAACACCCTTCTGAAGGCAGTATCACAATAGACGGTAAAAAGGTAGGATTACAGACGAAAGAAATCGTTTCATTTATGTCCGATAAGCCAATCTTTGATGATTGGATGACTGTAAAAGACGCTTTATTTTTCTACCGGGATTTTTATAAAGACTTCGATATTCAAAAAGCGGTAGATACGATAGCGGAATTTAAAATACCGCTAGAAGAAAAAATTACAGCATTGTCAAAAGGTATGGTTGAGAAGCTGCAGATTATTTTAACGTTTTCTCGAAAAGCGAAGCTATATGTACTAGATGAGCCATTGGGCGGAATTGATCTTGTTTCTAGAGAACATGTACTTGAGCTAATACTTAAATTTTATCGTCAAGACTGTACGCTACTTATATCGACTCATTTAATAAGAGAAATTGAAAATATATTCGATGAAGTAATCTTTTTGAAAGATGGAGAAATAATATTGCATGAAAATGTAGAAGAACTAAGATTTCAAAAGGGTAAAGCAGTACATGAGCTGTTTAAGGAGGCCTATGAGAAATGAGTCAGCTTTTTCATTATCTGTATAATTGTAATAAGAGAAAGATAGCTATTATTTACTTTGGTTTTATTACAGTTTCATTAATTCTTTTATTTAATATGAAAGGAGTTTCAGGAGTTAGAATTTCAGGTAGGCAAGATATAATTATTATTATATTTTTTATCGTGCTAGGTATAAATGGATTTGCAATTCTTCTAACAGGTATATCGTCTTTTCGGAAAATGTTAAAAGACTCTATGCTACGTTATACTTCTATTTCAGCAAAAAAGTATATATGTGCAAATATTTTATTCTGTGTACTACTCTTTATGATTTTGCTAGGAATAGGAATCATTTTTCTATACTATTTTTCTTTAAATATTTACAATGGCAAAACTAATTTAGGTATTCAGCAAGCGATACACAGTTTATATGATTATGGAATATTACATCATATGTTATCTATTTTCTTATGGGGACTAGATTTTCTTAATATGCTAGTTTCTATTTATTTTATTATAGTAATTGTGAAACTATTCAATGTGAAATCATCGATGAATAAGATTGCTTGTTTAGTTTTGTTCGTCATTTTTACAGCATTTAATGGAGGAATAACGTATATTTTTCAGCAAATAGAAAAGTATGTGTTTGCTATAAATAATATTGGATTTATAGATAAAAATGGTTTTTTAAATACATCATTTTATTCTGGTACCGAGATTACAATTTTAAATCTATTTTTTAATTGTTTATTAACAATTATATTACTAGTAGTTACAGGTTACATAGTCGATAAAAAACTAGAAGTCTAAAGGAGGAATCAGCATTGGGAAACGTAGTAGTAAAGTTAGAGAATGTTCGAAAAAGGATTGGTGGAACGGAAATTATTCGTGGTTTATCATTTGAGGTTCGTGAAGGAGAAGTATACGGATTCCTTGGACCGAACGGTAGCGGTAAGACGACGACGATCCGTATGATGACAGGTCTTATTTCAATGACAGAGGGCGATATTACAATTTGTGGACATAGTATTCGCTCGGAGCGTGAAAAGGCACTAGAGCAAATTGGAGCGATTGTAGAAAATCCTGAACTATATGATTATATGACAGGAATGCAAAACTTAAAGCATTTTGCGAACATGGCCATTAAACCAATTAGTAAAGAGCGCATTGCTGAGATTGTAAAGCTGGTTGAATTAGAGCATGCAATTCATAAAAAGGTGAAAACATATTCACTTGGTATGAAACAACGTTTAGGAATTGCACAGGCATTACTTCATCAGCCGAAAATCTTAATTTTAGATGAGCCGACAAATGGATTAGATCCAGCTGGTATTCGCCAAATTCGTGATTATTTACAACGTTTAGCGAAAGAAGAGAATATTGCTGTAATCGTATCAAGTCACTTATTGAGTGAAATTGAATTAATGTGTGATCGCGTCGTTATTATTAAACAAGGTGAGTTTGTACAAGAGTACAACTTACATGAAAAAGTGAAGCATGATGAGGCAGTCGTTGTAGCGTTTGAAGTAGATGAAGTTCAGAAAGCGAATGAAATTATTAAAGGTAAAGCGAAAGGGAATGTAATTGTAGCATCTTTAACAAAAGACAACATTCCACAAATTGTAAAAAAACTTGTTCATGCTGATGTGCTTGTATACGGAGTTACTGTTCAAAATAAAACGTTAGAGGATGAGTTCTTAGCGATTACTGGGGGAGTGAAAGCGTAATGTTTAAATTAATTCAAAATGAATTTTTAAAATTACATGCGAAAAAAGGTATGTATATTTTAATTGGTGTCATTGCTTTATTGGGGATTTTAGGAGCTGTAGTACTGGCGAAATGGGGTGAAGCTGGTAGTTTAAGTGGATCTTACTTAGATTTTGTAAGTTCAGATATCGGCTTAATTATGATATTCACAACGATTTTTGGAATTACAACAGCTTCTCGTACAATTACAGATGAATTCCAAAAAGGAACGATTAAACAATTATTAATTCGTCCAAGAAAACGAATGACAGTTTTATTTTCTAAATATATTACAGTGTTATTAACGATGTTATTTATTGTATTTGCTAGTACGTTAATTGCCATGATTATTGGATTAATTGTAATGGACGGTAGTAAAACTGAATTAACATTAGGAATTGTTTTGAAAACAATATTATATCAGTTGCTATCGCCATTTTTCTTTGCAACACTTGCATTTTTCTTAGCAAACGTATTTAGAAAGTCTGTATTACCATTAATTATTACAATGTTCCTATTATTCTTACAAGGAGCAATTAATATGGCACTAATGATGTTTGCAAAAGGTGTAGCGAAGTTTGTAGTATTCTTCCATTTGGATTTAAGAGCTTACGACAGTAATAAATTAATTAGTGGTGGAGTAGAACCAACATTTACAGAATTTACGTTTACAACTTCATTATTACTTGTAGCTGCATACTTTGTTGTGTTACTTGTAGCATCAAGTGCATTATTCCAAAAACGTGACGTATTATAATAAAAGAAATCCCCGCTTGTAAAAACGGGGATTTTTATTACATAAATTTCACTTGGATTGCAACTTGAAGAACAGCGATATGGTATTTTAAGAGCCATGCTGTTTGAAATGATTTGAGAAAAATAGGAAGGATTTCAACTAGATTCATATTGTAATTTAGTTATCCAATTATTTATAAGGAAAGGACGCCTATAAAATATTGATTCAAGTTTTACTTTATTTTTTACTATCTTTGGGGGTGTTTCATGTGCACTATGCATTTTCACGTATAAGGCTACGTAGCTTTTTTGGATGGATGATTATAGGGGTGTTCCTTATAATGATACCATTAGGTCTAGCAAATGTTTCTGAGAATACGATGGAGGTTATTTCACAAATAACTGTATTTTTTGTATTTCCGTTACTTTGGCTATACGTAAAAACAAATAAAAATAATGTTGTATTTAACAGTTTTTTTGATAAGCCAGGACGTTTATCTTGGGGATTAATTGTATTAGCAACGATAATGGGGATGATTTTTTCAGTTGGCATATCTCAGATTCAATTTTACATATTAGCACATACGTTACCGAATTTCTTAGTTACTATGCTAGAAGACGGAAATGTTATTAATACGAGTAACGTATATATGACGATATTTACTTTCATTTCAGCATGTGTGTTAGCACCTATTATGGAAGAGGTTATTTTTAGGGGATTTTTCTTACAGCGAATGGCTCATAAATGGGGAATTAAAAAAGCTGTAATTATATCTTCAATTATTTTTGGCCTAGGACATTTTGATGTTATTGGTGCGTTCATGTTTGGTGTCGTTATGTGCCTTTTATACATAAAGACAAAAAATATATGGACGAATATAGCTGTGCACGCTCTAAATAATTTGATTGCAACAAGTATGCAATTTTTCGGTGGAGAAGAAAGTGGTACAATCTCAATTACTGAATTACAAGCGCAAAGTAATTTATGGATTGGTATCGGTCTTACAGTTGTTGGATTACTATGGTTAATTCCGTATGTTTGGAAACAATGGCGTACAGTAAAAGAAGTTGGCGTGCCACCAGTACGTTTTATAAATGAGCAAAAAGTAGTGAATTCATCACAAGAAAATGAAGTGTATAGTCAAGTGATCGTAACCGATAGATTGATGGCCATAGAGTTACCAGATGAGGTTGTAAATAAGCTTCGGTTAGAAGAAAGTGATTATGTAACAGTATCAGTAGAAGAAGATAAAATCGTTATAAAGAAAGCACATAATAGATAATTAAAAAGTAGCTCCTTAGGAGCTACTTTTTAATTTGTAATAATTTCTATACGAAAATTATTACCGTTCTTTACATATTTAATATCTGTAACAGTACGGACTGTCTTTAAAATCTCCACTTTTTCACCAATTCGCGGGATGGTCGGAACATTGTCCCAAATACCAAGCAAGTCATCTAATTGTGCCGTTTTTTCATAAAACCAGATTTTCAATGTAAAGCCCCTTTCTCGAACTTTATGTATTTTAATACATAATATATTATTTTTATTCTTATTGTAAGGGGTTTTTTTATATTTTATGAATAAAAATAAATTAATCTTCTGGGAAGATATGTTCAATATCAGGAGTAAGAGATACTTCTGATAATACGATATGAGAAACTGTCGTTGCATATGAAGAAACATCATTGATAAATTCTTCAAGTTCAACGAGTGAAGGAACAGAAATTTTTACAATGTAGCATAAGCTTCCTGTTACTCGGTAACAAAAACTTGCAGATGGATAAGACTGAATAAACTGTTGCATACGTGTTGTATCACCATTTTTTAAAGTGATTTCTAAAATACAATCTAAAACTAGTCCTGCTTTTTTATAGTCGATATCGATTGTATATTTTTGAATAACGCCTTCACTTTCAAGTTTACGAACACGTTCTGCAGTAGACGGAGCAGATAAGTTTACTCGTTTCGCCAATTCACGCATAGAAAGGCGACTATCATTATATAATTCATTTAAAATTTTTCGATCAACACGGTCTAGTTGCATTTGTAAATATACCTCCAGTAAAATAATGATTTTTGTAAAGGGAAAATATAAATTAAGATTCATATGAAATGTAAAGTGAACGTTATTTATTTTACAATAAAATAGAAGGAAATAGGAGGGGAAATGATGGAGAGAATTTCATTATCAAATGTAGGAGATACAAAGTTTCAAAAGTTATTAGGGCATAATTCGGATATATTACATTCGTGGAGTACGTTAGAGGATACACTGTACAATAAAGGAATTCTTTCAGCAGAGTTGAAGGAGCAAGTGAGAAGAACATTAGCGTATGGGAATGAATGTCCGTACTGTATGGCAAAGGGAAGACCTGATGATGTGCAAAAGGCAGAGGAGATTGGTGTAGCCGTTACTTTTGCGCATACATTTGTTCATGACCGAAAAGCGATAGATGATACTATGTTTCACGCATTAAAACAATATTGGACAGAAAAAGAAATTGTAGAGCTTTGCGCCTATGTTTGCTTTATTACTGCGTCACAACAACTTGGTTTTCTATTTCAATTACAGCCAAATTAAGGAGGAAATGATGACAAATCAAATAGCACTTATCATAATCGATGTACAAAAGGCATTTCAATTACAAGATTGGGGCGAGAGAAATAATATTTTTGCTGAAGAAAACATGAGAATTTTGTTAGCAGAATGGAGGAAAAGGAAACGACCAGTTTTTCATATTCAACATGTAAATAAAGAAGATGCTCGGTCAATGTTTTATGAGAGAGGGGAAACGGTAAACTTTAAAGAAGAAGTGCAACCACTACCTGGTGAAGTGGTTATTCAGAAATTCGTTAACAGCGCGTTCATTGGGACGAATTTAGAAGAGCAATTAAGAGAGGACAAATGTAATGCAGTAGTAGTTGTAGGATTAACGACAAATCATTGCGTGGAAACTACGACACGAATGGCAGGGAATTTAGGATTTACAACGTATTTAGTGAGTGATGCAACGGCTACTTTTAACCGTAAAGGTTTAGATGGTAAAGAGTATAGTGCAGAAGATATTCACAATATGACACTTGTAAATTTACATGAAGAGTTTGCTACGATTGTGACGACAAAAGAAGCATTAAAATTATTTTGAAAAAATAATTGCGAATTATGTAGAAAAAAATAAGAATATTTCGTATAATCTAAGTACAATCATTTTGAAATAGGGGTGGCATCATATGGAGCAAATTTCAGTAAAGAAATTAGAAGAGGTACTTGTTGTAGCAGGGGATGATAAACAGAAGCAAAAGGAATTTTATGAATTGCTCTTATCTACTGAGTTTTATGTTGCTGGTTCACTAGAAGCAGAGGACGGGGCAACAGAAGGAATACTTCGTTTGCGTCATTTCCAAGGAGAAGGTAGATGGATCGTTCCGTTCTTTACACAAATGGAATTTGTAAAAGATGTGTTGCCAGAAGGAACGCCCCTTATTACGATACGTGGGAAAGAGTTATTTGGTAGCATTGAGAAAGATGCTACAGCTGTATTAAATGTTGGCACTGATATAAGTAAAACATTTATTCCAGAAGAAATTGCAGATATCGCATCTGGACGAATTTTTAATTATTATAAGTAAAAGGAAAAGCGTAATCGCTTTTCCTTTTTAATTTGAACATGGAGTGGCTATACCAGAAGAAATAGAGACTGTTTTATTATTTGTGTTTATTGTCGCTGTAGCTCCAAGTGGAATACCGATGTTTGGACTTATATGTCCAATTGGTAAACCGAATAGGACAGGTATATGATATGGCGCGAAATATTCATATAATATTGTTTGCAATGATTGAGATGGCTTTGAAGGAGTGCAGTCGTGACAACTTGTGAAAATAACGCCCCTGCATTCATTAAACTTTCCAGATAAAAGTAGCTGATTTAACATACGGTCAATGCGGTACGGTTCTTCACCAATGTCTTCAAGTAATAAAAGTGTATTGTCCGTATTTATCTCGTAGGGCGAGCCAATTATACTTGTTAACACAGCTAAATTTCCTCCAACTAACGTACTTGTAACTGTACTGTGAGAGCTAGGTACGATACATTCTGATGCAGATAAAATGGTTGAATACGGATGGAATAGCTGATTAAAAGAGGATAAAGATAGGGAATCAATACCTTTTCCTAGTTCTTCAATCATCGGACCATGAAATGTTATAAGCTTTGCATAACGTGAAACAGCAGTATGTAAAGCTGTAATATCGCTATATCCCCAAAAGATTTTTGGATTCTGCCTAATAACTTCATATTGAATGTGAGGAAGAAGACGAGCACTTCCATAACCACCTCGTGCACAAAAAATTGCCTTCACTTCATTATTTGTAAATGCTTCATGTATATCGTCAAGCCGAACTTGATCACTTCCGGCTAAAAATCCATATTTCTCGTAAACACTCTTCCCGATTATTACGGATAACCCCATCTCTTGTAATACATTCACACCTTTTAATACATTTTCGATTGTAGGTGGACCAGATGGTGCAATAATCATTACTGTATCACCTTGTTTTAATGCATTTGGATAAATCATTAAGCTCAGCCTCCTTATCTTTCAATATATTCGCTTCATATGAAGTTCAACCCTTGCAAAAGCAGGGGAAAGCTTATCAAATAAAGAAGATATAAGGGAAATAGGAGGGAAAATGATGTTTACAAGTCGAGTAACAGACATATTAAAAATTGAGTATCCCGTTGTTCAAGCCGGTATGGCAGGCGCGATTACGACGCCAGAACTCGTTGCAGCAGTAAGTAATAGCGGAGGATTAGGGACGCTTGGAGCGGGCTATATGAGCCCAGAACAAATTTGTGAAGCGATTTATAGAATAAGAGAACTAACAGATAAGCCTTTCAGTGTTAATTTACTTGTAACGAAAGAGATACAAATAGAAGAAGAGAAGGTAAATGAGGCGAAAGTATTACTAAGCGGAGTGAATAGAGAATTAGGTATAGAAGTAGAAGGAACGTTAAAGCTTCCAAAAAGCTATAAGGAACAATTACAAGTGCTATTAGATGAAAAAGTACCGGTCGTTAGTTTTGCATTTCAAACGTTAGAAAAAGAAGAAATAAATGATTTAAAAAGAAGTGGAATAAAAGTTATCGGAACAGCTACCCATGTGAAGGAAGCGAAAGTACTTGCCGAGCTAGGAGTAGATATTATTATCGGACAAGGTAGCGAAGCAGGAGGGCATAGAGGAACGTTTATTGGGAAAGAACGAGATGCTATGATTGGTACTTTTGCGTTAGTACCTCAGTTAGTAGAAGCTGTTCCGCATATCCCAATTGTCGCAGCAGGTGGTGTAATGAACGGACAAGGGCTTGTTGCGGCATTGGCACTAGGAGCAGAAGGTGTTCAAATGGGATCGGCCTTTTTAACAAGTGAAGAGAGTATTACGCACGATGTGTATAAAGAAGCGGTTTTACATAGTACAGATACGAGCACAACGGTAACTCGTGCGTTTTCCGGGAAATATGCACGGGGTATCCGGAATGAATTTATAGAGAGACATGAAGGAAAAGAAGAAGGGCTTCCGATGTATCCAGTGCAAAACGTATTAACTTCTAAAATACGCCAAGAGGCAGCGAAGCAAAATAAGGAAGAATATATGTCACTTTGGGCAGGACAGGCAGCATCGTTGGCACGAATCGAATCAGCTCAGCATGTAGTGGAGCGGGTTATGAAAGAAGCGGAGAATGCAATCGAGCAATTACAAAATATATACAAAAAGACCACTTGAGTAATTCAAGCGGTCTTTTCATTAGTTTGCTTTATAAAATTGTTGGATGGCTTCGTCGATGTAAACCCAGCCTTTCCAACCTAAGTGCATATGATCTTTTAAGAAGTATTTATCGTATTCATGATTTGAGAAGTCGGCAATTGGATAACCAGCTTTTTCGATTTGCTCATGAACTTTCTTATAGTATGCTTCACGGCGTTCTTTCGGGAAGCCAGCGTAGTCGTACCAAGGACCTTTGACAGGAACAGAAATGAAGAGCGGTTTTGCACCAGATTGTTTTAATAAATCAAGTACAATTTGTAAATCTTCATATTCTGGCGATTGGTCATAAGCATCATTTTTTAAGTAACCTTCACGTTGCTTTAATTTTTTCTTAATTTTGCTATTGAAATAATCATCTTCAATACCGTATTCATTAGATCCAGATTCTACTGCACCTGTTTGATCCGCATGTTTACGAGCCTCTTCCCAGTTCATTTGTTTTAATGAAGGATCAAGCTTTTCTTTGTGCGGTTTAATATTAAACATAGCTGTAAATAAATCTTTACGATCTAAAATGTTACGATAAATATAAGCGAAAGGTTTAGCAGCAAGTGCTTTTACTTTATACTTCGTATCATCATAAGCAATGCCTTCAAGCGAAATTTTTAATAAAGTTTCTTTTTTTACAATCTCAAAGTTTAATAAACGCTTTGCAATTTGTTTTTTCATTTCAGGTTTTAAATCATTGTTGAAAATGAAATGGTAACCTTGTTGCTTTGAAAAGTTAGGTGCAAAGTGCGTTTCATCAATACCTTGTGGTACAAACCATTGCGGAGAAAGAACGAATACCATTTTCTTATCTTTCAATTGATCCATTGTAGATGCGAAGTTTAACACATGTACAAGGTCTTGTGTTCCGCCGCGTCCAAGAAGGAATGGTGTGAACCCTTCAGGCTTTACTTTAAAATAATTAGATGGATGGAAAGCATCCATACGTGCGAATTCCGATGAACCGTACATCGGAAGATATTTTGGATTTGCTAACATCTTTTGCTGTAAAATCATACTTTGAATTTTTTCTTCTTTTAAAGAAGTAGCAGCTTGTTCTACTTTTTCATCACTTAAAAGTGGAAGTAGGAAGCGCGTTGGAATAAGTAAGAATACAGCAAAAAGGGCCAATGCTAAAAGCATCGGACCAAATTTTGCTTTGTTCATCGGATTTCTTCCAACTTTTTAATAACCATGTTTGGTGTAGCCCACTCGTCACGGTCAAAATCAGAAATAGAAACTTCAATATCTAAACGCTCTTGGAATTCAACTAATAAAGATACTACAGCGAAAGAATCAAGGATACCTTCTTCAAATAATTGAACATCTAAGTTTTCTTTCACAATATCGTTTTCACATACTTCTTCTAAAATATCTAATACTTGCTCTTTGAATTCTGCCATTTTTAAAATCTCCTTTATATCCGAAATATATTATATGTGCAACTTCTTAATGGAATAAGAAGGGTGCATTAAAAGTATCTGTTAAGGTGTCCAGAGAAGATTAGGAAACCGAAACATACAACGTGGAACGTAATTACAATCGCAAGGATGCGTGTAAATTTAGTGTTTGGCCAAAACTTATGCTTCTTGTTTTTTCGTTCGAAAATATCGAATAAAATAAACAGTGCGGCATGATATAGACCATAAATAATATACTGCGCAACAGCGCTTCCTTGGATATGCCAAATTCCCATAATGAAAAAGTTTAAAAATGCACCGATATATGAAATTGTGTAACGGTTCTTAATTAACTTTTTCTTCGTTGCAAAAAAGACGAAACGCATGTAAATAAAATCACGGAACCAGAATGATAAACTCATGTGCCAGCGGTTCCAGAAGTCTTTAATATTACGACTAAGGAATGGCTTATTAAAGTTTTCTGGCGTTTTAATTCCCATCATATAACTTACACCAATTACAAAAGAGCTATAACCAGCAAAATCAAAGAATAGATATAAGCTATAGCTATACATGTAAATCATATTTGAAAAGATTGTATCGTGTTGAGCGAATGCTGGATCCATACAATATTGCTTTATTAAGTAAGCAATAATAAATTTATACAAGAAACCTTGGAAAATACGATTTAGTCCTGTATATAGTAAATTTTGATATTCTTCAGCGCTAGGTGGCTTTTGAATATCTTTTTGGAATCTTCTGTAACGATCGATAGGTCCTGTTGAAATTGCAGGGAAGAATAAAACGAATTCCCAGAAGTTAAAGAAAGAAAGCTCTTTAATTAAACCATCACGAACTTCAAATACCATTTGAACTGCTCTGAATGTTACGTAAGATATACCTAGAAAAACAACAAGTTTTAACTCAGGTAATAACGATGCAAATGGTGCGATTTTTGCCAAAATAAGAGGCAAAATCGATAAAATAACAGCTATGCAAAATGTGAATGTACTATTATTTTGTTTTCTTAAAATTAAATAGCCTTTAATAAGGGCATATTGCCAAATAATAAATGCAGCTAACATCATTGCTTGCTTTGGTTTATCTGAGAAGATAATAGCAAGCATGACTAATGTTAAAACGGCATTATATTTACGCAACATTTTACCTTTTAATCCAGCTATGATAGTAGGTATTAATAAAATGCCCACTATAGCGAAAAAATAAAATGATCCATATGCGGTCATGCTGTAACCTCACTCAATAATTTTTTGCGATCTACCTTTCCATTTGGTGTCATTGGAATAGAAGATTGATACATGAATTTACGTGGAATCATGTAGTTTGGTAATCGCTCATTGAGTTCTTTTTTGATTGCAGATGTTAATTTGAATTCTTTTTCAAACGAATGCTCTCCAGGAACAACAACCGCTAATAAATAATCGTATTTCTCACCTTTTTTAATTGGAACGATAACTGCTCCCTCAACGTAAGAACACGCACGAAGGTGATGCTCAATTTCTTCTAATTCCATTCGATAACCATGCAGCTTAATTTGGAAATCAAGACGACCATTATAGAATAGAAGACCATTTTCTACATAGCCAGCATCGCCTGTTTTATAGGCACGCTCACCGTCAATCATAGTAAATGCTTTTTCTGTTAATTCAGGGCTTCCTAAGTATCCAACGCTTACGCTTGGACCGACAATTACGATTTCACCTTTTTCACCATCAGGTGCAATCGTGCCATCTTCTTTCATAATAAGAAGGCGACAGTCTGATTTACAATAGCCAACTGGAAGTGATTTGTATTGATCAAGTACTTCTTCTGTAACGTGAATACCTGTTACAGCGACAGTAGCTTCTGTTGGACCGTACGTATTCATAATTGTTGCATTTGGGAAACGCTCAATTAATTTTCTAGCTACTTCATTTGGTAATACTTCACCACAGAATAAGAATGTTTTCATGTTCGGTAGCATACTCTCAGAGAAGGATGCTTCCATTAAACACATTTCAGCGAAAGAAGGTGTGGAAGTCCATACTTGTATATCCGATTGCTCTAAAGAAGCAAACAAGTCTTTTGGACGCGCAATCATATCTTTATCGATTGCCCAAAGTGTACCACCTGTTACTAATGATGGGTAAATATCCATGACAGATAAATCGAATGAGAAAGGTGCTTGGTTTAAGAATACTTGCCCTGTTTGTAAGTTAAAATCTTCTACAGCCCATTTTGTAAAGCTAACAAGGCAGTTATAAGTAATCTGAACCCCTTTCGGATTACCTGTGCTTCCTGATGTGTAAATAATGTAGAAGTTCTCATCACCTTTTACCGCATGTTCAGGATTTGGAGTGTTCCCTTTATGAGTAAAGAAAATATCTTTTAAGTTGTCTTCACTTACGATGCGAACTGGTAAATCAGTTACAGTTACTGCTGCTGCCGATAAAAGTAATTTCGCACCAGAATTTTCAGCGATACGTTGTACACGATCAGCTGGGATAGATAAATCTACAGGAATATAAGCATGTCCAGCTTTTACACATCCTAAAAAGTTAATAATCATTTCAGGTTGCATATGGCCATACACCATAATTGGTGAACGATCATCTGGATACGCAGAAGAAATCCAATGTGCTAACGCATCAGAATCTTCCTTTAATTGTTTGTACGTAATTTTCGCATCTCGCCAAACAAAAGCAGTTTGATCAGGCGTTTCAATAGCCCACTTTTCAATTAGTTCTAATAACTTCATAACGTTCCCACCCTAGAATTCATTGTAAATAAATGTACTTGTGTTTGTATCATGGAATCCATACAACCAAAGTAATGCAAATAAAATTGCAAGATAATAAACCGTCTTTGCAACCCATTGTGTGAGTGGTCGAGACCATATCTCTTTTAATCTTTCCATGTCTTTCCCTCTCTTAATGAAATAATAGCTCTTTGTAGGTATCATGTCCTACATTATTGTGAAAAAAACAAAATCCCACATTTTAGGTAAAAATAAGTCAAAAGGCTCTTTTCTGATATTAGCACTAAATACTAAAAAAGAAAATCCCTAACTTAGCAATTATATTACATTCAGCATGAATTTGTAATGGGTTTGATATGTAAATAGAAAGTGGATTGTGTGAATACATAAAAGTGGACTATAAGAATACGTAAAAATGCAGTATTTGCTTTTATTAATCATTTAAGACGGAGTAAAATTTAAAATTTCTAGTTCTTTTGAAAAGGAGGAAATTATCATGAATAGAGTGTGGAAGAGTCTAATTTCGGAAGAAAATATCGTGAAATGGAGAAGGCATTTTCATAAGTATCCGGAATTATCATTTCATGAAAAAGAAACTTCGCAATTTATATATGATACATTATGCTCGTTTTCTTCTTTTGAAGTAACGAGACCGACGAAGTATAGTGTACTAGCAATTAAAAGAGGCGTGAAGCAAGGGAAAGTGATTGCGATTCGAGCTGATATAGATGCTTTACCAATCCAAGAGGAGACAAGGAAATCTTATACGTCTGTAAATAAAGGAGTGATGCATGCATGTGGGCACGATGCTCATGCAGCTATTTTATTAAGTACAGCAGAGATGTTATCAAATATGAAGGAAGAGTTTGTAGGGGAAGTTCGTCTATTCTTTCAGCATGCAGAAGAAGCATACCCTGGTGGTGGACAAGAAATGGTCGAGGCGGGCGTTATGGACGGTGTTGATTATGTAATAGGTTTACATGTTATGTCTGGATTGGAGAGCGGAAAGATAGGTATTGCGTATGGGCCAATGATGGCAGCTCCAGACGTATTTACAGTTGAGATTCAAGGCAAAGGAGGACATGCAGCACGTCCAGAAGAAACGATTGACCCTATTGCTATCGGAGCACAGATTATTACAAATTTACAACATATCGTATCAAGAAATACAAGTGCTTTCATGCAAAGAGTCGTTTCAGTTACGCAGTTCCATGGGGGAATGGCTGATAATATTATTCCAAGTACAGCAACTTTAATGGGAACTGTACGTTCTTTTAATCAAACATTAAGAATAGAAGCAGAAGGGAAAATCGAAAAAATTGTGAAAGGAATTACAGAAGCACATGGAGGATCGTATACATATACGTATCGATATGGATATGATCCGGTTATTAATGATGAATATATTACGAAAATAGTAGAAGAAAGTGCACTACATTTGTTTGGGAATGAGCGTGTTGTTAAGCTTGAACCTTCTATGGGTGGGGAAGATTTTTCAGCATATTTAAGAAAAGCACCCGGTTGTTTCATTAAATTAGGAACAGGTAATGAAAATATATATACTTGTTATCCACATCATCATCCGAAATTTGACGTGGATGAATCAGCATTAATTTGTGGAGTGGAGCTATTCTTAGAGACTACTATAAGATTACTAAAATCATAGAAAAACAAAAAAAGGCAACTGCGCTCTATCGCAGTTGCTTTTATTTCTTTCCGTCAGAGAGGGCTGAGAAAGAACTATGCTCATTTATAGTATATGAATAGCTAACGGACAAGCTTGTACATTTTAATCATTTTTTTTAAAATAGTTGTTGACATTGATAATCAATGTCAATTAATCTAAATATAGTTGAAATTGATAATTATTATCAATAGGATGGATGCGACATGTTAATGAGAAAAAAATTTCACCTTCTACGGAGGGGATTAAAAGATAAAAATAAAGATGTTGATCAGCATATGGAATGGCAACGAAATGTAATTCGGTCTGAATATGTAGATGAGAAGAAGAGCATTCAAACAGAAAAAGAGATACAAAGTAAAGGGAGAGGTTCAGTTGAGTAAGTTAGTAATGATTTTTGCAAGTATGAGTGGAAATACAGAGGAAATGGCTGACCATATTGCCGGCGTAATTCGTGAAACAGAAAATGAAATTGAAGTTATTGATATTATGGATTCACCAGAAGCTTCTATATTGGAACAGTATGATGGAATTATTTTAGGTGCATACACATGGGGAGATGGTGATCTTCCTGATGATTTCTTAGATTTTTATGATGCAATGGATTCTATTGATTTAACTGGGAAAAAAGCGGCCGTATTCGGATCATGTGATTCGGCTTATCCGAAATACGGAGTGGCGGTTGACATTTTAATAGAAAAGCTACAAGAGCGCGGAGCAGCAGTTGTGTTAGAAGGACTAAAAGTAGAATTAACGCCAGAAGATGAAGATGTAGAAAAATGTTTACAGTTTGGAGCTAAATTTGTAAAACACCTTTCTTAATGGCAGAAGGGAGCTGAAGAGCAAGTGCATGAGAAAATCTCAATCAAAACGATGACAGATTATCATTTGTATGATTTTATGCGGTGTCCGCATAAATTTTATTTTCGTCATATAAAAAGAAGAGAACCTTCTTCATTTGAATGGCAACAAATAGCGCAAATGATTGTGAATCAAATTATTAACGAGTATTACACGCTACCTGCGGGTCAACAAACGAAAATTGTACTTTTAATATTAATAGAAAAGTATTGGAAAAAAGTAAGGATTAATATGTTTGCTTCGAAGACGGAGTACTATATTGTATTAGCGAAGCTAACGGATCACTTATTACAGTTTGTTGAAAGGGATGATAGTCAGACACCACCATTGTTTTTATACGAGAAGTTTCAAACATATATGGAAGAGTTAGGTGTCCACATGTCATTGACATTTGAAGTTGGTGAGTGGAATGCTGAGTCGTTTGTAATTAAAAAGTATGTTGTCGATGCGGATGAGGAAATGCTTGCTCTTTGTCAGAAGCTAATGACAGTATTCAGTTATAAAGCTTTCGGCGTTCTTCCAGGAAAAATTGAAGTTATTAATTTAATAGAAGGAACTAAGTATGAGTACATTCCGAAACAAGAAGATATTATAACTGGAATGGCTGATTTATCTAGAATGAAAGAAATGTTACAGCAACCTGAGCATTATACTGAGCGTCATTTTCGTTCTGAGTGTATAAGTTGTGCGTTTCGTAGTGAATGCCAAAGGGAAGAAGTAAAGAAAGAAGCGAAACAGAAGAAAAATATAGTTCATTAAAGGATGCAACTTTGCATCCTTTTTTGTTATTGACATGAAAAGCTTTTCATCATTTACGGTATATTTGTAGCAGATTTTAATAAAGTGAAATTTTAATTAGTGGGGTTTTGTTCATCACCCACTGATTATTAGCCTTAACCAATCGGGCTTTAACGGGCAGCCCGCCCCCCACCTAACTTCTTTGCTTCCGCTGAATTTTGAGGTGGGGGTCTTACTGCCCGCAAATAGCGGGATAAAGGGAGGAATAATCAATGAAAGATGAAACGAAAGTATTTCAATGGTTAAAAGAACAAAATGCTCCTTTTGAAATTCAACTGCAAATCTTACAGGCATTTCAATTGTATAAAGTTATTGTTGAAATGGATAAAAAGTTAATGATGTATGAGGAAAGAGTATACAGGGAGAGAATGTAATCTCATCCCTGTAATATCGTTTTTAGCTGTTCTGTACTTGTAATGAATTCGAGTTCATTCTCTGACTCAAAGTTATAAATAATATTATGTAGTAAAGGACTGTATTGATAAAAGGTAGTAATGCGGTGAATGAGTAATGGATCATGATGAGAAATAAGTGTACTGTACTGTTCATATACAGATGTAGTAAACTCATGTCCGAAATCATAATATAGTCCTGCAAAATCAAAAGCAGGATCGCCAATTTGCGCATCACCAAAATCGATAACACCTGAAATGCTTTTGTTCTGCTTGTTAAATAAAATGTGATGATGTGTAAAATCAGCGTGAATGATTGTGTTTTGAAAAGTGGATGTAGCTAAACATGCAAAGAAATTTTCAAATAAGCGATTTAAGGCTAGTTTCTGTAATGAAGTAAGGTTAGTAGTGAGATATTGGTTTAATTTTGTTTGTAGCTCTTTCCAGTAGGTACATGTTTTTCTAATAGGGAAACATAGCGTTGTAACTTGGTTTAAAGGAATACTATGTAGTACCGCAAGGAAAGTAGCTAATTTTGTAATAATTGCTTTCAGCTCTGTATCCTCCAGCGTGGCAATTGTTTCTGTTTTTAATGGTTCACCATGAATGAGAGTATAGTAACTACAAAGAGGAACCTCATCAGATTCATTTTTATAAATTAGGTGATATTGTGGAACTTTGATTTCTTGTAGTGATTGAGTGAGAATTGTGCATAGTTCTTTTTCTAACGGAATTCGCATTGCATATTCCTGTTTTCGCGGGAAACGAAACAGTAGCTCATCATTTACTATAACTGCTACATTATCCCATCCTCCTTTATTTTGTTTATATGAACGTATAGAAAGATTAGGCAAAGCTTCTTTTATATAATGTTTGTAAGAGTCCATAATTGTTCCTCGTTTCTGAGTTAAGTTATTCTACTTTATGATATCAGAATTTTCTTTCTATATGTTAAAATATAGCTATCATTATGAAGAAGGGCGGGAGTATTACGAAAAAAAGATTGTTAATCATTTCTCTATGTATCGCTTTTGTATTGTTTTGGTCATATAAAGAGAAGGTTTTTGCTACCTTTAAACCGATTGATCAGTACGAGTTAAATAAGGAATTAAAGAACAAAAGTATAGAAAATTTAACTCATAATGAAATGAAAAAGGTAGGAGAGCATTTTGTGACCGAGCAACTATCAGTGTTTGAGTTTACTAATAAAGAAGATGTGAAACGAAAAGGTGAAGAACTATTTTTAAATAGAGGGTATGAACAATTAATGGGAAATTATTATCCAAATCGTTTTCAAGATTTAGAGTATAAATTTACAAACGAGGAGATACGTGAAGAGACCGATGAGAGTTTTCTTTATCAAGCTGTAGCGTACGTTGCGGGTACTGAAAATGGTAAGAGAAGCAAAATGAAATTGAATTATGAAGTGAAAATTGTAAAGGTTAATAATATATTTATGGTGCTAGAACAAAAGCAGCGCGTACAATAAAGGAAATTCATTGCTCAATAGAACATTTGGGGGTGTACTACTTAATGCGGAATAAAAAGGCCCTCAAGGAATCAAGGGCCTTTAAAGATTTTCATTTTGTTGACCAAGTTCTTTTTGAGCAATATATAAATTTCCTTGCTCGACTTGTTTAAGTGTATGAACAGAATCTCCTGCATATCCTTTTTGTGTTTTAACAGTTCTTTTTGAACGATTGGAATTTTGTTTCTTCATATAATAGGCACCTTTCATCAAAAATAAACGAAAATGATAAGTATGAGTAATACAGCAGCGAAAATGGTAATGCCCATTAAAAACGAAGTGTTTTTATATTTAGGTGGCTTATGTACATCTTGCCGATATCCAGGTGAAATTTCAGGGGCAAATTCTTCATCGAATGATTGCTTTTTTTCTTTGTCGTCCATATGTACCCACCTTTCTTTTTCATTATATTACACGTTACAAGAAAAAATATGCATAAAGAAAACAGCCGCTTTATTATTAGCGGCTGTTTTGTGTTGCATATTTTCGTTGTACTTGAAAGAGACGGATAAGTAGGAAGGCAGCGCCAAATGCTAGACCGATAATAAGACCGATCCAATAGCCTTTTGCGGCCCATTCTGTATACGTTGCTAGTATGTAACCTAGTGGTAGACCTATTATCCAATAAGCAATTAAAGTCATAATTAGAGCAACATTTACATCTTTATAACCACGCAGAGCTCCTTGTACAGGGGTTGCAATTGCATCTGAAATTTGAAATAAAATCGCAAAGATAAGAAATTCTTTTGCTAAATGATGAACTTTTGCATCTGTCGTATAAATAGAAGCAATTTGATTATCAAAGAAGTAGAGAAGAATCGAATATAATAAAGCGAAGGCAAGGGCTAATCCAATTCCAATCAGTCCGTATTGTTTTGCATTATCGTAACGTTTTGCTCCGACTTCGAATCCGACTGCAATAGTCATTGCCATTGCTAAACTTAGCGGAGTCATATATAACAAGGAAGCAAAGTTCATAGCTGCTTGGTGAGCTGCAATAGTTGTCGTACTAAAATTACTCATCATAAGCGTTACCGCAGCGAAAATACTTGTTTCAAAAAAGATAGCAAATCCGATAGGGACGCCAAGCTTTAAGAATGCTGTCCAACTCGAAAGAGAAGGACGATATAATTGTTTGAAAATGTTAAAAGAGGCAAAAGGCTCTTTCGTCTGAATAATAATGACTGTAATAATTAAAATGCACCAATATGTTGCAGTGGAAGCAATTGCTGCTCCGACACCACCAAGCTTTGGGAAACCGAAGTTACCAAAAATTAATAGGTAATTTAATATTACGTTAATTGGTAATGATAGTAATGTAATAATCATCGTTGTTCGAGTTTTTCCTAATGCATCAATAAATCCACGTAAAACAGTGTACGTGAATAAAGGTATAATTCCTATTGCGATAATACTTAAAAATTGAGCTGCAATTCGTTCCACAGGTTCTTCTAAGCGCATGCCGTTTAAAATAGGTGAAACGACGAAGAAACCGATGAGGATAACAACGAAGCTAGCACAAATTGCTAAATAAACTGCTTGTATGACAACGTGGGGAACGTCCTCTTTTTTCTTGGATCCAACGAGCTGTGCAACAATGGGAGTAGTAGCCATTAAAATTCCTGTTAATCCCGTACTAACTGGAAGCCATATACTTGTTCCAATTGCAACACCTGCTAAATCAGTTGGACTTGCATGTCCTGACATTGTTGTATCAAAAAAACTCATCGCAAATAATGACATTTGCGTTACAAAAATCGGAAAAAATAGTAATACAAATTGCTTTAACTTTTGTGAGAATGAAGTAGTTTCTTTCATAAAATCCCCTTTCCGTATAAAAAAACAAACTCTTACTATCATACAATTTAATCAAAGATTAGAAAAGAAATACGCGCCTACAACATATGAAACCAATAAAAAAAGGATGCACTTTGAAAAGGGATAAGGTATTATGATAAGGTGTGAAAAAATTACATATTATTTGTTATTAAGGAGGCACTACTTGTGGCTGATTGGTTAATTGGTTTAATCATGGGTGCTGTTGAAGGGTTAACAGAGTTTCTACCAGTATCATCAACAGGACATATGATTTTAACAGGACATTTAATTGGATTTGAAGATGAGAGAGCGAAAGTTTTCGAAGTTGTTATCCAATTGGGATCGATTTTAGCAGTTGTTGTTATATTCTGGAAGCGTCTATGGTCGTTAGTTGGAATAGGAAAAGTAACAGACGGACCATCGTTAAATTTATTACATATTATTATCGGGATGATTCCTGCCGGGGTACTTGGCGTATTATTCCATAGCACTATTAAAGAGGTTTTATTTGGTCCAGGACCAGTTGTTATTAGCTTAGTAGCCGGTGGTATTTTAATGATTGTTGCTGAGAAGTTTTCAAAACCAAGTACAGCAAGAACGTTAGATGAAATCACATATAAACAGGCATTTACAATTGGAATGTTCCAATGTTTAGCTCTTTGGCCAGGGTTTTCTCGTTCTGGTTCTACAATCAGTGGTGGTTTATTAGCTCGCGTGTCGCATACAGCGGCAGCTGAATATACGTTCATTTTAGCGGTACCGATGATGGTAGCTGCAAGTGGGTTAGATTTAATTAAAAGCTGGGATGTATTAAGCTCAGCAGATATAACGCTATTTGTAACAGGATTTGTAACTGCATTCGTTGTTGCGATGCTTGCAATTGTTTCATTCTTGAAATTATTATCTCGTGTAAAACTAACACCGTTCGCTTACTATCGTTTCATTTTAGCTGCGGTATTCTATTTCTTCATTATGTAATAAAAAAAACTGCCGAGCTCGGCAGTTTTTTTATTTTACTATTTTTTCCACCATATTTTCCATTACATGCTCCCAAAGAGAAGTATCATCAGCTAATGTAGCACGGAAATTAGCATACATTTCTTTTTGTTTTTCTTCGAATGTTGGATCTTCTTTTTCAGGTAATGTAGCGCGCATTGAAGTTACTAATTCTTGTACTTTTGGAGCGCGTGGTCCAAAGACGGCTTGTTCATTTCCATCTTTATCAATGAAAATAAAGATTGGAATCGCACGTGCTGTTCCATTTGTTAAATATTGATCCATTAATTCTAAGTTTTCATCGCGAATTAATAAACTCATATCAATATTTGCAACTTCAGAAATTCGTTTCATAACAGGTACGCATAAAAGAGCATCGCCACACCAATCAGCAGTTAATACGATAACACGCCAGCCGTCATTTTGACGTTCTTCTAATACAGGAAGTAATTCATTTGGAATTAAAAAGTTATTGTAAATGTGTAGTAGCTCGTATTGGTTTACTTGCATTTCATTCACATATGTATCAAAGGACATACCTTTATCAGCCCATTGTTGTAAGTTCATAATTAACACCTCTTTAGTAAGATTTGCTTTCATTGTACCAATTTTTATATAGAAAAGCTTGTATTCTTACTCTTTCTCGTCACTTAATAATTTATTTAAGAGGAAAAAGAATAGTACGACACATAATTCAGCTGTGTTGGACATTTGTACGCTTTCTATCCAATTATCAGCAGTATGAATGACGAACCAATCTAGTGTAATTTCAATGAACGAGAAAAGAGTAATAGAAATCCAATTTGGCATGTTTTGTGTCAGTGGATATAGCAGCGCTTTGAAGAAACTGAAGATGAAAAATGTAATACTGTCTAAGAAAGTGATTAATAAAAAAAGAGAAGTAACGCAGTACGTGAACTATACTCTATACCTGTAATTTGAAAGATTCCTACATATACAAAAAATATAAATGCAAAAACGATAATGAGAAAAAGAGCAATAATACTAGTGATAATCGTTTTATCTTTTAGGCTGAGATTTGAGAATTTCTCCTCCTCATGCATTAAAATACCCCCTTTTTCTGGAAGTTAACTTCATTTTATCATGAAATACCTATTAAAAAACTACGAATTATGGGAAAATAAGGTGACAAAAAGTAAGATTTCATGTAAAATTATTAATAAGGTTTTTATTTAACTAAATGAAATAAAAGGAGCTGTCAAAGTTGTCTCAAAATCGAGAGCAATTAATGGAAGAACTATCGACAAATGTGTTTGCTATGTTTCGCACATTGCGTAATGATATCGGAAAAATATTCGGTGGTTACATACCGTGGAATGAATTCATCGTCCTGAGAATATTAAATCGTACGAATAAAGAAATGGTATCGCGTGTAGCAAATGAATTAAATGTGTCGAATAGTCATATTACAGCTGTTACAGAAAAATTAATTAATAAAGGTTTTGTAACTCGTTCACGTTCTACATCGGATCGCCGAGTTGTGTATTTAGAGATTACAGAACAAGGGAAAGATTTAGTTGCGAAAATGGAAGATGCGAAAAAACAATATTTACAAGAAAGATTCTCTGCACTTTCAGAAGATGAAATGAGTGTAATGATTTCGATTTCCAAAAAACTTATTTAAGTGATTATAAACAAGAAAACGCTTACGTGATGAAAAAGAAGATCTTCCTTATATATGGAAGGTCTTCTTTCGTGTGTAGTAGATGTTAAAAAATAAAATGTGTATGAAAAAAGATAGAGCGCCATACTACTAATACAAGGAAGGGAGGGAGAAATATGACGAATCGTAACGGTAGTAAAGGGAGCGGTAATCAAGGATCACCAAAGTCCGGCCAGTTTAATCAGGAATTTAGCACTGAATTTGAAACTGGTAATGATAATAAAGGGAAAGAATATCGTTCGAAAAAAGGAAGTAAATCAAAAAAGGAGTGAATATATTCACTCCTTTTTTGATTTAAGATGCTGCCGATTGATCAGTATTATATTTTTCTTCTGATTTTGCGACAATCATTGCACAAATTGCATCACCAGAAATGTTTACAGCTGTTCTTGACATATCTAGAATACGGTCAATACCAATAATTAAAGCGATACCTTCTACTGGTAGATTTACTTGATTTAAAACCATTGTAAGCATTACAAGTCCAACACCTGGTACACCAGCAGTACCAATACTAGCTAGTACAGCAGTTAATACGACCATAGCTAATTGCGGTAATGTAAGTTCAACTCCGTATACTTGAGCGATAAATACAGTTGCTACCCCTTGCATAATAGCGGTACCATCCATATTAATCGTTGCACCGAGTGGTTGTACAAATGAGCTGATTGCTTTTGGAACTCCAAGCTTCTCTTGTGCGGTTTTCATTGCAAATGGAAGAGATGCATTAGAGCTAGATGTGCTAAATCCAATTGCCATTACCGGTCCGAAATGCTTAAAGAACCGGACGATACTTTCTTTTGCTAATACCTTTAATAGGCCGCCATATACAAAGACCCCGTGAATAATGAGTACTAACATAACGACAATCATATACTTGAACATCGCAGCGACGCCTGCAAGACCCATTTTACCAACGGATGAAGCGAGCAAACCGAATGTTCCAATTGGGGCTAATTTCATAACGAGATTAACAAGATACATCATTAATTCGTTGCCCTGTTCAAGTAATGAATGGATACCTTGAACTCGTTTTCCTAAAATAGCTATACCGAGTCCAATCAATACGGCAAAGGCAATGATTTGTAACATGTTTCCGTCAGCCATTGCTTTTGCTGGGTTATCTGGTACGATATTTAGCAATGTTTCGACGAAAGATGTTTCAGTTTTTGCACCTTCATACTTAAGACCTTCTGTTTTAAAATTACCGCCAGCTCCTGGTTTTATAATAAGTGCAAATGTAACCGCTATAGAGATGGCAACCGCAGTTGTTACGAGAAAGAATGAAATTGATTTTAAACCGATTCTTCCAAGTTGTTTCGGATCTCCAAGGCCGGCAGCACCAAGTACGATAGAAATGAATACAACAGGAACAACTAGCATTTTAATAAGGCGAATAAACAATTGACCAATTGGGTTGAACACATATTGATTTAGTGGCTCAAAGATAGATGGAGCGGCTAAATTTAGAGTGAGTCCAACAACTAGACCTAGAAATAATGCGATTAAGATTGCTTTTGTTTGTTTCAATAAAATCCCCCCTTTTGTTTGTGCGAAAGTTCTTTCTAAAGTAATTATACCGAAAAAATACCTAATTTAACAATATTTTCTGAATTTTTTGTTTTTATTTAAGTGTAGATAGACTGATTTTGTGTTTGGAAAATAAAATAGACCATCACATAGGATGGTCTAGGGAAGGGGACAATTTATGTCAATTTAATTAGGGATGGAAGCTGCTTTAAGACACTGGGGAATGTCTTAAAAATTAGGGAGGAACAACTTCGATACATATACTATAAAAGGTAGGTGTGACTCTCATGTGAACATAGGGTGAAAGAGAGAGGGAGTTTTAAAGAAAAGATAGAAAGACAAAAAAATAAGACCATCATTTATAAGATGGTCAAGGAAGGGGACAATTTATGTCAATTTAATTAGGGATGGAAGTTGTTCAAAGACACTGGGGAATGTCTTAAAAATTAGGGAGGAACAACTTCGATATATATACTATAAAAGGTAGGTGTGACTCTCATGTGAACATAGGGTGAAAGAGAGAGGGAGTTTTAAAGAAAAGATAGAAAGACAAAAAAATAAGACCATCATTTATAAGATGGTCAAGGAAGGGGACAATTTATGTCAATTTAATTAGGGATGGAAGCTATTCAAAGACACTGGGGAATGTCTTAAAAATTAGGGAGGAACAGCTTCGATACATATACTATAAAAGGTGGATGTGACCTCTGTGTGAACATAGAGTGAAAGAGAGAGGGAGTTTTAAAGAAAAGATAGAAAGACAAAAAAATAAGACCATCATTTATAAGATGGTCAAGGAAGGGGACAATTTATGTCAATTTAATTAGGGATGGAAGCTATTCAAAGACACTGGGGAATGTCTTAAAAATTAGGGAGGAACAGCTTCGATACATATACTATAAAAGGTGGATGTGACCTCTATGTGAACATAGAGTGAAAGATATGGGGATTTGAAAAATAGTACATATGAAATTGTTATTGCTAGCAATATTGAGCTAGGATATATAGTTTTCCAGCATAAAACAAAAAGGAATCTGAATATAAATAAAAGTTGTAATCTATGAAAAAAAGGATTATGCTCAACTATATTATAAGAATATAAGGTTTGTCCCAATTGTTTAAGGGCTTTTTAAAAGCTTTTTATTTATGAGGGGAAAGCTTCACTTTAATAAGGGAGTTAGTGATATGGAAGTAACAAAAAAACAAGGGCTGTATAATCGTCTTATACGATTAAACCCACCACAAATATTAGCATTAGGTTTTTTCTGCTTAATTGTGGTTGGCGGTTTGTTATTAAAGTTACCATTCGCAACGAAAGCACATATTAGTTGGGTAGATGCTTTCTTTACAGCAACGTCAGCAGCGACCGTAACTGGTTTGGGAGTAGTGGATACAGCAAGTACATTTACGATGTTTGGCGAAATTGTTATTATGTTTTTAATTCAAACAGGTGGTCTAGGTCTTATGACAATTGCCATTTTAATTGTTTGGGTATTAGGCAAAAAAATCGGATTACGCCATCGTTTATTAATTGGAGAAGCATTTAATCAAACAAATATAGGTGGTCTTGTAAAATTAGTAAAGCGTGTCTTTATATTTTCGATTTGTATTGAGCTTATTGGGGTCATCTTTTTATCGTTTCGCTTTATTCCAGAGTTTGGTTTTGGAAAAGGTTTATACTATAGTATTTTTCATGTAATTGCATCTTATAATAATGCAGGATTTGCTTTATGGCCAGATAATTTAACAAGATATGTAGGGGATCCCATTATTAATATTGGGATTTGCTCTTTAATTGTAATAGGTGGACTCGGTTTTACCGTATTAATTGATATATGGTATAGTCGCAGTTTTCGAAAATTATCACTTCACTCAAAAATAATGATTATTGGAACAGTAGTGTTAAATGTTATAGCAATGATTGTAATTTTTGTATTGGAATATAATAATGTGAAGACGTTAGGGAATTTATCTTTAAATGAAAAACTATGGGCTTCCTTCTTTCAAGGTATTACCCCGCGGACAGCTGGATTTAATACGATTGACTATGGAGGTATGGAAGAATCATCTATATTATTTACGATGATTTTAATGTTTATTGGTGCAGGAAGTGTATCAACAGGTGGAGGAATTAAATTAACAACGTTTGTTATCTTAATTACATCTGTCCTTTCTTTCTTTAGAAAAAAGGAAGAAATTGTTTTATTTCAGCGTACAATTAAAATGTCGACAGTAACGAGGGCCTTAGCGATTGCTGTTGCTAGTCAAATACTTATTTTTACAGCGGTATTTATATTAATGCTTACAGAAAACTTCAGCTTTATTCAATTATTATTTGAGACAATATCAGCGTTTGGCACAGTCGGATTAACGATGGGAATTACTGCAAAGCTATCGGCATTCGGAAAATGTATTATTATGTTTGTTATGTTTTGCGGATTAATTGGACCGTTAACACTTGTGTTTTCTTTAGCGCGACCAGCAAAACAAAAAATAAAATATCCATCGGAAGATGTGTTTACAGGATAAGGTATCCCGCGTTAAGCGAGATACCTTTTTCTTTTTTAGAACAGGGAGAACAATAAACCAATAAGTGCTACTCGGAATAAAATTGCGATAAGTGCAGCAATCCCACCGACAACTGCAGCGATACCGCCAGTTACAGTAGCTCCGCGATTATAAGCGTAAATACCGAGTAAAACAGAAACAAGACCAAATAGTGTTGGGAATGTAAATAGCGATAAGATAGATAGCGCAAGAGCGATAAAACCAGCAGTTGATCCAGCGGCGGATGATTTTACAACATCTTTATCGTCTTTATCATCGTAATCATAATCAATGCGTTGTGGTGCAACCTCAGCGGCGTACTCTTCTTTATAGTCACTATAATCACTATCTATTCTATCTCTTCTTTTATAATCATCAAATTTCTCAGTCAAAGTCATGACTCCTTTCATAACAAGGTTCAATAGTAGTATGTATCTCTTTTTCTTTTTTATCCTGCTATTTGTGGGAGTCGAGCTACGTACACATCCTACTGATTAAAGTTTCACTATACCGGAGCATGTACAGGGAGTAGTATCTTTTAAAAGGAGGAAAATGTTTTCTTGAAATAGGAAAAGTTAGTATGACTTCCTCTATTTTGGAAAGTATAAAAAGGAATAAAGAGGAAAGGGTGCAATACATAATGGAACATCCAATTGAAAATTTAATGAAAACGGCAATGACAAATTTAAAAGAGATGGTAGATGTAAATACAATTGTTGGGAGCCCGGTCTCAACAGCTGACGGAAATGTAGTATTAACAGTATCTCAGGTGGCTTTTGGTTTTGGAGCTGGTGGAAGTGATTTTAAAGGGGATTTCATTACTGAAAAACATAACGGTGGGCAAAATCAGCATAAAGAGAAAAAGCAAGGGCATCCATTTGGAGGAGGAAGCGGGGCTGGGGTTTCTATTAGCCCAGTTGCTTTTTTAGTAGTCGGTTCTAACGGTGTGCAAGTATTACACCTCAATAGTAGTACACATTTAATTGAAAAGGCTTTAAATACGGTACCAAGCACTGTAGATAAATTTGTAAATGGTCGCCAAAAGTGAACTTGCATTTTTTAGGAATTATGATATATTAGAAAAAGTGCGCTTTAGGATGATCGGAATAATTGAACTGTAAATATATATGATGTGTGGAATAAGGGAGAGGAATTTATGATTAATATCAAAAACTTAGTAGTTGGTTTATGTATGTTAGTAAGCGGTTTTGTTGTATATGTAATAAAAGAAAAAGCTCCATTCTAAAACAGACAAACCGTTACTGTCTGTTTTTAATTTACAAAAAATGTTGACAAGTTATTTTATTGATGTTAAAATTTTAATTCGTGTCTCGGTTACAGCTAGTATAAAGTAAATAAATCTTATAAATGTAATACGAAAAGTTTGCGAAAGATCGGGTAGTCTTACCAACAACTTTTGTGAACAAACCCTATAAATTATAAGTGTAAGCTTTATAGGTATACTAGTGAATCAAGGAGCGGTCAGTGGAACCGTAATGATGAGAGAGAGGTAGGGCTTTCATCCAGTATATGTTACTTTCCCGTTAGGTGAATATAAAAAAGAGGACTCCTTTTCAAAAGGAGTCCTCTTTCTTTTTTTAAGTGCGAATTTCAACTTGTTGACAAATTTCATCCGTTGTTAAACCGTGAGCTGTAATGACTGATCCTTTAATTGATGCATCTGCAATGCCCATCACATTAGAATCTTGCCCAGTTACAATGCAACAATCACACCCTTGTGCATCCTGTTCTGAGTTAAGTGTAACAACTTCATGACCTTGTTGCTGAAGAGCTTGTTGAACGTCTGTTAATGAGTTTTCAACGCCAATTCTAGCCATAATTCTCACCTCCTACCATCTAATTGCTAGTATGCTCAAGTTCACTGCATATATTTATGAAAAGACGGTAGGAAGTAAATCTTTGTTTAGTCGTTATATACGCCAGTAAGCATTTGACTAACGAATTGATCGTTTAATGTATCTTGTGCAGAAGAAGTATTTGAATGGATGTCGATTGAAGCAATAAAATGATTATGTTCTTGCGTGTTTGGTTCTACCTCTACGTAATTATCGAATTTACAAAAACCTTTCGTGTCCATTAGATCAAATAATTGCAACATTTCTACTACCTCTTGTCTCGTTCCTTTAATTTGTACACATGCCATATTTATTTCCTCCTTCATTTTGACAAATTGTTTTTTAAAAATAGGATTATGATTACGAAATGAAAAATATGAATGTTATTTTTAGACAGCGCTATTTTTGTTATTTTCCCCCTTTTTCAGCAAAAGTCGTTATATATTCCCGGATTTATAAAATCGGACGTCCGTTTATTGAATACAATAGATTCGTATTAATTGATGAAAATCCTTCTTTTAAACAAATATTTTTTTAGTGAAAATTGGCGAAAAAAATTTTCGGACTTTTTGTAAACGTTAACAATGTTGTTAAATCAATATAATTGAAGATGTACGTACGATTAAAAATTATAAATTTTCTAAAAATTTACTTGATTTATTTAAAAAGGAGAGTAAACTAGGAAACAATAAAAAATTCATAGAACATAGGAGGCACTTCCAGTGAATGAGCAATGGATTTTCTTAAATGGAGAATTTGTTCCGAAAGATGAAGCAAAAGTTTCGGTATATGATCATGGCTATTTATATGGCGATGGAGTATTTGAAGGAATTAGAGTTTATAGCGGTAATGTTTTCCGTTTGAGAGAGCATCTTGTCCGGTTGTATGAATCAGCAAAATCAATCCTTTTAGAAATTCCATATTCATTAGATGAAGTAACGAATATTGTTGTTGAGACGATTCGACAAAATAAATTATCTAATGGATACATTCGCCTTGTTGTATCAAGAGGAGCAGGAAATCTTGGATTGGATCCCGATTCATGTAAGAAGCCGAATGTAGTAGTAATTGCAGAACAATTATCTTTATTCCCACAAGAATATTATGAGAAAGGGATTCCAGTTGTAACAGTTGCAACGCGCCGAAATCGTCCCGATGTTTTATCCCCTCAAGTAAAATCTTTAAATTACTTAAACAATATTTTAGTTCGTATTGAAGCGAAATTAGCTGGAGTACAAGAAGCACTTATGTTAAATGATCAAGGATATGTAGCTGAAGGATCAGGAGATAACGTGTTTATTGTTAAAGGAAATAAATTAATTACACCACCAAGTTCTGCTGGAGCGTTAGAAGGTATTACACGAAACGCCATTTTAGAAATCGGCGAAAAACTTGGATATGACGTAAGAGAAGAGTTATTTACAAGACATGATGTATATGTAGCTGATGAAGTGTTTTTAACAGGAACAGCTGCTGAAGTTATTGCTGTTACGACAGTAGATGGTAGAACGATTGGTTTAGGGCAAACGGGTCCACATACGAATCGTTTATTGGAAGAATTCCGAAAGTTAGTTATAGAAGATGGAGAGAAAATTTACGAAGAAAATAAAGTTGGATAACAACTTTTTATAACATAAGAAAGCGTTGAGAGGGAGGAGTAGTTGATTGTGAAGCCTCACAGAGAGTCGGTGGTTGCTGAAAACCGATGGTTCACGTCGACGAACATCGCCCTTGAGTGCTAAGCTGAAGCATTTGTCTAGGCTTAGACGGTAGCTCCGTTATTAGCTAGATCCATTTATGGGTCACTGAGGCAAGAGTATTCTTGCAAAGAAGGGTGGTACCGCGAAATCTTTCGTCCCTTCAGCACATAGCTGGAGTGTGGACGTAGGATTTTTTTTATTGATAAAGGTTTTCAAAAAGGGGGCTTATAAGAACAATGTCTTCAAAAACGGAAGAGAAACTGGCAACTGGTGCACAGCTATTGTTAGAAGCGCTAGAAAAGGAAGGAGTAGAAGTGATTTTCGGTTATCCTGGTGGTGCTGTTTTACCTCTCTATGATGCACTGTATGATTGTGAAATTCCTCATATTTTAACAAGGCATGAGCAAGGAGCAATTCACGCTGCTGAAGGGTATGCCAGAATTACTGGTAATCCAGGGGTTGTCATTGCAACGAGTGGTCCAGGTGCTACAAATGTGATTACTGGTCTAGCAGATGCGATGATTGATTCATTACCACTTGTTGTATTTACAGGGCAAGTAGCAACAACGTTAATTGGAAGTGATGCTTTCCAAGAAGCGGATATTATGGGGCTTACAATGCCGGTGACAAAACATAACTATCAAGTGCGAAAGGCTTCAGATTTACCTCGAATTATTAAAGAAGCATTTCATATTGCTAAAACAGGAAGACCAGGCCCAGTCGTGATCGATCTTCCGAAAGATATGGTAGTAGAGCAAGGAGAACGATGTAATGATGTGCAAATGGATTTACCAGGATACAACCCAAATTATGAACCGAATTTACTCCAAATAAACAAATTATTACAAGCAATTAGTGCTGCAAACAAGCCGTTAATTTTAGCTGGAGCAGGTGTATTGCATGCGAAAGCATCAAAAGAGTTAACAAGTTTTGCGCGTAAATATGAAATTCCTGTTGTGCATACATTACTTGGTCTTGGTGGCTTTCCGCCAGATGATGAACTTTTTCTAGGGATGGGGGGAATGCATGGTTCTTACACAGCCAATATGGCGTTATATGAATGCGACTTACTCATTAATGTAGGCGCGAGATTTGATGATCGGCTTACTGGAAATTTAGCTTATTTTGCTAAAGGAGCGACTGTCGCGCATATCGATATCGATCCAGCAGAAATCGGAAAAAATGTGCCGACTGAAATTCCTATTGTTGCAAGTGCTAAGCGGGCATTGGAAGTATTACTTCAACCAGAAGGAAGGAAAGGAAATCATCATGAATGGATCTCTTTATTAAAGAGTAGAAAAGAACAGTATCCATTCTCTTATAAACGAAACTCTGAAAGTATTAAACCTCAATACGCAATTGATATGCTATATGAAATCACGAAAGGAGAAGCGATTGTAACAACAGACGTTGGGCAACATCAAATGTGGGCAGCGCAATATTATCCGCTGAAAAATCCAGATAAATGGGTAACTTCTGGCGGATTGGGAACGATGGGATTCGGATTTCCAGCAGCAATTGGTGCGCAAATCGCAAAGCCTGAAGAACTAGTCATTGCAATTGTTGGTGACGCTGGGTTTCAAATGACTCTACAAGAATTAAGTGTATTAAAAGAACATTCTTTACCTGTTAAAGTATTTATTTTAAATAATGAAGCTTTAGGAATGGTAAGGCAATGGCAAGACGAATTTTATAATCAAAGATATTCACATTCCTTATTGTCGTGTCAACCAGATTTCGTCGCTCTTGCGAATGCGTATGGTATAAAAGCTGTTCGTATTGATGATCCACTTCTTGCAAAGAAGCAGTTGAAGCATGCGATTGAATTAAAAGAACCAGTCTTAATTGATTGCCGTGTACTTCAATCTGAGAAAGTTATGCCGATGGTTGCGCCCGGGAAAGGCGTTCACCAAATGGAAGGAGTGGAAAAAAGGTGAAGAGAATTGTTACAGCGACAGTTCGAAATCAAAGTGGTGTGTTAAACCGAATTACAGGGGTTATGACACGAAGACATTTTAATATTGAAAGTATTTCAGTAGGTCATACGGAATCATCAGATATATCGCGAATGACGATAGTTGTGCATGTGGAAAGTGAACAGCAAGTTGAGCAGTTAATTAAACAACTTCATAAGCAAATCGATGTTCTGAAAGTATCAGATATTACAGAAGAAGCGATGATTGCTAGAGAGCTTGCTCTTATTAAAGTAGCAACTTCTGTAGCAAGGGCGGAATTATATAGTTTAATTGAACCGTTTCGAGCCGCTGTAATAGATGTTGGGAAGGATTCCATAGTTGTGCAAGTAACAGGTACGCAAGATAAAGTGGAAGCGTTAATTGAATTACTTAGACCATACGGTTTGAAAGAAATTGCGAGAACAGGTGTAACAGCATTTACACGTAGTATGAAAAAACAAGATAAGCAAGTTATGTTAATTCAATAATCATTTAAATATAGGGGGAAATGAAAATGGCAAAAGTTTATTATGAGAAAGATGTAACAGTAAATGTATTAAAGGAAAAGAAAGTAGCAATCATCGGATATGGCTCGCAAGGTCATGCGCATGCGCAAAATTTACGTGATAACGGATTTGATGTAGTAGTAGGTTTAAGAAAAGGTAAGTCTTGGGATAAAGCGAATGAAGATGGATTTTCTGTATATACAGTAGCAGAAGCAGCGGAAAAAGCTGATGTAGTAATGATTCTACTGCCTGATGAATTACAACCAGAAGTATATAAAGCTGAAATTGAACCAAATTTACAAGCCGGAAATTCTCTCGTGTTCGCACATGGATTTAATGTTCACTTTGATCAAGTAAAACCACCAGCTAATGTAGATGTATTTCTAGTAGCGCCAAAAGGACCGGGGCATCTCGTACGCCGTACGTTCGCCGAGGGCGGGGCTGTTCCTGCACTATTTGCCGTATATCAAGATGCAACAGGAGTTGCGACTGAAAAAGCACTTTCTTATGCTGACGGAATTGGAGCAACGAGAGCTGGTGTATTAGAAACGACGTTTAAAGAAGAAACAGAAACAGATTTATTTGGAGAGCAAGCTGTACTCTGCGGCGGAGTGACTGCACTTGTAAAAGCAGGGTTTGAAACGTTAGTTGATGCGGGATACCAGCCTGAACTTGCATATTTTGAATGTTTACATGAACTGAAGCTAATCGTTGACCTTATGTATGAAGGTGGACTTGAAAATATGAGATATTCAGTTTCAGATACAGCGCAGTGGGGAGACTTCGTATCAGGACCACGCGTTGTTACTGAAGATACGAAGAAAGCGATGGGGGCAGTATTAGCAGAAATTCAAGATGGTACATTTGCAAGAGGCTGGATTGCAGAGCATAAAGCAGGAAGACCAAATTTCCACGCGACAAATGAGAAAGAGAATGAACATGAAATTGAAGTAGTTGGACGTAAATTACGTGAAATGATGCCTTTCGTACAGCCGCGAGTAAAGGTAGGGATTAAATAATATGAAGCAGATTTTGTTCATGGATACAACGCTTCGTGATGGCGAACAATCACCAGGAGTAAATTTAAATGAACAAGAGAAATTACAAATTGCTAGGCAATTAGAGAGGCTTGGTATTCATGTAATGGAAGCTGGATTCGCGGCAGCTTCCGAAGGTGACTTCCAATCAGTAAAACGCATCGCGAATACAATTCAAAATGCTACGGTTATGAGTTTAGCTAGAGCGAAAGAAAGTGACATTCGAAGAGCATATGAAGCAGTGAAAGGTGCTGTATCTCCTCGTCTACACGTATTTCTAGCTACGAGTGATATTCATATGAAATATAAACTTTGTATGTCAAAAGAAGACGTGTTAAATAGTATTCATCGTTCGGTTACGCTTGGAAAATCATTATTTCCGACAGTACAATTTTCTGCAGAAGATGCGACAAGAACATCGAGAGCATTTTTAGCTGAAGCAGTAGAAACTGCGATTCGCGCAGGAGCGAATGTAATTAATATTCCGGATACAGTTGGATATACGAATCCAGAAGAATATTATTCTCTTTTCAAATACTTACAAGAATCCGTTCCATCGTATGAAAAAGCGATTTTTTCTTGTCACTGTCACGATGATCTTGGTATGGCAGTAGCAAATTCGTTAGCTGCGGTTGAAGGCGGAGCATTGCAAGTAGAAGGAACGATTAATGGCATTGGAGAAAGAGCAGGGAATGCAGCGTTAGAAGAAGTTGCGGTTGCTCTTCATATTAGAAAAGATTTTTATAAAGCAGAACCTTCTATGACTTTAAAAGAGATTAAGGCGACGAGTACATTAGTAAGCAGGTTAACGGGTATGGTTGTACCGAAAAATAAAGCAATCGTTGGAGCGAATGCATTTGCTCATGAATCAGGCATCCACCAAGATGGGGTTCTAAAAGAAGTAACAACTTATGAAATTATCGAACCAGCGCTTATAGGAGAATCTCAAAATCTCTTTGTACTTGGGAAACATTCTGGCCGTCATGCGTTTACGGAAAAAATGAAAGAGCTTGGTTATGAATTTACAAATGAAGAGCGAGATGCGGTATTCGAAGCGTTTAAAAAATTGGCTGATCGTAAAAAGGAAATTACTGAGGAAGATTTACGCGCACTTATGCTTGGTGAAGCAGCATTTGCAGCCCAGCAATATAACATTACGCAATTACAAGTGCATTTCGTATCAAATAGTACACAATGCGCAACAGTTGTGCTGAAGGATGAGGAAGGAAATGTATATGAAGATGCAGCCACTGGTTCTGGTAGTATTGAAGCGATATACAATGCGATTCAAAGAATTTTAGGACTAGAATGTGAATTGGCAGATTATCGCATACAATCTATTACACAAGGTCAAGATGCACTTGCTCACGTTCATGTTGAATTAAAAGAAGGTAGTCACCAAATATCAGGTTTCGGAGTTGCGCAAGACGTATTGGAAGCGTCGGCGAGAGCTTATGTCCATGCAGCAGGGAAATTAAAATCTCTTATAGCGCTTGTGAAATAAATATTTGATAGGTGAGAGAAGTTTTCCTCACCTATCAAATTAAAGTTCTGAAAATTCAGTTAAAAGGAGTGTTAAAAATGGAAAAACGTATCGTTTGTTTAGCTGGTGATGGTGTCGGTCCAGAAGTTATGGAAAGTGCGAAGGAAGTATTGCATATGGTAGAAAGGCTATATGGACATCATTTTCATTTGCAAGATGAGTACTTTGGTGGTGTTGCTATCGATTTAACTGGGCAACCATTACCACAGCGAACACTTGCCGCCTGTTTAGCGAGTGATGCGGTTTTACTTGGAGCAGTAGGTGGACCAAGGTGGGATAGTGCGAAAGAAAGGCCTGAGAAAGGATTATTAGCATTAAGAAAAGGACTCGGTGTATTTGCGAATGTTCGCCCTGTAACGGTAGAAAGTGCAACTGCACATTTATCACCATTAAAAAATGTGGATGAAATTGATTTCGTTGTCGTTCGTGAATTAACAGGCGGAATTTATTTTTCTTATCCGAAAGAGCGAACGGAAGAAGTGGCGACAGATACACTTACGTATCATCGCCATGAAATTGAACGTATCGTTTCGTATGCTTTTCAATTAGCGAATAAGCGGAAGAAAAAAGTAACATCTATTGATAAAGCGAATGTTTTAGAGTCTAGTAAACTATGGAGAACTGTGACAGAAGAAGTAGCACTTCGCTACCCAAATGTGGAAGTAGAACACATTTTAGTAGATGCAGCGGCTATGGAATTAATTCGAAATCCAGGAAGATTTGACGTTATTGTAACGGAAAATTTATTTGGTGATATTTTAAGTGATGAGGCTTCAGTATTAGCTGGATCATTAGGAATGCTTCCATCAGCAAGTCACGCTGAAAAGGGGCCTTCATTATACGAGCCTATTCACGGATCAGCGCCGGATATTGCGGGGAAAAATAAGGCGAATCCAATTGCGATGATGCGTTCTGTTGCAATGATGCTTGGGCAATCGTTCGGATTAACGAGGGAAGGATATGCAATTGAAGAAGCAGTTTCTGCAGTCCTTAAATCAGGAAAATGTACAGCAGATATCGGGGGGACTGAAACGACAATTTCATTTACAAAGGCAGTTATTCAAGAAATGGAAGAGCAAGCGTTAGTAGGGAGAGGAAAATAATGGGGAAAAGGTTACTAGATAAGCTTTGGGAAAGACATGTAGTTGCGACTAATGAAAATGGATTGGATTTATTATATATCGATCTACATCTTGTTCATGAAGTAACGTCACCGCAAGCCTTTGAAGGCTTGCGGCTTACAAATCGAAGAGTCCGCAGACCAGATTTAACATTTGCAACGATGGATCATAATATTCCAACGAAAGATGTTTGGAATATTACCGATCGTATTGCGAAGCAGCAACTAGATACACTTCGGGAAAATTGTAAACAATTTCAGGTGCCATTAGCGGATATCGGAGATGAAGAGCAAGGGATCGTTCATGTTATAGGACCAGAACTTGGACTCACACAGCCAGGAAAAACGATTGTTTGTGGTGATAGTCATACAGCAACACACGGTGCTTTTGGTGCACTAGCGTTTGGTATTGGTACGAGTGAAGTGGAACATGTATTGGCAACGCAAACGTTATGGCAACGAAAGCCGAAAGCGATGGGCATTGAGTTAAAAGGAAAGTTACCGCAAGGTGTTTATGCGAAAGATATTATTTTACATCTCCTTTCAAAGTACGGAGTAGCAGTTGGAACAGGTTACGTAATGGAGTTTTACGGAGAGACCATTCATGCTATGGATATGGAAGAGAGGATGACGCTTTGCAATATGGCAATTGAAGGGGGAGCAAAGGCTGGTATTATTGCACCAGATGAAAAAACGGTTGCTTACGTAAAAGGGCGTAAATATGCGCCGAAAGACTATGAATCTATTAAGAAAAAATGGTCAGAACTTTATACAGATTTAGATGCAGTTTATGATTTACATATTTCAGTAGATGTTACGGATTTAGCGCCGTACGTTACGTGGGGAACAAATCCTAGTATGGGTGTTCGGATTGATGAGAAATTGCCAGAAAAGTATGATGCAAATGACGAAAGAGCGTTTTCTTATATGGGATTGAGTCCCGGACAAAGTACGTATGACATTCCAGTTCAACATGTTTTCATTGGATCTTGTACAAATTCTAGGCTTTCTGACTTAGAAATTGCTGCATCTGTCGTGAAAGGTAAGAAAGTAAAAGAAGGTGTGCGAGCACTTGTTGTACCCGGATCTCAAAGGGTAAGAGAAGCAGCGATGCATAAAGGATTACATCGCATATTTGAAGAAGCTGGATTTGAATGGAGAGAGCCCGGATGCTCAATGTGTCTAGGTATGAATCCAGATCAAGTGCCTGAAGGAGAACATTGTGCCTCTACGTCAAATCGCAATTTTGAAGGAAGACAAGGAAAGGGAGCACGAACGCATTTAGTTAGCCCGGCAATGGCGGCTGCGGCTGCGTTATATGGTCATTTTGTTGATATTAGAAAGGAGAGTTATGATGGAGCCATTTCGTATTCATAAAGGTACTGCCGCAGTACTGATGAATGATAACATTGATACAGATCAAATTATTCCGAAGCAATATTTAAAGAGAATTGAAAGAACTGGGTTTGGGAAGTTTTTATTTGATGAGTGGCGATATGATAATAATCGCCAAGAAAACCCTAATTTTCCTCTTAATGCACAAGAAAGAAAAGGAGCCAGCATATTAATTACAGGTGATAATTTTGGATGTGGCTCGTCAAGAGAACATGCTCCATGGGCGCTTGCTGATTATGGTTTCCGCGTTATTATCGCTGGAGGATTTGCCGATATCTTTTATATGAATTGTATGAAGAATGGCATGTTACCGATTGTAATGGATAAAGATATGCGTGAACAACTTGCTAAAACAGATGCGAGGGAACAAATCACAGTTGATTTAGAAAATGAAGTAATTACAACGAATACGCATAGATTCCATTTTACAATCGAGAAAATGTGGAAAGAGAAGTTATTAAATGGTTTAGATGAAATTAGTATTACAATGCAATATGAACAAGAAATAAAAGAGTATGAAAGAAAAGTGGCTTTATATTAAAAAAGTGACGGAATATTAAAAATGTATTTACATTCAAAATTAACTGTTATATACTATGTGAAAATCAGAGGAGAAAGGGAGTAAGTATTATGAATATCGTGCGATCTATTACAATGCTTACACAACTACATCATCATACATGAAACCCTTGAACCTAGCGTGAAAACGTGTAGGTACAAGGGGTATTCCCGTTGTACCTACACTCTATTGAAGAGCCTTGTAGGTATTTTGTCTACAAGGCTCTTTTTATTTTCGGCTTAGGTGAATGAAATCGGCATACATTAGAAGGGGAAAGGTGTGAAAATTTAGATGACAAAATGGAAGCGGGCAAACCCGAATGGAACGAGAGATTATTTATTCGAAGAATGTACATTAATTGAAGAAGTGGAGCAAAAATTAAGGCTTACTTTTTTAGAGAGAGGTTATGAGGAAATAAGAACACCTACAATTGAATTTTATGATGTTTTTGCATTTCAAAATAGACCGATAGATGAAGAGAAGATGTATAAATTTTTTGATGAAAAGGGAAGGATTATCGTTTTACGTCCAGATATGACAATTCCTTTAGCGAGAGTTATTGGAACACAGAGATGGGATACGCCACTTAAAGTGACGTATAGCGGGAATGTATTTCGAGCAAATGAATCCCATTCTGGAAAATATAATGAAATCGTACAAAGTGGTATTGAAGTTATCGGGATTGATAATGTAAGAGCTGAAATTGAATGCGTAATAAGTGTCATTCAAGCACTTCAAAAGTTGAATGTGCAATCTTTTACAATTGAGATTGGGCAAGTACAGTTATATAAATGTATTGTAAAAAAGCTCTCCATCCATGATGAAGAAGAAAGGGTACTTAGAACGTATATAGAAAGTAAAAATTATGCTGCCCTCTCAAATTTCATCGGAGAAAAGAAATTAGATCGATGCGATGAGACAGTAAGATTACTTGAGAAATTACCGAGGCTATTTGGAAATTTAGAAGTTATTGAGGAAGCAGAAAAGCTTGCTTCAAGTAATGAAATGAAAATGGCAATTGCAAGAGTAAAAGAAATGTATGAAACAATGGAAACGTTAGGATATGGTTCTTACATATCAATTGATTTAGGCATGATTCAACACTTAGATTACTATACGGGTGTTATTTTCAAAGGATATATATATGAAATTGGAGAAGAAATCGTTAGTGGCGGAAGATATGATGAGCTAATTGGGAATTTTGGAGAAACGCTGCCGGCTGTTGGACTCGCGGTGCAAGTAAATCAAATTGTGAAGGCGCTACAAGAGCAGCAAGAACCATATGAACGAAATCAAATTGATATTGTGATTCATTATGAGTTAAATAGATTAGCAGAAGCAGAAAGGTTACGAAATTTACTTCGAAAGGACGGGAAAAATGCCTGGTTATCTCTATTCTCTAATTTAAGCGATACCTTTCAATTTGCAAGAAAAAATAAAATAGGAACGGTCGTTGAGGCAAAGAATGAATACTTAGTGGAATATGTGTGGAATGAGAAATGGGTAGTCCAGAAAGAAGGAGAGACTTCATGCGTAACATTCAAATTGCGTTAACGAAAGGAAGATTAGAAAAACATGTAATTCCACTCTTTGAGCAGATTGGAATTGATTGTTCGGAACTCAAAAATAAAGGTCGGAAGCTTGTATTTCAAAGTAAAAATACAAATGTTTCATTTATTTTAGTAAAAGCGGTTGATGTTGCTACTTATGTAGAACATGGGGTAGCTGATATTGGGATCGTTGGAAAAGATATTTTAATGGAAAACGAGAAAGATATTTATGAAATGCTGGATTTAGGAGTAGGGATTTGTAAGTTTTGTGTTGCTTCTATTCCTACGTATAATCCGAAAAGTTACCGGAAGAAAAGAATTGCTACGAAATACCCACATATTACTTCTACTTATTTTCATGATAAGGGAGAGGACGTAGAAATTATTAAAATAGAAGGTTCTGTAGAAATCGCTCCTCTTCTTGGATTGGCAGATGCAATTGTAGATATTGTTGAAACAGGAAAAACATTACAAGAGAATGGACTTATTGTATTTGAGGAAATGCACTCTATATCGGCTCGGATGATTGTAAATAAGGCGGCCTTAAAAACTAAAAAAGACGAAATATTCAGTATTGTAAATATGATGGAGCAAGAAATCTTATCAGGGAAATAGGAGGACTTAAAATGGAAATCATTTATGAAGACTTTAAGGAGGCATTATCTAAAATAAAAGTGCTAAGAGAAAACGCTAATATAATAGAAGAAACTGTTCAAAGAAGTGTAAGAGAAATCATTAGAAATGTAAGGGAAGGGAAAGATGAGGCTTTATCTTTCTATACAAAAAAGTTTGATGGTGTAGAGATGAAAGATTTTTGTGTAAGTGAAGAAGAAATACAGCAAGCGAGTATGCTTGTAGAGAATTCATTTTTAGAAGCTTTAAAAGAGGCGAAGAAAAACATTGTTTCGTATCACGAAAAGCAAAAGAAGTACTCAATATTCGATTGTGAAAGTAAAGGCATAATTAGAGGACAGCTCATTCGGCCATTAGAAAATATAGGTGTATATGTACCGGGTGGGACAGCCTCATATCCTTCTTCAGTATTAATGAATGTATTGCCGGCGAAACTCGCAGGTGTGAAAAAAATTGTAATGGTAACACCGCCGAGGAAAGAAGGAATTGATCCTCATATATTAGCTGCTGCAAATCTTGCGGGGGTAGATGAAATTTATACGATAGGTGGCGCGCAAGCAATTGCGGCTTTAGCATACGGGACGGAATCGATTCCGAAAGTGGATAAAATAGTTGGACCGGGAAATTTGTACGTCGCTCTAGCGAAACGAGAAGTATACGGAATAGTAAATATCGATATGATTGCTGGTCCATCAGAAATTGTAGTTGTCGCGGATGAAACAGGTAATGCAAAATATATCGCAGCGGATTTATTATCGCAAGCAGAGCATGATGAGAGAGCAACGGCAATTTGTATTACAACGAATATGGAACTAGCTAAAGAAGTAGAAAAAGAGGTAGAAAGACAGTTAGAAATGTTACCAAGAAGTGAAATTGCACGTGAATCAATAAATAGAAATGGAGCCATCTTTATCGTTCCTTCTTTAGAGGAGGCACTAAAGTTATCAAATGAAATTGCTCCAGAACATTTAGAGTTACATATAAAAGAACCGATGAATGCTCTAGATTATGTGAAACATGCAGGCTCTATTTTCCTTGGGCCATATGCACCTGAACCGCTCGGGGATTATTTGGCGGGACCGAATCATGTATTACCAACGAGCGGAACGGCAAGATTTTTTTCTCCGTTATCAGTCGATGATTTCGTGAAAAAATCAAGTTTTATTTCTTATACGGAGGAAGCATTAAAAAATGTACAGCATCATATTGTAGAGCTTGCAAATAAAGAAGGGTTACATGCACATGCGAGAGCAATCCAAATAAGGTTTGAGGAGGAAAAATAATGCGTCAGTCCAGTCAAGTACGTCAGACGACAGAAACAAAAATTAAATTAAGTTTGCAGCTTGATGAAAGTACGAATGTATCTATTCAAACGGGGATTGGTTTTTTCGATCATATGCTGACTTTATTTGCTAGACATGGAAGATTTGGATTGCAAGTTGAGGCAGAAGGTGATGTATTTGTCGATGCACATCACACCGTTGAAGATGTTGGAATTGTACTCGGAAATTGCTTGAAAGAAGCATTGCAAAATAAAGAGAGAATTAATCGTTACGGTTCAGCGTATGTACCGATGGATGAATCTTTAGGATTTGTCGCAATTGATATAAGTGGACGCTCATATTGTGTATTTCAAGGGGAATTAACAAATCCGAAGCTCGGGGATTTTGATACAGAATTGACGGAAGAATTTTTTAGAGCAGTTGCACATGCTGCCAATATTACATTACATGCGCGCGTTCTATATGGAAGTAATACACATCACAAAATTGAAGCATTATTTAAAGCTTTTGGTAGAGCGCTTAGAGAAGCGGTCGAAAAAAATGCCAACATTACTGGTGTAAATTCAACGAAAGGGATGTTGTAATTGATTGCCATTATAGATTATGGAATGGGGAATATTCGTAGTGTAGAGCAAGCATTAAAATATATTGGGGCAGAGCACATTGTAACGAGTGATAAAGAAGAGATATTGAGAAGCGATGGCGTGATTTTACCGGGAGTAGGTGCATTTCCGAAAGCGATGGAAGTATTAGAAGAAAGAGATTTAGTGTGTGTACTAAAAGAAGTTTGTGATATAGGAAAACCACTCCTCGGTATATGTTTGGGCATGCAGCTTTTATTTGAACGAAGTGAGGAACTAAAAGGTTGTAGTGGGTTAGGTTTACTACCAGGGGAAATTCGTAAGTTAAAAGTTTCGTATAAAATTCCTCATATGGGATGGAATGAATTAAGGAAGGAAAGAGAATTTCCGCTTTGGAATGGATTAGTAGATGGTTCTTTCGTGTATTATGTTCATTCATATTACGCGGATTGTCCAGATGAAATTGTATGCGGAGTAAGTGATTATGGAATGCAAGTACCAGGGTTTGTAGCGAAAGGAAATGTATTTGGTGCACAGTTTCATCCAGAAAAAAGTGGTGAAATTGGCATGCAAATATTAAAAAATTTTCAAGGGGTGGTAGAAGCATGGAAATCTTCCCGGCTATCGATTTAAAGGAAGGGCGATGCGTTAGACTTTATCAAGGAGAGTTTAGTAAAGAAACGGTGATGAATGAAGATCCGGTAGCGCAGGCGATCATATTTGAAAAGCTTGGAGCGGAAATACTACACATTGTTGATTTAGACGGTGCAATTGCTGGCGAGTCGCTAAATTTTCTCGTCATTGAAAAAATCTGCAAGGCGGTACGTATTCCTGTGCAAGTGGGAGGAGGAATTCGTTCACTTAAAGCGGTGGAGAAGTTATTGTCAGTAGGTGTAGAAAAAGTGATTTTAGGAACAGCGGCTCTTTATGATAAGTCATTTTTAGAGGAAGCAGTTCATCTATATAAAGAGAAAATCATTGTTGGAATTGATGCGAAAAATGGTTTCGTAGCAACGAGAGGTTGGCTTGATTTGTCTGAAATTTCTTATATTAGTTTAGCGAAACAAATGGAAAGTTTAGGTGTTCAAACGATTGTGTTTACAGACATTTCGAAAGACGGGACGCTTGCAGGGCCAAATTTTGAACAATTGACGTTACTTCAAAAAAGTGTGGGCATTCGTCTCATTGCCTCTGGAGGAGTGGCATCTATTCAAGATGTGAAAAAGTTAAATGATATGAATATATATGGTGTCATAATTGGAAAGGCGCTTTACGAGAAAAAGATTGATTTAGAAGAAGTATTACAGGTAACGAAGTTATGTTAGCGAAACGAATTATTCCATGTCTAGATGTGAAAGAAGGGCGAGTCGTAAAGGGTGTAAATTTTATAGGATTACAAGATGTCGGTGATCCGGTTGAAATAGCTGAAGCATATAACGAGGCAGGGGCAGATGAAATCGTATTTTTAGATATTACGGCGACCCATGAAGGAAGAAAAACGATTATAGATGTTGTAGAAAAAACAGCAGCAAAAGTATTTATTCCTCTTACGGTTGGCGGGGGGATTTCAAGTGTGAAAGATATGTACAATTTACTAAGAGCTGGAGCAGACAAAGTTTCAATAAACTCAGCGGCAGTGCGAAACCCGAAGCTAATCGAAGAAGGGGCAGAACACTTTGGATCACAATGTATTGTCGTCGCAATTGACGCTAGAAAAGTAGCGGAAGATAAATGGAACGTATACGTCAACGGTGGAAGAGTTGACACAGAAATGGATGCTATAGAATGGGCGAAGCGTGTTGTTAAGCTCGGGGCGGGTGAAATTTTGTTAACGAGTATGGATGCAGATGGAACGAAAAGTGGATATGATCTTCGTTTAACAGAAGAGATTTCAAAAAGTGTTTCCATTCCAGTCATCGCATCAGGGGGCTGTGGTCATACGGATCACATTATAGAAGTTTTTCAAAAGACAACGGTTGATGCAGCGTTAGCGGCATCCATATTTCATTATGGTGAGGCGACAGTGCAGAGTGTAAAGCGAAAATTAAGAGATGCAAATGTTGAGGTGCGGTTATGAAACCTAATTTTTCAAAAGGATTAATACCAGCAATTGTCATCGAAGAAGGTACGAAAGAAGTTTTAATGCTAGCTTATATGAATGAAGACGCATATGAAAAAACGTTAGAGACGAAAAGAACATGGTTTTATTCTCGTTCGAGGCAGTCGTTATGGAATAAGGGAGAAACATCAGGGAATGTTCAATATGTGCAATCTCTATACTTAGATTGTGATCAAGATTCAATTGTTGTGAATGTGAAACAAGTAGGGCCTGCTTGTCATACGGGGGAGAAGACATGCTTTCACTATCAAATTATATAGGGGGGATACATATGGAAAATGCCTTTAAGTTGCTGTATAAAACAATTGAAGAACGAAAGGAAAGCCCACTTCCTGAATCGTATACAAATTATTTATTTTCAAAAGGAGAAGATAAAATTTTAAAGAAAATTGGTGAAGAGTGCGCTGAAGTAATTATCGCATGTAAAAATAATGATAAAGAAGAAGTAGTGAAAGAAATGGTTGATGTATTTTATCACTGTTTCGTTTTATTGGCTGAAAAAAATATTGCATTGGAAGATGTCATGCGAGAGGTGAAAGAACGAAATGGAAAGCTTTCGAGAGTTGGGGATAGAAGGGAAATAGATACATTATAAGGGGGAATGTATATGAAAGTAGATTATCATCTTCACTTAGAAGAAGGACCGTATTCAATAAGATGGCTTGCTAAAATAAATGAAGCGTTGGAATGTTATGAACCGCTTCAAGAAAGGCATTCTATTGATTGGCTTATGAAAACACAAGAGCGTTTGCAAAAGCGTGTGAAGGAAGGGCCATTTACAAAAGAATGGATGGATCTCTATTTAGAAGAAGCTGTGCGAAAAGGAATAAAAGAAGTGGGAATTGTTGATCATCTATATCGTTTTCATGAAGCGAAAGGATATTATGAAAAATATGTAGATATTAGTGATTCTAAGCTTGGTCGTATACAGAAGGAATGGTTAGATCAAGTAAGGGTAGTTTCACTGTATGATTTTACAAAGGCAATTGAAGAAGCGAAAGAACGATGGAGTAAAAGAGGTGTCACACTTAAACTTGGAATTGAAGCGGATTATTTTCTTGATTGTGAAGGAGAGTTAAAAGAATTATTAGCGCTAGGAGACTTTGATTATGTAATTGGTTCCGTTCATTTTCTAAATGGCTGGGGATTTGATAATCCGGATACGAAAGAATATTTTGAGGTGCATGACCTACGCACATTATACGATACGTTTTTTAAAACAGTTGAGAGTGCGATTCATACAGAGTTATTTGATATTATCGCTCATCTTGATAATATAAAAGTATTTAATTATCGATTGGATGAGAATGAACAGCTTTCTTATTATAAGGAAATTGCCTGTGCGTTAGTAGAAACGAATACGGCAACAGAAATAAATGCAGGACTGTACTATCGTTACCCTGTTCGTGAGATGTGCCCAAGTCCACTATATTTACAAGTATTAGCTAAGTATGGTGTTCCAATTACGATTTCTTCGGATGCCCATTATCCAAATGATTTAGGGAATTATGTACAAGAAAATGTACAAACATTACGAGCTCACGGTGTTACTCAGGTCGCAACATTTACGAAGCGAGCAAGAGTAATGAGGTTGCTTGAAGAAGAAGTAACAAATTTAAAATGAAACGCGATTTTTTGATGAAAACCGTCCTTTTTGTTCAAAATAAGAAAGAATGAAAAGGAGGGTAAGAAATGGCGAAACAACAAAATAAACAAAATGTACAAGTTGCACAGCAACAAGCTTATACGTCTGAAACGAATGCTGCATCTCAATCGGTTATTGAGGAGCAAATTAGCGATACGGTTGCAGAAGGAACTATTGATGTGAAGCTCGGAAAAGAATCGCAGGAAAAAGCGTAAGAAGAGGGGAGAGTTGTATCTCCTCTTTTTTTATGGAAAAGTGTCGATTTTCAAAACTATAATCAAATTCCTTGGTTTTTATATATGGATTTCTTACAATGAAATATAAGAGATATCTTATTTTCTATAGAAGAGGTGTTAGTAGTGGCAAAAATATTAGTAGCGGGAAAAATTCCAGAAATTGGATTAGAACTATTAAAAGATCATGATGTAGAAATGTACGATAAAGAGGAGTTAATTTCTATAGATGAATTAACAGAGCGTGTAAAAGATAAAGATGCATTGTTAAGTTTACTTTCAACAAAGGTGCCAAAAGAAGTTATTGATGCAGCGCCTCATTTAAAGATTGTTGCAAACTATGGTGCTGGTTACGACAATATTGATTACACGTATGCTGGGGAAAAAGGAATTGCAGTAACGAATACACCGAAAGTATCAACGGAAGCGACTGCAGAATTAACATTTGCACTTCTTTTAGCAGCGGCGCGTAGAATTCCTGAAGGGGATACGTTATGTCGTACGACTGGATTTAACGGATGGGCACCGTTATTTTTCTTAGGACGAGAAGTCCACGGTAAGACAATTGGAATTATTGGTCTTGGAGAAATCGGGAAGGCTGTTGCAAAACGTGCGAGAGCATTTGGAATGGGTGTTTTATATACAGGGCCAAATCGTAAGCTTGAAGCTGAAAGTGAACTGGGAGCAACGTATGTGACGTTGGAAGAATTATTACAAACAGCAGATTTTATTACAATTAACTGTGCTTATAATCCAAAATTACATCATATGATTGATGAAGAGCAGTTTAAAATGATGAAGAAAACAGCGTATATTGTAAATGCTTCACGTGGACCAATTATGAATGAAGCGGCACTTGCTCATGCATTAAAAACGAATGAAATTGAAGGGGCAGCTCTTGATGTGTTTGAATTTGAACCGAAAATTACAGAAGAGCTAAAAGAATTAAAGAATGTAGTGCTTGCTCCACACGTAGGGAATGCAACGTTTGAAACTCGTGATGCGATGGCTGAAATGGCTGTCAGAAATATTTTAGCTGTATTAAACGGCGAAGAGCCAGTAACACCTGTAAATCAAAAGGTATTAGTCACAAAATAAAAAGAAACCTTCCGGACTCGGAAGGTTTCTTATTTTTCTTTATTCGCTTTTTTAGACGGTCTTTGTCTAATGAATTGAGATAACATGTACAAAATATATAGTGGAATGGCAATGAATAAGAAAACAGAAAAATTGCCAAATCCTGTTTGATACATTGTAATAATGATTCCAACTAAAAATAGTGTAATAATGATGCTATATCGTGGAATTGGTACATCTTTTAAACTTGGGATACGAATGCGGCTCACCATTAAAAATGCGAACGTTACAAATACGGTAATAAGAACGATTTTTGGAATGGTATGTGAAAATAATGTTAAGAAAGCAACAAGCCCTCCCGCTGCTGTAATCGGTACTCCAGTGAAATATTTCATTGAAGTAGAAGATGGTGTTACATTAAATCGTGCTAAACGATATGCCCCGAAAAGAGGGAATAATCCCGCTATGTATAATCCGATGATTCCGTAGTTTGAGAAAGATGTGTAATACATTAAAACAGCAGGTGCTGCACCAAATGTTACGACATCTGCAAGCGAGTCGAGCTCTTTTCCCATTTGTGAATCAACACGTAATAAACGAGCAACACGACCATCAAGACTATCTAACATCATCCCGATAAGTACTAAAATAGCAGCTGATTTATAATATCCTAAAGATGCATAGCCGATTGATAAAAATCCGCTATATAAATTTCCGAGCGTAAATAAGTTTGGAATAGCTGCTCTATACAAAATCTGATCCCTTGCTTTCTGTAATAAATTCTTAATTAGTGTATGAAAGTTTACTTATTTTATCATACCATAAATTTATTCCTCATACGAAAGAAATTACCAATTTGTGAAAGATTTCATAGAAGGATGAGGAATAAATTAAGTGAAAATAAAAAGAGGAAGCAACTTGTATAAAGTTGCTTCCTTTACTATTCAAATTTCGTTGTCATCGTTCCGGTTTTATATCGATTATTAGGATCGAAACGTAATAAATCTCCATAAATTAATTTATCGGAGAGTTTTAATTCTGTTTTTGCTTTTTCAACATACGGCTGACATAGCGTCATGTCAGCTTCTTCACCCGTACTTCTTTTGTAGCACATATTTTTTGTATAAACATACTCTTCAGAAACAAAGCTACCATCACGCATTACCATAAGCGGGTCTTTTTCTTTAATAAATAAGTCAGTTCCAAATTCAACGGATTTATTTGTTTTAATACCAAGTAAATGAAGGAGCGTTGGTTTAATATCAATTTGACCAGATACTTTAGAAACAACTTTTCCTTCTTGACCAGGCACATGAATAATAAGAGGAACGCGTTGTAATTGCATAGAATCGAATGGTGTAATAGTATCTTTTCCTAGGAACTGTGCCATAGCTGCGTTATGGTTTTCGGAAATACCATAATGATCACCATAAATGACAATAACGGAATTATCATACAGTCCTTCTTCTTTTAATTGTTTAATAAATAATTTAAGAGCTTCATCTGTGTAACGAACAGTTGGGAAGTAGCGGTTTACAACACCACTTTCTGAGTTGAATTCATCAACATATTGGTCTTCCGGATTTAGAAGAAACGGAAAATGATTTGTTAATGTAATAAATTTTGTATAGAACGGTTGCGGTAAAGATTTTAACTTTGGAATAGATTGTTCAAAGAACTCTTTATCTTTTAATCCCCAACCGACAGACATTTGTTCCGTTCCTACGTAATCATTTAAATTAAAGTAACGATCATATCCAAGTGTAGGATACATTACATCCCGATTCCAAAACGTTTTATCGTTTGAATGGAAGACGGCAGAAGAATATCCGTATTTCTTTAATTGTTCTGGTGTAGCTGTGTATTCATTTGTTGCATGAGTAAAGAATACAGAACCACGATCTAGTGGGTAAAGTGAGTTTTCAACGATAAATTCAGCATCAGAAGTTTTACCTTGTCCAGTTTGATGATAGAAGTTATCGAAATAGAAGCTATCCTTAATAAATTCATTTAAAAATGGTGTAATTTCTTTTCCATTTATTTTTTTATTAATAACAAAGCTTTGTGTAGATTCCATTGAAATTAAAATTACATTTTTACCTTTTGCAGCTCCAAATAAGTTTTTATCAACTTGCTTGTCTTTTGAGTCTGTATAGTTCTTAATTTCAGAAAATCCATCGCCACTTGCAAATACACGCTCAGCTGAAGACTTGGATTGAAGTGTAATATCAAATAGATGATATGTGTATAAACCTAAATTTTTCACAACAGTTTGACGGTCAAATGAGCGTGAGAACATTTGTGGTTTATAAATAACTGATACAACAATTTGTAGTGCTAATAAAGCTGTTACACCGCTAAAGAAAGTTCGCTTCTCTGAGCGGGAAAGTGGTGTTTTGTCGCCAAATGATGGGAATTTACGCGAAATAAACATTAAAATAATTGCATCTGCAAATAAAAGTAATGTTTTGTACGTAAAGAGTTCTTTTATACTTGTCCCTAAATCAGCCATATTGTTTGTTTGGAATAAAACCGGGAAAGTAACGAAATCGTTATAGAACCCATAAAACATTGCGTTTCCAAATAAAATAAATGACAGTATAAAACTGATTCCAATTATAATTCGGTTTCGGTGCTTAGATGCAAGTAAAGCTAAGCCGAAAAATAAAAGTAACGCAGCTAGTGGATTAATAAAAAGCATGAATTCTTCAAAGAAATTATCAATTTTAATATCAAATGCTAGCTTGTACACAATATATGTTTTAATCCATAGTAAAACGACTGCAACGAGTGCAAATCGCAGTTTTGGAAACAGATGTTGTAGCATAATATACTCCTCTCCTAAAAAGCATGACAGTTCTTGTGAGTCAGTTTGCTTAACGACTCCTTTTATATATACGAACAGTCCTTTGTTATTATGATTATTATACTATGAGTATCATTATACGAAAATAAAAGGGGGTTGTGGGCTTTTTTATAATAATCGAGTAGAAAAAGATTGGTGGGAGACAATAAAACAGAATTTCTATGTATGATAATTATCGTACGTAGAAAGAATCGCGTGATATACGGAGGTTATAATGCGAAAATTATTATATTTTATAGCATGCAGTAGTGTTATACTTTTTACTTCACCGAGTGTGTCGGTAGCTCAATATGATGCACCTCTTATGGAAGATGCACTTTATTCTGTTTTATTTCCAAAAATAAATAAAGCAATTGAAAAACAATATGGAAGTTTGAAACCTTATCAATGTCCTAAAATTATTAGTTTAAAAAAAGTGTATAGCGGTACATATTTATTTCAAGCAAGTATTGAAGTGACAAAGTATGAACGTGTTGCTGGGAAAATTGCTCCACCATTTGAGAAGGTAACGATTACATTTAATAACGAAGAAGGCGAATGGGAAGTGACAAAGATTTCAGTAAAGCGCTTACCAAACGATACAAAATTAAACTGTAAAAAAACAATATAAAAAATTGTTTGACAAATAAAATGGTCCTTTGGTATTGTTAATAGCAACAATTAGATGTTTGAAAATTAAATAGACTTACCTCATCTACTCTCAAAGGTAGAGGCCGCGATAGGAAAGAGTAAGCTATGGGAGATTTAATGGAATCTGTGATCATAGGTTGAAAGGGACTATTGCCGAAATATAAGAATAACCATCTTATTCATATATTGGGACTACATTGAATAAATGTAGTACTGTCATAAGATTTATTTTATGGAGAGCTATTTGGAGATGTTGATGCGGTTTCTTATTTTGAGGAGATAACAACTCGTTTATTTTTTCAATATATATTTTTCCTAATAAGAAACGCGTGTGAACATTGTTCCGCGCGTTTTTTGTCTATCTAAAAGCGTGCTGCAATGAATAGAAGATTGGGGTTATGAGTTTTAGAGGAAATAAGGGAGGAATTTAAATGTATTTACACGGCACAAGCCGAATTAATGGGCAAGGACACTTAGAAATTGGAGGGTGCGATACGACGCAGCTAGCAAAGCAATACGGAACACCACTTTATGTATACGATGAAGAGTCTATTCGAGGAAAATGCCGAGCGTTTCATCGTGCTTTTAAAGAAAGTGGTTTCTCTTATCAAGTAGCATATGCAAGCAAGGCGTTCTTGTGCATGGAGATGTGCCGAGTAGCTCGTGAAGAGAATATGTCATTAGACGTTGTTTCTGGGGGAGAATTATATACTGCGCTCCAAGCTGGATTTCCAGCATCACGTATTCATTTTCATGGAAATAATAAAACAGAAGAAGAGATAGTGATGGCTCTTCAGGCGAATATTGGTTGTTTTGTCGTAGATAATTTCTTTGAATTAGAAATTTTACACGATTTAGCGATGCAACATGGGAAATTTGTGAACATATTAATTCGTGTAACACCTGGAGTAGAGGCGCACACACATGAATATATTACAACAGGCCAAGATGATTCGAAATTTGGATTTGGCGTTTCAAACGGTCAAGCGATGCAGGCAATTGGATTTGCTTTACAAAAATCAAATTATAATGTGCTAGGGATTCATTCACATATCGGATCGCAAATATTTGAAACAGCTGGTTTTGTTCGAGCAATTGAAGTTCTTCGCCAATTTTTAGAAGAAGTGAGAGAGCAAACAAACTATGTAGTAAAAGTGTTAAATGTAGGCGGGGGATTTGGAATACGCTACACAGAGTCGGATACACCATTAACTCTTGAGACATATGTGCGAGCTGTAACAAGTGCAGTGAGAGAACAATTTACTGTATGTGAATATCCATTGCCAGAAATATGGATTGAACCAGGCCGTAGCATTGTAGGTGATGCTGGGACAACAATTTATACAGTTGGATCTGTGAAAGATATTCCTGGTATTCGGAAATATGTATCAGTCGATGGTGGAATGACAGATAATTTAAGACCTGCTTTATATAGTGCGCGTTATGAAGCAATGTTAGCGAATCGAGGGAATGATGAGAATGAGGAACTCGTTTCGATTGCTGGGAAATGCTGTGAGAGTGGAGATATGTTGATTTGGGATATTCATTTACCAAAAGTCGCTTCTGCTGATTTACTAGCAGTTTCCTGTACAGGAGCCTACGGGTATTCGATGGCGAATAATTACAATCGGATTCGAAGACCAGCCGTGGTCTTTGCAAAAGGCGGAACATCGCAAGTAGTTGTGGAACGCGAAACATATGAAAATATTATTGGGAACGATCGCATACGTATTAAAGAGCTTGTCTAAATAGAAAAGGAGTTGTTCGGATGGGCAATTCCTTTTTTGTAAAATAAAATAATTAAAATATATCGGAAAACTAGGATTGAAAAAAATCAGAATTGTGATAAAATACAAATACAAAGCTTATCAAGAGAAGCGGAGGGAACTGGCCCGAAGAAGCTCGGCAACCTGCTTATAGAAAGCAAGGTGCTAAATCCAGCAAAATGGAATCCATTTTGAAAGATAAGGTAAAATATATTACCGAACAGTCTTTTCGAAATGGGAAAGATTTTTTTTATGAATAAAAAGGGGGGCTGTTCGCGTGAGTGTACGGGAACATTTTGATGAAGTATCCGAGAAGATTGAAGCGATGCTTGCTGATATGAAATATGGTTCAATTACAATTGTTGTGCAAGATGGAAAAGTAATTCAGTTAGAGAAAAGTGAAAAAGTACGTTTAAAGTGAAAAGCGCTGACTAGAAAAACTAGAGGCGGTTTTAACCTATTTTCATTAGGTTAAAACCGTCTTTTTGCTTTTACAGGGGGAAAAAACATGTTGACGTATGAAACGTGGGAAGAAAATGTTGTTTCATTTTCGGAAGAAGATGAAACAAAAGGCGCGTTATCAGTATTAAATTGGGCTTATGAAGAGTATAAAGATGAAATCGTCTATGCATGTAGCTTTGGGGTGGAAGGTATGGTATTGCTGCACCTTATAAACCAAGTAAATCCATCTGCTAAAGTTGTATTTTTAGATACAAATGTTCATTTTCAAGAAACGTATGAATTAATTCAAAGAGTGAGGGAACGATTTCCTTCATTGAATATTATAGAAAAACAGCCAGAACTTACACTTGATGAACAGGCGAAGTTGCATGGTGAAAAACTGTGGGAGAGCAATCCGAATCTTTGTTGTAAGATTAGAAAAATTTTACCTTTAGAAAAATCATTAGTCGTGGAAAAAGCATGGATATCGGGCTTAAGAAGGGAACAATCAGAAACACGTAAGCATACAAAGTTTATAAATCAAGATCATCGTTTTCAATCTATTAAAGTTTGTCCACTCATTCATTGGACGTGGAAAGAAGTTTGGCGATATGTATACAAACATAGCTTGCCGTATAACCCGTTGCATGATGTTGGCTATCCAAGTATTGGGTGTGAGAAATGTACTTTACCTGTAGGGGATGGTGGCGATTCAAGAGATGGTAGATGGGCTGGGAAAATGAAAACCGAATGTGGTCTTCATTATCAATAAGATGAATCTTGAAATAAAGCTAAGAGGGGATATAGAAAATGAGCACAGTAAACGAATTAGTAAACCGTATAGATGAGACATATGAGGTATCACAAATTGAAAAAGAAATTAAATTAGACAATATTGCTTTAAGTGATTTAGAACTATTGGCGACAGGTGGATATAGCCCGCTTACTGGTTTTTTAGGGAAGGAAGATTATGATTCAGTCGTAGAAACGCTTCGTTTAGCAAATGGTAGTGTGTGGAGTATACCGATTACATTACCGGTAACAGAAGAAGTCGCAGAAAGCCTGAAGACTGGAGAGGAAGTAAAGCTTGTCAACAATGGAAATATATATGGTGTTATTCAAATAGAAGATATTTTCATACCAGATAAAGAAAAAGAAGCGTTACTTGTATATAAAACAACGGATGAGGTTCATCCAGGAGTGAAAAAGTTATATGAACGGCCAAACGTTTACGTTGGAGGAACTATTATTCTAACAAAACGCTTTGAAAATAATCAATTTCCTTCTTATCGTTTAGACCCAATTGAAACGAGAGAAGAATTTAAAAAACGTGGGTGGAAAACAGTAGTCGGATTTCAAACGAGAAACCCGGTACATCGTGCCCATGAGTATATTCAAAAATCTGCTCTTGAAATTGTAGATGGTCTCTTTTTAAATCCACTCGTTGGAGAAACGAAATCGGATGATATTCCTGCTGATGTAAGAATGGAAAGCTATGAAGTACTCCTTCAAAACTATTATCCGAAAAATCGTGTCTTTTTAAGTGTATTTCCTGCTGCAATGCGTTACGCAGGACCAAGGGAAGCTATATTTCATGCGTTAGTAAGAAAGAATTTTGGATGTACACACTTTATTGTAGGGCGTGATCATGCCGGAGTAGGAGATTATTACGGAACATACGAAGCGCAAGAAATCTTCACGAATTTTACGATAGAAGAGTTAGGCATTACACCACTATTCTTTGAACATAGTTTTTACTGCACGAAATGTGAAGCGATGGCTTCAACGAAAACATGTCCGCACGGAAAAGAAGATCATGTTATTTTATCGGGTACGAAAGTAAGAGAATTATTAAGAAACGGTGAGATTCCGCCAAGTACATTTAGTCGTAAAGAAGTAGTAGAAGTGCTAATTAAAGGTTTAAAAAAAGAAGTAGTAACAGAATAGGGAGAGAACGAGATGGATACGAATATTACTTGGCATATAGCTTCGGTTTCAAAAGATGATAGAAGAGTGAAGAATGGACATCACAGTTTTGTAATTTGGTTTACTGGTTTATCAGCTTCGGGTAAATCTACAGTAGCGAATGCGGTCGCTCGTAAACTGTTTGAAAAGAATATTGGAAATTATGTGCTGGATGGGGATAACATTCGCCACGGTTTAAATAAAGACTTAGGATTTTCTGAAAGTGATCGCATGGAAAATATAAGACGTATTGGCGAAGTGGCAAAGTTATTTGTAGATCAAGGAACAGTTGTCCTTACAGCATTTATTTCACCATTTCGAGTAGATCGCAAACAAGTTAGGGATCTATTAGCGGCAGATGAGTTTATAGAAGTGTTTGTAAAATGTCCAATTGAAGAGTGTGAAAAACGTGATCCAAAAGGGTTATACAAAAAAGCGAGACAAGGTGATATTAAAGATTTTACAGGTATTGATTCACCGTATGAGGAACCAGATCGAGCGGAATTAATTGTAGAAACGCACAAGTATTCTATTGAAGAATGTGCAGAACAAATCGTGAAGTACTTACAAGAGCGTAGTTTTGTCCCGTTGTTTGCTGGGAAGTAAAACGCCCACCTCAAAATTCGGCTGGAGCAGGCTGTAAATGCCCGATTGGTGAGGGTTGATTAAAGTTTCACTTTATATAGGGGGATTTAAAAATGAGTTATGAAAAAGTATGGGCTAATAATGAAAAATTAAATCAGACTGAGAAAAATAAATTAGCAAAAGATGGTTTGGAAATTTTTAATGATATTCCTTACTATGCGGAAAATGGATTCGAATCTATTCCGAAAGAAGAGTGGGACACATTTAAATGGGCAGGATTGTATTTGCAAAGACCGAAAGAAGCTGGCTATTTTATGATGCGTGTAAATATTCCTTCAGGGATTATTACAAATGCGCAGGCGGAAGTGCTTGCTTCTATCGCTGAGGATTATGGACGTGATGTAATAGATATTACGACAAGACAGGCGATTCAGTTTCACTGGTTAGAAATTCAGCAAATGCCAGATATTTTTAAAAGATTAGCAAGAGTTGGGTTATCTTCAGCAGGGGCGTGTGGTGATATAACACGTAATATTACAGGTAATCCACTTGCAGGAATTGATGCGAATGAACTGTTTGATACAACGCATATTGTGAAGGAGGTATATGACTATTTCCAACATAATGAAGAGTTTTCTAACTTACCACGTAAATTTAAAATGTCTATTAGTTCTAACGTTTATAACTCGGCAAACGCAGAGATTAACTGTGTTGCATTTACACCTGCTACGAAAGAAATAGATGGTGAGAAAAAAGTTGGTTTTCATATAAAAGTAGGCGGTGGATTATCAGCCCGTCCATATTTAGCTGATGAATTAGATGTGTTCGTTTTACCAGAAGAAGTGAAGGCGGTAGCAATTGGGATTGCTACTATATTCCGTGATTTTGGATATCGCGAGAAACGTCATTTAGCTCGTTTGAAATTTCTTGTTGCAGACTGGGGAGCAGAGAAATTTAAAGAGAAACTAATAGAGTATACAGGACCATTGCAAAGTAAAGGAGAAAGTGCACTTAAAGGATGGAATGCAGGCTATTTTTATGGTGTTCAAGATCAAAAACAAGATGGATTAAAATATGTCGGTTTTAATGTGCCGGTAGGTCGTTTACATGCAGAAGAAATGTTTGAGATTGCAAGAATCGCAAAGCAATATGGAAATGGACAAATTCGTACATGTAATTCACAAAATTTTATTATTCCGAACGTTCCGCCGGAAAATGTAAAAGGATTACTTAGTGAACCGTTGTTTGAAGCGATATCTGCAAGCCCGAAATCATTTATTGGTCATGCGGTTTCATGTACTGGTATTGAATATTGTAATCTTGCACTAGTAGAAACGAAAGAAAGATTACGAAAAATTGCAGAATACTTAGATACACAAATTGCACTTGATGTTCCAGTTCGAATTCATATGGTAGGATGCCCGAATTCATGTGGTCAACGTCAAATTGCTGACATTGGATTACAAGGGGTGAAAATGAAAACGAAGGAAAAGGGAATTGTTGAAGCGTTTGAAATATACGTAGGTGGAACGTTGTTAGATGGCGGTGCCTACAATCAAAAGTTAAAAGGAAAAATAGATGGCGAGGATTTACCTGATGTACTCGCATCATTTATAAGTTATTTCAAAGAGAATAAATTACCAGCCGAAACATTTTATGATTTTGTAGGTCGTGTTGGTGTAGATACATTACAAATAGCGTTAAATAACGTGTTAGAAGATGTCATAGCGTCTTAGGGAGGACAATATGGATTTATATCGATTTGAAGCTGTATTAGTGAGTGATATTGTTCCGATTGTTGTTGTTGCTCAAAGTGAAGAGCAGGCATTTAAGCTTGCGGAGATTGAGCTTGAAAAGCATTTTTTACCGTTGCCAGAAGTAAAGGAAATCTCCTTATTTGAAAAAAAGAAGATTCGAAAAGGTGCGGCATTTGTTATTCATGAGTAGAGATCAGTAATACGAAAAAATAAAAACTTCCATTCTTATATACGAATGGAAGTTTCATTTTAATAGAAGAAATGAGGAGAGATGATGGGGAAGGTGTATATAGTTGGAGCGGGTCCTGGCGATCCGGATTTAATTACTGTTAAAGGATTGAAATGTATTGAGAAGGCAGATGTTATTTTATATGACCGTCTCGTGAATAAAGAATTGCTTTCATATGCAAAGCCTGAAGCGGATTTAATTTATTGCGGGAAACTCCCGAATTATCACACGATGAAGCAAGAGACAATTAACACATTTCTTATTAAATATGCGAAAAAAGGAAAAGTTGTAACGAGGCTTAAGGGCGGTGATCCATTTGTATTTGGTAGAGGAGGAGAAGAAGCGGAAGCATTAGCAAAGCAAGGTGTACCATTTGAAATCGTCCCAGGCATTTCGTCTGGAATAGCTGTACCTGCTTATGCTGGTATTCCAGTGACGCACCGTGATGCAAGTGCAAGTTTTGCTATTGTGACTGGGCATAGGAAAGAAGGTGCTAAAGAAGAAGTGAAATGGGAAAATTTAGCGAAAGGTGTAGAGACGTTAGCTGTATATATGGGGGTTAGTAATTTACCCTACATATGCGAACAACTGATGAAGCATGGAAAAGATAAAAGTACGCCAGTTGCTATTATTGAGCAGGGGACGACGTCTATGCAGCGCACAGTTGTTGGAACGTTAGGGACAATTGTAGATGTTGCGAAAAAAGAGCAAATTCAAAATCCGAGCATGATTGTAATTGGAGAAGTTGTCCGTTTTAGAGAAAAAATCCATTGGTTTGAGAAGCAAACGGAAAATGCTTATCAAGTAAGTGGAGTGTTGTAAAATGAAAGCCGTCTTATATATATGTCATGGAAGTCGTTTGAGGGCAGCGAAAGAAGAGGCAATTCAATTTATTACGACATGTATGAGCCGTATAGAAGCGGCTATTCAAGAAGTTTGTTTTTTAGAGCTGGCGAATCCTTCTATTGAAGAAGGATTTCGTACATGTGCGAAGCGTGGTGCGACAGAGATTATTGCTATTCCTGTTTTCTTATTAGCAGCAGGCCATGTGAAGAATGATATTCCTTTTGAATTAGAAAAGTTAAATAATCAATACCCTAATATTAAGGTGACGTATGGTAATCCGTTTGGTGTATCAGAGACGCTTATAAAGTCGGTATATAACGGAAGTGGTATTGAAGAATATAAAGATGAAGTAACACTTTTACTCGTTGCAAGGGGTAGTAGCGATCCTGAAACTTTACAAGATATAAATCGGATCGCTACTTTATTTCAAGCAGAAGAAAAAATTGCTAAAGTAGAAGTTTGTTTTTTAGCAGCTGCGGAGCCGAAATTTGAGAAGAAATTAAAGGAAGTTGTAGAACGAAAAGAAAAGAACATCGTTGTACTGCCCTACTTGTTATTTACAGGTTTACTTATGAAACATATTGAGAAAGAAGTGCGCCAATATGAATTGGAAGAGATAAAAATCAGTCCATATTTAGGGAAGAATGAAGCGTTTCAAGATATGTTAATTCAGAAAACGACGGAGTTATTGAAGGGAGATCAGTATGTATCCACTTACAGTGCGAGTTAATGAGAAACGTGTTGTTGTTATTGGTGGGGGAAAAGTTGCAGGATTTAAAATTATTCCTTTACTCAAACAAGGTGCAGATATAGTTGTAATCAGTCCAGAATTAGATGCGAATTTAGTAAAACTTGTGGAAGAAAAGAAAATTCGTTGGTATCAAAGAGAATATGAAAAAAGTGATATTAAAAGTGCTTTTTTAGTTGTTGCAGCGAGTAGTGATTCAATATTAAATGAACAAGTTGCTGAAGATGCCGCGGAGAATCAATTAGTAAATGTTATTACAAATCCGGAAAGTGGTAATGTTCATTTTCCGGCAGCGATTCATCGTGGTTTGCTTAATATAGCAGTTTCTACTGGGGGAGCGAGCCCGAAGCTCGCAAAAAAAATTCGAGATGAGATTGCAAATAAATATGATGAGACATATGAATCGTATTTAGATTTTTTATATGAAGTAAGGGTGAAGTTAAAAGATTTACAGTTAGAAAAGAGGGAACGAAATATATTGCTCCAGGAAGTGTTGAAATCAGTATATATGCAAAACGAGGGGAAAAGAGAAAGTTTTTTGCGAGAATTAGAGGAAAAGGTTTTAAAATAATAAAAGATAAAGTGCGCTTTACAAATATAAAAATATAATTTATAATCACAAGTAACTTCAATAGATGAAATCGATGAGCAAGAAGAGTACGTATATTTGATGCGTTCAGAGAGCTGGGGTTAGGTGGGAGCCCGGTACGATAAATTATACAGAATGGGCTTGCGAGAGGTATGTTGAACATTGTAGTAGGCAACCCGGGTTCCGCCGTTAAAAGGATAGAGTATCGGAATTATTCCTGTACTTGAACAAGTGGGATTTATCAATCCAATTGAGGTGGTACCACGGTATTTACATTACATATATCGTCCTCTACATGCATATTTGCGTGTAGAGGACTTTTTTATTTTCTAAAGGAGGTGTGCGAGTATGAAATGAAAGTGTATAATTAACAAAAGTTTAAATATTCAGAAAAGGAGAATTTATGATGAAAGAAACACAGCAATGGACGTCGAAAATAGGCTTTGTACTCGCAGCAGCCGGAGCCGCAGTAGGTCTTGGTGCGATATGGAAATTTCCATATGTTGCAGGTAATGGCGGGGGAGGAGCATTCTTCCTTGTATTTTTACTATTAACTTTATTTATAGGTATGCCTCTTCTAATAGCGGAGTTTGTTATTGGACGTAGCACGCAAAAAGAGGCGGTTACAGCTTATAAAGTATTAGTGCCAAATAGCAAATTATATCCTTGGATTGGTCGTATGGGAGTTGTTACTTGTTTTAGTGTACTATCTTTTTATAGTGTTGTAGGTGGATGGATTTTACTTTATTTATATTATAGTGTGACAGGCAGTTTCTGGAATGGAGTAGCTGATTATGGACAATTGTTTGGTGAAACGATTTCAAATCCGTTAAGTGCGATTGGAGCACAATTTATCTTTATGCTTTGTACAATTTTTGTCGTAAGTAAAGGTGTAGAGAAAGGTATAGAAAAGGCAAGTAAGTACATGATGCCGCTATTATTTATTTTATTTATAGCGATTATTGTTCGTGCGTTAACACTCGATGGTGCTTTTGCTGGAGTAGAGTTCTTCTTAAAGCCAGATTTTTCAAAGCTTACAGCAGATACGATTTTATATGCGATGGGACAATCTTTCTTCTCGCTAACTGTAGGTGCCTCGGTAATGGTAACGTATAGTTCGTATTTAAAGAAAGAAGAACATTTAGCGAAATCAGCAACATCTATTGTAAGTTTAACTGTTTTTGTTACAGTACTTGCAGGATTAGCAATTTTCCCAGCGATTTTCGCATTAGGAGTTAAACCGACTGAAGGACCGGGATTACTGTTTATCGTCCTTCCAGCAGTATTTGCAAAAATACCATTTGGTCAATTTTTCTTTATTATGTTTTTAATTTTATTCTTCTTTGCGACTTTAACATCAGCAATTTCAATGCTTGAAATTGTAGTAGCATCTGTTGCGAAAGGTAATGAGAAGAAGCGTCCGTCAGCATCATTATTAATTGGTATTCTTATTTTTGCAGTCGGTATTCCATCAGCGTTATCATTTGGAATAATGAGTGACGTGAAAATATTCGGGAAAACATTTTTTGATTTAGTCGACTTTTCAGTAAGTAACGTATTGCTGCCGTTAGGAGTACTAGCTATTTCATTATTTGTACCAAATAAAATGAGTAAAGAATTGTTGATGAAAGAATTAGAAGTGACGGAAACGAAAGGGAAAACGTTATTTAACATTTGGTTCTTCTTACTTCGTTATGTCATTCCGGTAACTGTAATAATTGTATTTTTAAATGCGATAGGTATATTTAAAATGTTTGCATAAAAAAGACGGGGATCTACCGTCTTTTTTATGTTGATGAATGTAATAGCCGATTATACGCTTTATAGGCTGTGGTGACTGCGAGGAATGAACCGATTAAAAATAAAACTGAGCCGCCAAATGTAAATATCCGGCCGATATATGTCGTTCTAGCTTCTTCTATTTTTTGTTGTAATTGCGTATTCATATGGATCACCTCGTAAACTATAGGCATTTAGTTATAGTTTATGTAGAATGCCTATATTGTGTGAAGTGTAAATAAAAAACCTCGGTAGGCACCGAGGTTTTTTATAATCCGATATAAGGAGATGGGTCAACTGCGTTTGTCTTGCCGACATTCCATTCTCCAAGATGAAGTTCGAAGTGTAAATGTTGTCCGTATGATTGGCCCGTATTCCCCATAAATCCAAGCTGATCGCCTTGTTTTACAGTTTGTCCATTCGATACGGAACGGCTATTCATATGAGCATATACTGTCGTATATGTTTTTCCGTTTATACGGTGAGATAAGTACACTACGTTTCCGTAACTAGATGATAATTCTGAGCGAATAACAACGCCATCTGCAGCAGCGATAATTGGAACCGTTCCCGAAGCAGCGATGTCAATTCCTTTATGGTTATCTAAAGAACGTACACCGAATCCGGATGTTTTTGATCCAGCTGCTGGTTTGATAAAGCCACCGATATTTGTATCATGTGGTGTTGGAGCTGCTTGAGTTGCTTGAGCAGATTTAGTAGCTTGTTGTTTGCGAGCCTCTTCTGCCTGGCGAGCTTCTTCCGCTTTACGAGCTTCTTCGGCACGTTTTTCTTCTTCAATTGCTTTTTGAACAGCTTGACGTTGATTTTCTAAAATACCTTTGGATTCTTCTAATCCTTCAATCTCTGAATCTACTTTTGCTACTTTCGTATGTAGATCGTTAATAAGAGTTTGTTGCTGTTGTTGGTTATTTTGTAATTCTTGCTGTTTTTGTTCTAGTTTTTGCTCAGATTCTTTCAGTTGTTGTTCTTTTTTCTCAACAGCTTCTTTTTCTGTAGTTACAGCATTTTGATCAGATGTTTGTTTTTTTACAATATCTGTATCGTTGTTTAATATTAAACTTACGGAGTACATATTATCAACAAGATCAGCAATGTTTGTAGAGTTTGTTAATACTTCTGTAATGATATTTGTACGCGGTTTTTCTTGCATAGATTGTAATCGTTGTTTAATAACTTCCTGACGTGTATCTATGTTTGTTTGTAATTGTTCTATATGTTTCTTTTTGTCAGTAATTACTTGTTGTGTTTTGCTAATTTCTTTTTTTGTATCGTTTAATTCAGCCTCGTTTTTATTAATAGAAGTAGTTAATTCATCGATTTTCTTCTGTAATTCTTGAATTTCTTTTTCTATTTGTTCTTTCTCGACTGATTTATTTTGTAAGTCACTTTGTTTGCCTTCTAATTCAGATTGAATGTTAGTTAATTTATCTTGATTCGTTTCAGCGTATACGGGTGAAAGTAACGGGGAAGCAAAAATCGTTCCTGCTGCTAAAACACTAAACGCTGCAAATTTCTTTTTCATTGTTGTCTGACTCCTTTCCCTATGAATGTTATATATCATAAGAAGAAGGGTGTCTATCGTTGTAATCATAATGTAAAGAAAACTTTATAAAATTGCTAAGTTTTGTCGGAATTTATCATTTTTCAACTTTAATTGTCATAGTACTTACATTTTATTTATATGTGTAACAAAGGTAAATTTTTGATTTATTTGTAAAATGCAGGAGGGAAGTAAGAGTTTTTATGGGGTGAAATATTACTTAGAAAGCCAATGAAATACTAGTAAGGAATCGTTCTCATGTGAGGTTTTCTGACATGAGTTTATTTTTTGTCAAGAAAATTATTTGTGTTCGAGCAAAGTTATTTTGTTGTCAGATTTTAAATTTTGATTTATGATTTTTAACAGGGACAAAATGTAGTGAATTGTCGAATAATATGTAATACTCTTAATTTCTTAGTTTTATAGAGATAGAATGAGAGATAGAGTGACACATCGAAGAGGGGGTTACAACAAATATGAAAAGAATAGGACTTGCATGGCAAATATTAATAGGACTTGCACTTGGTATTGCAGTTGGGGCGATTTTCTTTGGCAATCCGGCTGTAGTGAGTTATTTACAACCAATTGGTGATATTTTCATCCGATTAATTAAAATGATCGTTGTACCGATTGTTGTAGCAAGTATTGTTGTTGGGGTTGCTGGTGTTGGCGATGTTAAAAAACTAGGTCGACTAGGCGGAAAAACAATTATTTACTTTGAAATTATTACAACAATTGCAATTATTGTTGGTCTATTAATAGCGAATATTTTCCAACCAGGAAAAGGCGTGAATATGGAGCAGTTAACAAAGACAGATATTTCAAAATATACACATACAACAGAGCAAGTACAAAGTCATTCATTTGCAGATACATTTGTAAATATTGTTCCAACGAACATTATGAAGTCATTAGCTGACGGAGATATGCTTGCTATTATATTCTTCTCTGTACTATTTGGTTTAGGTGTAGCAGCAATTGGTGAAAGAGGAAGACCAGTTCTTCAATTTTTCCAAGGTGTAGCTGACGCAATGTTTTATGTAACAAACCAAGTTATGAAATTTGCACCATTTGGTGTGTTTGCACTAATTGGTGTTACAGTTTCTACATTTGGTCTTGCTTCATTAATTCCATTAGGGAAATTACTAATTGTCGTATATGGAGCAATGATCTTCTTCGTCGTAGTTGTCTTAGGACTTACAGCGAAAATATTTGGAATTAACATTTTCCAATTCTTTAAGATTTTAAAAGACGAGCTGATCTTAGCGTATTCTACAGCAAGCTCAGAAACAGTTTTACCGAAAATCATGGAGAAAATGGAGAAATTCGGTTGTCCGAAAGCAATTACATCTTTCGTTATTCCGACAGGTTATTCATTTAACTTAGATGGATCAACTTTATATCAAGCAATTGCGGCGATTTTCTTGGCGCAAATGTACGGTATTGATTTATCTATTACACAACAAATTACATTATTACTTGTATTAATGGTTACCTCAAAAGGTATCGCAGGTGTACCGGGCGTATCATTCGTTGTATTATTAGCGACACTTGGTACAGTAGGTATTCCACCTGAAGGTTTAGCGTTCATTGCTGGTATTGACCGTATTTTAGATATGGCTCGTACAGCAGTTAACGTTGTAGGAAACTCTTTAGCAGCTGTAGTTATGTCTAAGTGGGAAGGTCAATATGACGCTGAAAAAGGACAAGCTTATTTAAAAGAGATTTCTGAAAAGGGTCAAGCTGCTTAATTATAATATGAACAAGCTCTCACATAATATGTGGGAGCTTTTCTGTATATAGAAGAGGAGCAGACATAATGAAACGTAAATATGGTGACGGTGCTTCGTGGAAGAGACTAATAGAAAAGAGTTATACGGTTAAGCAAGTGGAAGAGGGAATGCTCGGAATACTGGATATAAAAAAAGTGAGAGAGCCTAGTTGTAAAGAATATGATGGTAAAGAAATTTGTATTGCAAGTGATGGGTATACGTGGGTTCAATATTTCATTAATGGAAAGAACTTTGCGATTACAGCTATGTTAGATGATAGGCACAATTTAGTGCAATATTATATTGATGTGACGAAAGAATATGAAATAGACGATCGTGGTTTACCGTATTTTGATGATTTATATTTAGATGTAGTATTATTACCCAGCGGTAAGGTGTATATATTAGATGAAGAAGAGCTAGAGGATGCTTATAAAAGTGGCGATGTCACGAAGGAAGAGTATGAGTTAGCTTGGTACACTACGAAATGGATATTAGCAGCAATAAAAAATAGTGAATTTTATTGGATTTCAATATTGGAAGAAGAAATCGAAAAGTTAAAATGATTGTTGTATTCAAATTTTTGTATAATTACCAAAAAAATCTATACAAAAAATAATTGACTTTTGTTTTGTAAGCGAGTAAAGTTAGGGAAGAAATTATTATTAAAAAATAAATATGAAACCTTCTTATAAAGAGAGGCGGAGGGACTGGCCCTACGATGCCTCGGCAGCGGACTCGATTTCAGAGTGCTGTGCCAAATCCAGCAAGCGTGTGCTTGAAAGATGAGAAGAGTGTTTCTTATAGATGTATAAGACCTCTTCTCATCGGAAGAGGTCTTTTGTTATTCATTAGAAAAAGGTTGAAACTAGGGAGAGATGGTACTTTGAAAGAAACGAGAGGAAATGGTTTAGCTTTATTACCACTTGGGATATTTTTGGCGCTATTTATTGGTTCTGGAATTATTACAGGTGATTTCTATAAATTGCCGATACTTGTAGCGATTTCAATTGCTGTAGGAGTTGCTTTAGTGATGAATCGTAAAGAAAGTTTTAATGTGAAAGTAGAGCGGTTCGCTAAAGGTGCAGGAAATCCAGATATTATGATTATGGTATTAATTTTTGTGCTTGCTGGTGCATTTTCTGAAACTGCTAAAGGAATGGGCGGGGTAGATTCAACTGTTAATTTAGCGTTAACTATTTTACCGCCAGGATTTATCGTAGCTGGAATCTTTGTTATTGGTGCATTTATTTCATTAGCTATGGGGACTTCAATGGGAACAATTGCAGCGTTAGCACCAATTGCTGTAGGTATTAGTGGTCAAACTGATATCTCAATTGCGCTTACGATGGCTACTGTTGTTGGCGGAGCGATGTTTGGTGATAATTTATCATTTATTTCAGATACAACAATCGCAGCTGTTCGTTCACAAGGAACAGAAATGAAAGATAAGTTTAAAACGAACTTTTTAATTGTATTACCAGCGGCTATTATTACAATTGTACTATTAGTAATAGTTACTTCAGGAAGTGATACGCAGGTTAAAGCGCATAGCTTTGATTGGATAAAGATTTTACCGTACGCAGGAGTACTTATTACAGCTCTACTTGGCTGGAATGTACTTATCGTATTAACTGGTGGAACTGTACTATCTGGTGTTATCGGTCTTATAGATGGAAGTTACACGTTAGAAAGTTTCTTTAAAAGTGTAACGACTGGAATGGGCGGTATGATGGAGTTAGTATTACTTGCTATATTAATTGGCGGTATGGTTGAATTAATCCAATATAATGGTGGTATTCAATATTTAATGAATGTATTAACACGTAATATTCGTTCGAAAAAAGGAGCGGAATTTGGTATTGCTGGTTTAGTGAGTATGACGAATATGTGTACAGCAAATAATACGATTTCGATTATTTTTACAGGCCCGCTTGCAAAAAATATTGCGGATCAATATGAAATAGATCCTCGTAAATCAGCGAGTGTATTAGATCTTTTCTCATGTTGTGTGCAAGGGTTGATCCCGTACGGTGCCCAAATGTTAACGGCAGCAGGATTTGCAGCGTTATCTCCGGTTGAATTGTTACCATATGCATTTTATCCAATTTTAGTTGGAGTATGTGGGATTGTTTCTATTTTAATTGGGTTTCCAAGGTTTTCGAAAGTAGCTGAGAAAAAAAAGTATCATAAAACAGCTTAATCTAATATGAACGTTAGTAATTAAAAAACGTGCAGAGAATAGACTCTGCACGTTTTTTTGCGTAAAGGGCTGAATATGACTCGGTCTTAAGTCTGAGTTAAAAACGGTTCTTAAGCTCGTTATGGAAAGATGAAAAAATAGTTAAGATAAGAGTATCAAATCGAAGGGAGGCAAGCACAAGATGAAACAATTTCTAGCGTTTATCGCAGCCGGTATTTTGGCTTTAATTGCTCTTGGTAGTCTTGCTGGTATTGTAGGATTCGCAATCGGAGCAGGAGTTGTATATTGGAGCTATAAATCATTTGTGCGAGCTAAATCATTTTTTGGAAAGTTAGCTTGGGGTATTGTTGGTTTAATCGGTTTATCCATTGCACTTTCTCATTCACCAGCATTAATCGGTATCGCTGCTTTAGTGGTTTTATACTACGGATACCGTGAGTGGAAAAAAGAAAAAGATGTAGTTGTTGAATCTGCTCCAGAAAGTTCTACACCATATAGCAACTTTGAAGATGAGTGGAACAAATTAATGAAAAACTAAAACAATAAATCAAATTATAATTAAAGTAGAAGAGAGGAAGATTTATAATGAAACAATCTTTATTCGGACGTGTACGCGATGCAATTTTAGCTGATTTTCATAACGTGTTAGATGAGAAGGAAAGAAAAAATCCAATTGCGATGTTAAACCAATATTTACGTGATAGTGAGCGTGAAATAACAAAAATTGAGAAGTTAATTGAGCGTCATAAAACATTAAAATCTAACTTCGCTCGTGAGCTTGAGCAAGCACGTTATTTCGTTAATAAAAGATCAAAGCAAGCTATCGTTGCTCAAGAAGCAGGCGAATTACAATTGCACGAACGTGCGTTAGAAGAGGTAGCTTATTATGAAGGGCAAGTAACTCGATTAGAAGAAATGTATGCAGGTGTTGTAGAGCAAATTGATGAGTTAGAGCGTCGTCTTTCTGAAATGAAAAATAAATTAAAAGAAATGCACGCAAAGCGTATGGAACTAATGGCACGTGAAAATATGGCACATGCAAATCGTCGGATGAATACTGCGATGCATAAAATGGATGAAAATAATCCGTTCTTACGATTTGAAGAAATTGAAGATCACATTCGTGACTTAGAAACTCGTATGAATGAAGGGCATGAGCGTGACACATTTGATATGAAAATTGCAAAACTTGAGCGTGAAATGAAAGAAAAGAATGATGTATCGTTAACGAAAGAGTTAACAAAATAATAGTAGTATATTATAAAACAGGCTTATGATATAGTGATAGGAGAAAAGGTGTTGGAAAGCAATGCCTTTTCTTCTATGTATATGTGACAAGAAGGGGGGGAGCTGAAGTGAAGAAACATTTTTCAAAGACACAATTAATGGGGATGCTCCTCATCATATTTGGGTTCGGTCTTTTTCTTGATATGATACTTGGACATTTTGAACCAGGTGGTCTCATTTTTGCATTTATTATGCTTATGTTTGGAAGGCATTATCGTAAAAAGAATCGTTATGTACGGGGGAATGTATTTTTATTTGTTGGTGGTATCGTATTTTTATTTTTCTTATTTTCATCAGCAGCATTTGTTCTTGTCGTATTTGCTTGTTTAGCTTTAATTGGTTATCAATTGATTCAACAAGGACATCAGCAAAAAGCAATGAAGGTTGAAATTAAAGAAAAAGGGATTATAGACGAAGAGAAGCAAATATATCGTACAGAACCATATTTGAAAAATATGTTTGTAGGCAATGTACGAATGATGGATCATATTTATGAACTTGAGGATATTAATGTTCAATATGGTGCTTGTGATGTGGAAATAGATTTAACAACTGCTATGATTCCAGAAGGAGAAACAGTAATTGTTATTCGAGGTGTCGTTGGTAATATTCGTTTATATGTGCCATATGATATTGAACTTTCTTTAAATCACTCTGTTATTGTCGGCCGTGTGCTCTTGCCAGGTCATGAAGAGACAGGGTTTAACCGCAATGTTACATTTAGAACAGAGCAGTATAAAGAGGCTCCTCGTCGTATTAAAATTATTTCTTCGCTTGTCGTAGGCGACACGGAAGTGAGGAAAGTATAATGAAGAAACAAAAAAATATTTCGTGGATGTATATTCGTTATTCTATGTTGTCCTCTGTTAGTATCGCACTCATTTGTACAATTGTATATGTTTGGAAAAGCGAGCAACAAGTGTATGATTTATTATGGAAGGAATCCATCGCTTCTGTTCCAATTGGCTTGTTTATTATGACTACAAGTTTACTTATCGGGGGAATTGTAGGATATGCAATCGGTTACTATATAGAGCAGCGTATACAAGGATTAAATACTTTTCTATTTGAAGTAGAGCGAGGGAATTTTCCGAGTGATGTTTCGTTTACTGCGGATGATGAATTTCATGAAGTGGAGCGAAAAGTAATCGTTCTGGCTCGTCGATTAGAGGAGCAAGCTGGACTCTTTCAAAAAGTAACGAATGAACGAGCTCATTGGAATGAAGAGATGAGACAAGAAGCGATTTCTCAAGAAAGGCATCGCTTAGCAAGGGAGTTGCATGATTCAGTAAGTCAGCAGCTTTTCGCAATGTCGATGATGATGTCAGCGATTAATGAACAAATAACTGAATTTCCAGATGTGACAAAAAAACAATTACAACTTGTTGAAAATATGGTTGTAAATGCTCAATCAGAAATGAGAGCATTGCTCCTTCATTTACGTCCTGTACAATTGGAAGGTAAGAAACTGACAGAAGGTATAGAGGAATTATTAACGGAATTATCGCGAAAACAACATATGAAAATTGAATGGCTTATTGAGCCAATAGAATTAAAAAAAGGTGTAGAAGATCATTTATTCCGTATTGTGCAAGAAGCGCTATCAAATACGTTGCGACACGCGAAGGCAAAGAAAACAGAAGTGCGCCTTCGAAAAATTGATCAATATGCGATTTTAAAAATCATTGATGACGGTGTTGGGTTTGAAGTAGGCGTTAATAAAGCCGGTTCCTATGGCTTAAGATCGATGCAAGAGCGTGTTCATGAAATTGGTGGGACACTCAAGGTACTGAGTTTCCCGGCCAAAGGTACACAAATAGAAGTGAAAGTACCGATTATGCTTGAGAGAGGGGGAGAAGTATGATAAAAGTATTGCTTGTCGATGATCATGAAATGGTTCGTATGGGTGTATCGGCATATTTATCTACACAACCAGATATTGAAGTGGTCGGGGAAGCTGAAAATGGAAAAAAAGGATCAGAATTAGCACTGCAATTAAGACCGGATATTATTTTAATGGACCTTGTTATGGATGAGATGGATGGTGTCGAAGCAACACGTGCTATTATTCAAGAATGGCCAGAAGCAAAAATTGTAGTTGTAACAAGCTTTTTAGATGACGAAAAATTGTATCCTGTTATTGAGGCTGGGGCGACTAGTTATTTATTAAAAACATCAAGAGCAAGTGATATAGCGGACGCTGTACGAGCTACTTATGATGGAGAAACGGTATTAGAGCCGAAAGTTACCGGGAAAATGATGTCCCGTATGCGTCAAAAGAAAGAGCAACCTTTGCATGAGGAGTTAACAGAAAGAGAGTCTGAAATTTTGTTATTAATTGCAGAGGGGAAAAGTAATCAAGAGATTGCAGATGAATTGTTTATTGCCCTCAAAACAGTAAAGACACATGTGAGTAATATATTAAATAAACTAAATGTAAGTGACCGGACACAGGCGGTTATTTATGCATTTAGACATCAATTAACGAAATGATAAAGTGCAACTTTAATCAGTGGGGGACTATCCCCATTGATTATTAGTTTGCATCAAATCTTTTTATTGACGCTAATAAATGTAAGCGTTATCATTAAGTTGTTAACAGTACATACAAAGGGGAGAATGTATATGTTAGTTCAAACTATATTCGGAATGGATAAGTCTAAAAAATTAGGGGATTATGTGAACGCATTACAAGCGCTTTGTGAACAATATAATGTTGAAACAGATAAAATTGCGATTATTGAGGCAACAGAGGAATACTATTTATTTTTAGTAAAGCAAGAAGACTGCTATGATGTTGTTAAGGTAGAAACAGTTGATACGAATATTGAATATTATACGAAAGCGTATAAAATAAGTAGTTTTAATCATACTGCTTATCAAATGTAAAAAAACTCCCTTTCGGGAGTTTTTTTAGGATGCTTTTGCGTCGGTTATTAAGGGAACTTTTTTAGCACCGTTTAGTTTAGCGATAGTAAATCCGATAAGTGCTCCGGCTAATGCTGGTAATAGCCAGCCTATTCCTTCATTATATAAAGGAATAAATTCAAAGTTGGACGTGATAAACGAGACTGGAATACCGCCTTGTTTTAATCCATCAAATACGCTCACAACTGCTGCTCCGATTAAAGCACCTACATAAACAGAGCGATATCCACCGAAGTATTTATGAAGTAACGATAGTAGTACGAGTACAATCGCAATTGGATATACAACAAGTAGAATTGGAACAGAGATTGCGATAATTTTTGTTAAACCTAAGTTGGCAACTAATAATCCTAATGCGCAAATGATACTCGCGAACGTTTTGTATGAAAATGTAGTCAATAATGTTGAAAAATATTGGCTGCACGCAGATACGAGTCCAACGCATGTCGTTAAACAAGCGAGTGTAACGATAAGAGATAATAGGAGCAAACCGTATGGGCCGAATAATTGTTGTACGATAACAGTAAGTAGCTGTCCACCATTTTTTGCATATCCGAGAGAGACACTAGTTGTCCCAAGCCAGCCGAGTGCACCATATACAAGTACGAGTCCTGTAGCGGCAATAAGCCCTGCTTTTGCTGTGGCGATGGCAATGGACTTACGATCATTCACACCTTTAGAGCGAATTGCATTTACAACGATAATTCCAAATGCAAGTGCTGAAATGGTGTCCATTGTTAAGTACCCTTCCATAAAGCCTTTGAAGATTGGAGAAGTTTGATACTCTTGCATAGCTGGTCCTGATTGTCCAAGTGGTGTAAAGACACTTTTAACAAACAATAAGAAAATTGAGAGTAATAAAATAGGTGTTAATATATTTCCAATACGATCGACAAGTTTAGATGGATTTAAACTCAGCCAAAATACGATAGTAAAGAATATGATTGTATATACAAATAGCACTAGGCTGCTAGAGCGGATTGTTTCTGGTAAGAAAGAACTAACACCCATTTCATAAGCAACATTTGCAACACGTGGGATGCCCATGGATGGACCGATGGCAATGTATACAACTACCGTAAAGAAAATTCCGAATAATGGATGAACATGACTTGCAAGTTGCTGCATTCCATTTCCTGATAGAGAAATTGCGATAACAGTAAGTAGTGGTAAGCCAACTCCTGTTAGTAAAAATCCAATCATTGCGGGCCAAAAGTTTTCACCTGCGTTTTGGCCAAGCATGGGAGGGAAAATTAAATTACCTGCCCCAAAAAATAAAGAAAATAGCATAAGACCCGTGAAAAAAATATGTTTTTTTGATACAGTGTTCATTGTTTTTCCTCCTTTTTTAAATTCATTTGTAAGAACACAAAAAACTCGTCCCTAAAGAAAGGGACGAGTTATATTTACCCGCGATACCACCCTAATTTACACATGTAGAAATAAATCTATATGTATACGGCTTTGCAACGTACAACATGATACGTGTTCCTTGTAACGGGGGACGGCCGGTAAGAACTTACTGTAACATTCGGTTCTACTTCTCGGAGATGATTTTCGGTTACGCACTGAACGTTGGCTTTCAGCAAATCGCCAACTCTCTGGGGAACAGTTCTATAACGTACTCGTTCTCGTCAATGAATTTTTATTCAAGTATTCTGACAGTATTGTTGCATGTTTTTTTTAGAAAGTCAATATGTTTTTTGAAAGATATATTTATATACGGAAATATCGAAAGTAATATTCGTTGTTGCAAAAGGAATAATGAATTGTAAAATGGGAGTAAAAATTTGTGGAGAATTGTAAAATTTATAGAGAAAGTTGATATTTATAGGAGTAAAGAAGGGATTATTTGAATTTACAGAGAATATTACAACAATCCACTTGCTGGAAAGAACAAACCAAAAGAGGTGACTGAAATGCTTGCGATGGGAGTATTATTTGGCATTATTGCTATAATTGGTTTTATGTGGTTATATTATTCGCGTTCGTTTAAACAAGCAGAAGTTTTACTCTTTCAAAAAGGTAGTTTGTTGACAAATCAGTCTAGATATTTAGTATGTCCGAAGTGTGGAAGTGCACAGGCCAGAAGTGGAGGATATCAAGAGTGTTGCAAAATTAGATTATGAAAGAAAGGAAGCCTCACATTATTTTGTGAGGCTTCCTTCCTTACAACTTCATGGCGCTCCAAATTGTCCATCGATCTCTTTCAATAATAGGAGAGACGTTTTGTAATGTGGTCTGTATATGTTGTAGAAGTTGAGAAAGTTCATCATCTGTTAACTCATATAGAATGGATCGACCTGTTCGAGGAGATAAATCTTGTAGCAATGCTTCTACAGAATCATGTATTTTTCGTACTTCCCATTGTGTTTGTGTGGGAAGCACGTGAAGAGAATGTTTTTGTAATTCTTTCTGTATCGTGTTGGTTTTTGGACGTCTTTTTGACTCTATTTCAATGAGTTTTGGAAATATAGAGAAAAAATATCCACGAATGTGTTCGGGACTTCCTGGAACTGTACAATCTTCAATCGTTCGATCTTGTAAAATAAGTACACCGTTTTTATTTAATATACGAGAAGCTTCACATAAAAATGTAGGAATGTCTTGTAAATGATGAATAACTGCGCGCGAAATAACTATGTCGAATGTTTCGTTAGGGTATGGGATATTATGTGCATCACCGTGGATGAAAGAAATATTTGGGAAATTGTTGCAATTTTCTTTTGCAGCTTGTAATATTTCTTTTGAAAAATCAAGTCCCACAACATTTTTGGCTCCCATAAGAGCGAGTTCTTTCGTATAAATCCCGCCACCGCAGCCAATATCAATTATTTGCTTGTTTTGTATGTCTGTAATGTTTTTTACCATTTCAGCCCAAGAAATATGAGCGTTTCTTGTTGCGTATGTGTATTTATTATTTGCATCATGAAAATTAATGGACATGATAAAGACCTCCTTTCAATGATTAGTATAACTTATTTAATAGGATGTCACGTTTTTGTTTTATGTATGAAGATTATAAGAATTTCTTATCGTAAAAGGAGGATTAATTTGAAAGGGAAATATGTATTGTTGTTATTTGTTATGTTACTAGCAGCTTGTGGTCAAGCTGAGCAAAAACAAGAAACAAAAAAAGTAGAAGAGACGGTGAATGAAGTGAAAGAAACAATAGGGGTAACCGTTATACAAAAAAAACATAAAGAGAAAAAGTTGCAGGAATCAGAAGCGAAGTTAGTAATAGACATTTTGGATAAAGCTGAGAAACAAGAAATAACCGGAAGCTTCGGTGAACCTGAATATGAAATACAAATTAGTAGAGAGGGGAAAAAAGAAACTTATTATGCATGGTTAAGGGGAGAAGATAGACGAGGATGGGTGCAATATAAGAAAGTTATGTATATGTTGAATGAAAAAGATACGGAAAAGCTTTTGGCTATATTTCCAAATGTTTCAGAACAAAAAGAAGAAGAGATGCAGGTAGGTCCTTTAACGGAGGTAACAAAAAAAGATTTGCAGATTACCGCGTTTCATATTAAAGCAGGCTATCAAAACGTGAATTATATGATACGGTATACGATTTCACAATCACTATACAACAAGTTAGTGAAGGAACAAGAATATTATTTGCAACTCACTTTCCCAGAAAAAGTTCAAAAATTAATTGGAGCAAAAGAGAGTGAAATGATTTTAGGTGAAAAAGTAAAGGAAGGGTATAAGCAATATGAATTGCATGCTACTGTGCAGGTAAAAGGCGCTTCAGAATCACAATTAAAATCATTAGAAACATATTACGAAAAGTATGATTTAAAAATATTAAACAGTGAAAAAGAAAAAATAGGTGTGTTTCAAAATATAATTCAAATCGTTAAAGAGTATGGTGAAAAAATGAATTTCCAAAGATAAAGTGAGAATTTAATCGGCGGAGGCTGATCATTTCTCATTGATTAATAGTCTTTGCCAATTCGGCGTTGACTCTCACTTAACTTCTTTGTTTCAACTGAATTTTGGGGTAAGGCCCTTATTGGCTGTAACTGAATTGTAAATTCTATATAGCCTTTCCTAGGAAATGATAATAGAGAGGGGAGAAGAACACCCTCTCTATTATTTTGCTTTTGCAGATGGCTCATTCATTGATTTTCGTGTAATAAGAAATGAAATCATAAGAGCGGAAAGAATGATAAGAGTGATAAGTAAGTGATTTGGCAACCAATCTAATAATAATACATAGCTCACTGTATAAAAAATAAGAGTTGAAGCTAAAAATGATAAAACACTTATTATGAGAGATTGTAAATTCATTCGTATATACCTCCTTTATTTATATTTTTGGCTAAAAATGGATTAAATAAACATTATTTCTAACAATAGAAAAAAATATGTCATAATAAAGAGGAGAATAATTTTTGATGAGCTTGTATGACTCGTTACAGGGGGTTAAAGGAGAGAGATGAAAAATAATAAAAAAGGATTATGGGGAATTATTGTTGCCATAGGATTATTTTTACTGTCTAAGTTAAAGTGGGTATTTGCAATTTTTAAATTAGCAAAGTTTTCAACGGTATTTAGTATGTTTCTATCGCTTGGCGCATACGCAGTTCTATATGGTTGGAAATTTGGGGTGGCGCTCATTTATTTGTTGTTTGTTCATGAAATGGGCCATTTATGGGCTGCGAAAAGAAAAGGAATTCCAACATCGCCAGCAATCTTTATCCCATTTATGGGGGCTCTTATTGGAATGAAAGAGATGCCGAAAAATGCAAAAGATGAAGCTTACATTGCCTATATGGGTCCGCTTTTCGGGCTTCTGTCATATTTACCCGCGATACCGCTTTACATAATGACGAAAGAACCATTTTGGGCGCTTGTTATTTTGCTTGGAAGTATGATTAATTTCTTTAATTTAATTCCCGTTTCGCCGCTAGATGGTGGGCGAATTATTTCAGTTGTCAGCACTAAAATTTGGGGAGCAGGCCTTATTTTATTACTTGGCTATTCAATTTACTTTAAAAGTATTTTGGGAGGATTTATTGTTATTATCGGTTGTATGGAATTATATAGAGTGATAAAGAGAGATGAGCCGATTAAGGAATTAGGGCATAAAATTGATGGGATGAAAGAATATGTTGCTAGGATTGAAGAGGAATTAAAAGAAACGGGTGCTGTACATCGGACTATATACATGATGCATCATGAGATGAATGCATTAAGACAAAGAGAACGGGAAAAAGAGTTACAAATAGGTGAACTTCAAAAAATGGAAGTGTTAGAGTATCTTTTACCGGAGTTCGAACCGTTAGATTATGTTCCATATGAAGATGAAAAAGATGAGTATACAATTCACATAAGGGAAGCATTTGAAGCGTCAGAAAGAAAATTAAATAAATGGAAAATAGAAAAAGAACAACAAGAAAACTATTATAAAGTGGATGCGAAAACGAAATGGACAGTATTTGCTTGTTATATCGGATTAATGGCTATACTCGGTTACACAGCTTATGAAGGATATATTGTTTTACAAGAACATTTGCCAACGAGAAATGTATAGAAAAATATTGTCGAAATGATAGGAAGAATTTATACAGGAAGTATATTTCTACGAGAGAATGTTACAAGTATAGCCATACATTATAATATCTTTAGTAGAGAAGGAGTTCTGTATATGAAGAAATTTCTACGTGTATTCGGGATTATTATCGTAATGATCATCGCGAGTTATAGTCTTATGAAAGTGCTGTTACATTATGCGAATAAGCCTGCTGAGGTAAATACAATAGCTCAAGTAGAAGATGTGCAAGAAGAGACAAAAGTGCTAGATTTTATTCGAATGACACATGAAAGCTATAATAATTTCTTAAATTACGGTAAAGCAGAGAATTATACAGACGGGGATTGGAATCAATTTAAGCAATGGTTTCAACAACAAGAACCATCTTTAAAAAATATACATACGGAAATAAAGAATGAAAAAATAAAACGCGATGTAAATAGAAGCTATGAAATTGTAAAAAAAGGTGTGGAACTTCAAAATATTGAGTATGTAGTGTATGCCCACCGTGTATATCATGACTTGGATATTATCGTAAATAAATATAGGGGGGAAACGAATATCTGGGGGTATACAGAGTTTGGCGAGGGGAAAGATATAAAAGTAATTGAACAAGCTATACAAACAAAATAATAAGCTAGCTAGAATTCTAGTTAGCTTATTTTCTTTTGTAAGTACAATGTTCATATATTATTCACAAAAACAACGTGTTAATAGTGATTAAAATCACAATCTGCATTATAAGATTCAGTTAAACTAAAAACAGTTAAGGAAATAGAGGAGTGGGATACAATGTTAAGTGCAAAAACAATTGAAATCGTAAAGTCAACAGTACCATTATTACAAGAAAAAGGCGTTGAAATTACAACGAGATTTTATGAAATTTTATTTTCAGAACATCCGGAGTTATTGAATATTTTCAACCATACGAATCAGAAAAAGGGAAGACAACAACAAGCGTTAGCGAATGCTGTTTATGCAGCTGCAACGTACATTGATAATTTAGAAGCAATTATTCCAGTTGTAAAACAAATTGGTCATAAGCATAGAAGTTTAGGTATTAAAGCTGAGCATTATCCGATTGTAGGTACATGTTTACTACGTGCCATTAAAGAGGTCGCAGGTGCACCTGATGAAGTTTTAAATGCATGGGGAGAAGCATATGGTGTCATTGCTGATGCATTTATTAGCATTGAAGCAGAGATGTATGAAGAAGCTGCACATAAAGAAGGTGGATGGAAAGACTTCCGTAACTTTGTGATTGTTAAAAAAGTGAAGGAAAGCGATGTTATTACGTCATTTTATTTGAAACCTGAAGATGGAGGGAAAGTTTCTTCATTCATCCCAGGTCAATATGTAACGGTTCAAATCAATATTGAAGGTGAGACATATACACATAATCGTCAATACAGTTTATCCGATGCACCTGGGAAAGAATATTATCGTATTAGTGTAAAGAAAGAAAAAGGTGTAGATACACCAGACGGTAAAGTGTCTAATTACTTACATGAACATGTAAAAGAAGGAGATGTTTTACCAGTAAGTGCACCAGCGGGAGATTTCGTGTTAAATATGGATTCAACATTACCAGTTGTACTAATTAGTGGTGGAGTAGGGATTACACCGATGATGAGTATGTTAAATACGTTAATTGAACAAGATTCAAAACGTAATGTATATTTTATTCATGCAGCAATAAATAGTAATACACATGCAATGAAAGAACACGTTAAGGCAGTAGAAAATGAATATGAACAAGTTAAAGCATATACTTGTTATTCTGCACCGACTGAAAAAGATTTAGAAATGAAGAACTTTGATAAAGAAGGTTTCGTTGAAAGCGAATGGTTAAAAACTATTATTCAGACAACTGAAGCAGAATTTTATTTCTGTGGTCCAGTAGCATTTATGAAGCATATAAATGCTGCACTAACTGATTTAGGTGTGAAACAAGAGCATATTCATTATGAATTTTTCGGCCCAGCAACAAGCTTACAATAAGACAGATGAGAATAAACAAAAAAACGAGGTATTTATTTTACCTCGTTTTTTATTTGTTCTCGTAATAAACGGTTAACTGTTTCACGGCGTATGCCTATCAGTTGACCAATTTCAGTTTGTGTTAATATTTCATATATAGGAATGTCACCTAAATATAATGTGAACCATTCTTGTAAACGATGAAGACGTTCTTTCGGAGAGACAGTTGTCAATTGATCAATTCGTTGTTGCATCATTCTTAATTTAGATTGCAATTGCATAGCGATGTTGGCATATGATTCGGGATTTGCTTGAAGTCTCTCGTACCATTCACTACTAGTGATCGGTTCCACTTCTGTCTTTATTAAAGCGATAGCTGTACCGTGATATTCTTTCGGTGAAATTAAAGAATGATGAGGTATCGTTTCACCTGGAACGATAATGTTGAATAAAAATGGTGTTCCGTCTTCTTCTAGCCGAACTACTTTTAATAAGCCTGTTTTTATAAAGTATAAAGGACCGTCCTCGCCTTGACGGAATAGTACATCTCCTTTGTGTAGAATCAATGTTAGCCCCCCATTAATATGTTTCTATTTCTTCTATTTTAGCGTATATGTATATAGACAATATGCTATTTCAACAGCAATTTCATTGACGAAATGTATGCTATTACAGTAGTATACTATTTAGTGTGTAATAGTACTAGCAATGAATACGCTGTAGGGGGTTTAGTATATTGTTAGATGCGATAAGAATGACGGATATGAGAATTCCGGCGAATGCTATCATTCATGTAGAAGAGATGAAAGGTGGAGTCGTTTTATCCGTTGAAGTAGACGGCCAAATTATTTATACGATGGCTTATGATGAAGAAACAGATAGTTATGCTGAATTATATGATCGAAACGATAAGAGGGCGTGCCAAGTACATGAAGACTTTATGGGATGGTCACTTCTTCACTAAAAAAGATGTCAATATGACATCTTTTTTTATTAAATCGATAGAATATACAAAGAAATGAAATATAAGGATAAAATTTGTAATAATTGATTTTGCATTGTTAGCACTCTGTAACTGCAAGTGAACTATTTTTTCGCTATCATAAAGATAACAGTCGCAGTTATAGGAGTGGTCAACTTGAAGAAAGTACATATTTCAAATTATATGTTATTAAGTGCTTGTTTAATTTTATTTGTTCTCCTCGGAGGATTTTTATATTCATGTGTATAAGAAAAACGCATTCTAAAAAGAATACGTTATAAAAGGGAAATAATGATTAATCTAGTTCCAAGAATAATTAACGTAATACGTAATAAATTAATTACGGCGTTACCACTCAGTTTTGTATTAATGTAAGCCCCGATTTTTCCGCCGATCCATGCACCAGGAATAAGGATTAATGCATAAATCCAGCTGACATTTCCAAGTGAGATGTGAGTTGCAGAACTTACAATTGCTGATAGAAATACGATGAACATTGAAGTTGCTACTGCAATATGTGCTGGGAATGCAAAAAGAAGCATCATTGCTGGAACAAGTAAGGCACCGCCACCAATTCCAAATAACCCAGATATAAACCCAACTATAAAGGCGATAAAGATAGCAAGAAACGGTGGGAATTGGTAGTGTACAGCATTTCCATCATTATCTGTAAAAGAACGCTTAATTACAGACGTATTTGAGAGGGAAAGAGGTTTTAATTTGTCTCGAAGCATAAGTAGAATTGAGACGAATATAAGGAAAATCCCAAAGTATAAAGAAAATGTGTCTTGGTTTAAAAATTTATTTGCCCATGATCCGATAATACCACCAGGACCGCTTCCGATAAATAAAATAAGTCCACTTTTATAATCCACTCGCTTATGCTTCATGTAAGTAAGGGTAGAAGATAGTCCTGTGAAAACGACTGTTACCATAGAAGTCCCTACTGCAAGTTGTGGTGATAAACTGTGTAATCCAATTAATAACGGAACAATAATAATTCCGCCTCCAAGCCCAACTAGGCTGCCGACTGTCCCGGCGATTAGTCCGATGAAAAGTAACATGATGTATTCCAAAATTGCCAACTCCTCTAAATAACTTATCCACCAATTATTATACACGCTTTTTAATGAGAAATAGGCTTGTTCACAAAAAAGTCGTCTTCCTAGAAAAATAAGGAAGACGACTTTTGATTAGAAAACAAAATGTAATAGGTAGTAAAACAGAGCAGCTAAAGAAGCTGAAATAGGAAGTGTAATAACCCATGTAATTAACATACGTTTTGCAGTTCCCCATTTTACCCCCTTCACACGGTGAGAAGCACCAACCCCTAAAATAGAAGAAGAGATAACGTGCGTCGTACTAACCGGTAAGTGAATGAATGTTGCACCGAAAATAACAAGTGATGATGATAAATCGGCAGCTACACCATTTACAGGACGAATTTTCATAATTTGTCCACCGACAGTTTTAATAATTTTCCATCCACCGACAGAAGTACCAAGTCCCATTGCGATAGCACAAGATAATTGTACCCAGAACGGGATATCGCTAGAAGTATGATAGTTATTAGCCATAAGAGCCATCGTAATGATTCCCATTGCTTTTTGTGCATCATTCGTACCGTGTGTATAGGCTTGTAATGCTGCAGTGAAAATCTGGAATATACGGAAGTTTTTATTCGTTTTCGTTAAGTTAAAGTTTTTAAAGACCACTTTAAAAATACTGTAAACGATATAACCAATAACGAAAGCGATAATTGGTGAAATGATTAAAGCTTCAAGAATTTTAATGAATCCTTTAAGGTTTAATGAGCTAATACCAGCAGCAGCAATGGCTGCACCTGCGATGGAGCCAATAATTGCATGCGAAGAACTACTTGGGATACCGTAGTACCAAGTAATTAAGTTCCATGCTATCGCCGCAAGCAAAGCAGCTAAAATTACAAGAGAACCATTTTGTAAAGCAAATGGGTCAACGATATCTTTTGTAATCGTTTTTGCTACACCTGTAAATGTCATTGCACCTAAAAAGTTCATAATAGCTGCCATAATAATTGCATGTCTAGGCTTTAGAGCTTTCGTTGAAACAGCCGTTGCAATAGCGTTTGCTGTATCGTGAAATCCATTGATAAAGTCAAAAGCTAAAGCGCAAATGACTACTAAAACGGTCAGTATCAAGAGTGTATCCATGATCAAACTCCTTACGCGTTCTTCATAATAATTGTTTCTAATACGTTTGCAACGCTTTGACAGCTATCAGCTACTTCTTCAAGCTCTTCGTAAATCTCTTTAAATTGAATAATCTTAATCGGATCTTTTTCACGAGAGAATAAGTGCTTAATCGCATGACGACGAATATCATCGCATTGTGATTCGTAATCCTTAATCTTAATCGCGTTCGTACGAATGTCGACTAACTTCTTTTTAGACAGTAGTTCAACAGAGTTTGCAATCTCAATCGCACATTGATTAATTGCTTCCACGAATTTAATCATGTATTCATCAGCTTCTGTAATAGAATACATTTCGAACAGACCAGCACTGTGATCTAATCCGTCTAATACATCATCCATACTCATTGCAAGTTGTAGGATGTCCTCACGTTCAATTGGAGTAATAAACGCTTTGTTTAGCTCCATAATGATTTCGTGAATAAATGAGTCACCTTTTGACTCATACTCTTTCATGCGCATAGAAAACTCTTTTAAATCGCTAGCATTTTTAATTTTATACTCCACGAAAAACTGCGCGCCTTCTTTTAAATTTTCGGAAACATTCATTAACATTTCAGAAAATTTATCTTTTTTTGATTTAAAGACCATTATTGTTACCCCCACAAAAGTAATATATGTAAAATATATTGGCTAATCAATTCTAACAAAAAACTGTCGTTTTTTAAAACATTTTATCGAAAAGTTTACAAAAACTTAACATAACTCTCGTTGTTCTATTAATAATATTAATATCCAATAGTGAATATCTTACTTGTAGAATGTCCTTTTCTTGCAAAAAGTATGAATGTAAAAGAAAAGCTTTACACTATAGGAATGACTACGTTATTATAGTAAATTTAAAAGGCGGTATATTCTTCCTTTTAAAAAGAAGAGTGTAAATAAATGAAGGAAGTGAACGAATGAAATTGAAGAACACTCATTTTAAAAAAATGCTTGAGTGGTTCAATAAGAGGAAGAAACTTCGTAATTCATTAATTGTATTGGGAAGTGTACTCATTACTCTATTTATTGCTATAAATATAATAATATCCATTCAAGACATATCTGAATTAAAACAAGCTGTTCCACAACCGACTTTAATTTATGATGCAAATAATGAGGTCGCAACTAAATTAGCTTCTTCGAAAACAGAAGGTGTTAAAAGAAAAGATATTCCTGATATTATGGTTCAGGCAATTGTTGCAGTAGAAGATAAGGGTTTTTTTAACCATCATGGTATTTATTATAGTGGAATTATAAGTGCAGTTTTTAAAAATATTACAGCAGGAGAAGTTGTAGCAGGGGGAAGTACAATTACACAACAGCTTGCAAAGAATGTATTTTTGACACAAGATCGTACATTTTCTCGTAAAATAAAGGAATACTTTTTAACCAAAAAAATAGAACGTACTTATACAAAAGATGAAATTATTGAAATGTATATGAATCAAATTTATTTTGGGGAAGGTGCTTGGGGAATAAAGAGGGCAGCTAAATCTTATTTTGATAAAGAGGTAAAAGATTTATCAATTTCAGAAGCTGCAACGATTGCAGGTTTAATTAAAGCGCCGTCTGCGTATTCTCCTTATAAAAACTTTAATAAATCAATTGAACGACGTAATGTCGTATTAAGTTTAATGAAGGAACAAGGATATATTTCTGAAGAGCAATACAATAAAGAAAAAGAGTCAGGCCTTGTATTAAAACGTGGGGTTGATGATAAATACAAAGGTAAATACTCCCAATATGTAGACTATATAGTTAGAGAAGCGATGGATAAGTATGAATTAACACAAAATGAAATTTTAGCAGGTGGTTATCGTATTTATACAGAGCTTGATCCGAAAAAACAACAAGCTGTAGAAGATGTTGTGAATAATGATAGTTATTTCAAAGATAGTGGCTCAGATCAACTTATGCAAACGGGTGTAGTCCTTATAAATCCAAAAACAGGCGGTGTTCCAGCTTTAGTTGGAGGTAGAGGACCATATCAGTTTTTACAATTTAATCATGCTACGCAATTAAAAAGACAGCCAGGTTCAACATTAAAGCCTCTAGCTGTATATGTACCCGCTTTAGAACAAGGGTATGAAGTATACGATATATTAAAAGATGAACCATTTCATATTAAAGAATATGAACCGAAAAATAGTGATCAGGCCTTTCATGGTAATGTGACAATGTATGAAGCGGTAGCAAAGTCGTATAATGTTTCCGCTGTGTGGCTATTAGAACAAATAGGATTAGATAAAGGATTGAAATCTTTAGAGCGATTTGGTATTCCGTTAGTACCAGAAGACCGTACGTATCCAATTGCTTTAGGTGGGATGCATGTAGGGACATCACCATTTGTAATGGCCCAAGCATATAGTACATTTGCTAATGATGGGGTTCAAGTAGAGGCTCATGCAATTAGAGAAGTTCAAAATGCTGAAGGGGAAATAATAGGGAAATGGTATAAGAAAGAGACACGAGTGACGAGTGAGAAAATTGCTCAAAAGATGACGTATTTATTAAAAGGTGTTGTAGAAAAGGGAACAGGTGGAAAAGCGAAAGTTACTAATGTTGATACAGCAGGGAAGACAGGGACTACTCAACTTGTAAATGGCCCGAGCGTAGGGGCAAAGGACTCGTGGTTTGTAGGATACACACCAGATTTAGTAGGTGCAGTTTGGGTAGGATATGACAAAACAGATAGCGAGCATTATGTTCCAGGTGGTAGTCAAATTACAACGACGATGTTCCGGGATATCATGAAAAAAGCAAATGCAAACCCAGCCCAAAAAGCGTTCCAATTGTCGTTAATATCTGAGGCGGACTATAAAAAACAATTGCAAACAATTGAAGAAGAAAAGCGAAGAAAAGAAGAAGAAAAGAAAAGGCAAGAAGAAGAACAAAAAAGGAAAAAAGAACAGCAAGAGTGGTTTAATAAAGTAAAAGAGTGGATTCCATCGTTATGGTAAAAGAAAGAGGCGAATTACGTTATTCGCCTCTTTCTCATGTGAAAAATGAAGTGAGCTCATAATTAGTGGGGTAAATGCTACTATTCATTAAGAGTAATGTTGGTACTGCCAAAGGATTGAGAATCGTATGTGATGATTATTGTTCCTTTACTAATCGGTTCGTATGGTAATTCTTCTTCATAACTACCATTATTTTCATTATGGATAGTCAGCGTGATTTCATCAATTCCTTTATTTGTATACTGATCTTTAATCGTTTCAGTAATTTGAAGTAGAGTTTCGTAACTAGAAGCTTTCGTAATAAGCATTCCTTTTATAACTTTTTTTTCATTATTTGTGGAATTGGAATAAAGGATGTTGTTTTGTTTCGTATACAAAAGTGTGTATGGAACTGTTTTTCTCTCTGCTTTTGAAATAGTAGAATATTTTAGAGTTAAAAAAAACCCTACACATAAAATAATGCATATCATAAGAGCAATCCAAATGCGTATCGGTGACATAACTCTCATTTTTCATCCCTCTTTCATATCTTTGACTTCATTATTTATCATACAAAATGAGGATTAAGATAGAGTAAATTTGAGGTAAAGAAACGTAAAGAAGGAGCACTTATCCTCCCAAATAAGTGCTCCTTTTTATTAAAAGAGAGATTTAATAGACAATCAAAATCACACCTATTACTTATAAATGTGTTTAGTCCTCCCAAAATATTATCGGAAATTGTGGTTAGTAAATTCGGAGTACAGATAGTGTCGCAGTTGTATCGCCCGTGTTAGGAATAGAAATAGTATTTGCTGTAGGTTGTACAGAAATCGTTGTACCAGCTTGTAAAGTAACAATTGTAGAGAAAGAAACAGCACTACTGATAACATTAGTTGAAAAATTACGAGTAGGTGGTTGGCCATTGAATGAAATACCGAATCCAAACGGTGAAGAGCCTGGGAAAGTTGTAGATGCCGAGAAACTAATATCATATACGCCTGTAAAGTATGTGTAGTGTCATTAAAGTTAATATTATTTATTTCAAAAACTTGATTTAATTGAATATTAATTCCAGTTGATATTGTTTGAGCATTGGAGTTTCCTATTGCAGCTATAGTTACCCGAATCGGAGTACCCGCTGGTCCAGTAGCGCCTCCACCTAGGAACCAGATCCATATTGAACTAAGACAGCTTGAATAGCTTGGCCGAGAGCTTGAAGAAGTCTAACAAATTATTTAAGTTCGGACTTAGAGATGTTGATATAACTACAAGCTCTTACTTCGCAACAATCATTACCATAAAATACTTTCCCTTTATTTTTGTTGTTTATCTTTGCATTCCTTTCTTTCATAGAATAATAGTCGTTACTATATATTATAATGAAATTTAAATTAAATTCGTGATGGACAAACTACTATTTCTCAAAAAATAAGAAGTTTACCTACCTAACACGAACAATAAAGAAGTAGAGAAAAATCTATATGTTTTAAAAAACTCCCTTTAATTGTTAGAGTGTGCTTAACAATTAAAGGGAGTTAATAGAACAGCATTCTCATTTTATAAGTTAATTGCTTCACGATTTACTTTAGGTAAAATCGGAATAGAAATAGTGAAGGTTGTACCGTCTGGATCACTAGTCATTTTGAGCGTACCGTTATGATTTTGGATGATTTTTTTTGTTACTGATAAGCCTAGTCCTGTCCCCGAATCCTTCGTTGAGAAGAATGGATCAAAGATATATTCTTGAATAGCTAGAGGAATACCAATTCCATTGTCTGTGAAAGTAATCCGAACGAAGTTATCTAGGCGATAACTAGTGATTTGAATAGAAAGAGGCTTTTCGCCTTGAGCATCGACGGCATTTTGAAATAGGTTTAAAAATACTTGAACAAGTTCATGTCGATCAATATTGACTAAAATATCATCTAATTCATTAGAAAAGTTATAATCAATTGAAATGTTATGCAAGAAGACTTCACTAGCTAGTAACTGTTGAATATAGTCGCATAAAAATGTATTAATAGGAAACGGTTCTCTTGTAAATTCACGTGTTTTTGAAATGGCTAAAAATTTTGTAATAATACTATTTGCACGATCTAATTCAGGGATAAGTAAGCTTTTAAATAACTCTTTATTTGATGGAGAAACACTTTCTTGTAAAAATTGTAAGTATCCTCGTACTGTCGTAAGAGGGTTTCGTACCTCGTGTGCAATTCCGGCTGCGATTCGTCCTGCTAACGAAAACTTCTCTGCATCACGCTCTGTGTTTAAATAATGAAAGACACTAATAACCCTAAAAATCTCCCCGTTATAATCGCGAATAATTCGGTTGTTTATAATGCCATAGTTTTTGTCTAAAACTTCTTCATTATATATTTCTGTTCCCGTTCTTAATGTTTCAATCGCTTTAATTTTTTCTTCCGGCAAGTTTAGTAATTGTTGAATCGGTTTTCCGATAATATCATTTCGTATTACACCGAAATCATCTGCGGCAACTTGATTACATAAAGTAATATTCCCTTTACTATCGACAAAGGTTACATGATGTGAAAAGGCATCAAAAATATGTACAAAGTGTTTTTCAAGTTGTTCAAATAAGAATAATGAATCACAAGTAAGTTGAAAATGAGCCTCTTTATTCTCTTTTGGTATTTCTTGAATGGAATGAGTTGCTCTAGTTTTCTTTATTTGTAAACCAATATGTGGATTTTTGTATGTGAAATGATGTGGTAATTGATTTACAAGTTCTTCATAAAAACGCACTTTATTTTCTAGTTCTTCAATTCGTTTTTCATGAGATACAGTAGCATCGTTTGGAAGCATAAATAAATAACCCCTCATTTTAAAAATTCTTCCATATAGTATATCATATTTTAATAAGGATACTCTTAAAGAAAGGGCCACTTAATGAAATTGATTAGCAAAAGTGTTTGGGGAGTGAATAGAAGATAAAGTTAAAAAGGGAGGAATATATGTGCTGTTCATTGGAGTGACAGGATGGGGAGATCATGATTCTTTATACGTAGATTCCTATGAAAATAGAAATAAATTACGAACATATAGTGAGTATTTTCCTATTGTGGAAGTGGATAGTTCATTTTACGCGATGCAACCTGCACGAAATTATATAAAATGGGCAATGGAAACGCCGAAAGATTTTTCTTTTGTCGTAAAAGCGTATCAAGGAATGACAGGACATATGAAAGGGGAATTTCCTTTTTCTACGTTTGATGAGATGTTTGATGTGTATAAGCAGTCCATTCTTCCTTTAATAGAAGCTAATAAATTAAAAACAATTTTATTTCAATATCCACCATGGTTTGATTGCAAAAAGAAAAATGTAGATTTTCTTCGATATACGAAAGAAAAAATGGAAGGTTTACCATGTGCAATAGAATTTCGAAATCAAACATGGTTTTATCCAGAAATGAGAGATAAGACGTTACAGTTTCTAGAACAGGAGAAATGGGTTCATACAATTTGTGATGAACCACAGGCTGGGATAGGTTCTGTGCCACTCGTATTAGAGGTTACGAATTCAAACATGGCATTAATACGTTTTCACGGTCGAAATGTTCATGGTTGGCTTGATAAAGGGGAAAATTGGAGAGCGGTTCGTTGTTTATATCGCTACAACAATAAAGAACTGGAAGAATGGGTGGAACGACTAGAGCAATTAAAAAAGAAAACAAAGGATATATACGTACTGTTTAACAACAATTCAGGTGGGGATGCAGCAGATAATGCGAAACAGCTTATGAAAATGATGAACATTACATATGGTGAGCCGAAGCCGGAGCAATTAAATTTTTTTGAATGATAATAAACAAGAAAGGCACTGTACAAACAGGGGGAATGTACAGTGCCTTTCTATATGAAAAAGAGGGGTAACAATGTTACTGAGCGTTTGGTTGATTCATCAATTGTTGGCTTCATAATAAATGATAATGGTTATCATTATCATTGTCAATGGTTTTTCTAAAAATATATAAAAAACTTTGTATATTTTAAATAGAGATAAAAAAAGAACAGCATTAATGCTGTTCTTTTCCGTTGATGAATTGTTGTAAATCAAAAGGAGTTATCGCCTGGATAAATTCTTTTGAGATAAGTGTTTGCACGAGAGTGCTCTCAGAGATAGAAGCACCTGTTTTCTTTTCGTAAGCTTGTTTTAATAAATCAAGTTTTTCAGCCGTTTCTTTTGGTAATTCAATTGTAAGTGTGTTCATAATTTCTCCCCCTTATTATTAGAGTACCACTACAGTATAGGAGAGACAAGAAAAGAGAATATGAAATATAAAAAAGGTTACCAAATTTTCAAATGGTAACCTTTTTTATGTATAAGAGTTATTAAGCAATACCGATATACTTTAAAGTTTTTGATAGAGTACTGTGATCAAAGAAGTGTTGTAAAAATGCAATATCAACACCTGATTTGTATGCACAATAACCCCAAGTTTTTCGAAGTGTATGTGAGCTAATCCCTTCTAATCCAACTTCTTTTGCAGCTTTGTTTAAAATGTACCATGCATGTTGTCTCGTAATAGATTTTGTTCCTTTTTGAGATTTTAACAATGGTTCATTACGTTTCCAAGTTTTACGTTCTTTCATGTAGTCTTCGATTGCGTGCTGTAAGTCTTCATTTACAGCAAACCATTTATGTTTCTTCACTTTTTCATTGTAAAATAAAATGGAATGGCGAACATTTTCATTTTCATCGATTACATCACTAACTTTTAATTGTAAGATTTCACTTACTTTTAAGCCAGAATTTACAGCTAATACGAATAATAAGCCATCACGTTTCGAAGATTGTAAAAGTATATTTTTGATAGTTTCTAATTGTTTTTCATTTTGAATAGGTTGTCCTGCTTGTTTCATTTCACGCACTCTCCTCTTTTATATGTGTAAAGGAAAGGATTAACTTGTTTCTTACTATAAAGGGAGAGTGTGAATTTCATGTGAACTCCTAGTGAAATTAAGACAAATTATTTGACTTCTTTTACTTTTTGTAAATTGAAATAGAATACAACACTGTTAGTCGTATTATACACACCGTACTCGGCATGATGGAGGTCTAAAATGTTTTTTACAATAGATAATCCGAGACCGGTACCTCCGGTGTGACGGCTACGTGATGCATCTAGGCGATAGAAGCGATCCCAAATTTTTTCAAGACTTTCTTCAGGGATAGGGTTTCCTGTATTTTCGATTTCGATTTTTACGGTATCTTCTGCTTCTATAATGGAGACTTGTATTTTTTCTCCATCCGGCGTATAGCGGATTGCATTACTTAGTAAGTTCACAACTACTTGCTCAATACGGCTACGATTTGCTTTAACAAGTATAGAAGGGTCTGCATCGACGTTCACTTGTAGATGCTTTTCTTCCATGCTAAATAATAATTTTGTATAGACTTGTTGCGTTAATTCACCAATTGAGAACGTCGTCATATCTAGTTTGTAAGTACCAGATTCTAACTTTGCTAATTCTAACATTTCAACAATCAGCCTGTTCATATTTTCTGTTTCTTCTAAAATAACATCAGTATAATACGAAGTATCCTTACTAACACCATCTTTAATACCTTCTGCAAAACTTCTAATTACACTCAGTGGTGTTTTTAATTCGTGTGATACGCCAGAAATGAATTCTTTTCTTGTTTTCTCTAATTGACGTTCACGTTCAATGTCTTGTTGTAACTTTGTATTGGCAACATTTAATCGATCGATTCGATCTTTTAAATTTACAGATAATGTATTGATACTGCCGGAAAGCCCACCAATTTCATCGTCGGCTGTAACAGGTAATTTCTCGCTGAAATCAAAATTAGCCATTTTTTTTGTAACACGATTCATTTTAATTAATGGCTTAACAATGATTTTTGAGTAGTAGAAGGATAACAAAATAATAACGAGAAACACGATGATTAAGGCATAAACATAATAGTCTTTTAAAACTAGCATCGCTTCATTAACGGGTTGTAAAGACGCTATCGCAAAAGCATATTCTGTAATCTTTCCGTTTTCTATAATCGGCTTTACAAAGATACTATTTTTTATATTTTCGCCGCCATCTAATATGAAAGTGTTTAATTGGTTCGAGTTAGAAGTGCCATCTCTAATAATATCTGCAAAATATTGAACGGCTTGTAATGTTTCAATATCATTTGCAAGACGAACCTCAGCTTTTGATGGGAGCTGTAACTTAGTTATAACACCTGTAAAGACGATACGAGTTGTAGATTTGTATCGGCTTGCAAGTCTATTCTTAGAAGGATTACCATTAATTGACTGAAAATCCGAATAGAAATGTTCGTTTTGCCATTGATTATAATTCGTTCCTAATTTTTGTGGTGTAATAATATTATTCTCTTGTACGACTCCATCAACATTAATTATTACATCTTTTTTTAAACCTAAATTTTCGAATTTATTATATTCTTCTGGTGTTAAAAGGTTATTGAGTGGAATGGAATACTGTTTATTATTGTTGGGATTAAATACATCGATATAGTAATTGTTATCACTTTTAATAATACCGTTAGAATCCAAAAACTGCATATCGGCATTTGTTTTATCATGAAATTCTTGTTTTAGTTTTCTAACTTTCTCATAACTTTTATCACTTTTGTCATAATTATCTACGAATTTTTCAAAAGCAGTTTGAACTGTTTTTACTTTTTTATTAATATAAAATTTCTCTAAAAATAGAGATTGTCCTAGGAAAAAAAGTAGGAATATTATTGTAAATAAAGTTGATGATAATAAAAATAGTTTAAAGACGATACTTCTGTTTTTCACTGCGTCACCTCTTATGAGAAATACTGTAAATGATTTCTTTATCCCGCTCGGGCAATAAGACTTCCACTTCAAAATTCGGCGAATACAAGGGAGTTAGTAGGTGGGAGATCAACTGTCCGTAAAAGCCTGATTGGTTCAACTAATAATCAGTGGGGGATGGAAAAAAACCACTGATTAAAGTTTCACTTTATTATAACAAACGTTACAATAAAGTAGAGGGGAGAAATCTGTCTCTTTATAAAATAGTTATTTATAAAAAGTCACATAAAAAGAACTCGCCAGACGTATGACAAGTTCTTTAGTGTATTATTGTTGAATTGCTGCATCTAAAGCGATTTCAATCATTTCGTTAAATGTAGTTTGACGCTCTTCAGATGTTGTTTCTTCGCCAGTGAAGATGTGATCGCTAACTGTTAATACAGATAATGCATTTACGCCGTATTTCGCTGCTAATGTATAAAGAGCAGTTGTTTCCATTTCTACTGCTAATACACCGTAATCTCCAAGTTTTTTAACCATGTCCATGCTTTCGCGATAAAACACATCTGCTGTTAAGACGTTACCGACACGAACGTGTAATCCTTTTTCAGTTCCAGCATCGTAAGCTTTCTTTAAAAGATCAAAGTTTGCAGCTGGTGCGAAATCAAATCCTGGGAATGTTAAACGGTTCATATTAGAATCAGTACAAGCCGTCATTGCGATAATAACATCACGAACTTTTACATCTTTTTGAATTGCACCGCAAGTGCCAACGCGAATTAAATTTTTAACTCCGTAGCTTTGGATTAATTCGTTTACATAAATAGAAATAGAAGGAACACCCATACCTGTACCTTGAACAGATACACGTTTTCCTTTATAAGTTCCAGTAAAACCTAACATACCACGTACGTTATTATAGCAAGTAACATCCTCTAGAAATGTTTCAGCGATATATTTTGCACGTAATGGATCACCTGGTAATAGAATAGATTCAGCGATTTCGCCTTGTTTTGCTTCGATATGTACACTCATGAAAAGTCCTCCTTATAATGTATTGATAGAAATCAATATCATTTGCATTATACACTACGAATCCTTTCAATTAAAATCTTTTTATTATTTGTAATATGTGCAAAATAGGAGGATTTCATAAATCATAATCTAGAATATATAGCTTAAGAAGTTTTATGTGAACAGAGACAATAAAAATGGTAGGTGATGTTTTGAAAAATCTTGTCATTGGGCTTATTGCGTTAGTACTTATTGTGGCAGGAGGATTTTACATAAAAAAATATCAAGAAAACGAAGAGACTGTAGGAGATGTTCAGGAAGTAAAGTGGGATGTGTCAAATGGAAAGGGAAATGAGAAAGTAGATATTGTATTTCAGTTGTTAAACAAAAAGAATAATGAAATTCGTGGTGTAAATGATCAAATACGGGCAGTGATTGTAGATGGACAGTTAAAACACATACAACAAATTAAACCTACATTTGCAGGGAACGGGTCATATAAGTTATCTTCCAAAATAGCGAAAGATGAAGAATATACGATATTTTTATACGAAGATAAAAATAAGTCCGTAGAGTCATTCGCTAGGAAAGATTTTGGTAGAACGAAAGAGGAGAACAATAAGAAAAAAGTGAAATTTCCAATCGACAGTGTACTTACAAAAAAAATAGGGGAGTATGAAGTTTCTCTTTTATTTGGCGCATTACATCCGAATGAACCAGTTACGTTAACATTTCAGTTTCAAGCGAAAAAGGGTGAAAAATTGAAATTACATTCAGAGAGAGGAGAAGTAGAGTCACTCTATATCGTGGATGAAACGAAGGAGAACTTTTTATACGCTATGCCTGTGGATACGGATGAACAATTACAATACCGTATTACATTTCCTGCCGAGGGTACGTATAAAATGTGGGGGAATTTCTATATAAATGGTAAGAAATATGAAAAAGAATTTATTGTACAAGTTCAAAAAAGAAAAAACAGCTAAGAATTTAGCTGTTTTTTCTTTTTCCTATTAATTTTGTTACAGAGAGCATTGTAATTGGTAAAGAATGATTCTTCCTAAATGCTAAATATTTACCGCTCCATGCTGGTTTATATTTTTCTTTAAAATGTCGTAATCCGCTGAAACTATACGTATAACGAACGTTATTAAAGATTGCAGCAGCCACTCGTTCAGACCAGAAAGACTGTGTGGATAAACCAACATTTGAAAGTGGTGCCATACCAATATTAAAGGAGTGGTATTCATTTTCTTTTGCCCATTGGAATAAGTGGATGAAAATTGCGTCCATAATGCCGCTAGGCGCATCTGGATAATATCGCATTAAATCGACAGATAATGATCCGTTTTGATATACGGGCATGAATGTTGTGAATGCAATAATTTTTCCATCCGCATCAGATAATGTTGCAATGGGAGCGCGACTAATATATTCACGATCGAAGTATCCGAGTGAAAAACCTTTCTCTTTTTTTCCACCAAGCCATGCATCTGAAACTTTTCTTAACTCTTCATATAATTCGTCTGAGAAAGGTGGCTCATGAATAGAGAATGTATAGCCTTCTCTTTCAAAACGGTTGAAAGTAGCTCGCATGCCAGCGCGTTTCTTTCCTGTTATTGTAAATGTATTTAAATCAACAACAGCTTCTTCACCGAGCTTAAAGAAGTTATAACCAAAATCGTGATATAAACTCATCCATTTACTTTCAATTTGGTAGAATACACAAATGTATCCAAATCGATCAGCCTCAGCTAAAAACTCTTGCAATACAGTACGATAGGAGGAAGGGTCCCCGATTGGATCACCTAGTACAATAAGTCGTTTTCCAGTTATTGAGAAGAGAATGAGTGCTTTTCCATCACTACTGAAAAAGAACTGTTTATCTCCTAAAAAACCTAAATGACTAAGTACATTTCCACCATGTTCATCTAAGAAGTTTTGTAATCTTTTATCATTAGCTGGTTGCCCGGGAAATTCATTTCGATAACGATTTGCAATGAGTGAACCAATTAGTAAAAAAGTAGGAACAAAAAAGGCAGCTGCTAATGCACTTCGTTTCACTTGTGTAATATTACGAACGACAAAATCAGGTTGGAAAGCTTCTTTTGCACTTGCAAATAAAATACCTAAGTTTTTATATAAATATAACGTTACAAGTAGGAATATAAAAACTTTTACGATATCGGAAAGTGAGACTTCCATTTTCTCACGTACAAACCTTTTACGAAGCATATACAATACAGCGAGTACGATTAATAAAATAAAAGTTTCTTCAACATCAATTCCTTTTAGTGTATTAAAAATAGCCGCTCCAATTAAAGAAACAATCGTCATATAATAAGAACGTTTTGTTCCGTAATATATCCCTCGTGAAAGAATGAGGAGGAGAATACCGAATGTTAGCGATAAGCTAAAAGAAAATTGAATAAGATGTTTTGGAGCTAGAATATGTAAGGCGTGTGCCCGATTTATACTTGTCGGTAGAATAGTTGATAAAATAACCATTAAGCCAGCAAATACTGTTAAAGCAGCAGATGCCCAAGAACCTAACTTTCCTAGAAAGTCACGCTGCAAAGTCCATATAACACCAGTTGTCTCTAATGCAGGCGCAATAAAGGGTTTATCTTCAAACTTTTTAATGGCTACTCCTGTCATTTCAAAAGCTGCAAAAATGAGACCAAGGCAGAATGGTAAGATGTAATAGACGAGACGATATAATAACATAGCAGGAAGCAAAACACCTGTATCGATGCCGTATTGCCCAAGCCCAGTTAAGAAGACAAGATCAAATGATCCAAGACCACCAGGAACAAGACTAACGACACCAGCTAAAGCAGCAATGACATATACGCCTAAAAACTTTTGGAATTCGATTTCAATGCCAAATAATAGTAATATGACGTACATAACAATACCAGCAGATACCCATTCGACTAATGAAACTAATGAGTATAAAACAGTTGGGTTTTTCTCCTCTTCTTCTTGTCCCTCTGTTTGCATCGCTTTTCTATTTTTTAATTTAGAAAATCCGATATATATAGGGACGAAAAGAGCAAAGAAGATAAGAACAGGCCATAGCCATGGTTTTTCATGCAAAATAAATCTCGTGTCTAATATTCCGATAAGACCAAGAAATGAAAGAATGGCTAATCCATTAATAAAGGCAGTTGTCATCCAAGCGATACTTTTAATAAGTTTTCCATTTTCTTTTATGTATGGACGATAAAGCATTGTGCGTACGCCAGCTCCAACTAGACCACCAAACCCGATAAATCCATTTAAAGTATTAGCAATCCACGAGATACGGAAAATCTTTTGGACAGGGATATCAGCTTTTAAGTAACGAAGCATAACATAGTCATAAAAGAACATTGTTGATACAGCGAATGCACCAAGTGTAATTGCTAAAAAGACTCCTCCAGTTGGAATGTTTTTAATTGTATCAATCGCTTCTAAAAAAGAAATGCCCGCTAATTCTTTTTTTGCTTGAAAGAATACAATTGTTAATACAACAAATGGGAAGATAATTTTCCCGATTTGTAAGAAACGTTTCCATGAAAACGACATAAATACAACTCTCCTTGTATAAGAAAACTGAGACAATAATATTATTATGACAAACTTCAAGAAAAATAAAAAGGTAAATTCCTGTATAGGGGAGCTATTTTTTATATAGGTATATTTAAAAGAATATTTTGTTTATCAGAAAATTAAGTTAGAATAAGATGAAAGAAGGTGGAGGGGAGTATATGATTATAAAAGGTTATGTAGGATATGAGTTAGAAAAGGCGAAACCTAATACATCAGAAGATTTTTTTAACAGATCTGAAGTGACATATATATTAAATGATAAAGAGAAAACTTTTTCGGTTTTATACGTTCGATATTTTGAAGAAGTTTTACAAGAAATTACTCCTTTTGAAGGAAATCCAGTGTATAAAGTAGAAGAACAAAACATATATTTGCGCGATATTGTAGCGATATGTTGTTTAGTGAAGGATAGGGAACTTCGTGCGCAAAAACGTTTGTATTTAAATAATCTGGAAGAATTTCAACAATATTTTGATGAGGGAACGGTGTCGAAAGTACAAGAAATATTGGCTGAATTACATAAAAATAAAAGAGTAGAAATAGCGTGAAATGGCAAAGGAGAGAGAAAAAATGTCTAATTTGATGGTTGAAAATCAAACAGAACAAGTTTCTATATTTTTAGAAGATGCTATTAATTTGATAACCAATTATGTAAATTATCATACGTTGCCTTCTTTATTAGAGGAAACACCAGCAGGGAATGAGCAATATTATAAAGGGTTATTAGCATCAATGAGACGACTTCTCGTTTTTTGCGAAGAAGGACATGATGCATGTTTTGTTTTGTTGAATAGTCAGCCATTTCGAAAAACAGCAGCTGAAAAAATTTTATATAAGATTTACCATCAAGTAATTGCAGAGTTTTTTTCACCAAAGAGTGATTATTGGTATGAAAATAGTCGGTCTGCATATACAGGAAAAAATTCTATCGTTTTTCAACAAACACCACCTGCATCTTTGGGGCAAGTGATGAAGAGTTTAGAAGGTAAATTTCAATTGATGCGTGAAGAACTAGAATATTATGAGACGGATTATCAGACAAAGATGTTACACAAATATTGATTGCGGAAAAGAAGCTAAGGTGACTTAGCTTCTTTTCCTTTTGTACAGTTATATAAGGGATTTTCATTGAATATAGTTAAGTGGATAGCATTAGGGAGGTGCAACATGAATCAGCAAGGTGTATTTACAGATTACTTTCATGAAGTAGAAAATTGGTGTGAAAGTGTTCTTCACGTATTAGATAGCCGCGCAATGGAAGTGTATGATGTCCATATGCTTGCTTATAAAATTCAGGCGTTGTTAGAGCGTATGAAAGAGCATGAGTATGAAACAGATGCAGAGTTTATGTATGAAATAAGTGATGATGTAGAACATATTCAGCATCACTTGCAGGAAGTATTTATGCAAGAAGAAGAGGAATATGAATTATATGAAAGAGGGGATAGCGAACGAGCTGTTCCAATTGGAGGACATACACTCCCGCCATTACCTTATCCGTATAATGCGTTAGAACCTTATATTTCTAAAGAAATTATGATGTTACACCATGATAAACATCATCGGAGTTACGTGGAAGGATTAAATAAAGCAGAGAAGATGATGGAAGAAGCGAGAAAAACAAATCAATTTGATTTAATTAAGCATTGGGAAAGAGAAGCGGCTTTTCATGGGTCAGGTCATTACTTACACACGATATTTTGGAATAACATGAAAAAAGACGGTGGTGGGAGTCCAAGAGGTGCTTTTTCACAACAAATCGAACAAGATTTTGGGAGCTTTTTACGTTTCCAAAAACATTTTACAGAAGCGGCCTCTAAAGTAGAAGGTTCAGGCTGGGCAATTCTCGTTTGGGTGCCCCGGTCTGGAAGGTTAGAAATTTTGCAAAGTACACTTCATCAATTATTTACACAATGGGATACGATACCACTCCTTGTACTAGATGTCTGGGAACATGCGTATTATTTACAATACCAAAATCGAAAAGATGAATATATTAAAAACTGGTGGAATGTTGTAAATTGGCCTGATGTAGAAAAAAGGTTTGAAACTGCGAAACAAATTGAATGGACACCATATTAGACGCAAATTCTCTGCGTCTTTTTTAATGGAAGCAGAAGGAAGATTTCGTTCATATTTTAAAAGGCCAAGCATACACTTGTACAAAAAGTGCCAAAAGGACGTGGGGGGAAATATGAGACGAATTTGTGTAATCATTACGCTTCTTATTATGTACGCAAGCGTTATGCCGATTCCTACATATGCAAAGATGAACAGCAATGTCAGTGCTCGAAATGCTGTATTAATGGAGCAACAGTCTGGTCGTGTATTATACGGAAAAGCAGAACATGAACCTCAAAAAATTGCTAGTATAACAAAAATTATGACTGCCTTGTTAGCTGCTGAATCAGGGAAGATGAAAGAAATGGTGTCAGTTAGCAATGAAGCGGTGAGGGTGGAAGGATCAGCAATCTATTTAAAGCCTGGACAAAAAGTGAAGTTAGAAGATTTAGTATACGGACTCATGCTTAGATCTGGTAATGACGCAGCGCAAGTAATTGCTGAAAGTGTGGGTGGGAGTATAGATGGATTCGTATATTTAATGAATGAAAAGGCGAAAGAAATTGGAATGAAAGATACTCACTTCTCAAACCCTCATGGTTTAGATGGAGATGGATCACATTATTCGTCGGCTTACGATATGGCGTTATTAACGAAGTATGCAATGGGAAACGAGTCATTTAAAAAAATCTTTGGAACAAAAACGTATAAATCCGATTCTTGGGATTACCCGTGGAAAAATAAACATAAGTTGGTAACGTCTTATTATGAATTTGCAACAGGAGGAAAAACAGGCTTTACGAAGAAAGCAGGAAGAACGCTTGTTACAACGGCATCAAAAGATGGACTAGATTTAATTGTCGTAACTTTGAGTGCTTCTAGTGATTGGGATGATCATATGAATCTATTTGATAAAGGATTTGAACGTTTCAAGCAAACGAAAGTTTTAGGACAAGGAGCAATTGCTGAAATAAATGAAAAGAAGTATGCCAACCATGTTTATACGAAAAATAGTTTTTCCGTGCCGTTAACTGAAGAGGAAAGAAAGAACGTATTATTAAAAGTTGAACTGGATAAAAGTATAACGCTTGAGGATGGAGTAAAGGTTGGAAAGACAGATGTTTATGTTGGCAATGAGAAAGTTGGAGAACGGAATTTATTTTATAGTAAACGGAAGTTAGTAGCTACAACGGGACTTTACTGGAATAATGTGAAAGAAATTTTTTCTTACATGATAGGTATTGGGAACAATGGTTAATCTCGTATGGGTAGCGATGGCTGTCATTGGGATTGTATACGCCATGATAAATGGAACGATGGAAGAAGTGAATAAGGCTGTATTTGACGGAGCAAAAGATGCAGTAACGATTTGTATAGGACTTATTAGTGTTTTAGTATTTTGGCTTGGTTTAATGAAAATTGCAGAGGAAGCCGGATTGTTAAAAAAATTAGTTTCACTTTTTATGCCGATAGTAAAAAGGTTGTTTCCAGAAATACCAAAGGATCATCCGTCCATGGGATTTATTCTATCAAATATGATGGCAAACTTTTTTGGTCTAGGTAATGCAGCAACCCCTCTTGGTATTAAAGCGATGGAACAACTAAAAGAGTTAAATGGAGGAAAGGATTCGGCAAGCCGTTCTATGGTGACGTTTCTAGCATTAAATACATCAGCTATTACATTAATTCCTACGACAGTCATTTCAATTCGAATGACATATGAATCAGCCAATCCTACTGAAATTGTTGGGGTAACATTTATTGCACAAGTACTTTCTATGATTGGAGCAATTTGGATTGACCGCTATTTTTACCGAAGAAGGAGTAGAAAGGGGCGGAAAAAATGAGTATTGTAAATACAATTTCCTTATGGGTAATCCCTTGTGTAATTGGTTTTATCCTTTTATATGGCACGATAAAGAAAGTGCCGACGTATGAATCGTTCGTTGAGGGAGGAAAAGAAGGGATTCAAATTGCAATTTCCATTTTACCGTTTATGGTTGGAATGCTTGTGTCTATTTCTATATTCCGATCGTCAGGTGCGCTAGATGCAATGATATCAGTAATGAAGCCAATGCTAGATTTAATTCACGTTCCAGCAGAAATCGTTCCATTAGCACTAATACGTCCTATTTCAGGTTCTGCTGGTCTAAGTATTACGACTGATTTAATTGCTACATATGGGCCAGACTCATTCATTGGGAGATTAGCTTCTACGATGCAAGGGAGTACAGATACGACTTTTTATATTTTAACAGTATACTTCGGAGCTGTTGGTATTAGAAAAATGGGAGATGCATTAAAAGTAGGTCTTTTTGCAGATTTAATCGGAATTATTTGCTCGATTGTCTTTGTTTCCCTATTGTTTCAGTAAAGCTATTCATTTTTTATGCTATTTCGCGTATAATACGTATACGACCACTATTAAGGTGTAGCTTAATAGTGGTTTTTTTATGCAGTATTTTTGACAAAATGATGAACTTTTATTGTGAGAAATATGAAAAATATGGACAATAATAAAGGATAAAAACATGATTTGACCTTTATATGTTTAATATCATCGCTATGTTGTTTAAGGGAGATGGAGCGAATAACCGTAAAGCGTATGCGGTTGCCAAGTCTTTCTAATGTAAGGTAAGATAAATTCGAGGTGAAAAAAAGAAATGGAACGATTACAAAAAGTGATTGCGCAAGCAGGTATTGCATCGAGAAGAAAGGCTGAGGAATTAATTCAGCAAGGAAAAGTGAAAGTTAACGGAAAAATAGTGAAAGAGTTAGGAACAAAAGTAACTCCTCAAGATAAAGTAGAAGTAAATAACATCCCTCTTGAAAAAGAAGAACCTGTTTATTTTTTACTATATAAACCAACTGGTGTAATTTCAAGTGTATCAGATGATAAAGGTAGAAGTGTTGTAACAGACTTTTTCCCTGAAATTACACAACGTTTATTCCCAATCGGACGTCTAGATTATGATACGTCAGGAGTATTATTAATGACAAACGACGGGGACTTCGCAAATATATTAATGCATCCTAAATATAAAGTTGAAAAAACGTATGTTGCAAAAATAAAAGGCCCATTAACAGGTGAGAAAATTCGCATGTTAGAACGCGGTGTTGCATTAGAAGATGGTAAAACAGCACCAGCACATGTGAAAATTATTTCTTGGGACAAGCGTAAAGAGATGGCTATTGTACAATTAACAATTCATGAAGGACGTAATCGTCAAGTACGTCGTATGTTTGAAGCGTTAGACTGTAAAGTAGTGAAATTAAAACGTGAACGTTATGCTTTCTTAGAAGTAGGAAGCCTGCGACCTGGTGATGCGAGAGAATTGACACCACATGAGGTGAAACAATTACGCGCGCTTGCTTCTACAAAGCCAAGATAAGCTATAGAGTTAAAAATTCACCAGTGGAGTGCTCTGCTGGTGATTTATTCAATACAACATTTACAGAAGATAATACATAACATTTACCGAGGAGAGGAGAGGTAATATGAAGAAAAATCGCTTATTATTTCGCGTTATTATTCTACTCATTTTATGTGGTGCTGTAGGATTTACCCTTTATCAAGGATTCTTTGCTAATAAAGAGAAAATGCAAATCGGAAAAGAAGCACCTAACTTTGTTGTGACAGATTTAGAAGGGAAGAAAATTGAACTAAAAGATTTAAAGGGAAAAGGTGTATTTTTAAACTTTTGGGGTACGTGGTGTAAACCTTGTGAAAAAGAAATGCCTTATATGAATGAATTATATCCAAAGTATAAAGAAAAAGGCGTTGAAATCATAGCGTTAGATGCAGATGAAACGGATATTGCAGTAAAGAACTTTGTGAACCAATATGGTTTGAAATTCCCAGTTGCTATTGATAAAGGACAAAAGATTATAGGAACATATGGAGTAGGTCCATTACCGACAAGCTTTTTGATTGATAAAGATGGAAAAGTAGTGGAGCAAATTATAGGTGAACAAACGAAAGAACAGTTAGAAGAGTATTTAAAGAAAATTACTCCATAATAAAGAAAGCCTTTACATAAGAGGTGCGTGTCTATAGTGCCTCTGATTTAAAAATTCTGAGTATTGCGGTAACTCGAGGTTAGAATATACAATAGTACATATAGATACAGGGGCGGTGAGAGTGTTGAAAGAAATTAAATGTGAATGTGGACATGTTAATCCGATAGGAACCGTTTTTTGTGAAGCTTGCGGGAAACCATTTGAAAGCAATGAAAATGCAAAACTATTGGATATGCGCTATGAGGGGAGTGCACGGAGATCTCTCACGCAAACAAAAACGATAGTCGATAAAATTTGGAGCTTTTTCTCTTCTGTAAAAGTCGGTGTATGGCTAATCGTAATAACTTTAGCTGCATCAGCGATAGGAACTATTTTTCCGCAAGAAATGTACATAACTCCAGGGATTGCACCAGCTGAATATTATAAGCAAGAATACGGATTTTTAGGGCAATTATACTATCAATTAGGATTTAATAATTTATACGGTTCATGGTGGTATATGATTTTGATTGCTTCTATCGGTATTTCACTTGTGATATGTAGTTTAGACCGCGTTATTCCACTTTATAAAGCTTTAAAAAAGCAAGGCGTAAAAAGACATCCTAGTTTTTTAAAGAGACAGAGATTATATGGGACTGGTACACCGCAAGATGGTGACCTGGAAAGAGTGCAAAAGAATTTAAAGAAAAGAAACTATAACGTGAAAGTGGAAGACGGAAACGTTTTAGCAGAAAAGGGACGCTTCTCGCGTTGGGGTCCATATGTAAATCATATCGGTCTTATTATCTTTTTATTCGGTGCGATGCTTCGTTTTTTACCGAGTATGTACGTAGACGAAGCACTTTGGTTACGTGATGGTGAAACGAAAGAAATACCAGGGACGGATGGACAATACTACTTAAAAAACGAGAAATTTATAAAAGAAGTTTATGATAAAAGTAAGGACAAGGAAGTTTTTGAGGAAGCGATTGATCGTGTAGGCGATAAAATGATTGCGAAAAACTTCCAAACGAATGCTGTATTATATAAAGCTGTGGGCGAAAATATAGCAGGGCAAAAACCAAAGTTGGAAAAAGTAAAAGAAGCGGAAATTCGAGTAAATGAACCACTGAAATTTGATCAATTTGCAGTGTATCAAGTGGATTATAAAGAAAGTGAATTTAAAAGTATGTCCTTCAACTTGCAAAATAAAGAAAATAATCAAAAATGGGGACCGATTAAAGTAGATTTAACGAATCCTAAGGAAAAATATGATTTAGGAAATGGTTATTCTCTAGAACTATTAAGCTATTTTCCTGATTTTTATTTTGATGAGAATGGAAAACCGAATACAAAAACGAAATTACCGAACAATCCTGCATTTGTATTTAAAATGTTTACACCTGAAACACCAGATGGTGAAGTGAGTTTTGTTGGTATTCAGCAAAATATAGAACCTGATGGAAACAACAAATATAAAATGTCGTTTGCGGGTGTTGAAATGCAAAATGCAACAGCACTTACTGTAAGAAAAGATTTAACGCTTTGGATTCTCGGTATTGGAGGATTTATATTTATGGTTGGTGTCATTCAAGGTATGTATTGGAATCATCGCCGTATTTGGATACAACGTGTTAATGATGAATGGTGGATTGCAGGGCATACGAATAAAAATTGGTTCGGTTTAAAGAAAGATATTGAAAGAGTAATAGAAGGTACAGCAATTCCACAGCCAAATGATAAAGTAATCGATAAAAAAATTAGTTAAGGTGGGGAAACGATATGGTGCAAATAAGTAGTAACTTTCTCTTTACCGCATTTATTTTATATTTAATTGCGACTCTATTTTTTGGTGGAGCCATTAAAGAAAAGGGTCATAAATGGGCAAATGTAGGAATAACAATTACAATTTTAGGGTTTATAGCACAAACAGTATATTTTGTTACAAGGTGGATTGCATCAGGGCATGCGCCAGTTAGTAACTTTTTTGAATTCGGTACATTTTTCGGCATGATGCTTGTAGGAGCATTTATTGTAATGTATTTTATGTACCGCGTAAGTATAATTGGACTATTTGCATTACCAGTTGCGCTTTTATTAATTGCCTATGCAAGTATGTTTCCGAGGGAAATATCTCCGCTTATTCCATCTTTAAAAAGTAATTGGTTACATATTCACGTGACGACTGCAGCAGCAGGACAAGCAATTTTAGCGATTAGTTTTATTACGGGCGTCATGTATTTATTAAAAAATGTAGATCAATCAACGAGAAGTAAACGGACATTTTGGCTAGAGACGGTAGTGTTTACGCTTGTTTGTACAGTTGGATTTATTGGAGTAACAACGGTATTTTCTAGTATGAAATATGAAGCGAAGTTTCAATGGGTTGATAAAAATGAACAACAACTGGAAATGAAGTACAATCTTCCAGCTTTAGTAGGACCGCATGAAGGGAAGTTACAGACAGAAAATAAATTAGAACCGGTAGTTGAAGTTCCAGCGATTGTAAATGCGAAAAAATTAAATACTGTTATTTGGTCAGTGTTAGTTGGAACATTACTTTATATTGTATTAAGGCTTGTTTTACGGAAGCGAGTATCGGCGGCACTTCAGCCGTTAGTAAAGAATACGAATAGTGATTTACTAGATGAAATCGGATATCGATCTATTGCAATTGGATTCCCAGTTTTCACATTAGGAGCGTTAATTTTTGCAATGATTTGGGCTCAAATAGCGTGGACGCGTTTTTGGGGCTGGGATCCGAAAGAGGTTTGGGCACTTATAACGTGGCTCTTTTATGCTGCAGTACTACATTTACGATTATCTAAAGGGTGGCATGGAGAGAAATCAGCTTGGCTTGCAGTAATTGGTTTTGCAATTATTATGTTTAACTTTATTGTAGTAAACTTAATTATTGCCGGTTTACATTCATATGCATAGAGAAATAAAATAGGAGAGTGCATGTCACTTTCCTATTTTATTTTTGTCAACTTTTCTTCTTTTTTGAGAAAAACATGACAAAGTAGCGGTTGATTTTGTAAAATGATGTCGAGGACATTATATACTGTTCAAAAAAAATACATAGTTTTGGAAAAAAATTGAACAAAATTTATTATTCTTGTGAAGCATAATATGGGAAGTGAAACATTTAGAAGATTGCTTAAATAAACGAGAATAGCGCAACATAATAGTAAAGAAGGGTAGGTGTGAACCGCTGAGGTGAGAGTACGCAGCGGGTAGAGATGGAAAATGAATCAAGAATTTTAATTGTAGATGATGAGGATCGTATTCGTCGTTTATTGAAAATGTACTTAGAAAGAGAACAATACACAATTGAAGAAGCAGATAATGGTGATACAGCTTTAGAAATGGCGTTGCAAAATGATTACGATTTAATCTTATTAGATCTTATGATGCCTGGTAAAGATGGCATTGAAGTATGTAAAGGGGTTCGTGAGAAGAAAGCGACACCAATTATTATGCTGACAGCAAAAGGTGAAGAAGTAAATAGAGTACAAGGATTTGAAGTTGGAACAGATGATTATATTGTAAAGCCATTTAGTCCACGTGAGGTCGTGCTACGTGTGAAAGCGGTATTACGTCGTGCTGTACCAACAACATTCTTTACACAAGATACAACGACAAAAGATGTTACTGTATTCCCGCACTTAACAATTGATAACGATGCACACCGTGTTACTGCAGATGGTAATGAAGTAAACTTAACGCCGAAAGAATATGAGTTACTATTATTTTTAGCGAAAGCTCCTGATAAAGTATTCGATCGTGAGCAATTGTTAAAAGAAGTATGGCAATATGAATTCTTCGGAGATTTACGTACAGTTGATACGCATGTAAAGCGTTTACGTGAGAAGTTAAGTAAAAAATCACCAGATGCTGCGAAGATGATTGTTACCGTTTGGGGCGTAGGTTATAAATTTGAGGTTGTGAACGACTGATGCTTTGGAGAAGTGTAGTAGGGAAGTTATGGATGACTATATTACTTCTCGTTTCGTTTGTGCTTGGATTTGTTGCGATTTTACTTTCACAGTTTTTTAGAACATATTATGTTGATATGAGTGAAGATAGGCTTCAAAAAGTTGCAACAAGTGTTTCAGAGTTAATTGAAGAAGGTGCCGATGTAAAAACGATTGAGAATATCGCGTACAAATTCTCTGATTCACTTTCAAGGATCATTATTGTAGAAGATGGTAAAGAAATATCATCTTCGCCGAAACAAGAAGGGTTAGTCACTCTTACAATGGATGATTTGAAAGAAGATAAAGAATTAGCGGCTGTTTTCACAGACAAAAAAGAAATTAAGAATAACATTAGAAAAGCCTCTAATAGTAGAAAGAATAAAAACACTGAAAATGATATTATGATTGTCGGAAAACCAGTGCAGTCAAAAAATCAAAGTGCAGTGTTCGTATACGAATCTTTACAAGTACCGATACAAGGCATGGAGAGAACGACTGATTTTATATTCTTATCAGCAGGGATTGCGATTATATTAACAACGTTCTTTGCATTCTTCTTGTCTACTCGAATTACAGCACCACTCCGTAAAATGCGTGAAGTTGCTTTTGAGGTGGCGCGTGGGAAGTTTGATGCGAAAGCTCCTATGGTGTCTCAGGACGAGATTGGTGAGCTTGCAACGGCCTTAAATCAAATGGGGAAACAGTTGAAGTTTAATATGAATGCACTGCAGCAAGAAAAAGAACAGTTAGCTAGTATTTTAAGTAGTATGGCAGATGGGGTTATTACGTTAAATCAAGAAGGTGAAGTCGTTGTAATTAATCCGCCGGCCGAACATTTCTTACAAGTTTGGCAAGAAGAAAAAGAGATAGAGCTAAGTAAAAAACTACCTTCTGAACTTGTGGAACTATTCCATCTTGTTGTAGAAAGTGAACAACAACAAGTTGTTGAAATTAATTTACAAAAAGGGAACTATGTAGTTCTTATGACGCCGCTTTACAATCAAACGAAAATTCGTGGAGCTGTAGCGGTACTGCGAGATATGACGGAAGAACGCCGTCTTGAAAAGATGCGTCAAGACTTTATTGCGAATGTATCGCATGAACTTCGTACACCAATGGTAATGCTGCAAGGGTATAGTGAAGCGATTTTAGATGATATTGTGCAAACGAAAGAAGAAATTGATGAGTTTGTTCAAATCATTTATGATGAATCCGTTCGTTTAGGTAAACTTGTAAATGAATTATTAGATTTAGCACGCATGGAAAGTGGTAATGTAGAGTTACATATAGGTGAAGTTGATATTCATCCTTTCGTTGAAAAAATAGGTCGTAAATTCCAAGGGATTGCAAAGGATAAAGAGGTCGCGTTAACGGTTGATTTCAAAGATTCAATTGAACAATACCCATTTGATGCAGATCGTATGGAGCAAGTATTGACGAATTTAATTGATAACGCAATACGTCATACAAACGCAGGCGGACATGTAACGCTTGTAATTGATTCGAAAAATAATGGCCTCATTTTTGAAGTACAAGATTCGGGTGCAGGCATTCCAGAAGAGGATATTCCATTTTTATTTGATCGTTTCTATAAAGCTGATAAAGCAAGAACACGTGGGAAAAAGGGTGGAACAGGACTCGGGCTTGCGATTGCGAAAAATATTGTTCAAGGTCATGATGGTAAAATTTCTGTTTCAAGTGTTGTTGGAGAAGGAACTACATTCTCTGTATATTTACCGAATCGTATAATTTAGATATGTGTTTTTAAAGTTGATAATGAATAAAGTTCTGCTGTTTTTTATTTTTTTGTAAACTCAATTAAATAAAGAATGGTAGAACTTTTTTCTATGTTGCTCGAATAAAGAATAACAAGAGAGGTGCTGTGAAGAAATGAAATTATATACAAAAACAGGAGATAAAGGAACGACAAGTGTAATAGGCGGTAGGGTTGATAAAGATGATATCCGTGTGGAAGCGTATGGAACAATAGACGAGGCGAATTCTCATATCGGATATGCAATGACTAAGCTTCAAGGCAGGACTTATAGAGATATTTACAATGAGCTCGAAAATATTCAACATGAGCTATTTGATTGCGGAGGAGACTTGGCAATAGTGGAACAAAAAATTCCTTATAAGGTGACAATTGAGATGGTTGAAAGCTTAGAAAGAAAGATTGATTTGTATATAGAAGAAGCACCGCCGCTAGAGCGCTTTATTTTACCAGGTGGAAGCGAGTCGGCAGCTGCTATTCATATTGCACGTACAGTTGTAAGGCGAGCAGAACGATGTATCGTGTCCTTACAAAAAGAAGGAGAAATAAATGAAGTTGTTCTAAAGTATGTAAATAGATTATCTGACTATTTATTTGCAGTAGCTAGAGTAATAAATGCCCGATTACAAGTGAAAGATGTGGAGTATAACCGTAGTGCATTAGTTTTTCGTGATAAGAAAGAGAAGGAAGTGGAGTAATTCACTTTCTTTTTTTGTATACTTTTTTCTGTAATATACCAAAATAGAGAAGGTATGGTGGTAATTAGAAAACGGAGGATGTATATGAAAGTTTTAAAATGCGGAGTCATGTTATTGAGTATACTGTTTGTATCTCAATTACATGTTTATGCAGAAGAAAATCGATGGACATGGCCTGTTGAAGGTCAGATAAGTGATTATTTTGGGACAAGGCATGGAAAACACTATGGTATTGATGTAGCTGCACCGATTGGAACGCCTGTGGCAGCTATCCAAGATGGTAAGGTAACGAAGTCTTATTATTCAAGTAGTTATGGAAATGTTGTATTTATTAAACACGGAGAATATGAGGCTGTATATGCACATTTAAATAAGAGATATGTGGGTCAAGGAGATTATATTTCAAAAGGTGAAAAAATTGGAGAAGTAGGGAACACGGGAGAATCGCGAGGTGCACACTTACATCTAGAACTTCATCAAGGAAGATGGACGATGGCGAAAAAGAATGCGATGAACCCATTGCTTGTTTTAAGTGAACAAAGAAATGAAGTTGTTTCTTCATCATTATATGTCGTACAAAAAGGGGATACTTTAGTTAGTATTGCACGGAAATTTAGTATGACACTTAAGGAAATTAAAGAAAAAAATGGATTGCAGCAAGAGCTAATTTATCCTAATCAACAATTATATGTTAAGTAAAGGCAACGTCTCAAAAATTAAACTTTGAATATTCTTAAATAAGGTTCGATGTAAATGAAATTATATGGGCGCTTCTGCTAGAAGTATTGAGTGAATTAGAGTATTTATATCTAAAAGAAAACCGTCCCAAAATTTATTTTGGGACGGCTTCTTTTACCAAAAAATAAAGACACATATAAATCCAGAAATAGCTAAATAGCTATATAAGTAAAAAACTTTTGTTCTTGTTTTCTCTTTTGTTCGAAACAGTACGATAGTCGGTTCAATTAAACCGATTGTCAAACAAAGTAGGCCAAGAAGCATACAACCAATCGAAATAGAATACAGGGCGATTTGTGGTGCTTGAAATGGAATCATCCATTTTAATAAAAATGCAATAAGTGCAGTGTAACAAATGCTACCGATGTATTTATTCAGTGGTGTATTAGAACGAAAACCAGGAAGTTTTTTTAAGAAAGAGCGGGAAACAACTTCTGTTTGTAAAGATGTATGCTCTTCAATAATTCTTTGAGCTTCTTTTCCTTTTTGAAAAAGGGATAAGATCCAATTTCGCTCACCCTGAAAAATAAATTGAGAAGTTGTCAAATAGTGATCAATCTTCACTTTACTCCAACTTTTCCACGGATGACGCTCACACAATTTTAATTTACTTTCTGTTTTTTTATCATACTGATAAATACTGATGCCATCTTCATCGAAAGTAGCATAGTATGTCTCGTTTGAGAATGTGCCTAAATCAATTGGGCAGTAGAAAAGTAATTCTTTTTTTAAGTAAAAGTATTCTTTTCTTAAGTTTTTTTTCATTGCTTCTCGAATAGAATGTCTCTTTTCTTTTTTCATGACATTTCCTCCATAACTCAGAAAATGTTCTTATCTTAACAATTCAATATCTTATCACTTTTAATTATATATGACTAGGTAATTCAAAAGAGAAATGCCGAATAATAAAAAATATGGATTGTATTGTAAAATATCTCGCAATTTATTTATTGTTACGAAAAATAAATAACTAATTTTAAATAAGTTACAATTTTTTTGTTCACAATGTTATGAGGTTGTTGTATAATGAAGGGGAAAATAGAATATCGGTCTATCTTCGGGGCAGGGTGAAAATCCCGACCGGCGGTGATGAACTATTTATGATTTTGTTCTAAGCCCGCGAGCCGTTAAGGCAGGATTTGGTGTGATTCCAAAGCCGACAGTACAGTCTGGATGGGAGAAGATGGAGGTTCAAGCGTTCAAAAAAGATATGGATTTGAACGTCTGTTTGATGTGCCTTAAATTCTCCCTTTGTGTAAAACACAAAGGGTTTTTTCGTTCTATGAAAAAATAGGCATAGCAGAACCTTTCCACTTTCCATGAGAAGATCGATGGAAAAGGAGAGAGAAAGATGAAACAAAAAAACAGTGTGGTGCAGATGGTGAGTGTAGCGATGCTAAGTAGTATTGCATATTTACTAATGATGTTAGATTTCCCGTTCCCAGGGCTTCCGCCATTTTTGAAAATTGATTTTAGTGATGTACCAGCTCTAATTGCAGCAATTATCTTTGGACCAGTAGCTGGAGTGATTGTAGAGGCAATAAAGAACATTTTACATTACGGGATTCAAGGAAGTTTAACGGGAGTACCAGTTGGAGAAATTGCAAACTTTATTGCAGGATGTTTATTTATTGGACCAGCAGCTTTCTTATTTAGAAAGTATCGTACTGTGAAGAGTTTAACGACAGGGTTAATGCTAGGGACAATTACAATGGCACTTATTATGAGTGTATTAAACTACATCATCATATTCCCGGCGTACACTTGGTTTTTAAATTCACCAGCTATGTCTAGCGAAGCTATAAGAACAACGGTTGTAACGGCAATCTTACCATTTAATTTAATTAAAGGAATTGTTGTAACAATTGTATTTGTGGCATTATTCTCACGCCTGAAAGTATGGGTGTTTGCAAAAATGAAAAATGCATAATATATATAAACCATTAGTAGTGTGGAACTACTAATGGTTTTTTATTAAGGAAAATAAAATTTAGATACAAAAAATGCCCCTCATCAATATGAGGGGCATTTTTTGAAGTTAATAAAAGACTATTCAAATTTTAAAGCGTCTCCGTCGAATGATTCGTCAGCAACTTTAATTGAGTCAGTTGGACAGCCTTCGAATGCATCCATCATATCTTCAATTAATACATCTGGAATTTCAACGATACCTTGGTTATCGTCTAATGTTACAAATGCAATACCTTCATCATCATAGTCATAAATGTCTGGTGCAGCAGCGCCACAAGCACCACATGCAATACAAGTATCTTTATCAACGATTGTATATTTTGCCATCTTTTTTCCCTCCTGATAATATGTATGTGAAAAGCTTGCCATAAAAATTATAACCTTATTGTAAAACGGTTTGTAAAACTTTTCAACATAAAATTATAATGATAATGCTTATCAATTAGAGTGTCAACTTATTTTTGAATTATGTCATAAGATTTTCAAAATACGTAAATATGATTTCGTTTGATACAATAGAATATATACAAGTATATAGTTCTTATTATGATAAGTTTAATGAGCGACAGTAGATAGTGTAATTGTACTGAAAAGAATGAAGTTAAGATTGGAAGGTGGAAGCGGTCATGCAAATACAATATACTTTGTTGCATTGTTTAAAACAATTGAATGGTGAAAGAACCGTTTCATCTATTTATTATTTACTAAAGGGCAAACGTTCTTCGCAAACTTTACAAGATGGAAATATGTTTAGAATTTCTTTTTTGTTCGGAATATATAAATCATTAAATAGAAATGACTATGATGGTGAAGTTGTAAAGTTGTTGCAAGCAGATTTTATTCAAGAAATACATGAAAATACATATGTGTTAACACCTAAGGGTAAAACGCAGTTACATAAATGGGAGGAAGTTTATGCTTTTCCAGCGCATTTGCATGGTTTACATTATGGAGAATTAGGTGAAACATTTTGGAAAAGATTGTCATTGATTATTCAAACTATATCAAATTTACAACAGAATAATACTAAGTTTATCCCGATTCAACAAGATACAGAAATAATGATGTGGGTGAAACGTTTTCTAACAGGAAGGCCATATAAGAGAAGTGAATTGGCGAGAAAACTGTGGACGGAAGTACATAATCTTTTAGAAAAAAGTAATGCGATAGAAGCGACGATTGTAACATATCGACTAACGGGTTATGAACGGATTGGTTGTACATTGCAACAATTAGCAGAAATTACGAAACAAGATATGTTCAGGGTGTATTTTTTATTTTGGGGTACAATGCATTTCTTTATACAAGAAGTTCGTGATAAAGAAAATGAATTTCCGCTATTAGCTGAAATTATATCTTATCCAAATGAGAGAGCTGAACTATTTAGTTTATCCACGAAAAAAACATATAATTTTTGGAGACAAGGGCGTTCTTTAGAAGAAATAGCAACGATTCGGAATTTGAAGGTTGCAACGATAGAAGATCATTTTGTTGAAATTGCTTTGCGAGAAAAAGATTTTTCTATTGAAATGTTTATGGAAAAAGAAAAGATAGACAAAGTAATAAAAGTAATTGAAGCATTGCAAACGCGGAAGTTACGTGTTTTGAAACAAGCGATTGGAGAAGATATCTCTTATTTTGAAGTTCGTCTTGTATTAGCGCGGATGGAGGGTGTAAATGAAACTTGAAGAATATTTATATAAGTGGTTTGGATATTCTGAATTTCGTCCAGGTCAAAAAGGAGTTATTACAGATTTATTAGAAGGAAAAGATGTGATAGCAATGCTTCCGACTGGAAGAGGAAAGTCTATGTGCTATCAGTTTCCGGGGCTTATGCGAGAAGGAACAGTGCTTGTTGTATCGCCGTTATTATCTTTAATGGAAGATCAAGTGACACAATTAAAGTATGTTGTGAAAAACCGAGTGATAGCATTTAATAGTTTTCGGACATTAAATGAAAAAAGAGAAGCGATGAAAAAATTATCTTCATATAAATTTATTTTTGTTTCACCAGAGATGTTACAGTCGGAGTTATTAATTAGGGAATTGAAGAAAATTCATATTTCATTATTTGTTGTTGATGAGGCTCATTGTATTTCTCAATGGGGTTATGATTTTAGACCGGACTATAAGAAACTAAATGTAGTTATTGAAAATATTGGTTCTCCTACAGTGTTAGCATTGACAGCCACAGCGACAAAAGGGGTACTGCAAGATATCGCAGACAGTTTAAATTTAAAGGGTGCCGCGGAACATGTATACTCTATTGACCGTCCTAATATTGCAATGGAGGTGCAATTTGTAGAGACGATAGAAGAAAAGAAAGAGGCGCTTTTGGAGCAGGTGATGTATTTACAAGGGCCGGGGATTGTATATTGTTCAAGTAGAGCGTGGACAGAAAGGTTAACGGAATACTTGAGAGGGAAAGGTGTTACTGGTGTAGCTTTTTATCATGGTGGTATGGAACATGAAGAGCGTATGTTAATTCAACAGCAGTTTATGAACGATCAATTGCAGCTTGTAATATGTACAAGTGCATTTGGTATGGGGGTAAATAAGGCGAATACGCAATATATTATTCATTTTCATTATCCAACTAATATAGCTTCTTACTTACAAGAAATCGGAAGAGCTGGAAGAGATGGCAAACCGAGTATAGCTATTTTATTGTGTAGTCCGTTGGATCATGATTTACCACTTTCAATCATTGAGGATGAATTGCCAAGTAAGTCGCAAATACAATTTTTATTTTCTTTACTACAAGAAAGAATGTTTCAAACGAAAGAATTACCAATAGAAGATGTAGAAGAAATTTGTTATAATGCAGCAAGATTTAATGAGCAATATTGGCGTTTCGTTCGTTATCATCTCGAACAGGTTGGAATTATACAACAACGAAGATTATTATTAGAGGGTTTGTCAGATGAAATTATGAACCGATTAATAGCTGAAGTAGAAATAAGGTTGCGTAATAAATATAGTGAATTAGAAAATATGAAGTCATGGATACGAGTTAAAGGATGTAGACGTGAATATGTGCTGCAACAGTTCGGTTATAGGAAAGAGAAAGAGTTAAATAATTGCTGCGATTATTGCGGTATTACAAAAGAAGATTATAAAAAAAGACGAGCGCAACAATCGGATTTCGACTATAATTGGGAAACAGAGTTACAAAAGCTTTTCGGCCTAGAAAAGATGGAGGAATGATGAACATTCAAAGGCATAATGTTGAAGATATGAGTCCGCAGGAAATAAGGCTGAATCTATATATAACACAGTTAATTATTATCGGTATTGGCTGTTTACTAGCATATATATTATTTCAAGATGTAAAAGAAGTGTTTAATTTATGGAAATGGGAACCAGTATCTATACTTATTATAGGTGGTTTGTTAGCGATTGGTATTGTGTTATTAGATTATGTTGCAATGCGAGTGTTTCCAGAGTCTTGGTTTGATGATGGTGGTATTAACGATAAGATGTTTCGAGGAATGTCGGTTCTACATTTACTCGTTATTACGTTCGTAATCGGTTTTGCAGAAGAATTTTTATTTAGAGGTGTAGTGCAGACTCATTTTGGAATTGTAATTGCGAGTTTAGTATTTGCAGTGTTACATATTCGTTATATAACAAAGCCATTTTTGTTTTGTTTCGTCTGTTTCATTAGTTTTGTCTTTGGTTATGTATTTGAATGGACAGGGAATTTGTTTATAACAATCTTTGCACACTTTCTTGTTGATTTTATAATGGGACTCCAATTAAGAAAATAAATGGAAGGTGGTGGTGAACAACATGAGGAAACGAATTCCTGATTTTGAAGAGGAATTAGAAGTTGAGCGAGTGGAAGAAAAAGAAAGTTTACCGCCGCGTAGTGAAATTCATAGAAATAAAGAGAAAAAACAAAAGTTTAAAATAAATCACATTTTCGTCCGGGTTTTAACATTTCTATTCATTCTGCTGCCAATTAGTATTTTGTGGTATACGGATAAATATATTCAGGTGAAGGGCGATAGTAATAATGCCGGGAAAAGTGCGTTTGAAGTAATCTTCTTTGATTCAGCTAAATCTGATTCACAGAAACAGTCTGAAAAAGCGATAACGCATACTGTGAAAGAGGGAGAAACTTTAGAAAGTATAGCGAAGCAATATTTTTCGGATGAAAATGGGATTGAAGTCATTAAAAAGTATAATAACTTGCAAGAAGATGAAGTGAGTGCAGGGCAAGAATTAAAAATTCCGATAAAAGATAAATCCACAAAGCAAGAGAGCTAGTGAATTAGGCGATCACAATTTGTTATAAAAGCCTAGGATTATCTTTATGAGGAGGGGAGTAAAAAATATGATATGGATTATATTATTCAGTACTCTCATAGGCATGGGGATTTTATTACTTCTTGTGATGTATAAAGAAGCGACGCGTAATACGGTGTTGGAACATACTTTAGTATTTAAAGAATTTCCGAAAAGTTTTCAAAAAGTAAATGTGTTTTTTATTTCTGATATTCATAGAAGAGTTATTTCGAATTTGTTAATTGAACAAGTAAAAGGAAAAGTAGATCTAGTAATTATCGGAGGAGATTTAGCAGAGAAAGGTGTCTCTTTATCAAAAATCTCTGCGAATATCCAAAAGTTAAGAGAGATAGCTCCTGTATATTTTGTGTGGGGAAACAATGATTATGAGATAGAATATCATGAATTAGATGCGTTATTATTAGAAAATAACGTAAAAGTTTTAGATAATACAAGAGTGGTATTTGAGTCTGAATTAGGAGAGAGAATTTGTTTGCTCGGTATAGATGATGTTGGATTGCACCGTGATCGTCTAGATTTGGCATTGGCGGATTGTAAAGAAGAAGGTTTTCGTATCTTAGTTAGTCACAACCCTGATATAATAAAAAAGATGTCTGGAAATGAGCAGATTTCACTTGTATTAAGTGGACATACGCATGGGGGACAAATCCGATTATTCCCATCTAAAAAATATTTAAAAGGTGGCGTATATAACCATTTGAATACGATTCTCTTTGTTAGTAATGGGTACGGAACAACATTGATACCACTTCGTTTCCGAGCACCTGCTCAAACACATATCATTACATTGTGCGGAGGGAAATGATGCCAACTCTTAGTGGGAAATATAATATAAAAGCTGTTTCGAATATAATTGGAGTTCAGCCGAGTACGCTTCGTGCATGGGAAAGACGATATCAAATTATTGCCCCAAAGCGGAATCAAGCTGGGCATCGTTTATATACAGAAGAACATATTCAAATTTTAAAATGGTTAATGGAAAAAGTTTCTTCCGGTATGATGATTGGACAAGCAGTTCAGTTATTAGAAGAGAATCGTTTGCAGAGTACAGTTCAAAAAGAGATACCTTTCGATAAAGAAGTTGTTTTAGTGGACGATTTGCTACAAGCTTTGTTAAAATTTGATGAAATTACAATTACTGCATTATTAAACGAAGCTTTTAGTATATATTCAACAGAGAAGGTTGTTGCCAGTATCGTTCTTCGAGTGACAGACAATTTATTAATGTCAAAAAATAATAATGAGATTTCAATGGCGCAATTCCAATATGCACTATCATTTTTACAAACGCGTCTAGGAATGGTGTATCACAATGCCTCAATGTTTTCCTCTTTACACAAAGTTATTGTGTTAGAAAAGAATGCATTGCAAGGATTTATTTTTTCAACGTATTTACGCTTAAAAGGATATGAGGCGATATATATTAGGACAAGCTTAGCTGAAGATGGTATGTTGTCAGCGGTAGAAGAAATACAGCCGAAATATGTATTTGTATCTTGTGCTGACGAACAAGAAATGAAAAAGACGATGAACTTTATAAATTTATTACAAGAAAAAAGGGAATCTCTTTCTGTTGGCTTTATCGGAAAGCTAGGCGTTCTAAACCAGTTGGACATTGAAACAACCTTAATTGGTGATACAAAAGAAGAATGGGATGAATGGTTAAAAATGTCGGAATAGTTGTTCGAAAAGAACCATCTATTTTCTATTTCATATAATAAAAATTAGATGCATTGGTTACGTAGGGAGGGTATGAGATGAGGCTGGAACGATTAAATTACAATAAGATAAAAATTTTTCTAACATTTGATGATTTATCTGAACGAGGATTAACGAAAGAAGATTTATGGAGAAATGCGCCGAAAGTACAGCAATTATTTCGTGATATGATGCAAGAAGCAAATAAGGAATTAGGATTTGAAGCAGATGGTCCGATTGCAGTTGAAGTATTTTCTCTACAAGCACAAGGGATGGTTGTAATTGTAACGAAAGAAAATCAAGAAATGGATACAGATGATGAGTTTCGTGACGAGTTTATTGAAATGCAAGTGACTCTAGATGAAAGTGAGCATATATTATATGAGTTTGCTACGCTAGATGACATAATTAACCTGTCGAATCGCTTATATAACCTTGGTGTAACTGGCGGAAAGCTATATACGTGGGATAAGCGCTTCTATCTTTGGATGGAAGAAGAGGAACAAATTCAATTGTTAAAGGCGGATTTTATAGCTATTTTAGCGGAATACGGTAATCCGTCTACCGCAACTATTTATCGCATCATGGAGTACGGTAAAGAATTAATGGATTTTAATGCGATAGAACAAATACACAATTACTTTGTGAAAAAACAAAACCTCAGCTAATACAACATAGCTGAGGTTTTGTTTTTATTTGGATAAGGGAAGGGATGATTGTAAATACTCCAACATACTTTTTTAAAATAAAATATGCAGTTTTATGGGAGTATGTTTGAGTAAAATAAAAAATATTTAAATATTTAAGTATTTTACTTTTCTAAAAGTAATAAAAGGACTATAATAATAGTGAAAACGCTTGCAACAGAAAATAGTTTGTATATATTTGTTAGCGTTTTCTATTGCATTCCAAATTTAAGGGTGTATACTAGGCAATGAAGGTTTACTAAACAAGTGAAATTACAGGGGGTTTACTTACTATGGTAGCCGAAAAGGGAACTCAAACAAAAACACAACAACAAAGGGAACAACATTTTGAACTATTGAATTCAACACAAATTGTTATTAGTGAAGCGTTAGAAAAATTGGGTTATCCAAACGAAGTATATGAATTATTAAAAGAACCAATTCGTATGATGACAGTGAAAATACCAGTTCGTATGGATGACGGGACTGTTAAAATATTTACAGGGTATCGTGCACAACATAATGATGCTGTTGGTCCAACGAAAGGTGGAATTCGCTTCCATCCGAATGTAACAGAAAATGAAGTGAAAGCACTTTCAATCTGGATGAGTTTAAAATGTGGTATTGTTGATTTACCATATGGTGGAGGTAAGGGTGGAATTATCTGTGATCCACGTGAAATGTCATTCCGTGAGTTAGAAAGATTAAGCCGCGGTTATGTACGAGCAATTAGCCAAATCGTAGGTCCGACGAAAGATATTCCAGCTCCAGATGTATTCACAAACTCTCAAATTATGGCATGGATGATGGATGAGTATAGCCGTATTGATGAATTTAATTCACCAGGATTTATTACAGGTAAACCGCTTGTATTAGGTGGATCACATGGCCGTGAAACAGCAACAGCGAAAGGTGTAACAATTTGTATTCGTGAAGCTGCGAAAAAACGTGGCATTGATATTAAGGGTGCACGCGTTGTTGTCCAAGGGTTCGGTAATGCTGGTAGCTTCTTAGCTAAATTTATGCATGATGCAGGTGCGAAAGTTATTGCAATCTCAGATGCTTACGGTGCGTTACATGATCCAAACGGATTAGATATTGATTATTTATTAGACCGTCGTGATAGCTTCGGTACAGTAACAAAGCTATTTAACAATACAATTTCAAATAAAGAATTGTTAGAACTTGATTGCGATATTTTAGTTCCAGCTGCAATTGAGAACCAAATTACAGAAGAAAATGCTAATGATATTAAAGCGAAAATCGTTGTTGAAGCTGCAAATGGTCCAACAACATTAGAAGCGACTAAAATTTTAACAGATCGCGGAATTTTACTTGTTCCAGACGTGTTAGCAAGTGCTGGTGGTGTAACAGTATCTTACTTTGAGTGGGTACAAAATAACCAAGGATACTACTGGACTGAAGAAGAAGTAGAACAACGTTTAGAAAAAGTAATGGTAAGATCATTTGATTCTATTTATGAAACAGCACAAGTTCGTAAAGTGAACATGCGCTTAGCGGCGTACATGGTTGGTGTTCGTAAAATGGCTGAAGCAAGCCGCTTCAGAGGTTGGGTATAAAATATTATATCTTGAGAAAACGTGATTTCCTTTCGAGGGAATCACGTTTTTTTGTTGAAGTATTAAATGAGGTGTTATATATGGAGAATGAAATGCTGGAACGAGTAGAACAATTAGAAGAAAAGGTTAAGAGGTTAGAGGGAGAACTTGCAAGAACGATGAAAGCTCGAAAAGTAAGTACCGTTAGAATGTTCGGGGAAGGGCTACTGTTTTTGATATTTGGTGTGGTTGTAGTAGGGCCGATTATTGCCGTTGTAATCTCAATTTTCACTTGGCTTGCTGAAAAATAAAATAAAAATAAAAAAGAACGCTTGTTCTATACGAACAAACGTGCTATACTCTCCTTAGATAAACAAAACGGAAATGATTTTAAGGAGAGATAAATGATGAAAATGACAGTAGACCAAAGATTTATGATGCCAGCAGATGTTGTAGAGCGAGTGGAAGTATTACGAAACAAACAAAGCAAGAATGGCACATTATTACAATCGGTAAATAAATTTTTCGGTTTAGATACGAAAGAAGATTGTGTTTGGTTTTACGGTTTTTATGGAGTGGCTGTAAGTATCTTGTTGTTTATGGTGTTCACTTCAAATATTTTCGATTTTCTCTTCGTGTAAGAAATATGCGATAAGGACGTTGCTACCGAATACATATATAAGGAAGTAAGGTAATCTTCTAGAGCGGGAGTTGGTAGCAATGGCGATGTTTCCTATAGAACGCAACTATATTGGATATGGAAGTTCACGGCCGGGGATTCCTCTGACTAAAGTGAGATTTATTGTAAGCCATGATACGGGGAATCCAGGAAGCAATGCGATAGGAAATCGAGATTACTTTAATGAATTACAACCGAAAGCTTCGGCGCATACATTTATAGATGATAAAACAATATTGGAGATTATTCCTATAAATGAAGTTGCGTATCATGTTCGATATGGTGTGCCGACGGATAATGACTTATACGGCTATGACGCGAATAAGGCGGCCATTGGAGTGGAACTTTGTTATGGCGGTGATGTTAACTTTTGGGAAGCATATAATCGTTTTACATGGTATCATGCGTATTTATGCCAAAACTTTGGCTTAAATCCGAAAAAAGATATCGTGTCACATAAAACGCTTGATCCAGCTAGAAAGATTGATCCTGAGAATGTATTAGGGAAACAAGGTATTAAATTTCAGCAGTTTTTAGCAGATGTCTATCGGATGTACGTTTCGTTTAGATGACAAATATATGAAAAATGAATACAATAAAGATAGGTACCTACTGCTGTAAGTAGGTTTTTTCTTGTTTTTATAAATAGTGTATTGGTAGAAGACTAGGAGTGGACGAGTATGCAGAAAGAAACAGTTATTATAATCGGAGGCGGTCCGTGCGGATTAGCGGCAGCGATTTCGTTGCAAAAGGTAGGGATAAATCCGTTAGTAATTGAAAAAGGAAACATTGTAAATGCCATTTATAATTATCCAACTCATCAAACATTTTTCTCTTCTAGTGAAAAATTAGAAATTGGTGATGTAGCTTTTATTACAGAAAATCGTAAGCCAGTTCGAAATCAAGCGCTTGCGTATTATCGTGAAGTAGTAAAACGTAAATCTGTACGTGTAAATGCTTTTGAGCGAGTGGAGAAAGTTCAAAAAGATGGAGGAGTTTTTCAAGTTGAGACGACAAAGTGTGACGGAAGTAAAGAAACATATATAGCGAAATATATTGTTGTAGCAACTGGATATTATGATAATCCAAATTATATGAATGTTCCAGGTGAGGGATTGAAGAAAGTAGCTCACTATTTTAAAGAGGGGCATCCTTATTTTGATCGAGACGTAGTAGTTATAGGTGGGAAAAATTCGAGTGTAGATGCCGCATTAGAACTTGTTAAAGCTGGTGCGCGTGTAACGGTACTGTATCGTGGAATTGAGTATTCGCCAAGCATAAAGCCTTGGATTTTGCCGGAATTTGAGGCGTTAGTACGAAACGGTACAATTCAAATGCATTTCGGGGCTCATGTGAAAGAAATTACAGAGCATACATTAACGTTTACAGTTGATGGTGAAGTTTATACAATCCAAAACGATTTTGTATTTGCGATGACTGGTTATCATCCTGATCATAGCTTCTTAACGAAGATGGGTGTTCAGATTGATGAAGAAACAGGACGTCCAATTTATACAGAGGATAGAATGGAAACGAATGCTGAAAATATTTTCATTGCAGGTGTCATTGCTGCTGGAAATAATGCAAATGAAATATTTATCGAGAACGGTAGATTTCATGGAGATGCGATTGCGCAAACCATTGCATCAAGAGAAAAATAAAAAGGAGTTGTCGAGAAAATCTCGACAACTCCTTTTTATTCGTGCATAAACATATTTTGAATGGATTCATGAGAATTTGTATTCTCTAATGCGACAAGTAATTTAATACGTGCTTTTTGTGCATTTAAGCCGTATGTGAATACAACGCCCATATCTTTTAAGTGTTTACCGCCACCTTCATACGAATATACGTCTTGAACGATACCGTTGAAACAGCGAGAAACTAATACGACAGGAATACCTTTATTTAATAATCGTTCTAGACTAGGAAGTGTTCTTGGAGGTAGATTACCTTGTCCGAGCGCTTCGATAACAATACCGTCTACAGGAAGATTTTCGATTGCTGCTAATAATGTATCATCCATGCCAGCATATGCTTTTAGAACAACTACATTTTTAGACACTGTGTTTATCGTATATGTTTCATGATGTACTAAAGCGTGATGGAAGACAACGCCGCGTTTTGTTACCATTCCAATTGGTCCGTATTGTGGGCTTTGGAATGTTGCGACATTACTTGTATGTGTTTTCGTTACATTTGTAGCGCAATGAATTTCGTCATTTAATACGACTAAAACACCTTTTTCTGCAGCTTCATCACAACTAGCAACCTTTACAGCTGATAAGAAGTTATATAGGCCGTCAGCACCTAATTCATTGCTAGAGCGCATTGCACCTGTCACAACGATCGGAATAGTTGCTTGTACTGTTAAATCTAAGAAATAGGCTGTTTCTTCTAATGTATCAGTACCATGCGTAATGACTACGCCATGAATGTTGTCTTGTTTTACTCTTTCATCAATGATGACTTGTAATTGTAACATTTCGCTCGGTGTCATATGGGGAGATGGTAAATGGAACACATCTTCAACGATTAAATCAACATCGCCTTCTAAATCAGGAATGAATTTTAAAAGAGGATTTTTTTCACCTGGTTGTACGACTCCAGTTTCTTTATCCTCCTCCATTGCAATTGTTCCACCTGTGTGTAAAACTAGGATTCTTTTCAATTCTTATACCCCTTTCAAGTAAAAAATACATTTAGAACATAACATGTTTTTAGTAAATTCGACAATGGAAATGTATAAAAGTATGCCTCGCAAATGACAATAAAATTAACTGCTATATGTACGATGTATAAAATTACGAAACGAGATGTGTAAATATAGTATAGGAGGGAGCAATTACGGTGGAAAAGATGGAGAGAATTTTTATTCGTATATTAATAATACAATTTATTTGTCTTTCTGTTGTGCAATTGTTATTTATACATAAGTCATCAGTGAAATATTTATCTAAAATTGTTTATTATGAAGGTGTCATGGTAAAAGACAAAGCGGAAATCTTACAGGTGAATAGGTAGTTTTCATTTTCTTCTATGAAGGATTATGCTACAATAATTGAGGATTTAATGACGTGAAGCAAATGAGAAGAAGCAGGGTGAACACCTGCTTTTCGTTTTGTTTTATAAGTGAAAAAATGAGGTGTTACAATGGATAAACGAATTTCAATTGCTATAGATGGTCCAGCAGCTGCTGGTAAAAGTACAGTGGCAAAAGTTGTTGCGAAGGAACTTTCTTACGTTTATATTGATACAGGCGCAATGTACCGTACGCTTACATATGCAGCCCTTGAACAAAAAGTAGATATTGAAAATGAAGAGCAGTTAATGGAAGTTGTAAGGAATGTAAATATTGAATTTCAGCAAGGAGAAAATACACAGCTTGTATTTTTAAATGGACAAGATGTTTCTGAAGTAATTCGTACACCTGATGTGACGAATCGAGTATCTATTGTAGCAAAGCATCGCCTTGTTCGTGAAGAAATGGTACGCCGTCAGCAAGATTTAGCGAAAAAAGGCGGTGTTGTAATGGACGGCCGTGATATTGGTACACATGTATTACCGGATGCTGAAGTGAAAATCTTTATGCTTGCTTCTGTTGAAGAAAGAGCGGAAAGAAGACATTTAGAAAATTTAAATAAAGGTTTCGATTCTAATTTAGAGCAGCTAAAAGAAGAAATTGCTCAGCGTGATAAATTAGATTCAGAACGCGAAGTTTCTCCACTAAAAAAGGCTGATGATGCATTGGAATTAGATACGACTTCTTTATCAATTGAAGAAGTTGTCCAAAAAATTATGAGTATTGTTTCAGGAGTGTTTGCGAAATAAAGAAAGGGGATGATCCCCTTTCTTTTTTGTTTAAATAGAAATGTAAAGGATACGTGAATTGTGAGTCTCTTTCCTTGACAAATGAGCTGATTTGTAAGAAGTTAGTTAAAGAGGAATAAAACTGTCAGAATATATTCGCTATTATATTTCAAAACATACTTTTTTCAAGCTGGTTTTGCTGTATACTATTTATATAGGTTTAATATATTTTCTTATGAATGGTATTGAAAAAAGTATGTGATGAGAAATTCTTAAACATGCAAATGAAAACTTTGTTTTCATTTCGTATATACATAAAAAATGCTTTGTCAATTCTGTAGGGAGGTATTTCCATGGTAGAGAAAATGAATGAAGAAGTTATGGATTCAAAAGAATTACAAGTTGGTGACGTTGTTACAGGTTCTGTAACGAAAGTTGAAGAGAAACAAGTGCTTGTAAATGTTGGATACAAAACAGATGGCGTAATTCCAATTAGTGAATTAGCTAACGTTCATATTGAAAAAGCAAGCGATGTTGTAGAATTAGATCAAACACTAGAGTTGAAAATTATTAAATTAGAAGAAGATGATCTTGTCTTGTCTAAACGTGCTGTTGATGCAGAAAAAGCATGGGTAGAATTACAAGAGAAATTTACTTCTGGTCATGTGTTTGATGTTACTGTAAAAGATATTGTGAATGGCGGATTAGTTGTGGATCTTGGGGTTCGCGGTTTTATCCCAGCTTCACTTGTAGAAGTACATTATGTAGAAGACTTTACTGACTATAAAGGTAAAACGTTAGCGGTGAAAATTGTTGAATTAGACCGTGAAAAAAATCGTGTAATCCTTTCGCATAAAGCGGTAGTAGAATTAGAACTAGATTCTAAGAAAAAAGAAGCAATTTCTTCATTAAAAGAAGGGGACGTTGTTGAAGGAACAGTGCAACGATTAACTGACTTTGGTGCTTTCGTTAACGTTGGTGGCGTGGACGGTTTAGTTCACATTTCACAAATTTCACACGAACGTGTAGAGCAACCTTCTGAAGTTTTAGAGCAAGGTCAAAAGGTTAAGGTAAAGGTGTTATCTGTTGATGCTGATACACAACGTATTTCTTTATCGATTAAAGCAGCTCAACCAGGACCTTGGGAAAACGTTGCTGGCGAAATAAAAGCTGGAGATATTCGTGAGGGCGTAGTAAAACGCCTTGTTACATTTGGTGCATTCGTTGAGATTTTACCTGGCGTTGAAGGACTTGTACACGTATCTCAAATTGCAAATCGTCACGTGAAAAATCCGAATGAAGTATTGGAAATGGGACAAGAAGTAAAAGTGAAAGTACTTGAAGTTCACGCAGCAGAGAAACGTATTTCTTTAAGTATAAAAGAAGCGCTTGAGGAAAATAATGTAATTGAAGATTATAGTCAGTATGAGCCAAATGCTGATTCTGCTACTTTCCAATTAAGTGATATTATTGGTGAACAACTGAAAAAATTAAAGAAATAATGAGGGGTACAAGTGGTAAGGGCAAAACGTAAATTAGATCATATTGAATACGCTCTTTCTACTGGTCAGTCTCGTACGCATGGCTTTCATGATATTGATTTTGTGCATCAAAGCTTGCCAAATTCAAATTATGACACAATAACATGTGAAACAAAAATCGGCGAACTTTCACTAAGTTCGCCGATTTTTATCAATGCGATGACTGGTGGTGGAGGAGAGAAAACGTTACATATCAATGAGCAATTAGCATATGTAGCGAAACAACATAACCTTGCTATGGCTGTAGGTTCGCAAATGGCGGCGTTAAAAGATGAAAGTGAGGCTGCTTCTTATAAGGTGATCAGAAAGGTAAACCCAAATGGTATTTTCTTTGCTAATTTAGGTAGTGAGGCAACTATCGAGCAGGCAGAGCGTGCCGTTGATATGATTGAAGCGAATGCATTGCAAATTCATTTAAATGTCATACAAGAGTTAACGATGCCAGAAGGAGACCGTGATTTTACTGGCGTACTTCAGCGTATTGAGAAAATTGTTTTAAATAGTAAAGTTCCTGTCATTGTAAAAGAAGTTGGATTTGGGATGAGTAAGGAAACAATGCAACAGTTAGCGAACGTAGGTGTAACGGCAATTGATATTGGTGGGCAAGGTGGTACGAATTTTGCTGCTGTTGAAAATGAAAGAAGACAGCGAATGCTTTCTTATTTTAATAACTGGGGCATACAAACAGCAACCTCGATTATTGAAGCAACCTCTACAAATAATAACCTCTCTTTTATTGCATCAGGGGGTATACAGACAGCGCTTGACGTAGCGAAAGCAATCGCATTAGGGGCGAATACAACTGCGTTTGCTGGTTACTTTTTACGTATTTTAATGCAAGATGGTATCGAGAAATTAGTGGATGAAATTGAGCTTCTACATACAGATTTGAAATTTATTATGACAGCTCTTGGTGCGAAGACGATAGAAGAGTTGCAATCTGTACCTCTTGTTGTAAAAGGTGAAACATATCATTGGTTAATGCAGCGTGGTATTGATACTGCGCATTATAGTAGGAGATAAAAAATCAACCGTTCGGTTGATTTTTTGTTTTCTTTTCTTTCTCGTAATATAAAGTGGAGAATGGAATTGGTATTTTATAAAAATTGTAATTGAAAAAAGGTTAAAAAATGAAGATGATTAGTTACTGGATTTTTGAGAGGACTTGCTTTTATAAGGGAAATAGGTGGGGGTAAAAGAAGTGATAGGAGGATATAGTACACAAAATATTATTTCAATATAAATAAAAATCATTAAAATGATTATGCAAAAGACGGTTTCGTACAACATCGAAACCGTCTTTTTGTATTAATTAGTGCTGGTTTTGTTTTCGAGCCTGCTCTGGTGTATCAAGTCCAGTTGCACCTGGATATTGTAGTGATTGATTACGATCAGATTCAACGCGGCGTGATTCTCGTAGTTTTCGTTCTTGGCGATCTTTACCCATAATAAATAACACCTCCTTGTTAAAAGTGTTGCTGTTATAAGAAAAAACTATGCGTAAATAAAGTGGATTAACTTTCATAAAAAGTTCCCATAATGGAAAACATAGGAGGTGAAGTTGATGGATGGAAGTACTTTTTATTTTGTAGCTTGGATAGGGTGGATCATCGTAACCTTTTTTATGAAAAAGGACCCTATTCGGTGGAAGTTAGGCGCTTGTATAATGATTTTTATAATTTGCTCTCCGTTACATGTAACGATTGCCTCATTCGTGGTATCAGTAAATGCTCTTCTACTTTGTATTATTTCTTTTATAGGAATTACGCTATATTCTGTTTGGAAAAAATTATATAGCTTACTTTCGGCACTTATTATTGCAATGTTATATACAAGTTTTCATTTGTTAGAAATATATGATCCGATTTGGATTGTGGTGGATAGAGTGTTTCTGCTAAGTAGTGCTCTTGTGTATGCATCGGTGTTATTGCATGGGGATCGCATATTACGATTATGTTCCCTATATGTAGGGATGTTACAAGGAGAGTTGCTAGTGACATTTATTTTTCGGAAATTGAATTTTCCATATGATTACGGTAGTTTAGCATTTTTTGATATCGTCGCCGTTTCTACATTATTCATGGCAGTATTGTTTTGGATTGCAAAAGCATCAGTATACATGGAACAGTTTAAGAGAAAAACACGTAAAAGAAAGGCGAGGGTAATGCATGACTGAATATACATCAGCCATTTTATGCGGCGTAATAGCGGGGACAGTTACAAGAGTGTTAATGCTTCGGACGGATACGCGGCAATATCCGACGAGGCTGCATGGGAAAATTATTCATATTGCAATGGGGTTAATTGCAGCTGCTTTAGGAGCGATTGCAATCCCGTCTATTTTGAAAAAAGATTTTTCTGCCATTACATTTCTTACGTTAGCGGCAACACAATTTCGTGATGTACGTAATATGGAAAGAAACACGCTTCAACAATTAGATGGATATGAGCTCGTACCGCGTGGAAATACATATATTGAAGGAATTGCATTGGTTTTTGAAAGTCGCAACTATTTGGCGATGTTAACGTCGTTTGCAACGACATTTGCGTATATAGGGTTCCGTTCATGGATTGCGGGAGTAATTATGGCTATAATCGCATTTTTTATTGCGAAAAAATTAATGTCTGGAAAAAGGCTACATGATCTTGTTGAAATTGAGCACGTGCCCCTTCGTTTTGAAGGGGCAGGACTGTATATTGATAATATTTATATTATGAATATTGGATTGCCGGCGAGGCAAGAAGAGATTATGAAATATGGCATGGGGTTTATTTTAAAACCGAAATCAATTGATGCGATGGTGACAATCTCAAATTTAGGGCAACGGCAAGCTGTTTTACACGATGTTTCGGTGGCGCTAGGGATTTATAGAGATTCTGGTACACCAGCGCTTGTACCGTTAGCAAAGCGTGATTTAGAGGATGGTAGGGTTGGAATTTTTGTCTTACCGCAAGATCAAGATGCAGAGAAAGCGATAAGTGTTATAGGAAATGTACCAACGTTAGAAAGTGCCGTCCATATGTCATCGGAAGCCCCGAAAGGAAGGGGAGATAAGAGATGATGTTAGAAAGCGTTATCCTGGCAGTTATTACAACAGCGCCAGAAAAATTTGCAGGTGGTGCTCCTTTATTTGTTTGTGAGTCGATGGAGGAACTAGAATTTGTTGCAAATAATTTAGAGGCAATTTTAGATGGTATTGCGCATCGCTTACAAGAGAATGTATATATTATTGTGAAACATTAGGAACGTGTGTTATAATGTGAGGTGTTTTGATACGTTGAGAAATATTCTGGAATGCAAATCCCTTCTTGCACAAAGAAGGGTTTTTTACATAATAAACAGAAGCAAGTTGAAAGGATGAAAGTATATGCCGAAACCAGTAATAGCAATAGTAGGCCGCCCGAACGTAGGAAAATCTACTATTTTCAATAGAATAGTTGGAGAAAGAGTTTCAATCGTAGAAGATATCCCAGGTATAACTCGAGACCGTATTTATAGTGCGGGAGAATGGTTAAATCATGAGTTTAACATTATTGATACAGGTGGAATTGATATTGGAGACGAGCCGTTCTTGACACAAATTCGTCAACAGGCGGAAGTTGCGATTGATGAAGCAGATGTTATCATTTTTATGACGAATGGTCGCGATGGTGTAACTGCAGCGGATGAAGAAGTTGCTAAAATTTTGTATCGTTCTAAAAAACCAATTGTACTTGCCGTAAATAAGGTTGATAATCCAGAAATGCGTAGTGATATTTATGATTTTTATTCATTAGGATTTGGCGAGCCATTCCCGATTTCAGGTACACACGGTTTAGGACTTGGTGATTTGTTAGATGAAGCTGCAAATCATTTTCCAAAGATTGAAGAAGAGGCGTATGACGATGAAACAATCCGTTTCTCTTTAATTGGACGTCCAAATGTAGGGAAATCATCGCTTGTAAATGCACTTCTTGGTCAAGAACGTGTAATTGTAAGTAATATCGCAGGAACGACGCGTGATGCTGTCGATACACCATATAGTAAAGATGATCAAGATTATGTAATCATTGATACAGCTGGTATGCGTAAAAAAGGAAAAGTATATGAAAGTACAGAAAAGTATAGTGTACTTCGTGCACTTAGAGCGATTGAACGTTCTGACGTTGTTTTAGTTGTTTTAGACGGAGAAGAAGGAATTATTGAGCAAGATAAAAAAATCGCTGGATATGCTCATGATTCAGGACGAGCTGTTATTATCGTTGTAAACAAATGGGATGCAGTGAAAAAAGATGAAAAAACAATGAAAGCATTTGAAGAAAATATTCGTGCTCATTTCCAATTCTTGGATTACGCACCGATTGTATTCTTATCTGCAAAAACGAAAAAACGTACACAAACGTTATTACCGGTTATCAATGAGGTAAATGAAAGCCATAGTATCCGTGTACAAACAAACGTATTAAACGATGTAATTATGGATGCGGTAGCGATGAATCCAACACCGACTCATAATGGTAGCCGTCTGAAAATCTTCTATGCGACACAGGTTGCGGTAAAACCACCGACATTTGTTGTGTTTGTAAACGATACAGAATTAATGCACTTTTCATATGAGCGCTTCTTAAAGAATCGTTTACGTGAAGCGTTCGGTTTTGTAGGAACGCCGATTCACATTATTGCTCGAGCAAGAGACTAATGGAGAGGATGTGATTTTATGACAAAAATCACAGTAGTAGGAGCAGGTAGCTGGGGAACAGCGTTAGCGATGGTATTAGCTGACAATGGACATGATGTACGTATTTGGGGAAATCGCTCAGAACTTATGGATGAAATGAATACGAAACATGAGAATAGTCGATATCTCCCAGGCATTACATTGCCAAGCACAATCGTAGCCTACTCTTCTTTAGAAGAAGCATTAGTAGATGTAAATACAGTACTGCTAGTAGTACCGACGAAAGCGTACAGAGATGTATTACAAGAGATGAAAGAAATTGTTACAGAACCGATTACTTGGATTCATGCGAGTAAAGGGATTGAACCTGGTACGTCAAAACGTATTTCGGAAGTGATCGAGGAAGAAATTCCAGAGAACTTAATTAAAGATGTTGTTGTATTGTCTGGACCGAGTCATGCTGAAGAAGTTGGTTTACGACAAGCGACAACAGTTACGTCTGCAGCAAAGCGTATGGAAGCGGCTGAGGAAGTACAAGATTTATTTATGAATAGTTATTTCCGTGTATACACAAATCCAGATATCGTTGGAGTTGAACTTGGTGGTGCGTTAAAAAATATTATCGCATTAGCTGCTGGTATAACTGATGGTCTTGGATTAGGTGATAATGCAAAAGCGGCATTGATGACACGTGGTTTAACAGAGATTGCTCGTTTAGGAAGAAAAATGGGCGGGAATCCGTTAACGTTTGCTGGTCTAACCGGTATGGGAGACTTAATTGTAACTTGTACAAGTGTTCATAGCCGAAATTGGCGCGCTGGAAATATGCTTGGAAAAGGACATTCTTTAGAAGAAGTGTTAGAAAGCATGGGTATGGTTGTGGAAGGTGTAAGAACAACGAAAGCTGCTCATGAATTGGCAGAGAAAATGGAAGTTGAAATGCCGATTACAGCTGCTTTATATGACGTGCTGTTCAATGGGAATAACGTAAAAGATGCGGTAGGCTCATTGATGGGACGTGTTCGAAAACATGAAGTGGAAGCTATACCTGACTTACTGTAAAGAAAAGCGACAGAAGTACATTTGTACTTCTGTCGCTTTTTTATTTTATGGGTCTTTTCACCATTTTTTTATTTTTGCATAGGATGAAGAGTAACTTGAGGAGAGGGTGAAAAGAATGGATAATAACATTTTTAATAATATTGAGAAGGAAGCGAAAGTAAATAAAGAGGATATTTTTAAATTAGCGTCATCCGTGCAAAATGCGAATTTACGTGATGAAACTGTACTTCGTCAATTAATTCATCAAGTGGCTCTTATGGCGGGACGTGAAGTGCCGAAAGAGCAAGAGGATCAAATTGTAAAAGCGATTATTAATAATAATATGCCAGCAGATTTTGGCTCGTTAAGCAAAATGTTTAAAAAATAAATTATGAGAAACAAAGAGTTTGTAGATTGCATATGATAGCCATGAAAGAATAGGAATAGAGCTGTTTTTGGGCATATTTGGTCAACCGAAGCGAGAGATACAATCGCTTCGGTTTTATTTTTATCTAGATTAGTGGAAAATGCTGAAAAACCTATTGATTAAAGTTACATATTCGTAATTTGTAGTAAAATGTTCTTTTTGTATTTGTTTAAAGATTTTAATTTGTTAAAATAGTATAAAAATAGATTAATAAAAAGGGGTGTGTATATGTCAGAAGGGCTTATGAAAATGTGGTTGGCTTTAGGGGCAATTGGATTTATGTTTTTTGCAGTAAGTTTTATTTTATTAAGTAGACATAAAATACAGAATAAATTATTGAAAGGGATTACAGCGTTAGTAGCGTACACCCTTATGGTTGTGTCAGGAATTGTTATTTTTCTTGTTGTATTTAGTGGACCTGTACAGCAGTAAATGGAATGGTCTCGAAAATACTACATACGGAGCAAGTTATATTAGTATGAAAAGGTGATGCTAGTGAAAAAAGTCCATATTATTTTAATATTTTGTTGTATGAGCCTTTTAACGGGGTGTCTGTATCCGAAAGAAAATATGAAGCAAAATGCGGTTCCTTATGAAGATCAGCTACAGGTTGTTCAAAAAGCTGTTGTGACATTTAAGGAGCAAAATGATGGGATATTGCCAATTAAGACGAGGGATATGAGTACACCTATTTATCAAAAGTATCCAATCGACTTTCAACAGATTGCCCCGCGTTACATACAAGAAGCACCAGGGAATGCATATGAAAGTGGAGGAGTATATCAATACGTATTAATAGACGTTGAAACAAATCCAACAGTAAAGTTAATTGATGTTAGGATGGCTGAACAAATTCAGGAACTATCTTTAAAGCTTAGGATGTATCGTGATGAACATCAATATCCACCTTTTAAAAAAGTAATTTCAGATGGTGTATATGAATTGGATTTTAAAAAACTAGGATATAAAGATGTGCCACAAGTGACAAGTCCATATTCTGGTAAAGGACTTCCTTTTGTAATTAATGAAAAAGGAGAAGTTTTTGTTGATTATAGAATCGACTTATATGACGCTTTGAAAAAAAATGAAGGGCAGTTTACGGAGGGAGAAGATATTCGAAATATACTTTCGAAAGGTTCCCCGTTTGTACCAGCTTATTCTTTACCGTACACAGTAAAGGACGGAGAACCAATTTTTTTAAAATCATAAGTCATGAACCTTTCTTTTAGTGAATAAGTTCTAGAAGAAAGGTTTTTTATGTTATACAACTTACGATGCAAACAAAAGATATTTTTTAATAGTCATATGAAATTGGACAAAATTATATGATATATTGTCCGAACTTCTAGAATACCATTATATTATATCAGATATTATAGGCAACGTTAGAGAAGGTATTAGTTGACTATAAAAGCGGAATTATTCCCAAAAATTTTGAGGGAGGGAATCACTTGGAAAAGGTAGATATTTTTAAAGATATTGCAGAACGAACAGGCGGTGATATTTATTTTGGAGTTGTAGGAGCTGTTCGAACAGGGAAATCAACATTCATTAAAAAATTTATGGAACTTGTAGTTATTCCAAATATTGAGAATGAGTCTGACCGTCAAAGAGCGCAGGATGAATTGCCTCAAAGTGCTGCTGGTCGTACAATTATGACGACGGAACCGAAGTTTGTTCCAAACCAAGCGGTTTCTATCGAAGTAGATGAAGGACTTGAAGTGAATATTCGATTAGTAGATTGTGTTGGATATACGGTTCCAGGAGCGAAGGGCTATGAGGATGAGAATGGCCCGCGCATGATTAATACCCCTTGGTATGAAGAACCTATTCCATTCCATGAAGCTGCAGAAATCGGCACGCGTAAAGTAATTCAAGAACATTCAACAATTGGTGTTGTAATTACAACAGATGGAACAATTGGTGAAATTCCAAGAAGAGATTATATAGAGGCAGAAGAACGCGTTGTAAATGAATTGAAAGAAGTAGGAAAACCTTTCATTATGATAATTAATACGGTACAGCCGTATCATCCAGATACAGAGCAATTACGCCAAAGTTTATCAGAAGAATATGATATCCCGGTTATTGCAATGAGTGTGGAGAGTTTAAGAGAAACAGATGTATATAATGTACTTCGTGAAGCGCTATTTGAATTCCCTGTATTAGAAGTGAATGTGAACCTTCCGAGCTGGGTAATGGTGCTAAATGAAGGGCATTGGTTGCGTCAAAGTTATCAAGAAGCAGTTCAAGAAACTGTGAAGGATATAAAACGTCTTCGTGATGTGGATCGGGTTGTTTGGCAGTTTAGTCAATATGAATTTATTGATCGAGCGAGCTTAGCTGGCATTGATATGGGGCAAGGTGTGGCGGAGATTGATTTATATGCGCCAGATGAATTATATGATCAGATTTTAAAAGAAGTAGTAGGGGTAGAAATTCGGGGGAAAGATCATTTATTGAAGCTTATGCTCGATTTATCTCATGCGAAAACAGAATACGACCAAGTCGCAGACGCACTGCGTATGGTTAAGCAAACAGGATATGGTGTAGCAGCGCCTGCGCTAGCAGATATGAGCTTAGATGAGCCAGAAATTATTCGTCACGGTTCAAGGTTTGGTGTGAAGTTAAAAGCGGTAGCGCCATCCATTCATATGATTAAAGTAGATGTAGAGTCAACGTTTGAACCGATCATTGGTACTGAAAAGCAAAGTGAAGAATTAGTTCGTTATTTAATGCAAGATTTTGAAGATGACCCGTTATCAATTTGGAATTCTGATATATTTGGACGTTCGCTTAGCTCAATTGTTCGAGAAGGAATTCAAGCGAAATTATCCTTAATGCCAGAAAACGCTAGATATAAATTAAAAGAAACGCTAGAAAGAATTATTAATGAAGGATCTGGCGGATTAATTGCGATTATACTATAAGAAAAATCCCTCTCATTGTAGAGGGATTTTTTGTTTTTTTTTGATTATAAAATAGAAAAATAAACAGTCATTATCTAATACATTGTTGTAAACTGTCAAGTTTCATCAGATTTTCACATTTTCACAGTAACAATTTCCTTAAAAATATTGAATTATAAAGGAGAATCGTATAATATAGGCGTTGATAATGATTTATCTACATCTTTGTAGTATAGAATTTGTAAAAATTGCCTACAAATGAAAGTAAGACTCATTTTATGATCATTATACAGTCTTATCTTTGGGAGGAGGTGAATGGCATGAACAAGACAGATTTAATCAATGCTGTTGCAGAAGCAAGTTCCCTTTCTAAAAAGGACGCAACAAAAGCAGTAGACGCTGTTTTTGATTCTATCTTAGAAGCTTTAAAACAAGGTGATAAAGTACAACTGATCGGATTCGGTAACTTCGAAGTTCGTGAGCGTGCGGCTCGTAAAGGTCGTAACCCACAAACAGGTGAGGAGATTGAAATCGCTGCAAGTAAAGTACCTGCATTCAAACCTGGTAAAGCGTTAAAAGATGCGGTTAAATAATCCTTACATATTAACAGGGAAGAAGAGTTTCCTTTTTGGGAACTCTTCTTTTTGCTTTTAAAAACATAAATATGCTAGAATGTGTTCGTATCACTTTTAGGTTTTCGGGAGGGCTAGCGGATGGCAAAAGTTAATTTAGAACAAATTGAACATGCAGTACGCCTTATTTTAGAGGCGATTGGGGATGATCCAAATCGTGAGGGAGTACTTGATACACCAAAACGTGTTGCAAAAATGTACGCAGAAGTGTTCTCAGGTATGCATGAAGATCCGAAAGAGCATTTGCATAAAGTATTCGGAGAAGATCACGAAGAGCTTGTACTAGTAAAAGATATACCATTTTATTCGATGTGTGAGCATCATTTAGTTCCATTCTATGGAGTTGCTCACGTTGCATATATTCCGCAAGGTGGAAAGGTGACAGGGTTAAGTAAATTAGCTCGTACTGTAGATACAATTGCACGTCGTCCACAACTGCAAGAACGTATTACATCAACAGTAGCGAACTCTATTATGGAAGTATTAGAGCCTCATGGTGTAATGGTAGTAGTAGAAGCAGAACATATGTGTATGACGATGCGTGGTGTGAAAAAACCAGGTGCGAAAACAGTAACGACAGCAGTGCGTGGTGTGCTTGAAAATGATGCTGCAGCGCGCAGTGAAATTTTATCGTTTATTAAAACGAAGTAAAGAAAAGCGGGAAACTGCTTTTCTTTTTTTTTTTAGTAAATAAATGATATAGTTTTAGCTAGACAGAGTGAGATTAGAAAAATTGCTTACATGAATGGTAGGTGTAGCCAAGTTTTGGTTATAGAAAATAGAGTGTATGTGTTATAATAAGTTTTATGAATTAGAAAACAAGGGTGATTTTTTGTGTGTGACATCTACGGAGGGTATGCGGGTATAAAAGAGAAATTGATGGAGAAATTACGCCATCCTTATTTTATAAACTATATTGAAGAACCATTTATTGATGAAGAAAAGATAGCATTGTTATATGGTGCTTTAAAGAGTGCAAACTTACATATAGAACAAATTGAGCATTACGTAGTAACGATTATGCTTGTGCAAATTGCGCTTGATACGCATGAAAAGGTATCAAATAAAGCAGGCGAGGAAGCGATTGAATCGCATAAATGTCGTCAATTAACAGTACTTGCAGGCGATTACTATAGTGGACTATATTATTATTTATTGTCTATGAATCGTGATATTGTTTTAATTCGTGCACTTGCTGAAGGAATTAAAGAGATAAATGAACACAAAATTATGTTATACCAAAAAGCGCATGAAACGACGGATGACATAATGAAAAGCGTAGTAACGATTGAGTCTGCGCTCCTTCAAAAAACATGTGATCATTTTCAATTATCACATTGGAAGCCATTTATCACATACGTATTAGGTGGAAATCGTCTTCAAAAAGAAATTCAATTGTATGCTGATAAACAACATTCACCTGTTTTTCAAGCGATGCAAGATGCTTTAGGGGATAAAGCAGAAGTAGTGATTAATAGTTGGATGATGGAATTGAGAAAGAAAGAAAAACAATTTTTAGAAAATCACATAGACATTAATGAAATAAATTCTGTGTTAAGGGATAAATAGAAGACATAAGCAATTTTACATTGGAAGAAGGTACGAGCATGCAACAATCAAAAGAAGAAAGAGTACATGACGTATTTGAAAAGATTTCTGATAAATACGATGTGATGAATTCTGTAATTAGTTTTCAAAGACATAAAGCGTGGCGTAAAGAAACGATGCGAATTATGGATGTACAACCAGGTAGTCAAGCGCTTGATGTATGCTGTGGAACCGCAGATTGGACAATTGCGCTAGCTGGAGCGGTAGGTGAACAAGGAAAGGTTGTTGGCTTAGACTTCAGTGAAAATATGTTATCTGTCGGTAAGCAAAAGGTAGAGGCGTTACAATTAAAACAAGTAGAACTTCTACATGGGAATGCAATGGAACTTCCATTTGAAGATAATACGTTTGATTATGTGACGATTGGGTTTGGTTTACGTAACGTACCGGATTATATGCACGTATTAAAAGAAATGACACGTGTAGTAAAACCAGGTGGAAAAGTAATCTGTTTAGAAACATCTCAACCAACAATGATTGGTTTTCGACAAGGGTATATTTTATACTTTAAATATATCATGCCGTTATTTGGAAAGATGTTTGCGAAAAGTTATAAAGAATATTCATGGCTTCAAGAATCTGCTAGTACGTTCCCAGGGATGAAAGAACTGGCTCAAATGTTTGAGCAAGCTGGACTTGAACGTGTGCAAGTAAAACCATTTACTTTTGGGGTAGCAGCGATGCATTTAGGTATTAAACCAGAATCAAAATAGAAAAAAGAAGTTTTAGGTTAAGGTGAACAATATGAAGTTACAACTTATGTACTCTTTTTTACGATCGGATATTAATGTGATAGAAAAAGAATTAAAAAAGACAGTCGCTTCTGAACAGCCATTAGTAGAAGAGGCAGCATTACAGCTTATTGAAGCTGGTGGGAAGCGAATTCGTCCTGTATTTGTGTTGCTTGCAGGGAAATTTGGAGATTATAAGTTAGATGCAATTAAGCATGTTGCTGTTGCGTTAGAACTTATTCATATGGCTTCTCTTGTTCACGATGATGTTATTGATGCTGCATTTTTACGACGCGGCAGTGCGACTGTGAATGCAAAATGGGGAGATCGTATTGCGATGTATACAGGGGACTATCTGTTCGCTAAGTCTCTTGAATGTATAACAAATATCGAAATTCCAGAGGCACATCAAGCGTTATCGCATACTATTTTAGAAGTCTGTAAAGGTGAAATTGAACAAATTAAAGATAAATACAATTATGACCAAAATTTAAGAACGTATTTAAGAAGAATAAAGCGAAAAACAGCATTATTAATTGCCGCGAGTTGTCAATTGGGAGCGATTGCTGCTGGTGCTAATCGTGATACGGTAAATCGTCTATTTTGGTATGGGTATTTTGTAGGAATGTCTTATCAAATTATTGATGACATTTTAGACTTCGTTTCTACAGAAGAGAAACTTGGAAAACCTGCTGGTGGAGATTTACTACAAGGGAATATTACACTTCCTGCTTTATATGCGATGGAAGATCCCGTACTTCGTCAGAAAATCACATCTGTACATGAAAATTCAACAGCAAGTGAAATGCAAGAAATTATTGATGCTGTAAAAAATAGTACAGCAATTGATCAAGCATTTGCGTTTAGTGAACGTTATTTACATAAAGCTTTAGAAATAATAAAACCACTCCCACGTGGACAAGCAAAGTACGCATTACAAAATGTTGCAAAGTATATTGGAAAACGAAAATTTTAATGTTTATTCTAAAAAATAAAATAATCTCTCTATTTCAAAACTATTGCACAATTGTGATAAGGGTGATAATATGTGTGTGGGGATATACAATTACATACATAATTCAGAAGTGGAGAGATTTTTTATGGAAAAAACATTTCTAATGGTAAAACCAGACGGTGTACAACGTGCCTTCATTGGGGAAATTGTAGCTCGTTTTGAGAAAAAAGGCTTTCAATTAGTTGGTGCAAAATTAATGCAAGTCACTCCGGAAATTGCTGGACAACACTACGCTGAGCATAAGGAAAAACCTTTCTTTGGTGAGTTAGTAGACTTTATTACATCTGGACCTGTGTTCGCAATGGTATGGCAAGGTGAAGGTGTAGTAGATACAGCGCGTAACATGATGGGGAAAACAAGACCACATGAAGCAGCTCCTGGAACAATTCGTGGAGATTTCGGTGTAACTGTTGCGAAAAACATTATCCATGGTTCTGATTCTTTAGAAAGCGCAGAGCGCGAGATTGCTATTTTCTTTAAAGAAGAAGAATTAGTTGACTACTCAAAATTAATGAATGAATGGATTTACTAATTATTTTGAAATAATTTGTAAACGCTTTAATCACTGTGATAATAGTAAAAAGTGCAAGAAGAATAGGGGTATTCTTCTTGCACTTTTTTTATTTTCAATTAGTTACGAAGTTTGAGCTGTTATGATATATTGATATTTAAATTAGGCCTATCGGAAATATAGAATAAGAAAATGGTCGATATATGATATAATTTCTTTAATATTTTTAGAATGATAAAAGTTAATATAGTGAGATAAATACATATACGAAAAGAGGAATAACGTATGCGATATATTACAGCTGGTGAATCTCATGGTCCGCAACTTACAACAATTATAGAGGGTGTTCCAGCAGGATTGTCTTTAGTAGCGGATGATATAAACGAAGAGTTAGCTAGAAGGCAAAAGGGGTATGGGCGTGGTAGACGCATGCAAATTGAAACGGATCAAGTGCAAATTTTAAGTGGTGTTAGACATGGAGAAACATTAGGTTCCCCTATTGCACTCGTTGTTGAAAATCGTGATTTTGCCCATTGGATAAAAGTTATGGGTGCAGAACCTTTAACGAAACAAGAAGAAAAAGAGATGAAAAGGAAAGTGACAAAACCAAGGCCTGGGCATGCTGATTTAAATGGTGCAATTAAATATGGTCATAGAGATATGAGGAATGTACTGGAACGTTCGTCAGCGCGCGAAACGACGGTGCGTGTTGCTGCTGGTGCGGTTGCTAAAAAGGTGTTAGCAGAACTTGGTATTGAAGTGGCGGGCCATGTAATTGAAATTGGCGGTGTACAAGCTAAGGAGGTTACGTATAGTTCAATTGAAGAATTAAAGAGTATTACAGAAGCATCTCCTGTACGTTGCTTAGATGACGAAGCTGGTAACCAAATGATGAAAGCGATTGATGATGCGAAAGCAAATGGTGATTCAATTGGTGGAATCGTTGAAGTAATTGTGGAAGGAATGCCAATTGGAGTAGGTAGCTACGTGCATTATGATCGAAAACTGGATGCGAAATTAGCAGCTGCAATTATGAGTATTAATGCTTTTAAAGGTGTCGAGATTGGAATTGGTTTTGAAGCAGCGCATAGACCGGGAAGTGAAGTTCATGATGAAATTCTATGGAATGAGGAGCATGGATATACAAAAAGAACAAATAATGCAGGTGGATTGGAAGGTGGTATGACGACTGGAATGCCAATTGTTGTGCGCGGTGTGATGAAACCGATACCTACACTTTATAAACCTCTTCAAAGTGTAGATATTGATACGAAAGAGCCTTTTACAGCGAGCATTGAACGTTCAGATAGTTGTGCAGTACCAGCAGCTAGTGTCGTTGCAGAAGCGGTTGTGGCTTGGGAATTAGCAACAGCTTTAATAGAACAATTCGGATTAGATCGTATGGAACTGATTCGTGAAAATATTGAGAAACATAATGAATATGCGAGGGGATTTTAATGGGAAACATACATATTCAAACGAAATCAAAAGAATATGATGTACATGTTGGTAAAGAAGCGTTGTCACACTTAACAATGATCGTTCAAAATATGCAGCCAGCTGTATCTAACGTAATGATCATTTCAGATGAAGCTGTTGCATCACTACATTTACAGACAGTTATCGATGCATTACAAGTGGAGCAGGACGTGTTTTCGTTTGTTGTACCAAGTGGCGAAAAAGAGAAGTCTTTCGAAAATTTCTATGCGGCTCATACGTCAGCTCTTGAAAATAAATTAGATAGAAATTCTTTAATTCTTGCACTGGGAGGCGGAATGATTGGAGATTTAGCTGGTTTTGTTGCTGCATCGTTTATGCGTGGTATTCGCTTTGTGCAGGTTCCGACGACTTTATTAGCGCACGATAGCGCAGTAGGTGGGAAAGTAGCGATTAATCATCCGTTAGGTAAAAATATGATTGGTGCATTCCATCAGCCAGAAGCAGTTGTATATCATACACCGTTTTTACAGTCTCTTCCTAAAAAAGAGTGGCGTTCAGGTTATGCAGAGGTGATAAAGCATGCTCTTATTGGTGATGTGGAGCTATATCATTGGTTAAAAGAAGAAGTGCAAACATTAGCGGATCTTCGTGATGAGAAGTTAATCCATATATTAACGAAGGCGATTCCTGTAAAGGCAAATGTTGTATCACAAGATGAAACAGAGAAGGGTGTACGTGCCCATTTGAACTTTGGACATACGTTAGGACATGCTCTTGAAAAAGAGCTAGGGTATGGAAATATTACTCACGGTGACGGCGTAGCGGTTGGAATGTTATTCGCCATATTTTTAAGTGAGCAAGTGTACAAGGTTAATCTTGCTTATGAAGATATGAAGCAGTGGTTCTTGAAATACGGCTATCCAAAAATGCCAAGAGATTTGAATGTAGAGCGCCTCGTTCAATTGATGAAACAAGATAAGAAAGCAAATGCAGGAGCAATTCATATGGTGCTTATGCAGGAATATGGGGTAGTGAATGTCGTATCTATTTCAGATGAGACTGTTCATATTGCGTTAGAGGCATTTCAAAAAGATATGGTTTAAAATGATAGCGAAGTGTTGTGAAGTGCTCATTTAGAGGTATTCTCGTAATAGTGACGGTTATGATAAAAGATTACAGTAAGGGGCTATAACTGTATTGTAATCAAATTGAATGAAATGACTGGGGGAAGAAAAATGAGAGTGAAAGAGCAATTGTTAACTTTGAGAGCGTATGTACCTGGGAAAAACATTGAAGAAGTAAAAAGGGAATATGGATTATCGAAAATTGTGAAATTAGCATCGAACGAAAATCCATTCGGTTGCTCAGCGCGTGTGACAGAAGCATTAACTTCTTTAGCGAGCCAATATGCCCTTTATCCAGATGGATATGCCTTTGAACTTCGGACAAAAGTAGCGGAACATTTAGGTGTAAAAGCAGAACAACTACTATTTGGTAGTGGATTAGATGAAGTCATTCAAATGATTAGCCGAGCGTTACTACATGAAAGAACAAACGTTGTAATGGCGAATCCTACGTTTTCACAATATCATCACCATGCTGTTATTGAAGGAGCAGAAGTTCGTGAAGTATCACTTAAAGATGGTATTCACGATTTAGATGCAATGCTAGAGCAAGTAGATGATAAAACGAAAATTGTATGGATTTGTAATCCGAATAATCCGACAGGTACATATGTTGAGAAACAAAAATTACTTTCATTTTTAGAATCGGTTCCTAAGTCGGCTCTCGTTATTATGGACGAAGCATATTATGAATACGCGGAAGCAGAAGACTATCCGCAAACATTACCACTTCTTGAAAAGTATGAAAATCTTATGGTTTTACGCACGTTTTCAAAAGCATATGGTTTAGCTGCTTTTCGTATTGGATATGCGATTGGGGATGCGAAGTTAATCGGACAGCTAGAAGTAGCAAGGTTACCATTCAATACATCAACTGTAGCGCAATCTGTAGCACTCGCTGCATTAGAAGATCAAGCCTTTTTACAAGATTGTGTGAAAAAGAATGCTGAAGGTCTAAATCAGTATTATGCATTTTGTAAAGAATATAACGTATTCTATTATCCATCTCAAACAAATTTCATTTTCTTAAAACTTGGTATACCGGGTAATGAAGCTTTCGAACGATTAATGAAAAAAGGATATATCGTTCGTTCTGGTGCTGCATTTGGTATCGATGATGGTATTCGTATTACTGTCGGTTTGAAAGAAGAAAATGATGAAATTATAGAGTTGCTGAAAGAGCTTGTAAATGAGCAAGTACAGAAAGAAGAAACATATTCTTAAGAGATTGTGAAGGCTCCTATTATAGGAGCCTTTTTTATCGTATTAAAAATAAAGGTTGAAGACTGGTAATTAAGTTGTTCTGTAAATCACGGTTTGTATGGCTTGATAATTAGTGAGAGAAGTTATTTGCACGGTCATAAAAGAAAGCGGTACAATAGAAGATGATGATAAGGTATCGGTGTCATATCCGAACCTTTTGAACAATTACCTACTCTGTAAGAAGAAGTATAAGAAGAAGCATGCTCATTCTAAAGGTTGCGTTCTAACAGTGAGTTGCTTATGATAAAGTGAAACTTTAATCAGTGGGGGGATGTTTATCCCCCGCTGATTATTAGTTGAACCAATCGGGCTTTTACGGGCAGTTGATCCCCAAACTAATTTCTTTGCCTTAGCTGAATTTTGAGGTGGGGGTCTTACTGCCCGTTAATAGCGGGGTAAATGAACAGAAGAGAATATTTTTTAGAATTAAAGGAGACGTTTATGCAAAAGTTTGAACAAGTTGTTTCATATATTGAAAATGGTGAAGCGGAAAAAGGATTACAATTATTAAAAGAACAATTAAAAATTGCAAATGATGAAGAGAAGTATGATATCGCTCGTTACTATCATACACTTGGATTTACAGATGAGGCATTAGCGATTACTGAAGACTTACGTTTACTGTATCCGGAAGAAAGTGAATTCACTGTATTTTTAGCAGAATTATATATTGATCTAGATAAAGAAGATGAAGCGATTGAAGTACTTCATGATATTCCAGAAAATGACGATTTATATGTTCAATCTTTATTACTTGTTGCAGATTTATTCCAAATGCAAGGTTTTGATGATGTAGCAGAGCAAAAACTATTAAAGGCGAAAGAAATGATGCCTGATGAACCTGTTATTACGTTTGGGTTAGCAGAATTATATAGTAGTAAAGGTGAAGAACAAAAGGCAATTACTTATTATGAATCGCTATTAGCGGAACATAAAGTAATGGGTGGTGTTGTAATCGCACTTCGTCTTGCAGAAACGTTAAGTGCGATTGGAAACTGGGAAGAGGCGATTTCTTATTATGAAGCAGGCCTAGAGGAACAAAAAGATATTCACTCATTATTTGGATATGCCTTCACATTATACCAAGGTGAAGAATATCAGAGAGCAATCGGTGCTTGGCAAGAACTAAAAGAATTAGACCCTGAGTACGCATCACTGTACATGTATTTAGCGAAAAGCTATGAAAAAGAAGGAATGCTTCAAGAAAGCTATGAAACGCTTCATGAAGGAATTAAAGTAGATGAGCTTTCAGTTCCGTTTTATGTAGAGTTAGCGAACATTGCGGCGAAATTAGGAAAAATAGTAGAAGCAGAGGAAGTTCTTCAAAAAGCACTTGAGTTAGATCCAGGGCATTTAGGCGCAACATTAAAATATGCGTATATCTTAAAAGAACAAGAAAAGTACGAAGATTTAATTGCAATTGTAGAGCGTGCTATTGATAGTGGAGAACCAGATACACAACTACTTTGGGACCTTGCGTATGCAAAAAAACAATTAGAAATGTATTCGGATGCATTAAAACACTATGAAAGTGCATATACTTCTTTTAAGAATCATCCAGACTTCTTAGAAGAATACGGTTATTTCTTATTGGAAGAAGGAAAGCGAAAAGAGGCGAAAGAAGTATTTACCCAGTTATTACAACTAGACCCGACACAAATTCATATTGAAGAGTTGTTATATAATTTAGAGGATTTTTCATAAGTTGGAAGGAAACTGAATGCCGCTTCTTGAATCTAAAAAGAAAAGAGAAAGACAGAGGAGGGACTTAATTGCTATGAATACCCCTGTTTCTGTAAACGAGAAGAAGGATTTTGTAAAATGGTTTTTGAATAATTACCAACTGAAACAGCGTGAATGTGTATGGATTCTGAATTATTTAATGAGTCACGACCAATTGATGCATAAAGTCCACTTCGTAGAGCATGCAAAATATTGTCCGCGTGGCTTAGTGATGTCAGCGAATTGTGTGAAAGACACACCGTTTCACTTTTTTAAACAAAATGTTATGACAACAGATGCTGAAAAATCGTTTCATGATATTCGTTTAAATCGAGATGAGGATATTTATATTCAACTCAACTTTAAATCATCGTTTCAAAATGCGAATTATGTAGCTGTATTAGAAGAAAACCCATATCTACCAAAGCATATTGAAGTAAATGAAAAAGATCGTTTACTTGCAGAAAGGTTTTTGGAAGAAAGTGTATTTTCGTTTAGAAGAGAACGCCTTTTGAAACAAATTGATGAAGCGTTAGATAAGCAAGATAAGGAAGCGTTTCATAGATTAACGGCAGAGTTAAAAACTTTATAGAATGTATTTGGATTAATATTTTTACAAATTTCAGACTTTTATCAAGAAAAACTACCTATATTGGGTAGTTTTTCTTTTTTTACCTCTTTTAGTATGGTTTAATATATATAAAGTGAAAGTTCTGTCATTTGTAAATGAAGGGGGGAAGAAATTTGAAATGGATTGTAAAAGATGTGGAACAGTTTGAGCAAGCAAGAGAGTATGTTGATACAGGAGTAATACCGCTTTTATCAATTTCGGCAGCGAAAGAAATAAAAATGGTTGTAGAACAAGGTGAATTTATCGAATTGTTGAGTATGGAATTGGAAAGAGAGTATAAAGGAAGAGTGCTTTTACTGCCTGCTTTTACGTATTTAGTAGAAAGTCAAAAGAATGAAAAAGGTCGTTTGCAAGAATGGACAAATCATTTACGAAGAGAAGGTTTTAAGCATATTGCTTATGTTACAAGTGATTTTTCATGGAAAGAGGATATACAAGAGTTACAGGGAGATTTATTTTGGTTTCCTTCATTAGCATTAGAACAATTTAGTGATCAAGCAAAGAGAGAAGTTATTCATGCACATATAAAAAATATAATGGTGATGTTGGAAGAGAAGTGGGGAAACTCGCAATAAACAGAAAGTTCTTATTATTATGAGTAGTATGATATTGACCTGTGCATGAGCGTATTATATCATGATAGTGTCCTAGTTTTTATTTTTTATATAATTTATCACGAGGGGACAATTTCTGATAGAGGGGGGAAATTTTCGTGAGCGAGAAAGAACATCGCGTGTCAAGAAGACAATTTTTAAATTACACACTCACAGGGGTAGGAGGCTTTATGGCTGCCGGTATTTTAATGCCGATGACGCGATTTGCGCTTGATCCGGTGTTAAGAAAAGAAGCCGGAACAGATATGGTTGCTGTTGCGCAAGTAAAGGATATTACAACAGAGCCGAAGCGTTTCGATTTTAAAGTGAAGCAGGTTGATGGTTGGTACAAGTCTGAAGAACCAAAATCGGCTTGGGTTCATAAAGATGAAAGCGGAGACATTGTTGCGTTCTCTCCAGTATGTAAACATTTAGGATGTACAGTTAACTGGAATTCGGACAAAGCACATCCGAATCAATTCTTTTGCCCATGTCACGGGGGGCGTTATACAAAAGATGGGATGAACATTAAGGGTACGCCACCCCTTGCTCCGCTTGATGTGTACGAGTCTAAAGTGAAAGATGGAACGCTGTATCTAGGAAAAGCAAAGCCAAGAGGGGGTGCAAAGTAGATGTTAAATAAAATTTATGATTGGGTAGATGAAAGATTAGATATTACACCAATATGGCGTGATATCGCTGATCATGAAGTACCTGAACATGTAAACCCGGCACATCACTTTTCTGCATTCGTCTATTGCTTTGGAGGACTTACCTTTTTCGTTACTGTAATTCAAATTTTATCTGGAATGTTTTTGACGATGTATTATGTGCCTGATATTAAAAATGCTTGGGAATCCGTTTACTATTTACAAAATGAAGTTGCTTATGGGCAAATTGTTCGTGGTATGCACCACTGGGGTGCTAGTCTCGTAATTGTAATGATGTTTTTACATACACTCAGAGTTTTCTTCCAAGGTGCGTATAAAAAGCCCCGTGAGTTAAATTGGATTGTTGGTGTTCTTATTTTCTTTGTTATGTTAGGTCTTGGTTTTACTGGATATTTATTACCGTGGGATATGAAAGCTTTATTTGCTACAAAAGTAGGGATTCAAATTGCAGAGCAAACACCGCTCATTGGTCCTTATATTAAAACATTACTCGCTGGTCATTCCGAAATTGTTGGCGCTCAAACATTAACTCGCTTCTTTGCTATTCACGTCTTCTTCTTACCAGCAGCACTTCTAGGTTTAATGGCCTTCCACTTCATCATGATTCGCAAACAAGGTATTTCCGGTCCACTATAAGAGATTGCTAAATTAAAGGGGAAAGAACTAAAGGAGGGAGATTATGCATCGCGGCAAAGGGATGAAGTTTGTAGGAGATTCTCGGGTACCAGTAGCTCGGAAACCAAATATTCCAAAAGACTATTCTGAATACCCAGGGAAAACAGAAGCATTTTGGCCGAACTTCTTGTTAAAAGAATGGATGGTTGGTGCAGTTTTTTTAATCGGTTATTTATGTTTAACAGTGGCGCATCCGTCGCCACTTGAGAGAATGGCGGATCCAACAGATGCTGGATATATACCACTTCCAGATTGGTATTTCTTATTCTTGTATCAGTTATTAAAGTATTCTTATGCTTCCGGTTCATTTACTGTAATTGGAGCGTTTATTATGCCAGGGATTGCGTTTGGTGCATTACTGTTAGCTCCATTTCTTGATCGAGGTCCAGAAAGACGTCCATTGAAGCGTCCTGTAGCAACTGGATTTATGCTTTTAGCAATTGCATCGATTATCTTTTTAACTTGGGAATCTGTAGCACACCACGACTGGGAAGCTGCAAAGAAACAAGGAGCAATTGTAAAAACAGCGCCAGTTGATAAAAATGATGATGGCTATAAATTAATGCAAAAAAATACTTGTTTAACATGTCATGGTGACAACTTACAGGGCGGGGCGGCAGCACCAGCACTGCAAAACTTAACTTTAAAGCCAGAAGAAATTGCTAAAATTGCGAAAGATGGAAAAGGTTCCATGCCTAAAGGTGTATTTAAAGGTACAGATGAGGAACTGAAGAAGCTTTCGGAATTCGTTGCAAAGTATAATAAAAAATAATAAAAAGCTGACTACAAAATTTGTAGTCAGCTTTTCTATTTAGTTGGATGAAGTTTGTTATAATAGAGTAGGATTTAGTGAATGAATTACTTTGCTTGAAAGGTGTTGGACATACAGATTGGTGTACTTGTATGCAATGTTAAGACAACGCTCGGTATTATTATTTTTATTGGTTGTTAACATATTAGGTACAATTTACGGGTTTATATGGTACGGAAATCAATTGAAAGAAACGTCACCTATATTTTGGCCGTTTGTACCAGATAGTCCTATGGCGAGTCTCTTTTTTGTCTTTGTTTTAATTGCTTTTTTGACAAAGAGAAACTGGGGATTAATAGAAGCGCTAGCGATTGTTACTTTAATAAAATATGGTATTTGGGCTGTTGTTGTAAATGCGATTATGATTTACGTAAAAGGTCCTATTGGCCTTATGGGCTACATGTTAATGCTTTCGCACTTTGCGATGGCGGTGCAAGGTGTTTTATATGCTCCATTTTACCGTATAAAAAAATGGCATTTTATAGTAGCGGGTGTGTGGACGTTGCATAACGATGCAATTGATTATTTATTTTGGCAAATGCCGCGATATGGAATTATGCATTTGTTTGTAGAGGAAATTGGTTATTTTACGTTTTGGTTAAGCGTTGCTGTACTATGTATTACATATTATTGTTGCTTACGTGAGCACAGGAAACAATTTTCTTTATGATGGTTAGAACATTTAGGGGGAGAACATGGAGAAAAATAAGAGTGGTACAAAAATATTGGATCGATTGATTACTTTAATTGTTTCATATAGCATAGCATTTTCTATTTTTGCACTTGCAACAACGGCAGTTGTGTATGGAAAATGGCTGTATTATTTTGAAATTGATTTTTTAAATATTCCTGATTTAGCGGATATGACGAAGGATGAAATTAAAAGAAATTACGATGTGCTTATTACATATTTATCCCCGTTTTATGACGGAGCATTACATTTGCCAACATTAGATATGTCTACAAATGGCCGTATTCATTTTGTAGATGTTAAAAATATTTTAGTAAAGATTCAATATGTGATGTATGCGACAATTATGATTGCAGTGATAGGCGGAATTTATTTATTAAAAAAGAAAAATGAAAAGTTTTTACTGCACGGATCGATTTTAACAATCATTTTTCCGATAGCGCTTATGTTACCAATCGCTATTAATTTTGAAAAGAGCTTTGTATTATTCCATAAGCTTTTATTCAGTAATGATTATTGGATGTTTGATATTGAAACGGATCCAGTTATATTAATGCTACCAGAGGAGTTCTTTATGCATGCTGCGTGTGCTATTTTATTATTCATTTTAGGTGGTAGTATACTTTGTTATAGTTTATATAGATATTTCGTAAAAAAGAAAAGGATGTCAAAGAAAAAATTCTCTGCTTAAAGAGAATTTTTTCTTTGTAAAACGATAATATATTTTTCGGTTCAGTTCTGTTCTATTCTTGTCCCAATTAACATATTTTGTACTAGTAGTTATAGGGGGGACCGGGATGAAGAGAACATTAATTGGATTGATAGCATTTCTAATTATAATGTTTCCATTACGTATATATGCTGAAGAGTGGAATGAGCTAACAGGGTTGTTAGATGACTCGTTACAGTTAGTGAAGCGTAATGAAGATGAAAAAGCAGTACAAGTATTACAACTTTTCTCAGAGCAATTTTTAATCAAGGGGAATGAAAAGAAGCAGGAAGTAACACCAGATCAAGTTAGAGTTATTTCTTTAGCTTACGACAAGGCGCAACAATCGCTCTTTGAAGAAGGTTTAGGTAAGCAAGCTAAAATGGATAATGTGCTGGCATTACAACTTGCTGTTGATGCGCAAGTATCGAAATATCAACCGCTTTGGATGGAAAGAGAAAGAAAAGTAATGGATGCCTTTTCTCAAATGGAAAAAGCGATGGAAAAAGAAGATGTTGGGCAGTTTCAACAAACGTTAAATACATTTTTAAATGAATTCAATATTATTTATCCAAGCTTAATGATTGCTTTGCCAGAAAACGAGGTACAGCGTGTAAATGCTCATTTATCTTATTTGGATGAATTTCGTAACGTTATGTTAAAAACGAAAGGCGGCCAAATGCAATTAGGGATTATTAAAGGGGATTTGCAAAAGATATTTCACACAGTAAAAAAGGATGAAATTGCACCCTCTCTCATTTGGTTTATGACAATTACTGGGGGACTTATTTTATTCACATTAACTTATGTTGGATGGAGAAAGTATAAAGGAGAGAGAGAGAAAAGAAAAAGTAATGTACATTCTAAAAATAGATAATGTAATAAGTAAAGATATGGATTGTAAGGTTTATTTATTGACAATAGTGGCAGAAGAAAATAGAATGAGAAGTACTATAATTAAAACTTCAATGGAGGTTCATGATGTTTTATTTAATTTACTTCGCGATCATAATGATCATACCGTTGTATGCACAGTCAAGAGTACGTAGTGCCTATAGCAAGTATTCACAAGTTTATTCAACATCAGGTATGACAGGAGCGGAAGTGGCTCGAAAAATTTTAGATGAAAATGGATTATACAACGTAGCTGTAGAAGAAACACCAGGTCATTTATCAGACCATTATGATCCAACCGCTAAGACGGTTCGATTATCAACAGATAACTATTATGGACATTCAGTTGCTGGTACGGCAGTTGCAGCACATGAAGTAGGACACGCAATTCAAGATGCAAAAGATTACAAATTTATGCGCGTTCGTCATTCGTTAGTGCCAGTTGCAAACTTTGGTTCGAATATGTCTTGGGTTTTCGTCCTAATCGGTATATTTGCACAAATGTCTGGTTTGTTGTTATTAGGTATCATTCTAATGGCAGCAGGTGTTGTGTTCCAGCTCGTTACATTACCAGTTGAGTTTGATGCGTCAAAGCGTGCGATGCAACAAATTGAAGCGTTAGGTATTGTATCAACAGATGAATATGGCCAAGCTCGTAAAGTATTAAATGCGGCAGCATTAACATATGTAGCAGCTGCAGCTGTAGCGGTATTTGAATTATTACGTCTCGTATTAATGTATACTGGTATGCAGCGTAGCGACGACTAAAGACTATCAATTTTGATAGTCTTTTTTTGTTGTGTGGCTTGAATTATATAATGTATTGCAAATAGAAATAATAGAAGTAATGCGGAAAGGCGGTGGGGGGAAATGAAATATCCAGACCATTTAGTAAAACAAGTGAAAGAGCGTAGTGCTCCTTATCAACTAGAAGGTTTTTTAAGTGGACAAGGCCCTGAAAATCCCAAATTTATGTTGTTAGGAGAAGCGCCTGGTGAAACAGAAATTCATAATGGGATTCCGTTTAGCGGGAGGGCGGGAAAACAATTAATGGGTTTTTTAGAGCGTATTCACGTTACAAGGGAAGAAGTATATATTACGAGCGCTGTTCGGAGTAGACCTTATAAATGGCGAGAGAAAAAAGAACGAAATGGTGAAATCATACAAAAAAAGTATAATAGAACGCCAAATCAAGGAGAAATAGTTGCCCATGCGCCTTTATTAGATTATGAATTAGAGAAAATAAATCCGAAGCTTATCGTCACGCTTGGAAATATCGGTCTTCAACGTTTAACAGGAAAAAATAAAAAAATCACAGATGTACATGGGCAATTATTAAAACAGCCCATTCAAAAATTAAAGGATATGCAAAGTGCAGAGTTTATATGGTCAGAGAATGAATATCATGTTTTTCCAACTTTTCATCCAGCTTCTATTTTTTATAATCGGAGTTTATTGGAGCTTATTTATGAGGATTTGGAGAAGCTTAAAAGACTTGTAATAAAAAACTAGAAAAGCTAAGGTGCTTTTCTAGTTACATTTAATTATGTAAAGGGTTTTTATTTTCATCTAACGTAAATCCTTCACCAACTACATCATGTACATCACTTACAGCGACAAAAGCATGAGGATCTACAGACGTAATAATATTTTTTAATTTCACGATTTCATTTTTAGCAACAACGCAATACAGTACGTTACGTTCCATTTTTGTATACGATCCAACAGCCTTTAAAAAGGTTGCTCCGCGCTCCATTTCAGATAAAATTTTGGCAGCAATTTCATCGTTTTTCTCTGAGATAATAGTCGCTCCTTTTGCAGCATAAGCCCCTTCTTGCATAAAATCAATGACTTTAGCACCGATAAAAACAGCAACTAGCGTATACATGCCCTCGCGGTATGATAAATAGGTAAGAATAGAGACTACGATAACGACAGCATCAAACATAAACATTGTTTTTCCCATACTCCAGCCAACATATTTGTGAGCTAGTCGTGCGATAATATCTACACCGCCAGTAGTCCCGCCATATTTAAATATTATTCCAAGGCCGATACCGATAAATGCCCCGGCGAATAAAGCTGCGAGTGTCATATCATTTTGCAAGTTTAAATGTAAGTTGAGCACTTCGTAACGCTGGAAAATCCATAGAAATAAAGATACGCTAAAGGTGCCGATTAATGTATATAAAAATGTCGTTCTGCCAAGTAACCTCCAACCAATAAAAAATATAGGGATATTTAAAATTAAGTTTGAGTAGGAAGGATCAAACTTAAATAAAAAATACAATAATAGTGTAATACCAGTAAACCCACCCTCTGCAAGGTGGTTTTCAATATTGATATTGACAATACCGAAAGAAAATATAGCGGAACCGATTAAAATAAAAATAATATTTCGCATCTTCAATTTTGATGTCATATAGAAATCCCCCTAATTATGTAATGATTACATTGCTCCGCTGAAACGGTAAAACATAATAATAAGTAATTTCTAGTTGCTAGTGAAAATAGTAAGAACTCGATTAGTATGGGCTAATCTTTTGCAAAAAGCGCAAAAGAAAGTTTCACTTTATTATAGTCTATCCAAAAAAGGGTCGCAAATAGGTGTTTGGCGGGGAATAATATTTGTCAAATCGCGATGAATTGGCTAACATGAAAGAGGAAGGATTAGAGGTGAATAGTATGGAAGCAAAAACGATGAAAGATATGCAGAAAGAAGTAGATGCATATATTGGTCAGTTTAAAGAAGGTTATTTCAGTCCGCTTGCAATGATGGCTCGTTTAACGGAAGAAATGGGAGAGCTTGCGAGAGAGGTAAATCATTATTATGGTGAGAAACCGAAGAAAACAACTGAAAAAGAAAGAAGTATTGAAGAAGAGCTTGGAGATGTATTATTTGTTATGATTTGTATGGCAAATAGTTTAAATATTGATTTAGAGACAGCACATAACATTGTAATGAATAAATTTAATACACGTGATAAAGATCGCTGGACACGTATTGATGAGGGAGAGAAAGAATAATGAAAGAAATTAAAGTAATTATCGCCGGACCAAGAGGACGTATGGGACATGAAGCAGTCCTTCTTATGGAAAGAACGGAACATTTTAATTTAGTAGCAGCAGTGGATTATAAGCATGGTGGTGAGAAGATTTCTGATTTACCTGGCATGCCAGCATTACATGCACCGATTTACGCTGATTTACATACTTGTTTAGATGAAGTAGAAGCAGATGTGTTGTTAGATTTAACAACACCAGAAGTTGGGAAACAACACGTTACACTTGCAGTTGAGCGTGGACTTCGTTCTGTTATTGGTACAACTGGATTTACAGAAGAAGAATTGGCACGTTTAACAGAGAATGCAAAAGAAAAAGCAGTAGGAACAATTATTGCTCCAAACTTTGCAATTGGTGCAGTTCTTATGATGAAATTCTCACAAATGGCAGCGAAATATTTCCAAGATGTTGAGGTAATTGAATTACATCATGATCAAAAATTAGACGCACCATCTGGTACAGCTGTAAAAACGGTAGAATTAATTCGTCAAAATCGTGAATCAAAGCAGCAAGGTCATCCAAATGAAGTAGAGCAACTAGCAGGTGCACGTGGTGCAAATGTAGACGGTATTCACATTCATAGTGTACGTTTGCCAGGGCTTATTGCACACCAAGAAGTAATGTTTGGTGGAGATGGACAAATGTTAACAGTTCGTCATGATTCATTCAATCGTGCATCATTTATGTCAGGTGTAAAACTATCAATTGAGACAGTAATGAACCTTGATCATCTTGTGTACGGTTTAGAAAATATTATCGACTAAAGGGGAGACAACGGATGAAAATTGCCTTAATCGCACATGACAAAAAGAAAAATGATATGGTTTCGTTTGCATACGCATATAAACCAATTTTTGAGCAACATGAATTATTTGCAACAGGAACGACAGGGCTTCGTATTATGGAAGCGACTGGATTAGTTGTAACAAGATATCAATCTGGCCCTCTTGGTGGAGATCAAGAAATTGGTGCAATGATTGCAAAAAACGATTTAGATATGGTGATTTTCTTCCGCGATCCATTAACAGCACAGCCGCATGAACCGGATGTGAATGCATTGCTTCGTTTATGTGATGTATATGCGATTCCACTTGCAACGAATATGGCAAGTGCTGAAATGTTGATGCACGCATTAGAGCGAGGAGATTTAGATTATCGTAAGTTAAGAAAATGAGGGGAACAATTATGAGTGGATTACATATATTAGCGTTTGGTGCTCATGCCGATGATGTTGAAATCGGCATGGCTGGTACCATCGCTAAATATACAAAGCAAGGGTATGAAGTAGGTATTTGTGATTTAACAGAAGCTGATCTTTCTTCCAATGGAACGATAGAGTTGAGAAAAGAAGAAGCAGAGGTCGCAGCTCGTATAATGGGAGTAAAAACGAGGCTGAATTTAGCGATGCCAGACCGTGGTTTGTATATGAAAGAAGAGTATATACGTGAAATTGTCAAGGTGATCCGTACATATAAACCAAAACTAGTTTTTGCGCCATACTATGAAGATCGTCATCCAGATCATGCAAATTGTGCAAAGCTTGTGGAAGAGGCTATTTTTTCAGCAGGAATCCGTAAATATATGCCGGAACTTTCACCACATCGTGTGGAGTCTTTTTATAATTATATGATTAATGGTTTTCATAAACCGAATTTTTGTATAGATATAAGTGAGTACCTCTCTATAAAGGTGGAAGCATTAGAAGCATATGAAAGTCAATTTTCAACAGGAAGTGATGGTGTTAAGACACCGTTAACAGAAGGATACGTTGAAACTGTGATTGCTCGTGAGAAGATGTTTGGAAAAGAAGTTGGAGTCTTGTATGCCGAGGGATTTATGAGTAAGAAACCGGTTTTATTACATGCTGATTTATTAGGGGGATGTAAATGAAATTAAAAATAGGTATTACATGTTATCCTTCTGTAGGTGGTTCTGGAGTTGTTGGAACAGAATTAGGAAAGCAATTGGCGGAACGCGGGCATGAAATTCACTTTATTACATCGGGTTTACCATTCCGGTTAAATAAAGTATATCCAAACATATATTTTCATGAAGTGACGGTAAGCCAGTACTCTGTATTTCAATATCCACCATACGATTTAGCGTTAGCAAGTAAAATGGCAGAGGTTGCACAAAGAGAAAACTTAGACATTTTACATGTGCATTACGCAATACCACATGCAATTTGTGCATATTTAGCAAAACAAATGATCGGAGAGCGTATTAAAATTGTTACAACCTTGCATGGAACAGATATTACTGTGTTAGGTTCCGACCCTTCGTTAAATAATTTAATTCGTTTTGGTATTGAGCAATCGGATGTTGTTACTGCTGTCTCGCATTCATTAATTAACGAAACGCATGAGCTTGTAAAACCAAGTAAAGAAATTCAAACGGTATATAACTTTATAGACGAACGTGTATATTTCAAACGTAATATGTCTCAATTAAAGAAAGAATACGGTATAAGTGAGAGTGAAAAAGTACTTATTCATATTTCGAATTTCCGTAAAGTGAAACGTGTGCAGGATGTTGTTGAGGCATTTGCTAAAATTGTTAAAGAAGTAGATGCGAAGTTGCTTCTTGTTGGAGACGGACCAGAATTCTGTACGATTTTACAGATAGTGAAGAATTTACATATTGAAGATCGTGTTTTATTCCTAGGGAAGCAAGATAATGTTGCAGAACTACTTGCGATGAGTGATTTAATGTTGCTTCTATCAGAGAAGGAAAGTTTTGGTCTTGTTTTATTAGAAGCAATGGCGTGTGGTGTACCTTGTATCGGAACACGGGTTGGAGGTATTCCAGAGGTTATTCAACACGGGGAAACAGGATATTTATGTGAAGTTGGCGATACAACAGGAGTGGCAAATCAAGCTACTCAGCTATTAAAGGACGAGGAACTTCACCGTAATATGGGAGAACGAGCAAGAGAAAGTGTTTATGAGCAATTTCGCTCAGAAAAAATTGTTTCACAATATGAAACGATTTACTATGACGTACTAAGGGATGACAAAAATGGAAAGATTTAAAAAAGCTAGTTCTATTATTGAGACATTAAAACAACAAGGACATGAGGCTTACTTTGTTGGTGGGAGCGTACGAGATCTTATTATCGATAGGCCGATTGGAGATATTGATATTGCGACATCTGCTTTACCAGAAGAAGTGATGGCTATATTCCCAAGAAATGTTCCTGTTGGTCTTGAGCATGGAACTGTAATTGTTTTAGAAAATGGTGAGCCTTATGAGGTAACTACTTTTCGAACAGAAAGCGAATATGAAGATTTTCGAAGACCTAGTAGTGTTCAATTTGTTCGTTCATTAGAAGAGGATTTAAAACGTCGTGATTTCACGATGAATGCAATTGCTATGACAGAAGAAGGCGAAATGGTTGATTTATTTGCTGGACAGGAAGCCATTCAACAGAGAGAAATTGTGACAGTTGGAAATGCTGCGGATCGTTTTCAAGAAGATGCCCTGCGAATGATGCGTGGTATTCGGTTTGTAAGCGCGTTAGGTTTTTCATTAGAAACGAAAACGAAGCAAGCGATTGAAACGTATGGACATTTGCTAGAACATATAGCAATTGAGCGCATTACAGTAGAGTTTGAGAAATTGTTAACTGGTACATATTGTGTGAAAGGTCTCAAAGAATTAGTAGAGACGAAGCTATTTTCTCATTTGCCATATTTACAAATGTCAGAAGAGAGACTGTTAAAAGCTACGCAGTATAAATGGGATTCTTTCGAAACGGATATTGAGGCGTGGGCATTTTTCTTATATTGTATCGGAGAAGAACATCCATCTGTCTTTTTACGTCAATGGAAGTTTTCGAATAAAAAAATAAAAGATATTGTTGCAGTTTTATTGGCAATCCGTACTAGAAAGGAGAAGGATTGGGATACAGTCCTTCTTTATAAAACGGGAATTTATATCGCTGAAATGGCAGAGAGAGTATATGAAGCGATGATTGAAAGCTATAATCCTACATCTGTTAAACGAGTACAATCAATGTTTCATGCATTGCCAATCCAGGGTCGTCAAGAAATGAATGTGACTGGTAATGATTTATTAAACTGGGCAAACAAAAAGCCTGGTCCGTGGGTTGCTGACATGCTTCAGAAAATCGAGGAAGCAATTGTAAAAGGAAACGTAGTTAATGAGAAAGAGCGTATAAGGGAGTGGCTGCAAGGATGCAATCTACTATAAGAAAGCAGTTATTACAAGTTTTTTCTGAAGCGGATGGCGAGTTTGTATCCGGCCAAACGATTAGTGATAAACTTGGTTGTTCAAGAACTGCTGTGTGGAAACATATGGAAGATCTCCGGAGTGAGGGATATGAACTTGAAGCTGTGCGCCGATTAGGTTACCGAATTGCAAGTAAGCCAGACAAAGTGACTGCTAATGAAATTCAGTTAGGGCTACAAACGAAGCGAATTGGTAGAACAGTGTATTTTGAAGAAACTGTTGAATCAACGCAGCACATTGCAGCAAAACTTGCTTATGAAGGTGCAGAAGAAGGAACTATCGTTGTAGCAGAAGAACAAACAGCGGGAAGAGGTCGTTTAAGCAGAAAATGGCATTCACCAAAAGGAACAGGAATTTGGATGAGTATTATTTTACGCCCATCGATTCCAGTTCATCATGCACCGCAACTTACTTTGTTAGCGGCTGTTAGTGTTGCACAGGCAATTGAAAAATGTACAGGTGTAGGCGTGGGAATAAAATGGCCAAATGATATTTTAATTCAAGGTAAAAAGGCTGTAGGTATATTAACAGAAATGCAAGCGGATCCTGATAAAATTAATGCTGTCATTATGGGCATCGGTATTAATGCGAATCAAAAGCAAGAACATTTTGATGAAGAAATTCAGCACATTGCTACTTCATTAGCGATTGAATCAGGTAAGCCGATTGTTCGTGCAGAACTTATGCAACAAATCTATTTACAACTAGAAAAATTATATGAAGAGTATTTACAAAATGGTTTCTCTGTCATTAAAATTCTTTGGGAAAGTTACGCTGTGAGCATCGGGAAAGAAATTACTGCTCGAACGATGAGAGAGACGATTACGGGGTTAGCGAAAGGAATCACAGAGGATGGTGTATTACTTCTGGAGGATCATGAGGGGAAAGTACATCATATTCATTCTGCAGATATCGAAATTAAGTAAAAGAAGTTCCTCTTTTGGAACTTCTTTTTATTTCAATATTTTTGAGTTGAATTTGTAACATGATAATAAATTCTTTTCATATTTAAAGTTCACTTCAAAATATCTTCCGTCTAGTTGGCCTGGCATGTTATTTGACGATTACTTTGCCTTCCATTCCTTTAAGAAGATGGTATCGACATATTAATTCATATGTACCAGTATTTTTAGGTTTCACGGTAATATTCTTTTCTTTTCCTGACTCGACTACGACGTCAATGCCGAGTTTTTTCACTGTAAAGGTGTGCTCGTTTTTACCTTTATTTTTCAATAGTAATGTTGTAGATCCTTCAAGCGGAATCGTGATGACATTTGGATTAAAGTAATCATCATTTAGTTCAACCTCAATCACGTTCGTTAAATCGGTGGGTTGTGTTACGACATTAACTGAGGCAAATACATGAAAGGATCCTAAAGACATCCACCATACAATCATTACAAGCAAACTGCTGAATTGAAATAACCACCTGTTCATAGACATCTGCAATTCTCCTTTGTTAAGTACTTTTCCTCAATTAACCTGCATCATTAGTTTAAGAGTTATACTATACAGTTCAATTGATTATAGAAGAAATTAACTTAGATTTTTTTAACATGCGTTGAAAAAACATGTATCTTTTCAAGATTGAATTATCTATAAAAACTTTATCCCGCTATTTGTCGGGCTGATTAAATTTTCACTTTATAGCATATATACTCTCTTGTTAAATTTCATATACCGTAATAAGAATAAAAAATTATTTTTTCAAAAAAATGTAGTAATTCCTTTTTGTAGTTTGCTATAATTAGTTCGAATGTGGGCAGTATCAGAGTGAACTGCACCATGATTCGAAGTAATATGAAAAATAATAACTTGGATTCTGCCTTGATCCAATAACGGACTGGGACAGAGGGATGAATAATGCCGACTAACACACAACCCTTCTGCCCTTTTATGGCCAGAGGGGTTTTTTATATGATTTCGGCCATCTCCTCTCTCCTGCATAAAGGAGGAGTAGTTTTTGAAAACAAAAACAGATTTTTTGAAGATGAAAGAGCAAGGTGAGCCGATTACAATGCTAACGGCGTATGATTATCCATCTGCTAAATTAGCAGAAGAAGCTGAAGTTGATATGATTTTAGTTGGAGATTCTCTTGGAATGGTTGTACTCGGATACGATTCAACAGTACCTGTAACAGTAGAGGATATGATTCATCATACGAAAGCTGTACGCCGCGGAGCGAAAGAGACGTTTATTGTAACTGATATGCCATTTATGTCGTATCACGTATCATTACAAGAAACGATGATGAATGCACGCCGCATCGTTCAAGAGAGCGGGGCGCACGCATTGAAGGTAGAAGGTGCTGGAGAAGTTATATCAACGATTCAATATTTGACGAACGCAGGAATTCCTGTTGTAGCGCATTTAGGTTTAACACCTCAATCTGTAGGAGTGTTGGGTGGATATAAAGTGCAAGGAAAAGATGCGGAGAGTGCAAAAAAATTAATAGAAGATGCAAAGAAATGTGAAGAAGCTGGTGCAATAGCGCTTGTGTTAGAATGTGTACCAATGCAGTTAGCAGAACTTATTTCAGAACAACTAACAATACCAACAATCGGGATTGGTGCAGGACAAAAAGTAGATGGGCAAGTGCTTGTTTATCATGATCTTATCTCATATGGCGTAAATCGTGTTCCAAAATTTGTGAAGCAATATACTTCTGTTCAAGAGGAGATTGTGCGCGGGATTTCACAATACGTTACTGAAGTAAAGACAAGGCAATTTCCTGAAGAAAAACATTCGTTCACAATGAAAGAAGAAGACCGCTTAGCGTTATACGGGGGAAAACAATAATGAAAATCGTAACTACAGTGCAAGAGATGCAGCAAATTACAAACGAACTGCATGCAAGTGGAAAAAGTATTGGTTTTGTTCCAACGATGGGTTATTTACATGAAGGGCATGCTACCTTATTACGTAAGGCAAGAGAAGAAAATGAAATTGTAGTTTTAAGTGTATTTGTAAACCCGCTGCAATTTGGCCCAAATGAAGATTTAGATCGATATCCTCGTGATATTGATAGAGATGAAAATGTAGCAAAAGAAAACGGTGTAGATTATTTATTTTATCCGAGTGTAGAAGAAATGTATCCATCAGAACAAACAACAACAGTAGAAGTTGTGAAACGCACGGACGTATTATGCGGTAAACAAAGACCTGGTCATTTTGCTGGTGTTGCAACTGTACTAATGAAACTATTTAATATTACGCTGCCAACGCGTGCTTATTTCGGTATGAAAGATGCTCAACAAGTTGCAGTAATTGAAGGATTTGTAACTGATTTCAATATTCCAGTTACAATCGTACCAGTTGATATTGTAAGGGAAGAAGATGGATTAGCGAAAAGTTCTCGTAACGTGTACCTATCACAAGATGAACGTGAAGAGGCTCTTCATTTATACCGCAGTCTATGTATAGCGAAAGAAAGAATTGAGGCAGGTGAACGTAATCCGGAAATCATTACAAATCTTGTGAAAGAGTATATTGAGACGCATACGAAAGGCACTGTAGATTATGCGGATTTATATGCATATCCGTCATTAACAATGGTAGAGAAAGTCGAAGGACGAATCATTTTAGCTATTGCAGTTAAATTTGAAAATGTAAGATTAATTGACAATATAACATTAACGGTTAAATAAGGGGGAGCATCTATGTTTCGCACAATGATGAGAGCAAAGTTACATCGTGCAACTGTAACGGAGGCAAATTTAAATTATGTAGGTAGTATTACAATTGATGAAGATTTAATGGATGCAGTAAATATTGTAGAAAATGAAAAAGTCCAAATTGTAAATAATAATAATGGTGCTCGCTTAGAGACATACGTTATTAAAGGGGAACGCGGTAGTGGTGTTGTTTGTTTAAACGGTGCTGCGGCAAGGCTTGTACAACCAGGGGACAAAGTAATTATTATTTGTTATGGGCTAGTTACGGAAGAAGAGGTTCATAAACAAGAACCAAAAATTGCAGTACTAGACGACAATAATCAAATTATTGAAATGTTAGGTGCTGAAAAAGCGGGTACGATATTATAAGTAGAAAAGCTATCTCCATTGCGGAGATAGCTTTTTTGTGCATCTTTTCATTAAGATGAGATAAAACGTGGTATAGTAACATTATATAAATTATTGTTGTTTGAACGGTAAGAAATTGAGGTGTTACATATATGAGTAAGCGTTATGTCGTTGTTGATTTAGAGACGACAGGGAACTCCTGGAAAGATGGGAAGGATAAAATTACCCAAATTGCAGCTGTTGTAGTAGAAGATGGAGAGATATTGGAGATTTTTTCGTCTTTTGTTAACCCAAAGAGAGAGATCCCACCATTTATTACAGAATTAACAGGGATTGATGAAAGTCTTGTAAAACAAGCCCCGTTATTTCAAGATGTAGCCCCGATGATTGTTGAGCTATTACAAGGTGCGGCTTTCGTTGCGCATAATGTTCACTTTGATTGGAATTTTTTAAATGAAGAATTAAGGCAGGCTGGATATACAGAAATACATTGTCCTAAAATCGACACGGTTGAATTGGCTCAAATTCTTTTACCGACAGCTGATAGTTATAAATTACGTGATTTAGCTAAGAAGCACGAACTAGAACATGATCAACCACATCGTGCGGATAGTGATGCTCTTGCAACAGCGGAATTATTTTTACAATTTTTAAATGAAATTGAAAAGTTACCACTTGTCACGTTGCAATCGCTTTATGAATTAAGCGACGTGTTTCAAAGTGATATAGCTGATGTGCTTTCTGAAAATATTTTAAAGAAAGTAATGCATGGTAAAGAAGATATAGCGGAGTATGAAATACATCGAAATATTGCGCTGAAAAAGCGGAACTATTCCTTAAACCTTGGAGAAACGTGTTCATCAAAGTTTGATGCTTTCTTGAATAAAACGATGGATAAATTGGAATCACATATGCCAAAGTTTGAAAGAAGAGAAAGTCAACAACTGATGATGAAAGAGATATATACGGCGTTAAGAGATTCTCGTTTTTCACTAATTGAAGCCGGTACAGGAACAGGAAAGACTCTTGCGTATTTGCTTCCTAGTCTTTATTTTGCAAAGAGAAAAGAAGAACCTGTCATTATAAGTACACAAACGGTACAACTCCAACAACAAATATTAGAAAAAGAAATTCCGTTATTACAAAAAATAATGCCATTTTCATTTGATGCAGCTCTTCTAAAAGGAAGAAAGCATTATCTTTGCTTACACAAATTTGAGTATGCTTTACAAGAGGAAGAAAAAAATTATGATATGGCACTTACGAAAGCCAAGATTTTAGTTTGGCTATTGCAAACTGAAACGGGTGATCGAGACGAATTAAATATTCCTGAGGGCGGAAAGTTACTTTGGAATCGTATTTGTAGTGATGCGTATAGTCCAGGCGGTATGCAAAGTAATTGGTTTAGTCGTTGTTTTTACCAGCGAGCGAAGAATAAAGCTTTATTTGCAGATATCGTTATTACAAATCATGCGTTATTATTTCAAGATTTTTCAAGTGAAGAACCGCTGTTTGCTTCATGCGAACATATTATTTTTGATGAAGCTCACCATATTGAAGAAGCTGCGAGTAGAACATTGGGTGAACAGTTCTCTTGTATGTATTTTCAATTGGTTATATCTCGTCTTGGGACGCTAGAAACAGAAGATGTACTCTCCAAAGTATATAAAATGATGAAAAAATCAGAGCAAGCATCTCGTTCAACTTTCCGTATGATAAGTTATAGTTTGAAGGAACTTAAGTTTGATGCGGATGAACTCTTCCAAATGTTACGTAATTTTATATTTAAACAAACAAAGCAAGAACAAGGAACAAATAATATGCCGCTCATCTATAGGTATAACGCAGAACTAGAAAAAGGTAAGTTGTGGGATAGTATCGTCGAATTAACAAATCGTTTTATATATGAATTAAGAAGGGTAGTAACTGCTCTTGAGAAGCAAGTGGATATATTGCAAAGTAAGTTAGAATGGGAGATGCATGTTGTAACAGGTGAATTTATGCATTTAATTGAGTTGCTGAGAAAGATGGCAGAATCATTACAGTTACTCGTATTAGAAAAGAATTCGTATGTAACTTGGATGGAGACTGAAACGAAAGGGACGATTCATTCAACAGTTCTATATGCACAGCCTGTTCATATTGGTGAAAGATTTGCTGATAAATTTTTAACAGAAAAAAAGAGTGTTATTTTTACATCCGCAACACTAACAGTTAACGATACGTTTGATTATATAAAAGAGGAACTTGGTTTACATGATTTCGCTCCAAATACTTTAAAGGTTCCGTCGCCATTTCGTTATGATGAACAAATGAAATTAATGGTTTCAACGGATGTACCTTTTATTAAGCAAGTAAGTAATGAGCGATATATTGAATCTGTATCGGAACATATTGCAAAGATAGCGAAAGCCACAAAAGGCAGAATGCTTGTTTTATTCACTTCGTATGAAATGTTAAAAGAAGCGTATGCGAATTTAAAAAATAATGATGAATTAGAGGGTTATTTATTACTCACACAAAGTGTGAATAATAGAAGTCGAAGCCGCTTAATTCGAAAGTTTCAAGAGTTCGACAAATCAATTTTATTAGGGACGAGTAGTTTCTGGGAAGGGATAGATATTCCAGGAGATGCCTTAAGTTGTCTTGTTATTGTCCGTCTACCATTTACGCCTCCTCATCAACCTATGATGGAAGCGAAAGGTGAGTGGCTAAAAAATCAAGGTGAGGATGTATTCGCTAAATTAGCGTTGCCACAAGCAATATTACGTTTCAAACAAGGATTCGGCCGCTTAATTCGAACGAATACAGATACAGGAACGGTAGTAGTGTTAGATCGTCGTTTGACGAGTTCTTCCTATGGAAAACGATTTCTACAATCGATCCCTAACGTACCTCTTTATGAAGGGCCATTAGAAGAATTATTAGTACAATTAGAAGAACCATTAAATGAATAAAAATGGAAGAAAAATACGCCTGAAGTACTTATAAACTTCAGGCGTAAAAAATGTGGGTAGGAGGAATTTTATTTTTCTTACTTCTTGTATACAAAATGTGTTGGTTTTCGACTTGAAACCTTTTTTTGCTGTACATGTCCTGCTATAATAGATGGGTGATGAAGCAGGGGTTGTAAAGAATGTACTCTTATTGTAACCGCATTGCGTTCTTCTATAATTAGAAATTTTTGTGTAACGGAGGAGTTTTTTCATGGAGAAGAAAATCGAAGTACTATCAACGACGCGTATTAAATATTCGTCTGATTTGTATAAAATTGTTGATAGTTTGAATCGTACGTTAAAAGAGCAGGACCTCATGTTCGGACTAGCATTAGACGAAAAAGATAAAGAAACAGCTGTATTTACGATTTACAGAACGTAGCGATACAATGAAAAAGTGGATCTTTGCAATCATTATTGTTATCGTTGCTAGCGGAATATATGGGGCGTATGTTTATAATAAAGCGATGGGAAAGAAAATTCCAAAAGAGTCGAAATTTGTAGAAATTGCTAAAGAAAAAGCAAAGCTTACAAAGGTGAAATCTGTTGATTATTACAACGGAAAATCTGCATATATAGTCGTGCAAGGTACAGATGAAAAGGGAGAACAACTTATCGTTTGGGTGCCTGAGAAAAAAGGGGATACTGTAGTAAGGAAAAAGAGCGAAGGTATTTCTGAAAAAGAGGCTATACAAAGAACAGTAGAACAAGTCGGCAATGAAAGTAAGGAATCAAAAAGTAAGCCGAAAGAGATTATGAAAGTGAAATTAGGCTTTGAAAATGATGTACCACTATGGGAAGTTACATATATTGATGATGACAATCGTTATAGTTATTACTATCTTGAATTTAAAGATGGAAAATTTTTAAGACGATATAGCATTGAAAAATAGATGTAGGGGGAACTACAAATGAAATTAGCAAAGCGAGTAGCTGCTTTAACACCGTCTTCAACTTTAGAGATTACAGCAAAGGCACAAGCATTAAAAGCAGAGGGTCATGATGTAATTGGATTAGGGGCAGGGGAACCTGACTTTAATACACCAGAGCATATTATGGATGCTGCACATAAAGCGATGTTAGAAGGGCATACGAAGTATACACCAACAGGTGGATTACAATCGTTAAAACAAGAAATTGTGAAGAAATTTACTCGCGATCAAGGTATTGCGTATGATCCATCTGAAATTATTGTATGTAATGGCGCAAAGCATGCATTATATACATTATTCCAAGTATTACTTGATGAGGGAGATGAAGTTATCATCCCAACTCCTTACTGGGTAAGCTATCCAGAGCAAGTAAAGCTTGCTGGCGGTAAGCCGGTTTATGTAGAAGGTTTAGAAGACAATGAGTACAAAATTACAGCAAAGCAGCTGCGTGAGGCAATTACAGAGAAAACGAAAGCAGTTATTATTAATTCACCGAGCAATCCAACAGGAATGATTTATAGCAAAGAAGAATTACAACAGCTTGGAGAAGTATGTTTAGAACATGATATTTTAATTGTTTCTGATGAAATTTATGAAAAATTAATTTATGGTGGCGTAGAATATATTTCAATTGCCCAGCTTTCTAATGCATTAAAAGAACAAACACTTATTATTAATGGTGTATCTAAATCTCATTCTATGACAGGATGGCGTATTGGATATGCTGCAGGAAATAAGCAGCTTATTAAAGCGATGACGAACTTAGCGAGTCATAGTACGTCAAACCCTACTTCAATCGCTCAATACGGCGCAATTGCGGCATATGCAGGCTCACAAGAACCTGTGGAAACAATGCGTCAAGCCTTTGAAGAGAGATTAAACATCATTTATGATAAATTAATTCAAATCCCTGGCTTTACTTGTATTAAACCGCAAGGTGCATTTTACTTATTCCCTAACGTAAAAGAAGCTGTAGCTTTATCAGGATATGCAACAGTTGATGATTGGGCAAAAGCTCTATTAGAAGAGGAAAAAGTGGCTCTTGTACCAGGTACAGGATTTGGTGCTCCAAATAATGTTCGTTTATCATATGCGACATCTCTTGAACAAGTAGAGAAAGCATTGGAACGCATCCATACATTTATGAAAAGTAAAGTGCAAGCTTAATTGTATATTTCATTTATGTAATATACAAAACCTCCCTATTAATGGGGAGGTTTTTTTGACGAATTGTGGCAAAAAGAAATAGCTAAAGGTGTGTTATACTAGAGAGCGAGGTGTTTGGTGATGAAAAAGAAAATGATGTTACAGTGGTTTGAGCAGGGAAGCATTGCAATTCCAAAATTGCTTATGATGCATTATAAAAAATTAGGTTTAAATGAGACGGAATTTATGGTTGTACTTCATATACATACATTTTTAGAATCAGGTAATTCGTTTCCGACTCCTTCAGAGATTTCTGAACGGATGACGATAACAGAAATGAAATGTATGGAAATAATTCAGGCGTTGATTCAAAAAGGTTTTTTATCACTAGAAGGTGGACAAAGATCAGAAGCGATGATGTGCGAAAGTTATTCTTTACAACCGTTATGGGAAAAAATATTACATTTCTTAATGGATGAATCAATAGAGGAAGAGCAAAAAGAAAAAAAACAGCTGCAAGTAAATTTATATACAGTATTCGAAAAAGAATTTGGAAGACCACTTTCGCCGTTCGAATGTGAAACGTTAGGAATGTGGGAGGACCAAGATCAACATCATCCAAATTTAATTCAAGCGGCTCTTAGAGAAGCTGTAATGAGTGGAAAACTAAATTTCCGATATATTGATCGTATTTTATTTGAGTGGAAAAAGAATGGAATTAAAACGGTAGATCAGGCTCAAAATCAAGGTCAAAAATTTAGAGCGAATCAACAAAGAGCACAACAAATGACAAAACAAGAGACGAAATTTACTGGAAAAGTGCCTTTTTATAATTGGTTGGAGCAGTAATATAGGAGGGGAAATATGCTTAACAAAACGCAAATCCGTTATTGTTTAGACACAATGGCGGATATGTATCCAGAAGCACATTGTGAATTGGTTCATGACAATCCATTTGAACTTGTAATCGCGGTGGCGTTATCTGCACAATGTACAGATGTACTTGTAAATAAAGTGACAAGAAATTTATTTCAAAAATATAAAACACCAGAAGATTATTTAAGTGTTTCTCTAGAAGAATTACAACAAGATATACGCTCTATCGGATTGTATAGAAATAAAGCAAAAAACATTCAAAAATTATGCCGAATGTTATTAGATGACTATAATGGGGAGGTACCGAGCGATCGAGATGAACTTACGAAATTACCAGGTGTAGGAAGGAAAACAGCGAATGTTGTAGTTTCCGTAGCGTTTGGGATTCCGGCAATTGCTGTTGATACACATGTGGAGCGAGTGAGTAAACGATTAGCGATTTGTAGATGGAAAGACTCTGTGTTAGAAGTAGAAAAAACGTTAATGAAGAAAGTACCGATGGATGAGTGGGGGGTTACGCATCATCGTATGATTTTCTTTGGACGTTATCACTGTAAAGCACAACGACCGCAATGTGAGGAGTGCAGGCTGTTAGAAGTATGTCGTGAAGGAAAGAAGCGAATGAAGGTGAAATAAAGGATGGAGCGAGTTATAGAAATACCGAAAGAATTTCATTGCTTACCATTTTTTAAAGAAAGCGTAAATTCAATTGAGTATCATACAGACGAGTCTTTTGAAGAAATAATACAAAATACTTACTTTATATTTGATATTGAAAGACAGTATGAGCCATGGAAGGAAATTGAAAACAGTATTCCAGCAGTGTTGAATGTATGGAAAAATAAGCATGAAGACATTGCTATACTGTTTCGAAATAGAGATAAGCAAGAGGCTGAGGGGCCAATGATTCTTTTTGCAGCTCACTTGTTATCGGTTGTCTATTGGTTAAATGAGCAACCTGTTCATAGTTTGAATGAAATGCAAATAAATACGAATAAATTAAAAGTGCAACCTGTTAATTTTATGGAAAGGTATTCATTCATTATAAAGAAACCGAGTAATTATCATTCTTATATTCAATTAGCGCAGTTATATATCGAAATAGAAAAGCTGTTTGTAAAGAAAATGATAACAAAAAAGAAGTCTGCTTCTCGTTAAGAGAAACGGACTTCTTTTTTTGTTTATTAGGACTCTGTTGTAACAACAGCACCGTCTGCCTGAGGTGTATCTCCTCCGGTATTTTGGTGTTGCTGTTCTTGTTGTTTCTTAGCTTCGTCTTCAGCTTTTTTCTTGGCCTCTTCTTCAGCTTTCTTCTTAGCTTCGTCTTCAGCTTTTTTCTTAGCTTCGTCTTCAGCTTTTCTTCTAGCTTCCTCATCAGCTTTCTTTTGAGCTTCTTCTTGCTGTTTACGTTGTTGTTCTTGTTGCTGCTGTTCTTGTTGTTTCTTAGCCTCTTCATCAGCTTTTTTCTTAGCTTCGTCTTGTTTTACTTTATCTTCATTAGCTTTTTTCTGGGCTTCCTCATCAGCTTTTTTCTTAGCTTCTTCATCGGCCTTTTTCTTAGCCTCTTCATCAGCTTTTTTCGCATCTGGAGTTCCGCCAGGCGCAGTGAAGGATGCACCAATTGCTGGGCTTGTTCCAGTACCTTTTTTCGCTACTACAGAGAAGCTGTAAGTAACACCTGGTTTAATACCACCAAGAGTAGCTGTCGTACCACTTATTGATAGGCTACCACTTGAACCGTCAGTTGCTTTATAGCTGGCTGCATATGCGTCAACTTCTGCTGGTCCAGACCAGTTTAGTGTAACTGTGCTAGCGCCATCAAAAGTGACATTCAGACCACTAGGGGCATCTACTTTAATTTGTTTAATTGCATCTTTTTTCGCACCTTTAACGTATAACTCTCCGTTTATTTCTTGTACAGAAGAAGGACGTTCAAAGCGTTATTTATCTGTAGCGAATTTGCTCATCATTATTTGGAACATTTGCTGTGCAATTCTAGTGGAGCGATCACTAACATAATTTTTTGGACCATCTTTTTCGTAACCAGTCCAAACAGCCATTGTGTATTGTGGTGTATATCCAGCAAACCAGCTATCTCTGTTTGCATCAGCTGGGATATCATATTTTTGAAGAACTGATGCATCAAAGTTTTGTGTTCCTGTTTTACCTGCTACGTCAACACCTGAAACGTATGCTGTTGGACCTGTACCACCAGAACCAGGTTTTACTACGTCACGAAGAACGTCAGTAACCATGTAAGCTGTATAGTCTTGCATTGCGCGTTGTTCCTTAGGTTTAAAGCTTTTCTTTTTCCCGTCCGGGAAGGTTACTTCTTTTACGAAGTGTGGTTTATTATAGTTACCACTATTACCGAAGGTTGCATATGCACCTGCTACTTCCAATGGAGACCCCTCGTTACTACCGATTGCTGTTGATTCGTAGACTTTTCCTTCTTTAAAGGTCATGCCTAAACCTTCAGCGAATTCTTTTGACTTATTAAGACCAACTGTTTGTGCTGTCTTTAAAGCTGGAATGTTTAATGACTTTTTCAAAGCTTCACGTAGTGAAACGTCACCTTTGTAGCTCTTTGTTGCATTTTGTATTTTTTTACCATTGGAATACGTATACTCTGAATCGTTTAATTGATGGTATGTAGACCATTGTAAATTTTCAATTGCCGGACCGTAGTCGAAAATTGGTTTCATTGTTGAACCAACTTGGCGTTTTAAATCAGTTGCCATATTATGACCTTTGAAAGTAGACTTACTTTCTTTACGTCCAGCACCAATTGCTCGAACTTCTCCAGACTGTGTATCCATAAATACGAATGACCCTTGGAATTGATCGTCTGGATACTTAATAAGATTGCCATCCATAATTTTGTCAGCGTAATCTTGAGCATCTTGATCAAGTGTTGTATGAATCGTTAAACCATCTGAACCGATATTTACATCAGGATATTCTTTTTCAACTTCTTTTACAACCGCATCTAAAAATGCTTGATACTTCATCTCAGTTACTTCTGAAGACGGTTGAAGGCCCTCTGTTACTGGGATCTTAACGGCGTTATTCATTTCTTCTTTTGTTATATAACCATGTCGATTCATTAATGATAATACAACATTACGACGATTTGTTGCTCGTTCAACATTTTCCTTTTTTGTTGGATCATAAATGTTTGGACCTTGGGGTAAACCAGCGAGCATAGCAGCTTCATGTAATTGCAAGTCTTTTAAATCTTTACCATAATATTTTTGCGCTGCTGTCGCAATACCATATGAACGGTTACCTAAATTAATCTTATTTAAGTACATTTCTAAAATCTCATGTTTAGAGTATTGTTGCTCTAATTTATAAGATAAGTACCATTCTTGTACTTTTCTCTTAGCAGTTTTATCCATCGTTAGAAAATAGTTTTTAACGACTTGCTGTGTAATCGTACTACCACCTTGGGAACCGAAACCACCAGTGACATTTTCCATAACTGCTTTTGTAGTTCGTTTAAAATCAATTCCATTATGATCATAGAAACGCGAATCCTCAGTTGCAAGGAATGCATTTTCAACTACTTTTGGAATTTGATCATAAGTAACATGCGTTCGTTTTTCAGCACCGTATTCATAGAAGAAATTCCCGTTTTTATCAAGAAACTTTGTTGATAAAGGATTAACAAGTTTGGATTTGTCTAATTTTGGAGCGTCCTTTACCATAACAAAGAAAGCGGAAACGCCGGCTACGAGACCAACGATACCAAGAAGTAGACAACCTATAAGGAATTTCTTGAAAAAGGAGCCTTTTTTCTTTGGTTTTTCTTCTTTATGTGTTTTTTTCTCTTGATTTTTCACATGATTTCGTTCTGTACGAGAACGATAATTATCTGACATTATACTTTCTCCTACCTTTCATTCTCTCCCCAAAAGTCGAAAAAAGAGCCTTAGTGATGACTCTATCACGAAAAATAAACCGTGTCTAGTACACGGATATAGTCAATCCGAGGGTGATAACCGCATGATAATAAGGATCCATGCTCTTCTATTTCTTCTTTCGTAATCGACTTGCGTCCACCAGTATTTTGACGATTCCAAAATGCAATAATATGTTTTGCATCTAATAAATAAAATTCATCAAAAAGTGTAAATTTAATAATGACAAATGCAATTCCATTATGAGCAACCACTTGCTTCATATGTTCTATTTGATGAAGGTGGAAGTTTTGAAGTGGGAAACTAGTTTTATTTTTTGTTTCCTTTGCTTCAAAATCGATGTATTTCCCTTTGTATACACCGTTGTAATCTGTTGTAGAAGGTTGTTTAAAATACGCTTCTTTTACCACTGCAGCACTTCGAGCGGGGTAATCTACTTTTACAATTTGAAGAGGTGTAGGTTTTTTATGTACACATGCAATATTATGGGTTAAGTAATATTGATTTGTTTCATTCAATTCCTCTTCAAGGGACATACCTCTGTTGCTATAAGTATGTGTTTTTATAGGTGTTTTTTGAGGTTGTGAAGCTTGATTATACCTTTTTCCATTTGGGTAACGAATGGTCATAGTGTGTCCACTCCCAACTTACTAAGAATTACTTACAAAGGTGATTATATCAAAAAATGAAAAAAGATGTGACCTTTTTGATGAAAGGTATGATGACTTATTTATGTTGACATGGAATGATTATATGAAAATTAAACAAAATCGAGAAAAAAAGTTTTGTACAGAGGAAGAAAAAGCAATCATTCGCAATATTACAAAGAAAACAGAAATAGCTAATGTGGACAATATTTCTCGGACACAATCTTATCAAGAATATTATTTAAGAAATAGTGAAATCAGGTGGGCCTTTTTAGCGAGTATGGTTTCGAGAAATGCGGGATGGAATATGACCGATTTAGAAGGGAGATATTATGCTACTGTTTTACCTAAAACGGTAAAAAAACATTTATTTCTTCTGTACGAACAAGCTAATTGGATTATTTTCTTAGATGCCTTTCCTCAGCTATTATTGTATGAGGAAAGTAAGAAGAGACGTACACCTCTCTTTCATTTGTTGCAATATTTCAGCGTATCAATTTTTATGGAAAAAGAATGGTTACTTTTCTGGGAGAAAAGAGATATGAATAGGCTTATAACAGCCCTTATTATAAATGAACAAAATAAAATTCAAAAACCAGTCATTGAGAGCACATATTTTAAAAAACATGTATTCCATACTGCACTTTTTAAAGTACAAGAAAGATTTCATATTAGTGCAGTTATCTTCCCAACAATTGAAGGGAGGATGTATGGATTTTCGGTTTATCAATTTGAAACGTTACAACAGCGTATAGAACTGGGAAAAAAATTAGCATGGTTATTGTTTCATCCAATTTATAATGGTTCGTTTTATAAGTTTGCAGTGCAAACTACACATACTGGGTCTAGAGAAGATTATGAATTTTACTCAAAGGAAACTAGAAAATCGTGTACGCCAGCACTTAGAGATAGTTATCCTGTTGTTTTACATGAAGAAATAGAAATGAGAGATTGGTTTTGTGCAAATATGAAAATGAATGTGCTATTTGTACTTGAAGAACCTAAAGAGGAAGTTAATATAACAGAATGGTATAGGAGAAAGAGGGAACAAATCTATAGGATATCTATCGTAAATCGTTTCGTTAAAAGGATGGATGAGTTCATGATATAATGAAAAAGAAGTCCCGTCTTCCATTTTGAAGACGGGACTTCTTAATTTGAAATAATCCTGCTATGCTTGCTACGACTTTAATCTCAAAACGTAATGCTAGTAGGAGATTAAGGGTGACTTGAAATTTAACCGTACGTAATAAAGTCTCGCTTTATGTAGCAGGGAAGTTTGGACCATCTAGCTTTGGATTGCCAGTCTCGGGTTTATTTTGTTGTTTGTTTTGGTTTTTCTTTTTTTCATTTTTGTTCTTTGCCATTGTACTACACCTCCTTTTTGTATTGTTACCATTTCTATAAATGACATACGAAATGATTTCTTTGACGAATAACAACTAGTTTTGTCATGTGGGCAGGAGTGGTGAATCGTTCGGCGAAATTACATGACAAAGGAAAAGCAAAGAAGGAGGCGTTTTGTATATGGCGATGGTTCAGAAGGAAGATGTAATGAAAAAAATGGATCAAATGTTAAGTTCTCTCGATTTGCTGGAAATGAATATAGGGATTAGAATGAATCATGCATTAAAGGATGCGAGTGAAAAAATATGTAATAAGATAGAAATAACAGAAATGCATATTGAACATATGGAAAATAAATTAGTGCATCACGAAGAAAAAGGGAATTGGGTAAAGACATTTCAAAACGTCGTAGTGAGTGCATAATAAGGTGGGAAAGAGATGAAGAATGAAGCATTAATACAGTCTTCAGAAAAACTCATGCAGTATAATAATGAAGCGAATATAAAAAAAAGAGAACTAATCGAATACGACTTTTATAAGGATATGAAACCATTTGTAGACATGGTAGATGAGGAATTAAAGAAGTGGAAAGAATTAGCTTATACGTGGATTAAAGAAGAAAAGCCAAAGTATATACATGTACAGCAAATTGATCAAGTATACGATAATTTACAAACGAATGTGTTACAATGTTTTGTAAATAAAGGTAAAGGTAAACGATTCTTTGAAACACACCAAGCCATTTCGTATACTTTGCAAAATATAGTTGAGCAATGTAAATAACAAGAGGGAGAACCCTCTTGTTATTTTTATGCTTCTGTCATTGTTGTAGGTTTTGTTGCGCCGTTTATTTCTAATTCTTTTATTAATGTTCGATAATCTGAAATGCATATTTTTCCTTCGAGATACCAATGTCTCGCAAAGTCTAATAATTCATTTGCATTCTCTGTGCAATACCCCTTTTTTTGAGAAAACGCTTGTTTTAAATCCCCTAATACCATGTTGATTCCTCCCCCATGAGAATCTTCTTCTTAATTATCATAGCATGGAAGGGTTTTCTTTTTTAATTTTTTAAAAATTTAAACTTCCGACAAAAATAGACAGATACTCCATCACACATATTATTTTATAGGTACATATTATATATGTAGAAACTTATGTGAAGGAGGAGAGAATGCATGTTTCAACAATCTAACGTATATCAGCAAACAAATCCATATGCACAGCAAAATATGTACCAATATAATACGGATACATATTTACGGTATAATATGTATCCTTTCGAGCCTTATTATGGAAATCAAAATTATTATCAACCGTTTGAAGTGTCGTTTATGAATCAAGCTCAAGCACAACAGCAGCAACCTTATGTGAATCAGGCTCAACAAGCACAACAGCAGCAACCTTATGTGAATCAGGCTCAACAATCACAACAGCAGCAACCTTATGTGAATCAAGCTCAACAATCACAAGCTCAGCAACCATACATGAATCAACAACAGCAGCAGCCTTATATGAATTCGCAATATTATATGCCACCACCATCGCCCTATGCTAATCAACAAGCGATGTTTTATCCACCAAAACAGCCGTACCCGACGCAGAGTAAACAAAAGCAACAACAGCCAAGTCAGTTTTCTAGTTTTGTTTCTCAATTTAAAACATCCGATGGTAACTATGATGTAAATAAAATGATGAATACAGCTGGACAAATGATGAATGCGATGAATCAGGTGACAGGTATTGTAAAGCAAGTTGGAGGCTTTTTTGGTAAGTAATGTTGAAGAGTTGTCTATGAAAGTATGGTATATGAAATAAAGGACTAGACAAATTTCCTTGTAATAAATGGGTATATATAACAAACGGCTTTCTCTCTTTTCTCATACTGTAAAGTGTAATCAGATTTTTTTAACGAGAGAGGAGAGAAAAAACTATGCATCATTGTCATCCTTGTTTTGGAGGGCATAAGCCTGTAGGACCTATTTGTACAACTGCTCCTGTCGTTCATCCGACGAAACAATGCGTAACACACTCTTTTTCAACAACGGTGGTGCCACACATTTTCCCAACACATACAACACATGTACATCATCAACAAATTAAAAACCAAAACTTCTTCCCACAAACAAATTCAAATGTAAATGTTGTGGACCCAATCGACCCAGGATTCGGCGGTGGATGTGGACCGTGTGGCCATGGTCATCATCACCACGGTCATCAAATATCTCCATTTGGGCCAGGACCGAATGTATCACCGTTTGGACCAGGACCAAATGTATCACCGTTTTTACCAAACAATGTATCACCAGTAGGTCCAAATATCGGACCAAACGTTGGTGGAATATTTAAAAAGTAAATGATATGTTAGAACTAGCGAAATGCTAGTTCTTTTTTTGTAATTGGAGTGTTGATATGAAAGTTATTGCAGTAACAGGATATAAGCCATTTGAACTTGGAATATTTAAAAATGATCATCCAGGGGTGGGGTGTATAAAAAAGGCATTACACCGTAAATTAACCACTTTTGTAGAAGATGGTTTAGAATGGGTTATAATAAGCGGCCAGTTAGGTGTAGAATTATGGGCTGCTGAAGTTGTTTTTGAAATTCAAGTAGAATATCCAGATTTAAAATTAGCGGTATTCACTCCGTTTTTAGAACAAGAAGAAAATTGGAAAGAAGATAATCGTGAATATTACGAATTTATTCTTTCTCAAGCAGACCATGTTGATAGTATCACGAAACGGAAGTATGAAAGCCCAGAGCAATTTAAATTAAAAAATCAATTTTTTATTGAAAAAAGTGATGCACTTTTAGCGGTATACGATGAAGAAAAACCAGGAAGTCCCAAATATATTGTAGAAACAGCAAAGAAAAAAGGGGAAATAGAAAATTATCACAGTTATTTCATTCTTTTTTCTGAGTTACAAGATATAATAGAAGAGGAACAGTGGAATAATGCAGAGTAATATGTAATATAGTACTCGTATATATGATTGACAAAAAGCATTGTTTCTGAAAAAATTTAGTTAATGAAAGTTTTGGTAAAAATTTGAGGTGAAGAAAATGATTTCGGATAAAATTAAATTAACAGCGAAAGATATTTTAGAAAAAGAATTTAAAACAGGTATGAGAGGTTATCAGCAAGAAGAAGTAGATAAGTTTCTTGATATGATCATTAAAGACTATGAAGCTTTCCACAAAGAGTTTGAGCAATTAAAGCAACAAAATGCTCGTTTAAAGCGTGAATTAGAGGAACAAAAACTAGCAGTAACGCAAGTTCCACAACAACCTGTACAAACACCAGTTGCACAACCGGTTTATAACAACACGAATACGGATATTTTAAAACGCTTATCTAACTTAGAAAAAGCTGTATTTGGAAGTAAGTTATACGAATGATGTAAGGTGGGAAAAGGTTTAAGCATTTTACATAGAAAAAAACGTTGCAAAATCTTTTTGTTTCCACTATACTAATGGATGTCATAACGTTTGGGTAATCGCTGCAACGCCAACGTTGTAGAGGAAAGTCCATGCTCGCACGGCCTGAGATGGCTGTAGTGTTCGTGCCTAGCCAATTCATAAGCTAGGGTATTCTGGCTGTAAGGCTGGTTTAACGGCAGGGAAAAAACCTAAGTCCTTTCGGATATGGTTTGACTACCTTTAAAGTGCCACAGTGACGAAGTCCTTGAAGAAATGATAGGAGTGGAACGAGGTAAACCCCACGAGCGAGAAACCCAAATAATGGTAGGGGAATCTTTTCCAAGGAAATGAACGACGGGAAAGGACAGGTTTTATAACCTGTAGATAGATGATTGCCACCGGAGTACGAGGCGTGGGCCGTTTGTAGTACAAAGGAACAGAACATGGCTTACAGAACGTTATGAACCAACTATGAAATAACTCAGCTCTCCTTTGTTAGAGGAGGGCTTTTTATTTGTATGAAGTTATAAAGTATGAGTTAAAATGGTTAATGAGAAAATTTTTCGTAAAATGTAATGATTAATAGGAACAATTGCTATTAATTATTGTTTGAATATACATAAGAGGTGAATGCAAATGGGAAAAGTTACTTTAATTGCAACAGCGGCAATGGGTATTGAAGCGTTAGTTGCCCGAGAAGTTCGCGATCTTGGTTATGAATGTCAAGTAGAAAACAGCAAAGTAACATTTGAAGCAGATGAAAAGGCGATTTGTCGCACGAATTTATGGTTACGTACTGCGGATCGTGTAAAAATTAAAGTTGGCGAATTTAAAGCAACAACATTTGATGAGCTATTTGAAAAAACGAAAGCATTAAACTGGGGAGATTATATTCCAGAGAATGGCGAGTTCCCTGTTATCGGTAAATCTTTAAAATCTGAATTATTCAGTGTTTCGGATTGCCAACGTATTGTTAAAAAGGCTGTCGTTGAAAAATTAAAAACAACATATAAACGTACAACTTGGTTTGAAGAAGATGGTCCGTTATTCCGTATCGAGATTGCAATGCTCAAGGATATTGCAACATTAACAATTGATGCGAGTGGTGTTGGACTTCATAAACGTGGATACCGTATGGATCAAGGGGAAGCTCCGTTAAAAGAAACATTAGCTGCGTCTTTAATTAAATTAACAAACTGGAAGCCAGATCGTCCATTTGTTGATCCATTCTGTGGATCAGGTACAATTCCGATTGAAGCGGCATTAATTGGGCAAAACATTGCGCCAGGATTTAACCGTGGTTTCGCATCAGATGAGTGGGGCTGGGTAGGTAAACAAAACTGGCGTGAAGCGCGTCAAGAAGCTGAAGATTTAGCGAACTATGATCAACGATTACAAATCATAGGATCAGATATTGATCATCGTATGATTCGAGTTGCTCAAGATAACGCAGAAGAAGTAGGTTTAGGTGATTTAATTACATTTAAACAAATGCAGGTAAAAGATTTCACAACAAAAGAGGATTATGGCTACGTTGTAACGAATCCTCCATACGGAGAACGTTTAAGTGAAAAAGCACTCGTTGAACAACTGTATAAAGAAATGGGACAAGTATTCCGTCCGTTAGATACATGGTCAGCGTATGTATTAACAAGCTACGAAGCATTTGAGAGGTGTTACGGAAAAGATGCGTCGAAGAAGCGTAAACTGTTTAACGGATTTATCCGTACAGATTACTACCAATACTTCGGAAAACGTCCACCGCGTAATTCATAGTATAAAACTCCTCCAGCGCGCATATACTGGCTATTATGTAATGCGTAAAGGAGGAAGTGATATGGATAGTTTCCAATTATCAATGATTCAAAAAGCTATTCACCGTACGTATGATGAGCTCGGAAAAGAAGTGGATAGTCAAGGTGCGATTGTAGATGAAATACAAAAAGCACAAGAAGAATATTTGTCAGCTCTTTCACATGAAACAGCGATTGATAAACGGTATTTAAAGTCATTAATATAGAAGAAAATTTTCCTTTTTCGAAAGGAAAATTTTTTTTCGTGAATTTCTATGTATGGCAACAGGGGAAAGCAAATGCATACATATGCGTAGCAGTTGCTATTATCTTTTTATAGAAAAACTTTTTGGTTGGAGGCTAAGGATGTTTACTGAGAAGAGATTACCATTTGAAGTAGGAAAACAAGATAATTTTTATGATAAGTTGAATGAGTGGATTGGAGATGTGTTTTACGACATCCTTCCGGAAAAAGGCTTTGAAGAGCGTGATGAACAAATTTTTATGGCGTTTCAGTTAGAACGCGCTTTCCAAGAAAAGAAAGTTATGTTCGCAGAAGCTGGTGTAGGAACAGGGAAAACAATTGTATATCTTCTATATGCAATTTGTTACGCGCGTTATACTGGGAAACCAGCTATTATTGCTTGTGCAGATGAAACGTTAATTGAGCAGCTTGTGAAAGAAGAAGGGGACATTGCTAAGTTATCTGAAGCATTAGGGCTATCTGTTGATGTAAGGCTTGCAAAATCAATGGATAATTATTTATGCTTACGTAAACTTGAAGATGTTATGAGTGGACGAGCTCCAGAAGTAATTGAAGACGTATATTACGAGTTACCACAGTTTGTATTCGATCATGGTACGATGCAAAACTTTACTCACTATGGTGACAGAAAAGAATTTCCACTTTTAAATGACGAAGAATGGTCAAAAGTAAATTGGGATTACTTCCAAGATTGCTTTACTTGTGATTCTCGTCATCGTTGTGGACAAACTCTTTCTCGTGAACATTATCGTAAAGCAGCAGATTTAATTATTTGTTCTCAAGATTTCTATATGGATCATATTTGGACGTACGATGCTCGTAAGCGTGAAGGGCAAATTCCGTTATTACCAGAAAGTAGCTGCGTTGTATTCGATGAAGGACATCTTGTAGAATATGCAGCTCAAAAAGCTTTAACATACCGTTTAAAGCAAACGATGATGGAGCAACTTTTAACGAGATTGCTACAAAACGATATTCGCGAGGAGTTTGCGCATTTAGTAGAAGAAACAATTTGGCAAACAGAGCGATTCTTTGATGTGTTACAAGAGAATAAAAAGGAAATTGCCGGTTCTGATCGTTTAGAAATTACTGTGACAGAAAAAGTAACAGCTGAAGCGAAGCGACTTTATGCAAAAATTGGTGAAGTCGGTGATGCATTAGTATTTGAAAGTGAAATGCATACAGTAAACACGTATGACTTAAATATCGTTGATGAGCATTTAGATGTGTTAGAACATTCACTTCGTCTGTTTATGCACGAGAAAAATGTAATTACATGGGGTGAAGAAGGTGATGGTGCCTTCACGTTAGTTATTATGCCGCGTGCAGTTGAAGAGGTGTTACAAGAGAAAGTATTCTCGAAGAAAATCCCGTATATTTTCTCTTCTGCGACATTATCGAACAACGATTCATTCGCATTTACAGCAAATAGTCTAGGGGTAAAAGATTACTTATCATTCTCAGTTGCCTCACCGTTTGATTATGAGGAGCAAATGGCGGTAAACTTACTATCGCATACGAAAGAAAATGAATGGGAAAGAAAGTGTCAATATACACTTGAAAATATACAAAAAACAAATGGACGTACGCTTGTATTATTCCGTACAACACAAGAACTTGCAGCGTTTAAAGAATATGTAAGTAAAGAACAAATGTCAGTTCCGTTCCTATATGAAGGAGATCAGGAAATTAGTCAGCTCGTTTCTCGTTTCCAAAATGAAGAAGAGACTGTACTTTGTGCCGTTCATTTATGGGAAGGTTTAGATATTCCAGGTTCATCATTATCACATGTTATCATTTGGTCATTACCATTCCCTCCAAACGATCCTGTGTTTGAAGCGAAACGTAAGCACGTAAATGATCCATTCTGGGATGTAGATGTACCGTATATGATTTTACGACTTCGTCAAGGGATCGGACGTTTAATTCGTACGAGCGACGATAAAGGTGCTATATCAATCTTCTTATCTGATTCAGAAGATGAGAAAGTAGTTGCAGCTGTGAAAAATGTACTGCCAGTAGAAGGTAAAGAATTATAAGGAAAAAGCTTGGCGCTTGCCAAGCTTTTTTCTATTATAAAAGGAATTTATGTTTCCGTGTCGAATTAAGTTTGAGGTAGAAAAAGGAGGCTTTTATACGATGACAGTTGCTACATATGAAGTAGAAAAACAATTTTTAACATACGTGAAGAAGATACAGAATTATGGAGAAGCATTAAGTTTAATGTTTTGGGATTTAAGAACAGGTGCACCAAAAAAAGGTGTGGATCAGCGTTCTGAAGTAATTGGTATGCTTTCGTCAGAAGTGTTTGCTATGTCGACTTCAGATGAGATGGGAAACTATTTAACAGAGCTTGAAGCTTTAATACGCGAAGATAAACTTTCTGAAACGACGAAGAAAATGGTTGAAGAGTGCCGGAAAGAATATGATAGAAATAAAAAAATTCCACAAGTTGAATATGAGGCTTATGTGAAATTAGAAGCGAAAGCGGAGAGTGTGTGGGAAGAAGCTCGCGAAAAATCTGATTTCGAAATGTTCCGCCCATACTTAGAAAAAATTGTGGAATTTAAAAAGAAATTTATTACATATTGGGGTTATGAAACATATAAATACAATACATTATTAGATATGTATGAGCCAGGTATTACAGTGGAAGTTTTAGATCACGTATTTGGTCAACTTCGTGAGCGCATCGTACCGCTTGTAAAAGAAATCTCTGAGTCTAAAAAAGGATTAAAAACAAGTGCTTTATCGGAACGATTTTCAAAAGAAAAACAAAAGAACTTTACATTAGAATTATTGAAGCAATTGAATTATGACTTTGAAGCAGGTCGTCTTGATGAAACAGTACATCCTTTCGAAATTACATTAAATAGAGGGGATGTTCGTATTACGACACGCTATGATGAAAAAGATTTTCGTATGGCTGTTTTTGGAACAATTCATGAATGTGGTCATGCAGTATATGAACAAAATATTGCAGAACAATTTGAAGGTACACCACTTTGCAGTGGTACATCTATGGGTATTCACGAATCACAATCATTATTCTTTGAGAACTTTATCGGCCGTAATAAATCATTCTGGAAGAAGAATTATGATTTATTAAAAGAGTATAGCAATGGTCAATTTGATGATATGTCAGTTGATGAGTTTTATGATGCAATTAACGAATCGAAACCGTCATTCATTCGTATAGAAGCAGATGAGCTTACATACCCGCTTCATGTTATGGTTCGTTATGAGCTTGAGAAAGAATTATTTGATGGTACATTACAAGTGAAGGACTTACCAGCAGCTTGGAATGATAAGATGGAAGCATATTTAGGCATTCGTCCGGAAAATAATGCACAAGGTGTATTGCAAGATGTTCACTGGGCTGGTGGTTCATTTGGATACTTCCCATCTTATGCGCTTGGTTACATGTATGCAGCACAGTTTAAGCAAAGAATGTTAAAAGACATTCCGAACTTTGACGCATTATTAGAAGAAGGAAACGTAACACCAATTCGTGAATGGTTAACAGAAAATATTCACCAATACGGTAAAACGAAAAAGCCACTTGAAATTTTAGAAGATGTGACAGGCGAAGGATTAAATGCAAACTACTTAGCAGATTATTTAGAAGCGAAGTATAAAGAAATTTATGAGTTATAAAAAAGAGCTGCTTAATTGCAGCTCTTTTTTTAAGGGGGATAAAAGAATGCTTTATACATATACAGTAATGACGCAAGAAGAAGCGGAAGAGATTGCATATAACTGGCACTATGAAGGGAAATATTCTTTTTATGATATAGCGGCAGATGAAGAAGATTTAGATGAGTTTTTACATGATGAGAGTAGAGGGAATCATACATTTTCTGTAAAGGAAAATGGCACTCTCATTGGTTTTTTTACTGTTTGTAAAATGAATAATGGAACGGTTGATATAGGACTTGGAATGAGACCTGATATAACTGGCAATGGATTTGGTTTACAGTTCGTGAATGCGGGACTAGCTTTTAGTGAAGAAAAATATGGGTGCAATTATATAACACTATCAGTAGTGAAATTTAATGAGAGAGCTATTAAAGTATATAAAAGGGCAGGGTTTGAAGCAGTTGGGACGTTTATACAAAAAACAAACGGTAGTTGTTTTGAGTTTTTGAAAATGAATTATATATGTGGAAAATAACAAAAAACAGAAGAGGGTTCTTCTGTTTTTTGCAACTTCATTAACTTTCAGTTGATAGCATGTGTACAGCTATTTCATGCATGTCTTTCAAACCTGATACTTGAGCGTATTCAGCAACAGTGATACTACTTGTTGTTAGAAGTTCGATAATATGTTCATCCATTCTTGACCAAGTTTTACCGCCAGAATTGTCATAAGAATTAATTAACTTTGTTAGTCCATCTTTCCCAAAGAGCAGATAATGGGAAGCGAAATCGATAGATACATCAGCTATCCCTACTTCTGTCCAATCGATTAAGCCAGTTACATTATTTTTCTTATCAATCAGGATATGACCTGGATGTATATCCCCGTGCTTTACTCCTACATGAGATGGCCAAAAAGAGTCTTCAGCTAGCCATGCTTGCCAACGATCCCATAAGTTTTGATTGATGTGGTATTGTTCCTTCACTCGATTCATCCTTTGTTTCATAGAAGTTCTTAATTCATTAGCAGTAAGAATTTCAACACCTATATTATTAAATTTTTGCTGAGGTAATGAGTGTAAATTCGCTAGAACTTTTCCTAATGAAATATTGTATTCAGTTGGTGCATTCTTTTCATTAAAGTTCCATATATATTCTTGTCGTTCTATATCGATAGTAGCGGCAGGAACGCCACTTAGTTGTTTATAAGCGATTAGTTCCTCAGAGAATATAGACCAATCAGGAACTTGGAATTCTACATGTTTTTTCATAAGTTCTAATGCTTTTTTTTCTCGTTGGACATGTCTCATAGATTCTGGTCTACGAGGAATTCTTAGTATCCATTTATCTCCGTTTTGTTCTTTAACGTGTGCTACTTGAAAGTCAACGCCAGATTCATTAATTACTATTGAATCTTCTAATATATTTAGTCCTTCCTTATTTGCTAATTGTTTAACTTTAAGTGTATTCATTCCCATTTCCTCCAAATGTTTATTCTAATTTTAATGTTTTCTGTTACTAATTGTTTCTAACTACATCAATATGATTAAAGTAGCGAGATATAAGGAAATGTAATCATAAAAAAACCACAGACGAGCTTCTGTCTGTGGTTAAGAGTAAACGAGGATATAATGAATAAACGCCTCTCTTTGTATGAAAAAATATACGAAAAAAAGACAGACGTATATCTGCCTTTCTTCATGTGGAAAGTGTACTCTTCCGTTGAAGATTATTAAAAATGTGCAGACTAGTCCCGTTTACTCTGCTTTATGAAAACAGAGCCTTTGAACATATTAAGTTACTTATTGTTCAAAGTTTGCTGACGTAGTCTTCCTGCGTGCATCATCTTTAATAATCCTCCTTTTAATAGTATGGTAACACTATACTTTGTTTATAAGTAAATATCAATAAAAAATACTAGATATAATATCTTAAAAATCGAATTAACTAAAAATTTATATTCGGAAAATAGAGATAAAGGATATTTGCTTTTGTAATTGGAAATTGTGGAAGAAGATGTGTATGATAGAATTTTAGTAGTAAATAGTAGGTTTAGCAAGGAAAGGTAGAGGTAGTATGATTACAATTAAAACGAAAAATGAAATAGATTTGATGCATGAATCTGGAAAATTACTTGCTTCATGTCATAAAGAAATTGCGAAAATGATAAAGCCAGGTATAAAGACACAAGAGATTGATACGTTTGTTGAAATGTATTTAAAACAGCATGGTGCCACATCTGAACAGAAAGGTTACAATGGGTATCCATATGCGATATGTGCATCTGTAAACGATGAAATGTGTCATGGGTTTCCGGCCGATGTTCCTTTAAATGAAGGAGATATTGTAACAATTGACATGGTAGTAAACTTAAATGGTGGTCTTTCAGATTCTGCTTGGACGTATAGAGTTGGAAATGTTTCTGAGGAAGCGGAAAGGTTAATGGTAGTAGCTGAGAATGCATTGTATAAAGGGATTGATCAGGCGGTAATCGGTAATCATGTAGGAGACATTGGGTATGCAATTGAGAGTTACGTAGCAAATGAAGGTTTTTCTGTCGCAAGAGACTTTACGGGACATGGAATAGGTAAAGAGATCCATGAAGAACCAGCAATTTTTCATTTTGGGAAACAAGGACAAGGGCCTGAGTTGCAAGAAGGAATGGTAATTACAATTGAGCCAATTGTAAATGTAGGTATGCGATATTCGAAAGTAGATTTAAATGGATGGGCTGCAAGAACGATGGACGGGAAATTATCAGCGCAATATGAGCATACAATTGCAATTACAAAAGATGGGCCAATTGTTTTAACGACGCTTTGAAATAATATGTAAGAGTTTACAAAACTCGAACGAAAATGATGTTTTTATAAAATTTGTACGTGTTTTGTTAATAAATACTTTTCAAAGTATAAAAAGTGCGTTATAATCCATCTATAAAATAAATAGTTAGCTACACTCATATAATCGCGGGGATATGGCCTGCAAGTTTCTACCGAAGTACCGTAAATACTTTGACTATGAGTGAGGACGAATATATTGCTTGTTTAGCATTCTTTTTTGCGAAACTCCAAAAGCGCGTCTCTCACTTGTAACGAGTGGTGGCGGCTTTTGGAGTTTTTTATTGCATAAGAGGGGGAACAAACATGAAAGTATTACAAGAAAAGATTTTGAACGAAGGAAAGGTTTTATCTGGTGACGTATTAAAGGTAGATGCATTTTTAAATCATCAAATTGACCCAGTACTTATGCAAGAGATTGGAAAAGAATTTGCTAAACGTTTTAAAGAAGAGAACATTACAAAAATCGTAACGATTGAATCTTCAGGCATCGCACCAGCAGTTATGGCTGCATTAGAGCTTGGTGTAAAAGTAATCTTTGCAAGAAAACGTAAATCGTTAACGTTACAAGATAATATGTACGTTGCAAACGTATACTCATTTACGAAACAAGAAACGAATGAAATTTCATTATCTCGCAATCATATCGATGAAAATGATCGTGTATTAATCATCGATGACTTTTTAGCAAACGGTCAGGCTGCTTTAGGTTTAATGAGTTTAGTAGAGCAAGCTGGAGCGAGTATTGCAGGAATTGGAATTGTTATTGAAAAAGCATTTCAAGATGGAGGAAAGAAGCTTCGTGAACAAGGCGTTCGTGTTGAATCACTAGCAGAAATTGCATCACTTGATAACGGCACAGTTGCATTTGTACAGCATGAAACTGCGGAGGTGAAATAAGCAATGAAGCAGCATCCATTTAAAATTGCATCGCTTGGTATGCAGCATATGCTTGCTATGTATGCTGGCGCAATTATCGTACCGCTTATTGTAGGCGGCGGACTTGGTTTAAATCAAAAAGAGTTAACATACTTAGTCTCAATTGATTTATTAATGTGCGGCGTTGCGACAATTTTACAAGCATTATCAAATCGCTTTTTCGGTATTGGACTCCCAGTTGTACTTGGTTGTACATTTACAGCGGTTGGGCCGATGATTGCAATTGGAAAACAATACGGTGTGTCTTCTATCTATGGGGCAATTATTGCTGCCGGGTTATTCGTTGTTATTTTTGCGAAATTATTTGGAAAGCTTGTAAAACTGTTTCCACCAGTTGTAACAGGGTCTGTCGTTACAGTAATTGGAGTTACACTTGTTCCAGCCGCTATTAATGATATGGCTGGTGGAGTAGGAAGCAAAGATTTCGGAAGTCTTGAAAACTTAGCGTTAGCATTTGGAGTGTTATTATTTATCATCATTATGTATCGTTTCTTTGATGGGTTTATCCGTTCAATTTCTATTCTATTAGGTTTGTTGTTCGGTACTATCGTTGCAGCATTTATGGGGAAAGTAAGCTTGCAAGCAGTTGGAGAGGCGGATTGGTTCCATGGTATTCAGCCATTTTACTTCGGTACACCAACATTTGAATTAACACCAATTATTACAATGATTCTCGTTGCTTGTGTAGGGATTGTAGAAGCAACAGGTGTATACTTTGCATTATCTGATATTTGCAATAAAAAAATCGGTGAAAAAGAATTAACAAAAGGGTATCGTGCAGAAGGATTAGCGATGGTGTTAGGTGGTATTTTTAACGCGTTCCCATATACAACATACTCTCAAAACGTAGGACTTGTTCAATTAACTGGAGTAAGAAATCGCGTTATTATTTATACTTGCGGTGGTATGTTAATCGCTCTTGGGTTTATTCCGAAAATTGCAGCTATCACAACAATTATTCCGAAGTCAGTACTTGGCGGTGCTATGCTCGCAATGTTTGGTATGGTTATGGCATATGGTATTAAAATGTTAAGTAGCGTTGACTTTGGAAGACAAGAAAACTTATTAATCGTTGCATGTTCTGTTGGAATTGGGCTTGGCGTAACAGTCGTTCCTACATTATTCTCACAACTTCCAGAAAGCATTCGTATTTTAACAGATAACGGAATTGTACTTGGAAGTGCATCAGCAGTATTGTTAAATATCGTATTTAATATGGTGCCGCAGCGCAAAGTGAAAGTAAAAGAAGAGCCGGTGTCTATGCAAAGTGCAGTAAGAGAAGCGTAAAAAAGCAAGGTCTCGTTATGAGACCTTGCTTTTCTTTTTAAGTGGCATCATTTTCCCGTAAGTACCAAGACGCCAAATGTACTCAAGTGGCCCGTATTGGTAATGTGAAAGCCACCAGCGGCTAATAAAGATTTGTAACGTGTAGAAACCGACGCAGAATAGTGGTCCAACCCATAATGGAGCAAGATAATCATTTTTGAATAGTAGCCCAAATACAAGTAATGTAACAATTGTATGTGAGATGTAATTCGTTAACGCCATTCGTCCAACGTATTGGAATGGACGTAATACTGTTTGCCATTTTTCTTTTTGTAATAAACGCATTAACGTGACAATGTAGAAGATGAACAATGTCTTTCCGCTTATCATCGTAATACCCATAAGTGAAAATGGTGTGTATGGTTGATTGTTCATAAAGAAGTAAACCATAATAAACCACATCGGTAATGTTAAAATGAACATAATGATTTGCCATTTTTTAAGTTTTGGATCTAATTCCTTAGCACGGCGGAAAATGTCTTTTTTACCGGCATATAATCCGAGTAAAAACAATCCTAGTGTTTCAGGAAGCATAATAAGACTGTTACTTATTGCTTCAGAATAGAAAGAATAGAATCTGTCTGTAATTTGTAAGCCCCAGTTTTCTAACGGCATAATGGCTATGGAAAGGCCTAGTTCATCTACCGGCACTAATAACATGACAAGAGAACCTAATAATGTGAACAATTGCATGAAACTTAATAGTACAATTGACCATATTAAAATAGTACGTGTCTTTCTTTTGTAAAATAAAAATAAGAAAAACCCGGTAATTGCATAAGTATGTAAAATGTCACCGTCCCATAAAAGAACGTAATGTAAGAACCCAAATAATAATAAGATAAGTAAGCGGCGAACAAACAAAGTTTTTGGACGATCGGTCTTCGCCTCAGCACGATTCATAAAAATATAAAAACCTAATCCGAATAAAAACGAAAAAATTGTATAAAATTTCGTTTGAATAAACATATCGTAAAATAGGCGAATATAGCTGTCTATCCCTTCGTAAATTCCTGTAATATCACGTGAGTCAACCCCGGCAATAATTGGCCAGTTAACAAGAAAAATACCTAATACAGCTATTCCTCTAATAATATCGATGGAATGTATCCTCTCGCCTTGTGAAATGTTTTGTGTCATTATTTTCCTCCTTGTTAAGTAATTCCCTTTTATTATACAAAATGTAAAGAAGAGGGTATATAGGTAATTTCCAATTTTTAAAACTGTTAAGATGCGTATTATGAGATATAATAAGAGTGCACAACAAGTTTTAACCTTCTTCAAAACAGGCAGTAAAGCTCCTTCCTATAAGGGGCTTTCTTTATGAAAAGTGTTGATAATGATTCTCTTTAATGATAAACTGTATTCAAAAGTGATAATCATTATCAAAAAAGGTTGGTGCGTAAGTATGGTATATGCATTAGTAGCAGGTACAGTCGTTGTATATGCAGTTATTACAAAGTATGTTTTAAATGGAGTAGGAACAGCAAAATGAGTGATATGACATAAAATCCCTTTCATTTGTAAAAAGAATGAAAGGGATTTTTTATTTTTAATGAGAATATGCTGAAAATTTAGTATGATAGTAAAGTGAAACTGTAATCAATGGGTAGGTGTAACTCTCACTGGTTATGAGCTCGCAAATAGCAGGGAAAAGTATATACATCTTGGATAAAGGGGAACAAGGGGATGACAAACATAGTACAGACAAACGGTATGAGAAAACTTGTTTGTTTTTATGAAGAGTGGCAAAAACACGGCGATGCAGAGAATAGTTTAAAGTTGTTTGAGGTGATTCAAAAATATAAACAAGAACAGCTTATGATAGCGTTCTGCGGTCACTTCTCTGCAGGGAAATCAACGATGATGAATCATCTATATAAAGCACAGTTGTTACCAACAAGTCCAATTCCGACAAGCGCTAACGTCGTTAAAATTGAAAAGGGATTTGATCGTGTTGTTGTAACGATTAAATCTGGAGAACAGTACGAATATGATGGTGCATATTCAGCGGAAGAATTAAAACAAATTTGTAAAGACGGTGATGAGGTAATTGGTGTTCATATTTATCGGAATGATGCGCCAATTCCTGAGGGTGTTATGTTAGTTGATACACCAGGGATTGATTCAACAGATGATGCCCATCAATTAGCGACAGAATCAACGCTGCATCTAGCAGACGTAATTTTTTATATGATGGATTATAATCACGTCCAATCGGAAGTGAATTTACAATTTGTTAAAGAATTGAAACAACGTAATAAAACGGTTTATCTCGTTGTAAATCAAATAGATAAACATAAAGAAAATGAATTATCGTTTGAGGATTATAAAGATAGTGTAAAACAATCGTTCTCTAACTGGGATATTGAAGTAGATGGAGTTTATTATACGTCATTAAGAATGATGAACCATCCACAAAATGAAATTGGAAGCTTAGAAACATTAATTACATCTATTATGAAAGAAAAAGAGCAGTATGTAAGAGATGGAATGGAGCGAGAAACAGAATATTTAATGGGGGAACATTTCTCGTTTATTCTTTCTGAAAATGAAAAAGCTCTTTTGACATATGAGGAAGAGTTAGCATCACCGCTTTCGATTTCAGAAATAGTTGAAAAGAAAGAAGAGCTAACGGAAATTAAAGATCGCGAGGCTAGTAAAGAATCTCATGTGAGAAACGAATTTATAAAAGGTTTACAAGCTATATTAGATAACGCGTATTTAATGCCATTTGAAATGAGAGAATTGGCAAATGCATATTTAGAAACGAAATTAACAAAGTTTAAAGTTGGTTTGCTATTTGCAAAAGGAAAGACGGAGCAAGAAAAACAAAGACGTGTAGAGGCGTTTTATTCTGCCCTTCAAAAGACTGTTGAAACGCAACTTGATTTTCATGTGAAAGAATTTATTGTGGCCTTCTTAAAAGAAGAAGGATTGTTCACGGAGGAAATTGGGAAAGACATATATGCTTTAGAAATTGCTTTTGGACCAGAAATGTTAGCTGAAGTCATTAAACAAGGTGCAGGTTTCACAGGTGATTACTTACTTCTTTATACAGCGGATGTAGCGAATGAACTGAAGAAACGTTATTTTACAAAAGCTCAGCAAATTTTTGATAAAAGTGCAGTCGTTTTAAAGCAAAAGGTGAAGGAAGCAGTTGCTCGTATGGAACAAGAGATTGAAAAATATACGATGTTGCAAACGGCAAAAGAGACGGAATTACAATACAGTAACAATTTAGAGACATATGAAAGTTATTTACAAAATATTTGGCGCGAGCGTGTTGCTACACCAGAAGGATTGCAAATAGAGGAGATATTGCAACGTGAAAAACAAATTGTTAGTGAGAAATTTACACTACAAGAGCAGGAGATTGTAAATGATAACGGGGCGGCTCATGAAGAAGAGATAAAAGGAACAGCAGTTTTAAATATTCAGCGTATATTAGAGAAAGTGAAGAAAGCTGAAATGATATTAGAGCCATTGCCAGCGCTGAAACATGTACAGCAAGAGGTAATAGAAAAAAGGCGTCGTGTGGAAACGAAACAATTTACAGTAGCGTTATTCGGAGCTTTTAGTGCTGGGAAATCATCATTTGCCAATGCCTTACTAGGTGAGAAGGTACTTCCTGTATCACCAAATCCGACGACGGCAACGATTAATCAAATTTTGCCGGTTACAGAGGAAAAACCACACGGAACAGTAATGGTTCAATTCAAATCAAAGCAAGCTTTATTAGAAGATATGAAAGCTGTTTATAAGCTGTTTCATTATGAGATTACTACGTTAGATGAGGCGTTAGCACAAATTGATAAAGTTATGAAATATCCTTCACCAACTGGGAAGCAAAAAACAACATTTAGCTTTTTACGAGCGGTACAAAAAGGGTATGATGCAGTTTCTACTTATTTAGGAGAACAAGTACAAGTTACATTAGAAGAGTTCTCTGATTATGTAGCGAACGAAGAAAAATCATGCTTCGTTGAGTATATGGAGCTTTATTATGATTGTGCTTTAACAAGGCAGGGAGTAGCGCTTGTAGACACACCTGGAGCGGATTCTATTAATGCTCGCCATACGGATGTTGCATTCCAGTATATTAAAAACGCAGATGCTATTTTATTTGTAACATATTATAACCATGTATTCTCTCGTGCTGATCGTGAATTTTTAATTCAGCTTGGTCGTGTAAAGGATACCTTTGCCCTTGATAAAATGTTCTTCTTAATTAATGCGGCGGATTTAGCAGAGTCTGAAGAAGAACTTGAAATGGTAAAAGGTTATATCGCAGATCAGCTACTGCAATACGGTATTAGAAATCCGCGTTTATTTGCAATTTCAAGTTTATGTGCGCTTGAAGAGAAACAAGGAAAGAATGTTGAAAAAGAGAAGTATGGTATTTTACAAAACTCTGGAATTACTAAGTTTGAGGAATCATTTACGTCCTTTATGATGAGAGATTTAATGCTTGTTTCTGTGCATGCTCTATATGGTGCGTTGCAAGGGGCAGATCAGCTTTTAGTAAACATGATAAATGGTGCAAAGCAGGGGAATGAAGAGAAAGAGAAGCAAACGAAAAAATATGAAGCAGAGCGTGGTCAACTACTTCATATCATTTCATCATATAGTGTACTTGCTGAAGAACAGGCGATGCAAAATGAAGTGAAAGAGTTGCTTTATTACGTGCAACAGCGTCTATTCCTACGCTATAACGATGTGTTTACTGAATTTATTAATCCGGCGTCACTTCGAACGGATGGAAATGTGAAAACACAATTGCAACAGTGTGTTATGGAATTAGTAGCATTTATTCAGCATGATTTATTACAAGAAATGCGTGCGACATCATTACGTCTTGAAAAATGGATAGACGAAGCGATGAAGCGTGCAAAGGACGAAATTGTAGTGAACTGTAAAGTAGAAAATCAATCAATTTCTATGAATGGAACAGTGGAGTATGAATATAAAGATATTACACATAAAGAACCGTTCCCTTCAGTTGAAATAAAAGATTTCAAAAAAGCACTGGCACATTTTAAAAATGAGAAAAGCTTTTTTGAAAAGAATGACAAAGCTTTTATGCAAGAAGACGCTAAATCTGTATTAGAACCGCTCGTATCAAACTATGTAGCCGATGAAAAAGATTTATTTGTTCATCATTATAAGCAAGAATGGGATATGAAGTGGAACTTATTCCAAAAAGTGATGCAACAAGATGTGATGAACTATTATGAAAGTATATTGTTTGCATTGGCTGAAACGATCGATGTATCTCTATATGAACAAAGTAAAGAACAATTGCAAAAGCAGTTAGTAGAGATTGAAAAAGAAATTTATGTTATATAGTCGTTATGAGAAAAAGATTCGTTCAATTTTCTTTTGCAGTACAGTATCTAAAGATTTGACAAATCCAGCAAATTCATCGGTAGAAATCATATGAGTAAGAACGAGTCGTCTGCCATCTGGTGTTTCACCGCATAAGACGAATGAAGAAAATTCATATGTTTTGTTTTCTACTACTAATTTTGGGTAGGAATACGTGTCGCTTTTCTTCTTCTTTCCATCAATAGAGATGACGTTGCATTTTTTCTCATTGTTGTCCATGATGAACCCCTCCTTTCTATTACTTATGGTAGACAAGGAGGGTTTAGAACAATAGAGAAAGGGGAATTTTTATGGGTGTAGTAATAGAGTATATTTCGAAAGAAGAAGCTATACCGAAGCCTTTATTGCTACTTGCTGATCCAAGTGAACGGCAAATAGCTACATATGTACAAAGAGGATTAACATACGTAGCAAAGCAAGAGGGTAGCGTTATCGGTGTATATGTTCTTTTAGAAACAAGGCCAAAGACGATGGAAATCATGAATATTGCGGTTGCAGAGCATGTGCAAGGAAAAGGGATTGGAAAGAAGCTAGTAAGTCATGCTGTAGAAACTGCTAAAGGATATGGTATGTCAAAACTGGAAATTGGTACAGGTAATTCTAGTGTTTCACAACTTGCTTTATATCAAAAATGTGGATTTCGTATTTTTTCTATTGATTTTGATTACTTTTCAAAGCATTATGAAGAAGAGATTATTGAAAATGGCATTGTATGCCGTGATATGATTCGGCTTGCAATGGAATTGAATTAGAACGTATAACTTATTTAGGGGGAAGAGAAGATGGAAGTACATAAAGCAATTACAGCACATTCTCGTAAACAAAATGAAAGTGTAAAAGCATGTTTACAATTAGATGCGCAGCGTGAAGCAGCTATTGAAGCAGCCGTATCTCTTGCGTCAAATGGGAAAGAATTTTCGGTTGATGTCATTAATGTTGTAACAAAGCAAATTAATGATCTTGCAAAAAATGGTGTTACCTTGCAGCGTAAATATGTTACAGAAGAAATGGTTATGGAGTATGTAAGTCGTTTACAAGAGAAAGAAGGTCGTTAAAGATGATAGTTACAGTCGAATGGTTACGTGAGCATATAGAAGATGAGAACGTCCGTGTAATCGATTGTCGTTTTGATTTAGCGAATCCTAATTGGGGTAGAGAAAAGTATGAAGAAGAACATATTCCTCATGCTTTATATTTTGATTTGAATTTAGATTTATCAAGTCCTATAGTAGAGCATGGTGGCCGCCACCCGTTGCCAAGCATTGAAGAGTTTGCGGACAAGCTTTCGGAGGTTGGTATTGATGAACATACGACAGTAATTGCGTATGACAGTCAAGCTGGTGCAAATGCTGCTCGTTTATGGTGGTTATGTAACTATGTAGGACATGAGAAAGTATATATATTAGATGGTGGTTTCCCGGTTTGGAAAGAGAATGGACTACCGACAACAACGGAAATTCCTGTTGTTATACGAAAAACATTCAAAACAAACATACAAGATCATATGCTTGTATCGATGGAAACAGTAAGAGAGAATATCCAGGCAGGTGCAGATGTTACGTTAATTGATTCAAGAGAGCCAAAACGTTATGCTGGTGTAGAGGAACTTGTCGATCATAAAGCAGGACATATTCCGACAGCAGCAAACTATTTTTGGAAGGATGGAATGTTGCAATCAGGACAATTTAAGAATGAAGCTGAGCAACAAGGACGATTCCAAAATCTGTCGAAAGATAAGGAAACCATTGTATATTGTGGTTCTGGTGTTACGGCATGTCCAAATATCATTGCGTTAAAATTGGCTGGATTCCAAAATGTTAAATTGTATGCGGGTAGCTGGAGTGATTGGATTTCTTATCCAGAAAATCAAATTGCAAAAGAAGAAGATTAATCACTTGCATGCAAAAATAATTTGTATTAAAATAAGGTCACAAGCAAGAGATTGCTCGAAAAACTTTGTATTTTACACATTGGAAACAATGTGATAATATAACGACAAGTAAATAATACATCCTGCGGTGTACGTAACTTATTTATGTCTAAAACCGATGTTAGTTATACGGAAGCTCAATATTTAGCGACCATCATCAAGCCTTCCTTGTGGAGGAAGATGTACGGTAACTGTGAGGGCATCCACCTGCGAGTAGCGGGTTTTTGGACATTTACGAGGAGCGGCACGTGCGGGGGTCTTATTTCAACTAACCTTATATAAAATTCCTACGGTGTACGTAGCTTATGCATGTCTTAAACCAATAAGTTTAATATGGAAGTTCAATATTTAAATGTAGCTAACATGCCATCTTTTTAAGAAGGAAGTTACAAACATTTGTGAGAGCATCCACCTGTGAGAGCAGGTTTATGGACATCTAGAGAGAACGGCATATGTGGGGCTATATAAAAACCTTACGTTTTATACGTAAGGTTTTTTTGTTGCATAGATATATCAATATTATCTTGATTCACCTGTGAAGTTTCCGTAATAAATGTAGCACTTTCTGTCTTCATCAATCTCTCTTGAATCCAAGGAGAATTCCATAGACATGCCGTCTCGCTGAATATATATAATATCTGAATGAAGAGATGGTAAAATTTCTTCGTAGTTCCATACATCTTGACTATCTACTAAGCTTGAACTCGTTTCACTTAGTTCTCTAATTTCAAAACCGATGTGGGAGTATGTAGGGTCTGAAGGGTCATTGGCGAAAACTTCTTTTTGAATATAAATAACTGCTGTTCCGTCTGGATCAACCGAAGTTGCAGTAACAACATAAGTATTTTTCTCTTTAATAAAATATTCACAAGTCATGCGTGCGATGATTTCAGAATTAGAAATATTGGCGTAGTTCCATAAAGCAGGATACCCTTTCGTTTCATCATTAAGTCGATATTCTAAGCGCATTTCATCCCTCTTCTTCCTTTTTCTTCTACTTTATCATGCCATCCTATATAATAGGAATAGAATTTAAAAAGGGGAGTGCGAAGGTGACAAAAACGAAATGGCTAGTAGGTGGTGTCGTAACGTCTTTAATGACTGGCACTTTATTTGGTTGCGCACAAGATCTTCCCCCAAAACCGAATGATAATAGTTGTTCTGATTGGGATTGGGATGATGAACTTGGGGTATGGCAGTGTGATGATAGTAGTTCAGGTTATCGTGGGCATTATTTCTATGGTGGGCGATATTATCAAAATAAATCCACTTTTAAAAATTCATCGGCGTTTAAATCGTATCAATCGTCTGCTGAATTTAAAGGTGGAATTGGAAGCGGTTCAAAGGGAGGATTTGGGGGCTAAAATATGTCGCAATACATAAGGGATCGAAAAGATTTTTATTTAAAATATCCGAATTTTTGGTCGGATTTATATGAATGTGAATATAGTTTGTTTCATGTTTTTTCTATAACAAATCAGACTTTGGAACAATTACACTTAGCGACTGAACGAATGGGTAAAATATTTTTTAAGACTGCTAGACTTTTGCGAAATTTAAGTGACGAACAGATTCTTGAGCTTGGTTTTCCTCCTGCGAGCTTATCATTCATTAGAATGAAAGGATTATATCCTGAATCTGTTATTTCACGATTTGATTTCGTTATAACGGTTGATAACCAAATTAAAATGCTTGAGTTTAATAGTGATACACCAACTTTTATTATGGAATGCTTTCAAATGAATGGAAAAGTTTGTGAAAACCTAGGTTATGATGATCCAAACTCGGATCAAGAACGATTACTATCTTCTGGTGTTACGAAAGCTGTAATGGAAGCGACAAAGGGATTAGACAATCCAAATGTTGTTTTTACAGCACATCATGAACATATTGAGGATTGGAATACGACTATGTATTTAAGTCAGTTATGCCATGTTGAAAATAAAGTAGTGCCAATGTCAGAACTTAGAATTACGAAAGGTGCTCTAGTTGATAAAGATGGGGCGAAGATTGATGTTTTATATCGTCAAACATATCCGATAGAAGATTTAATTGAGGATCAAGATCCTGAAACAGGAGATTTGGTAGGTGTGGAACTGCTGCAACTTGTAAAAGCCGGAAAGCTTTTTATAATAAATCCTTTGTCAGCATTTTTACTTCAGCCAAAATCAATTCAGTGTCTTATTTGGGGGTTAGCAGAAGAAGAAGTCTTTTATACAAACGAGGAACAACAGTGGATTAAAGAATATATGTTACCTACATATTTAGAACCAGATTTATTTTTAGGAAAAGGTTCTTTCGTTCAAAAACCTTCATTTGGTAGAGAAGGAGATACAATTACGATTCGCGATAAGGATGAAAATATTATGCTTCAAAATGCACATCAAACGTATAAAACTTCACTGCCGATATTTCAAAAGTATATAGAACTTCCAGTCGTATCCTTGGAAACAGAAAAAGGGATGGAGAAACTGTCGTATGTGTTTGGTTCTTTTTTAATTGCTGGAAAAGCAAGTAGTATCGGTATTCGCGCGGGAGAAAAGATTACAGGAAATGAATCGTACTATTTACCGGTAGGTATAAAAAGGAGGGGGAAAAATGATTAATTTTTTATCATATTTAGCAGTAACACTCGGACTTTTATGTATTGGTCTGTTCTTGATGGAAGTGACAACGAAAGTTAAGGAATTTAAGTTAATGGCTCAAGGGAATAAGGCGGTAAGCTATGTGCTTGGAGGACGATTACTTGGGTTAGCTATTGTTTTATATTCGACAGCAGCTAATTCAATTTCACTTCTTGATATGATTTCGTGGGGAGCAGTTGGGATTTTGGCTCAAATTATCGTTTTTTATTTAGCTGAGTGGCTTACACCACGCTTTAATATAAACAAAAGTCTTGAAGAAGATAATCAAGCAGTCGGTCTTTTTCTTATGTTTTTATCGCTTTCAATTGGGATTGTAATTGCTGGCTGTATAACTTATTAAAAACTTTACGTTTAAACGTAAAGTTTTTTATTTTATTCCGCTATTTGCCGGGCAGCCCGATTGGTGAGGGCTAATAATCAGTGGGGGATGAACAAAACCCCACTGATTAAAGTTTCACTTTATATATGTTAGTTTGCCATACCTTTTGAAAAAATTGTAGGCTACGGTTGACATCTATTTTAAATAAGAGTAACATTTTCAATGTAATGAAAATAAGTCTCTGTTAGGTGAGGCTCCTGTATAGAGAAATGCTACTGCCCAAAAATGTCGAGAGACGCCAATGGGTCAACAGGAATGATCGAATTAAGGTTTTTCTTAACGTAGCTGGTAATGTACCTATGCTATACAGTGCTAAAACTCGGTGAGGGAGAGGTCCGTAGATTTCTAATTATATTAGAAATCGTTTATTTGTGTATGTAATGGCCACTACTCTCTTAAGGGTAGGGGTCTTTTTTGTTACCAAGCTATGAGTAATTTCATAGTATAAACTATAAAATTAAACGAGGAGGTGAGGAGCATGTCAAATTCTGACTCGGTTCCGTTACCCATATACTTCAAATCAAAAATATATGATGTAGGCAGGAAACGATTTGTTCCTCCCTCTATATTTATCACAATGTAGCGTTTATAAAGCGCTAGACACTTTCACAGTAAAGTGGATAAATTGAGAAACAAAGCGTTTCTTCCTATGTTGTAAAGGAGGAGACGATAATATGTTATATGCAAACAAAACTGTGGGTAACACGTCATATAAACTAAGTAAAAAATCAATAAAAGAACAAACAATGCTTCAAAAAAATAAAGATTTATTAATTGAAATTGCAACAAGAGATGTAAAATCTGTATTTGCATATTTTAAAACAACAAGAGACGGACTATCAATGAAAGAGGCACAAAAACGTATTCAAGTATATGGCCGAAATGAACTAACTTCAAAAAGAGCACTTCTTGCAGAAGTAATGATGAAGCTTGGTGGCATGATCCCAGGTTTTTCAAAACAACGTGTGTGTGATGAATTACAACGTGAAACGATTACTGTATCTAGAGTAGAATGTTCTAGTAGTACAGGGCTAAATAGTGAACTGAAAATGATGGAGATACCAGTGCAAGAACTTGTACCTGGAGATATGATTTTTCTTTCGGCTGGAGATGCTGTGCCAGCTGATGTACGTATTATTTATGCAGATGATTTATTAGTAAATGAGTCTGTGTTAACGGGAAACGAAGCGAGTATAGAGAAGTTTGAAAGCTGCTATCACCTTGAACGTAAACGATTTATTCCATTAAAACGGATGAAAGATTATAATCCACTTGAGCTTGAAAATGTATGTTTTAAAGGTTCGCATATTGTTAGTGGAAATGCAAAGGCTGTCGTTGTTTCTACTGGAAAAAATACGTATTCAGGCATATTGCATACTTGTTGTAGTAGGATGTCTTAATGTGTGAATGGTGCTAAATATACAAAAACCATGTATAATAGACAAAGTTGAGCAAAAACGTAGAATGGTAATCTATTTATATAACCTTACGTGATAACGTGAGGTTATTATTTTTTTAATAGGAGAGGAATTATGAAAAAAGTATTATTAGTTGATGGTATGGCACTATTATTTCGTGCTTTTTACGCAACAAGTGTCTACGGACAATTTATGAAACGACAAGATGGAACCCCTACGAACGGGATTCATGGTTATATGAAACACTTGTTAACAGCTACGCAAGCGATCGAACCAACACATATCGTTACATGCTGGGATATGGGAAGTACGACATTTAGAACAGAATCGTTCTCGAATTATAAAGCAAATCGTGCAGCGCCACCAGAAGAATTAATTCCTCAATTTGATTTAGTGCAAGAAATGACTGCGAAATTATCCATTCCAGTTATCGGTATGAAAGGCTACGAAGCCGATGATTGTATCGGTACGCTTGCAAAACAATATTGCAATGAAGCTGAAGTTTATATTTTAACTGGTGATACAGATTTACTTCAACTTGTTGATAAGAACGTTACAGTTATGCTTCTGCGTAAAGGAATTGGAAATTACGAATATTACACACCGGAGAAAATCATGGAAGAAAAAGGTGTAGAGCCGTGGCAAATCGTCCATGCAAAAGCTTTCATGGGAGATACAAGTGATAATTATCCAGGTGTAAAAGGTATCGGTGAAAAAACAGCGTATAAGCTTATTCAAGAGCACGGAACAGTATCCGCTGTACTAGAAAATGTAGAATCATTAACGAAAGCGCAGCGTACGAAGATTGAAAGTGATTTAGAGAACTTAAATATTTCGTTGCAATTAGCACAAATTCACTGTGAAGTTCCAATTTCATGTGCACTAGAAGAGGGACTACACACAATGGATGAAGAAAAACTTAAATTTGTTTGTGAAGAAATGAATTGGGGAAGACCTGAAATATTAATAAATATGCTATAAATAGTTTAGAAAGAGGGATGTTGCATAAGTCGAACTTTGACTTATGCAACACCTTCTTTTTGTTTTTATAAACAGTATTATAGTAAATAAAATTATGTCGAAATCAATTTTAAATATATAAATGTTTCGACAAGATATAATGATAAAAGTTGATGGAAATAGTAATTTTTATAATGAAGTGAATTAATTTCAACATAGTTTTAGAGAGTCTTTTTTTCGTGTTCACAAAGTTGTCAGAAAATAAACGGAATTTTCATATGAAGTTCAAATAGAATTCACAACAATCAATTATTATAAGGACACACAGATAATTCTTTATCTTTTATATAAACCATCCCCCAAGGAGGACAATGAAAATGAGAAAAAAAGTGAGAAAATCTTTTAAACAATTATTAATTGAAAATAAACAATCACTATTAAATAATAAAGAAAATATGAAAGAAATTGAAGAAAGAATTGAGAAACGACATGTAGCATATAGTGGTGCCAGTAATTAAATAAAATAAAAAAGATAGCCTATATAGGCTATCTTTTTTATTTTATATTGAAAAAACGCTATTCATCTCTTTAATTTTGTAAATATGCAAGATATTTTTATAGTGTTTTTCTATCAATATTACTCATTTTTCGAGGTTGAAATTGGTATATACCAATTTTTGAGATTTACTATTCATAATATTACAAAAAATGTTACAATACACTCAAATTTATACTATAAAATCATTTTAATATGAAAAATTGGAATGAAAAGAAAGGAGAGGAATATGAATAAAGATGTCGCTTTGAAATGATTAGTATCATTTCATTAGGAGTTGATGTAAAAAGATGAAGAGATACGAAGAATTGGACTCTATAAGAGGGATTTCTTCATTAGTAGTAATGATTGGTCATCATTTAATGATTTTTTCAGCATTTCAAAATTACAGTTATGAAGATAATAAACCATTTGTTGTGTATCTATTAAAAGAAACACCTGCTCGTCTAATTTTTAGTAGTGGTAACGAATCTGTTATTATCTTTTTTGTTTTGAGCGGATTTGTTTTGTATGAATCTATTCAAAAAAACTATAGTAGCTATGGGTCATACCTTTTAAAACGTATATGCAGAATATATATTCCTTATATTGTGGCAATAATTATAGCGATTATATGCCAGACTACAATTAGTGAATATGGTATTTCTTATTTAAGTGAATGGTTTAATCGCTCATGGACGATTGAAAGTTCTTCAAGCTTAATCGCACAACATATTTTATTGGTTGGGAAATATAATACAGATGCATATAACGGTGTGATTTGGTCGCTTGTCCATGAAATGCGAATATCAATAATTTTCCCGTTAATTTTGATGATTTGCTTACGAAAAACGTTAAGGGGTTCATTACTATTATTGTTTAGTTTTAGTATATGTTCTGTCATCATATTATTTTTGTTTCGTTCGGGCTTAACATTAACAAGCTATGCATTAACTTTGCATTATACGGTGCTATTTTTACTAGGAGCACTAGTTGCGAAGTATAAAAATAATTTAATAGTTTTTTATAGTAATTGTACTAAAAACACGAAAATTGCATGGTTTTTATTTGCGATTTTACTTTTTATGTATGAAGGGCTTATTGGAGAAATGAAAGTGCTCAATAATTTTATATTTCGAGACTATGTAGTGGCGATAAGCGCATGTCTATTTGTCATATTAAGCTTGTCAATATCAACTTTGTCGTCCTTACTACGTAATAAATACTTGTTATATTTGGGGAAGATTTCTTACAGTCTTTATTTATATCATATTATATCGTTATTTTCCCTTATATACATGCTCCATAAAATATTACCGTTGCCTATTATTTTAATTTTTTCACTTGTTTTTTCGTTTATATTTGCAATGCTTTCGTATATATATGTAGAAAAATTTGCATTGAGAGTCGGAAAGTATGTAACAAAACAAGTGGATAGAAAGGAGAAAGGGTTATCTGTAAAGAGTGACTTGCAGGATGTTATTCAGAAAAGGGCGGTGAAATAATTGAAGCAAGAAATGAGTATAAAAGATTTTCAACAATTATTGAAAAGAAGATTCGTAACGATTATTTTAACGATGTGTTGTTTAACCGCTTCTTTAGTTCTTATCTCTATGTATGTTTTAAAGCCGTCATATCAATATTCAACGCAAATTCTTGTTGGGAATTTAGATGAGTTTAATAAGGAAAATTCAACAAATAAAACACAAGAAAATAAGCAACTAGTAACATCGTATGTCGATATTTTAAAAAGCCCATTAATTATTTCAACAGTTAAAAAAACTTTGAAATTAGAGCAATCAAGTTATGAATTAGCACAAAAAATCTCGGTGGTAAATACGGACAACTCACAAATTGTAACTGTTACAGTAAAAGATTCCAATCCGAAAGTCGTGAAAGACATAGTAAAGACATTGGCAGAGCAATCACAAAAAAGCTTTCAACAGTACACAAATGTACAAGGAGTGAAAGTATTAACTGATCCTGAGTTACAGGAACAGGCCGAAAAATTGTTTCCGAAATTTCAACTAATCATTCCTATTTCTTTAATTGTTAGTTTTTTTGTTGGTATAGGTTTAGCTGTATTTCGAGATTATTTTGATGAACGTATATACGTGGAACAGGATTTAGAGAAAATAACTACAGTTTCTGTTATTGGTTACATAAATATGAAACCGAATAGAAAAAAGAAACCTACAGAGGTTGATAAACAATCATCTATATATCGAGGTGAACATGTCGATGTTTAGGACAAAGAAACAGCTGCCATTCAATATGCATGATGATCTGATGAAAGAGCAGTTTTATACGGTATATCACGAGCTGAAAAAATCTGGAAAACAACTGTTCACAGTTAGTTCAACGAAGGACAGAGGTGTTGTTGCCTCGCTTATAGTAAATATGGGGCTAGTGTTTGCGGAAATGAAGAAAAAGGTGTTACTTATTGATGTGAATTTTTCTGACCCTAAACTACATGTATTATTACAAAGTAATCACATGATAACAGTAAACGATATAATAAGTTCTTCCCCCTGCAATTATGAATCTTTTTCTAGTAATTTGTCTAAATACTTATATTGTATTCCTGCAAAAAAAACAGTACACACAGGGACACCCTTAATTGCTATGGATGAATTTGATAATGCGATTGCTAAGTGGAAAGAAGATTTTGATTACATTTTCTTTTATTCCTCTGAAGTATTTGACCTTCCTGCTACGCACATTATTGCAGGGAAGTGCGATGGAGTGGTTTTAGCAGTTAAAAAGCGAAAAGATTCACTACGTACAGTGCAAAAAGTAATAGCGGATATAAAGAGAAAAGAATGTGAATTAATAGGTATAATTTTATATTCTTGAATGTGGGGGTAACGATCCATGATTCGTGAAACAAATCAAGCCAAGTTGTATACGATTCCGGCTCAAGAAAAGCCTAGCATATTGAATCGAAGTGTAAAACGCTTGTTTGATATTATATTTTCAATCATATTGTTACTATTAACGATACCAATTATGTTGTTCTTTTGTATTATGATTACTTTAGAAACATCAGGGGCTCCAATTTACTTTCAAGAACGTTTAGGTATAAACGGGAAGAAGTTTAATGTATTTAAATTAAGGTCGATGGTAAAGGATGCTGAAATGAACGGACCACAATGGGCAAAAGAACATGATCAAAGAATTACAAAAGTTGGATTGTTTATAAGAAAAACGAGAATTGATGAATTACCACAACTCTTAAATATTTTAAGAGGAGATATGTCTTTTGTAGGTCCTAGACCAGAGAGAGAGTTTTTTTATAATGAATTTGATGCGTATATTCCAGAATTTAAGGATCGTTTAATGGTAAAACCAGGCTTAACAGGATGGGCACAAATAAATGGAGGGTATAATCTTGATCCAAAGGAAAAGTTGAGGTTAGACATGGAGTATATTGAAATGAAAACGATTCGGATGGACATCCGTATTTTATGTAAGACCGTTTTAATTGTATTGAACGGTAATGGTGCAAGATAAATATATATGTAAACAAACAACATATGTAAGTAGGTTACTTGCAAAGGAGAACTGGTATGGGTAGATCTATTCTAAATAATATTATCCATCTATTTTATAGCACGATTTTAGCTAACCTTCTTCAGGCTGTCAGTTTAATTGCTTTAGCAAACTTTTTTAACGCACAACATTATGGGATGTTTAGTGTTGCCATAGCAGTGACGTTTGTTATGTTATTTTTTACAGACTTAGGACTTAGTAATACATTTCTTCGAGAAGGGGCAAAGGATGGAGCAGATTTAGAGAAGATTTTATCATCGTATATAAAAACAAGAATGATTCTACTTATTTTTATTTCTATCATCGGTTATATTTCTATTCATTATATGTATGTAGATAAAAATTTAATTTATATGATGATAAACGTAATGTTTTTCATGTTAATAGGATTAACTTGGCAAAACATAGGGATTGCCTATTTTCAACTGACGGAACGTATGAAGTATATAGCGCTCATTAAAGTTGTATCATCATCGGTTGTTATTATAATTACATGTTTTTGTATTTTCGGAGAGTTACCGGTGTATGTAACGGCTCGCTTATATGCTTTTGGGTATATGATCGGCGGTTTATTCAGTATATATATCATGAGAAGAAAGACGAAAATGAATATGAAAGTCGTAATTCATAAAGCGTTATTTTGGCAATTAACTCCTTTTATTATTAGCGGTTTTTTAATAATGGGTACGCCACAATTAGCGCCTATCTTGCTTAACTATACATTGCCATTAAATATGGTAGGTGTTTTTGCAGTGGCGTACCGGATGCCAGCAGCTTTATATCAAGTACCGGGGGTAATTGCAGGTGCATTTTTTCCAGTGCTCTTTAAGCATTATAACCAGAATAATTTAGAAGAGCATACGAAATTAAATTTGCTTCAAATTAAATCAATGGCGATTGTAGGAATATGTATGACGATCGGTTTATATCATTTAGCACCATACTTTATTTCTATATTTTTTCATGAAGAATGGAGCAATGCAGTAGAACCACTCCAAATATTATCATTTCTTATTGTGCTACAAAGTTTAAATATTGCCATTGCTGACGGTTTAACGACGAGTGGATGTCAAAATAAAAGAACTGTTGTGCAGTGTGTAGCATTGGTGATAGGTGGGGTTATGCTTTATAGCTTTAGTAGTATTGGTGGAGTGATAGGAGCGGCATACGCTATGGTTTTATTTGAAATCGTCGCTTTAGTGGGATATATAGCGGTAAGTGTAGTGAAGAAAAAAATTGTATTCCAAATTGTAATACCGTATACAATTTATTTTGGTGTAACCTTTATTGGAGTGCAATATATAGTGCATACATATCATTTGATTGCGCTTGTTCTTAATATACTAATTGTAGTAGCTGCCATATTCCTATATGATTATGAGCTAAAAAAACTTCTTCTTTCTTTTATAAGAAAAATACGCAAAAAGGATTATATTACGAAACAGGGGATATAGCCTATGGGAAATAATATGAAAGTATCGATGGGATGGATTATTCTTCTAATATTATTTGTTATGTTAAGTAAATACAATTTATATATTGGATTTTCATTGAAGGTATATATGATTTTTTTAGTCATATATTTTTGTTTAACAATTAAAGACTTTCATATTCAAAAGTTATATTTTCATGAAGTTGTATTTTTACTGTTTTATTTCATTTATTGTTTAAGTGGAATTCTTTCTATGTATTTAAATGCTAGTATTCGTATGATTTTTGGCGTGCTACTCGTTTTAGGATGCTATTTTATAATGAGGAATTTATTGGGGAATACTGAAATAGTGGTACTTGAATCATCTATTGCTTATGTAGGAGTAGTATTTAATGTTGTAAGTCTAATACTCTATATAATCGGTTTACAATACTTTGGTTTATACGGTGGAGAAGAGAGAGAAATTTTTGCTGGGTTATTAGTTGATAGAGGATATCCACGGTTAATTGGATTGCTAGATGATCCTAATATTTTCATTTTCTATAATACAATATTTTTTATGTACTATATGACGAATTTACAAAATATCACCAATATATTAGGGTTGATTTTATGTGTTACGACGAGTCTATTAACCTTTTCAAGGGGCGGTATATTAGCTCTTGTACTTGTCGTTTTTGTATATATATGTATGTCTAGTTTCGTTAAAAAAGTAAAAATAATTATGAGCTTAGTATTGTTTAGTTTAGTTATTTTTAGTTTATCGAATAGTGTAATGGGGGGCCAATTAGATGACATATTAAATAAACGAATCTCTGATTTTTCCCATGATAATGGAAGTGGTAGATTTACATTATGGGAAGCTGCTTTTAAATATTATTTATCCAATCCATATATCGGAATCGGTGCTTTTAACTTTTCGAATTATTATGAGTATCAATTTAATGAAAAATTATATGTACACAATACATTTTTAGAAATTTTGTCTGAATCGGGTACAATTGGTTTTCTTCTATATAGCGCGTTTTTATTCATATTAATGTTCAAGCTAGCGCAGCATACTTTATTTCGTGAAAAACCATACCTTCTATTGACTATGATTGCATTTTTATTTCAGATGATGTCATTGTCACTCATTATTAACGAAGCGTTCTTTTTATTTTTAGCAGTTGTTGTGAAGTATATTTCAATATATGAAGGAAGGAGAAAGATAGATGGTAAAATGTCTATCAGCACATAACGAGCCGCCTTATGTTTCTGTAATAACACCTTCTTATAATAGTATACGATTTATAGGTGAGACAATTTTATCTGTACAGAATCAATCGTATGAAAACTGGGAAATGATTATCGTTGATGACTGTTCAACCGACCAATCTGCCGCAAAAATTAAAGAGATAATAGAAGGAGACTCACGAATTAGGTTATTATCATTAAAAGAAAATGTCGGTGCTGCTAAAGCTCGGAATTTAGCGATTCAAGAGGCGAGAGGAAGGTACATTGCCTTTTTAGATAGTGATGATATATGGTTGCCGCATAAATTGAAGACACAATTATTATTTATGGAAGAAATGAATATTGCTTTTTCATATGCGTCGTATAGTTTAATTGATGAAAATGGTAATGAACTAAATCGCGAAGTGAGTGTACCAAAATCTGTTGACTATCATTATTTAGCAGGGAATACAATTATCGGGTGTTTAACAGTGATGATTGATCGTGAAAAAATTCCGTATGTCGAAATGCCTAGTATACAGCCGGAAGATACAGCGTTATGGCTGAACTTATTACATGAAGGGTATGAAGCAAAAGGGATACAGCAAGTATTAGCAAAATATAGAATTGTTACAAATTCTGTTTCTAGAAATAAAATTAGAGCAGCTTTCCGGTATTGGAAATTGTTAAGGGAACAAGAACGACTGAATTCGGTGCAAATTTTTTACTATTTTAGTAAGTATGCTTATCATGCTTATAAAAAAAATAAAATCAATGTAGTTGGGAAGACGCAATTATGAATATACTGTTGATGACAGATAAATTGATAACTGGCGGAGCCGAGAGCTATTTCTGTAAATTGGAAAGTAATTTGCATTATGAGGATTTTGAGATTTATACAGCTGCAGGTAATGGAGAACTATATGAATCTCTTACTAGAAAAGAAAATTTTATATTACTTAGTCGATGGAATCATTTGAGAAATATTTATTATTTACGAAACGAAATTTGTAAACGAAAGATAGAACTTATTCATGCAAATAGTTTGCGAATGGTATTATATGCTTTGCTACTTCAAAAGTTTATTAAAAAAAAGATAAAAATTGTTTATACGAAACATAATGTAACGATATTAGAAAAGAAAATGCCAACGCTTTTTCGTTATTTCATGAATAAATATGTGAACAATATTATTACAGTAAGTGAGTTTGAAAAGAATAATTTAATCTCAATTCATGTAGCAGAAGAAAAAATAAATACAATTTATAACGGTGTCGATATTGAAAAGTTTTTATTCCAGCAGAAAAAGAAAGAATCTACATATAAAATAGGGATATTAGCTAGATTATCCAAAGAGAAAAACCATCAACTATTTGTCAAAATTGCAAATGTGTTGAAAAAGAGACATGATTTTCTGTTTTATATTGCTGGTGATGGACCAGAGAAAGAATCGATTATGAAAGAAATAGAAAAATATGGATTGCGACAAAGTGTAAAGATGCTAGGAAATATTTCAGAACCGCATGAGTTTATAGGGAAAATGGATGCCTTACTTTTATTATCTTTTCGTGAAGTATTTCCAATGGTAGTAATTGAAGCGATGGCTACAGGGACACCAATTGTTTCAATAGATGTTGGCGGAATACATGAAGCGGTAATAGATGGAGAATCAGGTGTTTTGGTATCTGAATATTGCGAATTGGAATTCGCAAGTGCACTGGAGGAACTACAAGGGAATGAAGAAAAGGTAAATGCTATTAGACTCGAAGCACGAGAGAAAGCAGTGAGGTATTTCTCGTTAACTAAAATGATAGAAGAAACGAAAAATATATATGAATTAAACAAATGACCGGGTAGGTCGTTTGTTTTTTTTATTATAGAAACTTTTAAGAGAGAACTCACATATTATATGAAAAAGGTAATATGAGGAGTGAATTTATTTTGTCAGAATATATTTCTTCCCAAGAAGGTTGTGTGCCAGAAAGTAGCGTTCATATTAATTGTTTTGGCGCAGTTCCGAACTCAGGAAATGATAGTTCATTAGCAATTCAACAAGCTATTGATTATTGTGTAGCTAACCGAATTTCGACGGTAAGAATTACAGGAGTAAATACGTACAAAATTGTAAAGCCAATTGTTATTAAATCAAATGTAAGATTAGAGTTAGATCCTACCGTAACGCTGCAAATTGATGGGGATTTTAATGCATTTGAGCTACAAAGTAACGCTTCGGTAATTGGTGGTACTATTCAAGTTATAAATCCATTGTTTCAATCTGCTGTTATTTATGTTTCTGGTTCACAACAAATCGAAGTACCTAATCAATCGGTTATATCAAATATAAATATAGTAAATGCAACCCCATCGTATAAAGGAAAAGCTATACATTTTTATTGTCAAAAGGCATGGGATTTTATTAGTTTCTTTCAAGTTAAATTTATTCAAATTAAAAACTTTCAAACTGCAATACATTTGAAGACAGAATATATAAATGATATCAATACACCTTGCTGGATTAACGCCAATGTATTTCAATCTATATTTATTGATGGATGCGGGTATGGGATTGAAGTAGATGGAAATAGTGATTTGCCAAATGAAAGTTCAGGAAATACGTTTCATGATATTCAAGTGCAATGTAGACAACAAACGAAAAAAGTAATTCGTTGCTCAGGTGCGTATAATACATTTGATTGTATGATTTGGGATACGTACCGGATGAGTAGTGAACAAATTGTCATTGAATTTTCTTCTAATTCTCATCGTAACTACCTTTTTTCAAATCTGCTTTCGACAACTATTGTAGATAAAGGGCAATACAATGTTTGTAAGTCTACCTATGAAGAATCTCTTCGAATTCAGTTACCGATTACGTTAAATAAACCTCACTTAATAGGCAATCAAGATGATATATTAGTAAATGCTCAGCAAAAGTATATTGTTAAGCAAGTAAGTGGGAAAGTACCGTACGGTGGAAATCTCGCAAATTGCTTTAATTTAATAGATGAACAAAGTGTAAACTATATTGACGTTCCAGATAGTAATCCAGTTGTCATTGAACTGGATTTTACGAAAAAACCAATACAAATGTTAAATTGTTTTGGAATGTATTTTGGATGGGGAGAAAGCGCGAAAAAAATTAAAATTGAATATGCATTAAGCGCAACTGGAAATTGGGTTATCGCATCGGATGTTCCATTAAATGTAGGCGATACAATTATATCGAATATGAAGGCGAATCAACTATATAAAGTAAGAATTACATTAAGTGGTTATTCTCAAGATCATAAGCGTTTTCGAATTAATCGCATTTTTGCAAGGTCTTCTATGGAAAATGGGAATGCTTGGTTAGCTACAACTGGTGGAAGAATGTTTGGAGATATTGAAATAGAGGCAAGTAAAGGCATAATCATGAAGACAGCTAGTGGAGTGAAATGGAAAGTTACTATTAATGAAGCTGGCCAACTTATTACGACTAAAATAACTTGAGGTGATGCTTAATTGTATATCCTTGGACGAGTTATAACGTAGTGTGATAAAGGCAATGAAAAAGAGATTGTAATTTGGTTTCAACCAAACTACAATCTCTTTTTTAATTTAATTCCACCAAATCCAAGTCCAAAGGTAATTTCTTGCATTTTGGGGAGTAATCCGTATGAAGCGTTCACCGTCAAAGAAGCAATTTAAATTTGGAAGTGTTTCGTCTGGATTTTCTGGAACAAAGGTGACGATGTTTTCGTTGCTTGTAACGGTTACTGTAATTGGTGGATCGGTAGGCGAGACTTGAAGTTGTAACGAAATATTGGCCGTATTTTTAAATTGATTATTAATAGGTGGACTTATTACTTGTACGGTGAATAACACGATAATTGTTTCAGTTGGCTCTAAATTAGTGGCAACTAGGAAACCGATATTTGGGTTCGCTAGTGGAGAGCGTTCACCGTTAATAAAGACAGTGCCGTTTATAAATTGTAAACCTGCTGGAATGGTATCTTGTAAAGAAATATTTGAGAGTGAAATTTCGGAAGTATTTGTAATACGCACCGTGTAATCAAAGTATTGGTTTAAATAAGCGGAGCTGACGGAAGCGTTTTTCGTGACTGTTGCAGTTACAAATTGAACTGGTATACGAACAATATTTGAATTAACAATGAAAGTAATAATTGGATCCTGTGGTGTCAATTGAAAAGCAGCGGTAACTGTTGCAGAATTTATAATTGTACTGTTTGAAGGAATAGAAGTTACGAGAACTTGAAATGTTATAGTTGCTACTGTATCTGCAGATAAAGAACCAATATTAATACCAGTGTCTGGACGAACATTTTGAACCGAAGTACCGTTAATTGTTACGCTATTTTCTATAAATGTTGTACCAGCTGGAATGCTGTCTATAACAGAAGTACTGATTGTCGGAATGGGGGAGTGATTAAATACCGCTAATGTGAATGTAATGATATCTCCTATAACGACAATAGATTTGTCAGTTGTTTTTTCAATGCGAACCATCGGATCAATGACTGTCGTTGTAACGGTATTTGTTTGTTTTGTAATTGTAATAGGTGGTTTTGTTGGATCAATGATAACGGTATAGGAAACAGAAGCATCATTATTAATTGTAGATTGAAGAGTAGAAGAAGATATTGTCACTTGGAACGTAATAATAACAGATTCATTAGGAGCAAGATTTCCTAACGTAATACCATTTTCAGGATTTTCATTAGGCTGATTGATTCCGTTAATCGTAACACTATCAGCAACAAAAGTCGTATCTATTGGTACGGTGTCTATGGCAAGAAGGTCTTCAATCGTTACATTACCGCTATTCGTAATCGTAATTGTATACGTTAAAGTTTGACCAGGTAAGGCATTCGTTACATCAACAGATTTTATGGCAATGACATTATCATTTTGGACAGTAGTTGTGACGGTATTTGTTGTAGTCGTATTTGTAACGGGTACGTTATTTGGGTTGACTATATAGTTAAAAGTAGTAATTGCGTTGTTGTTTAGTTCATTTGGTGTTGGAATAGAAGTCACAGTTACTTGGAATGAAACGATAGCATCTCCACCAACAATTATAGTGCCAATTGGTATGCCGCTTACTGGATTCACTCCTGGAAGAGCTTCTCCGTTTACAATGACGCTATTTTCTATAAACGTAGTACCTTGAGGAATAATATCTTGAATGTTTACATCATTTGTTGCAACATTACCGGTTTGATTTAGTGTAATCGTATACGTTAACGTATCACCAACCGTTGCAAATGCAAGGTCAACAGCCTTATTACTATTCAAATTCGCGTGATTAATTTCTGTTGCGGCAGCTGATGAAATAATAGTTTCGGTAATAGGTGGTCGATCTGGTACCGTGTATTCATATTCAATTGTACTCGTGTTAGAGATTGGATTTGTTTGTGGAATCGAAGTAACCCGTACTTGGAATAGAATAGTTGCTGTCGTATTAGGCGGAATGTTATCAATTTGTATACCGTTAAGAGGGTTGTCATTTGGCCGAGCATTGCCGTTCACGATAACACTATTCTCTATAAAGCTCGTATTTGCTGGGATGATATCTGTAACAATAATGTTTTCGACTTGTATATTTCCGTTATTTATGATGGAAATTGTATAAGGGATGATAGTTTGTAAGTCAGCATATTGGATAGGCGTTGTTTTTGTCGCAATTACATTAGCAGAAATAAATTCAGTGAAGGTAATATTGCTAGTCGATATTTGTTCTTCCGCGTTTATTGTATAACGAGAAGTTGATTGATTTTGAACATGGCCGCTAGCAGGAAGAGCTACGACGGTAACAGAAAATGTGACTGGGATAGAAGTGTTAGGAGTAATCGTTCCTACAAGTATACCTGCACTTGGATTGGCGTTAAGCTGAGGAATGTTATTTACTAAAACGCTACCGTCAATAAAAGTTGTTCCATCAGGTATATTGTCTGTAAATACAACAGCAGTGGCATCCGTATTCCCTGTATTCGTTAAAGTTGTTGTATAAGTTAAAATGTCACCAATTGTTACAGAGGTCAAATCAACAGTTTTAAGTGAAACGATATCAGCATCATTAATTTGAACGAAAGTAGTATTGGAAGTAGTAGATTTTTGAATTGGTGCAAAGTCAGGATTGAAAATAAAGTCGTAGACGATGTTTGCAGTATTAGGTGCTGGATTTACAACAGGTAAATTCGTAACGGAAACTTGGAATGTTATTGTAGCTATTTGACCTGCTGCGACATTAGGAATGGAAAAGCCGATATTCGGATCTGCTGCAGGAAGTACAGTATTGTTAACTATTACACTTCCTGGAATAAATACTGTTCCATCCGCTATAGTATCTGTAAAAAAGATGGAGTTAGTTGTAGTCGATCCGTTATTTTGAATGAATACTGTATATTCAATGGTTTCATCAATGTTAGCTAATACAGTATTAGCGGATTTTGTAGCAATAAGAATAGCATCAATAAATTGTATATTTGTACTATTGGAAGATGTCGTTTCTGAAATTGGTGGTGCGCTTGGGTCTGGTTCATACTCATAGTGAATGACTGCGATATTATTAATGTTATTTTGTGGCGGTATAGAGACTACGCTTACTTGAAAAGTAACAATAATTGTATTATTTGGAAGGATAATATCAAGGTTGATACCGGTAATTGGATTTTCATTAGGTCTCGGTATGCCATCTACAAGAATGCTATTTAGAACGAATGTGGTCCCAGCTGCAATTGCGTCAATTAGGAGAGTATTTGTAATAGGTACTGTACCGGCGTTTGTAACTGCGACTGTATATGTGATGATTTGACCAATGCGTGTAATGGATCTATTGGCGGATTTACTGGCACTAACATTTGCCGTCCGCACTTCAGTATTTACTGCATTTGATAACGATCTACGCTGAATAATTGGAGAACTAGGGTCAATTTGGTATTCGTACGAAGTGTCTGAAATATTAATGACTGTATTGCCCTCTGGTATATTTGTAAGTTGTACTTGGAATGAAATAGTGACTGTTTCATTTGGTTGTATCGTGCCGAGAGTTACTCCGTTTTCAGGATTAGCGCCAGGCTGAATTACATTATTTATTGCTAAGCTATCTTCAATGAATATAGTACCTTCTGGAATGTTATCAATGAAAACGGTATTGTTAGCTGGAACGCTTCCTATATTTTGAAGTGTATTTGTGTAGGTAATAATTTGCCCGATTGATACGAAAGTTACATCCGCACTTTTAACAGAAATAATATTTGCATTTTGAAGTGATGTTGTAACGATATTAGAATTTGCAGAACGATTTACTGGTGGGGCTGCAGGAATACTTACATATTGGTAAGTTGCTGAAGATTGATTTACAATTTCGGTTTCAGTAGGTGGATTATTTGTTTGCACTTGAAATAGTATCGTTTTGGAACTGTTTGCTGGAATTGTTCCAATCGGTATTCCGTTTTCTGGATTTACACCTGGCTGAAGGATACCGTTAATTGTGACACTATCGGGAACGAATGTAGTCCCAGCTGGAATAGAATCTGTGAAATTAATATTTATTGCGTCAACATTGCCGATATTTTTTACTTCAGAAATATAAAGTATAGTTCCGCCAATATCAACAGTTGTTGGATTGGATGTTTTTGTAATTGTCAATTGTGCTTGCACGAAATTTGTAATGACGATATTACTAGTAGATGTTTCAGTAATAGGCGGTTGCCCTGGGTCTGGCTGAATTGTATAAGTTGTGTTGGATTGATTTGTAATTGATTCTTGCGAGAATGAATCGTTAATAAGAATTTGGAACGAAATAAGGTGCGTAGCGTTTGCAGCTAGGTTAGGCAAAGTAACACCTACATTAGGATTGGCATCAAGTATAGCTGTTCCGTTAAGTGTAAAACTATTTTCTACAAAGGTAGTCCCTTGAGGGATAGTGTCTGAAAATGTGAGATTCGTAGTTGGGATATTTCCTGTATTTTCTAATGTTATTGTATAAGTCAAAATATCACCTGTTGTTGCTTGTTGTGCATTGACTGCTTTTAAAGAAAGGATAGTCGCATCCGAAATTTGTGTGAAAGCTGGATTCGAAGTAATTGTTCGAGAGATGATAGGAGCAGTTGGATCGGCGATAAAAGTATAGTCAATACGGGCTGTATTAGAAATTGGGTTCACGCTTGGAATAGATTGAACGATAACCTGGAATGTTACAGTGACGATTTCTGACGGTGCGATGGGGTTTAATGGTATTCCTACGTTAGGGTCGGCACCTGGAACGGAAACACTATTAATAGTTACGCTATTCGGAATAAATGCAGTTCCTTCTGGGACCAAATCTGTTAAAGTAACTGTATTTGCAGTAGTATTTCCGTTGTTTTGAACGACTACTGTGTAAGTGATTGTACCGTCAGTAGATTGTACGAGAGAATCTGTACTTTTAATTGCGGATAACGATGCATCAACAACAGCTGTATTAACCGTATTAGACGAGGATGTTGCTGTAACAGGAGGTTGACTTGGATCGACAATATACGTGTAACTTGTAAGTGCTTGATTTATAATCGCTCCTTGCGGTGGAATAGAACTTGCAAGAAATTGGAACGTAATAGTAGCGGAATCACCTGGTGCGATAATACCAACTGGAATACCAAGAGTTGGACTTGCATCTGGAAGTGAAATCCCGTTGAGCGTAACACTATTTGGAACAAATAATGCTCCTTCAGGAACTCCGTTAATGAGTAATACAGAGTTTGCAGGGAAGTTTCCAGTATTCGTTAATGTTGCTGTATACGTAATTACATCTCCGATAGATACGATTGTTCGATTTGCTTGTAAAACAGTTGTAACAGTCGCGTTATTAATTTGTGTTGAAGCGCTATTAGAATTTATCGTACTTGTAACAGGAGGAGAGGCTGGATCAACGATGAATGCGTATTGAATAGATGCTACGTTTGTAATCGGATTTGAAGGTGGGGTTGATGTAACAATGACTTGGAAAGTAACGGTTAAGGAACTACCCGCGTTAACTGTTCCGATATTAACTCCGTTATTTGGATTTGCGCCTGGAAGGCTACTTCCATTTACAGTAAAACTATTTTCAACAAAGGTTGTTCCTGCTGGAACCATGTCTGAGAAATTTACATTCGTAGCGTTTGTATTGCCATTATTTTGAATCAAAACTGTATAAGTGATTGTATCTCCAATATTTGCAAAGGCTGTATTAGTAGTTTTTACAGCTGAAAGTATTGCTGAATTAATAGAGGTAACGAAGACGTTCGTTTCCACATTGCCAGGTTGAGCCTGTAATGCATTGCCTACGTTATATTGGAAGTTAACAAATCCTAAGTTTTGGAGTTCAGGTGTGAGCGTTGTTGGGTTGCTTACAATTTGAACTTGGAATACGATTGTTACGATTTGATTTGGAGTTATTGTATTTATGCCAACGCCGTCAATGATAGAAGCGGATGTTAATGGAGTTCCATCAACAACAACTGATCCTGCAACAAATTGTGTCCACGATGGTATAGGGTCTGAGAATACAACATTGTTAGCTGGGATATTTCCTGTATTCGTAATAGTTGTTGTATACGTAATCGTATCACCAATCGTTGCAAATGCTTTATCTCCTATTTTAATCGTATTTAAAATAGCACTTTCAATTTGTGTTGAAACGCTATTAGAAGTAATGTTTTTTGAAACTGGAGGATTAGCTGGATTAACGATATATTGAAAGCTAACGCTAGCTTGATTAGTAATTGGATTTATAGGCGGAATTTCATTGGCATTAATATGGAATGCTACGATGACAGATTCGTTTGGCGCAATATCACCAATTGGAACGCCTGTAATGATATTTGCATTTGGGATGCTAGTTCCGTTCAGTGTAAAACTATTCGGTTCAAAGGAAGTTCCGTCTGGAATAAGGTCGGTAAAAATAACATTCGTCGCACTAACATTTCCGCTATTTGTAATTGTAACGGTGTAGGTAATATCCTGCCCGATATCTACCGTAGATACATTTGAATTTTTTTGTGCAGTAAGGGTAGCGCTATTAATTTGTGTTGTCGTTGTATTAGATTGATTGGAAGTTGTAATAGGTGGCTGGCTAGGATCAACGACATAATGATATGTGATAGAAGCAGAGTTAGAAATGGGATTAAGTGTTGGAAGTGTAATAACAGTTGCTTGGAATGTAACGATTGCCGTATTACCACCATTAATGGAACCAATATTTACACCAGTAGATAAATCAGCGTTTGGAATGGTTTGCCCATTAACTGTGAAACTATTTGGAACGAAACTTAAATTACTATCAAGAATGTCAATAATAGTTACATCAGTTGCAGTCACATTCCCGGTATTAGGGAGGTTAAGTGTAAATGTTATTGTATTACCAACATCCGCGAAAGTAAGATCTGCTGTTTTTGTGCTAATAATAGTTGCGTTGTTTATTTGAAGGAGTGTAGTGTTGGAAGTAGCTGTACTCGATACTGGCGGATTACCTGGATCAACAGTAAACTCATACGTCGTTGATGCTGTATTTGGTGCTGGGTTACTAGGAGGAATACTGTTCACTGTCACTTGAAAGACGATACTATATATTTCATTTGGTGGAAGTGTTGCAAGTAATACACCTGTATTTGGATTCGCGTTAGGTTGTAAAACGCCATTGACAGTTAATGTGTTAGGAACAAATGTGAGTCCACTTGGTAATACATCTGTGAAAACAATGTTAGTTGCATCGGTATTTCCTACATTGGTAATAGAAGTAGTATAAAAAGCAGTTTGCCCGATATCTGCAAAGGATACACTTTCATTTTTCGTCATGGATAATATGGCTTCTTTAATTTGCGTTGAAACAGGATTGCTAATTGAAGTTTCTGCATCAGGTGGTGAGACTAATTGGTACGATGTTGATGAGAAATTTACAATGGGGTTTTCCGTTGGTAATGACGTTACAGTAACTTGGAACGAAACGGTTACTGTAGTCCCGGCTGTTATAGTCCCAATATTCACACCATTCGATGGATCCGCATCACTTTGAGGAACCCCATTAATAGAGAATGTGTTTGCAATAAAAGTAGTTCCGCTCGGCATTGTATCTGTAAATATAACATTTTGTGCGGATGAGTTTCCATTGTTTGTTAAAGCGACAGTATAAGTGAGTGTGTCTCCAATACGACTAAAGGATTTATCGACTTGTTTTAATGAAAGAATGGTAGCTGTATTAATCGTAGTGAACACTGTGTTTGAAGTAACATTTCTTGAAACAATAGGGGCATTTGGATCAGCGATAAATGTGTAAGAAGCACTAGCGGAATTGGCAATAGGATTTTGAACAGGTGTAGAAGTAGCGGTAACTTGAAATGCTATAGATATTGAGCTGTTAGGAGCAATTGCTCCAATCGTTATACCTGTATTAGGATTAAGACCAATTTGCGTGATGCCATCTATTGTAACGCTATCAGTAATAAACGTTGTACCATCTGGTATAAGGTCGGTGAAAGTAATATTCGTTGCATTTGTATTACCATTATTCGTTAAAATTGTCGTATAGGTAATGGTATCACCTAGCGTTACAATTGTTTGATCAACTGATTTAATCATCATTATCATAGCATCTAATACAGGGTTTGTAACAATGTTTGTTGAAGTAGAAGTAGTAGCAGGAGTTCCGTTTGGATCAACAGTATAAGAATATAAAATTGTATCGTTACCCATAATTGAGCTTGAAGGGGGAACAGAAATCACATTTACTTGGAAAGTAACAGTTACTGTTTCACCAGGAGCGATATTTGGTATATTTACTCCGAGTGCTGGCTGTGCACCAAGCTGCTGGATGCCATTTATAGTGACCGAATCTGGTACAAAAGTAGTACTAGGAGGAATCGCACTTGTAAAAGTTATATTTGTAGCTGGTGTATTTCCTGTATTCGTAATAGTCGTTGTATACGTAAGTGTATCCCCGACGGAAATAATAGATTTATCAACACTTTTTGTTGTAGTTAATACTGCGCTATTAATGGTCGTTGAAACTGTATTAGATACAGCTGTTTGTAATGCAGAAGGTTGGCTAGGATCAATCACATGTTCAAATTGTATGGAACTAAAATTAGAGATAGGATTTATACTTGGAATGTTTGTAACAAGTACGTTGAGAGAAATAACGGCCGTTCCATTTGGGTTTATATTTCCAATCTGTATCCCGCTAGCTGGATTTCCGATTTGCTGTGTACCAGAATCGTTTGTAAGAGTGCCAGATATGAATGTCGTTCCGTCAGGTAAAATATCTGTGAAAATTATATTTTGTGAAGTGACATTTCCAGGGTTACTTAATGTAATTGTATAAGAAATTGTATCGCCAATCGTTGCGAAAGTTTTATCTACAGATTTGATTGCCACAATTTCTCCGGAATTTATTTGTGTCGCAACGGGATTGGATGTCGTACTTCTTGAAACGAGTGGTAAATTAGGTCCTGTAATAAATTGATAGTCAATGGAGGCACTATTTACAACCGGTGAGTTTGGTCCACCAGGTCCAATTGTGAAAATTGGATTTGGAATACTAACTACTTGAACGCGGAAGGTGACGTTTGTAAAATCTCCTGCAATAATATCCCCAATTGGTATTCCATTCGCTGGATTTACCCCAGGCAATAAAACTCCGCCGACTCGAACGCTATCTTCTATAAATATTGTGTTATTTGGAATAGGATCTGTAAAAATGATATTCGTAGCAGTTGTGTTCCCTACATTTTCTAATAAAACTGTATACGTTAAAAATGAATTTCCAGGTGCTACGTCAGAAAATAGTCGATCCACACTTTTCGTTGCTTGAATAATTGCTTCATTAATTTGAACTAAAGTTGGATTACTTGTAGCTGTTTCTGTCATCGGTGGCTGGGTAGGGTCAACAATGATCAAGTATGTCGTACTGGATTGGTTCAAAGTTGGATTTGTAGCTGGTATTGAGCCAACGATAGCTTGAAAGCTAATTGTTGTCGTTCCTCCAACTGGAATTGAGTCTAAAGAGATCCCGCTATCTGGTCTAAATCCAAGTTGTGGGATGGTATTAATTTGTACGCTATCAGGAACGAATGAAAGTTCAGGTGGTAATATATCGATAAAAACAGGTGTGTTTGCGGTAGTATTTCCGCTATTAGTGAGAGTAGTTGTATACGTAATTGTATCGCCAACAGCGGCAAATGCACTGCTCGCAGTTTTCGTTGCGATAACGGAAGCTGAATTTACTTGCGTAAAAGTTGTATTGGATTGAACTGTTCGTGAAACAGGCGGTTCATTTATATCAACAATAAAGCTATATTGAAGCGATGATTTGTTCGGAATTGGATTAGGGTTTGGAAGCGTTGTGATGTTTACTTGGAAACTGAGTGTAACCGATGCATTTGAATTTAAGTTACCAATATTGATACCGTTTTGTGGATTTGCATTCGGGACGGTTACACCATTTATCTTAAAGCTATTTGGGACAAGGGTAGTACCGTTTGGAATTGTATCTGTAAAAACAATGTTGTTCGCAGTAGTATTTCCTGTGTTTGTAACAGATGAAGTGAATGTAATTGTATCACCAATCGTAGCGAAAGTTGTACTAGCACTTTTATTTATTACTAAAGTAGCGTCAATAATCGGTGTAACTGTTGTGTTTGTAACGGTACTACCAATAGCTGGCGTTTCAGCTGGATTCACTGCATATTCGTAGTTTACAAGAGCATTATTCGTTAAAGTTCCACTAGGTGGAATAGCCAGAATTTTCACTTGGAATGTAATGAAAGTAGTGTTTCCTGGTGAAATATCGTCTAAATGAATCCCTAATGAAGGATCTAATCCAGGTTGGGAAACGTTATTTATTGTAACGGAATTTGGGATGAAGGATGCACCTGGTCCAAGCCCATCTGTTAAAACTGTAGCGCTAGCAGGGATATTTCCTGTGTTCGTAACTGCAATTGTATAAGTAACGATATCTCCAATTGCAGCATTCGGTGTGTTCACTGATTTTGTAGCGATAATCGTGGCATTATTGATTTGAGTTGTTATTACGTTACTCAGCGCATTAGCGGATGCTGGAGGTAAGTTAGGATCTATGACATACTGATACGTTGTATTACTTTGGTTCGGGATTGGATTCGGGTTCGGGATAGAATTTACTTGTACTTGGAACGAGATGAGTGTATTTGCATTCGGATTTATTGGGTCGATTGCAATTCCGCTTGCTGGATTGACATTAGGCAGTGTATTCCCGTTTACAGAAACACTATTAGGAATGAACGATGTCCCGTTTGGAATTACATCTGTAAATATTACATTTGATGCAAGTGTATTCCCGTTATTCGTTAAAGTAGTCGTGTACGTAATAATATCATTTACGTTAGCAAACTGTTTATCTGCCGATTTAGTAGCGGCAATTGAGGCGTTATTAATAGTTGTCTGTACAGTGTTAGAAGCAACCATCTGCATCACAGCGGGTTTGGATGGATCATACGTATATTGGAATGTTGTGCCTGATTGATTTGTAATCGGATTTACAGCAGGGATAGTTGGTACAAAAACTTGGAATGCAACGGTGCGTGATGAATTTGCTCCTATCATACCAATCGAAATGCCGTTAGCAGGATTTGCATTAGCTATAGGGACATTATTAATCGTTACAGTATTAGGAATGAAGAGGGTACCCGCTGGAATGATATCTGTAAACGTTACATTAGCAGCAGGGATATTCCCGTTATTTGTTAAAATAGTCGCATATAATATGATATCACCGACATTAGCGAAGTTTGTGCTTGTTAGCTTTGTAGCAATGATATTAGCAGTATTAATTTGTGTAGTTACTATATTGCTAGCAGCGTTTCTAACAAGAGCAGGTAAATTTGGATCAGCGATAAAGCTATATTGAAGTGAAGCGCTGTTTTGAATTGGGTTTGGTGAAGGTAGCCCATTTGCACTTATTTGAAAAACAATCGTTGTAAAACCACCCGAAGGAATGGAGCCGACTTGAAGACCGGTACTGGGATCTGCACCTAGTTGTAAAGCACCACCTATAAAAATACTATTTGGTACGATAGTGGTGCCATTAGGGATTATATCAGTAACAATAACATTATTTGCTGTAGTATTGCCAAGATTAGCTAAAGAAATTGTATATGTGATTGGTTGCCCGACATCGGCGATAGTTAAATCTACTTCTTTGACAATAACTACATTAGCTAAATTAATTTGTGTACTTACAGTGTTACTTACAGATATTTCTATAGTTGGTGGATCTCCCGGATTTAGAATAAAACTATACTGTGTACTAGATGAATTTATCGTTGGGTTTTGTGTTGGTAAAGAGGTGACGGTTACTTGATAAGAGACGGTAAGTGAGCCGTTAGCAGGAATGGAAGATAGTGGAACACCTATATTTGGATCTGCGTTATTTTGGAGTACACCATTAATAAGAAAAGTGTTTGGAATAAAGGTAGTACCGTCTGGATTTGTATCTACGAAAGTAGGACTATCAGCAGAAACACTTCCTGCATTCGTCAAAGTAACAGTATAAGTTAATATATCCCCTACGGTAGCGAACGCTTGATCCACTGTTTTTGCTGAAATGACATTTGCATCGTTTACTTGAGTAAATGTAGTGGTTGAAGTAGTGTTTTTATTTACAGGTGAAGCGTTTGGATCAACGATAAAGTTGTAGGAGACGAAAGCGCTATTTGAAATAGGGTTTGGATTTGGAATGCTAGTTATTACTACTTGGAATGAAGCTGTAATTGTAGTATTAGCATTGATGCTACCAATATTGATGCTAGCTGGTGTTATGCCCGGCTGAGTAACACCGTTAACTATAACACTGTTCGGTACAAAGGAAGTGCCATTCGCGATGGAATCGGATAGTAATACGTTGTTCGCTGCAACATTTCCATCGTTAGTAAGAGCAAAGGTGTAAGTTAATACATCGCCAACTTCCGCAAACGTCTTATCTACAGATTTATTAGCATGGAGATTTGCTAGTCTAATTGTAGATGTAACAGAATTAGAATTTGCTGTTTTTGAAGTTGGTGGCAGACTTGGATTTACAGTGTAAATGTAAGAGGCAAAAGCGTTATTAAGGATAGGATTTTGTGAAGTAATATTAATAACTGTTACTTGGAAAGAGAGGGTAAAAGTAGCTCCAGCAGGAATTGTGCCAATAGGTAAAGCAACGAGAGAATCTACATTTTGCAAAACGCCGTTGAGCGTTACCGAACCTAATGTTAATATCGTTCCATTTGGAAGTGGATCTGTTAGTTGTACGTTATTAGCGGCTGTATTTCCACTGTTTGTAATAAGGATTGTATAACCTATCGTTTCACCAATTGTGGCAAATTGTTTGTTAGTTGATTTTGTTAATGTTACATTCGCATTGTTAATTTGAGTGGAAACGAGATTAGAAGAAATGTTTTTTGTAACGGGTGATTGGATAGGATTGACGGTATATTGATAAGAAGCACTTGATCCATTAGATACGACATTTGACGCGGGTATTGTGTTTACTACTACTTGAAATGTAACATTTTTTGTTGTGCCGCTTGGGATGGATCCAATGTTCACGCCGTTAGCGGGATTTGCGCCCACTTGTGTAGTGCCATCTATTGTTAAACTGTTTAAAACAAAAGTTGTTCCAGTAGGAATGACATCTGTAAAAATAATATTGTTCGCATTTGTATTACCTGTACCTGTAAAAGAAACGGTGTACGTTAGTGTATCACCAATATCTGCAAAATTTTTATCTACTGCTTTTACCATTGTTACAGTAGCGTTATTCACTTGAGTAGATACGATATTTGTCGTATCAGTCCCACTTACTGCAGGTTGATTTGGTATAGGAATATATTGATATGTTGTTGTTCCACTATTTAATATTGGATTTGTTTGAGGGATAGAAGGAACGAGCACTTGGAATGAAATAGTAGTAGTGGAATTTGCGGCAATCGAACCAATTGATATACCATTAGCGGGATTTGCTCCAGCTTGAGTAACTCCGTTAACAGTTACACTTCCTGGAATGAAAGTAGTTCCGCTAGGAATTGGATCCGTATATATAACGTTCGTTGCAGCGATATTTCCTATATTAGCTAAGGCAATACTGTAAGTTAATGTTTCACCAATATCGGTAAAAATTTTGTTGACTGATTTTGTTCCATTAATATCTGCCAGGTTAATTTGTGTCCCAGCAGAATTGCTTGTTGCAAGACCGTTAAAGGTTGTTCCTCCGGCGATAGGTGTATATTGAAATGTAATATTAGCGGTATTAGAGATAGGGTTTTGACTTGGAAGAGAAACGACAGTAGCTTGGAAAGTTACTGTACGAGAAGCACCATTATTGATTGTTCCAAGAGATATACCAGCGGCGGGATTTGCGTTTGTTTGCGGGACATTATCTACTGTTACAGTGCCAGGTATAAAGGAAGTCCCGTTAGGGAGAATGTCTGTAAAGGTAACATTATTCGCCGGAAGAAGTCCGGTGTTAGGGATCGTAACTGTATAAGTGAGAATATCTCCAATTGCAGCAACACTTTTATTCACGCTTTTTGTTGCTTGTATAGTAGGTGAATTTATGTTGATTTGTAAACCGACTGTATTTAACATATACGCATCTCCGTTAGTTGTTAAACGGATTGCGGCGGACACTTGTGAGTTTGTTAAATAAGGAGAAATATCAATAGAAGTAATATCCCAGCCCTGTCTCCCAGCGGAGATGTTTGTGCCTGTAGAAGCACTTTGATTTCGCGTTCCAAATGTCCCAGTTGTATCTAAGTTTCCAGCAGCATTATTAACTTGAGAACCGAAGAAATTATTTACAGCATTATTTGGCCCAGATAAAGCATTTAATGAACTGAAATTTGGTCCAAATAATGCTTGATCCCCTATTAAATCTGCATCTCCTTCAATAGAACTTAAAAATAATCTCCCGCTTACAGGTCCTCCTGAAGGTGTTAAAAATCCAGAAACAGCTACATCTGCACTACCGGTATCAGCAGAAACACGGTTACCCGCTACATAAATGGTTAAGTTTCTTGCAGGCAATGTCCCGTTTTGATAAGCGACAATGAGTGTCCATCCAGCCGAGTTAATAGATCCATTTGAAGCATCTAAAGGATCAACAAGTCCAGGGACAGCTCCTGTAGTATAGGAACCAGAACCTCCCGCTTGAATAAGAGTTGTTACGTCTGCTGAACGAGTATAAAAGCCAAATGTAATAGAGTTTGAAACGAATGTTTGATTTGAAGCTGTAACAGCTGAAGGAGTAATTGAGTATGTTGAAACGGGTGTCGTAAATGAAATGGGATTTCCTAGAACACTTGTAATATTTTGATCGCGAGTTAAATAATTTCCTCCCCATATGAGTTCTGCGTAAAGAATAGTACTGCCAGCAGGGATATTTAAAATAGCGGTAGAACTATTTTGTGTATAGTTTAACGTTGTACCAGCAGGAAAAGTAGGAACTTGTAAAGCTGTATTCGTAGTTACGAACGCACCAATGGCCCCGATTGTACCAGCACGGTTTTGATTACTAATTTTACTTAAGCCTAAAGTATTACCTGTAATAGCGAGTGCGCCGTTAGTGGTGGTAGAAAATCGATTCGTAATGGGCATGTTGTCACCTCATTTACAATATAGTCTTGGTCAAAATAACATATGTGTGTGACAAATAAAGGGAAACATGTACAAGTTGATTTAGTAATAATGATTTAAATGTCTAGATAAGGGGATGGAGTATGATTGAATTGGAAATTAGGGTGGAGCGTCTTAGGAAAGAACAAATAGGCGATATTGTAGCGTTATCTTCTTATATTGGCTGGGATTATAACAGAGAAGAAATTGAAGCAGTTTTTAACTCAGGTATTGTATACGGCGTCTGGAATGAGAGAAAGGAACTTATTGCTAGCGCAGCAATTATATTATACGGGGAGGCGTTGGCATCTATTGGAATGGTAATTGTACATCCAGATTATAAGGGGAGAGGGATTGGAAAGATGATAACGAATTCATGCATGAATAGCGTATCAGCTCAAACTCCATGTATGCTTATTGCTACGGATGAAGGGAAGCCCTTATATGAAACATTAGGATTTAGGGTAGTAAGCTATGTTTCTAAATATATTTGTAACTCGTACAATGCGAATCATAAATGTGCAGAAAATGAAGAATATATGATGGTTTATAAAGAGAGTGATTTAGAAGGAATAATAAAAATAGATAAAGGCGCATTTGGGACAAGCCGAAACGAGTTTTTAAAACAAAGAATTATGCAAAGTGAGCAGTGTGTCGTTGTAAAGGATACGAAAGAAAATGTAGTAGGATACGGTATAAGTATACAAACGCCAGAAAATAAAATAATAGGACCAGTCGTTGCTAAAAATAATGCGATGGCGATGAGAATAGTACATGATTTAGCAAGAGGGCATAATGGAAAATTAAGAATGGATGTACCAGAAGGAAAGAACGATTTCATGAAAGAATTAGAGATTGCTGGTTTTAAAAAGGTGAATACACCACCAATTATGATGAAAAATAGTAATCGGTTAATAAAAAGAAATAGTGAACTATATAGTATTGCAGCACAAATTTTTGGATAAAGAAAGAATCCTTTTAAATGAAGGATTCTTTTTTGAGCTAATTTAATCACGATATTGGTCATGAGTTGGCTGAAAGAGGTCTTCCTCGATATCTCTCACCATAGAAAAATGATCAACGTTATAATGACCGTGTAAAGTTTTATTGTGATGAGCAATAATTTGCTCTGCAGATAATACGTTAGAATCAGTTGTGGAATGACCGTTTTTAATTAATGTAACATCAAATCCTTGTACAGTCGCAGTTCTAACTGCGGTGTCGATACAATGCTCTGTTTTACATCCACCGATAACGATATGGCCAATTTTCTCTTCTTTTAAAAGTTCAAGTAAAGAAGTGCCGTAGAATGAATTGGTTGCTGCTTTATTAATAAAGATTGCAGACTGAGGTACTTGAATTTGATTATGTACTTCAAATCCTTCTCCGCTGCCAGAAGCAACATCGATATCTCTTACGAAAACAATAAGAGCATTGGAATCTATTGCTTTCTGCATGGCTGTATTTAGTGTAGATAATAGCTCGGTTTTACGAAAAACTTCATTTTCTTGCTCATTTCCATCAATTAATTCTTGTTGAGCGTCGATAATTAATAGTGCTTGTTTCATCGTGTCTCCCCTTTAATATGAAATAAGTTCCACTGTACATATTCCTTCAGATTGTTAGGAAATCCTCCATTGCAAGCGAATTAGAAGAGCGATTTACAAAGTTGTCAAAGAAATTTCATTCTCATAGCGTGTAAAAACATGTATGATAGGAGATGGAGAATTTTTGAGTAGGTGGGAATAACATGCAAACAGTAGAAGATTATCTTTCATTCTTACATACGAAAGGATTTAAATTATCAGAGGAAGCACAAGGGTTTATTATGTTCGGACAAGGATATACTGGTGCGTCTGATGGGATTGTGAACGCAGCAATAGAAGCGACAATTAAACATCAATTGCAGTTTGATGGTAGTTATTTCGTTGCGTTATTAGAACGATTGAAAGAGGAAGAAATTACAGATAAAAAAAGCGCTAAGGCTTTTATGCGGAAGTTACAAGCATAACTTCACGCAGCCTGCGCTTCTTTTTTTGTTTTGGAAGGCCATTCAACAAAAATCATGCCCAGGAAAATACATAGACATCCGATAATAGCAGAAATAGAAAGTTGTTCATTTGCAACGAGAACGCCTGTTAATGCAGCAAAAACGGGTTCCATTGCGAAAATAATTGCTACTCTCGTTGGAGAAGTGTGCTTTTGGGCCGATGTTTGAATGAAAAAAGCAATAGATGTTGCAAACAGGGCAGTTAGAAAGAGTGCGAATAAAAAAGATTGATTCGTCCATAGTGATACTGAAAATAATTTTTCCCAATCTTCAAACAAGAAAGCGCAAATAGAAGAAAATATACCAACAGCTAATACTTGAGATGTGCTTAATAATAAAGGTGATATTTTCTTAGAAAAGAAGCCGTTAATAAGAATATGGGCAGCGAAAGCGATTGCACAACCGAGAACAAGTATATCTCCTATATTTAATTGGAAAGAATCAGCAGCTGTTAATAAGTATAAACCTGCTGTTGCTACAGCAATACCAAGTACGATAAAAATGGTAGCTTTTTGTTTTAAAAAGATAAAAGACAAAATTGGTACCATAACGATACTAAGCCCTGTTAAGAAACCTGCTTTTGAAGAAGTTGTATAAAGTAAGCCAAATGTTTGTAATACATAGCCAACACATAAAAAGAACCCAACGATTAATCCAGCGAGGCTACTCTGTTTTATATCTTGTTTTGAAGTGTTTTTTGAGAAAATCATTTGAACGAATAATAAAATAATTCCAGCGAATAAAAAGCGAATACCATTAAAGGTAAATGGACCAACGAAAGACATAGCATTTTGAACGACAACAAACGTAGCTCCCCAAATAAAAGAGACAAATAATAAAGCAAGAGGAGCAATCCAATCTTTTTTCACACTCATACCCCCGTTAATTTTGTAATATAGCTTTTCTAGCTAATTCATCAGCTACTTTATTTTGACTACTTGGAATCCACTTAATAAAAAAGAGATCGAAGTTTTTTATGTACTGTAGTGCTTCATCTAAAAGAGGTGCAAATATTTTATTTTTTGCGTATTCCTTTTCAACAGCCCGTTCGACAAGCTGGGAATCTGTACGAAAAGAGACAGTGCTATAATTATGCTCGATGCAATATTTTAATGCTAGAAGTAAAGCGCGGTATTCTGCTTCATGATTGGACATTGTTCCAAGTGGTAATGATAATTGTACAGGTGGTTGAACGCCTTTAATAAACACTCCTGCACCAGAAGGACCAGGATTTCCTTTTGATGCACCATCAATATATACTTCAATCAAAATGAGAAACCTCCAAATTATAAGGTTATCCCCTACTTAAATATTTTTTTGAAGTAGGGGATAGAGTAGTTATCCGATTGTGATGCTGTAACGACATGTAAATGTTTCATTCGCTTGTAAAGATTGAATTCCCTTTTTGTCCTTGAAATCTTTTGCTGGATTTACTTCATCAGCGATTCCATACCAAGGTTCAATACATAAGAAAGGTGCGTTATCCCCTGGTGTCCATACGCCGACAAATGGGAAGCCATCAAATTCTACTTTTACAAATTTATTATGTTTATGAGAACGAATCGAAATTTCATTCGTATTCATATTTTCAAAAATAAGCGCATCATTTTTGAATAAATCATATGTAAGTGGCAATTCAGTTGTATTTTCAGCGATTAATTGCTTTTTGTTTGAAAGGTAAGGTCCTTCTAATACGCTTGTTTCTAAGCGTTCCGAACCATTAAACGATAAGTGATAATCTGTAAATGATTCACCATCCAATAAAGGGAAGTTGAATCCAGGATGTGCCCCAATTGAGAAGAACATCTCTTTAGAAGTAGGATTGTTTACTTCATATGTTACATGAACGCTTTGTCCTTCTAGCTCATAAGAAATGAGTAATTCGAATTCGTATGGGTATTTTTTTAACGTTTCTTCATTATTAGTAACGATATAAGTAATCTTTGTTTCACTTTGTTCTTTCACAGAGAAAGTAAGATCACGAGCGAAACCGTGTTGTGTTAATGAATATGGTTTACCGTCTACGTAGTATGTATTATCTACTAATCGGCCGACAATTGGGAACAAAATTGGTGCACGGCGTCCCCAATATGTAGAATCACCTTGCCATAAATATTCTGTGTTGTCTTCTTTTAAGCGAACGCTTTGTAATTCTGCACCTTTGTCAGAAATGGAAACGATCACTTTTTCATTTTGGATTGTTGCTATCATGAAGTGAAACCTCCTAAATCTTTCATATGTTTCATTATACGTTGTCTAAAAGAAAAAAGGTAGTTCATGATAGGAATCTATTGACGAAAGAGGGGCTACCACGTAAAATATAATCTTGTTGCTAAAAAAAAGAATAACGTGGTTCGAAACCATCCCACGTAAAAAAACTAAGGAGATTTTGTCATGAATATTAGAACTTTAGTCGGCAATGGTATTTTAGCGGCATTATATATTGCTGTTTCTATGCTTATTCAGCCATTTGGCTTTACGAATGTACAATTTCGTATTTCAGAGATGTTTAATCATCTCGTTGTATTTAACAAGAAAGCAATTTACGGAATTGTATTAGGTGTATTTTTAACGAATCTCTTTTTCTCACCTATGATCGCTTATGATTTAGTATTTGGAGTAGGGCAATCTATTCTTGCATTAGTTGCAACGATTATTTCTATGCGATTTATTAAAGGTGTTTGGGCTCGTATGATTTTTAATACGGTTATCTTTACGATTACAATGTTTATGATTGCAATTGAACTTCATCTTGCATTGGGTTTACCATTTATGTTGTCTTGGTTAACATGTGCAGTCGGTGAATTTGTTGTAATGGCCATTGGTATGCCTGTAATGTACTGGATTAATAAGCGAGTACAATTTGAAAGATTTATGTAATAGATGAAAGAGCTATTCCTATAGGGATAGCTCTTTTTGTATGTAATCATATTGAATATAATGCTGTGACTCTAGATAAAATATAATAAAATAAAGTGAGGCTTTCATTAGCTGGCTACATATAAGAAGTCTTATATAAGGGGAATCTAGTATGAAATATAAAATTCATTGGTTGTATAAAACGAAGCGAGGATTGCAGACGGAATTAACAACAGATTATATGAACATAGAAGAAATACTTCAATTTGCAGAGGATTTTGAGAAAACAGGAAGAGCTAAGGAACTTTTATTTTACGATGAAATGGATGCAGAATGGTCATTAAAGGAAATGAAAAAACTGAGTAAACAAGTAGAGGAAGAGCCCCAAGAAATACTCGTTTATTTTGATGGGGGGTATGATGTGCAAACGAAAGAAGCTGGCGTTGGTATATGTGTGTACTATAAAAAAGGAAATACAAACTACCGCATTCGCCGCAATGCATATATAGAAGGTATAGATGATAATAATGAAGCGGAATATGCATCACTATTATACGGTATGAATATACTCGAGGAATTAGGGATTAAATATGAAGCAGTTACACTTCGCGGAGATTCTCAAGTTGTATTGCAGCAATTGGCGGGAGAATGGCCTTGTTATGATGAGCATTTAAACCATTATTTAGATCAAATTGAACAAAAGGCGAAGCAAATGAAATTAAAACTTGTATGTGATCCGATATCTAGAAAACAAAATAAAGAAGCACATCAATTAGCAACGCAAGCATTAGAAGGGACAGTCATTGATAGTCATAAAGAAATAACCGAATAGAGAGGTGCAAAGGTGGATAAAAAGCAACTCATTACAGAGGTAAATGACTTATTAGAAACATATTGTGAAGGATGTTTCTTGCGAGAACATAATCGAAAGACAAATAGTAAATATTATGCACATTCATTTTGTATAAGACAATGTACAGTTGGAGAAACATTGAAAAAGTATGGAGAACAGTTGTCATAAAAAAACATCCAGAGAAAATTCTCTGGATGTTTTTTAGTGCTTTGCTTCGTTTAATTGCTGCTCGCATTTGCTTAGTTTCTTTTCCTCGTTCATTAAAAATGGTTCATCTAAATCTACTGCAACAGATTTCATAATTTCAAGCTGTGAGCGAGCTGCTTCTACTGCAGTAGTGGCATGCTCTAATGTGTCTGGATCCATTGAAATTGTTGCAGAACCTACCATCTTTTGTGCTGTTTCTACACGGAATTTTACTTCTTCAAAATCATTTACTTCTGATCCCATTAATAATTCCTCCTTTGTATAGTGCGCATTTTACATAGTTTTTGCTCTGTAAAACGGAAATATACAAAGGAATAACAAAGAAGGTTACCAAGTAAGGTAACCTCCTGTTATATGTTGGATTAAAGTTTTACTACGTTAGCAGCTTGAGGTCCACGGTTACCTTCAGTAATGTCGAAAGATACTTCTTGACCTTCTTCTAAAGCTTTGTAGCCGTCTCCTTGAATAGCAGAGAAATGTACGAATACATCGTCAGCGCCTTCCATTTCGATAAATCCAAAACCTTTTTCGTTGTTAAACCATTTTACTTTTCCTTGCATGTTACAATTCCTCCTAAAAGCGTTTACTATTTTCATTTAGTGAAATTCATTTAAAGAAATAATATAAACTAAAAATGCTATATTCTTGAATATTCTGCTAAATGATTAATTTAAATATACACGAATTGGGAGAATTTAGTCAAGTAAGCGGTTTTATTTTTTATATTTTTAAATAATTTCCCAATCAAATTTTTAAATAGGTATAGGACAGGCCGAGTATGTAATATTCTTAATTGAATGCTATACATAACGAGGTGAAAGAATGAATAGGTCGTACTTATTAGATAATGAAGGAATGAGAACGAGAACCGACATACCGGATTGGGTTGCAAAAGAATTTGAGATTTTTTCAAGTGTCGTGTTAGAACCAACTTTTCCATGTTATTTCGGTTTAACAGCTTTGAAAAAGAATGAACTTCGTTATTCATTTCTTTCTCATAATGATTGGAGTCATTTGCCGCATACAATGTTATCTTTTTTAGAGTTAATGAAAGAGAGGCCGATTGTAAGAAGGGGCTTTTTCCTTTTTGTAGAACCGGAATGTGAAGAACGATCACTCGAATATTACCGTGATTCCTTTTGGAAAGTGTTACAGTATTTACATGAAAACGATAATCAAGCATGGCCAAAGCAAATTCCTGAAGATCCAGACCATTATTTATGGGAATTTTCATTTTGTGGTGAGCCAATATTCGCATTTGGAAACGCGCCAGCTTATAAACAGCGAAAAACTAGACATTTAGGGAATTCTCTCGTTATTGGGTTTCAGCCACGCACTATTTTTGATGGATTAGAGGGGGATCGTCCTAAAGGAGCATATTCAAGACAAATGGTCCGTGAGCGAGTTGAAAAGTGGGATCAATTGCCGAAACATCCTAACATTAGTCATTATGGTGACCCAGAGCATCGTGAATGGAAACAATATTTTATAGGAGACGATGTAGAACCAATAAAAGGGAAATGTCCTTTTCTTCATAGGATAGAAAAGTAAGAGCCATCACCTAGATGGCTCTTTTGTATATTTTGGATAAAAAAGGGTATTTTATTATGAAAGCTAGTCTATTTTTTCAAATTACATCATTAACTAGTAGTAAAGAGAGTAGAAAGGATAGAGCGATGATTGGAGCAATTATACAGCAAATCGTATTAGGTATTTCATTAGCTGCGCCAGTAGGGCCGATTAATATTGAAATGTTAAAACGAGGAATTGAACGTGGGTTTTGGCATGCTTGGGTTGTTGGAATTGGTGGAATGACTGCAGATGTTTTATTTATGCTTCTCATTTATTTCGGTTTATCTTCTGTGTTTATGTATACATATGTACAAGCCTTCATGTATTGCACGGGTTTTTTCTTGTTATTTTATTTAGGATTTCAAAGTGTAAAACAAGGAATTTCCCACTCAAACATGGAATATAAAAAAGAAGAGGTAGGTGGTCTTAAGCAATCGTTTATGGCAGGATTTTTAATTGCGATATCCAATCCATTAAATCTTGTTTTTTGGTTTGGTATATACGGAAGTACACTTAGCTCATTACTTACGAAGGTAACGAAACAAGAAGCTTTTTTGTACAGTCTTTGCATTATTGCAGGTATTATTTTATGGAATTTAAATATTGCTTTTTCTGTACATTTTGGAAGAACTTTATTAAAACCAAAAGCGCTTGGCTACATAACAGCCGGAGCAGGTATTATTTTAGTAGGTTACTCTATACATTTTGCATACAAAGCTTTACAGTTGTTCACATAAGATTGAAGGGGAGATTTTTATGTATCGAACCACTATTGACGGAAAAGAAATTATAATTACGTTAGCGCCAAAAATTCGAAAAGAAATTACTGATAGAAATCCACTATATGAAGCAGTATTTCATAATGCTGCAAGATTGCTACAAACAAAGCAACCGACGTTTGCAGTAAATCATCAAATATTTGGTCTCATTATTGGAGAAGTGCAAAGAGGAGAAGTAACAGTGTTTGCAGTGGAACATATTATTCCAAAGCAAAATATATTTGGACCAAACAATTTTTTCTCGACAATAGAACAGCAGGCAAATTTGTAAAGTGAATAGAATAAGAATAGAAAAGAAATAGTCGTAACGATATGTTGCGGCTGTTTTTTTGGAAAAGGGGGAAACAAGATGAAGAAAGTGGGGAAAGAGTTCTTTTTACAATATGATATCGTCATTATGTATAGCATTCTATTTATTTTCATTATTATTTTAAAAATGCAATTTTTAACGTGGTTTGGCATGTTAGCATGTATGTTTGGAATTGTTTTCTATACACTGAATGAATATATGACACATCGTTTTTTATTCCATATAAAGCCACCTAAAAACACATTTCTATTAAAAATGTTAAGAAGATTACATTATGATCACCACGTATATCCAGATGATTTAAAACTTTTGTTTTTACCTGTATGGTTTAGTATACCTAGTTTTACTGTATATTTACTTATAGCATATGGTATTACAAAAAGTCTTACTATTACACTTTCATTTGGAATCGGAATGATTATTATGCTGCTCGTTTACGAATGGAAACATTATATTGCCCATAGACCGATTCGTCCCGTCACTAAGTTTGGAAGATGGCTAAAAAAACAACATATATTACACCATTATAAAAACGAAAAGTTTTGGTTCGGTGTTTCAAATCCAGTATTCGATTTTATATTTGGAACACTTAAAGACGGAAAAGAGGTTGAGTTAAGCGAAACAGCTCGTAATTTAGAAAAGGAAAAAAAGACAAAAGTAGTGCGTTAAGCACTGCTTTTGTCTTAATGAGGAAAAAATAAGTAAGGTGTCACTTTATGTTGAAAAAGTATATTAAAAATTTAGGGGAAATTGCCGAAAAATGTCTATCAAAAAATCTTTGCATGAATGCACGGATTGTCTACAATAAGTATAAGTTTCTGAATATTTATAAAATTTAGTCTTTAGGTATGCAAGGGGGAAGTGCATTTCAAGTAAGAGAGGGGATCGGTTAATGAAACGAGATGATACGTCAGCACGTAAGTTGCAAAATGAGGTGAATTATACAGAGGTCGTTCAGTCGGAAGAATTTCAATTGTTATTAAATACGAAAAAGAAGTTTATCATTCCAATGAGTATTTTCTTTTTTAGTTTTTTTATCGCATTACCTATTTTAACATCGTATTCAAAGGTGCTCAATACACCTGCATTTGGTGACGTTACATGGGCGTGGGTATTTGCTTTTTCCCAATTTATCATGACATGGGCACTATGTATGATTTATAGCAAAAAAGCAGAATCATTTGATGAAATCTCCCGAAAAATTCTGCAAGATATGCAAAAAGGGAGGGGCTGAACTTGAATACTACTGCGTTTGCACTATTTTTAATTATTGTTCTTGGTACGCTTGTCATAACCTATTTTGCATCGAAAAAAACGAAAAATGCGAGTGAATTTTATACGGCTGGAGGGGGATTAACTGGTTGGCAAAATGGTCTGGCCATTGCTGGAGATTATATGTCTGCTGCTTCATTTCTTGGTATAGCCGGAGCAATCGCATTAACTGGGTTTGATGGATTCTTTTATAGTATCGGTTTTTTAGTTGCTTATTTAGTTGTACTATATCTTGTTGCAGAACCGCTTAGAAATTTAGGAAAGTACACTTTGGCGGATATGATTGCAGCACGCTTTGATGCGAAAAAAGTTCGCGGAGTCGCAGCTCTTAATACGATGACGATTTCTATCTTTTATATGATTGCACAATTAGTTGGCGCGGGTGCACTTATTAAATTATTATTAGGAATTGAATATACGACATCTGTATTAATCGTTGGAACACTTATGACGGTGTATGTTATTTTTGGTGGTATGACAGCAACGAGCTGGGTACAAATTGTAAAGGCTGTATTACTTATGGCTGGTACGTTTATTATTTCTGTTATCGTTTTCGCAAAATTCAACTTCAGCGTGACTGAAATGTTCGCTCAAATGAAAACAGCTACACCATTAAAAGATTCATTTTTAAATCCAGGTGTAAAGTATAAGGATGGTCTTGATACACTTTCTTTAAATTTAGGACTAGTACTTGGTACAGCTGGATTACCACATATACTTGTCCGCTTTTTTACAGTACGTGATGCAAAAACTGCACGTCAATCTGTCGTATATGCGACGTGGTTAATTGGTGCATTTTATATTATGACGATTTTCTTAGGATTTGGTGCGGCGGCTTTTGTAGGAAATGAAGCGATTATTAAAGCGAACCCAGCTGGTAATATGGCGGCACCTTTATTAGCAAAAGCGTTAGGTGGAGATTTCTTATTTGCTTTCGTATCAGCAATTGCTTTTGCAACAATTTTGGCTGTAGTGGCAGGTCTCGTATTAACGGCAGCATCAGCATTCGCTCATGATTTTTATAATGAGATCATTCGCAAAGGGAAATCAACAGAAAAAGAGCAAGTATCTATGGCTCGGTATGCATCTATTGGAGTAGCGATACTATCTATCATACTTGCATTATTTGCCCAAACATTAAACGTAGCATTTTTAGTATCATTAGCATTTGCAGTTGCAGCGAGTGCAAATCTACCAGTGATTTTATTTACAATATATTGGAAGCGTTTTAATACAACGGGTGCTATTTCCGGTATGATTGTAGGGCTCGTATCAGCAATTGTTCTCGTAGCGTTGAGTCCGAATGTTTGGAACCCTGTAGCTGGAAAAGCTATTTTTGTTGGGGAAGCGATATTCCCATATACGACACCAGGAATTATTTCAATTCCGCTCGGATTTCTTGCAGCATATTTAGGAACTGTTTTATCTAGTAAGAAAGAAGATGCAGCGAAATTTGATGAAATTCTTGTGAAATCTAATACTGGTCACGGTATTAGTGATGCGTCTTCACATTAAATAAAAGAGGAGCTTTTCGATAGATAAGAAAAGCTCTTTTTTCTTTTGTCATTTTCTTGTAAATATTACTGATTTGTAAGTAGGATTTGTCTTAATTTTGTGGAATGAAAATAGCAGGGAGAAATTTAAGTCATCATGGCACCAGCGCAGCTTTTTTGAAAAATAAGTTGTTATGGAAGGTGGAAGTAATGATGAAAACGAAGCAAACTGATGAATTATTAGCAAAAGATGAGCAATATGTTTGGCACGGAATGCGTCCCTTTAGTCCAAATAGTACAATGGTAGGGGCAAAAGCTGAAGGGTGCTGGGTTGAAGATATACAAGGAAAAAGATATTTAGATGGTATGAGTGGTCTTTGGTGTGTGAATAGTGGATATGGAAGAAAGGAGCTCGCAGAAGCGGCTTATAAGCAATTACAAACATTATCATACTTTCCGATGTCACAATCTCATGAACCAGCTATAAAGCTTGCTGAAAAGTTAAATGAGTGGCTTGGGGGAGAGTATGTTATTTTCTTCTCAAATAGTGGTTCAGAAGCGAACGAAACAGCTTTTAAAATAGCAAGGCAATACTATGCGCAAAAAGGTGAACCACATCGTTATAAATTTATGTCACGTTATCGTGGGTATCACGGGAATACAATGGCGACAATGGCAGCGACGGGACAAGCGCAGCGTAGATATCAATATGAGCCGTTTGCTTCAGGCTTTTTACACGTAACACCACCGGATTGTTACCGTATGCCTGAGATTGAAGGGCAGCATATTTATGATGTAGAATGTGTGAAAGAAGTCGATCGTGTTATGACGTGGGAATTAAGTGAAACGATTGCCGCCTTTATTATGGAACCAATTATCACAGGCGGTGGCATATTAATGCCACCACAAGACTATATGAAAGCTGTTCATCAGACGTGTCAAAAACACGGTGCCTTGCTTATTAGTGACGAAGTGATTTGCGGTTTCGGGCGTACAGGAAAAGCATTTGGATTTATGAATTATGATGTGAAGCCAGATATTATTACAATGGCAAAAGGCATTACGAGCGCATATTTACCATTATCTGCAACGGCTGTGAAAAAAGAAATATATGAAGCATTTAAAGGGAAGGGAGAGTATGAATTCTTCCGACATATTAATACATTTGGTGGAAATCCAGCAGCTTGTGCATTAGCACTTAAAAACTTAGAGATTATGGAAAATGAAAATTTAATCGAGCGATCTGCGCAAATGGGTTCCCTTTTATTAGAGCAACTAAAAGATGAAATTGGAGAACATCCGCTTGTTGGGAATATTAGAGGAAAAGGTCTATTAGTTGGAATCGAACTAGTAAATGATAAAGAGACGAAAGAGCCAATTGATAACGACAAAATTGCAAGTGTCGTAAATGCTTGTAAAGAAAAGGGCTTAATTATAGGACGCAACGGTATGACAACAGCAGGATATAATAACGTCTTAACATTAGCACCGCCGCTTATTATTTCAAGTGAAGAAATTGCCTTTGTTGTTGGAACGTTGAAGACGGCGATGGAACGTATTTAATAAATAGAGAGAGGAGCGAGCTGTAATATAAGGCTCGCTTTTGTTTAGTAGGAGGGGACTTTTAATGGAGAAATATGATCCGAACAAACATTATCACATCGGATATTATGAAGATGGATATGATTTAGAAGTGACGGCGTACAAAAGAATAAATGAACCAGTTTGGGATGCTTATCTTCCGCACTATGAGGTAGACGGTTTTTATAAGAAAGTGGAGGAAATGAAACTAGGCGAATATATAGATGATTATGGCATTAAGGTGTATTCATTTAGTAATGATATCGATGATGAAGAAGCACGAATTATTTTTGAAAAATGGTTAAAAAAGAACGAGATTGTTTAAGGGTAAAACAAAAAGGAGATTGCTATTTTATAAGATAGCAATCTCCTTTTATTATAGTAAACTTATTTACTTGCTTTCATTCATTGCTTTATCTTTAGCACCAAAAGTGTATTTTAACATTGGTGGTGTAATCATTGTAGTTAAAATAACGACAATAACGATTGCTGTAAAGTAATCTTGTGCTAATAGACCTGAAGAGAGTCCTGTTCCTGCGATGATAAGTGCAACTTCACCACGAGAAACCATACCAGAACCGATAATTGCAGAAGACTTTGCATCAAATCCAGTCATGCGTGCACCAACACCACAACCAATTAGTTTTGTTAATACAGCGATTACTGTTAATGCTAGGATGAACCAAATTTGATTGCCAATACCGTCAAATGTAATATTCATACCGATACTAACGAAGAATACTGGAACGAACATAGCGTAAGCAATTGGTTCTACTTTCTTTTCTACTTCATGTTTGTAGTTTGTTTGAGAAATTGCAATACCAGCAGCGAAAGCACCGATAATACCAGCAATTCCTAATAATTCGCCGAAATATGCGAATGAGAAACAGATGATAAGAGCTGCGCTCACGATAGACTCAGATACGCGCAATGGTGATAACCAACGCATAATCACTGGTACACCTTTCCATCCAATTAAAATAATAGAAGCGAAGAATACTACTTTCTTCAAGATAATCATTGTTAAGTTAACATCATCAGTGCCTAAGAAGCTCATTGCGAATGCTAATAAAATAACAACAAGAATATCATCAAATACAGCGGCTCCAAGCATCGTCGTACTCTCACGTGTTTTCATTTTACCTAAATCACGAAGTGTTTGAACGGAAATACTAACACTTGTCGCACATAGAAGTAACCCTAAGAATACAGCGTTTCCTTGTTCCATTCCCATAACAAGACCGGAAACGTAACCACCTACGAATGGAAGAATGATACCTCCGAGTGCAACTGCTAAAGAAGAATTGCGATTTGCGTTTAATTCATCTAAGTCTGTTTCAAGTCCTGCCATAAACATTAAAAGAATAACACCGACATTACTTAATTGTGTTAGAAGCTCTGAATTTTCAATCCAACCTAATATAGCTGGGCCGATAACGATACCGACAATTAATTTACCTAGCACAGAAGGTTGACCTAATCTAACACTAAGATCACCAGCAAGCTTTGTACTTAATAAAATAAGTGCAATTTGAAAGAAAAATTCGAATTCCATCTGATCCTCTCCTCATCATTTTTAGTTTTATCATACGATTTCTCGGAATTTGCCTAATGAAAATATGTAAAACCCATTAAACAAAAGGGTCTGATTACAAGTTCTTTTGAACTCGTAATTTGAACCTGTAATTAATATATAATAGATTTTATAAAAAATCAATGAAAAAATGGGAGCTTTTTGGGGAAGAAGCTGTCTTATTGAGATATAGGTGTAAGAGTAGCGTGTGAATTTTATATGTATAAAATAGTATGAAGTCCTTTTTCATTACAAATAATAAAGCCTAAATGCTATTTCACGAATTATAAATGTGAAAAGGAGGTTTTATCATTTGAATTCATTAAAAAATAACTTGTCTATTGTTGCTTTAGGTGGAGTAAATGAAATAGGAAAAAATATGTATGCTATCCAATATGAAAATGATATTGTCGTCATTGATTGTGGGTCTAAATTTCCAGATGAAAGTTTATTAGGGATTGATTTAATAATTCCAGACGTCACATATTTGCAAGAAAATAAAGAAAAAATTCGCGGTTTAGTAGTAACGCACGGGCATGAGGACCATATTGGCGGAATACCATATTTTTTAAAACAACTAAATGTACCAATCTATGCAACAAAGTTAACGTTAGGTTTAATTGAAATTAAATTAAAGGAACACAATCTTCAAAATGATACGGAATTAATCGTTATTCATTCAGAATCAGAAATTGATTGTGGTTCTATTAAGGCAACCTTTTTTAAAACGAACCACAGTATTCCAGATTGTCTCGGTATTGTTTTTCATACACCAGAAGGTACTGTAGTACATACAGGTGATTTTAAATTTGATTTAACACCAGTAAACAATCAACATCCTGATATTCATAAAATGGCTAAAATAGGAAGTGAAGGTGTACTAGCTTTATTATCTGAAAGCACAAATGCAGAACGCCCAGGTTTTACTCCATCAGAAAGGTCAGTAGGAGAACGGATAGAGGAAATATTTATGAAAGCAAATAGAAAAGTAATTATTTCTACGTTTGCTTCTAATGTGAATCGTGTTCAGCAAATAGTTGAAGCATGTATAAAAACAAATCGAAAACTAGCTTTGCTAGGGAGAAGTATGGTAAATGTAGTAGAGGTTGCTCTAGAGAAAGGTTATTTACATATTCCAGAAGGTATGTTAATTGAAGCAAATGAGGTAAATCGTTTAGATCCAAAGCAGGTTGCATTACTTTGTACAGGAAGTCAAGGAGAACCAATGGCAGCTTTAGCGCGTTTAGCTAGTGGAAACTATAGACAAGTGGATATTTTACCAGAAGATACGGTTATTATAGCCGCGACCCCTATCCCAGGAAATGAACGTAACGTTTCTCGAATTATCGATAATTTATTTGCATTAGGAGCAAAGGTGATTTACGGATCAGGTAGTTCTACTGGAGTGCATGTATCCGGTCATGCATATCAAGAAGAGTTGAAGTTAATGCTTACATTAATGAAGCCAAAATATTTTATTCCAATTCATGGAGAGTTTAGAATGCTACATCACCATAGTTTGTTAGCAGAATCAATTGGTATTGAAAAGGAAAATATCTTTATCGTACGTAATGGAGATGTTGTAGATATAAGTAATGAAGTGGCAATTCAATCTAGAAGAATACAAGCAGGAAATATATATGTAGATGGATTAGGAATTGGAGATGTTGGAAATGCATTATTACGTGATCGTAAACAACTTTCAGAAGATGGAATGCTCGTTATAGTTATTACTTTTAATAAAGTGGATGGAGAAATAATTTCAGGTCCTGATATTATTTCTCGTGGATTTGTCTATGTTCGTGATTCAGAAGAATTTTTAAGAGAATTAAATAAATTAGCTGTTATTACAATTAATAATTTAAAGAAAGAGAATGTGAATAGCTGGGGTATTTTGAAAAGGGAGGTAAGAGAAGCGTTAGGGAGGTATATATATACAAATACAAAACGAAAGCCGATGATTCTTCCTATAATAATAGAGGTTTAATAGTAAAAAAAGAATTCTCGTATGGGAATTCTTTTTTGTTTTGAAGACAAAATGAACATATAATGAAATAAATAGAAATGGAAGGAAATAAAAGATGTTATTAAATAAACGCTTTACAATTGGAGAAATGGCAAAAATGCATAATATAGCGGAATCAACTTTACGCTATTATGATGAGAAGGGAATTTTTCATCCGTCCACTGTGGACCCGCAAACAAATTATCGTTATTACACAATCGATCAATTTTCACTATTAGATACGATTAAATTTTTACGCCAGTTAAATATTCCGTTAAAGGAAATTAAGAAATATATTGATGAAAGAAATCCAGCATACGCACTCAATTTACTGGAAAAACAACAAGAAATGATGTTGAAAAAACAAAGAGAAATTGAGTATGCTTTGGCGAAAATGGAGCATAGAATTCATTTAATTAAGGAAGCAACAAAAGCAAAAGCTGAACAAATGGTAATTAAAGAGATCCCGCAGCGGAAAATTACAGCAATTGCGGTTGCCCCGAATACGACGGATGATATGTTTGAGTACTACATCCATTCGTTGCAAAAAAATATGAGGCAAATGGATGATAGTTTATTTTCTGGAGATATTGGTGTAACTGTTGCGGAAAAAGGATTAATGCAAAATGAGTTTCAAGCATATAGCAGTGTATTTATTCTTTTGGATTATATGCCGTATGAAGTGCATACTTCAGATGAAATTAAAGAAGGTTTATATGCTTGTTCTTATCATCATGGACCATATGAAGAAACAGATGCAACGTACAAGGAGTTACTTACATACATTGATAAAGAAGGTTACGAAGTACATGGAGATTCGATTGAGATTGGATTGATTGATTGGTCTGTAACAGAAGATCCTGAGGAGCAAGTAACAGAAATTCAAATTCCTATAATGAAAAAATAAAGCAATAAGTTGTAAGACTCGTATAATTACAAATGAGGATCAAACACGATAATTAAGTTACTTATTTTTTAATTCTCTATTGACCTTCAAGTTACTTGAAGGTTTAAACTAAGAAAAGAGAGTTGAAAAAAAGGAGCATATTAGAGTATGGAAGCAACAGAAAAGTTAAGAGAAAAACCGATAAAAAGCTTATTTATTTCATATTTAATACCAGCCGTCCTCGGAATGGTATTAATGTCAGTGAATATTGTAATTGATGCGGTTATGATTAGTAGAGGAGTTGGGGCGAACGGTTTAGCAGGAGTGAACGTGGCTATTCCAGCCTTTTCGATTTTCTTCTCTATTTCATTATGGATTGGAATGGGCGGGGCAACGTTATATTCCATTGCATTAGGTGAAAATAAACGAGAGAGAGCAAGGTCTATTTTTACTCAATCAATGACGGTAGCAGTTGTTATCGTAGGTGTTTTAGCAGCTATTTGCTTATGGAGAATAGAAGATTTAGCATACTTATTTGGTGCAAATGAAGTGATTTTACCGTATGCATTAGACTATTTACACGTATTATTAACATTTGGAATGATATACGTTTTAGAAAATATTTTAAGTACATTTATTCGAAATGATGGAAATCCTAATTTAGCGATGGCAGGTCTTGTTGTAACGGCTGTATTAAATATCGTGTTTGACTACATCTTTATTTTTATTTTTGGATGGGGCGTAACAGGTGCTGCTTCAGCGACTATTCTTTCGGCAGCGATTGGTTTCCTTGTATTATTAACTCATTTCTTTAGAAAAAGTAGTATCTTAAAGTGGACGAAATTCCATTTTGAATGGGATACTGTCAAACAAATTATGGTGATTGGTTTCCCAAGTTTTACAGCAGAAAGTACGGTTGCAATCGTAACGATTGGTTTTAATATCGCATTCGTCCAATATGCAGGAGAAGTAGGAGTAGCTTCCTATGCGATGGTGAATAGTATTCATGCAATGACATTACTACTATTCTTCGGTGTAGGTGCTGCATTGCAACCAATTGCTAGTTTCCATTATGGTGCAAACTTATCAGAAAGATTGCGTGAAGGATTGAAGTTTGCTGTGAAAATTGCAGTTGTCCTCGGAGGCGTTGCGATAATTGTCGGATTATTCTTCGGGAAATATATCATTGGTTTATTTGATGTTCAATCTCCAGAATTATTGGAGTTAACCTTAACAGGTATTAGTTTATTCTTTATCCAATACGTATTTTTAGGTTATAACATTGTGTATGGAGAGTACTTCCAATCAGTGCGACAAACGAAGAAATCAGTACTTATTATAATGAGCCGAGGATTACTATTTATTCTTCCATTGTTATGGATTATGCCAAAATTATTTGGGATAAACGGAATTTGGCTCGTTATGCCAGTTGCGGAAGTAATGACAGCGATTATCGTATTTACGATGAATCGTATAAAACATCCTGTTCCATTAAATATGGCAGGAGAGAAAGAAGCGATATGATGAAGAAAATCCCCTTAAGCAATTAAGGGGATTTTTTATTCCTTTAAACTAATCGCAAAAGATCCATCCGTTTCTTGAACAGAAGCAAAGGCAACGTTTTTAATATTTGTAATTCCTTTTTCTTTTAATTCTTTATATAACCATTTTTCATTTTTATGTATTAACTTTAAGTTATCATATTGAATTTGTGAATCGACGATAAGGGCAATTGGTAACCCAGCATACTTAACATCTATGTTTAAATCTTTTGGAGTTAATGGTACAAGTTCTCTTTTTGGTAAAATACTAATAGCGCCGTTCGCTTCTAAAATAGCGTATTCAATTTCATGAACACTTGGATAACCTGCAACGCGAAGATTAGAAAGGAGTTCTGCAATGGGGTATCTACTTTTTTGTAAGTTCTCAAAAATAATATCACCATGTTTAATTAAAATGATAGGGTGTCCGAGAATAAAGCGATTTAGTTTGTTAAATAGGCTTAATTTTGTAAGGAGTAAATGTAAACATGTGATAACAACCATACCGAGAAATGCTTGTAAAGCACCAGAGACGGGTATGGCCTGGAAAGCTAAATAAGATAAAAAAATTATAGCCCCAAAATCATGAGGAGTTAGTTGTGCTAACGCGGATTTACCGAGTAACTTAAGCGATAGTAAAAATAAGATAAAAAAGAACGACACGTTACATAAAAAGAGAAGCAATAGAGACACTCCTTCGTGTAAAGTTGTACTTACTATTCCCGAAAGTAATATAAATATTACCTTTCAGAGGATAAATTAGGGTTTATTCAAATCTGTCTGTATACAAACAAATAAATGGATATTATCATGAAGGAAGTAAAAGAAAATAGGAGTATATGAATATGAGAAAGAAGAAAATAATGAAGTGCATTTTAGTTGTCATAATGATTTGCGCCGTGTATATGGGTTTTTTACAATATCACATTTATAAGCATGGGCATATGAATGCAACCTACGATGCTGACTACATAATTGTACTAGGATCGAAAGTAAATGGGACGAAACCATCTTATTCATTGCAATATCGTATTGATAAAGCAGCTGAATATTTAAAATCACATGAGAAAACAATTGCTATTGTATCTGGCGGACAAGGAAAAGGTGAAGACATTTCAGAAGCATTAGCAATGAAACAAGGATTAATAAAACAAAACATCGCAGAAGACCGTATTATAATGGAGGACAAATCTACGAGCACAGATGAGAACATTACATTCTCAAAACCGTTAATACCAGCCGATATGAAAAAAGGTATGATCGTAACAAACGATTTTCATATGTTTAGAGCAAAAAAAATAGCGGCCAAACAAGGTTTACAATTAGAAGGCCTTCCGGCAAAAACACCGAAACCAATCATCATTCCATCGAATGTACGAGAATATTTAGCAATTACACAATATTGGTTTATGAATCGAATATAGAGAAAATAATCCCGCCTGAAATTTCAGGCGGGATTATTTTAGAGGAAAATCTTACAAATATGTCACGTTCGTGAAAGGTAAAGCGATAGTTTCTGGAATGGTTTCCTGACATAATGAAGGTAACAAAAACTATTTAGAGGTGAATCGGATGAAAGGAAATAATATTTTATCTTCGTTATGTTACTTTAGTATATTTTTTGCACCATTTTTACTACCAATTATCGTGTACTTTGTTGCAGAAGATGAAGTGAAGTATCACGCGAAAAAAGCATTTTGGTCACATGTTTTCCCATACGCAATCTTATTTGGAGGACTAGCAGTATCAGGAATGTACGGTTTAGGTTTCGATCAATCTGACGGTGCTGGAATTGGAATGATTATCACATATGCAGTGTTCATTCTTGTAGGAATTTATTACTTTATTTGGAATATCGTCAGAGGTATTAAAGTTTTGAAAACGGCGTAATAAGATAAGTATAATTTCATTTACCGTATTGATAAACGTTTTAAAAAAGAGCAATTCAAAATGAAGTGACCCCTAAAAGTTAGACACGGTTATTTCATTAGGCAGCTTGATAAAAGTGAGTCCGGTATTGTACCGGGCTCATTTTTAATTTTTCCTTAATCCGTTTCGTATTATAATAATCTATATATTTTTCTAATTCTATTTTAAAGTGCTCTACATTTTCAAATTCTTTTATGTAGAGGAACTCCGACTTCATAATCCCAAAGAAATTTTCTATTACTGCGTTGTCGTAACAGTTGCCTTTTCGAGACATACTCTGGACGATAGCTCTTGATTCAAGAGTACGGACGTACTGTCTCATTTGATAATGCCATCCTTGATCCGAATGCATCAGTAGCTGGTGCGTTTCAGGTAAACGTTCCAATGCTTTCTCTAACATGTCTGAAACAAGCGAATACGTCGGTCTAGAACCAATTGTATAGGTAATAATTTCACCATTATACAAATCTAATACAGGTGATACATACAGTTTTTCTCCAAACAATTTAAACTCTGTGATGTCTGTTACCCACTTTTGATTCGGTGCATCTGTATGAAAATTACGCTCTAAAATATTAGGTGCAATTCTACCGACTTTTCCTTTATAGGATTTATATTTCTTCATACGCACAACACACTTTAACCCAAGCTCTTTCATAATGCGCTGAACCTTCTTGTGGTTCACTTTCTGGCCACGATTCGTTAATTCATCACGAATGCGACGGTAACCATAACGACCTTCATTTTCCTCATAAATCGCTTTAATCTCAGCTTTCAAATCGGCATCTACATCTGGACGATTCATTTTCTTTACTAAATCATAATACGTGCTTCGAGGAATAGTAGCTAGCTCCACGAGTGCCTTCACCGAATATTTATGCCTTAATTCATAGACTACTTGCGCTTTGTCTTGTTTTGTGATTTTTCCTTGTTTTGAACTAAGGCATTTAACTTTTTTAAGTACTCATTTTCCATCTCAAGCTGTTTAATGCGTGCTTCAAGTGCTTCGACTGACCCTTCAGCTAAAGGTTGTTTTAATTGTTTATTTGAATCTTTTTTCATGGATGGACGCCCCTTTTTCTTAGATTGAAGGGCATCAATTCCTTGTGTTTCGAGCTGTTTTTTCCAAACAGAAATCGTTGAAGGGGCAGGAATATTAAAGATAGCTGCCGTCTCAAATAAGGACATACCGTTTTCAATCATAAAGTTTAGTACGTCTAGTTTAAATTGTTGTGTGTAATTTGTACATCGTTTTAGAAAAGCTTCCAGACCATTCTGTTTATATTGGTTTACCCAATTCAAAATGATTGTGTCACTTATACCGAGCGATCTACCCATTTCTCGATAACTTTCATTTCCGTTCAAATAACGTAGAACGATTTGTATTTTTTCATCAGCTGTAAATTTAGCCATAGAAAAACTGCACCTCCAATTGTTAGACTGTGTCTAACAATTGGGGTGCAGTTCAAAAAGAATTGCTCTTTTTGTGCTTATAAGTTGTGAATAATGAAAAATGTATGTTAATTTTTCATTATGAAGAGAAAAAAGGAGTGATTTTCATGAATGAGATGATACATAAGATGGAGCAACATGTTTCAGTTCGTAAATATAAAGAAGAATCAATTCCGAAAGATGTAGTAGAAAAGATGGTGCACGCTGCACAACATGCAGCTTCATCACATTTTGTACAGGCGTATTCTGTTATATATGTAACAGATCAGGAATTAAAAGCTAAACTAGCAGAGCTATCCGGAAATCGCCATGTGAAAGACTGTGCAGCATTTTTTATTTGTTGTGCAGATTTAAAACGACTTGAAATTGCATGTGAAAAACATGGTACAGAGATAAAGCATGAGGGAGTAGAAGACTTTATCGTTGCGACGGTAGATGCATCACTTTTTGCGCAAAACTTAGCACTAGCGGCAGAGTCATTAGGCTACGGTATTTGTTATATTGGTGGTATTCGTAATAATCCGAGAGAAGTGAGCGAATTGCTTCATTTACCGGATAAAGTATATCCTGTATTCGGAATGACAGTCGGTGTACCAGATGAAGAACATGGAGTTAAACCACGTTTACCAGTAGCAGCAGTTCTTCATGAAAATGGATATAATGAACAGAAATATGATGAATTACTAAATGAATATGATGAAACGATGAGCGCGTATTACAAAGAAAGATCATCAAATCAAAAAAACGTAACGTGGACGGAATCAATGAGTTCATTTATGTCCAAAGAAAAAAGAATGCATATGAAAGAGTTTTTAAGTGAAAAAGGTTTAAATAAGAAGTGAGTAAAGAGGCAAACCTGTGATGTGGGTTTGCCTTTTTTGGAAGGAGAAATACCTAAGGCCAGAAAGTTCTTTATTCTTTCTGAACTTAGGTATTTTGTTTGTTATCATATACATAGAAATAAAAATTAATAATTTTTTATAAAAGTGATAGAAAAAGAGAATGAAATGCCAATAGTAAGTAAAAGCAGCTGCTAAAGGGGAACTGAGGAAGGAAGATGCTTATGATTTTCAATTCTGAAGAGGATTTAATTATAGCTATGAAAAAACATGATCAAGATGCTTTGAAAGAAGTGATTGATCAATATGGAAAATTAATTTTGTACATTATTCATAAATCATTAAGTACCCCTATTGAAAAACAATATGTGGATGATTGTTATAACGATGTATTTACTGTCATTTGGTTTAATATCGACCAATTTGATAATGTAAAAAGCGGCATAATAGCCGCTTTTTACATTATCACGTTTAAAAATATATCATGATATTTCATTCGAAACCTAATTCTTAATGCATAACCTAAAGCAACTTCTATAATAAATGCAAACTTTCAATAAGAAGATACATACCCGTACAACTTAAAAGGATATACGTAAATATTTTAAAAATCCGTTGATTAAGCCATTTGAAAATAATTTGACCTATAAACAAACCTAAAAATAAAATTGGGATGGCATAAAAACTTGATTCCCAAATGGTTTTGTTTGTGCCAGTAAAGAGTATTTGAGTTACTAGACTAATGAAATATATAAACAGATAAAAAGCTAATGTAGTTGCTCTTAACTTCTCTTTTTCAGTATCAGTTCCTGTAAAATAAAGTAACAGGGGAGGACCTGGCATACCGATACTTGTCGTTAAAAGACCAGATAATCCACCAACTATGAAATCTCTAGATTGTGTTGATCTAACCTTAATTTTGCATATTAGCAACAATGTTAATAGTAAGAGTAGGATGCTAACTGCTAATTTAAAAGTGTTTATGTTAACGGAAATGAAGATTAAAATACCAAAAGGTACACCAACTATACTTCCCAAAATAAACCTTTTCAGTAGAACAAAATCAACGTCCATTCTTATTTTCCAAATGAGTGAAATGGAGATAATTAAAGATAAAATAATGTTTATTTGTATAGCTTCTTGTGGTAAAAATAACATAAGTAAGAAAGGGGTTGCCATTATGGAAAAGCCAAAACCTGTACTTGCTTGCAGAATAGAAGCCACTAATATAATACATATGAAAATGAATGTGATACCCAAAACAGCCCTCCTCTTTAATCAAGTTTAACTAGTTGAAGTCTCTTATTTAAGTGCAAACTTTCACAAACTTATTTATATTTTAACATAAATATCTAGTTTTTTCTCAAATAGTGTTGCCATATAAGGATCATTAACTAAAAAATTAGACTGACATTTTTAAGCAATTTTATTATTGGGAAACAAATAATGAATGGGATTAAAATCTATTGATTATCATTAGATTATTCACTGAGATCCCCGCGATAAACAAGAAAAGCCATATAAAATTTACAAAAATACAGCATGTAGCTAATAAACTGCCAATTATTTGAGGAGAAAGAATTTCTAACAGCCCTCCTGTAAAAAACATAGATAACTGAATAAGAGATCCGTAAACGGAATAATGGAATGAAAAAACTTTACCCATCATATTTTCGTGTGTGTAAGTTTGAAGTAATGTCGTATCAAGTGGAACGAGGATTCCTCCTGCTATGCGCATACAGAATAAAGTAACGATACCGATAATAAGTTGATCGGATAGAATGAATCCGAGAAAGAAAATTCCTTGTAATAATTAGGCTCAACCGAATACTTTTTTCATTTTTTCTTTATTATGAGACATATAAAGATTAACGAGAAGGCTTCCAATCATAAGCCCAATGCCTTGAACTGTATATAAAATTCCAATGTTAGTGTGGAAAATTCTCTCGGTATAGATCGTTAGGAGTAGCTGATAAGCGCCTCCAATAATGCCCCATGAAATGCCGACAAGAATTAATGTTAAAATAATTTTTGTTTGTAATATGTATGTATAACGATCTTTTATATCAGTGAAAAATGTTTCTTATTCCATATTAAACGATATTTTGTTAGTTGAAATCGCAAATAAGAGGGATATAAATTCATACGAAAGTATGAAAAAAAACAGCTCAAATATGAGCTGTTTTTCTATAGTTTTTAGTTCATTTGTCAAGGATAGGATATATTAATATCCGTATCCGCCGCCACCCCAACAGCTACATCCGATGATGATTAGAAGGATGAATAGTACGATAAGCAAAGCAAATCCACCGCCGAAACCAGCGCAACTTCCACCATAACTCATATGTTTTCCTCCTTTTTAGTAAGTTAATCTATATGGTTCATGGACTACTATATACAGTATGTTTTTTGTATAGAAAACGAGCCAGTCTCATTTATAATTAGACAAATGCCTGTAGATTCATTAGGATTGTATGTTAGTGATTTGTAAATGAACCTTTACGTGATTCGTAATTTAGGCATAAAAAAATAAAAAATTGTAAAAAAAACCATTTTTTTATTTTTTTATGAGAGAATATGTACTATAATTTTACAAGTAATATTATGGGAAAAGGGAGTTTTAGTATAGAGATGGAGATGGGACAATTACAAAATAAAATAGAAAACAAAAAGAAAGAGTTAATTCAACTTGTTGCGAGACACGGATTGGATCATGATAAAGTTTTGTTATTTAGCCGAGATTTAGATATACTAATTAATAAGTTTATGAATGGAAAAGACAAAGTGCATAAATAAAAAATTTATAGTTTTTTATATTAAGATGTTTCACGAGAAGGAGAGGACAGTAATTGGAACATTTACAGGAAGAATTGTATAAACAAATAAAAGAAGAAAAAGGTACAGTTACAATTTTCTTAAAGAGTGGCGTTAGAATAGTAGGAGAAGTTGTTGGAGTAGATAAATTTACAGTTTTAATATTAGTGGATGGAAAACAACAGCTTATTTATAAGCAGGCTATATCAACAATAATGAAATAAGACACTCTTGTTGAGTGTCTTATTTCATTATTGCTTGCATGCCTCAACATCAATACCGGCAGCAATTAACTTCTTTTCTCCATCTTGTTCAATAATTTTTTGTAATTTAGATAGGAAAGAATCAAAGTTTGTATGCTTTGCTACTTGGAATGTCATTTTATGTTCAATTGGTAACCACGTATCAATATCAGCTTCGTTATGTTGGATTTTCACCTCAAGTTTATCGAGTGCATTAGCAACTTTTGCTTCGTACGTTTCTTTCGCTTCAAACTCCATCCATAAGTCATATAATTCCTCACCGAGAGAACTTGTTAATGTTTGTTTAATATTTAAAATAGCTTCTAGTTCATTTTTTTGTTTTTGTAGTTGTAATTCGTGACTATTCATCGTATCAAAAGCAGGGATATCACCAGCTTCGGCTTCGACTAGGTCGTGAATAATAACCATCTTAAGTAATTTCTCAATATTTACTTTTTGATCCAAATAAGGTTCAACTAAAATAGCCATTAGAGACATACGCCATGTATGTTCGGCAACACTTTCTTGACGTCCGTTAGAAAGCCAGCTATGTCGCATTTCATATTTTAGTTTTTCTGCTAATGCAATGACTTGTAAAATGTTGTGTTCCATCGTGATCCTCCTCATTTATCCATACTATAATTCTAATATAGAAATGAAATGTGTCAATTTCATGAGTATATTGCGATAAACAGATGATAAGCGTATAATACATGTTATATGTGAAAACGTATTATTAAAATAAAAAAATGTTATATAAAAATGGAAAGGAAAGGGCAGAAATATGGGAGAGAAAAATCAAGTATTAGCTAGACCACAAAGAAGAAAAAGGAAGTTTGATATTTCTAGCCCAGTGGGCATTATAGTAGGGTTCATTATAGTGATAGCAGCAATTATGCTTGGCGGCGGTGGAATAAAAGCTTTTAAAAACTTTTTAGATGTTTCATCTATTTTAATTGTCATAGGGGGAACAACAGCGACAATTGTTGTGGCATATCGATTTGGAGAAATAAAAAAATATACGAAAAGCATTTTTACTGTTTTACATAGAAGAGAAGAAGATTTAGAACAGTTAACGGATTTGTTTGTCGATTTTTCGAAAAAGTCTAAAAAGCATGGCTTGCTTTCTTTAGAGGTTGATGGAGAGCAAGTAGACAATCCTTTTATTCAAAAAGGAATTCGATTAATGTTAAGCGGTTACGATGAAGATGAATTAAAAGAAGTGTTACTGAAAGATATTGAAACGGAAGTGTATGAGTTAAGAAAAGGAGCAGCATTATTAGATAAAATTGGTGATTTTGCTCCAGCTTGGGGAATGATTGGTACGTTAATCGGTCTTATCATTATGCTCCAAAACTTACAAGATACATCGCAAATTGGTACAGGGATGGCAGTTGCGATGTTAACGACATTATATGGGTCCGTACTTGCGAATATGATTGCAATCCCTCTTGCGGAAAAAGTATATCGTGGTATTGAAGATTTATATACAGAGAAGAAGTTTGTAATAGAAGCAATTTCAGAATTGTATCGTGGACAAATCCCTTCTAAATTAAAGTTGAAACTGGATACATACGTATACGAAACAAAGGTAAAAAAGGTAAAAGGAGCAGCCTAATATTTCAAGGAGTGGTATGATGAGTAAAGGACCGCAAAAGGGATCGCCTCGTTGGATGACGACTTTTACAGATTTAACAATGTTATTATTAACTTTCTTTGTATTACTAGTTGCTACATCAAAGCAAGATGCAGTAAAATTGTCAAAGATGCTTGAAAAGTTTAGTGATACGGGGCAAGTAGATGCAAAAGTAATGGAAAATACAATACCGGATATTTCACATGAAAAAAATGATGAAAAGATGATCTCAAAAAAGAGAATGGATGAATTATATAAGAAGTTAAAAGCGTATGTAGATAATAACGGTATTAGTCAAGTGAATGTATATCGAGAGGATACAGGGGTAAGCGTCGTTATAGTAGATAATTTAATATTTGATACAGGCGATGCAAACGTTAAGCCCGAAGCGAAAGGGATAATAAGTCAATTAGTTGGATTTTTTCAATCCGTACCTAACCCAATTGTTGTAGAGGGACATACAGATAGTAGACCTATTCATAACGAGAAATTCCCTTCAAATTGGGAGTTATCTTCAGCACGAGCGGCAAATATGATTCACCATTTAATTGAAGTGTATAATGTGGATGATAAAAGGCTAGCTGCGGTAGGATATGCAGACACAAAGCCAATTGTACCAAATGATTCACCGCAAAACTGGGAAAAAAACCGTCGCGTTGTTATTTATATAAAAGAGTAGTATATTATTATTTTAATAATAAAATAATAAAAATACGAAAATTCTTTTAAAAAAATATTAAATTTTATCATTTTATTTTGTATAATGAGTGAGAATGATAAGGTGAAATATTAAGATATATTTATACATAGAAGGAGAGAATTAAAAAGAATGGCACATAAAATTTTAGTAGTAGACGATGCGATGTTTATGCGAACGATGATTAAAAACTTATTAAAAAGTAATGCTGAATTTGAAGTTATTGGCGAAGCAGAGAATGGGGTAGAAGCAATTCAAAAGTATAAAGAACTTCAACCTGATATTGTAACATTAGATATTACTATGCCAGAAATGGATGGGCTTGAAGCATTAAAAGAAATTATTAAAATTGATTCAAGTGCAAAGGTTGTTATTTGTTCTGCAATGGGACAACAAGGTATGGTATTAGATGCAATTAAGGGCGGGGCAAAAGACTTTATTGTAAAGCCATTCCAAGCGGATCGTGTAATTGAAGCTTTAACAAAAGTAGCAAATAGTTAATATAGAAGGGGTGCCACAAGGAATCAAAACAGTGATAGCGGATCGACGTGTGGCCCCCTTTTTTCTCATTATAAAACACTAAATTGTTATACATAAATGAAATGTTTGTTAGACAGGTAGGGGATAAAAATGCAAACAGATCTATTAAATATATTTTTTGAAGAGTCAGAAGAACATTTACAGTCGCTAAATGAAAATGTGCTAGTGTTAGAGCAAAATCCTGCTGATATGGATGTTGTAGGAGAAATATTCCGCTCCGCTCATACATTCAAAGGTATGTCTGCGAGTATGGAATTTACGGAGATGGCTGATTTAACACATAAGATGGAAAATGTGTTAGATGAAATTCGTCATGGGAATATAGTTGTAAATGCGGATATTATTGATGTGATTTTTGAGTGCATTGATAATTTGGAGAAGATGGTTGCAGATGTGCAACAAGGTGGAATGGGCAATATTGATGTAGTCTCAACTAAACAGAAATTAGAAGCATTATTGAACGGTAATGTAGAAACTACTACGGAACATATAGAGCAAAATCATATAGACAACGATGATGCAGTTTCGCATGCAGTGCATATAACAGTTGAACAGCAAGCAATTTTAAAAGCAGTACGTGCCATTATGTGTATTGAAGCATTACAAAATGTGGGGAATATACAAAAAACAGCTCCGAGTATTGAAGAAATTGAAGCAGATGCTTTCGGATTTGAATTTACAGTATTTATGGATACGGATTGTAGTATAGAAGAATTGAAACAAGTAGTACTTCATGTTTCTGAAATTGAGAAAGTGGAAGTAAAGCAAGGAGAACCTATATCGAGGGAAGTAGCTTCTAAAAAAGTCGTTACACAAGAAGTTGTGCAAGTAGAAGAAACGCTACAACCAGCTGTGGCTACGCAGGTAGAATCACCGATAGTGGCAACGAATCAGCCAGCTAAAAGTACTACAAAAACGAAAAATGCTAAAGTGGAGAATCGTTCAATTCGTGTTCAATTAGAGAAAATTGAAAGATTAATGAATATGTTTGAAGAAAGTGTAATTGAACGTGGGCGCATTGATGAATTGGCTCAAACGATTCAAAACAAGGAACTAATTGAACATTTAAATCGATTAGGCGATATTTCAAAAGATATTCAAAATGTACTATTAAATATGCGTATGGTGCCAATTGAAACTGTGTTCAATCGTTTCCCGCGTATGGTACGTATGTTAGCGAAAGATTTAGGGAAAAAAATCGATTTACAAATTACAGGTGAAGATACTGAAGTAGATAAAATTGTTATTGATGAAATCGGTGATCCGCTCGTTCATTTAATTCGAAATGCAATCGATCACGGTGTTGAAACTGTTGAAAAACGACGTGATGCAGGTAAAAATGAGACAGGTACTATTAAATTAGAAGCTTTTCATAGTGGAAATCATGTCGTTATTCAAATTACGGATGATGGAAACGGTATTAATAAAGGGAAAGTATTAGAAAAAGCGATTAAAAATGGCGTTGTAACTGAAGCAGATGCGAATAGATTAACAGATCGTGAAGTGTTTGATCTTATTTTCCAACCAGGATTTAGTACAGCTGAAGTTGTATCAGATCTTTCTGGACGCGGTGTCGGATTAGATGTTGTAAAACATACGATTCATAGTTTAGGTGGACATTTAATCATTGATTCTGAGGAAGGCAAGGGAAGTACATTTAGAATTGAACTTCCGTTAACGTTGTCTATTATTCAATCTATGCTTATTCAAACGAATGATAAGCGTTATGCTTTACCTCTTGGAAATATAGTTGAAGCAATTCGAATTAAGAAAGAAGACATCCAATCCTTACAAGGAAAAGATGTGTTAAATTATCGTAATCAAATTATTGAAGTGAAACATTTAAGTACTGTATTTGGTGAAAAAACAGTAGATGAGGCGTTTGCGTCATATGATGGTCAAATGGTTCCTGTGTTAATTGTTCGTAATACACATCGCAGCTATGGACTTATTGTAAACACAATTATCGGTCAAAGAGAAATAGTCTTAAAGTCATTAGGTGACTTCTTTGCAGAGAGTTCTAATTATTTCTCTGGTGCGACGATTCTCGGTGATGGACGAGTGGTCCTCATTTTAAACCCAGAAGGTTTATAATAGGAATGAAGGAAAGCTCCCCACTTGTATACAATTGGGGAGCTTTTTGACTAATCGTTACTACTCTAATAATGGCAATAAATACATATTAACGTTTTATATAATAAGTTTGCTAAAATCAAATGAGAGTTTATATCATTTGATAGAAAAACAGAAATGAGGAGGCAGGGAAAATGCCTGAGCAACACACAAAAGGGGATACGAGCACGATTGTGCTAGAAAAAGAAAATGAGCATTTAACGCCTCAAGAATGCGATATTCTTGGCGAAATTGCAAATATATCATTTGGTTCAGCTTCGACTGTATTATCAACAATTTTAAATAGGCAAGTAAGCATTACTGCTCCTCGCATAGAGTTGGTAGATTTATATGATTCAAGAGATGTCGAAGTTCCACATGTTGTATTAAACATTCACTTTACAAAAGGATTAGATATGGAAAACCTTCTTGTCCTTAAGCAAGATGTTGCATTGTCTATTGCTGATTTAATGATGATGGGAACAGGCGAGGTGGAGGACGGAAAAGAACTTGGTGAATTAGAGCTAAGTGCTGTACAAGAAGCGATGAATCAAATGATGGGATTCGCAGCTACATCTATGTCGGAATTCTTCCAAGATACAGTAGATATGTCTCCGCCGACGATTAAAGTTGTAAAGTTATCAGAAGAAATGGAGAAAATCTCTGAAATCGATGGAAATCATACGATTGTTAAAGTGTCGTTTGATTTAAAGATAGATAATCTTGTAAACTCTAAACTTGTACAAATTGTTTCTGTTGAGCATGCGAAACAAATGGTAAATAAATTAATGCAATTATCTGGTGGAGTAGAAGAAAAAGACGAGACAGCAGAAGTAGTGGAAACTGAGATTGTAGAAGAAGTTGAAAAAGAGCATTTAACACAAGAAGAGAAAGATGTGCTTGGTGAAATTGCAAATATTTCAATTGGTTCCGCTTCAACAGTATTGTCAACGCTTTTAAATCAGCCAGTTACAATTAGTACACCAAATGTGGAAGCAATCAATGTTCGTCATTATGATGGAGTACCAGTGCCATTTGTTATTTTAAATGTTGACTTTGTTGAAGGGCTAAAGAATGAGAATGTATTCGTATTTACGAAAGATGTCGCCTTAACAATGGTAGATTTAATGATGATGGGAACAGGGGAAGTTGATCCGGAAAAAGAGCTTACTGAATTAGAACTGAGCGGTATTAAAGAAATTATGAACCAAATGATGGGGCACGCTGCTACGGCGATGTCAGAAATGTTCCAAGAAAAAATGGACATGACGCCGCCAAATGTTAAATTTGTAACGTTAAAAGAAGAAATGGAGTATTTGGGAGAGTCAATGGAAGTGGACGAACTCGTTCAAATTACGTTCAATCTTGAAATTGGCGATCTGCTTCAATCGAAAATGTATCAAATTTTGCCGATTTCTGAAGCGAAAGAAATGGTAAGGCGACTTCTGTATCCAATGGTGGAAGAAGAAGAGACTGCAACAGAAGAAATTGAAGAAGAAAAAATTGTAGAACCAGTTGTGCAACCTATTGAATTTAAAGAAGTAAAACAAATGGAGCCAGTATATATGGACACGTCCATTCTACAAAATGTAGAAATGAACGTGAAATTTGTATTTGGAAGTACAGTGAAAACAATTCAAGATATATTAAGTTTACAAGAAAATGAAGCAGTTGTACTAGATGAGGATATTGATGAACCGATTCGTATTTATGTAAATGATGTATTAGTGGCGTATGGTGAACTTGTAAATGTAGATGGATTTTTCGGAGTAAAAGTGACGAAATCACTATAAGGCATTGAAATAGGAGTTTGAACTAGTAGATGAAAAACGTAAAGTTTTTTCTAATGAGTTGGCTATGCATACATGTATGCTTGTTCTTCCCCTTGCAAAGTCAGGCTGAGGAACAAATTGAGTCAGATCAAAAAATAAATGAAGTGAATGTACAAGAAGAAAATAAGGAATCTCAAGAATCGTCAGAGCAAGTGGAAACGAAGCAAGGTGAAGAGAAACAAAAAGAAGTAGAACAAAAAGAAGTAAAACAACAAGAAGTAGAACAACAAGAAGTAGTAAATAAACAATTGGGTGAAAGAAAGATAGAAACGGAACAAGGAATTGTTACAGTAGATAAGCCGGAGCTTAAAGTTGGCGAAGAAGTGCGAATTGCTGTAGAACCAAATGGGAAAAACATTCAAAGCATGAAAGGTATATTGCAGTTACAAAAAAATGGCGAGCAATATGCGCAAGAAAGAATACTATCTTTTGAGTATGATGAAGAAACGAAGAGCTGGGTTGCTAACTATAAAGCAGAGGATTTTGATTTGCAAGGTGATTGGAATCTCCAGCTCGTTCAAAGTTACAAAGAGAATGAGAAAGAAGAAATCGTAAAAAATGAAGTGAAAGTCCCGCTCATTCGTATTAAAAATGAAACGCCAACTATAGATAAAGAATTGCCAAAGTTACAGAAAGTTACAATTGATGAAGTAAAAGAGAACTTAGTTGAACGAAAACAGGGAGATTCTATACATATACGAGTAAAAGCGTCAGATATAGAATCGGCTGTAAAAGAAGTGCGCGTTACATTAAAAGGGAAAGAAAATAAAGAGCTTTCGTTTTTATTAGACTACAACAAGTATGATATGGATTGGCAAAAAATATTTGAAATAACAGAAGAATTGCCAGCTGGGCCATACGAATTACATGTAGAGATAATAGATGCAGCAGGTAATAAACTTGTTGAGGAAAGTGAATATACCATTTCTATTTTGGCGCCAAAAAACGAAGATGACAAAAAGATAGAAGAGAAAGAGAAAGAAGATAAATTAGATAATAAACTAGAAAATGAATTAGAAGATAAGAAAGAAAATGAGAAGCAAGAGGATTTGAAAGTCAAAAACCCGCTTCCAGAAGAAAAATTACCAGTTGTTCAAATTCCGAAGCAAGATGAGGAAGTAAATAAGTTTATAAAAGAACCGTTGAAAGAGAAAGAGGAATTTACTTACGTCATAAAAGAGCCGTTCGAAGACAACAAGGAAGTACATAAGGCGAAGGACCAAAAAGAGAAAAATAACAAACAAGTTGCCTCTAAAAAGAAAGAACAAAAAGAAGAATCAAAAGACAAGAAAGAAGAAAAAGGTGAACAGGGAGTACAAGCTTCGGATGTGTTTACTATCATGTCAGGTTTATTCGTACTGTTTTTAGTTTTAAAGAGTAATAAAGAATGGGGCTAATTATTTCATAGTAGTGGAGGCGCTTAAATGGAGATTAAACGTACGACAATTGAAGATAAGGCGTTACAACCATTAAAACAGCCTGCAGCTATTTCGGAGCATGAAATCCAGAAAGAACGAAAGCGTAGCAATTTAGTGTTTACTGGACAGTCTAAAATTATTTCGAAAAATAATGAAATAGGTATTTTACTTGCAAGTTTAAGTGATGGAAAGATTATGAAGGAAATGCTTTCTAAAGAGATGGATACAGTGTTACAACTTTTTAAAAAGCTACATACGTTATCTGGAGAAGGTAAGCAAACAGAAAAAATATTTGAACAAGTAATTAGAAGCCTACAAGGGCTTGTTAAGCAGGCGCATATAAAAGACCTTCCTTTGTTAGATGGAACATATGATTTCGCTGAAGTACAACTATCATTTGGTAGAAAAGTACATATTCCGTTACTAGATGTGAGCGCACTTATTTCTAGAGTGGAAAGTGATTCTTCAGAAGGAAATATAAATTTGATGGTAACGGTTATTACTGCTTATATAACGAAATTGTCTAACGAAACAATTTTAATTAGTGTTACAGACCGCATTGCTAAAGATCGGGATGTAAGTGTATGGAGAGCGCTTGCGGAAATTAACATGACACAATTATCACAGGCATTGAAACAAACGATGCAAGAACATAAATGGTCTATGACGTTTCTTTTTCTCTTCATATGGATTGTCGGTATTATTTTAATTCGAGTTATGTAAAAAGGTCGTCACTCCATTGTGACGACCTTTTTTATATTTTTTCGTAGAAGAATGTATCAAATCGCTGAAGATTGTAACGCTCGGGTGTTAAAATTTGTTCCGTACTACCAACAAATAGTACGCCGCCTTTTCGTAAAGAACGACTAAATTTTTCATAAAGTTTTACTCTTGCTTCTTCGGTAAAATAAATCATTACGTTGCGACAAATAATCAAATCATAATTTGTATCGAATGACTGCATTAAAAGGTCATGTTGTTTAAACGAGACGTTTTGTTTAATGTTTTGATGCAATGAATATAGATCATTCTCTTTTGTGAAATGACGTTCTTTCAAATCATTAGGTAATTCCTTTAACGAACGTTCTGTATATTGACCGCGTTTTGCAGTTTCTAAAATATGAAAATCAAGATCTGTTGCTTGAATTTCAAAACGAAATGGAGCTAGATGCTTTGATAAAATTAAAGAAAGTGTATACGGTTCTTCACCAGCAGCGCAAGCGGCACTCCATACCTTTAATTTTCCGCTATTTTGTTCGAGTAATTTAGGTAGTGCTTTCGACTCTAAAGTTTGCCATCGTTCTTTATTTCTAAAAAACTCTGAAACGTTAATTGTAATATAGTCAATAAAATTTAAAAATAAATTTTGATCAGCACGTAATTTGTTTAAAAAATTAGTGTAGTTTTCAAAGCCTTTTCTCGAAATGAAAGCATCGATTCTACGGCGCATTCTATCTTGCTTATACGAAGCGATATCCATATTGAATTGTTGTTTAAAACTCGCGATAAAATGATCATAATCTTGTTCAATTATCATATTTACAATGGGCACAATAATGATATTGTGCCGCCCCCTTTACATCATACGAATTTTTTGTTCAAAGCTTTTTTTCATTTGCTTTTCATGTAATCCTGGTAAATCATAAATGACAGCATCAATACCTGCTTCTTTTGCAACATCGACAGGGATGACAGATGTATGTTTGTCCCCATTATAAAAACAGAGAACTAAATCAGTGTCTTCAATAATTTGTTTAACAAAAAACATATAATCTGATCGGTAAATGGAGTCAGAAGGATGATCGAAAGCAACATATTCGGCTCCGTGTTTTTTTAAGTAATCAACGACTTCTTGAAATTCATCTGTTATTGCTTGCAATGGTTGCAGCGTGTAAAGGCATAAATTTTGAGCGAGTCTTTCATTCTCAACGAAAAAACGAAGAACCTCATTTTCAATAGATTTATAACATAATATGTAAATTTTATGTTTGTGAGCATAGTCAGTTAAAAATTTTTTAATTTCTTCTTGATCTAATGCTGTTAATTGATTTGAACCACAAAGGAAAATATTCATAGAATTGTGCCACCTCATGCTAAATTGTAACATATCTTTTATAAAAAATAACTGCAAAATATTACTGTTCAGAGTATAATTATAAATAACTGGATTTTACGATTAAGTTTAGGAAGAAATAAAAAAATAAATAGGTGATATATATGCTACGTTCTATCTCGCATAATCCAATTTTATCGCATATACCGCCTGCTACTCAAATGCCGAAAGAAGCAAATGTCAGGACAGGACTTGCATTTTCGGATAATTTGCATGCAGATCCGAAAAAAGATAAATTACTAGAACAAATGGAAGCGTTTGTCGATAATATTGGAGAAATTAAAGAAAAAATTGAAATGGAATTAACGCTTGATAATGTAATGGAATACAAAAATACAGTAAAATCATTTTTGAATTTTTACGTTGATAATGTATTGCAGTATAAAGATGTCATGTCTCGTCACCCACGTTATGGATATTCACAGAAAATGACGATTGTGAAACAGGCAGAAATGGGATTGAATGAATTAGAAGATGTTATGAATTTAATTAATACGAAAACAGGACATTTAGAAATGTTAAATCAAATTGGAGAAATCCATGGTTTAATTGTGAATTTAGTCTTGTAAAAGGAAGGAAGCTATATGTACATACAATTATATGAAAAGCTCGTTATTATACAAAAGGCGTATGAAAATATTCAAGCGCTTGGAGAGCAAATATATGAGAATTTAAAAAATAAAGATATAAATGCAGTTCAAAAGTTACAAGTAGAACAATTGCAGTACATTGATGGTTTAAAAGGACTATCTAGCTCATTCGAAGAAATGGTTGTTCAGTTTTGTAAAGAAAAGGATGTTGAAGCATCTCGTGTAAGTGCATTATTTTCGTATTTTTCTCAAGAAGAAATTGAAAAAATGGAAGAATTACAAAAAAACGTAACTGAATTAGAAGAGAATGTAAAAATGATTCTTTTGAAAAATCAATATTACTTAAACGTACTATTAAAAACTACAGAAAGTATTGTGGATTCTGTTTCTGAATATAATTTAGAGCGAAACAATAATTCGCAAATCTTTATGAATGAACTATTGTAAAGGAGAAGTGAAGCTTTATGAGATTATCTGATTATAATACACCGCTATCAGGGATGTTAGCGGCTCAAATGGGATTACAAACAACGAAACAAAACTTATCTAACATTCATACACCGGGTTATGTGCGTCAAATGGTGAATTACGGATCTGTTGGAGCAAGTAATGGTCATACGCCAGAACAGAGAATTGGTTACGGTGTACAAACGCTAGGTGTTGACCGTATTACTGATGAGGTAAAGACGAAGCAGTTTAATGATCAATTATCTCAGCTCTCTTACTATAACTATATGAATTCGACTTTATCACGTGTAGAGTCTATGGTTGGAACGACAGGAAAGAATTCATTATCTAGTTTAATGGACGGTTTCTTTAATGCCTTTCGTGAAGTGGCAAAAAATCCAGAACAACCAAACTACTACGATACATTAATTTCTGAAACTGGGAAGTTCACAAGTCAAGTAAATCGTCTTGCGAAAAACTTAGATACAGTGGAAGCGCAGACGGCAGAAGATATTGAAGCGCATGTTAATGAATTTAATCGTCTTGCTGCTAGTTTAGCAGAAGCGAATCATAAAATTGGACAAGCAGGTACACAAGTGCCGAATCAACTTTTAGACGAACGAGATCGCATCGTTACAGAGATGTCTAAGTATGCAAACATCGAAGTATCTTATGAATCTATGAATCCTAATATTGCGAGTGTTAGAATGAATGGTATTTTAACAGTAAATGGACAAGATACATATCCACTTCAATTAAATAAAGAAAAAGACCCAATGTCAGTTGAGATTTACGGTTCAGAAATCAATGTAACTAGCGGAGCGATAAAATCAGCGATTGACACGAAAGCGAAGATTGTTGATTATAAAAAAAATCTTGAAGACTTAATGAGTTCAGTGAAAAATCAAGTGAATACAGTGATGGGAAAAGATTTCTTCGTTGGAGATCATGCGAAAGATATGAAGTTAAATCCAGAATTTCAAAAAGATATTTCGAAAATGAAAATATCTGCTGAAACAGCAAATAAACTAGCAGCAATTACAGATGGAGACTATAAAGAAGGTCTTTCTTATAAAGCAGCATTAGACCAATTCATAGTTCGTGTAGCTTCTGATAAAAGTGCAGTGAATGCTTATCAAAAAATTCATGGGGACTTATTAGAAGGCATTCAGCAAGAAAAGATGAGCGTTGAAGGGGTAAATATGGAAGAGGAAATGGTAAATTTAATGGCCTTCCAAAAATATTTCGTGGCGAACTCTAAAGCTATTACTACGATGAATGAAGTGTTTGATAGTCTATTTTCGATTATTCGATAGGTGATAGTAATTGATTGAAAATATATAAGGAGGAGATAGAAATGAGAGTATCTACATTTCAAAATGCAAACTGGGCAAAGAATCAGTTAATGGATTTGAACGTGCAACAGCAATATCATCGAAATCAAGTAACTTCAGGGAAGAAAAATCTTCTTATGAGTGAAGACCCACTTGCGGCAAGTAAGTCATTTGCGATTCAACATTCATTGGCGAATATGGAGCAAATGCAAAAAGATATAGCGGATTCGAAAAATGTATTAACACAAACTGAAAATACTTTACAAGGTGTTTTGAAATCTCTAACGAGGACAGATCAATTAATGGTGCAGGCATTAAGTGAGCAAAATGGTGAAAAAGAATTGAAGGCCATTGGTGCAGAGATTGATCAAATTTTAAAACAAGTTGTATATTTAGCGAATACGAAAGAGCAAGGTCGTTATATTTTCGGTGGTGATAGTGCAGAAAAACTGCCATTTACAGAAGATGGTACGTATCAAGGTGGACAAAATGATGTGAACTGGCAACTAAATGACGGTTATGAAATAAAAGCATTTCGAAACGGAGAGGCATTATTATCTCCGGTTATAAAGACGTTAAAACAGATGAGTGAAGCGATGCAAAAAGGTGATCAAAAAGCGTTACAACCGTTATTAGGAGAAAACAAGAAAAACTTAGATGGCATCATTAACCGTACAACTGAAGTTGGTTCAACAATGAACACAATGGAGACGTTTAAAACAATTTTAAGCGAACAAAATTTAGCGCTTCAAGAAAACCGTAAAGAAATTGAAGATGTCGACTTAGCGGTAGCAATTTCCGACTTAGCATATATTAATGCAACATATGAAGCGACGTTAAAAGCTGTTAGTACGATGAGTAAAACGAGTATTTTAGATTATATGTAAAAAAGGAGTGGTAGTTAATGGCAGTTACATCAACAGGTATTGGTAATAGACAACAAATTTGGAATCTAGGCAATAATATAATAGATACTTCAAAGCTAGTAGAATTAGAATTACAAGCGTTGGATATGAAGAAAACTCCTTATAATAATGAAAAGGAACAACTTACACAAGAAAAATTATTATATGCAAGTTTGAAAAAGGAATTTAGTTCTCTAACACAAACAATGAAAGATTTATCTAGTTTTAAAGGGAATGAAAAAAAAGTAACACTCTCTCAAGAAGGATATATTAGTGTGACAGCAGATGCTTCAGCAATTGCAGGAACCTTTAATATTGAAGTCAAAGAATTGGCTCAACGCCATCAAATTTCAAGTGAAAAGATAGCGGATTTAGATGCTAAAATTGATATGGAAGAAACAATAAAGATTAACAATCAGGATATTGTAATTACAAAGGATACTACATACCGTCAATTAATAAATAAAATTAATAGTGGAAATTATGGAGTTTCGGCATATTCTCTTGGAAATAAGATATTCTTTTCTTCTTCAAAAATGGGCGAAAAGGGAGCTATTAAGTTAGAAGATAGCGGTCAATTTTTAGAAAAGATGGGATTTGTAAAAACAGATGGTACACTTAATGAAATAGAAAAGGCTAAAAATTCAACATATGTAATTAATGGGGTTGAAGAGCATGGAGAGTCAAATACAATAGAAACTCTTCCAGGTGTTAAAATTCAACTAGATAAATCTGAGGTAGGAAAGAGCGTTAAATTTACAGTAGAAGATTCAAATGTAAAAGAAGCGAATGAACTTATAAAAAAAATGGTAAGCAATTATAATCAAGCGGTATCTACAGTAGAATTATTTGGTGGGAAAAATGGAGCGCTTCAAGGCCAAAATATTATGGGTGATATTAGAAGGATTATGAATAATATTGTAACATACTCACAAGATGGAAATTATTTGTTTTCGTATGGTATTCAGGTGACAAAAGAGGGTACATTACAAGTTGATGAAGCAAAATTAACAAACGCTTTGAAAGAAAACCCGGATGCGGCAAAACAATTCTTTTTTAGTGCAGATGGTCTTGGAAAACAAATAGATACACAATTTAATAAGATATTCGGTGACGTGGGAATCATAGGAGAAAGAATAAAAATTATAGATGACCGTGTGGGGAAACTAGATCGTAAAATCAATGATATTGACATTCAAAATAAGCAAAAACAAGATGATATTGTAAAGAAATATCAAAAATTAGAAAGTACATTAGCGGCGCTTGATAGTCAGCTAAAAACAATTAAAGCAATGACAAAACAAAAAAGTGATGATTAATGAAATCTAAGGAAGTGATCGTATGCAAGCATGGCAACGTTATATGCAAAATGATATTATGACGAGTAATCCGATTAAAAATACAATTTTTATTTATGAAAGATGTATTGTAGAGTTTCGTAATTTAGAAGAACTTTTACATACTTTTAACTTACAAGAAGGAGATGCGCTTCTTGAAAAGTTAGAACGTATTTTTGAAGAATTAAAACTTCAATTAAACCCTGAAATTACAAAAGATTTATATGATAGTTTATATGGCTTATACGATTGGATTAGCATTCAAATTCAAACGATGAAAGTGACTCGTGAGGCAAAAGACATGGATGCAATTGTGAAAGTATTACAAGATTTAATAGATGGTTACCGCGGAGCACTTGAAAATGAACAATGATATTTATCGGACGTTTGTCGGCTGTTTTAATGAAATCGGTGAATTGCAAGTGTCAGATGGAGAGTTTGCTGAGAAGAGTGAAATGTTAAATCGCTGGATGATGACATTGGATGAAGAAACACGTGCACAAGTTGCAGCAGAAGTAAGCCCATTCATTATTAAGGCAGCTCAGCATATTCGAGATAAGCAAAAGATTTTGGAAGAAATGATAATGGAAAATGATGGGCGGATGAAAGCTAATTCATTTTACGGTAAATATTAATGATAGAGTTTGGAAACGGATTCCCCTTTTAAAAGGGGATCCATTCCTTTGTTTAAATAAAGAATTCCGCTGATTGAGGTTTCACTTTATGACTGTAATAAAAAAGTAGTAATCTAAATAATATAAAAATGAACTTAGTTTGTAGTTCATATGTTGAAATGTTTCATGAATTACTGCGTGTATACAGTTTTTTCGTATTCTTTTTTATATTTTTATATTTTTCTAAAGACAACAATGGAAAAATGGAATAAAATATGTAAGGGTACATAATAGTTAATATTTTAATAAATACATATAAGAAAATAAATAATGAAGTGAAACTTCCATCAGTGGATCATTAAGTTAGAAAAGGAAGGGTGTGGAATATGCCAGATTTAGTGAGTGATGTAAGCCATTATATGAATTATTTAGTAACGAAACGAAATACGGTTTCTAGTAATATTGCAAATGCGAATACACCTGGCTATAAAGCACAAGATGTAACATTTGCTGAGCAGATGAATAAAAGTAGTGCATTATATAAAAACAATGCGGCTGATTTAAAGAGCAATCCAGATTTATATCAAACGAATGAAATGCACTTGCCGACAGTAAATATGAAAAATACATATGCAAAGATTCAAACAAAATCAATGCAAACGAATAAAGACGGAAATAGTGTGGATGTAACGACAGAAATGCTAGATTTAATGAAAGCAAATCAGTTATACGGTATTTCAATTAACGCGATTAATACACAATATGCAATTAACCAAGCGGCACGCGGACGTTAAGTAGAAGGAGAGACAACGGATGTTTCAGGCAATTAATGCAAGTGGCTCAGGGCTAACGACAGCGAGAAAGTGGATGGAAGTTACTTCTAACAATATTGTAAATGCGAATACGACGGCGGCTCCGGGGGCAGATTTATATGAGCGTCGTAGTGTGGTGCTAGAATCAAACAATAGTTTTGCAAGTATGTTAGATGGTGCTCCTACTAATGGAGTAAAAATAAAAAGTATTGAAGCAGACAAAACGGAAAATTTAGTGTATGATCCGACGCATCCGCACGCAAATGAAGAAGGATATGTACGTTATCCAAATATTGATGTAACTGCTGAAATGACGAATGTAATGGTTGCTCAAAAAATGTATGAAGCGAATACGAGTGTATTAAATGCAAATAAAAAAATGCTTGATAAAGATTTAGAAATCGGCCGAGGATAAGGGGGAAGATAGTAATATGAAAATCCAACCAATGTTACATACACAACCATTTGGAGCAATTCAGTCAATTGGTGCACCGAAAACTTCTCAAACATCTGTAGTTGAGGGGAAAAAGTTTATTGATTTATTGGAAGATATGAATCAAACGCAAAACAATGCACAAACAGCAGTATATGATTTACTAACTAAAGGGGTAGGAGAAACACATGACGTTTTAATTCAGCAAAAGAAAGCTGAGTCTCAAATGAAAACAGCTGCTCTCGTACGTGATAATCTTATTGAAAATTATAAGTCACTAATTAATATGCAAATTTAGGAAAGTGGACGGGTGTGTTTAAATGGAAAAGATGAAAAATGTTATCCAATCGTTAAAAACGTGGCATAAGTTAGTAATTGGTGCTGCGCTTTTAGCGATTGTAACAGGAGCACTTTTATACTTCACCTTGCCAGATAAATATGTTGTTGTATATCAAAATTTAAATGATACAGATAAACAAGAGATTACAGCAGAATTATCGAAGTTAGGTGTCGATTATCAATTAGCGGCCGATGGTTCGATTCGTGTGCAAAAGAATGATGCTCCATGGGTTCGAAAAGAAATGAATGGGATGGGCTTACCGTTTAATTCTAAAAGCGGTGAGGAAATTTTATTAGAAAGCTCGCTCGGTTCAAGTGAGCAAGATAAAAAAATGAAGCAAATTGTCGGTACGAAGAAGCAATTGGAGCAAGATATTGTAAGAAACTTTGCGACAGTTGAAACGGCAAATGTTCAAATTACATTGCCTGAAAAAGAGACGATTTTTGATGAAGAAAAAGCAAAAGGAACAGCGGCGATTACGGTTGGAGTGAAGCGTGGCCAATTGTTAACAGCTGATCAAGTTGCAGGTATACAGCAAATGATAAGTGCAGCAGTTCCTGGTGTGAAGGCAGAAGAAGTAAGTGTTATTGATAGTAAAAAAGGTGTTATCTCAAAAGGAGCAGATGAAGCGCATTCTAGTAGTTCCTCTTCTTATGAGAAAGAAGTAGAGATGCAGCATCAACTTGAAGGTAAATTAAAGCAAGATATTGATGCAACATTAATGACGATGTTTAAACCGAATGAATATAAAGTGAATACGAAAGTATCTGTAAACTACGATGAAGTTACACGTCAGTCAGAAAAGTATGGTGATAAAGGTGTACTTCGTAGTAAACAAGAGCAAGAGGAAAGCTCTACTGCGCAAGAAGGGACAGATACGAAGCAAAGTGCTGGTATTACAGCAAACGGTGAAGTGCCGAACTACGGTACGAACAATAATCAAAATGGTAAAGTTGTTTATAATAATAAAAATGGTAATAAAATAGAAAACTATGAAATAGATAAAACAGTTGAAACAATTAAGAAACACCCAGAATTAACGAAAACAAATGTTGTTGTATGGGTAGATAATGATACGCTAGTAAAACGTAGAATGGATATGACAACTTTTAAAGAAGCAATCGGAACAGCGGCAGGACTTCAAGCTGATCCGAACGGTAACTTTATAAATGGTCAAGTTAACGTTGTAACTGTTCAGTTCGATCAGCCGAAAGTCGAAAAAGAGAAAGAGCCAGAAAAAAGTGGCATGAACTGGTGGTTATTCGGTGGAATTACAGCTGGCTTATTAGCGATCGGTGGTCTAGTATGGTTCTTATTAGCAAGACGTAAGAGAAAGAAAGAAGAAGAAGAGGAATATGAAGAATACTTAGCAGAAGATGAAATTGCTGCAAGTAATGAAAGTATCTTGGAAATTCCTGAAGAAAAAATAGTGCCAGAGCCAAAACCTGAACCAGAAGAACCGAAAGAACCAACGTTAGATGAACAAGTGCAGGATGCTACGAAAGAACATGTAGAAGGTACTGCAAAAGTAATTAAAAAATGGCTAAACGGACAGTAAGGGAGGAACAACGATGTTAGATGAAATCTCCTCCAAAGAAAAAGCTGCCATCCTTATTCGTACATTAGAAGAAGGGGTGGCAGCAAAAGTCATTGAATATATGACAGCTGAGGAAAAAGAAGTATTACTTCGTGAAATCGCGAAGTTTCGTGTATATAAACCAGAAACGTTAGAAAATGTACTAGGAGAGTTCTTATATGAACTAAATGTAAAAGAATTGAACTTAGTCACTCCAGATAAAGAATACATTCGTCGCATATTTAAAAACATGCCAGAAGACGAACTGGAAAAATTATTGGAAGACCTTTGGTATAACAAAGATAATCCATTTGAATTCTTAAATTCACTTACAGATTTAGAGCCACTTCTTACAGTGCTTAATGATGAATCACCACAAACAATTGCAATTATCGCTTCTTATATTAAACCGCAGCTTGCGTCTCAATTAATTGAGAGATTGCCAGATCATAAACGAGTAGAGACGGTAATGGGTATTGCGAAGTTAGAACAAGTTGATGGTGAATTAATTAATCAAATTGGTGAGTTGTTAAAATCGAAATTAAATAATATGGCATTCAGTGCAATTAATAAAACTGATGGCTTGAAAACGATCGTAAACATTTTAAATAACGTTTCACGAGGTGTTGAAAAAACAGTCTTTCAAAAGCTGGATGAAGTCGATTATGAGTTATCTGAGAAAATTAAAGAAAATATGTTTGTCTTTGAAGACTTACTTGGTCTTGAAGCTCTTGCGCTTCGCCGTGTATTAGAAGAAATTACAGATAACGGTGTTCTTGCGAAAGCACTTAAAATTGCAAAAGAAGAAATTAAAGAGAAACTATTTACATGTATGTCTTCAAACCGTAAAGAGATGATTCTAGAAGAATTAGATGGCTTAGGACCGCTTAAGATGACGGATGCTGAAAAAGCGCAGCAAACGATCACTGGTACAGTGAAAAAGCTAGAGAAAGAAGGAAGAATTATCGTTCAAAGAGGTGAAGAGGATGTCCTTATTTAAAAACAGAATTCCGAAGAATTCTGTTTCTTTTTCTGAAGAAACGTATGAATTACAATTTCCAAAACCAGCTTCAGTCCAAATAGAAGAGGAAGAATTACAAGCTGATCATGCAGAACTTCGCGCCCAGCAAGAATCATTACATATGGAAATGAATCAGCTAAGGCAAGAGCAGCAAATGCTAGAAAGAGAGCGGCAGCAGTTATTACAAGATAAAGAACAATTTCAAATGCATATTCATGAACAAATGGAACAGATGGAAGCAGCGCGTGTGCAGTTTCAAAAAGAACAACAAGAAACAGCATACGAATGGACAGAGTTATTATGGGATCAATCTTTTCATCTAGCAGAAAAAATCGTGAATCAAGCGGTAGATTCACGATTGCTTGATGTGTTACCTATTTTAACTGGCATCGTGCAAACATTGCCAACTTCGTTTGAAAAATTAATCATTACAGTACATCCAGAAACGTTTGAACGTATTCAAGAAGAGAAGGAAAATACGAAAGAATATTGGTTGCTACAATTAGTAGAATGGAAATATGATTTCTCCCTGCAGTTTGGTGAATTTGTTCTGGAAGAAGAGAAAGAGTTCTTTGAATTTAAATTTGCACCTATATTTGCGAAACTTCGTCAGAAATGGGAAGAAGAGAAGCTATTTGAGGAGCAAAATGTATGAGCCGTCTGTTAATGAATGAGAACGAAAAATGGAATAAGTTCATTGAAACACCACTGTATACGAAAGTAGGCAAAGTTCATAGTGTACAAGAACAGTTTTTCGTAGCAAAAGGGCCGAAAGCGAAGATTGGAGATGTTTGCTTCGTTGGAGAACATAAGGTCTTATGTGAAGTGATTGCTATTGAAAAAGAAAATAATATGCTACTTCCATTTGAACAGACAGAAAAAGTATGTTATGGAGATTCAGTGATTTTAATTTCAGAAGATGTTGTTGTACCACGTGGTAATCACTTACTCGGAAAAGTGTTAAGTGCAAATGGTGAAGTATTAAATGAGGACGCTGAAAACATTCCATTACAGAAAATAAAACTAGATGCACCGCCTATACATGCATTTGAACGTGAAGAGATTACTGATGTATTTGAAACAGGAATAAAATCAATTGATTCTATGCTAACAATTGGTATCGGTCAAAAGATTGGTATTTTTGCTGGATCAGGTGTTGGTAAATCTACTTTACTTGGAATGATAGCAAAAAACGCAAAAGCTGATATAAACGTTATTAGTTTAGTAGGAGAACGTGGCCGGGAAGTAAAAGACTTTATTCGAAAAGAATTAGGCGACGAAGGTATGAGAAAAAGCGTCGTTGTTGTAGCGACGTCAGATGAAAGTCATCTTATGCAACTTCGTGCAGCGAAACTCGCAACGTCTATTGCTGAATACTTCCGTGATCAAGGCAATAACGTATTACTTATGATGGACTCTGTTACTCGTTTTGCCGATGCACGAAGAAGTGTTGATATTGCTGTTAAAGAGTTACCGATTGGTGGTAAAACACTGCTAATGGAAAGTTATATGAAGAAGCTGTTAGAGCGGTCCGGGAAAACACAAAAGGGATCTATAACAGGTATTTATACGGTGCTTGTTGATGGGGACGATTTAAATGGTCCTGTACCAGATTTAGCACGTGGTATTTTAGATGGACATATTGTATTAAAGCGTGAGCTTGCAACGCTTAGTCATTATCCTGCAATTTCAGTATTAGATTCAGTAAGTAGGATTATGGAAGAAATTGTTTCGCCACATCATTGGCAACTTGCAAATGAAATGAGAAAAATTTTATCAATTTATAAAGAAAATGAATTGTATTTTAAGTTAGGAACGATTCAAGAAAATGAAGAAAATGCTTATATTTTTGAATGTAAAAATAAAGTAGAAGGTATAAATACGTTTTTAAAGCAAGGTCGATCGGATAGTTTCCAATTTGATGATATCGTTGAAGCGATACACCATATAGTATAAGGCCTCTGCCCAAGAGGTCTTATTTTTTTTGTTTTTTAATATTTCACAGATTTTTTTGGAAAAAAACTATATAATAGAAAAAGAGAACGTTATAATAGGAAGGGGCTATGAAAACAGGTGGATAAACAGCAGTACGACACAATAAAATTGCAAATAAATCAAGAAAAAGAACATATTTTAAAAGAAGTGTATGAATTAACAGCTGAAAAAAGAAAAATAGAACAAAAAAAAGAATATGATTTATATGTTGTGAAATCGCGTAGTAAAGTCGTACAAACTGGGCAACGTATTATGGCTGGCATGCTTTCTTCACATACGTTTTCACCTGAAAGAATAGAAGAATGGAATCGAAAAATTAAAAAAACGGAAGGTTTTATTCAAAAAAATGAAAGCCTTTTAGAGCAAGTAAAAGAAAAAGAACGTGTCATTGATGAGATGTATCAAGAAAATTGCAAAAAGCTTGCGAAAGCACAAGAAAAGCTGGAAGAAAAAATGCTTCTGGATTTGAAAATGTGTATGAATGGATGAGGTGAATGTAGTGATACAGTCTGTATTACCGGTGCAACAAAGTTTACCTCCGCAAAAAGACAAAGGGCTAGAAATACAATCAAAAAATGAAGATTCTTCATTCGATCGTACGATGAGAATGGAAAATAAAAAACAGCCGAAAACGGAGAAAACGAAACGAGAAGAAGCACCAACAGAAGAGAAAAAAGATTATATTCTTTCTAAAAAATCGGTAACGAAAGAAGAGCCTATTGTAAAGAAAGAAGAAAAAAAAGAGACAGAACAGTTGTTATTAGCTGTATCTGAGCAAATGGTTGCAATTGAGCAATTACATGTGCAGCCGGAATTGTTATATCAATACATACAAAAAATACAAGAGCTATATCAAGAATATGGCAATATTAAACTTAATGAATTACCTGCAGCTGAATTACAACAATTACAAGAACTTCTTTCAAATATGAATATCAAAAATGCTATATGTTTAGAAGATACAATGCAAATGGTATTAGACAAAATGAAGATGCCGGAGCAAACGATGCAAGCATTGAAGGTTGTAGAAACAGAAACTTGTAATATCGCAAAGAAACAAGAAGAGTTTAAAGACGTAGATCTTCCGAAAGGTGAGAGCGATGATGCAAAGGTAGAGTTGCCAGAGGTTGATGCATTAAATGATTCGAGCTCTACAGGTGCAGAGTTATTAAATAAAACGACGAGTACCGAACACATAGGGAAATCAAATAGTGGTGCTGAGAAAGTTTCATTACCTGACTTAGGAAAGAAAATGGAAGCGCAAGTAGAAGCGCTGCAAAAATTTGTAGTGAAACAAGAACGTGTTTTATTTCAGTTAAATCCAGAAAAACTTGGTACATTAACAGTATTTATGAAAAAACACGGAGATCAAATTGACGTTCACGTAGAAATGGAAAAACACGATGCGAAAAAACGTGTTGAAATCATTTTTGATGAATTGAAATTAAAGTTAAAAGAAAAAGAAATAAACATTCAAATTAGCTATTCAGATAAAGATGAAAATCGTAAAGAACAGCGAGAACAAGAGCAAAGGCAAAAACAGAAATTAGCAAATACAAATCATGAAAAACAACAATCAACAGAATTTGCGGGATTATTGGAGGAATAAAGCGTGCCAACAGTTGGATTAAATACAACGAGTACAAATCATATTCCGTTACAAACAGGAGCGCAAAAAAGTAATGTACCTGTTAATGGTGTACAATCGCCAGTGCAACAAAGTAATGGAGTTTCTGCAGGAGCGCAAAAGACTCCTGGGGTAATGGGGAAAGATGATTTCCTGAAATTGTTTTTATCAAGTTTTCAACATCAAGATCCATTTAATGCGATGGATATGAATCAAATGATGAATCAGACAGCACAGTTATCTCTTATGGAACAAGTACAGAATATGACGAAAGCAGTAGATAAGCTGCAATCAACGATGTATTCAACAGCACTTGATGGTGGAATGAAGTTTTTAGGTAAATACGTAAGAGGTGTTGACGGCGACGGAAACAAAGTAACCGGTCAAGTAGAAACGGTTCGCCTTGCGGAAAATAACGACGTACAGCTCGTTATTAATAATAAAGTTGTATCTCTTCGTTTCGTTGAGAGAGTGTCTGATAAACCGATTGGGGAAACGAACCCAGAAGACGCAAAGAAAGACGATCAAAAAGTAACTGAAGAAGTAAAAACTACAAATTCATAAGGAGTGTCCATACGTTATGATTAAAGCGTTATATACAAGTATTACAGGAATGAATGCAACACAAAATGCATTAAGTGTAACTTCAAATAATATTGCCAATGCACAAACAGTAGGTTATAAAAAACAAAAAGCAATGTTTGATGATTTACTATATAACAATTCGATTGGTGCAAAAGGTGACGGTAAATATGCAGGAACGAATCCGAAAAGTATTGGTAACGGTGTAAAAATGAGTGGTACGGTTACGGATTATAGTGATGGTACAATTACGTTAACAGGTGGCAAAACACAAGCAGCAATGGAAGGTAATGGTTTCTTCGTTGTAGGTGATTCAAAAGGCGGAAATATGGAATTTACTCGTAAAGGTACGTTTGGGATATCTTCAGATTACTATATTACGAATACTGAAGGTCAATACGTGTTTGCATACCCTGCGAATGAGGCAACTGGTGAGGTTGATTTATCTGGAATTCCAGGACCGTTGCAAATTCCAATGGGAACAGCAATTGGTGGTATTCGAACATCGAAAGGGACAATTAAAGGGAATATTCCAACTGGTGAAAAACAAATTACACAAGATTTACCTGTATATGATAATGCAGGGAATACATGGACAATGCGTGTAGAGTTTAAACAAACGAGTGAACATAATTATACATATAAAGTACAAATGCGCAATGACTCGAAAAAAGAAACAGAGTTTAAAGATGTTCAAGGTGCAGGTGGTAATATGACATTTGATGCTGTTGGAAATCCAAATCCGAAAGAGCAAGGAGCCAATATTCCGTTTGATGGAGGCTCTATAAAATTAGACTTAAGTCATTTAACAAATCATCCAACAGATAAAACATTATCAGTAACAGACGTAGATGGTAGAGCAGCAGCGACGGTTAAAGATTGCTTCATTGCTGACGGTGGATATGTAATGGTAAAATATTCTGATGGAAGTATGAAATCAGCTGGTCAATTAGCTGTTGCGATGTTCCCGAACGAAGGTGGACTAATGAAAACAGGTAATGGTAACTATACAGCGACGAATACAACAGGTATTTTAGCACTTGGTGCATCTGGTCAAAATGGTGCAGGTAAAGTACGCGGTGGTGCACAAGAAGGTGCCAATGTGGATTTATCTGTAGAATTCGTTGACTTAATGTTATACCAACGCGGATTCCAAGGAAATGCGAAAGTAATTAAAGTTTCAGATGAAGTATTAAATGAAGTTGTAAACTTAATTCGATAATATATCGTAATGAAAAAATGTAATGGAGTAGAAAGGGTTTTTTATTCGTATGACAAGACAAGAGCGAATTTTACAATTGCCTTTTTTCGAAAATAAACGTGAACTTGCCGAGCAAGTATTAAAAATAGAACGAGAAGAGCATGTATATTTACCAGATCAATTTGAAATTAAGCAAGTGCCTCCGTATTCATTTGGCGAAAAACAAGCAATCATTGGCCGTATCCATGAGTTTTATTTCATAAGTGTTGGTAGCGATAGCGTTTGGAAGTATCAGCTGTTTAAGGATGAGATGAAGTGTCGTGAGTTTTTTGTTATGTTGCCAAATATTACGGATCAGCAGATAGCGTTTTGGTTTAATAACATAGAGTTATTGAAAAGTTCTTAAAAAGATCTTAAAAGCTCTTTTTAGGGTTGACGAGAGGACCCAGCGTTGTTTTGGAGCGGTTAGTGCCTAATAGGACCTCGACTGGTGTGTAAGGACAGAGGTATGGAGAGTTACTAGAGTAGTATAAGAAGAGGTAAGCAAAGTTTAGTGTGGATAAACATTTATGGTCCAGAAGAGCTCCTAGTTGTAAGAATAGAGCTATGGAGGCATACTGAGATGGATGGGGATGAGATAATCATTTCATAGTAGGCCAGTGTGCCTTCTGGATAGTATGTGACGATAGATTTTTATAAAAGGAGAGGTGAGGAGGATGGCGCAAAATAAGTATCGCGTTACATTCATTTCGCCGAGTGAGGTTGAGCAGCGGACTGTAATGGCGGCGAATAGTTTGCCAGATTTAATCCGTAAAGTAGAGAGTATTATTGCCGATCCAAACGGTTATTTTGTGAATGATAAAAAAAATAATTGTTATTTTAAAGTGATTAAAGAAAATGTTACGTTTATTCAATATGAGTTACTATTTTCTGATAAGGAGATTCATATTGAAAAATTAAAACATATAGCACCGGTGGTATTAAAACGATTATTCGAAAAAATAAATGACCCGGAATTATATGCACTTGCGCTACTTGATGTTGATATAGCAACGAAAGAATATGTGCTAGCAGAAATGAATTCTGAGCTGAGAATAAGAGTAGAGACGGAGCTTTCGAAAAAATGGGAAGCAATGCCGACAGAAATTGTAGGAGCGCAAGAAGTGTTATTAGAAGCACTTGCTTCGTTTATACAAGATTAATTGTTTTTTAATAAAATGAATCGATCAACTATCTATATTTTTATATAGGTAGTTGACTTTTTCGCTTTTATAAAGCTTAATAATTAGATATACGGAATTAATGGAAGGGGAGCGACACCTTTATGTCACAAGCACAAAGTATTTTATTAGAAAGCGGAACAAATGAATTAGAGATTGTTACGTATACTGTTGGTGAAAACCTATTTAGTATTAATGTTATGAAAGTACGTGAAATCATTAATCCATTCCCTGTTACAACTGTGCCAGAATCTCATCATGCAGTTGAAGGTGTTGTTCAAGTACGTGGTGAAATTTTACCTGTTATTAACTTGGCAATGGCTCTTAATTTAAAGTCAACAAAGCCACTTGATCAAACGAAATTTATCATCTCAGAATTAAACCAAATGAAAGTTATTTTCCGCGTTGATGAAGTGCATCGTATTCAACGTATTTCGTGGGAACAAATTGATGAACCAGCTTCATTATCTATGGGACTAGAAGAAACGACATCTGGTATTGTAAAACTAGATGGCAAAATCATTTTACTATTAGATTATGAAAAAATTGTATGTGAAATTAGCGGCACTGGTTATGACAATAAATCAATTGCAGGGTTAGAACAAAAAACAGATCGAGCTGAAAAAGTAATTTATATTGCAGAAGATTCAGCGATGCTACGCCAAATATTAGAAGAAACATTATCATCAGCTGGATATACGAAAATGAACTTCTTCAGCAATGGTGCAGAAGCGTTAGCGCAAATTGAAAAATTAGCGAAAGAGCAAGGCGAGAAAATGTTTGAACATATTCACTTGCTAATTACGGATATTGAAATGCCAAAAATGGATGGACATCATTTAACGAAAGTGGTTAAGGATAGTGAAGTAATGAATCGTTTACCAGTCATTATTTTCTCTTCATTAATTACAAATGAATTATTCCATAAAGGTGAAGCTGTAGGAGCAAATGCCCAAGTAAGTAAGCCAGATATTCAAGAGCTAATTGGTTTAGTTGATAAGTTAGTGCTTTAAAAGCTTCTATTTAGCCAGAATAGAAGCTCTAGCTAAGTGTTGAGCGGTCAGTGCTTAATAGAGCCCTATGCGATGTTGAGACCAGAGATATGGAGTGGTTATAGGTAAGTAGAAGAGCTGGCGTATAACATTTTTCTATTTAGTAGGAATAGGGGAACTACTTATGTAAGTAAGTTTTTAGTGATTAATAGAGTCTCATGCGATATGAGTTCAGAGGTATGAAGTTTAGGTAAGAAGAAGTGAGACTTTGATTGAGGATCTGAAGACTAGATTTATAACTCTATTCTGTTAGAGAGGGGAAGGAATTAGCCATGTGTAGCATTGGCTAATTCCTTTTTGGTATTCTATACTCTAACCTGGCAGAAAAATGAAAGGTTTCTAAGATGTTTGGCGCTGTATGTATGAAAAAATCTTCAAATGAAGATTTTTGATTTGAAAATATAAGCAAACGTATTTTCGAGGGTTATTTTAGTAACATTTCGTGGTAACGCAAATTTTTTCGGTGAAAAAACATTCAAAATACCATATAATATAATTAAATGTAATTAATATGCAATTTTACATATTAATAAAAAACATTTTCCAAATTTTTATACTTTCTATACATTTTTGTATGTTTATTATTTGACAGATAATTTCGAACTGTTATAATATGGATATGTAAAAATTGCTATTTTCTTAAAAGACATGGGAGTCAGATGAGAATTGTGAAAGGATGAGGGGGAGTGGCACAGATTATGTATCACCACACAGCAATTAATGTATTAGGTCTTTTACAAAACATGTCAAATAATAAAATGAACGATATGCAACTAGAGGTGGAATTTAAAAAAATAGAAAAAGAATTCCAAGTAAAGTATGAAGAATTAGTTGATTTATATAATAGAATGGTATTATTTCAAATAGATATAGAAAAAAATGGCGGGATGCGAGCATATGAAAAATCAGCAATTACATGGCTGAAGTCTGAACTAGAGCTACTGTATGAAGTGTATCAATTTTGTCAACGTCACGGTTTAAACATTTTAAATATTTCAAAATACGTAAGTAAAAATGAACTAAATCTTTTTCCAAAAACAGAAAGTCAATTGCAAAATACGTATTATAAATTAAAAAAACGTGAAATATCGTTTGAAAATATTGAAAAACAAAAACCAGGACGAAAGCGAAAATATATACCAGTAAAAGAGACAATCGTTGCAAGAAAACAAGAAAACGAGTACGAATTAAAAGAAGAAATCCAGCATAAAGAGGATGAAAAAAATCTTGTAACAGTTATATCTGGTATTGTTGATAACTTTGAAACAATTAATCAATGTAGTGAAAGGAAAGAAGACGAACTACATCAGTTTATGGAAGGTATTTATAAGCTTTCTAGCATGGCAGCAGGGCGTTCTAGAGAGGCGAAGAATACACGTAGCTTAGAAGGTGAATTGCAGTCGTTACAACTAGAAAATGAAAGGTTAAAACGAGAAAAAGAAGAGCTTGTGCAAGATATTAAAGGCATGACGCAGCTTTTAATTCATTTCATTACAAGTTCTGATATTGATCAAATTCGTAAATTACCAACTTTCGTACAAGATTGTAAAATGGAATTACATAAACTAGGGCTATATAATGCACAAGACGGAAAAATGAAAATAATGGTTGACCGTAGCGGACAAGTTATGACGGTAACACAGTAATAAAATTTGGGTACAAAACAAAAGGGAGATACATAGTTTATATGTATTTCCCTTTTGTTTTGTGTGGAATCGTTCCGTAAAAGGAAAAGGTGTTTTATAAAAATATGTTTAGTGTAACTCGAATTAATAATTTGAATTTTAAATAACGATAAAGAAATAAGAAAAGAGTATGTTCTTCATAATCTAAAAAACATGTATCCTAAAGTTATCATTCATAACAATCCATATAAAGATTCTTCTACGTCTACAAATCTAGAGCGATTATCGGAACTGTTTAACAGGATTAAAGAAAAGGAAGGATTATGTGTATCCGGCTTTTTCTTTTTTATGAGGCTATTTAAATAGTTTTAAAGATTATAATTTAGTGCAAATTTAATTGAAAGTTTAAGCTTTTAAAAATCGCTCATCTCTTGCACCATATTCGCATTTTTATTTGGAAAGTCACATTTGAAAAGTCTACATGGTGGTTATTTAAATTTCTGCTGTCGAAGCTATTCAAATGATATTTAATTTTCAATATTTATTAGTAGATTGTGTTACTTTCGTTAAATATTTCATGTCACTCATTCTATATTACGTAATATTAAGAGATATAACAAGTTTTAAAAAAATTCACTAGCATATTTTTAAAAAAAGTACGATAATATAATCTGTTAATATAAAAATATCCTTTAATAGGGATATTAAATTATAAGGAATAAAATAATAGAAAAATAATCTTTGGGAGGATTATGAGAATGAAAAGTAAAAATTCGAAGTTTTTAGCAAGCGTTTGTGTAAGTTCAGCATTACTAGTCTCAGCTACATATCCATCAATTACTGCTGTTGCAGCTGAGGTTACATCAGCAAAAACAGCAGCACTTTCGGTAGAAAAGGCGAATATTATAAATAATAAAAAAGGTGAAACTGACACAATTACAGTGTCAGAATTGAAAAAAGGCGACATTGTGAGAGTGTACGAAGCATCTAAAGGTGGAGAAGCGATTGCGACATCAGAAGCAGTAGCAGAAGGTAAAGTAGAAGTTACAATTACAAAAAAAGATTTACTAAAAGCAACAGGTGGCACAGTGTACGTAAGTGTACAAAGTGAAAGTGAATTAGAAAGTACACGTACAGCGATGAAATATGAATCGGAAGTAACAGTGGCACCAGCGGTGGATACAGTAAAAGTAGCGAACAATAAAGCTGGAGATGCGGATACAATTACAGTGAGTGAGTTGGCTCCAGGAGATATTGTAAAAATATATGATGCATCAACAGGAGGAAACTTGAAAGCAACTTCAGCTGCTGTGGCCGAGGGCAAAAAAGAAGCAACAATCACAGGAAAAGATTTACTAGTATCAACAGGTGGCACCGTATACGTAACAGTAACGAAACCGAATAAAGATGAGAGTAAGAGAGTCACAGTGAAGTATGAAGCGGAGCCAACAACAGTGGCACCGGCAGTAGAAAAAATCACAGTGTCAAATAATAAAGTTGGAAATGCAGATGCAATTACAGTGTCAAAATTGAAAAAAGGTGACATTGTCCGTGTATATGAAGCATCAAAAGGTGGAGCAGCCATCGCGGCCTCAGAAGCAGTAGCGGAAGGAAAAACAGAAGCAACAATTTTAGGGAAAGACCTTTTAAAAGTAACAGGTGGCACAGTATATGTAAGTGTACAAAGTGAGAATGAGCTAGAAAGTGCTCGTACAGCGGTGAAATATGAATCACAAGTAACAGTGGCACCAGCGGTGGATACAGTAAAAGTAGCGAACAATAAAGCTGGAGATGCGGATACAATTACAGTGAGTGAAGTAACTGAAGGTGATGTTGTAAAAGTATATGATGCATCAACAGAAGGAAAAGAGTTAGGAAACGCAACAGTAGCGAAAGATGCGAAGGAAGCAACAATCACAGGAAAAGATTTACTAGTATCAACAGGCGGCACAGTATACGTAACAGTAACGAAACCGAATAAAGATGAGAGTAAGAGAGTCGCAGTGAAGTACGAAGCAGAGCCAACAACGGTGGCACCAGCCGTAGAAAAAATCACAGTGTCAAATAATAAAGTTGGAAATGCAGATGCAATTACAGTGTCAGAACTGAAAAAAGGTGACATTGTCCGTGTATATGAAGCATCAAAAGGTGGAGAAGCAATCGTAACATCAGAAGCAGTAGCGGAAGGAAAAACAGAAGCAACAATTTTAGGGAAAGACCTTTTAAAAGTAACAGGTGGCACAGTATATGTAAGTGTACAAAGTGAGAATGAGCTAGAAAGTGCTCGTACAGCGGTGAAATATGAATCACAAGTAACAGTGGCACCAGCGGTGGATACAGTAAAAGTAGCGAACAATAAAGCTGGAGATGCGGATACAATTACAGTGAGTGAAGTAACTGAAGGTGATGTTGTAAAAGTATATGATGCATCAACAGAAGGAAAAGAGTTAGGAAACGCAACAGTAGCGAAAGATGCGAAGGAAGCAACAATCACAGGAAAAGATTTACTAGTATCAACAGGTGGCACCGTATACGTAACAGTAACGAAACCGAATAAAGATGAGAGTAAGAGAGTCACAGTGAAGTACGAAGCAGAGCCAACAACGGTGGCACCAGCCGTAGAAAAAATCACAGTGTCAAATAATAAAGTGGAAGCAGAAGATACAATTACAGTGTCAGAACTGAAAAAAGGTGACATTGTCCGTGTATATGAAGCATCAAAAGGTGGAGAAGCAATCGTAACATCAGAAGCAGTAGCGGAAGGAAAAACAGAAGCAACAATTTTAGGGAAAGATCTTTTAAAAGTAACAGGTGGCACGGTATATGTAAGTGTACAAAGTGAAAATGAGCTAGAAAGTGCTCGTACAGCGGTGAAATATGAATCACAAGTAACAGTGGCACCAGCGGTGGATACAGTAAAAGTAGCGAACAATAAAGCTGGAGATGCGGATACAATTACAGTGAGTGAAGTAACTGAAGGTGATGTTGTAAAAGTATATGATGCATCAACAGAAGGAAAAGAGTTAGGAAACGCAACAGTAGCGAAAGATGCGAAGGAAGCAACAATCACAGGAAAAGATTTACTAGTATCAACAGGCGGCACAGTATACGTAACAGTAACGAAACCGAATAAAGATGAGAGTAAGAGAGTCGCAGTGAAGTACGAAGCAGAGCCAACAACGGTGGCACCAGCCGTAGAAAAAATCACAGTGTCAAATAATAAAGTGGAAGCAGAAGATACAATTACAGTGTCAGAACTGAAAAAAGGTGACATTGTTCGTGTATATGAAGCATCAAAAGGTGGAGAAGCAATCGTAACATCAGAAGCAGTAGCGGAAGGAAAAACAGAAGCAACAATTTTAGGGAAAGATCTTTTAAAAGTAACAGGTGGCACGGTATATGTAAGTGTACAAAGTGAAAATGAGCTAGAAAGTGCTCGTACAGCGGTGAAATATGAATCACAAGTAACAGTGGCACCAGCGGTGGATACAGTAAAAGTAGCGAACAATAAAGCTGGAGATGCGGATACAATTACAGTAAGTGGGGTTGCCGAAGGTGATCTTGTTCGCGTATATGATGCATCAACAGAAGGAAAAGAGTTAGGAAATGCGACAGTAGCAAAAGAAGCGACAGAAGTGAAAATTGAAAAAACAGATTTACTAGTATCAACAGGCGGCACAGTATACGTAACAGTAACGAAACCGAATAAAGATGAGAGTAAGAGAGTCGCAGTGAAGTACGAAGCAGAGCCAACAACGGTGGCACCAGCCGTAGAAAAAATCACAGTGTCAAATAATAAAGTGGAAGCAGAAGATACAATTACAGTGTCAGAACTGAAAAAAGGTGACATTGTTCGTGTATATGAAGCATCAAAAGGTGGAGAAGCAATCGTAACATCAGAAGCAGTAGCGGAAGGAAAAACAGAAGCAACAATTTTAGGGAAGGATCTCTTAAAAGTAACAGGTGGCACGGTATATGTAAGTGTACAAAGTGAGAATGAGTTAGAAAGTGCTCGTACAGCGGTGAAATATGAATCACAAGTAACGGCGGAGCCAGTAGGTGGAAATATTGTTGTTTTAAATAATGACGGAGCGGCTGATATTGTTAGAGTGACTGGTTTAACAGCAGGTGATAAGGTAAGTGTATATAATGAAGAGACAGTCCAAGAAGCAATTGGAACAGCAACGGTAGCAGAAAATAAAACGGCGGTAAATGTTGTAATCCCTCAATTAGGAGAAGTAGCAGGAAAAATCTATGTAAGTGTTACAAAAGTAAATAAAGATGAAAGTAAACGTGTTGCAATAAATTATATTGCTGAGTAATTCGTGCAGTTAATGAATTAGATGGAATAAAGGAAAGTGCACTAGTAAATAGTTGGCTAACTATTTACTAGTAGCACTTTTTTATTTAATAAATAATTTTTAAATAGAAAAATAGTTTGTTAATAACGATTTTTAGGATGGTAGGTGTAAATAGTCTGTGAAAAAATACTTAATAGTATATTTTAGATTAAGGGAAGAAAATATAATTATTTCTAAGTTATATTAAAAAAGAGCGTTTGAAAAGTTGAAGTGACCCCTAAAAGTTAGACACGGTTATTTCATTAGGCAGCTTGATAAAAGTGAGTCCGGTATTGTACCGGGCTCATTTTTAATTTTTCCTTAATCCGTTTCGTATTATAATAATCTATATATTTTTCTAATTCTATTTTAAAGTGCTCTACATTTTCAAATTCTTTTATGTAGAGGAACTCCGACTTCATAATCCCAAAGAAATTTTCTATTACTGCGTTGTCGTAACAGTTGCCTTTTCGAGACATACTCTGGACGATAGCTCTTGATTCAAGAGTACGGACGTACTGTCTCATTTGATAATGCCATCCTTGATCCGAATGCATCAGTAGCTGGTGCGTTTCAGGTAAACGTTCCAATGTTTTCTCTAACATGTCTGAAACAAGCGAATACGTCGGTCTAGAACCAATTGTATAGGTAATAATTTCACCATTATACAAATCTAATACAGGTGATACATACAGTTTTTCTCCAAACAATTTAAACTCTGTGATGTCTGTTACCCACTTTTGATTCGGTGCATCTGTATGAAAATTACGCTTTAAAATATTAGGTGCAATTCTACCGACTTTTCCTTTATAGGATTTATATTTCTTCATACGCACAACACACTTTAACCCAAGCTCTTTCATAATGCGCTGAACCTTCTTGTGGTTCACTTTCTGGCCACGATTCGTTAACTCATCACGAATGCGACGGTAACCATAACGACCTTTATTTTCCTCATAAATCGCTTTAATCTCAGCTTTCAAATCGGCATCTACATCTGGAAGATTCATTTTCTTTACTAAATCATAATACGTGCTTCGAGGAATAGTAGCTAGCTCCACGAGTGCCTTCACCGAATATTTATGCCTTAATTCATAGACTACTTGCGCTTTGTCTTGTTTTGTGATTTTTTCTTGTTTTGAACTAAGGCATTTAACTTTTTTAAGTACTCATTTTCCATCTCAAGCTGTTTAATGCGTGCTTCAGGTGCTTCGACTGATCCTTCAGCTAAAGGTTGTTTTAATTGTTTATTTGAATCTTTTTTCATGGATGGACGCCCCTTTTTCTTAGATTGAAGGGCATCAATTCCTTGTGTTTCGAGCTGTTTTTTCCAAACAGAAATCGTTGAAGGGGTAGGAATATTAAAGATAGCTGCCGTCTCAAATAAGGACATACCGTTTTCAATCATAAAGTTTAGTACGTCTAGTTTAAATTGTTGTGTGTAATTTGTACATCGTTTTAGAAAAGCTTCCAGACCATTCTGTTTATATTGGTTTACCCAATTCAAAATGATTGTGTCACTTATACCGAGCGATCTACCTATTTCTCGATAACTTTCATTTCCGTTCAAATAACGTAGAACAATTTGTATTTTTTCATCAGCTGTAAATTTAGCCATAGAAAAACTGCACCCCCAATTGTTAGACTGTGCCTAACAATTGGGTGCAGTTCAGTTAGGCTATTCTCTTTTATTTTATGATGAAATAAATAGTTGAACTTCTTTATATAGTGGAATGATAAAAGAGAGGGAAGTATGGTTTAGAATGCATTAGACGCATTGAAATAGCTATGCCAAGTTTGTAAGCATTCAAACAGTGAATAGATATTTGGCCTTAATTGTTGGGGGGATATTGATATATAAAAACACACCTCTCAATTTGTAGAGAGGTGTGTTTTTATAGTTACTAAATGGATTATTGTAATAATTTACTTACCATTTGTGGAGTTTGGTTTGCTTGAGAAAGCATGCTGATACCAGCTTCGTTTAAAATTTTGAACTTAGTCATTTCAGACATTTCTTTTGCCATATCAGCATCTTCGATTTGAGAAGCAGCATCAGCCATGCTAGTTTCTTGACTCTTCAAGTTGTTAGCATTAAATTCAAAACGGTTTAATGTTGCACCAAGTGTAGCGCGTTGTCCAGCAACTGTTGTGATGGCAGCGTCAATTGCATCAATTGCTTGCTTAGCACTCGTTGGATCTGCAGCAGCTGTACTTTCAGCATCACCTTCATCACCAATTTGTACATCAAGACCTAAATCAGCGGATTTAACACTGTTAAGTGTAATCTCGATTTGAGCAGGATTAGTAGATCCTGTATCTAGCGTTTGAATTTTAATTTTTTTATCTGCAGTACCTAATAATTGTTGATCATTGAATTGCGTATTTTTTGCAATATAATCAATTTGTTCTGTAAGTTGAGCAAATTCTTTTTGTAAAGAAGCTTGGTTACCTTTAGTGTTTGTACCATTGGCAGATTGGTTAGCAAGGTCACGCATACGTAATAAAATGTTAGAAACTGAGTTTAAAGCTGAGTCAGCTGTACGAATTAAAGACATACCATCTTGAGTGTTTCGTCCAGCTACGTTTAAACCGCCTTCACGTGCTTTCATACGAGTTGCGATTGCAAGACCTGCTGCATCGTCAGAAGCGCTGTTGATACGTTTACCGCTTGATAAACGGTCCATAGCGTTGCTCATTTTTGCTTGGTTTTGGCGCATGTACTCTTGAGTACGCATGCTGTTAATGTTTGTATTAATTCTCATGTTAAGAAACCCCCATTTTTTTATATTGACTTTTCTGCAAATTGAAAAACGGTAATATGCGAAAAAATCAATTTCGAGATTTATTGTAATCCTTGCTACAACGGGTGTCAACTAAAAATTCGAATTAATAAATATAAAAAAATAACAGTTTAACAATATATTCATTTTTTTATTACATAATTATTAAAAGGATTATTGCAAACTTTAAAAAAAAACTCTAATATTAGATTATCTTTGTTTACCGAAAAGGTGATATTATGATAGTTGGAAATATAGTAAAAGAAGTGCTTGCATATAAGAAAGGACAAATTCAGCAAAAGCTAAGTAGTCCACAAGCATTTGTTAGTAGTCGTTTTCAAGAGAAGTTGCAGAGTGAGCCTGCGAAGGAGACGAAAGAAACTACGCAGCCGGCAAAAGTAGAGGATATGAGTCAGCCGGTACAATCTACGAAAATAGAAGCGGTTGTTAATAAACCGGCAGAAACTATTAATAAAGTAGAGGAAGCGAGTAAGCCTGAAGAAAAGGCTGAAACGAAGAAAGCAGATGAAGTGCAAGTTGCGCAAAAAGAGTTTGAACGACGTTTCCCAGAAACGAAAAATGAGGCTGTTGATACGTGGGAATTAACGAAGAAGTATAATATTCAAAAAATACGTTCTTCCAATGAAGGGAAGTATGAGGATATTATTGATCGCACTAGCCGTACATACGGAATTCCGAAAACGTTAATTCAAAAAATGATTGAAGTAGAGTCTAATTTTAATCCGAAAACGGTGTCACATGCAGGTGCGATGGGACTTATGCAGCTTATGCCAGCGAATGTGAAGGAGATGGGCGTGAAGAATCCCTTTTCACCAGCTGAAAGTATTGAAGGTGGCGTGAAAGAGTTAAGCGGTTATTTAAAGAAGAATAACGGCGACTTAGTATTGGCACTTGCTTCTTATAATGCTGGCCCTGGGAATGTGAGAAAGTACGGAGGCGTACCGCCATTTAAAGAAACGCAAGGATATATTAAAAAAATATTAAATATCGACGTTTCAAAATAGGGAGTTTCATATATAGAGAGAACATGAAATTTTCGTGAACATGATATGGGAGTTGGCTAGATTTGAAATTACAAGATGATATTCCGTTAACAATTTATTTTGAAATCGGAAATACGAAAAAGAAAATTGAAGATTTGCTTCATATTACGAAAGGTACATTGTATCGTCTTGAAAATTCAACGAAAAATACGGTGCGTCTTATGCTTGAGAATGAAGAGATTGGAACCGGAAAGATTTTGACGAAGAATGGGAAGATGTACGTTGAAATCGTTGAATTGAAAAGGTAGGGAAGGGGATTGTCATGAGTGGCGAAAAATTAAGCCAAGAGCAAATTGATGCCCTGCTGAAGGCGGTAAATGAAGGCGAGGAAATGCCAGCTTTCGCACAAGAAGCAGGAAAGCAAGAGAAATTTCAAGAGTATGATTTTAATAGACCAGAGAAGTTCGGTGTTGAGCATTTACGTAGTTTGCAAGCGATTGCTTCTACGTTTGGAAAACAGACGTCACAGACGTTATCAGCGCGTATGCGTATTCCAATTGAACTAGAGCCTTCAACAGTTGAGCAAGTTCCATTTACGAGTGAGTATGTGGAGAAAATGCCGAAAGATTATTATTTATATTGCGTGATTGATCTCGGTTTACCAGAGCTTGGAGAAATTGTTATTGAGATTGATTTAGCATTCGTTATTTATATTCATGAATGTTGGCTTGGCGGAGATAGTAAGCGTAACTTTACGATGCGCAGACCGTTAACAGCATTTGAGTTTTTAACGCTTGATAATATATTCTTGCTTCTTTGTAAAAATTTAGAGCAATCATTTGAAAGTGTTGTTGCGATTGAACCGAAATTTGTAACGACGGAAACAGATCCGAATGCACTAAAGATTACGACAGCGAGCGATATCATTTCATTACTTAATGTAAATATGAAAACAGATTTTTGGAATACGACGGTGCGTATCGGGATTCCGTTCTTATCTGTTGAAGAAATTATGGATAAGTTAACGTCTGAAAATATTGTCGAACATTCTTCGGATAAACGTAGGAAGTATACGTCTGAAGTGGAAGTGAAAGTAAATCAAGTGTACAAACCTGTTCACGTTGCGATTGGTGAGCAGAAAATGACAATGAGTGAGATTGAACAAATTGAAGAAGGGGATATTATTCCGCTTCATACGAAAGTTTCGGATGAATTACTTGGTTATGTAGATGGAAAGCATAAATTTAATTGTTTTATTGGAAAAGATGGAACGCGTAAGGCGCTCCTATTTAAAAGTTTTGTAGAGTAGGAGGATCCATATGAAGCATGAAGTATCTCCTGTGTCATTAATGGGATTAGAAGATTTTGCAGGAAAGCGAAATGAAGCAGGCAAAGCACATATCGATACTGTTTCAGATATTTCGATTGAACTTGGTGTAAAGCTTGGAAAGTCATCTATTACGCTTGGTGATGTAAAGCAGTTAAAAGTTGGCGATGTTCTTGAAGTAGAGAAAAACTTAGGACATAAAGTAGATGTGTATTTAAGTAATATGAAAGTCGGCATCGGTGAAGCAATCGTAATGGACGAGAAATTCGGTATTATCATTTCTGAAATTGAAGCTGACAAGAAACAAGCGGCGCTTATGAAAGCGCAAAGTCAAATGCAAGATAAAGAGTAGAGGAGGAGTCATATGTCGTATATGACGACCTTATTTCAAGTCGTTTTACTGTTTGGTGCGCTCGGTTACGGTGCATATTATATGACAAAAAAGACGCGCAAACAGCAGTTTTTTAAGCAGGGTGAAAATGGCCATATTCAAGTAAAAGACGGCGTGTATTTAAATCATCAAACGAGTGCCTTTTTATTTGAAGTGGACGGAAAGCAAGTGTTCACTGTTATTAGTAATAACGGTGTGCAGTCTGTGCAATTAACCGGAACAGGAAATCAGTTTCAACAAGCACTAGAAGACGCGGTGAAGACTGAAACGAAAAAAGTAGAGGATCCATCATGAGAATAAAGAAACAGTTATCATTATTAGCCGTTATTTTCGTATTTTCTATCGTTTTTTCAATTATTTTTGTAAATCCAGCGTATGCGGCCCCGAACGGTTTTATTAATTTCGAAAATGGAAAAGAGTTTACGAGTAATTCAAGTGTACAACTATTTGCGCTCGTTACCCTTTTATCATTATCTTCTTCTATCGTTCTATTATTTACACATTTTACTTATTTTATGATCGTTCTTGGGATTACACGTCAAGGACTTGGGGTAATGAATTTACCACCAAACCAAGTGCTTGTTGGACTTGCATTATTTTTATCACTCTTTACGATGCAGCCTGTACTCGGGCAACTGAAGAGCGATGTGTGGGATCCGATGACGAAAGAGAAAATAACAGTAAGTCAAGCTGCGGAAACGACAGCTCCTATTATGAAAGAATATATGTCAAAGCATACGTATAAGCATGATTTGAAAATGATGCTGAAAGTACGCGGAGAAGAGTTGCCGAAAGATTTGAAAGATCTTTCCTTATTTACACTCGTACCATCCTTTACGTTAACGCAAATTCAAAAAGGTTTACTAACAGGGATGTTCATTTATTTAGCGTTTGTATTTATAGATTTGATTATTAGTACACTTTTAATGTACCTCGGGATGATGATGGTACCGCCGATGATTTTAAGTTTACCGTTTAAAATACTCGTTTTCGTATATTTAGGTGGATATACAAAAATTGTCGATATTATGTTTAAGACGGTCGCCTGAAGCGTTTGATGCTATGTGATAGGAGTCATATAAATGAATACGTCACCAATTATAGATATTTTCCAAACCTTTTTTTATAAAGGGGTTATGATTTTAATGCCGATTGCCGTTGTAAGTCTGATTGTCGTTATTATTATCGCGGTTATTATGGCAATGATGCAAATTCAAGAGCAAACGCTGACGTTTTTACCGAAAATGGCGAGTATTGTGCTCGTAATTATCATTTTAGGTCCGTGGATGTTCCAAGAGTTAACGATGCTTATTTTAGATTTATTTGATAAAATCCCATCGCTATTGCGTTCGTACTAAGATAGGTGAACTGAAATGAATATGGAATTATGGGCGGCAACGTTTTTTGCGTTTTGTCGCATTACTTCATTTTTATATTTTTTACCGTTTTTCTCAGGCCGATCCATTCCAGCAATGGCGAAGGTTACAGTTGGACTCGCTCTTTCAATTACAGTGGCGGATCAAGTGGATGTCTCTCACATCAAGACAGTTTGGGACGTTGCAGCTTATGCAGGAACGCAAATTGTAATTGGATTATCACTTTCAAAAATTGTAGAAATGCTGTGGAACATTCCGAAAATGGCAGGGCATATTTTAGACTTTGATATTGGTTTATCACAAGCAAGTTTGTTTGATGTAAATGCAGGGTCACAGTCCACTTTGCTATCAACAATTTTTGATATATTTTTTCTTATTATTTTTATTTCACTGGGCGGCATTAACTATTTCGTTGCCACTATTTTAAAGTCGTTTCAATATACAGAGGCGATTTCAAAATTGTTGACGACTAGTTTTTTAGATAGTCTACTCGCAACGTTATTATTTGCGATCACATCAGCGGTTGAAATTGCTCTGCCGCTTATGGGAAGTTTATTCATCATTAACTTTGTTCTTATTTTAATTGCAAAAAATGCTCCGCAATTAAACGTTTTTATGAATGCATACGTAATTAAAATTACATGTGGTATTTTGTTTATTGCGATGAGTGTACCGATGCTCGGTTATGTGTTTAAAAATATGACGGATGTATTACTTGAAGAATATACGAAACTATTTAACTTTTTCTTAACGAAGTAGGGGGACGCGCATGGCAAAGGATAATAAAACAGAAAAGGCCACCCCGCAGAAGCGTAAAAAATCGCGTGAAGAAGGGAATATTGCCCGGAGTAAAGATTTAAATAATTTATTTTCCATTCTCGTATTAGCAGTTGTCGTTTATTTCTTCGGAGATTGGCTAGGTTATGAGATTGCAAATTCCGTAGCGGTGCTGTTTGATCAAATTGGAAAAAATACAGATTCAACCGAGTATTTTTATTTAATGGGGATTTTATTACTGAAAGTATCGGCTCCGATATTAATACTCGTATATGCTTTTCATTTATTCAATTATATGATTCAAGTCGGCTTCCTATTTTCTTCTAAAGTCATTAAACCGAAAGCGTCACGTATTAATCCGAAAAACTATTTTACGAGATTGTTTAGTCGTAAAAGTTTAGTAGATATTTTGAAATCACTGTTTTACATGGGATTAATCGGTTACGTTTCGTACGTTCTCTTTAAAAAGAATTTAGAGAAGATTGTTAGTATGATTGGATTTAACTGGACAGCGTCACTTACTGAAATTATTAGCCAAATTAAATTTATCTTTTTAGCCATTTTAATTATTTTAATCGTTCTTTCTATTATCGATTTCATTTATCAAAGATGGGAGTACGAGCAAGATATTAAGATGAAAAAAGAAGAAGTAAAAAGGGAGCATAAAGATAATGAAGGGGACCCGCAAGTAAAGGGGAAACGAAAAAACTTTATGCATGCCATCTTGCAAGGGACAATCGCGAAGAAGATGGATGGTGCAACGTTTATTGTGAACAACCCGACGCATATTTCGGTTGTACTTCGTTACAATAAACACGTTGATGCAGCACCAATTGTCGTTGCAAAAGGGGAAGATGAGCTCGCATTATATATACGAACGCTTGCCCGTGAACAAGAAATACCAATGGTGGAAAACCGTCCGCTTGCTCGTTCTTTATATTATCAGGTCGAGGAAGATGAGACGATTCCAGAAGATTTATACGTAGCTGTAATTGAAGTTATGCGCTATTTAATTCAGACGAACGAACTTGAAGTGTAATAGCGCGTTTGGAGGAGATCTCTTTGTTTAAGATAGAGTCTGCAAGAACCTATTTTTCTATCTTTTTAGCAGCGTCATTCGTAGTGGCGCTCTTAATTCCACTTCCACCATTTATACTTGATATCATTATCGTTTTTCTACTAAGTATGTCAGTGCTTATTTATATGCGAGCGACAAGTATTAACGAGTGGGATGAATTAAAGTCATTTCCAACGATGTTGTTATTAATCGGGATTTTCCGCGTATCGATTAACGTTTCGACGACGCGAGCGATTTTGACAGATGGAAATGCAGGTCATGTTATTGAAGAGTTCGGCCAGTTCGTAATTGGCGGAAACTTATTAATTGGTATCGTTATTTTTACAGTATTAATCATATTCCAGTTTATCGTTGCAAACGGTGCATCTCGTACAGCTGAAGTAGCAGCTCGTTTTACACTTGATTCTTTACCGGGGAAACAAATGTCTATCGATGCCGATTTAAACCAGCGTATTATTTCAGAAAAAGATGCACAGGCAAAACGAAAAAAATTAAATATGGAAACAGAGTTTTACGGGGCGATGGATGGTGCCGGAAAGTTCATTAAAGGGGACGTTATTTTCGGGATTGTCATTTTATTCGTAAACATTATTTTCGGTTTAATTGTCGGCATGATGCAGCAAGGAATGAGCTTTGCAGATGCAGCTCTTCATTATACACAGTTAACTGTCGGTGACGGAATCGTAAACCAAATCGGTTCATTAATGCTTGCAATTTCAACAGGTATTATCGTAACGCGTGTATTTGACGGCTCACCGGATACAGTAACAGAAGGTATCTTTAAAGAGTTATTAGCGCATGAAGTCGTTGTATATGCACTAGGTGGTTTATTTATCGCAATGGGTATTTTTACTCCGCTACCGTTTCTACCATTCGCACTCGTTGGTGGAACGATTATCTTCTTAGGCATTCGTAATAAAAATCGAATAAAGAAAGAAAAAGAAGACGAGCTTCAAAAAGAATTAGAAATGATTCAAGGCGAAGATGAGCAACTGCAACAAGTGGAAGATTCATTCGGAGTATTTACGGATAAATATCCGATTATTGTAGAACTCGGTTTAGATTTAGCAGCACTTGTAAAGCAGAAAATTAACGGGGAAACAGCTCGTGATAAAGTTGTTCTTATGCGGAAGTCGATTATTACTGACCTTGGTATTAACGTTCCTGGAATTAACTTTAAAGATAATACGAGCTTTAGACCACGCGGACGTTACATTATTCGAATTAAAGGTGCTAAGGCAGCTGAAGGTGTTTTAAAATCAGGTTATTTATTAGCACTGAAAACACCGAACGTAATGGCTGATTTAGATGCAGAGCCAGCTAAAGATCCAATTTTCGGTGAAGATGGATATTGGATTTTAGAGCATATGGTGCAAGATGCACAAATGAAAGGCTATCAAGTGTTAGAGCCACTTAGCATATTAATTACACATTTAGATGTTGTTGTTAGACGTAATCTTCATGAATTAATTCAGCGTCAACATGTAAAAGACTTAATTAACTCGCTTGAAAATGATAATGGCGTTCTATTAGAAGAGATTAAGAAGAAAGAAATTGATTTATCACTCGTTCAAAATGTTATTAAACAACTTCTAAAAGAAGGTATTTCTATTCGTGATTTACCAACAATTATTGAAGGTATTATTGACGGCAAAGAAATTTATCAAAACCACGTTGACGGTGTGACATCATTTGTTCGTGAATGTATTTCAAAAGTTATTTGTGAAAATGCGAAAAATCCGGACGGAAAAATATATGCAGCGCTCTTCTCTGATTCAATTGAGTTAGATGCGGATGTTGTGAATAATTCATATCAAGGTTACTTATTAAACTGGGATTTAGATTTAGAAACACGTGTCGTTGAGCAAGTGCAGCGCGTCTTTAAGCAAGCACGTTTAATGGGAAGAGAACCAGTGTTATTAACACGTAGAAAAGATTTTAGATTTGCGATCGTAAGACTGCTAGAACGTTATCAAGTGGAAGCACAAGTACTTTGTATTAGCGAATTAGCACCAGAAATTGTTGTGGATCAAATTGCCTATATTGAATAGTAGGGGGTGAAGTAATGGAAAGTACAGAAAAGAAAGAAGCGTTAATGCGAATAAAAGCAGCTTCGAAAAATGAATTGTATCGAAAGTTATTTGACCAATATGGTACAGATTATTATTACGTTGTCGATGAAAGTGTAAAACGAAATATACCGTTTTTCTGGAAAAAGGATTATGAAATGTTAGTTGCTTTTCCAGAAGAAAAACAGGAAGAAGTGAATGAAGGTACAGCTCAATTTCATGAACAGTTAATGGATGTTGTGAATGATCCTTCAGAACAAATTGTGAAGGCGAATGGAATTCAATCAGTACTGCACAATTTAGAAAACGTAACGACTTCTATGTCATACGCGGCGATGCAAACAGGAAATAGTGAAGAATGGGCAAGAAAAAAAGAGAAACTATTAAAGCTGTTCGAAAAAGGAATTGTCGTTGTGAAACCGACGAAAGAAGCGGAAGTAACGAAAAAGAAAAAAGTTGTGAAACAAGTCGTTCAGGTAAAGAAAGAAGAAGTAGCTCCAAAGAAAGAAAATCAAGAATCTGTACCGTTTATTATTCAAAAAGTAATTCGGATGCTAGAACAAAACGATGTAGAACAATATTTCATTTATGCATATGCTGAAAAGTTAAAAATAAAGTTTGAAAATGCAACGATGATTACAGAAGAAGAAGTTATCAGGTACATATTGGAAGATATGAAATCTCATTTTAATACGGAAAACGTCTTTGAAAAAGAAGTACAAACAATCGCATTAATCGGTCCAACTGGCGTTGGTAAAACGACGACACTCGCCAAAATGGCATGGCAATTTCACGGTAAGAACAAAACAGTTGGTTTTATAACGACAGATCATTCTCGCATAGGGACAGTGCAGCAATTGCAAGATAACGTAAAGACAATTGGATCGGAAGTAATTGCTGTGCGTGATGAAGCTGCAATGACAAGAGCGCTTACGTATTTTAAAGAAGAAGCACGCGTCGATTATATTTTAATTGATACAGCCGGAAAAAATTATCGTACGTCAGAAACAGTGGAAGAAATGATTGAAACGATGGGTCAAGTAGAACCAGATTATATTTGTTTAACGTTATCAGCTTCGATGAAAAGTAAAGATATGATTGAAATCATTACAAACTTTAAAGATATTCATATAGATGGTATTGTGTTTACAAAATTTGATGAAACAGCAAGTAGTGGCGAATTGTTGAAAATTCCAGCAGTATCATCAGCTCCTATTGTATTAATGACAGATGGCCAAGACATAAGGAAAAATATACATATCGCTACAGCTGAACATTTAGCGAAACAAATGTTACAAACATCGTAGAAAAGAGGTGAAGAATAAGGCGCTTGCCTTATTCAAACGAATATGAACGGTCTTTATATAGGTTCTATGGGTATGATGAATTACATGCAGCGTATTAATGTTCATTCGAATAACGTTGCAAATGCTCAAACGACAGGATTTAAAGCAGAAAATATGACGTCTAAAGTATTTGATGTACAAGACACATATCGCCGAGGAGATGGGGCGGTAACAAATATCGGTTCGGTCGATTACGCTGTAGTACCAGCTGCAACACATGTGAATTTAGTACAAGGAAATATACAAATGACAAATAGCGCTACAGATTTCTTTTTAGATGACGGCGCGGCCGGCACAACATCATTTTTCGTTACTTCTAAAAATGATGAAACGTTTTTAACGAGAGATGGTAGTTTCACATTAAATAGTGATCGTTATTTACAAACATCTTCAGGTGCTTTCGTAATGGGAGAGAATAATGAGCGTATTCGTATTCCAGAAGGAGCAAAGGTTGCTGTACAAGCAGACGGTACATTATATGATGAAGTAACACAAAATAATATTGCTCGTTTACAAACAAAAACAGTAGATGCCGAAACGAATGCTCGTCTCGTGCAACGTGAGAACAAAAGCTTTACACTAGCAGAAGGAAACATTGCTAATTTACCGAACGGAACAGGAATAGTAAAAAATCATATGCTAGAAAATTCAAATGTTGATATGACGAAAGAGATGGCAGATCTTATGACGGATCAAAAAATGATTCAAGCATCACAGCGTGTTATGACGTCATTTGATAAAATTTATGAAAAAGAAGCGAATGAAATATTGAGATAAAAGACTTCCAAAAGTGGGAGTCTTTTTTGTTATTGCTTTTATTACAGTTACATCATAAAATGATAATGATTATCAATATCATTTTATCTATTTTCATAAGAATAGAATTTCATAATGACAGCAACATTTGTTTAACTAAGTGAATTAAAAATAAGGGGATGGTGTGAAGATGTCTAAAAAGAATCAACTTTGCATTGGATTATGTTTAATTTCTAGAAAGAAAGAACAAGAGAATGAGTTTAATTCCGGAATTGATGAGCAAGTAGAGTTGGCACTACAGGCAGAAAAGGCTAAGTTAGATTTTGTTTTTAAAGCCGATTATTTAGTGGCCCACCCAGATTTAATTGCTCGTAATAAAGGGAATGTCATTTTAGACCCGACGTTACTGTTTACTGCTATTGCTTATGCGACAGAAAAAATTGGAGTCGTTACAACTGCTTCAACTTCGTTTTATCCACCATATATATTAGCAAGGCAATTACAATCGTTACACTGGATTAGTAACGGCCGAGTAGGGTGGAATATTGTTACATCCATTGACGGTGCTGAAAACTTTGGTGAGGAAGAGATGCCATCATCTGAGGAACGATACGCGAAAGCGGCAGAATGTACAGAGTTAGTAAGAAAACTTTGGAGGAGCCATCCTTATGAAGTGTTGAAAATAGATAACACTGAAGTTATTAGAGAGATGGCTAAGCCAATTGAACATAGCGGTGAATATTTTGAGGTAAAAGGTCCGCTGAATATCCCACAGCATATATCAGGAGAAATGCCATTATTTCAAGCCGGTGCTTCAGAGTCTGGTCGGAATTTTGCTGCTTCTGTTGCTGATGCAATTTTTGCTGCAACGCCAGATGTAGAGTCAGGTATTGAACTTCGTCAAGATTTAAGAAGAAGAGCAGAACAGCATGGCCGGAAGCAAGATGCTATACGCGTATTACCTGGATTATATTTCTTTATAGGTGATACATATGAAGAGGCGCTAGAAATGCATAGACAAGCTCATCAACATCTCACAAAAGAGAAGAGATATGCGTTACTTGAAATGGTTCTCGGATTAGATGCGAGAGGGATTCCGCTAGAAAGTAAAATTACCGAAGAGATGCTGCCAAGTCGGGATCAAACTGTACGTAGTAAAACACATGCAGAATTATTACGGCATTTCATTATTAAAAATGAACCAACAGTTGAACAAATACTAGAGCGACCAGAAGTTGTTGGATCGGCTCATTGGGTTGCGGTTGGTACACCAAAAGACGTTGCGAAGCAAATTATGGATAGGTTTGAGGCCGGAGCGTTAGATGGATTTATTGCTATTCCAGGAGGACCTCCCAAGTCACTAAATCTATTCTTTAGTGAAGTCATTCCTTTATTTGTGAAGGCGGGAGTATTTAGGGAAGAGTATACAGGTTCTACTTTACGGGAGCATTTGGCGGGAAACATGTTAAATACTTTACAGTTAAAATAAATAATAGCATGTAGAAAAAAGCCTTATTATAAAAGGCTTTTTTTATTTAAAATTAAAAATTCTGAAATATAAGTTGACTGTATGAATATTATTTTTTATATTAGTAGGTATAACTATAACTACTAAAGAGGTGAGAGTATGAAAACGGCATTATATTTAGAAGATGCATACAAAACGAGTTGCGAGACAGAAGTGATAAGAGTGGAAGGGAATAAAGTATTTGTAAAAGAAACAGTTTTTTATCCAACTGGTGGAGGACAGGAATGTGATACGGGTGTCATTGTACAAGATGGGTCTGTATTTGAAGTTGAAAAAGTAAAGAAGGAGCAGGGAGAAATAGTTCACTATATAAAAGATGAAGCTCAAGTAAAATTAGGTCCAGTTAAATTAGAGATTAATTGGGAAAGACGTCATAATTTAATGCGTCATCACTCTTTACTGCATCTTATCGGAGCTGTAGTTTATGAAAAGTATGGAGCTCTATGCACCGGAAATCAAATTTATCCTGATAAAGCACGTATCGATTTTAATGAGTTACAAGAGTTATCGAGCGTGGAAGTAGAAGAAATTGTTGAGGAAGTGAATAAACTTATTAAGCAAAATAAAGAAATTTCCACTCGTTATATGAGCCGCGAAGAAGCAGAAAATGCTGTAGGAATGATTAAAACAGCAATAAATCTCCTGCCAACTACTATCCAAGAAATCCGCATTGTTACAATTGAAAACTTAGACGAACAAGCTTGTGGAGGCACACATGTGAAAAATACGAGTGAAATAGGAACACTTGTTATTGATAAAGTAAAAAGTAAAGGGAAGCAAAATCGCCGTTTTGAAGTAAGAGCGATTTAGATTGTGAGGGGTTACCGATGGATGAAATTATAAAGGAATTACAAAAGTTAGGATTTTCCCAATATGAATGTAAAGCGTATATTGGATTGTTAAAACATTCCCCAGTAACTGGCTATGAAGTGAGTAAACAAACAGGAGTACCTCGTTCTATGATTTACGAGGTACTCGGTAAGTTAATGGATAAAGGAGCAGTGCATATTGTACCTTCTGAACCAGTTAAATATGTACCAGTACCAGCTACCGAATTAATGAATCGAATGCGAAAAGACTTTGAAAAGTCCTTTGAATTTTTAGATGAGAAATTAAATTGTTTAGAACAAGAGCGACAAATAGATGTAATTTCGCATATTCGCTCAAATGATCGTGTTTTAAAAGAAATATGCAATATAATTAATAGGGCAAAGGAAGAATTATGGATTTCTGTATGGGAAGATCAAGTGCATGAAATTGAGCCATACATTTATCAAAAGGAAGAGGAAGGCGTACATATATTTTCAATCTTATTTGGAGCTCCAGAAACAAAAATAGGAGCGACGTTTCACCATAATTATATGACGCCTCACGTTGTTGAAAAGAGAATGGGTGGTCATTTAACTGTTATTGCGCGTGATGGAGAGGAAGTATTAATTGCGAACTTCTCAAATGATAGCACTTCATGGGCCGTTACAACGTATGACCCAGCGCTAGTTCTCGTTGCTACAGAGTATGTGCGGCACGATATTATGGTTGAAGAAATCACGAAGGAATTTGGAGCTGATAAGTTAGATACGTTATGGCGTGAAAATATAGATTTAGTTCATGTCGTAACAGGAAAACGAACTTTAGAAGGAATGGAGGATGATAGAGATGAGTAAAGCTCAGGCACATGTAGCTTTGCAGAGCGATGATACATTTCAGCAAGGAGTAAAAGATTGTTTACCAACTGTATTTGGTTACTTGAGCATCGGTATAGCAGCTGGTGTAATTGCAAAAACAGCAGGTTTTTCTATCATTGAAATTGCATTTATGTCCACTTTAATTTATGCAGGTTCTGCCCAATTTATATTAGCTGGTATGTATGCAGCCGGTGCTCCTGCTTCCGCAATTATTTTTACTGTATTTTTTGTTAACTTGCGCCACCTTCTTATGAGTGCTGCACTCGCGCCGTACTTTACGAAAATTCCTCTATTTAAAAACTTAATCATCGGTTCGCAAATTACAGATGAAACTTTCGGCGTTGCAGTGCAACACGCGGCGCAAAAAGGATATTTAGGTGAAAGATGGATGATCGGGCTTAACGTAACAGCGTATTTAAATTGGATTCTTGCTACTATTATTGGTGGACTGTTTGGTGAGTGGATACCAGATCCACATACATACGGGATGGATTATGCATTACCAGCGATGTTTATTGGATTATTTGTTCTTCAGCTCATAAGTAGTAAACCAAAACTAGCAATTCATTTAAGTGTTGCAATTGTAGCGATTATCATCGCATACGTTTCACACCTATTTATGCCAGATAGTATAGCGGTTATTATCGCAACATTACTAGCTGCGACGATTGGAGTGGTGATTGAAAAATGGAAATGAGATTAGATGTATTATTACTTTTACTAGCAGCAGGAGCTGTTACACTCGTGCCACGTATTTTACCTCTACTCGTATTTAGCAAACTACAAATTCCTGACTGGGGTTTAAAATGGTTAAATTACATACCAATTGCGATATTAGCAGCGCTTTTAGCACAAGTTTTATTTATGCATGAGACGATGCAGTGGGATTACCTTATCGCAGCAATTCCCACATTTCTTGTAGCGATATATACTCGTAGTTTATTAGGTACAGTATTAACGGGAGTGGTTGTGATTATTTTGTTACGTTTCTTTTTCTAAAAAGGATTACGCTCATATAATAGCGAAAGGTGTAATAACATGAAAAATATAGGGGTGGTGTTATGATACTTTTAACGATAGGAGCAATTTTGTTAACGTTGTTTATTTTCTTTATTATCGGCTTTATTACGTTTATGATGTTTGTTGATAAGGCGACACCTCAAATATATTATACACCTTGTGAATCAGTGACAGTGAAAGCTAAAGGTAAAGATAGAAGGAAGAAAAGTTGAATGTTGGCTTTTCTTCCTTCTTCTATTACATCCCCGAAATAACTAACAACAATAACCCAAATAAAGAACTAATAAAGTTTCACTTTACAAGAAATGAATCTATTACATTGTATGCTTGTTTTGTAGAGTGCCCGTTATATTTTTCAGTGTACGGATTTAGAAATCCATGTTCACCGTGTAGTTGTTGTATTTCTAGTAAAGGATTTTTTTGTTGCTGCAATGTTTGAATTAAAGAGGATACTGAAAAACTAGCTTCTTTTTCAGGAAATATAAGTAGTGTAGCGCATGTAGGCTTTATGTGAACATAGTCGCGTATACGAGAACCGTAACATCCGATGATAAAATCTATTTTCGGATTGTTACTACATAGCCATGAGATGGTAGCTCCAACACTAAAGCCGATAAGTCCAATATGTGTATAATTGCTTGAAAGGGTATTGATGAATGCTTCAATTTGGTCTTTTCCATCATTAAATCCAATATGATTTACAAAATGTTCATATGCTTTTTCTTCATCACGATAATGAAATGCGTGTTGTAAGTGCAGAAGATTAGGACAGAATACGTCAATATGAGATGAAGTAAATTGCTCGGTAACGTGATGCATATGGTCATTCACACCATATATTTCATGAACAATAACGAGAGCTAATTTTTCCTTCATAGTTATATTGTGCCTCTTTGAAACTTAAATTCTTTCTCAACAAGGCAAATACGCAGATGGAAGTTTTCATACCATTGCTCACGACCTCTTTTTTTCGCTTCTTTATGTAAGGCGTTCTTCTTCCAATTTTCAATTGCATCAAGTGATTCCCAATAAGAAATTGTTATTCCGAGTCCAGAATTACCTCGTGCACTTTCTACACCTAAAAATCCAGGTTGTTGCTTTGCAAGTTCCTCCATTGTTTCGGCAACGGTATTATAGTCTGTTGTATCATTTGATAAATTAGAAGTGAATATCACGGCATAATAATGACTCATTTTTTGTGAAGTATTTTTCATATACATTCCCCCCCTTTAATAAGTATTTTAGCATGTAAAAAAGAAAAGAAGCACGACGCTTCTTTTCTTTTTTACGCTGTGAATTTTAATCCAGCATATATTTTACGACCCTTTTTTTGAATCCAACACACTTGTGCATTTTTCTTTTGAATATTACGTTCTTCCATTGTTACTTGTATAATTTGGTCAATCACAAGAGGGATGTTCGTTTGTACTTGGCACCCACCTGTACTATAGTCGATAATGGTCGCTTCAATCGGCATCCCATTCATATGCAATGTTCCAGGAGACATCAGTTGCTCACGTATATGTTGCCTGCGAAATTGTCTTGGTGCTTTTTTTGTGTTTTTTATGAAAGATGCAATTGCTAGTGTAAGAAATGCTTTATCGTACACCTTTTCCACCCGGTCATTAACCGGTTTACTAAATAGATGAAGAATGAGTTTACAATATTGCTCATGGGATACATCATCAAATGATACACCAACTTGTACAGAACTTTCTTGTCTCCGAATCCATTTTTTTGTACTATAAATCTTTTCTACCTCGCCAAAAGATAGCATATAGGAAGATAGACTTGATAAAGTTTCAAATGGAATGGAGGAATCTAATTCAAAACGTGCCCCCGTTTCACTAATATCAAGGATATTGCAAGAAATGATCATATCTTCGGCATATAAAGTACCTGGTAAATTTACTACGAAACGTTCTGAATTTCGAAAACGCGGTCTTTCAAATGCTACAAATAGTGAAGTGACAATAGCTATCCCGTTGTATAGTAACCAGAAAATGTTAATATATAAGCTCTCTCTTTCAATATAATATTGCTCAGGGTATAAGAGCATAAGTGTTGCTCGAATAAGTGCAATAATTGTTAAAATGAGTAATATGAGATGAGGGATGCTTGCAATCCATAAAAAATGCCTTGTATTATTTTGAACTCCCTTTCTTGTCACATGAAATTGAAACTTTTTACGTAAGAAAATTTCTGATAAAATAGCAAATCCCATATAAGGAGCCATAGCAACTTCGTACACATGACTCCACGTAGTTGTTCGTTTTTTATTAGAAACAGCTTTGAAAATAAGCTGTGATGTTAAAAAGGCAGGTGCCCAGAACATAAATAAGTGCATGAAATTAATTTCTAAACTATAAATATCAAATACTAAAAATAATAGCGGTGCTAATAAAAATATCATTTTATAAACACCGAAAAACCAATAATGAATTCCATCTGCATATAAAAGACGCTGCATAAAAGATAATCCTTTTATAGTGAAAGGATTCCATTTTTTTACGACTTGAATGTTCCCTCTACACCAGCGGTCCCGTTGTTTTAATAAATCACTAAATGTTTCTGGGGATAATCCAACAGCTAGTGTTTCATTGACAAATATAGTCTCCCATTTGTTAGCTTGTAGTAGCATACCAGTTGCCATATCTTCAGTAATAACTCCAGTCGCAAATCCTCCAATTTCTTCAAGCGCGGTGCGGCGAAATAGGGCGTTACTACCAACATACATCGTAGCATTAAAGCGATCTTTCCCTTCTTCTAACTGGCGCATAAAGAAATCTTGTTCATTGGCGATGTTATCTTCAAAAAACAAATTATATTGGAAAGGATCAGCATTATAAAAAACTTGTGGTGCTTGAACGAATACAACATTATTTTTAGAAAAATATCCAATCGTTCGCTCTAAAAAGTTAGCTCGTGGTATCATATCGGCATCCATTGTTACGATAATATCACCTTTTGAATGAAGCATCGCATGATTTAAATTTCCAGCTTTTGCATGCTTGTTTTCGGTGCGAGTTATGTGATGAACAGAAAAATCTGCCGCAAGTTGCTTTACACTTTCACGGCGCCCGTCGTCACAAATATAAATGTTTAGTAACTCTTTCGGATAAGTAATCAACGTACAACCAGCTACAGTACGTTTTAACAAATCGATCGGTTCATTGTAAGTGGCAATAAATATGTCGACAGTAGGTAGTTTTTCAAAAGTGGATAATGGTACTTCTTTCCGTTTATATGGTTTCCATGAAACAATGCTAAAAACGATAGATTGTAAGTAACCAGCCCATTCTGTAATTAACAATATAATACCAGCGATAATACTTATGAGATTAATAGTTGGTAACGAATAAAAAGTTCGCCAAATAAGATAAATAGCATTACAAATGAGAAATAGAATAATAAGTAATTTTTTTGACCATAAATATTTGTGTGCAAGGGCGTAAGTAATAATGATTACGAAAAAAATAATACCTAAACCTTCGTATATAGAGAGGCTCATACAATTCCTCCTTTATGTATAGAGTGGGAAATAGAAAAAAATTTATATTATTCATCTATAAAGATTTGATTATTTCCAGAGTATAAAATATCACAAAATATAGGGTTAGAGTATAAAATTTACATTTTCTTATTATAAGCTTAAAAAATTAGAAGAAATAATAGTTGTATTTTTGATTCATAAGAAAAATGCCACTTCAAAAGAGAAGTGGCATTTCTTATATTTCCTCTAAGCTATTAACTGGAACAGTTAATTCGCGTCCTGGGTTTTTTACTTCATATATGCGGGCGGTTTCATTGCTTTCATCGACGTGTTGAATCATAACAGGCATGCCTTGAAAACTGACATTGGCTTGTTCCGCTGACACAGAAAGCTCTATTGCACGTTGTATATTCATTTATATTCCTCCCATCATTATTATCTTTGCTAAAAAAGAGGAATAATATACCATTTTGAGACATTCTTAAAGTTTTTGTATTATTTGTAATGTTTCTTTAATAAATGAAGTGAAGATGGAATCAGGATAGGACTGTACGATTTCATATGCTTCTGTTACTTCTTCAAGAGCTCTTTTTTTATCATTAAGTTTGACATAACAAAGAGCACGATATGCCCCAGCTGTTGTAAGCCGTGCGTGATCAAGTGGATGGTTTATATAATCTGGTATGATAGCACGTTGTAATGTTTTTAAAGCTTCTTCGTATTGTTTTAAACCATACAAAGCTTTTCCTTTTTCAAGATAATACGATCCATCATCTTGAAAAATTCGCTCATCTTTTAGTTGTTCTCGAAATTGTTCTACATGTTCTAATGCAATAGTATATTCATGAGTAATTGTGTTGTAGTAGTAAGCTTTTAAAAGATTAATAACCGCTGCAGATAAAGTATCTTCTGTAAAAATGGCAAATTGCTCTGATTTTTTTATGTAATGTAAATATTGTTCTTTATCAGCCGTTAGGACTTTTTGGTAAGATAAAATACGGTAAAATTCATCTGTTTTATAATACACTTGATGTTTTTTTGAAAATGCAAGCGCATCTAAAATGACACTTTCACATTGTTCGTAATTACCATATGCAAGAAAAATAATCGCCTCATATAAATATAACTCGATATGTATAATGAGATCCATTTCTAAATGTTTCTCTTCATAGTCATTTCGGATGCTAGCAATGAGTTGTAAACATTCAGCATACTTTTTACGTGTGAATATCGTAAAGGATAATTTTAATTTTGTTTCCGTACTTTCCCGGTATAACGTATATTTTTCAAAAATAGAAGTAGCCTTTTCCACGTAATGTTCAATATTGTAATCTTTCATTTTAGCCGCAGCTGTTACAAATTGTTTATATAAACGAGCGGTATTCAAAGTAGGAGGTAGCTCTTTTTGAACGATAGGTAGTAAAATCTCATATACTTCATCGTACTTATTTGCTTTTATTAGTTGTTCCATTTGTTGAATGAGTTCTATCTTTTCCACATCATCATCTTCTAGTAAAAAACTCGTTTCGCATCCAAGTTTTTCAGCAATATATTGTAATGTTTTCATGGAAGGTGTAGCTTTTCCGTTTTCAATTTGGCTTAGCATACTTTTTGTCAGCTCTGAACCTGCTAAATCAGTTTGAGTAAGCTTTTTTTCTTTTCGTAACGTTTTAATTTTTGCACCGAGAGTAGCCATTATATGCTCCTTTATAATTTAAAAGTTAAATACAATTAAACTTTTTATTGTAAAAATTGGAAAGTTGATTATATAATAAGTTTAACACAATTTAACTTTTAAGGGGAGAGTGTCATAATGGGGGATATAAATATAGGTCAAAATGATTGGAAAATGAAGATTGCAACGAGAAATATTATTTTAATGATGATTGGAAAAATGACGTCCTTGTTAGGAGCGGGTATTTATACGTTTGCAATGGGATTATACGTATTAAAGACAACGGGTTCAGGAATGGGGTTTGCAATTACGCTCGTTTGCGGATCACTTCCAAGGATGATCTGTGGACCGATTGCTGGTGCTGTAGCTGACCGTGTTAATCGAAAATGGCTTGTCATCGGTACTGATTTGTTAAGTAGTTTAACAATGCTTATTATGTTTATCCTTGCAACTACTTTTGGGCCATCACTTCTGTTTATTTATGTTTCAGCAGCATTATTATCAATTTGTGCGAGTTTTTATTCTGTTGCATTAACTTCATCTATTCCAAGTTTAGTAGATGAGGGACGTATTCAAAAAGCGAGTGCTTTGAACCAGACGGCAGCATCTTTATCAAATATTTTAGCACCGATTATTGGTGGAGTTGTATTTGGTTTCTTTTCAATTAAATCGTTTTTCCTGCTAAATAGCATTACATTCTTTTTAGCGGTAATTGTACAATTATTTATCGTATTCGATTTATATAAAAAAGACATGGCTGAAAGTAAAGAGCATTTCTTGACAAGTATAAAAGAAGGGTTTTCATATGTAAAAAGACAGCATGAAATATATGGTTTAATGAAAATTGCAGTAGGGGTAAACTTTTTTGCGAGTGCACTTTTCGTTTCACTTCCATATATTATTGTTCAAAATTTGCATCTATCTTCGAAGCAACTCGGTGTTGTAGAGGGAATGTTAGCAGTTGGGATGTTAATTGGTGCAATTGCGTTATCAGTACGTAAAGAAGTGAATAATCCGTTTCGCTCTGTTTATATTGGGTTGTTTTTATTTGCGAGCTTGAGTTTATGTACAGTGTTTCCATTAGTAGTCACCATTCCGAAAGTAGCAAGTTTTATTTACTATATCGCTTTTATGATGTTAACTGGTATATCAATGATGGTTGTAAATATTCCGATGCAAGTACATTTGCAAAAGACGACAAATCCCAATTATTTAGGACGCGTTTTCGGCTTACTTGAAACAATTTCTACTGCAATCGCACCACTCGGTATGATTGTGTATGGATTATTATTAGATATGTTGCCAACTAGCATTGTTATGATGACATTAGGCGGAGGCTTATTGTTAGTTGTATTAGTAGGAGTAAAGAAGCATGTAATGAAAAAGCAAGTGGATGTATCTGCCTAAAAGGAAATTTGACTTAACGAAATAAAAATGACCGAATTAGTATTTTAGTTTTTGAAACTCTTTTTCATGTATGTTAAAGTAAAGTGAGCTTGCAAAGAAAAGGAGACAACAGCATGAAAAAATTAAATTTTGTTATGCTTTTTCTATTAATCGTAATGGCTGGATGTAGCAATTATGACACATATATTGAAACAGGTATGCAATCATTGAAAGATGAAAAGTATAGTGATGCAACAATGTGGTTCGAAAAAGCAGAAAAAGCGAAATCAGGAAATGAAGCGAAATCATATAAAGAAGTTGCTGAGAAAATGGATCACGGGGCAACAGCATTAAAAGACGGTAAGTATTTAGAAGCGAAAGACATTGCAAATGAAGTGTTACAAAAGAAAAAAGATGATGCACTTGAAAAAGCTGTAACATCAAATGCAGAGAATATGCTTCAAAAAGCAAAAGATGTAGAAGAGAAAGTGAATGAAAGAGTAGCAAAGCGTAGAAAGGTAGAAGAAGAAGGAATCGATAAAATTATTAAAGCTGTCGATAGTATAGATGAAGTGAAAGAAAAAGAGAAGAAAGTATCAGAAGCATTAGATAAGGCTGAAGAGGCGCAAGCAAAAATTGAGGCAAAGAAAAATAAATAGATTTATAGTGTAAAAGGCTGTCGTGCATAACGACAGCCTTTTAATTTTTTGTTGCAAATGAATGGATGCTCTGTAGTAAAAAAGAAATGATTTTAGAATTCCATCTGTCCTCATGATGAATCGTATAAATATTACGCTGAAATTCAAATTCTGGGATTGGTATATAGCATAGCTCATTTCGTTGTATTTCTTGCTCAATAGCAAGTTTAGAAATAAAGGCAATTCCATTACCATATTTTAAAATTTGTTTCATCGTTTCTAATGAGTCTAATTCAATTTCTGATTGGAATGTAATGTTATGAACTGACATCCATTTTGTAAGTAAATCTCTCGTTGTAGATGGATTACGATGCAATAGTATGCGTTCCTTTTCGATATTTTGTAACGATACATTTTCTTTCTTTGAAAAATGATGTTCTTTGGAAAAGGCAAGAACAAGTGTATCAGGTATTATATTCGTTTGTTTTAAAAGTGGTTCATCAAATGGAGCAGCGGAAATTATCCCAAGATCGATTTCGTGATTTTGTAGCATCATTCGAATTTCAGGGGCTGTTTTAACTAGTAGCGTTATTTTTATATTGGGAAATTCACATTGAAATTCATGAACGACTTCTGGCAAAAGATAAGTCGCTGGTACATAACTAGCGCCGATTGTTATAGCACCTTTATTAAAATCTTTAAACTCTTGCGTGACACGTCTAGCTTCTTTCATAAGTGCATCTATTTTAGAAGCATAATGGTGCAAAGCCTCACCAGCCTCTGTTAAGAAATACCTTCCAGAACGTAATTCGAATAAAGACACACCGAGTTCTTCTTCTAAGCTTTTTATATGAAATGTAATAGTTGGTTGTTTAACGCCAAGTTTTTCTGCAACAATTGTAAGCTTTTTGTATTTCTTAATAAGTACTACAATTTCTAATTTTAAGAGATTCATTATGAATTGCCGCCTTTTTTATTTTAACTATAGAAAAAATCTATAGAAATAAATAGTTTATTAGAAGTTTTTTAATTTAATCTTTACAGTACATTAACATTCAGTATAAATCTTCCATATAGAATGAAAGCAGGTTAAGAATGAGGGGAGAGAGGTGAAGCAATGGATATTACAATTAGTGGATTAGAAAAGACATTTGGAAAAACACAGGCGTTAAAGCCGTTGCAGATTGTAATGAAACAAGGGGAATTCACTACACTTTTAGGACCTTCGGGGTGTGGGAAAACGACTTTACTTAGAATGATAGCAGGGCTTGAAGAACCGGATAAGGGAGAAATATATTTTGGAGACCAGTGCATGTATTCTGCTGCAAAAAAGATAAAGACATCTCCTCATGAACGGAATATCGGTATGGTATTTCAAGATTTTGCTTTATGGCCGCACATGACTGTTTTTGACAATGTTGCATTTGGTTTAAGGGCTACAAAGCAAACAAATCATTTACGAGAAAAAGTAGAAGATGCGATAAAGCGAGTTCGCCTGCAAGGTATGGAGAAAAGGTATCCACACGAACTTTCTGGTGGACAGCAACAACGTGTCGCATTCGCTAGAGCAATTGTAACAAAACCTCATTTTATTTTATTTGATGAACCGCTAAGTGCACTCGATGCAATTTTGCGAGAAGAAATGAGAATAGAGCTTATGGATATCGTTCATTCCATTGGTTTAACTGCACTGTATGTCACTCACGATCAAACAGAAGCAATGTCAATGTCAGACCAAATTATTGTCATGAAACAAGGAGAAGTATTACAAAAAGGAACACCGGAAGATATTTATGTTAAACCGTCTCATGAATTTGTTGCCAAATTTGTTGGTAAGGCGAATTGGCTTGTAGAGGGTAAAAAAATGGTTCGTCCAGAGCATGTGAGCTGGACGAAAAATGAAGTGTGCGAAATGTATACAGGTGAAATTAAGCACGTTACATATGTAGGAGAACGGTATGAAATAAAAGTAAACATGGGGGCACTCGGAATATGGACAGCTTATCACAATAGTAAATTAAGCATCGGTAAACCAGTATCGTTATATGTGCCAAAAAAATGTATTCATCATATAGGGGGAGAATCGTATGAAGAAATTCAGTTCGCTTAAGTCTTTATTTGTATGTACTTTATTATTTTCGGCTGTAGTAACAGGGTGTAGTTCAAAGACAGGCAATGCAGATGCAAAAAGTAAAAATACGAATGAAAAGAAAATTGTTGTATATAGTGCAGGGCCAAAAGGGTTAGCAGAAAAAATTCAAAAAGACTTTGAAAAGAAAACAGGTATAAAAGTAGAAATGTTTCAAGGAACAACAGGTAAGATTTTAGCGAGAATGGAAGCTGAAAAGAAAAATCCAGTCGTTGATGTAGTCGTACTTGCATCATTACCAGCGATGGAAGGATTAAAGAAAGAGGGTCAAACGTTAGCTTATAAAGAAGCGAAACAAGCTGATAAGCTGCGTTCTGAATGGTCAGATGATAAAGGACATTATTTCGGGTATAGTGCTTCAGCATTAGGGATTGTGTACAATACAAAAAATGTGAAGACAGCGCCTGAAGATTGGAGCGATATAACGAAAGGGGAATGGAAAGGAAAAGTGAATCTTCCAGATCCAGCACTTTCAGGTTCAGCTTTAGACTTTGTAACAGGATATGTGAAAAAGAATGGAAAAGATGGATGGAATTTATTTGAACAGCTTAAGAAAAATGAAGTTACAGTAGCAGGAGCAAATCAAGAAGCTTTAGATCCAGTAGTAACAGGTGCGAAAGATATGGTAATTGCAGGTGTTGATTATATGACGTACAGCGCAAAAGTAAAGGGTGAACCGGTTGATATCGTATATCCAAAAAGCGGAACAGTTATTAGCCCACGTGCAGCGGGGATTATGAAGGATAGTAAAAATGTAGAGGGTGCAAAAGAGTTTATTGATTATTTATTATCAGATGATGTGCAAAAACAAGTTGCTAAAGCGTATTTATTGCCAGGTAGAACAGATATAAAAGCTGAAAATAGACCGAATGTAGAAGAGATTCCAGTATTAAATATTGATTGGAAAACAGTTGAGAAAGAGCAAGATGAAATAGGAAAACAATTTAAGAAAGTATTTCAATAAGATGGTGATTCCATGGTAAATCGATTCATATCAGTAAGACAAGTTGGAATGACGGTAGCGTTATTACTTGTGGCGATGTTAATCGTCATTCCGCTTTTTCTCATTTTATTTTCTAGTATATATGAAAATAGCAGCTGGAACTTTTTAAAGCCTTTTGAAGTGATGCAGAGTGGTGGATTAGCTGGGATTTTTCTAAACTCGATGCTTCTAGGTGTACTCGTTGTAATAGGAGCTACAATATTTGCATTTCCATTGGCGTTTATTATGAGGAAAACAGATGTAGGAAAGTATAGTAAGTTAGATATTGTTTTTATGATTCCATTTATGACACCGCCGTATATTGGATCAATGGGCTGGATTTTGTTCATGCAACCTAACGGCTATTTTGAACAATTTTTTCCGATGCTAAAGACAGTTTCATCATCGTTTTTTAGTTTAGGAGGTATGGTCTTAATTATGAGTCTGCATTTATTCCCATTCCTTTATTTCATGCTGAAAAACACGTTACTTCAGATTGGGAGTAGTAAAGAAGAAGCTGCAGCAGTTCATGGCGGAAGTTTTCTCTATCGTTTAAGAAAAATAATATTGCCGTTATTAGTATCAAGTTATGTAATGGGTGCTTTACTCATTTTCGTAAAGACGATTGCTGAATTTGGAACACCGGCTACATTCGGACGTAGAATAGGATTCCACGTGTTAACATCAGAAATCCATAAATTTATTTCGAGTTGGCCAATTGATTTTAGTAGTGCAACAGCATTATCTTCTTTATTACTTAGTGCTTGTATGCTCATTTGGTATATGCAAAATGTATTGAATCGAAAGTATTCATATGCAATGGTTAGTGGAAAAGGTGTGAAATCTAAAAGATATACTTTGTCTATATTTACGCGCGTTGTAGCATGGATGTATGTAATTGGTTTATTAATCGTATCAATTGGAATTCCATACTTTTCTATACTGATTGCTTCTTTGTCAAAATTAAGAGGCGGCGGTTTACATGTAAATAACTTTACAACAAGCCATTATGAGGCATTGTTTACAATGGGATCTCCGGGATTAGAGGCTTTATGGAATAGTTTTCTTTTTTCACTCGTAACAGCGATTATTGCGGTAATGATTGGAGTCTTTTTGGCACTTATGATTCGAAAGGGGAAAAAAAACTCTGAAAAATGGCTCGATATGTGCGGTATGTTACCCAATATGGTACCAGGAATCGTTATGGTTGTAGGTCTTATTCTATTTTGGAATTCACCATATATGCCCCTGTCAATTTACAATACACCAGTCATGGTTATCGTAACGTATGTTGTGCTGTTTTTACCTTACACGGTGCAATATGTAAAATCATCACTCGGACAAATTGATGATTCTCTCATGCAGGCAGGAAGTGTTTTTTCGGGAAATTATATTTATATTTTTAGAAAAATAATATTGCCTCTTATTATCCCAGGCATTCTTGCTGGATGGGCGATGACATTTACAATTTCGATAAGAGAGTTAGTAGCATCGCTTCTCGTATTACCTCCATCAGTAGAAACGTCAGCAACGTTTATTTTTGCTCAATTTGAACAGGGTGAAGTATCTATAGGCATGGCGATGGCCGTTGTTTCTGTTGGACTTACAACAATGTGCTTATTACTGCTACAACATATGGAGCAAAAGCGAAAAGGGGTAGCATGATGAGGATAGAAGTATGGGGTGGGGCAGGAGAATACGGTCGCTCCTGCTATTTTGTAAAAAATAAAGAGACGAAAATAGTATTTGATTGTGGTATTAATCGATCTTATGAGGATAGTTATCCAAAAATAGAGAGAGAAGCTGTTCCATTTTTAGATGCGGTATTTTTATCACATATTCATGAAGATCATACGATGGGTTTACCTTTATTAGCGAAGTATGGATATAAGAAAAAAATTTGGACGACTCGTTATACGAAGGAGCAACTGCCGTTATATTATGAAAAATGGAGAAACTATAATGTGATGCAAGGGTGGAATTTACCTTATAGCGACCAACACATAAAAGATTTAAATTATGTATGTATTGATGAGATTAGTAATCCAAATGAATGGATACAAATTACTCCTACATTGCGGTTTCAGTGGGGATATAGTGGGCATGTATTAGGAGCTGTTTGGTTTTTAGTTGATTTGTGTAATACATACGTGTTCTATTCCGGCGATTATTCAGCAGAGTCTAATATACTACGAGCTAATTTACCTGAGAAATTGGGCCACAATATAAAAGTTGCAATTGTAGATGCCGCTTACCACACAGATGATGTTTCGCAAAATGAAAGATTAGATGATCTATGTGCAGAAATTGAGCGAGTTATGCAGAATAAAGGAATAGCATTGCTACCGCTGCCACAACTTGGTAGGGCGCAAGATATAGTATTGTATTTATATGAACGATATAAAGAATTTCCGCTTATAGTAGATAAAGAAATTTTGGCTGGATTTGAAGAGATGTTCATATATAAAGATTGGATAAAAAATAATGAAGAACTTAAATGGATTATGGAGAGTTTAAAAAGAAACATAATAGTGATGGATAATGACATTAGTATGCAAAATAGTTATGGAATAGTTGTAATGAGTGATGCGAATATGCAAACGAAACGAGCACAGTTATGCTATGAACAGCTTCGGAATGAAAAACGTAATTCCGTTATTTTTACTGGGCATATTGCGAAAGGGAGTTTTGCAGAAAGAGTTATGAAAGAACATGTAAGGAGTACATGTAGGGTGAAGCGAGTTCCGTATAAAGTTCACCAAAGTATAAAAGACGTTAAAGAGATGTTAAATACATTATTACCAGAACATACGGTGCTAGTGCATGCTTTGAAAGAGGATACGGATCGATTACAACAAAAGCTAAGTACAGCAGGATATGAAAATGTATATTCACTTGCAATGGAACGTATAGAAGTCATTTAAAATGTAAAGGGGATAGGTATATGAAAAAAGTATTTGTATTCGTAAGTATTTTCTTTTGTTGTTTTCTTTATAACGTTAAGGAAGGGTTTGCTGCTAGTCCAATGAAACCTAGTTTTGAAGTAAAGTTATTATTGAAGCCAGAACAAGTATTAGGTTATAACAAAGAGATGAAGCAAGAGGTGCTAGAACATTTCCAGGCTGGTACAAAATATGAAAGAATACAAGTACAATTTTTAGATACTGCAAATAAAAGTTTAAGTGATGAAGGTTGGTTTGCTAGAATTCGAAAGAAAGAATTTAGTAAAGATTTTGAACTAACATATAAAAAAAGATATCCTATTCAAAATGGTGTAATTCAAGATGCACTAGAAGTAGCTAAAAAAGAAGGATTCGATAGTAATACGGATAGTTATGAGGCGGAAATAGATTGGGGATTTGAGAAGAAAACATTAAGCATTTCAAATAAGAAAAGTTACAGTGCTAAAGGATATGGAATACTTGATTTACCAAATGAACAAGCTGCTCAAAATATGTTAATGGAAAAATTACCAGGGAAAATGAACAGATGGTTGTATACAAATTGGGGAGAAGAGATGTTAAAGAATTCCCGTATTTACGGTCCTGTATTAATGAAACGATATACAGGAGAGTTTGAAAACATAAAAGCAAATATTGAAATTTGGCCATTAAGTAATACCGGAAAATTAGAAGATGACTTCGTAATAGAAGTGTCATTTAAAACAAATGAAGAAAGTATTGCGACAAAACAAAGGGAATTATTAATGGCGAGTTTAGAGAAAAAAGGCTGGTTGTTACCGAAAGATAGTTTGAAGACAGAGCTTATTTTTCAGTAAATAGTAAAAAGGAATCCATATGCCATGGATTCCTTTTTATATATGAGTATTAAGCTAAATCAGCTGACACGAACATATCACTATTTTGAAGATTTTTAGAGCGTAAACTATAAGCAACTACCTTCGTTTTATATTGTTTTACAACATCAACATGCTCTTCATGACTGTAAATATAAAATGTGAAATCTTTTTTACCACGTTTTGCATTGATAATTAAAGGAGTGCCTTCATTATGGGGTGGTGCATAATAGCGATCTAAAAATAAACCTTCGTTAAAATCATGAATAATTTTTGATTTCTGTTCGCCTTCTACGTTATTTCCGTGAATTGTAATAGTCACATTCTCTTCTTCAAGTTTTGGATGTGTTTCGTACTTGCTAATAATGGATTCAATAACAGTGTTAGGAAGGCTAGAAACGATAATTTTAAATGCCCCAAATACAACTAACATTACAATAAACCAAGTCGTCATAGTAATCATCCCCTTTATTCTATTTAATAATATAACTCATATGGTAATAGTACATATGGTGAAGTTTTGTATAATTTGTGAAAAATATGCCATTTTTACGAATGAAATATTAGAAAAATCAATTTTGTTACAAAAAGTTGAAATTGAAGTATTTTAAAAGAAAAAGGTTTATAATAAAAATATAACTAATAACCACATTACTAATTATAAGGAAGTGTAACTATGAGTACTGTAGCAATCGTATATGGTATTATTCTTTCCACAATTATTGTTTTGTTTTTTGTTGGGGTTTCACGTTATATTCATAAATGGAAAGAAAGCGTTGCGAAATTAAATCACATTGAAGAAGAACTTAGTGATTTAATGTTACATCATGGTAAATAAAAAGATAATTTTTTAACGAAACAATGTGAAGGATATCACAAAACATGCTTTCCTAATGAAGGCATGTTTTTTTGTTGTGTGAAAGTTAGACATATTCATGAGATTTTCCATACAATACAGTGTGAAATAAAAAAATGATTCTTTGCTTGTAGGAATATTTATTCGTTTTTGTATAATTTTGTAATTTAGTTCGGTATAATTATGATATAGAAGGAAATTTGTTAGAGGGGGTATATTGTGAACATATTAAAGATTATAGGAATAATTGCAGGAGTCATTATAGTAGCTGTTATAGCTTTCTTTGTTATTATGAATTACTATTTGTCAAAAGAAGATCCTGATTACGTATTAAAGTACATAAAAGAACATAAAGAAGATGAAACATGTTCATTACTTATTAAAAGAAATGGAGAAGTATTAACTTCTATAAATGAAAATAAAAAATTGCCATTAGCAAGTATGGCAAAAATCGTAATAGCAGTTGAATTTGCTAAGCAAGTTTCAGAAGGAAAAATAAGTCGTGATGAACAAATTTCATTGCACGAGCTAGAAAAATATTACGTTAAAGATACTGATGGTGGAGCACATCCTAACTGGTTAGAAGATGCCAAAGCGAGAGAATTAGTGAAAAATGGACAAATCGCTTTAGAAGAAGTCGCTAAAGGAATGATTCATTATAGTTCTAATGCAAATACAACATATTTGTTAGAAAAGCTTGGAATAGAAAGAGTAAATGAAAGTATAAAAGAGTTAGAGCTTACTAGTCATGATAAGTTCACTTCTTATACGGCTGCACTATATATGAGAGGATACGTAGAAAAAGAACTTCATGTGCCAGAAAATCAGTCATTAAAAACGTTACGTAACATGTCAAAAGATGAATATAATAAACATGTGTTACAAATACAGGAATGGATGAAAGATGAGGAAGAATGGAAAAAGCGGGATATTCCATTAAAAGTAGATATGGAATTTCAGCGAATTTGGTCAGATCGATTAGTGGGTGCAAACGCTAAAGATTATATGAGTATAATGGAAAAAATAAATAGTAGAAATTATTTTCCTAAATTAATGCAAGAAGAAATCGAGAATATTTTCAAAGGCACAGTTGATAATAGTAAGTTAGAATTTGCGGGGCAAAAAGGTGGATCTACCGCATTCGTATTGACCAAAAGTTTGTATAGTACAGATAAGAAAGGTAATAAGATAGAAGCTGTCATTATGTTTAACGATATAGAAAATCAAGTTGTATATCAAAAGCTGAGAAATAATATAAATTATTTTATTCAAGATGCTATAACAGATGAAGAGTTTAGAAATAAATTATAATGAAATAATTTTATTATGTAAACAACATGCTATTAAAGGTAGGTATTGAGATGAGGTTGAATGAGTATATGCTTGAAACGTTTCCGAATTTAGAACTTAGACCACCTCTATTTTATAATTGGGATATTGGTATTCGTTTTAGATTAGGTGTGGACTATGATTGTAATAACATTTATGAAAATTGTCTATATTTAGAAGGCGTTTATAAAAGGACGATTACTTTATTTCAGTCTTTACATTCAACAAAAGATGATATTTATATTGTAGTGGATGTAAATGACCATGCAAACGGTGAAACTTTCAAACAGAAATTGAATATCTTTTCTAAGTATGTCAAAGAGAAGTCCGATTTGTTTAAGTTACAGAAAAATACAATCCCTTATGTTTTTCCAGATGAAGATGAAGATGAAGATGGAGCATATAAAACACATAGATATACTTTGAAATGTGAAATCTCTGACTTTACATACATTCCTATGTTAAAAGCAATTTGTAATCAAGATATGGGAATAAAACCGAGTATTTTTCATAGGGTGTATTTTATAAATGTTAACAAGAATACTATATTTCACGTTTATGATGATAGAGGTTGTGATGTATTAGCTATCTCTCCTGATACAATTAGGGATATTTATAATACATATAATGATTGGATATTAGAATACGATAGAAATAAAATTGATAAAGTATTTAATTGGATGTAGTCTATTTTAATTGAGGGAAATACCATATGAGGTGTTTCCCTTTTATTAATATGAAAATCAACATTTAAATTTGACAGTACTTATAATAAAGGTAAAGGGATTTGATGGTAATGTATTGAATTTGGATAAAAACGGAAAAGGGAGATGAATAAATGACGACAATCTATTTCGTTCGCCATGCCCACTCTACATATACAAAAGAAGAAAGGGAACGACCTTTATCTGAAAAAGGGCACTGTGATGCAGAGAATGTAACGCATTTATTAAAAGATAAACATATTGATGTTGTTATTTCTAGTCCGTACAAAAGAGCGATCCAAACTGTACAAGGAATTGCGAATACATATAAATTATTAATACAAACAGAAGAAGATTTGCGTGAAAGATTATTGAGTACAGAGCCAGTAGCAGATTTTAATGTTGCTATGCAGAATGTGTGGAAAGATTGGAGTTTTGCATACGAAGGCGGAGAATCGAGTGATGTCGCACAAAGGCGCGCTGTAATATGTATGCAAAATATATTAAAACAATATGAAGGTAAGAACATTGTAATAGGTACGCATGGGAATATTATGGTATTACTAATGAATTATTTTAATTCGAAATATGATTTTGAGTTTTGGAAAACACTTCATATGCCTGATGTGTATAAATTAAATTTTGATAAAAATCGCTTCATTTCTGCTGAAAGAATAGAGAAAACAGGTCATCGGTTAAATATTTTGTAAAAGTTTATCAAAAAAAGAGGAAACAGAGAAGTTATTGTAGAAGTATGACTTTGTAACATAAAAAATATATGTTAAAGGAGGCTGTTTACATGTTTGAGAAAGAGAAAGAAGGGCTTATTGAAGTTCAAAACGTATATGAAATTGCACCAGAAGATGGAACAATTATTGGTATGGCAACGGAAGAAGAAATGGAAATTGCTGCTGAACTAGAGTTACAGTACTATGCTCATTCTCGTTTGTTAGAAGCAAATATTCAGTTAGACGGTTCCTCCTACAAAGAGTTACTTCAGGAGTTCCAGGAGTACGAAAGAAAATCAATGAGCTTTTGGCGAGCGATACATAAACGTTTAGCTGTGCCATGGGCGTGGGTACTACGTATTGATGTTGCGAATGGCCCTATATATGTAAGTAATGGTAGTTCATATTACGAAGAAATCGATGATGAAGAAGATTATGAATAGAAGATAAGTAAGGAAGCAGCTTTAGTTGCTTCCTTTTTTGATTTGTAAGAAATGAATTGCTTCAATAATAATATCTGGTCGATCATTTTCTATACCGTGACTAGCATGTTGGGCAAGAATATAGTGGCTGTTAGTTGAGAGGTGTAATTGTTCATGAATTAGTTCTTGCCACATTGCTTCAAGTTGTGTTGCTTCCTCTTTTGGCATGCCACCATTAGTCAATTGAGTAATAGAATATTGAGGATCTCTACCGATAACGATTAATGGTATTTCTAATGTTTTACATAGCTCTTTTAGTGAGAGAGCACAGTTTTTCCACTCAGATAGTTCAGAAGCTGTCGCTTTATATAATGAGGCGGAGGTAGAGAATTCAATTTGCTGTTTTGATTGATTGGCGAGCATAGATTTTAGTTCATTATAAAGTGTGTCTACATCCATTTTGGAATACATATTATATTTTTGAAACCAAACATCATCAGAATCAGTTTGATCAGAAATTGGTAAATGAAGTTCATCTAAACGGTGTAAGTTCATCGAAGTAGAATCAACTAAAATAAGTGCTTGCAGCTTATCTTCATGTAACATCGCAAAATGTTGTGCACATAATCCTCCGTAGGAATGACCGATTAGAATAAATGGCTCTTGAATAGCTAGTTTGTTTAGTAACATATGTAGCTCTTTTGTAACTTGCCTTATTGTACGCGGCTGATGGCCTACATCACTTTTTCCGTAACCTGGGCGATGGTATGAAACGACTGTAAAGTACTCTGAAAGCTTTTCTATAATAGGAAACCAATCATAAAATGAGCAACTCATTCCGGTTTGAATGACTACAGTTTGTTTACCACTTCCTTTTATATGTACTTCTATATTTTGCCCCATTATTTCTACAAATTTATGAATGTTAATTCCTCCTAAGCTTGAAATAATTTTTGACAAGCAAAAACGATACACCAAACACCTATACCGAGTAGGACAGATGTACTAAGTGTAAATGAATTTTTTAAACCAATATAGACGATAAATAATAGTAGTGCTGATGCGGGGAATCCATATAATACCCCTAAAGCAAATTGACTTAATTCTTGTTTATTCCCGCCTTCGAATGAAATCCAAAATAGACTAAGTAAACTAACGAGTGGAAGGGCAGCAATAAAGCCACCTATCGTACTGAAATGTTTAGCAACTTCAGTGATAACGCCGATAATAAGTGCCGAAACGATTACTTTAACGAGGAAATGCATATTTTGCCTCCTTCGCTAATAACGAAAATGCTTTTTCAATTAATTGTTGTTCTTCTTTTGATAACTGTGATTCTAATATTTTTATCTTTTCTTTATCCAGTAAAGTATGTTTTTCTAATACTTCAATCCCTTCAATTGTTAATGTAAGGTTTACCACTCTTTCATCTTGTTTATTTCTCTCTTTAACGATGAAGCCCTTTTGAATAAGGCGCTTTATGTGTTCAGACGCTGTGTTATGAGAAAGACTAAGCTCAGTAGCGACTTTTCCAATTGTTATATCTTTCTCACGAGAAACGATTTGTAAAATACGAATTGCTTGGTGGGAAAGGTTGTCCTCGTATTCGTATCGTAAGTGATAATAAATGCTCTCCCAATGTTGATTAATGTTGTTCATAATAATAAATCCCCTTTTTATATCGTATAGTAAGATATATTCGTTATTTTAGAAATAAAATCCTTTTATTTGGATAAAAAATGTTGAAAAAGTTTATTTTTATTGAAATATAAGGTAATCTATGTGTAAAGGTATACATTTAGCAAGAGAGAGGATGATAGCTGTGAATACATTCAAATGGATTAGTCATGAACAGATGTATGTAGATGAAATACATGTTGAAAAATGTGGTCCTCTTTCAGTCGGCGTATATGGGGGGAATCAAGAGAGTGATGCATATGAACGAGGAGATGCGGTGCTTGCTTGGTGGGATCCTGAATTACAATTTGAATTTGTTATGATTTTTGATACACATCACAAAACAAAAAATATAGATTATATAATAGAAGCGATTTCGGCAAGAAAAGAAAAACTAAAGGAGTTATTCTCATATCCAATACATTTAGCTTTTCATCATACACATATGTACTTATTAGCGTTATTTACAGATGAGTTATTTATTAAAAAATGTGATCAAGATGATGAGGAACTCGCTTGCTTAATTTGTTTACGAAAAGGCGAATTTTTATATTGGTTATCAGTTGGTGATTGTTTCGCGTATTTATTCCATTCTGAGAAAACGAAAAATGGAAAAGGACGATTAAATAAACGGAAAAATTACGAATATATTGGTAGGAAAAATATTTTTGCAGCAAATACACCTTGCTTTACGTCAGGTGTAAGAGGATTAGAAAAAGGAATGAATCACATTGTAATGGCAACAGATGGTATTTTAGAGTGTGACAAACGAAGGTTTGATGATGATCAATCTTTAGTAGAAATATTACACGACGGAAGTTGCTTGCAGATTGAGCCCGTATTAACAAATGTATTGCAGTGGAAAGGTAGAGATTGTGCCACGATTATTGGATGGTCTATTGATACTGATAATAAACAATGTGCTAATTAATATAAAAGGAGTTCAAGGTTTTTATCCTTGAACTCTTTTTTGTTAAGCAATATGAATATGATATGTTTTCAACCATTCATTTACTTGTAGCATATACTCCATGGCACTTCTTGCCTCAAAATTGTTAATCTCTTTATTACTTTGATTAGCAATTGAAAGTAAGATGGAATGGTTAATAAGTGAGAAAATAGGATTGTTTTTATTGCTACACATATCAAGTGTTAAATTACGGATTGTTTGTAAGTAGTGTGGATCTTGTGAAGTTGGATAAGCACTTTTTCTTCTATTGCGTACATCGTCAGGTAAAGCTGGTTGTAGTGCTCTACGTAAAATGCCTTTTTCAATATTATCAATACTTTTTATGTTGAAAGGAACATTCCATAAATATTCAACTAATCTATAATCGCAAAACGGTACACGAACTTCAAAACCAACAGCCATACTCATACGATCTTTACGGTCAAGTAAGAAAGGAAGGAATCTCGTTAAAAATAAATAAAACATTTGGCGTTGTTTCGCGGATTTTTTACTTTCCCCTTCAAGAGTAGGTACTTCATGAACAGCTTCATGGAATCTTTTATTGATATAGTGTTCAGGATTACATTGCTTTGTTACTTCGTTTAATAATAGAGAAGATGTGTTTTTCCAGTTTGTTAACCATGGAAACTTATCTACATACAGTAGTTCTTCTTGATGAAACCAAGGATATCCCCCGAATACTTCATCAGCCGATTCACCAGATAAAGCTACGGTTGCATCTTTTTTCATTTCGCAAAATAGTAAATATAGTGAAGTTTCCATTTCGCCTGCACTTGGCAAATCTTTCGCATGGAGGGGAACGAATAAGTGATTTGCTAATTCTTCAGCATTCACAATAATGTCATGATGCGATGTCCCTACATGTTCGGAAACACGTTTTACCCAAGGAGCGTCTAAGCCAGTGCGAGCAAATGTCAGCTCGAAATCTTTGGCGCTATTTAAAAAGTCGATTGAATACGTGTGAAGTGTTTCGTGCTCCTCTGCAAATTCTTTACCTGCAAGTGCAGTAATACCGCTAGAGTCTAATCCGCCTGATAACATACAAACGAGAGGAACATCGGCAATTAATTGTCTTTTTACTGTGTCTTGTAAAATAGATAAAATATGCGAAGATGTATCTTCTATAGAGTCTGTATGGATCTTACTTTCTAAATTCCAATACTTCGTAACTACTTTTTTATGACGTGTAAATGTTATAGAATGTCCAGCACGTACTTCTTGAATATGCTTAAACACACCACATCCTGGAGTGCGAAATAAGCCTAATCCAAATATTTCATTTATTCCATCCGCATCAATTTCAGCAGGGACAGATGGATGCGCTAATAATGCTTTAATTTCAGAGCCGAAAATAATACTGCCATTTCTTTCTGTAAAAAAGAGCGGTTTTACACCTAAATGATCTCGTACTAAAAACAATTGTTGCTTCTGTTCATCCCATAATGCAAAAGCGAAAATTCCGTTTAAATGTCGTACGCAGTCTTCTTTCCATTCTAAATAAGCATGTAGTAATACTTCTGTATCTGAATGAGTTTCAAATGTATGACCACATTTTTGAAGTTGCTCTCTCAGTTCACGGAAATTATAAATTTCTCCATTATAAGTAAGAGCATACGTATAATCACCAGCACGAAATGTCTTCGGCTGCGTCCCGCCTTCTGGATCAATAACAATTAAACGTCGGTGTGCAAAGGCCGCGCGAGGTGAAAACCAAAATCCTTCAGCATCAGGACCACGATGCTGGATACTATTTGCCATCTTTTCTAAAATAACATGTTCATTGGAGAGATCCTTATTCCAATTTACCCAACCTGTAATTCCACACATACACATCTCATCTCCTAATTTTAAAAATATATTAATGAAATAAAATGTACATCAAATTAAAGAATGACTATATAAATAGTGTACTACATGAATTAAATTGTAGACTTGAGAAAATTTTCTTTGAACGCATAGTCATGTGAGACAATGGCTAAGGGGAAGTATTCCATTACATACAAAAAATAAAAAAGATGAGAGAAAAAATTTCTTCAGACGTTATATAGGGTGTAAAAGCTTTTACAAAACAATAAGGGGAATCGCTACATGAAATCAAATGAGAAAAATTTTATAAAAAGATTACAGCGGCAAAAAGAAGACGCGTTAGAATTTGTTGTCGATACATACTTACCACTCATAAAGGGGATCACGCATAAAGTTCTACTTCCAATTCAAAATGATGGACTCATAGAGGAATGTAAAAACGATATATTTCTTTCCATTTGGAATAACGCAAATAAATTCCATGGAGAGCCGAGTGATTTTAAAAAGTGGATTGCAGCGATTGCAAAGTTTAAAGCAATTGATTATTACCGAAAAGCGACTAAAAAAGTAGAAATTATTTCAGATGAGTTTCATATCAGTACAGAAAAATCAGCAGAAGACGAATTAATCGTTATGGAAGATAGGGAAGAATTATTGAAGCTCATTAATCAATTAGAACCGTTAGATCAAAAGGTATTCATTATGAAATATTTACTTGGTATGAAGACAGAGGAAATAGGTGACAAGTTAGGATTAACTCGGGCAGCAATTGATAATCGAGTGTACCGGGGGAAAAAGAAACTACAACAAAATGCTACGAAAATTAGTTTTGGAGGTAGTGCAATATGAAAGACATTTATGAACTATTAAATGATATTGATATAGATGAAAAAGAACTAGAGGAAATTGAGGCTTCTGAAATTGAAAAAGAAAAAGTGAAGCGTAATGTAAAACAATCGATACGTACGAAGAAAAAGATGAAAAGTTGGAAAAAAGGTGTCGCTGCTGCATCTATTTTAGTAGGATTATCAGTTGCAACACTTGGTATTGGTTTTCCAACCTATGCTGGAGGTCTTCCTATAGTAGGAGATATATTCCGATTTTTAGATAATGGTAGAACAGGGCTACATGAAAATTATAAAGAGTTTTCGACTGAATTGAATATGACGAGAGAGAGTAATGGGGTTAAGGTTACAATTAATGATGCTGTGTTTGATGGGAGAACTGTAACGATAACGTATTCTATCGAAAGTGAAAAAGATTTAGGAGAGCATCCGAGCATATTTGGTTCCCCGCAAGTAAGCATGTCTAATGGTGCGGCTGGAAGTTCTAAAACTACGAAAGTAGGAGATAAAAAATATGTAGGTATGACTACAACAAGTGATCTTGGTAGTAAAAGAATGGACGTTGCAAATGTTAGATGGAATATGGAATCAATTAATATGTACGAAGAAAAAAAATCAATAAAAGGGAATTGGAATTTTGCTCTTACTTTAAAGGCGATGGATAGTAAGGATATAAAAGTTAATGGGATTTCCGAAAAAGAAGGTATAAAAGTAAATATAGACAAAATGGAAGTAACACCTATGTCATTTATCGTTTTTTATAATCAGGAAGAATCTAAGGCATTAAGGCGCATATGGGATAGTGCAGATGTTGAGCTAGAAATAAAAGATGATTTAGGAAATCAATACGCTGGTGAAGGAAATGGCGGAACGGGTACAGTAGCAGAACCACATAAAAGTAGTTGGAGTACTACATTCCAAAAATTGAATAAAAATGCTACAAAGCTTATCGTTACGCCTCATGTGAATTTGCGAGTGCATACACCTGAAAATCATGGTGGAGTGGAGTATGTGAATGGAAAAGAGAAGAAAATTGAAGTGCCGAAAAAAGAAGCGAAGAGTAAAGATATTGTTCTAGATGATATCGTAATTGATTTAAAGAAATAGAAGAGAGACGGCCTAAAAACATTAGGCAGTCTCTCTTTTCGCTAAAAACTAGTTACGAGTAACGCATGTGGATGCTGCGTTTTATACTCATCTTTCCACGGAATGTTTAGTTGTTCCCACGATTCGCCGCTATCATTGGATTGAAACACGCCGTTGTTATTTAACGTGTAAAACGTATGTGGTTCTGCCTTGTTTGTCGCAAACATCGAAATGACTGTACCGATTGCGGATGGTAGTCCTTGTTGTACTTGCTGGAAAGGAGTATCTTTCGTTTTTCGATAAATATAAGATTCATAAGGAATATGGTGATGAGCGAGATCAGCACTCGGTGCAGCTGAAACGAGAATCGTATTGCAATCAGCGGGATCGATAGCCATGCTGTATAAATAATGATGTTCAAGTCCTTCACTGCATGAGATCCAGCTGTTTCCATTGTTATAACTTTCAAGATATGCACGATCAGGTCCGCCCATAAATCCGTCACCACATGATGCATAAAGGCGATTTGGTGCTTCAGGGTGCATAAGTAATTGATGAGCATCGATAGGGGCACCGAATTTTTTATCGATCCATGTATGCCCTTTATCATTACTTTGAATAACAGCACCAGCTTCGATTGAAACGTGTATTGTATTAGGGTTGTTTGGATCAACCGTAATCCAGCGTACGTGATGGGTAAAAGGTCTAGGCGGAAATGCCCACGTATAAGAAGATAATAATGATTTCATATTTTTAAGTTCAGTCCACGTTTCACCACCATTTTCAGAGCGGAATAAAGCGCTCGGTTCTGTGCCAACATAAACGACACCATATCCGTTAACTTGTTCATTTGAGCTTATTGTTATGGAAGTGATAGAGGAGTGCAAAATACCATCTTCTTTAGGAAAATCAAAGTAACGATAAGAATCTCCAATTGGTCTCCATGAATCCCCGCTATCGTCACTTAACCATAGACCTCGTCCAAATGTTCCGCAATATACACGGTTTTTTTGAAATGGATCAACAGCGATACAGGTAGGTTGCATATTTTGTAAGTGGTAAGTCGTTTCATAGTCATCATATTGTTCTTTCACTACAACAAGTTCACGTTCCATACAGAGAAATAAACGTTTCATTTTAGTAACCTCCTTAAAAATTCTTTCATTAGTAAACAATATGAAAATAAAAAAGAAGTAGTCTTGTTTTATTTGAGAAAAAGGGATTGTTTAAAAAGAAGCGAAGTGTGTATACAGAGGAAGCGGGCGTTTACAATCAGTCAATTCGGGATAAAGATGGGGAGTTTGTTTCATACTAACATACAGATATTGTACTTAAAGGAGTATTCGTATGGGACATTCGCATGATCATGGTCATTCAAAAAATAAAAAGGCGTTACTAATTGCCTTCCTACTAACAACAAGTTTTATGATTGCAGAAGTTGTTGGTGGATTTGTAACAAATAGCTTAGCACTATTATCTGACGCGGGGCATATGTTAAGTGATGCGGTATCTTTAGCCTTAAGTTTACTTGCGTTTAAGCTCGGAGAAAAAACAGCAACAACTGCGAAAACATATGGATATAAGCGAGTCGAAATGTTAGCAGCATTATGTAACGGTGTCGTTCTTATTGTCATTTCGGTATACATTTTTATTGAAGCAATCCGCCGTTTTAAAGAACCAGTTGAGATTGCTAGTAATGGGATGCTCATTATTGCTGTACTTGGTCTGCTTATTAATATTTTATCAGCTTGGATATTAATGAGAGGCGGAGATGTGAAGGGGAACTTGAATTTAAGAAGTGCTTTCCTCCACGTATTAGGCGATCTATTAGGATCAGTCGGAGCGATTATTGCAGCGCTATGTATTAAATTTTTCGGATGGACGGTTGCTGATGCGATTGCTAGTATTCTTGTGTCTATTTTAGTCATTATTAGTGGATGGCGTGTAACACGTGATACCGTCCATATATTAATGGAAGGTGCACCCCAGCACATAAATGTTGAAGAGGTAAAAAGTACATTATTAAATATTACGGTTGTAAAAGAAGTTCATGATTTGCACATATGGTCTGTCACATCTGATTTTCAAGTATTAACTTGCCATTTGATTATTAAAGGTGATGAAACGCAAAATGTATTAAAAGAGGCTACGGATGTATTAAAGGAGAAGTTTCATGTAGAACATGTCACCATTCAAGTAGAAATAGATGGTGAATTTAATCATAGTGAGACAACCTGCAAAGTATGAAAGAAAAAGGATAAGAAAATGTGTCATAACATTTTTCGCACGGCATACATATATATAATGTGGCCACAAATACTTTGTCAGGTAAATATTTCATGAAATTACTTTACTTATAAAGAGTCATCTTTTATAATCAAAAGTGGTAATTGATAAAGATTATCATTTTCAATGATCGTGGAAAGGAGTTTTTTTAAAGATGAGTAGTCAACTCCGTTTTGCTGTTGAAAATCGTAAGAGGCATTTAATTGATGAGTTAATTGGAGCAGGTGTGTTTAAAATTCGTGACCGACAATTATACGAGCTGTCTTTAGAGGAATTAGAAAAAGAGTATGAAGATATTGAGGATTACGCAAATATTCAGGCATAGCACATAGATTAGTAAATAAGGAGCTGGTTACACTTTTGTGTAGCCAGCTTTATTATTTCATAGAAATCATTTTTTATATTTCTTTCATGGGACGGAGCCAGTTTTGAGACATCATTTGTTCCATTTGTTTTTCATCTTGTTTTTGTAGCGCTTGAATAATAGGGTGCTGTTCTTTAGAGGTTGTTTTTGTTAGCAGGATATCAAGAAGAAACGTTTGTTGGAGATAAAAATAAATTAGTGAAGCTTTCAGGAGCATTTTCTTATATAGTCGGAGTTGCTACTATAATATTACCGCTTGGCTTAGAAAAAATAGGTGATGTAGTTGGTAACATATATACTATATTAATTGTTTTAGGTACAGTTGTATTTATAATTAAAGCAAACCTATTAAATAAGAGTGCTATAAAATAAAAAGGCTTCATTCTACTGAAGCCTTTTATTAATTATTATGAAGTATAAGTAAAAGCCGGAATAGGATCAATAAATGTATTCCACTTTTGTTCCATTTCCTTTTCTGTTAATAGACAATCATCTAATGATTGTTCAATCACAGAACGATTCATATCAATACCGATAAATACGAGCTCAGTTATTCGATCTCCATATCGCTCGTCCCAGTTTTTTAATACTTCTGGTTCTTCTGCAATCATTTGATTTCTTTCAGTTTCAGGTAATGCGGCTATCCATTCACCGGCTCCTTGAATTGTAATAGAGGAACCTGCTTGAGATAGAAGCCCTATCATATTATTACGAGATGCGAGCCAGAAGAATCCTTTCGCTCTTACAACATCTAAAGGCCATTTTTCTAGCCAATTCATAAGGCGCTCGGGATGGAAAGGATATTTGCGACGGTAAACAAAGGAATTGATACCGTATTCTTCCGTTTCCGGTGTATGATGTTCACTATTTAATTCTTGTATCCAGCCGGCCGATTGACTGGCTTCTTCATAATTAAATAGATTTGTGTTTAAAATTTCTTGTAATGGTACTTTGCTAAACGAAGATTTAAGAACTTTTGCATTAGGATTTAATTTTTTTAGTAAATGATGAAGCTCTATCACATCTTCTTTTTCTAGCAAATCTATTTTATTAAGAATAATTACGTTTGCAAACTCAATTTGATCTATTAATAAATCAATAACTTCCCGGGTATCATTCTCATCGATTGCTTGTTTTCGGTCTAATAAACTTTCTCCATCTGCAAAATCATCCCAAAACCTATTTGCATCTACAACTGTAACCATCGTATCGAGGCGACAATTTCTCGTTAAATCAATGTTAAGAACTTCGTCTGTATAAGTAAACGTTTGAGCAACTGGAATAGGCTCACTTATACCAGAAGATTCAATAATAATATAGTCAATATCACCATTTTCAACAAGACGATCCACTTCTATCATTAAATCTTCTCGTAGTGTACAGCAGATGCAACCATTTTGAATTTCTACTAATTTCTCTTCCGTACGTGAAAAACCACCCTTTTTTATAAGAGATGCATCAATGTTTACTTCGCTCATATCATTAACGATAACAGCTACTTTTAAGTTGTTCTTATTAGTCAAAATGTGATGTAGTAAGGTAGTTTTTCCAGATCCTAAAAACCCACTTAATACAGTGATAGGTACTTTTTTCATGAAATGATCTCCCCTTAAATCGTAATGATTACGTTTTATATTAAACGATGGAAAAAGAAAAATCAATAATAAATCATAATGATTACGATTTGAGAATAGAAATAGACTATAAAATTTGTGCTGTAGTATGAAGCATTTGGACAAGCACATGTTTACATATAAATAAAATGGAGGCGAGAAGCTTGGTCTTTAATAGAGTTTCAAAAGAATTAGTAGGCATAGCTCTTATCGCTATGTTTCTCTTTTTATTATTTTTTGTAGATTTTACAAGTCTAGCAAATTTGCACAAAAATATACCACAGGAATGGTTGAATGTGAATACAGTATTTTTAAGTATCATTTTTGAAGCAATACCCTTTATTTTATTAGGGGTAATTGTTTCTTCATTTATTCAAGTGTTTGTGACGGAAGATATGATTCAAAAAGTAATGCCGAAATCTCCGATTGTTGCAATGATTCCAGCAGTATTTGTGGGAGTTCTTTTTCCAATGTGTGAATGTGTCATTATACCAATTGTAAGAAGGCTCATTCAAAAGGGGTTACCACTTCATGTAGGCATTGTTATTTTACTGAGTGCACCCATTATGAATCCAGTCGTTTTTTTATCTACTGTATATGCGTTTCAAAAAAATGATTATGTTGTATATGCACGCTTTGGGATAACAATTTTAGTTGCTCTATTCATAGGTCTAATTGTGTATTATTGCTATCGCGAAAGAAATGTTTTAAAAGACGTAGAGGTTTCAGTTCAAACAAGCAAAAAAAAGAGTTGGAAAGATGTTATGAATCACACTGTAGATGAGTTTTTTGATACTGGTAAGTATTTATTGATTGGTGCTTTTTTAGCAAGTGTATTTCAAACGTTTTTTGATCGGAATGTACTGGATGCAGTAGCACATAACGAAGTAATTGCCCCCTTTATTATGATGGGATTTGGTTATGTTTTATCAATTTGCTCTGCAGCCGATGCTTTTATAGCGGCATCTTTTGGACATGTTTTCTCAGTAAAGGCACTTCTCGCATTTCTTGTGTTTGGGCCGATGCTTGATATGAAAAATACGTTAATGCTATTTGCATATTTTCAAAAGAAATTTGTATTCTTTTTAATGGGAATTGTCATTGTATCTGTGTATACCATCCTGCAAATTATAATGTTATAGGAGGTGAGAAAGAATGGAGAAAGAGGAGCAGAAGGCATATCATCGCTATATTCGTGGTATTATTTTAATTGGTTTAGCAATGCTCTTATTTAAACTACTTGTAACAGGGAATATTTATAATTTTATCGCTCCAAAAATGATTAAATTTACGTATATAGCTTTTGTAGTGATTTTACTTCTTGGTTCTTTACAAGTTTGGAGAGATGGGAGAGAAAAAGAGGATGATTGTAATTGTTGTAAGCATCATACAGCATTAAAATCAGGGATGAAAAGTTTCTTTGTATATGTTTTATTTGTTGTTCCGATTATTAGTGCTTTTCTATTTGGAAATGTAACAATTGATGGAAGTTTAGCAGGAAAAAGGGGTATGAATCAAAGTGTACAGGCGAGAAGTATGGAAGGGAACGAAAAAGAGGGGAAACAGGATGATTTTGATGGGCGAGAGGTATTCGATGATCCAGATGAAACATCAAATTTATCAACGACTTATGAAACGGAAGAGCAAGTAGTAAAAAGTATGTTAGGACAGCATAAACTACAAGTAGAGGATAAGGATTATGTTCAAACAATGAGTATAATTGGTCAAGATGTAAAAGGGTTTAAAGGGAAAGAAATTATATTCTCAGGGTTTATATATAATGATAAGGATGTGACGGGTAATAAAGCAGTAGTGGCTCGATATGGCATAACTTGTTGTATTGCGGATGCATCAGTCTGGGGGATGATTGTTACCGGGAAAAATGTTGAAAAAATATCAGAAGAAACATGGGTGAAAATAACAGGATTATTAGATGAAACGACATATAAAGGAACAGTCTTTCCACTTGTAAAAGTAAACAAAATCGAGAAAATTAATAAGCCAACTGACCCATATGTATATGATGCTTTACCGCAATAGAAAAGAATAAATTCTTCATATTTTCATGAAATAGAATCATAATCAAGGCGATAAAAAAATAAAGATAAGAGTAATTTGGTTTGTTAAAAATATGTGCAGAAGGAGTTATGCGATGAACTGGGTTACTCATAAACCATCATTTGAATTTGAAACATTTAGTCCTATTATTCGGTCACAATCTGCGTGGAGTGGACATTTAGATTTTGCATATGACTTAGTACGATTTGAAAAACCAGAAACTTTAGTTGAGTTAGGTACACATCTAGGTGCTTCTTTCTTCAGTTTTTGTCAGGGAGTAAAAGATGGAGGGTTATCGACTAAATGCTTTGCAGTAGATACTTGGGCTGGAGATGGGCATACAGGTCCATATGGAGAAGGGGTTTTTCAAATAGTAGAAAAAGTAGTGAGTGATAACTACCTTAATATAGGAAATTTAATTCGATCTACTTTTGATGATGCTGTAGACCGGTTTCAAGATGAAACGATAAATCTTTTGCATATTGATGGCTATCATACGTATGAAGCTGTTTCTCACGATTATAACACTTGGCTACCGAAAGTCGCGAAAAACGGTATTGTATTATTTCATGATATTGAAGTTAGAAGTGGTGATTTCGGCGTATATAAGTTTTGGGATGAGGTAAAAGCGAAGTACCCTCATTTTCAATTTGCACATTCATATGGACTGGGAGTGTTATTTCCGAAGGGGTGTAGTGATAAGTTTGAGGAAATACTTAAAAATAAAGAAGGAATACAAAATATGTATAAATAAAGATAGGGCATGCATCATTTTAATGATGTGTGCCCTATTTTTTGTGTAGAAAATAATGGTGTTAATTAAAAAGTGAAGATAGTTGTAAAAAGTTTTGTTGCAGCAAATATTAAAAAAGTTAGTATGGGATTGTTCTTTGTAAATAAAGTGAAGCTTTAATACGTTCATATCAATTTGGAATTTTACAGTAGTTAATTTCTTATCTAAGTGCTTTGCGCTTACTGAATTTTAAGGCGGAGGTCTTATTGGCCGAAAATATCGGGATAAATAAAAATACAACATTTTTTATATTTTTCATTGCGAAAAACGTAATCTACTTTTACAATAGAAAGGGTTGTGAATATATTATACTGGAAAAATAAATCGAAATAATATGAAAATTTTGTTTTGTCTTCGCTAATTGTATATTACATACATGTAAGACGACATACGTCATGTTATCGACTTGTAAGGAGAGAAAAAAATGAAAAGTGTAAGATTACCATCGATGCTAGAAATCATAGTTCTTTTATTACTATTTCTTGCTGTTGTCTTTTCCTTCCAAACGATTTTTGATCTCCCAATTCAATTAGCGCTATTTATTTCATGGTTTTTAGTAATTGCGCTTGGATTAAGATTAGGATTTCGTTATCAAGAATTGCAAGATGCAATTACGAAAGGGATTTCTAACGGATTAGAAGCAATACTGATTTTAGTTGCAGTAGGTGCTTTAATTGGAACGTGGATTGCTGGTGGGGTAGTACCAACATTAATCTATTATGGATTAGAATTTATTCACCCTAGCATATTCCTATTAGCAACATTAATTATTTGTTCTATAACTTCTATCGCAACAGGAACGTCTTGGGGAACAGTGGGAACAGCAGGTATTGCTATGATGGCGATTGGTGAAGGACTTGGTTTACCACTTCCGCTTGTTGCTGGTGCAGTTCTTTCAGGAGCTTATTTCGGCGACAAATTATCACCACTTTCTGATAGCACAGTTCTTGCAGCTTCTATGGCGAAAGTAGATGTTATTGCTCACGTTCGAGCTATGCTCGTATTAGATGTTCCAGCTTATATTATTACTAGTATTATGTTTACTGTAGCTGGTTGGATGTATGGCGGCGATAATGTAGATTTGAATCGAGTAGAATTTTTAAAAGAAGCTTTATTAAAGCAATTTGATATTAAAATATGGATGCTTATTCCAGCGGTCATTGTTATCGTTCTATTAGCGATGAAGAAACCGTCTATGCCAACAATTGCAATGGGAGCTTTAATTGGTGCAATTTGGGCAACTCTTTTCCAAGGGATGAACTTTGGAGAGGCGATTGGAACAGCTTATAACGGATTCTCAATTCAATCTGGTGTTGAGTTTGTTGACAAGTTATTAAACCGTGGTGGAATTAACGGCATGCTTGGCTCAGTAGCTGTTATTATTTTCGGTTTAGGATTTGGTGGATTACTTGAAAAACTAGGTGTTTTAAAAGTAATCGTATCAAAATTTGAGAAGAAATTAAATTCTGCAGGTAATGTAACATTGTCTACATTAATCGTGGCATTCTTAGCTAATATATTTGGTTGTGCGATGTATGTATCACTAATTTTAACACCAAAAATTATGGAAGATAGCTATGATAAATTAAAAATAGACCGTCGTGTATTAGCGCGTAACTCAGAAGTAGGTGGAACGTTAACTTCAGGTATGGTTCCATGGTCTGATAATGGTATTTTTATGGCGGGTATTTTAGGTGTAGCAACGTTCTCATACGTTCCGTTTATGTGGTTAAGCTTCGTATCGTTAATTTTAGCAGTTATTTACGGATATACAGGCAAATTCATCTGGTATGTAGATGATGCAGATAAAGGAAAGCAAGCATCATAAAATAAAAATCACCTTCTACAATATGTAGAAGGTGATTTTTTATTTTGTAATAGCATCTGCTGAAGTTACTTCATTCTCATATTTAGCAATTTTTTGTTGTATCTTTTTTAAGTTTTTTTCAGTGTCTTGGATGAGCTGTAAGACATTGGTCTCTTGTTGTTTCATTAATTCCAACCGTTGAAAGATGGTAGATTCTCCTTCCATAGACCAGTCGATAAATTGTTTTATTTTTTGAATAGGCATACCAGTGTTTTTTAAACACAAAATCATTTCTAAGTATTTGAGTGCTTCTTCATCAAAAGCTCGATCTCCTTTTTCATTTCTTTGCAGAAAAGGGAACAGTCCTTGTTTATCATAATAACGTATTTGAGAAATAGTTAAGTGTTGCATTTTGGCGACTTGCCCAATTGTATAATACATATCATTCATCCTTTTGTTACCAAGGTATAATGCCATTTTTATTTAGTATTTTACCATTATAGTTTGTTTCACTTAATGCATATTTAATAATAATTTTAGCACTTTCAATAGTTGTATGGCCACCAGGGGAATTTCCATTAAGATCAGTAGTTGTAAAACCAGGAGTTATCCCAAATACTTCTGGACCGTTAGTAGCAAATTCTTTACTAAAAGCTAATGTTAAAGCATTAATAGCAGTTTTGGAAGAATTATATCCTAGTGTATTGATTGGATGTGTTTCACCATTAGCAAACATTGTTAGTGAGGCCATGTCAGTTGTTACATTTAGTATTTTACTGTTGCTTGAATTCTTTAATAATGGTAAAAAGGCTTGTATCATTTGGAAAGTTCCAAAAAAGTTAACTTCAAATCCTTGGCGTAAAGTTTCAATATTTAATTCACTAGGTAGCGTATTGAAGTCTAATGCAATGCCTGCGTTATTAATTAATAAATGTAAATGGTCAGTCGTTTCGTGAATTTTCTTTGTTGCTTCTTGAATGGATTGTGAATTTGAAATATCTACTTGAATATAGGAAACGTTTGAAACATTTAAAGAGTCTACGGCTTGTTGTCCAAGTTGTTCATTACGAGCACCTAAAAATACGTGATAATTTTTTTCTGCTAATTGACGAACAAGTTCATATCCAATTCCTTTATTCGCACCTGTTATAAAAGCATATTTTTTCATATTGAATTCCTCCAGTAGTGTTATAGTAGGTTACAATGGAAAGGATACAGCCTAAACTTAAGTTTAGGTCAAGAGGAATTTTTTAAAATAAATATAAAATATCTATATATAAGAGTGAGAATTCTTATCATTTAAGAAAAAGTCTGTTATTATAAGAGATGTAGGTATTATATTTTCAAGGGGATGAAAACATGGAGTACAGAATTGAAAGAGATACATTAGGAGAAATAAAAGTTCCAGCTGATAAATTATGGGCAGCACAAACACAACGTAGTAAAGAAAACTTTCCAATTGGAACAGAGCAAATGCCGCTTGAAATTGTAAAAGCATTTGCAATTTTAAAGAAGAGTGCAGCGCTTAGCAATCAAAAATTAGGAAAGTTATCAGAAGAAAAAGCAGAAGCAATTGTAGAAGCTGCTGATGAAGTGATTGCAGGGAAATGGAATGAACATTTTCCGCTTGTCGTATGGCAAACAGGTAGTGGTACACAGTCAAACATGAATGTGAATGAAGTAATTGCAAATCGTGGGAATCAAATTTTGAAAGAGAATGGATCTGACGTACATATTCATCCAAATGATGATGTGAACATGTCACAAAGTTCAAATGATACATTTCCAACGGCGCTCCATGTAGCTTGTGTAATCGCAGTAGAAAATCACGTATTACCAGCAATCAGGAAATTAAAAGGAACTTTAGCAGAAAAAGTAACTGCATTTGAACATATTATAAAAATTGGTCGTACACATTTACAAGATGCAACACCGTTAACTTTAGGGCAAGAAATTAGCGGATGGCACCGTATGCTTGAAAAAACAGAGCGTATGATTGCAGAGAGCAATACATATATGAAAGAGTTAGCAATTGGTGGAACTGCGGTTGGAACAGGTATTAATGCTCATCCTAAATTTGGTGAGATGGTATCAGAGGAAATTAGTCAATTTACAGGTAAACAATTTGTTTCTGCACCAAATAAGTTCCATGCATTAACGAGCCATGATGAAGTTGTATATACTCACGGTGCATTAAAAGCATTAGCTGCAGATCTAATGAAGATCGCTAACGATGTACGTTGGCTTGCAAGTGGTCCACGTAGTGGTCTTGGAGAAATTATTATTCCAGCCAATGAACCAGGAAGCTCTATTATGCCAGGTAAAGTAAATCCAACGCAAAGTGAAGCATTAACGATGGTTGTAGCGCAAGTGATGGGGAATGATGCAACAATCGGATTTGCTGCGAGCCAAGGTAACTTTGAGTTAAACGTATTTAAACCTGTTATTGCTTATAACTTCTTACAATCAGCTCACTTATTAGCGGATGCAATTGTTTCGTTTAATGACAATTGTGCAGTTGGTATTGAAGCAGATGAAGAAGTAATTAATGAAAATGTGAATCGTTCACTAATGCTTGTAACAGCGCTAAACCCACATATCGGATATGAAAATGCAGCGAAAATTGCGAAGTATGCTCATAAAGAGGGATTAACTTTAAAAGAAGCAGCATTGCAATCTGGGCTACTAACAGAAGGGCAATTTGATGAAATTGTAGATCCAAAGAAAATGATTGCTCCAAAAGAGTAATAGAAAAAGCCAAGGTTCTTAGTATAGAATCTTGGCTTTTTTGATGTTCATTTTTATGTTTCATCTACTTGCAATACTGCAAGCTTCAAAATATATTATTTGTTAGCAGGCGTATTCATTACTTTCATCTGTGGGCAGTTCTCTTTTAAGAGTGAAATGAATTTTTCTTCTTCTTGTGGTACGAAAGTGGTCACTGAGTCAAATAAATTATAATTAATTTCTAATTGTTGCCTAGTCCATTTTTTTGAACGAAGTTTTTTGCCAGAGTACTTAATATGGCGAATGTCTTTAAATGGGATTTCAGTACGAAGTATGAAACCGTGTTTTACAACAAGAGATGATTCCGTTACGTTGTAGTGAGAGAAATAGAATGAAGAAAGATTCACGATATTTAATAGCATCATGAGAGTGAAAAAAATAGAATTTTCATTTTGGAAGAATAACGAAACGAAAAAAATAATTAGAAATAAAGTAATGAAAATGACGTGGAATGGATTTTTTTTCGCTTTAAATTTCAAGTTAGTCACCTCGGTATACTTGTTCTTTAACTAAATTAAATCATAACATTGTGATAAAACGTGTGAATATGCAGAATTGCATATTCACACGTTTTATTATTCATGTAAAATTTCTTGATAGGATAAATTCAAAAGAAGTTTTGTAATAGTGGAGTGACATGAAGTGACTTACAAGAATAGAAAGATAGTGTTAGTCATAATTAGTTGTATGATGATTATGAGTAGTTGTGCTAATAAATTTGTTGAAGATAGAAATCGAAAGCATACATTTGTACAAGCAAGTAAGGTTTTAGTAGAGACTGTAAATAGAATATATAAATTGAAACTTTAATCAACTGATTATTAGCCCTCACCAATCGGGCTTTTAAGGGCAGCCCGCCCTCATTTAACTTCTTTGCTTCCGCTGAATTTTGATGTGGGAGTCTTACTGCCCTTAAATGTGGGATAAAAAGTAAAAGGTGTTTTCTTATACGGAAACATCTTTTTTGTAGTTGAAATTGAATACTGAAGTTTTGTAATGGATGAATACCGGTTCCATATTCACTAATCGCATATGTATTCTGTGCAATTTGCTTAACGGTAAACCAAGAGTCTTGAAGAATATCCATGTTCTAATCCACATCATATAAAATGAATTTCTATAAACACATTCGCTTTTCGTTGTATTAAACCCTTTCGGTAGATGTTTTTATAAAAGTTTATAAAATGGGTAAACGAAATGTTGAAATGTTTGTTTGTGTTATGATAAGATGGTGAAGTGGTAATAAACGTTATAGTGATTTGTTTGGTTTTTGAATAAACATTTTGAAGGAGTGTTTAGTATGAGTGGTATTTCAGAGAAGTTTTGGGATGCGTCAATAGAGGAATTAAAGAAAGGGTATGTGTTTGATGGAGAAAAAGAGGAGTACATTTGCTTAGCTTGTGGTGAAACATTTATTAAAGGTGTTATTTATCAAGATAATCAAGTTTTGTATGAAGCAGAGAAGTTCGTCCGATTGCATATTCAAAATGAGCATACGTCTATGTTTGATTATTTGTTAAATATGGATAAGAAATTTACTGGTTTAACGGATTTACAAAAGAAAATGGTTCAGTTTTTCCATATGGGACTGAATGATAAAGAAATTGTAAAAGAGTTGGATGGCGGAAGTACATCAACAATTCGTAATCATCGATTTACACTGCGAGAGAAAATGAAGCAAGCAAAAGTATTTTTAGCTCTAATGGAATTATCAGAAGAAAAATCAAAAGTACAAACGAAATTTGTACCAATTCATAGAACAGCAACGATGGTGGATGATCGATACAATATTACGGAAGAAGAAAATGATGAAGTATTAAAAGCTCATTTTACAGAAGGATTAGATGGACCTCTTTCTAAATTTCCGAAAAAACAAAAGCGTAAATTAATTATATTACGTCATTTAGTAAAGAAGTTTGATAGTAATAAAAAGTATACTGAAAAAGAAGTAAATACAGTGATAGAAAATGTATACCCTGATTTCGTAACTTTAAGAAGATATTTAATCGAGTATGGATTTTTAGATCGAACAGCCGATGGAAGTCAATATTGGGTGAAGTTATAATCATACGAAAAGAAAGTGAATAGAAGCACAGTATTATAACAACTATACAAAGAGATAGATATTGAAAATTGATTTTTAATAAAAGGAGAAATGAAATTTGAAACCACCTGCAGATAACAATAAAGAAGGTGCGGAGTCACATAAGTTGGAAAGTGAGAGTAAACCGATTTGGAAATCGATGTCGATGTTTTTAGTACCATTATTATTAAGTAATGTACTACAATCAGTTGGACAATTATTTGGTATGGTAGTAGTAGGAAGATGGCTTGGAGTTAATGATTTAGCGGCTATATCAGCATTCTTCCCATTATTTTTCTTGCTCGTTTCATTTGTAATTGGTATCGGTTCAGGAAGCTCTATTTTAATTGGTCAGGCGTTTGGTGCTAAAAACGAAGATCGTTTAAAAGCTATCGTTGGTACGACGCTGACATTTACCTTTATTATTGGAGTTGTGTTGGCGATAATAGGCAGTATTTTTGCGATGGATATTATGCGTCTAATGGGAACGCCAGAAAATATTATTGAAATAAGTGTACATTATGCACGAATTTTATTTATATCGATGCCAGTATTATTTTTATATTTCGCATACACAACATTTATGAGAGGTACAGGAGATTCTAAAACGCCATTTTACTTTTTAATTGTAAGTACAGCGCTAAATATGATCTTATTACCAATTCTTATTTTTGGATGGTTAGGAGCTCCGAAATTAGATGTGTATGGAGCAGCCTATGCCTCTGTTATATCTACAGTTATTACGTTTATTGTCATGCTTTTGTATTTAAAGAAGAAAAATCACCCATTACAACTAGACAGCACGGTTAGAAAATACCTTCGAATGGATGGGGAGTTATTAAAGCTATTGCTAAGGCTCGGTATTCCAGCGAGTATTAATATGATATTAGTTTCATTATCTGAAATTGCTGTAATCGCGTTTGTAAATCGTTACGGTTCGGATGCAACAGCTGCTTACGGAGTTGTGAATCAAGTTGCAAGTTATGTACAAATGCCAGCAGTTAGCCTTGGTATTACAGTTTCTATTTTTGCAGCACAATCAATTGGGGCGAATCAATTTGATCGATTGCAGAAAGTTGTGAAGGTCGGAATTATTATGAACTACGTCATCGGTGGTGTGTTAATAGCTCTTATTTACTTATTCTCAAGAGACATTTTATCACTATTTTTAACGAGTCAAACTACAATTGAAATTGCTCATAGCTTAGTTATGATTACGTTATGGAGTTATTTAATTTTCGGTCATGCACAAATTATTAGTGCGACAATGCGAGCGAGTGGTACAGTACTTTGGCCAACTGTTATTGGAGTTGTTTCAATTTGGCTTGTGGAAGTACCCGTAGCATATTATCTTTCTTACCATACAAGTCTTGGAATAGAAGGGATCTGGATCGGGTATCCAGCAGCATTTATTGTCAGCTTAATACTACAGTATGCATATTATAAGCTTTCATGGCAAAAGAAACGAATTACACGATTAGTTAGTTAAATAGAAAAAATGTCTCTAAGTTATTTGACTTAGGGACATTTTTTTGTAGGTGCAGGTTTACAAATAGCTTTTTAAAGTTATATCAAAATGTTGTCTAATGAGTGTTTTATCACTCATATAAAACTCCCACGCTTTTTCTGGTTCACCGATAATCTCAAAGGATTCCTCTGTAATATATAAAGCGCAATTATCCTCCAGTGCAATTCCTTCTATATTCCCTTGATGATTTTGTAAAAAGGAATGGAAGGCGTTCATTCTATTTAATTGATTATAATGTGGACAAAATCTTTTATTAACAATCCCCCATCCGTTACTCTCTATATAACCAGAACCTTCATAATCTGATCGGATACTAGACGTGAACCAACACATAGCACCAGCGCTATAACCAGCAATAAGTGTTCCTTGTTGCAGAGCCAATAATAATTTTTCATCGAGTCTATGTTCTTTCCATTGCGTAAACATATAAATATAATTCCCGCCACCTAGATAAATTAAATCGGCTGAATGAATCATCTCGTCTATTTCATACTTAGAAGGTGAATCTGTTGTAGTACGTAAAATTTGTACTTCACAATGTAATTGTTTTTCAAACGTGTCTAAAAATAATTTTATATAGCTTTCATCATCATGACTTGCCGTTGGAATAAACAATACTTTTGGATACTGTTTATTTGTTAATTCTATAAGGCGTTCATTAATAGGCAAGTGATTTGAATCTTGTAAATCACCGCCACCAATGACAGCTAATTTCATAGTAAAGCACCACCTAATCATTTTTGTTATATAAAAATTCGATAGAAGAGAGTTACATTCCTTCTGTAATGTAATCAATAATTAGAAAATGTAGCTTAAGTATATCGGAATAGTAAAGAAAACACTGATTATATATATCAGTGAATTAGAAACCATTCATTGATATATAATATTTCATACTAATGTTTCAAAAAATGGAAAAAATATGTTTAAATAGATATAATGAAGTATTAATTCATATTGAATTTATATTTATATTTTAAAAGGAAATCGGAAATAATAGCGATTTTCCAAAACAGTTTTTACTTTTAATAGGAAGTTGTATTACAATATGGTAAAATTATTTCAATATATTTATTTAATATGAAATACAAAGAAGGAGCGTGAAAAAAGTGGATTTTCGATTTGAATTTACAACGAAGCTGAAAGAATACTTAGACGATGAGAAGGATGAAAAAATAATAAAAGATGGGCACAGAGATGTAATTTTTCACTATTTATATGCGTTAGAGACTGAAATTGGCGTTGTTAAAAATCCTAATTTTACTTTTTTTGCATCAGGAAGACGTTCACATATAGTGTTAGAAAATGTTGAATTTAAAACAGAAGTAAATGTAAAAAGTAATATAATTGAAATTACAAAAATAGTGGATAATGTAGCTATTCCGTTAGATACTATCGTAGCGAAAGATCGGGAATTATTTGCACTTGGGCGTAATGAGAAGTTTAGTGTACAAATATTAGAGCAGTATCTTTTTGATACATTTGGAGATAAGTTAGGCTTATAATTAATGGAATGGCGTACGTATTTATAAGTAGTGAATTTTAGTGTATCTCATTCGTGTTTGACCTTTTATTTAATTTGTACTACAATTCGTAGTGTGAAAGGAGTCATACTATGTTTACTCAAAACTATAAATTAAATGAGCACGGGTTAAATCATTTCTTTGGACCGCTTGAAGCGAAAATTATGGAGATTGTTTGGTCTAACAAAGGTATTACGATTAAAGAAGTGCAGCAGAAATTAAGTGAAGAATCGCCTGTGAATTTTAACACTGTTATGACAGTTATGAACAGGTTAGTAGAGAAGTTACACTTAGAAAAACAGATTGTAAAAAGAAGTGGCATATATCGTGCTGTACAAACAAAAGAAGAATTCTTATCCAAGCAAACGAAGAAAATGACACAGGAATTGATGGGGGAATTTGGAGATTTAGTTGTAAATCATATGTTAGATGAGTTAGAGCAGGCTGATCCGACTTTAATAAAAAAGTTAGAAGACAAATTGAGTCAGTTAAAAAAAGAGGATTAATGAAATGAAATGGCAAATGCGTAAAATCGTATTGTTAGCAGTAATTGTTAGTACCCTCTTTTTCAGTATGTTAGTGTATTACGTTACATATCCATTTCTGTTTCAAAATAAGATGTTCTTTCTTTCAAATTTTTGCTTGTTCCAGTTAGAAAAACATATGAAAGAATTATCGCTGATTCGTATTATAATCGCTGGATTATTATTACTTACTATATTAATCGTGTGCAAAAGAATTTGGCGACAATTTTTCTATAGTAAAAAATTACAAAAAGTACTTATCCCTTTCATCCGAAAAGGAAAACAAATATATATATTGCCGACTACGGAAGTTGCGGCATTTACAATTGGATTATTCCGTCCGAAAGTTGTCATGTCGGAAGGTTTGCTTCAGACGTTTTCAGATGAAGAAATTGATGCAATTATTTTCCATGAAGAATATCATCAAAAGAATTGGGATCCGCTAAAATTATTTTGTTTTACGTTATTAGCAGAAGGAATGATGTACATCCCGATATTAAAAGGGTTGTTACAGCGATATCATACGTATCAGGAGCTAGCTGCTGATAAATATGCGATGCAAAAAATGGAATCTTCATTTGAGTTAGGTAGCGCGTTATTAAAATTAATTAAAATAAAGACAATGGAAAATCGATGTGTTACCGCTTCATTTGCAAAAACAGCAATAAATTTACGAATCGAGCAAGTGTTAAATGAAAAGGTTGTTAAGCTTACTATTCCGTTACATACGAATTCGGTATATGTAACAGTAGGTTTATTCTGTATGTCGGTTGTACTTATTGTCGGAGAGTGCATATAGCCTCTTTTTTTTAAGAATAAACACTACTTATTGTAGTGTTTTAGGGGGAATAAAATGAATGCAGCAGATTTAACAATTTGGCTTGTGGCTGGGGCGGGAGTATTGTCATTTATATCACCGTGCTCTTTACCGTTATATCCATCTTATTTATCTTATATTACAGGTGTGTCTATCCAAGATTTAAAAGAAAATCGTGGGATTATGCAAAAATCAGCGATTATACATACCATATTTTTTATGATCGGATTTTCGGTTATATTTTACGCGTTAGGTTTATCGGTAAGCTGGATTGGAATAACATTTTCATCTAACCAAAAATTGATTCAACAAATTGGTGGGATTTTTATTGTTTTAATGGGGCTATTTATGACGGGCTTGTTTCAGCCTAAGTGGCTTATGGCAGAGAAAAAGGTGCAGTATAGAAGTAAATCGACTGGATATATTCGCTCGATTTTAGTCGGTATGACATATGCAGCGGGTTGGACGCCATGTGTTGGACCGATATTTTCAGCTGTACTCATGCTTGGCGCGACGAATCCTGAAGGGGCACTTCTTTATATTACAGCGTATACTCTTGGGTTTGCGGTTCCATTTTTCGTGATGGCATTCTTTATTGGGAAGGTAAAATGGATTGTTACATATGCGAATGTCATGATGAAAATTGGCGGTGGAATGATGATTGTAACAGGTATTTTATTGTATACAAATCAAATGACGAAAATTACAGCATTCTTTATTCGTCTATTCGGTGGATTTACAGGCTTTTAAAAATGAGGAGGAAGAAAAGTGAAGAAACTAATTGCTATTATACTAGTAGGTGCTCTCGTTTGGGCGGGGGTTAACTTTTATAATTCAAAGAAAGAAGAAAAGGAAAGAAAAGCAAAGCAAGCAGAGTTACAAGAGAAAGAAGTATTACCACAAGTAGGTTTTAAAGCACCTGGCATCACATTAAAAGGATTAGACGGAAAGTTGCAGTCGTTAAATGATGCCAAGGGAAAACCGTATATTATTAATTTTTGGGCATCATGGTGTGGGCCGTGTGAAATGGAGGCACCTGACTTAGTTCATATGTATGATAAATATAAAAAGGATGTTGAAATTTTTGCGGTGAATGCAACTGTTAGTGACCCAGTACAAGAAGCAAGCGCATTTGCTAATCGCTATGGGTTTGAGTTTCCTGTTCTACTAGATATGGACGGAGTAGCTGGACTAGATTATAAAGTATTCTCTTTACCGACGACATTTTTTGTTAATAAAGATGGAATCATAGTAGATCATGTACGAGGTGTATTACCACCAGATCAATTAGAAAAGAAATTTAAGAAATTGATTGAGAATTAAAAGGAGATTTCGTGACGATGGAGTGGATCGTGAGGTTACAACCCATATCTCTTATAATTGGAAGTCTATTTGGATTTATGTTGATGAAACGAAAGATGAGGCATCAAAATGTATCATATGAAAAAATGATGGATGCCGTAACAAATGCTTTTCTTATCATCGTATTTGTATGGAAGTTTGCGCCAGTAATTTTAAATCCTGTATGGGCTTTTGGGGCGCCAGTGCAAGCAATATTAGCTGTTGGGAGTATGCAACATATTGTAGTAGGATGCGTAATTGCGAGTGTATACATTGTTTGGAAAAGTAAAAAGGAGCAATTTTCGCTTCGTATTTTACTTGATGTATTGCCTTTTAGTCTGTGTGTGAGTATTATCTTTTATTTTCTATTACATCATGAAGTAGGCGCACAAACGACACTACCATGGGGAATAAAAATATATGAATCTAAACTTTTATATCACCCTATTTTCGTATATGAGATCATCCTTGCTCTTTGTATAATGGGCTTTTTATGGATGAAAAATGAAAGGCTTGGAAATGGAAAGAATATAAGTGTTTTTCTAATTATTGAGGGGTTTGCTCAAATCATTATTTCGCTTGTTAGTGAACAAAATTCGGTTCTGTTTGGTCTATCAGCACAGCAAATAATGAGCTTTTGTATTATTAGTTTAGGGATTTTGTTAGTGTCGAAAAAATAAAAAATAGCCATGTACAGAGAGTATCTGTGTATGGCTATCTTTTATAAGCATATTTCTTCATCATATGCTAAATCATTATATTGTAGAAATCTAAAAACCCCTTTATTAGGGGTTTTTAGATTTCTATAGGTCTGCATGTGTTTCTTGTTTATCTGTATCCCATTTTGGAAGTTGTTTTGCTTGTTGACTTTCAGTAAAATTATTAAATCCAAAAGCAAGTATGCATGTAAAGGTTAAAATAGCTAAACTAATCTTTTTCATTATCTTAGTGCCTCCTTAGTTAATAATTTTTGTTTTGCTTCGTAAGTTTTGAAAAAATATTTTTGAGATTTCTCTATTTTATTCACTTTATGAAATTCTACTGCTAATAATTCGTAATATTCTTGTGCATAATCGTATAATTCTTTACTGTTAAAATATGTAGTGCCTGCAATGATTGCGTTTTCTAAGTCGTCTAGAATACCAGTGTGTTGTGTTTTTAAGATAGTGAAATGGTGTTTATATTCTTGATTATTTAATTCATTACAAATTTCTAAGCCTTTTTGAACCCAATGGTTTGCAAGTTCTTTTTCATTTAAAATAAAATGTTCTTTGGCTTGTAGAAAATTGGCTTTTAGGTGTTTAGGTAATTTGTTTGTAACTATTGTAAGATGTCTAATAGCAAGGGTTGATAGATTTTGAGAAGAGTAGAGCCAACCTAAGTTATTTCGAACTTTTAAGATTAGTGTATCGTCTTTCAGCTTTTGTAAAATATTGATTGCTGAATTATAGTTCTCTTCGGCTTGTTCGAATTGTTTTAAATAAACAGAACATGAGCCTAAAATGTTTTCGCATAGAGCTATTTTAATTTCATAACGTGGATATTTTGAGAAAATCTCTTTAGCTTGATTTGCATAATTGATTGCTGTAAGTGGTTTGTTTGTATGGTGATTAAATATAGCAAATTTATATTTATATTCAGCTTCTTCTAGTTCGCCTGGTACATGTTTTAAAAGGGATTCAGCTTTTTCGTATTCTTTTTTTGCTTCATCATAATTTCCAATAATGGTAGCATGTTCAGCTTTAAAAAAGTGATAATAATAAGTAATAAAGTCTTCAGTTATTGGATTGTCTAAACGAACAATTTGACTAAAAGTATCATACTTAATGTTTGTCCAATCGGTTAGGACCTTATATTTAAAGTTTAGTAGGGAGTAGTAAAGCGATAGATTTTGATCAGCTTCAATTTTATTAATCTGTTTCTCTATTTTTTCTTTTAATTGTTTCGCTTCAATTAATTGCTCCGCTACCATTACTTGATATAAAATGTTTAATTCGTTGACAATCTGTTCATGCCCTTTTAATAACACACTCATTATATATTCCCCCATCCGATAAAAGTATCCTAATTTAATTATTTCTATAATAACAAAATAGAAGAAGTATAAGAGTGATTTTACCATATTTTTCAACAAAATTCTGAAAAATCAATTAATTTTTACGTATTTCTTATTTTTATGTGAATATTACAAGTGCCTCTGGTAGTGGTGGGATGAATCTGACTCATGATACGTTAGCATCAATGGGAGGGATAGTTTCAGTTGTAAATATGTTTTTAGGAGGATTGTTCGGATTGGGTCCAACTGTTAAGTTTTTAACAAAAATTTCACTTTCTTATTTAATAAAAACAGGATAATCCGCATTTTATAAGAACCATCCTGTTTTTATTTATACATTAAAAAATCGGCGGAGTAACAGAAAATAAAACTATCGCGTTTTTTTCAAAATGATTCACCCATTTATGCTTTAAATAAGCAGGTATCTTTACACTGTCACCAGTTTCTAATACGTATTCTTCCTCGTTTAAATATAATGTGATTTTCCCATCTAAGACAAATGCTAATTCTTCTCCTTTATGTTCTAGCACATTTTCTGATGAAGCTGTATTAGGCGGGACGGTCATAATTGCTGTTGCTAAATTTCCAGTGAAATCAGGTGAAAGCATTTCATATGATAAATTATCGATAATCATTTTCTTTCGTTTATGGGAACGTACAATTAAATCGTCTGTATTTGTATCTTCAAGTAAAAAGCTAAATGTTGGAACATCAAGAGCTTTAGCAAGTACTTTTAATGTTTGAATAGAAGGGTTAGCCGACCCACGCTCAATTTGACTTAACATAGATGGTGTAATATCGGCCATCTTTGCTAGTTCTTTACTAGTTAAACCTTTTTCTTTTCTTTGTTTTTCAATTTTTTTACCAATATCTATATTTTCCATAATGAAAATCTCCTCAAGGATTATTAAATTATATTTAATTAAATTAAATTAAAATTAACTAAAGTGAACGATTTGTGTTAAACTATATTAAAATTAATTTAATTATAATTTATTATATGGTGAGCTACAAGGATATAAGGAGGAAACAAAATGAAAGAAATAGGGGCATTACAAGCAGAATACCCATTAGTGAATAAACTTATTGCAACAAAAGAAGTATTTTGGATAAACCCACACATAGAAAAGTATGAAAGGGCAATAAAAGATTCACCACTTAATGAAGAGAATGTAAAAGATGCGGAAGAGAGATTAAAGCGTTTTGCGCCATATATTGCGAAAGTTTTTCCTGAAACGAAAGGGACTAACGGCATAATCGAATCACCTTTAGTAAAAATACCTTCTATGAAAGAAGCTTTAGAGACAAATTACAAGCAAACTATTTTAGGAGAATTATTATTAAAATGTGATAGTCATCTCCCGATATCAGGATCAATTAAAGCTAGAGGTGGCATTTATGAAGTGTTGAAACATGCTGAGCAACTAGCATTGCAGCACGGAATGTTAACAGAAGAAGATGATTATTCCATTTTAGATAGTGATACATGTAGAGAGTTTTTCTCGAAGTATTCAATTGCGGTAGGTTCTACAGGGAATTTAGGACTTAGCATAGGAATTATGAGTGCGAATCTAGGTTTTAATGTAACTGTTCATATGTCAGCAGACGCAAAAGAATGGAAGAAAAGTTTATTAAGAAGTAAAGGTGTAAACGTTATTGAATATGAAGATGATTATAGCAAAGCAGTAGAAGAAGGAAGACGACAGGCAGATGCGGATCCTAGCTGTTATTTTGTAGACGATGAAAACTCACATGATCTATTTTTAGGATACTCAGTAGCAGCATCACGATTACAAAAGCAATTAGAAGAGTTAGAGGTTGTAGTAGATGAAGATCACCCTTTATTTGTTTACCTTCCGTGCGGAGTAGGAGGAGGACCTGGCGGAGTAGCATTCGGTTTAAAGTTATTGTATAAAGACAACGTTCATTGTTTCTTTGCAGAGCCAACACACTCACCATGTATGTTACTCGGCTTAATGACAGGCCTTCATGACAAAATTGCCGTTCAAGATATCGGAATTGATAATGTAACAGATGCGGATGGACTTGCGGTAGGAAGACCGTCTGGATTTGTCGGGAAAACGATGGAACCATTTTTAAGTGGAAATTATACAGTAAACGATGAAGAGTTATATAGATTGTTAAAAGAACTAGCTGATACGGAGAATATTTATTTAGAGCCTTCTGCACTAGCAGGTATGATAGGGCCAGTGAAAGTGTGTAAAGAAGATGAGTATTTACAAAAGCAACAGTTAACAGAGAAAGTGAAAAAAGGTACTCATATTGTGTGGGGAACGGGTGGAAGCATGGTTCCTAAAGATGTAATGAATGAATATTATAGGAAAGGTTTGGAATTAACGATATAAGAAAAATGAGGCTAGTTGTAGCCTCATTTTTTCATGTACATAAAAATCTTTGTTATTTTCACAATAGTTCTTTATAGTATATATAAAGGATAACTAATATTGAATAAATATAACAAAAAAGCTTTATTTTACATAATAAGAGGATGTGTATACGATGTCATTACAGACTAAATATATAGCGGGTATTTCGCTTGGGGTTATGGGTGTCGGCTTTGCGGCTTCTATCCCTTTTCAAGGAACGGTAGCTGGAGAGATTATACAAGGTGGATTTGAAGCTGGATTGGTTGGGGGACTTGCGGATTGGTTTGCAGTTACTGCTTTATTCCGTCATCCGATGGGTATCCCAATTCCGCATACAGCTTTGTTACCTAAAAACCGTAAACGGGTAACGAAAGGGCTCATTCATACGTTAGAAAATGAATGGCTAACGAAAGAAAGTATTACGAATAAAGTAAAAGAGATGCAGTTAGCACAAATGGTACTGCAAATTGCTGAGAGAGAAATGCAGTCTGATGCTGTGAAAAAGGGGATTGTAACGATTGCAGAGAAAGCAATTGTAACAATAGATACAGAAAAGTTAGCTGTTATTATTGAAAAAGAATTAAAAACATATTTACATACAATTAATACAAGTAATATTTTACAAGTGCTTGTTGATCAATTAGTTGTGCAAGAATATGATGAAAAGACACTTGATTACATATTAGTGAAGGTAAAAGATTGGACAGCGCAAGATGAAGCTCGTTACCAGCTCGGTAGCTTAGGTATGAAGGCGATGGAAAATATAAAAGTAGATGGATTCTTGCAGTTTACTTTGAAATCATTTATGAATATTGTAGATGAAGATAAAATTGGCGGTATTTTGCAGAAGTTTATCATTAGTAATATTAACAGCTTACAAGAGGCTGATAATAGCACAAGACAACTTATATTAGCGAAGATTCGTCAAGAGATTATCAATGTAAAAGAAAATGAAGCTTTATTACAGGAATTAGAAAATTGGAAAGAAAAGTGGATTGCGAATTGGAATGCTACTGACAAAATAAAAGAGATGCTAGAGCAAGTACAACAAAGAGCAGTTGCTTTTGTAAATAATGAAGAATTTGCTAATCAATATGTTATTCCATTTTTACAAAAACAAATGAATAAAATAAAAGAAGATGAACAGACAGTTCAAAAAATAGAAGATTGGTTACAAAAACAAGTTGTGAATCTTATTGAGAAGAACCATTCGAAAATTGGTAAGCTTGTACAAGAAAACCTTGATAAGTTAGACGATAAAACGTTAATCGAAATGATTGAAAATAATGTCGGTAAAGATTTGCAGTGGATCCGAGTGAACGGGGCGGTTTGCGGATTTATGATTGGATTAGTGTTAGAAGGAATTAAAGCGATTATATAAGAAAAACCTTCCGCAATTGCGGAAGGTTTTTCTTATTTTTCAATAACGCTCATATTTAAATTATAAGTTTTCTCAATATTTAACTTGTGCGTGCCATTTCCAGTTTTAATTGAATTTTTATACCAATGTTCTTGGTTGTTTAATTCTGGATGTTCTTCTGAAGAAGTATTTTCTTTTTTTGTTAAATCTTCTACTTGTTCCCAAGGTGTGCTTCCGTGTGTTTCTTTTTGATTCGTTACTGCTGTTAAAGAAACATCACTCTCTTTTGCAAGATGGACAGACACTCTTGAGCTTTCTTGTACAAACCAATTATTTTGTAATTGACCTGGATAAAGAGATAGTTCGTTATTTGAAGCACGGATTTCCACATTTTTATTTTGTGGAAGAACAAGCGTTGGTTTCACTTGTGGTGCTGAACTAAATAACGTATGTTGAACAGGTAATGATTTTAAATTGATATACATGGTTTCTCCAGCCGTTTGAACTGAAAGGAAATCATCTTGTTTTAAATTGAGTTTTTCATTTGCTTTCGTCGTCATTTCATAAGTTCCCAAAAGGTGAATTTGATTTGTATTATTTCCCTCTATCGTTAGAGGCTGATGCCCTGCATCTACTACAATTTTTTTGATAGATTCAGGTATATCAAATTGTCCGTCTGGAATATTACTCGTTTGTCTCGTTGTGTTAATAGAATGACGAAATTCTTCTAGTAATCCAGTTGATAATAAACAGTAAAAAGCAATTCCGACGCTTCCTAAAACGCCGATAAAGAAAATGCTGAAAATATCATATTTAATAAATGATTGTTCCTTCTTAGAAAATACAAGGTATAGTAAAACTTCAGCTCCAAGTATGATAAGTAAAACTGGCCACCATGCAGTTAGTGTATCTAATACTTGAATTCCTTTTACGACTGAAAATAGTAAAAAGCATCCTAACGATATAATAGAAAGCCCCATTGAGAATGTTCCAACACGCCAAGTCCTCATTCGCTTGTCCCACCTTTGTTTTCTTTATTTCCAAGTAACAATTTAAAGCCGCCGCCAATTAAAAGGAGCGCAACGATAGATGTTTGGAAATAGCGATAATATAGTTCACTAAGATGAATATTAAATATAGTTACAAAATAATCATTCAAAATAGGAAGGACTGTTTGATCTAATAAATAATAAACACCGAGTGTAATTAATCCGATACCAATCCATCTTTGATGATTTATAAAATAATCGATAATGGGTTCGTCTTGTACTCGTTCTTTTCCGTATTTTGCTGTTTGCTGTAAAGCATCAAAAAAGCTATAGAACCAAATGATTGGCACTAAAAATAAAAACGCAGAAAGTCTTAATAAGTCGAGTAAATAAATAGATAGTAAAAAGGCTGCCATAAGCTGAAGACCACGGCGTTGTAAGCCTAAATACATATGACCTGCTCCGGGGAACATCGCTAAAATAGAAGCAAATGTTTTATTTTTCTTTCCTTGCTCGCGGTGCTCTTCAAACTCTTCGAAAATAGTACGATCATCTAATTGCTCGCCACGTTCTTTTTTCTGGAGTTGCTGAACAACGTCAAAGAAATTGTAAATCCATAAAACAGGTAATGTAATAAGGAAGATAAGAAAACTTTCTTGCGATGTTAAAAGTGCAACGAAAATGATCATACTTCCGATTCCTGTGCAAGCTACTAAAAATGTAAGTCCGCGTTGCATAAGTCCTAATTGAAAATGGCCAAGTCCAGGGATGATGGATAAGAGAATGATATAAAATCGTTCGCTCTCTTTAGAGGATTCTATGAATTCTCCGGCAGCTTGTTTTTTCGATTGATTAATAATAGTGATAACTAAATCTAATAAATTGATTGCCCATAACACGACTAGTAAAAATAGAGAAAGAAAAGCAATATCACGGGCTCCTAATGCTATTGTACAAAATGCTGCAAAGATAAATAGAAATACAGCCCCTCCGCTATATAAAATAAACCGTCCAAATTTCTTTAAATATAAATGTCCAAGCCCAGGAATTAGCCCTAATACAAGTGCTAAAAAGGGATTTTTATTCATGCTTTGAACCTCCGTCCTTTTTCGATGTGTCTACCGATTTGTTTACAATTTGTTGTGAGATAGAAGACTCGTTATGTTTTGAAGATTTCTCTAAATTTGATGTCGCTGTAAAAATATACTGAAATAAACCACTTACCATAAAAATAATTGTAGCCGCAGTCGCAATTATGTAGTGAATGATCGTGCGCTTTAGTGAGGTTGTTTTTATATTTTCATTAGACTGTAGTGTTTCAAAATTAATTTGCGTCATAACTTCGTTCGTAAATGAATCATCATTTATCATTGGAAGGTTTTCATGTTGTTCATCAATACTTTCCATATAAAGTGCTAAACAATGATCACATTCATAAAGATGTTCTTCCATAGATTCACGTTCATTGCTTTCTATAAAATCTAATGTATAATTGCGCCAATCTTCTTTTGAATAATGCATCATAGAAACTCTTCCTCCTTCCAATGTTTTTTAATCCATTTTCTTGCCCGATACAGTTTCATTTCGACTGTTTTTACTTCAATGTTTTCCTGTAAAGCAATTTCTTGATAGCTTTTTTCTTGTAAGTAATGTGCGAGAACGACGTCACGGTAATTTTCAGGAAGTTCTCTCAGTTTTTGAGCAATGAGTAATTTCTGCTCTTTCGTCAATAATAAAGCCTCAATATTATGAGAGGACTGTATATTTTCCTCATTTTCTTTACATAAGGAGAGTTCTTCACTTTCTCGAGCTTTCTTCCTCTTATAATCAATAGCGTGATTGGTGGCAATACGTGCCATCCACGTTTTTAATCCGCGAAATTGATAATTTGGGAGAGAGGCGTGAATTTTTACGAATACTTCTTGTGTAACATCTTTCGCATCTTCTTCATGTCTTACAATAGAAAAGATAACTTGAAAAATATAATGACGATATGTTTGCACGAGGATACGAAAAGCATGTTCGCTTCCTTGTTGTGCTTTTTCAATTAATTGTTTTTCCTCAATGGGTCTCTCCCTCCTTTTTGACGCATTCTATTATATAGACGTAAAGAATGATAAGTCACCCTACACATTTTGTAAAAAAAGAATAATATATTTTTTGCAGAAGAGCTAGATGAAAAAAGTGTGAAAAAATGGTAAGCAGAAGTATATAATGAGCAAGTAGGAAATGTTATACGGAGAAAGGATGTGAATGTTAGTAGGAGGAAGGTCCATACTAACAAACATGAAAATTAAAATATTAATAGCAGACGATAATTCTTTTATTAGAGAAGGCATGAAAATTATTTTAAATACATATGAAGAGTTCGAAGTGGTAGATACAGTAAATGATGGAGAAGAAGCTGTAGCATATTGTAAAAAGCATGAAGTTGATATTGCTCTTTTGGATGTTCGTATGCCAAATATGAACGGTGTAGAGGCGACGAAGTTTATTTGTGAAGAGACGAAAACAAAACCGCTTATTTTAACGACGTTTGATGATGATGAATATATTTTGGATGCAGTAAAAAACGGAGCGAAAGGGTATTTATTAAAAAATAACGATCCGGAGCGTATTCGTGATGCAATAAAAGGGGTATATAATGGCCAAACTGTTATGCAAGATGTAGTTCTCGATAAAATTAAGTCCAATTTAATGGAAAGTAAAGAGGAAGAATGTAAAATAGATAAAAGTCTTTTTACTGAAAGAGAGCTTAGTATTATCGCATTAATTGCAAAAGGTTTCTCAAATAAAGAAATTTCGAAACAGCTTTTTATATCTGAAGGAACAATCGCAAATTATATTACATCAGTTTTAGGGAAAACGGGACTTGAACATCGCACACAAATTGCGATTTACTACTTAACAGGGAAAGTAGATTAATGATATGGAATTTTGGTTAACTGTAAGTAAATTAATTGTCTTTATATATATTGTGTTCAGTTACATACATTCAAATGTTACGAACTTACCATGGGTTATATTTGCTTTGCTTTTATATCTTTCTGTAAACGTGCTAATCTCTATATTAAAAAAAGATACGTACAAAAAAATATTGATTTGTATTTCAATTAGTGTAGTTATGTTATTAACATGGAGGGTTCATCCGTTTTTTATTTTGTTTTTACCTTTGAATTTATACGAAATTACATTCCATTACATAGACAAGAATTGGTCACGCTTTGTTATTATGATGCTTCCAATTACAATTACAGATGAAAGCATTCGAATGACTTATGGATTAATTGTTGCATTTTCTTTTCTCGTTTTAACTATGGCAGATCGATATATATCACGTGTAGTAAAGCTTGAATCGCAAAATGATAAGATGCGAAAAGATATGCAACGACTTACGAAAAGCTTACATGAAAATAAAGAGTACATAAGACAATCAGAATACACATTTAAGCTAGAAGAGAGAAATCGGTTATCACAAGAAATTCATGATAAAATTGGTCACTCGATGACAGGTGCATTAATTCAAATGGAAGCTGCAAAGAGATTAATGGGGATAGATAAAGAAAAATCTGCGGAGTTATTACAAAATGCAATTCATATTTCAAAAGATGGAATTGAAAGTATTCGCATTACATTAAAAAATATGAAGCCACCAACTGAGCAAATTGGCATTCACCGTATGAAATTATTCATAGAGGAGTTTGCTAGTAAGCATGATGTAAACATTCCTTTCGTATATAAGGGAAACTTAGATATGATTTCTCCCATTCAGTGGAAAATTATTGGTGAAAATGTTACCGAGGCACTAACAAATGCGATGAAATATGCTGATGCGACAGTTATTTCTATAGATATTCATGTACTTAATAAGATGGTTAAGGTGCAAGTGAAGGATAACGGAAAAGGCGCAGCTCTTGTTAAGAAAGGTCTCGGTATTATGGGGATGGAGGAGCGAACAGCGTCTGTAAATGGGAAAATTATTGTAGATGGAACAAGTGGTTTTTCAGTGACGATGTTGTTGCCGATATAAGAGAATGGGACGAAGATGAACCATCTCATATGAAAAAAGTGAATAATCTCATGTGAAAAGAATGAACTTCTGCACTGAGCAGGTTCATTTTTTTTGTTTATACTAAAAGCAGAGAAACCGAAATAGGGGTGAAATGATGAATACATTAGAAATTAAAAATTTAACGAAAAAATTTGGTGATTTCATCGCGGTAGATAATATGTCTTTATCTATTAAAGAAGGAGAGATATTTGGCTTTTTAGGATCAAATGGTGCTGGTAAAAGTACAACGATAAATATGATTGCTGGGTTGTTAAGAAGTAATGAAGGTGAAATTAGCATATTAGGAAAAAATATAAAAAAACATAATCGATTTGCGAAGATGAATATCGGTATCGTTCCGCAAGATATTGCGATTTATGAAGAGTTAACTGCCTATGAAAATGTGAAATTCTTTGCTGGATTGTACGGTTTAAGAGGAGCAGAGCTAAAAGCAAGAGTAGAGGAAGCGCTTCAGTTTGTGGGGCTTAGTGATAAACATAAAAGTTATCCGAAAAACTTTTCTGGCGGGATGAAACGAAGATTGAATATCGCTTGTGCGATCGCTCATAGACCGAAGTTAATTATTATGGATGAGCCGACAGTGGGAATTGATCCACAGTCAAGAAACTATATTCTCCAGTCTGTTCGAAAATTAAATGAAATGGGAAGTACCATTATTTACACGAGCCACTACATGGAAGAAGTAGAAGAGATTTGTACGAAAATAGCAATTGTAGATCACGGTAAAGTAATTGCAGAAGGTACGAAAGAACAGTTAAAAGCGATTATTACTGATACGAAAGATATTTGGGTTGAAGTGAAGTCAGTAGAAAATTTAGATGTAAAAAAGTTAAAAGAGATAAACGGTGTGAAAGCTGTTCAAATTGAAGAGAACGTAATTAAAGTAAACTCGGATGCAGGAGTAAACAATTTAAATAAAATTATTCAGCACTTCATTAATCATGATATTGAAATTCGTTCGGTAGAGGAGCAGGCCCCGAACTTAGAAACAGTATTCCTTACGTTGACTGGAAGAAACTTACGAGATAAATAAAAGGTAAATGAAGAAAAGGTAAAGGGAGGTTCATCAATTGAACATCTTCAATATTGCAGTTATGCATATTAAAAGAGATTTCAGAGACGTAAGAACTTTAGTTTTTATGTTAGCATTTCCGGTTGTACTTATGCTTGTGTTAGGAACAGCGTTAACGAATGCATTTGATAGCGATAGTCAAGCGATTAAAGATATACAAGTGCTCTACAAAGATGAAGCGAGTAGCACATTTTCTCAATCGTTCGAAGCATTTACGAAAGAAGTCGATAAATCGGGTATTCATTTTAAAAAAGCTTCCGAAGGTATAGATGGGAAAGAAGAAGTGAAGCAAAATAAATATGCTGCTTATGTAGAGTTAAATAAAGATGGTGCAAAATTTTATGGAAGTGACAAAAGTAGTGTTGAGGGAAGTATTGTGGAAGGCATGCTTACAACATTTGTTGATAAGTACAATGTAGCGGCCGAAGTTGCAAAAGTAGATCCTAGTAAGGTGAGCACAGTTTTTTCAAGCGGAAATCATAATGATTATATAAAAGAAACATCTTTACAAGCTGCGAAAAAACCAGGTTCTATGGATTACTACGCGGTTGTAATGACAACGATGATTGCACTATATGCTGCGATGGGAGCGAGTTCTTTAATTCGAGGAGAACGAATACGTAAAACAGGAGATCGTCTCATTGCTGCACCTATAAGTAAGGCTGAAATATTCATTGGAAAAGTACTTGGTAGCCTAGTAGCAAATGCTCTGTGCATATTACTCGTCATGTTATTTAGTAAATTTGTTTTTCAAGCGAATTGGGGCGACCATCTTGGAATCATATTTCTTATTTTATTAACACAAATTTTTCTAGCAATTAGCTTCGGTTTAGGAATTGGATATATTACAAAAACACCGGAATCATCTAGAGCAATTATTATGGTTATTGTGCAATTATCCTCTATTTTTGGTGGTGCATATTTCGTAATAGAAGAAAATTTCGTTACGAATTTATCACCATTAACGTGGGCAAACACAGCTGTTATGAAAATTATTTATGCAAATGATGTAGGAGCAGCACTACCGGTAATATGTTTAAACCTTGGCATTTCAGCACTCTTTTTATTAATTGCAATTATTGCATTACGTAGACGGGAGGGGCTATAGTATGAAAGATATTTTATGGCTCATACAAAAAACGTTATCTGTACTTTTGAAAAATAAAAAAGGGTTATTCATTATTATTAGTTTGCCGATAATTGGAACACTAATCTCCTTCTCGATGTATGGGAATATGGGGCAAGGGACGTTAAATATCGGGGTTATTAATAAAGAAAATCAATCTATAGCAAATGATACGGTGAAATTTTTAGAAGGATTAAATCATGTAAAGGTAAGTAAAATTAAAGAATCTGAAGTAGAAGATAAACTCACTTCCAAAAAACTTGATGGAGTTATTACATTAGATTCTGGTTTTTCAAAAAGTGTTCGAGAAGGGAAACCAAATCATATTGAAATTTCATCGATTAAAGGTGATCAAGTAACAGGATTTATAAAATCATATTTATACAATTATATTGATAATGTAGCAGCTATTAGTAAAGTAGCAGGAACAGATCAAAGTGCATTTGATACTATGTACGCAGGATATCAAAAAGGTTCATTTAAAATGAAAACTGAGACGCTAGAAGATACTTCGAAAAATAAAGATATGACAAACCAAACGATGGGTTACCTTATTATGTTTATGCTATTTTCAGCAGCGAACTTATCAGGTTATATTTTAAAAGAAAAGGAAAATAGAACGTATTTTAGACTCTTATCAACGCCGATAGATGGGAAGAAATTCATATTATCTAATGTCGGGGTAAATATGCTGCTATTAACAGTACAAATTCTGATTACAATCTTATTCCTAACGAATATTTTTCATATAAATATCAATATGCCTTTCATAGTGATGATTGGTGTACTCATGCTATTTGCTTTAATAGCGATTGGAATATCGTTAGTCCTTGTCGCTTTTTCGAAAAACTCAGCATCAGCAAATGCACTGCAAAATATGATTATTGTACCAACATGTTTACTGGCTGGATGTTATTTTCCTTATGACATTATGCCAAAAGCGGTACAAAAAGTAGCTGATTTTCTTCCGCAGAGATGGCTATTAGACACAGTATCAAAACTACAACAAGGAATTCCAATTTCAGATTTGTATTTAAATATTTTAATCTTATTTGCTTTTGCAGTAGCATTCTTCTTAATTGCTATTTATAAGTTTGGAAGAAATAATGATGCGAGAAACTTTGTTTAATATGAAAAGGGTGTGACGTTAAGTCGCATCCTTTTTTGTATGAAGCATGAAATCTAAATTTGAATGACAAAATAGAAAGGTGGAAAGAAAATGAGCGGAAGGAAATCAAAATGATTAAAAAAATATTGCGAGTTACTTCTATTGTAATTACTATTTTCGTTTTTGTTTTAATTTGGATGCATATTGACGTTACGCTCGGAAGAAAAATGGAAGTCGGGAAAAATATGCCGACAGAGTACGCTCCTCATTATAGTGATTTTCAATTATATGTAGAAGGAAAGTCATTTTATAAACAGTTATTTACTGATATAAGAGAGGCGAAGCAATCTATTTACACGTACTTTTTCATTTTGTCGGATGATAAAAGTAGCCATACTTTTTTAAACTTATTAAAAGAGAAGGCGAGAGAAGGAGTAAACGTATATTTATCTGTCGATTTACTTAACGATTTATCATTTGAAAGAAAGGTGAAAAAAGAATTACAGGAAAGTGGCGTGCATTTTACATATAGTAGAAAACAGGAATTACCATTCGGGTTTTATTCCCTACATCATCGTAATCATCGCCGTATTACGACGATTGATGGAGAAATTGGCTATACAGGCGGATTTAATATAGGAGATGAGTACTTGGGGAAAGATAAGCGATTTGGATATTGGCGTGATTATCATGTACGGCTTAAAGGAGAAGGAGCAAAAGATTTAGAGGAGCAATTCGCTTTAGATTGGAAGCGAGATACGAAAGAAGAGATAAAGAGAAGTACGAATAAGGCTAGCAAAGGGAATACATTACATACTATGACTAGTTACAATGGCCATTACGTTGCTGAGAAATATATAGAGCTCATAAAACAAGCTCAGCACTCAATTGTAATTGCAACGCCGTATTTTATAGCGAAAAATAAAGAATCTATGAATGCTTTAATCGCGGCGCAAAAGCGTGGTGTTACAGTAAAAATACTTTGGTCATATAAACCAGATCTACCTCTTATAAAAGAAGCGGCGTATCCATACATACGTCAGGCTGTTAATAATGGGATTACTGTATATGGGTATAAAAAAGGAATGTTTCATGGAAAGTTAATGCTGATTGATAATGAGTTAACTGTTATAGGTACAACAAACTTTACTTCGCGTAGCTTCAATATAAATGATGAAATGAATTTTTATATTTATGGTGGTCCTATTGTAGAACAAGTTAATAAGGCGTTAACAGAGGATTTTCATGATTCGAAAGAAATGACGAAAGAGTTTTTTGAAAAGTTATCTTTTTGGGAGCGTTGTAAGGAGAAAGTAGCGGGATTGGTTGACTTCTATTTGTGATGATGAATTAGGAAAGGGTGCCTACAAAAGACACCCTTTTTTGGTGGGAAATCATTATTTTTCATGCACCAGCAATGAAGCATCATCATTAATCAACGTCCCTACATGCTCCCCTAAACAAATTCGTTTCATCACTCCAGGCTCATCAAAGTTAAAGACATGTGCTGGTAAATTGTAGTCTCGGGCAAGCAGTAATGCTGCTTGATCCATGACTTGTATATTTTGTCTAACAACATCATTATAGTTTAGTTTGCTGTACATTTTTGCTGATTTGTTATGCTTTGGATCACTTGTAAAAACGCCGTCGACACCTTGTTTTGCGACTAATATGGCATCACTATTCATTTCAATAGCTCTTTGTACGCTTGGATAATCTGTCGTCACGAACGGTTGCCCGTTTCCGCCTCCAAAGATAACGATATAACCGTTATCTAAATGGTGGACTGCACGCAAACGAATGTATGGTTCAGCTACTGCATTAAATGGAATGGAAGTCATAACGCGCACTTCTCTATTTGTTTTACTTGTTAAAACACCGCGAAGCATTAAGCTGTTAATAATTGTACCTAACGTACCGATATTATCAGCTTCTACGCGATCAATTCCCCATTCTTCAGCTAGATGACCTCTAAAAATGTTACCGCCACCGATGACGATGGATACTTCGATACCTAAATCAACAATGGATAAAATTTCGTTTGCGATATGTTCTAATCGTTTGGAGTTAAAGCTATTTCCAGTTTGATCGGCAAGTGCACCGCCGCTTAATTTAATTAAGACACGTTTATATGGTCTCATAACTATTCCCCCTATATAGATCGCAATAAAAAAGGAACAAAGGCGAATGCCTTTGTTCCTTTTTAAGAAAATGAAAAAGAAAAGAAGAAGATAGGACGAATTTCTTTGTATAGTTTCTCATAACATCCACTCCTTTTCATTTCGATTTTTTTTAAGTATATATCTTTTTGATTATACGAAACAATCTGATTACTTATCAAGTTTATTTTATCGTTTTTTAACAAAATGGTGTCAATGAAAAAAAGAAGAAAAATATTTGAATTTTTTGTGACGAACTTGTAGGTTTTTGTATGATTTTGTAGGTTCGCTTATAAGATGTGTAAGTAGCTTTTATAAATTCAAATTGAAAGCGTTCGCATGAAGGGGATGAACATAAATGAAAAAATTCGGATTGGCAACACAAATTTTTGTAGCGCTTGTTTTAGGGATTGTAGTAGGGGCAGTCTTTTATGGCAATAAAACGGCGATTTCTTATATCACACCAATTGGAGATATATTTATTCACTTAATTAAGATGATTGTAGTACCAATTGTTATTTCAGCATTAATTGTTGCAGTAGCTGGTGTAGGAGATATGAAAAAGCTTGGGAAACTGGGCGGTAAGACAATTCTTTATTTCGAAATTATTACGACAATTGCTATTTTAATGGGATTACTTGCAGCGAATATATTCCAACCAGGTACTGGTGTTGATATGAGTAATTTACAGCAAAGTGATATTTCTTCTTATAAACAAACTGCAGATGCAACCGAGAAGAAAGGTTTTGCTGAGACAATTGTTCACATTGTACCGAAAAACGTATTTGAATCGATTGCACAAGGTGACCTATTACCGATTATATTCTTCTCAGTATTATTCGGCTTAGGAGTTGCGGCAATTGGGGAAAAAGGAAAGCCTGTCTTTAACTTTTTTGAAGGCGTACTCGAAGCCATGTTTTGGGTTACAAATCAAGTGATGAAATTTGCACCATTTGGTGTATTCGCATTAATTGCCGTTACGGTTGCAAAATTTGGTGTAGCGACATTACTTCCGCTAGGAAAACTAGTGCTAGCTGTATACGTAACTGTTATACTATTCGTTGTGATTGTATTAGGTATTAATGCACGAATGGTTGGCGTAAACATTTTTACATTAATGAAAATTTTAAAAGAAGAACTGATTCTTTCGTTTACGACAGCAAGTTCAGAAGCTGTTTTACCTAATATAATGAGAAAAATGGAAGAGTTCGGTTGTCCAAAGGCAGTTGCCTCTTTCGTAATTCCGACAGGTTATACATTTAACTTGACTGGATCGGCTATTTATCAAGCGTTAGCGGCATTGTTTGTTGCACAAATGTACGGTGTGCACATGTCATTAACGGAGCAAATAACGTTATTATTCGTTCTCATGTTAACATCCAAAGGTATGGCGGGAGTTCCAGGTGCATCGTTCGTTGTTGTATTAGCAACGTTAGGTTCAATGGGGTTACCACTAGAAGGTATCGCGTTAATTGCGGGAATTGACCGCATTTTAGATATGATTCGCTCATCTGTCAATGTATTAGGAAATGCATTAGCGGCCATTGTTATGTCGAAGTGGGAAGGCGAATTCGATAATGAGAAAGCAAAACAATATGTAGAAACAGTCAAAGAAACAAAAGCAGCATAAGAAATCGTTAAGGAGTGAATAATCATGGCAACATTAACTGAAGTTAAAAATGGTGTTCGAATTGAAAAAGATTTTTTAGGTGAAAAAGAAGTGCCAAACTATGCATACTACGGCGTACAAACAATGCGTGCAGTAGAAAACTTCCCAATTACAGGATACAAAATCCATGAAGGCTTAATTAAAGCATTCGCAATTGTAAAAAAGGCTGCAGCGCTTGCTAATACAGATGTAGGAAGATTGGAATTGAACAAGGGCGGCGCGATCGCAGAAGCCGCTCAAGAAATTCTTGATGGAAAATGGCATGATCATTTCATCGTAGATCCAATCCAAGGCGGAGCAGGTACTTCAATGAATATGAATGCAAATGAAGTCATGGCCAATCGTGCTCTTGAATTATTAGGAATGGAAAAGGGAGACTATCATTATATTAGTCCAAATAGTCATGTAAACATGGCGCAATCAACAAACGATGCATTCCCAACGGCGATTCATATTGCAACATTAAATGCATTAGAAGGCTTATTACAAACGATGGGTTATATGCACGATGTATTTGAATTAAAAGCAGAGCAGTTCGATCATGTTATTAAAATGGGTCGTACACATTTACAAGACGCTGTGCCAATTCGTCTTGGACAAGAATTTAAAGCGTATTCTCGCGTACTTGAACGTGATATGAAACGTATCAAGCAATCACGTCAACATCTATATGAAGTAAATATGGGAGCAACTGCAGTTGGTACAGGCTTAAATGCAGATCCAGAATATATTGAAGCAGTTGTAAAACATTTAGCTACAATTAGTGAACTGCCACTTGTTGGTGCAGAAGACTTAGTAGATGCAACGCAAAATACGGATGCATACACAGAAGTATCAGCAGCACTGAAAGTATGTATGATGAATATGTCTAAAATTGCGAATGACCTTCGCTTAATGGCATCAGGTCCACGTGTTGGCTTAGCGGAAATTATGTTGCCTGCTCGTCAACCAGGTTCATCTATTATGCCAGGGAAAGTAAACCCTGTTATGCCAGAAGTAATTAATCAAATTGCGTTCCAAGTAATTGGTAACGACCATACAATTTGCCTTGCTTCAGAAGCAGGACAGTTAGAATTAAACGTTATGGAACCAGTACTTGTTTTCAACTTACTTCAATCTATTAGCATTATGAATAACGGTTTCCGTGCCTTTACAGATAATTGCTTAAAAGGAATTGAAGCGAATGAAGATCGCTTAAAAGAGTATGTTGAGAAGAGTGTAGGAATTATTACAGCCGTGAACCCTCATATCGGTTATGAAGCAGCAGCTCGCGTTGCGAAAGAAGCAATTGCAACAGGTCAATCCGTTCGAGAACTTTGTGTGAAAAACGGTGTACTGTCACAAGAAGACTTAGAGTTAATTCTAGATCCATTCGAAATGACGCACCCAGGGATTGCAGGAGCAACTCTTTTAAAGAAAAATTAAAAGAAGAGGGGGGACAATCCCCTCTTTTTTGTTTACAATATAGAAATGCTATATATGAATAGAGGTAGGGATGTTATGAGTAAGTTTACAGTAGCTTCTAATGGTTCATTAGAAACGACATTAAGAGGAGTAGAAGTATTATCGACACCACTTTTAAATAAAGGGGTCGCTTTCACGCAAGAAGAGAGAGAAGAATTAGGTTTAAAAGGGTTATTACCGCCAGCAGTTTTAACATTAGAAGAACAAGCACGCCGAGCATATGAACAATTCTGTTCTCAGCCGGATGATTTATTAAAGAACGTATATTTAACAGCGTTACATGATCGAAATGAAGTATTATTTTATCGTATATTAACAAATCACTTACGTGAAATGTTACCAATTGTATATACACCAACAGTCGGTGTAGCAATTCAAAGGTATAGTCATGAATACCGTAAACCGCGTGGTGTGTATTTATCAATTAACGATCCGTCGGGTATCGAAGAAGCATTCGCCAATATCGGTGCAACAGCTGAAAACATTGATTTAGTCGTTGTAACAGATGGAGAAGGCATACTTGGAATTGGTGACTGGGGTGTTGGTGGTATAAACATCGCAATCGGGAAATTAGCTGTTTATACGGCCGCAGTTGGTATCGATCCTAGCCGTGTATTACCGGTAATTTTAGATGTGGGTACAAATCGTGAGGAACTATTAAACAATCCATTTTATATTGGAAATCGTCACCCTCGTATAACTGGTGAAGCTTACGATGAATTTATTGATACATTTGTACAAGCAGTGAATAAACAATTCCCGAAAGCACTTTTACATTGGGAAGACTTTAGTTCTCGAAATGCACGAAAAATTTTAGATAAATATCGTCATGATATTTGTACATTTAATGATGATATTCAAGGTACAGGTGCAGTTTCACTTGCTGCTGTGTTATCGGCAGTGAAAGCTTCTGGTGTACCATTAAGTGAACACCGCGTTGTTGTATTTGGTGCTGGTACGGCTGGAATCGGTATCGCAGATCAAGTTAGAGATGCGATGGTCCGCGTAGGCGTATCTGAAGAAGAATCATATAAGCGTTTCTGGTGTATTGATCGTAACGGATTAGTTACAGATAATATGGAAGACCTTCTTGATTTCCAAATTCCGTACGCAAGAAAAGAAGCGGAAGTAAGTGAGTGGAAGCAAAATGATATGATCGGACTTGCTGAAGTTGTGAAACATGTAAAACCGACAATTTTAATTGGTACATCTACTGTTGCGGGCGCATTTAAAGAGGAAATTATTAAAGAAATGGCTTCTCACGTAGAAAGACCAATCATTTTACCAATGTCGAATCCAACACCGCTTGCTGAAGCAAAGCCAGCAGATGTAATCGAGTGGACAGAAGGAAGAGCATTAGTTGCAACAGGAAGTCCATTTGAACCAGTTACATATAACGGTGTAACGTATGTGGTTGGACAATCAAATAATGCACTTATTTTCCCAGGGCTTGGTCTTGGAACAATTGTAGTACGTGCAAGCGTTATGACGGATGGAATGTTCGCAGCAGCTGCTGAAGCAGTTGCAAGTATGGTAGATACAAGTCAGCCAGGAGCACCTATTTTACCAGAGGTCGAAGAATTACGTAATATCTCAGAAATGGTTGCAATTGAAGTAGCTAAAGTTGCAGTTGCAGAAGGTGTTGCAAGAGTGAACTTAAGTGATAACGATATTAAGATGGCAGTGAAAGAAGCAATATGGGAGCCGGAGTACCGCCAAATAAAAGCGGTAGAAAAGGTTAGAATATAGAAAAAAAGCCCGTTTATAACAATAAGCGGGCTTTCGCTTTACTACTGAAAAAAAGTATAGGAAGTGGCACCTTTGAATTGGAATCAATTATGGAAGAAAGATATGTCCCTTTTAATTATATTAATGGTCGTTGTTCCTATTGCTGGGGAGCTGAACTTTCATCCCTTTAATGATACGTTTCGAGTTAGCTTCGGTACACCGCTATTTTTCTTTTTATTATTATTTTTAAGAAGAGTACCAGCAGGAGTTGCAGGTATTCTTGTTGGTATATCTGTAGTCTTATTCCGAGTATGTCTTGACTGGATCATGCAAGGTTCATTTCATATGACAGAATCATTTTATTTGCGTTATCCTGTGTTCTTCTATTATTTTATTTATGGCAGTCTTTTTTCGCTTTGCAGGGTAAATAAGTTCCATCAGAAACCAATCATTATTGGATGCCTTGGCATTTCAATTGAAATTGTTGCAAGTATGTCAGAACTTGCGTTCTATCACATGTTAGTACTCGGTACAACAATAACGATTTCTGAAGTAAATAAACTTATTATTATTGCTATTTTTCGTAGTTTCTTTGCACTTGGTTTTTTAAATATGATGAATTTATATGAAACGAAATTAAAAGAATCGCAAGTTCGAAAAGAAAATGAAAACATGTTAATGCATCTTTCTAATTTATATGTGGAATCTGTTCATTTGAAAAAGACATTACAAAATGCAGAGTTAATTACACAAGAAGCATATCAACTATATCGAAATTTACAAGCGAACGATGATCCCAATAGTAAAACAGCATTGAAAATAGCAGGAGAAGTGCACGAAATAAAAAAGGATAATCAAAGAATTTTTGCGGGATTATCTAAACTGTTATTAGATAAAAATGTAGCTGAGTATGTAGAAGGACATGAGCTTACAGAAATGATTGTAAGAATAAATGAAAAGTACGCTGGAATGCTAGAGAAAGATATACGTTTTTCTAAATATATAGAAGGTGAACACGCTGCATATCACGTGTATACAGTGCTATCAATCTTTAATAACTTAGTTGCCAATGCAGTGGAAGCAATTGAAGATAGAGGTCTCATTCATATTGATTTATATAAACGAGAGCAACATGTAATATTTGAAGTAATTGACGATGGCCCTGGTATTGCACAAAAGTATAAAAAATTAGTATTTAAGCCCGGGTTTACTTCTAAGTATGATCAAACAGGAACACCGTCAACAGGCATTGGACTTTCTTACATACATGAAATGGTAACAGAGCTAGGCGGAGAAGTAAGATTAGAAGACAATGAAACCGGAAAAGGGTGTAAGTTTATCGTTTGTTTACCGGAGTGCAGTTTAAAGCGGGAAGGGGAATAGATTTGTTTTATTATATCGTAGACGATGATGAAGTTTTCCGTTCAATGCTGTCGCAAATTATTGAAGATGGAGATCTTGGAGAAGTAATTGGTGAGGCGGATGACGGAGCTTTTATTGAAGCGGATCAACTAAATTTTAAAAAAATAGATATTTTATTTATTGATTTGTTGATGCCGATGAGGGACGGAATTGAAACAGTTCGTCACATTGCGTCAACTTTCACGGGGAAAATTATTATGATTTCTCAAGTGGAATCGAAGCAGCTTATAGGTGAGGCATATACATTTGGTGTAGAATATTATATTACAAAACCATTAAATAAAATCGAAGTTGTATCTGTTGTACGCAAAGTGATAGAGCGTATTAGATTGGAGCGTTCTATACATGATATTCAAAAATCATTGAATAACGTGTTTCAGTGGGAAAAACCGCAATTGCGTACTGAACCAGTACAAGAAGGAAAAAAGATAGGGGATTTAGGGCGATTTTTACTATCAGAACTCGGTATTGCGGGAGAGAATGGAAGTAAAGATTTACTTAGTATGCTGGAATATTTATATGGTCAAGAAAAGGCACAGACATTTGACTTTGGCTTTCCTGCGTTAAAAGAAATTTTTCATCATATTACGATAAGGAAATTAGGGGATATAGCTTTAGAGGCGGATATTGATAAAGAGAAAAAAGCGTCTGAACAAAGAGTACGTCGAGCTATTTATCAGTCGTTAAATCATTTGGCTTCTTTAGGACTAACAGACTTTTCAAATCCAAAATTTGAAAGCTATGCTCCAAAATTTTTCGATTTCACTGTAGTTAGAAAACGGATGACAGAAATGACGAAAGATGAACTTGCATCTTCTGGTCATACGCGAATTAATACAAAGAAGTTTATTCAAGTGTTGTATTTTGAGGCGAAGAGGTTGATGGAAATAGAGTGAAGAAGATGCTTATAAATAAGCATCTTTTTTGTTAAATCAACATTTTATATTTTCTCGTGGAGCATGTAAAATGTTAAGTAAGAGAAAATGGTTTTATATTAAGGAAGTGTCAAAGCGATGAGTTTCACATTGAATAAATCGATTATTAAAGAAGTGTGCGGAGAGACCTCATATAAAAGAGGTGAAGCCTATTATAAATCAAATAAAGTGATAATAAATCATTATGATAAAAATAAAGAAATTTGCGAGGCTACAGTAAAAGGGAACGAGGATTTCCATGTTACAGTAGAAAAAGCTAAAAAGGGTGATGTTGTTGCAAAATGTAGTTGTCCTTCATTATCGTCTTTTCAAACGTATTGTCAACATGTTGCAGCAGTATTAATACAAATAAACTATAATCAACAAACAGGTGGAATGAGCTCCACTAGTAACAGAAACGATCAATTGACAAGTGGTATGTTTCAGCTGTTTGCGGACAAACCACTGAGGCCAAAAAGTAAACAACACCGTTTTGATACACGCGAAATATTAGATGTTGAGTTTATATGTACACCAGTAGCTACGAGAAGTGGTGGAGCTCTACTTGGAATTCAATTGAAACTTGCCAAAGTGTATTTCATAAATCATATTAGAGAATTTCTTTCTAAGGTGGAGAAAAGAGAGTCTTTTCATTGTTCAAATGAATTTACATATACGCCAGATGTACATAGTTTTAAACAAGAAACGGATGCGATTATCCAGCAGCTCATTAAAATGTATCATAACGAAAAAATGTATGAGGATGCGCTAGAAGTACATGCGAAACAAGATGAAAGTATGATATTCATACCACCAGCTTCATGGAAAGATATGCTCTCTTCACTTTCTAAAGTTGAATATGTACAGCTGAAACAAAATGAACAACTGTTTCAGGGATTACAAGTTTCAAAAGGTTTGTTGCCGTTACACTTTGAATTTACAAAGGGAAATAATGGCGGATTTACACTTCATATAGATGGTCTAAATCGTGTACGAGTTATGGATATGTATAACAATGCACTTTACGATGGGAAATTATATCACTTACACATTGAAGATTGTATGCGACTTATTGAATTACAAAAGATGATAAGTCGCTCAAATAGTAATCAGTTTTATATTCCAGAAAGTAAGATGAAACATTTCGTCGGGAAAGTTGTACCAGGATTAATGAAGCTCGGAACTGTACACATTGATGAAGTAATATCGGATCGTGTTGAAACACCTTCGCTAAAAGCGAAATTGTATTTAGACCGCGTGAAAAATCGCTTATTAGCAGGTCTTGAATTTCACTATGGGAACGTCATGATTAATCCGCTAGAAGAGGATGGACAGCCGTCTGTTTTTAATCGTGATGAGAAAAAGGAAAAAGAGATTTTAGACATTATGAGTGAAAGTGCCTTTGCAAAAACAGAAGGCGGTTACTTTATGCATAATGAAGAAGCTGAGTATAACTTTTTATATCACGTCGTGCCAACATTAAAAGGTTTAGTTGATATTTATGCGACGACAGCAATTAAATTGCGAATTAGTAAAGGGGATGTAGTTCCTCTTATTAGAGTGAGAAGAAAAGAAAGAATTGATTGGTTGTCATTTCGTTTTGATATAAAAGGAATACCAGAAGCAGAAATTAAAGATGTATTAGCGGCCCTTGAAGAGAAACGTAAATATTATCGATTGGCGAACGGTTCTTTTTTATCGCTAGAGAGTAAAGAGTTTAATGAAATTAATCAGTTTATAAAAGAATCAGGTGTTCGGAAAGAATTTTTACATGGAGAAGAGGTAAATGTTCCGCTTATTCGGAGTGTAAAATGGATGAATGGACTTCATGAAGGCAATGTTTTAAGTGTGGATGATTCTGTTCAAGAGTTAGTAGAAAACATTCAAAATCCGAAAAAATTAAAGTTTGCTGTGCCAAATACTTTAAATGCAGAAATGAGAAAGTATCAAGTATATGGGTTCGAATGGATGAAAACACTTGCTTATTACCGTTTTGGCGGTATTTTGGCAGATGATATGGGACTTGGAAAAACGTTGCAAAGCATTGCTTTTATAGATTCTGTTTTGCCTGAGATTCGAGAAAAGAAGCTGCCTATATTAGTCGTTTCACCATCATCTCTTGTTTATAATTGGTTTAGTGAATTGAAAAAATTCGCCCCGCATATTAGAGCGGTTATTGCAGATGGAAACCAAGCAGAGCGCCGGAAGATTTTGAAAGATATAGCGGAATTTGATGTCATAATTACGTCATATCCATTACTGAGAAGAGATATAAGATTATATGCAAGACCATTTCATACACTATTTCTTGATGAAGCACAGGCGTTTAAAAACCCTACAACACAAACGGCAAGAGCTGTGAAAACAATTCAAGCTGAATACCGTTTCGGACTAACGGGGACACCTGTAGAAAATTCATTAGAAGAGCTATGGTCTATCTTCCATGTCGTTTTCCCGGAATTATTACCAGGAAGAAAAGAGTTCGGTGATTTAAGGCGTGAAGATATAGCGAAGCGAGTGAAACCATTCGTATTAAGACGGTTAAAAGGGGACGTATTAAATGAGTTGCCAGAGAAAATAGAGCACTTACAATCATCGGAGTTATTACCCGATCAAAAGAGTCTCTATGCTGCTTATTTAGCGAAGTTAAGGGAAGAAACGTTAAAGCATTTAGACAAAGACACGTTACGTAAAAATAAAATTAGAATTTTAGCTGGTTTAACGAGATTGCGACAAATTTGTTGTCATCCCGCTTTATTTGTTGATGATTACAAAGGAAGTTCAGCTAAATTTGAACAACTGTTAGAGATTCTAGAGGAATGTAGAAGTACAGGGAAGAGAATATTAATTTTTTCTCAATTTACGAAGATGCTTTCTATTATTGGTCGTGAGTTAAATCGACAAGCAATTCCATACTTTTATTTAGACGGGAGTACACCAGCGCAGGAACGTGTAGAGCTGTGCGATCGGTTTAACGAAGGAGAAGGAGAGCTATTTCTCATTTCTTTAAAAGCTGGTGGTACCGGACTTAATTTAACTGGTGCAGATACAGTAATATTATATGATTTATGGTGGAATCCAGCTGTTGAACAACAAGCGGCCGATAGAGCGTATCGAATGGGACAAAAAAATACAGTGCAAGTTATAAAGCTAGTAGCTCAGGGAACAATTGAGGAGAAAATGCATGAACTGCAAGAAAGTAAGAAAAATTTAATCGCTGAAGTGATTGAGCCGGGAGAAGAGAAATTGTCCTCAATCACAGAGGAAGAAATTCGAGATATTTTAATGATTTAATATAAAAAAGCTATGCCTTCAAATTGATGAGGGCATAGCTTTTTTGTTGTAATAATTATATTTTGTTTTGTACAAAGTAAAGAAATCAAATGTTATTTAAATTACTTCTTTGTACCTTTACTTTTGTATGGTTTGGCAGCTGCCTTTTTCTTTGCACTTGATTGCCAACGGTTCCATCCTTTACTTCCTGTACCTTGTCCTACACCTTTTTTCGGTTTTGCTTTCGTTTTACTCATATGATCACTCCGTTATATAAAAATCTTATTTGATAATAGTCAATGATTTAGAAAATACTCTTTATAAATGACTATGATTACTTTAAGTAAAAATAAACTGCTTGAATGCTATAGTATATCATGAAATTGCAAGTAAACTGAAAGGAATTATAAAGAAAATGAAAATAATAAGAAATACTGCGGATTCTATATTCCGAACGATCACATTAATTGTTGTGTATACGTTAGTTTCGATCAGTGAAACATTTTTTGGATTGACGAGGCAGAAAAAGTAAAGATGTTAAATTAACAACAATCAATAAAGCCGTAAAATAAAGAATTGAAAAACATTTTAAAACTTTTTGTTGACTTTCTTTATTTTTTGTATAGAATAATCATTAATAAAATGTTTCAGAGATGTGACAACAAAACGACTATGAAAGGACGAGTAGTAGTAGGACGTAGTTTAAGCGAGTCAGGGGTGGTGTGAGCCTGATACGAAGCCTATTATGAAGAACCTCCTGGAGTTGCTAACCGAAATCCTTTATAGGAAAGTAGACTTAGCCGGGAACTTCGCCGTTACAAGAAGAACAGTATCGAGATATTTTATCTCCGTACTGTATAAGTGAGCAACCTCTGTTGCTAATTTGGGTGGTACCGCGGAACCAAAGCCTTTCGTCCCAGTTTTTTGGGAAAGAAGGGCTTTTTTTGTTGGCTTCTTTTCACAACATCCAAACATTTTAGGAGGAAACCACCATGTATCAATCATTAATGACAGTAAGAGAGACTCAAATCGCAATTAAGGAAGTTAAAACATTTTTCGAGGACCAATTAGCAAAACGCCTTGAACTATTCCGCGTATCTGCACCATTATTCGTAACGAAAAAATCAGGATTAAACGATCACCTAAACGGTGTAGAACGCCCAATTGAATTTGATATGTTACATTCAGGAGAAGAATTAGAAATTGTTCATTCACTAGCGAAATGGAAACGATTTGCATTACATGAATACGGATACGAAGCTGGTGAAGGTTTATATACAAACATGAACGCGATTCGTCGTGATGAAGAACTTGATGCAACGCATTCCATTTACGTTGACCAATGGGATTGGGAAAAAATCGTTCAAAAAGAATGGCGTACTGTCGATTACTTACAAAAAACAGTACAAACAATTTATGGAATATTCAAAGATTTAGAAGATCACTTATTTGAAAAATATCCGTTCCTTGGAAAGTATTTACCAGAAGAGATTGTTTTCATTACTTCTCAAGAACTAGAAGATAAATATCCAGAATTAACACCGAAAGATCGTGAACATGCAATTGCGAAAGAACACGGTGCAGTCTTTATTATTGGAATTGGTGATGCACTTCGTTCAGGTGAAAAGCACGACGGACGCGCAGCTGATTATGACGATTGGAAATTAAACGGTGATATTTTATTCTGGCACCCAGTACTACAATCTTCATTTGAATTATCATCAATGGGAATTCGTGTTGATAGTAAATCACTTGATGAGCAGTTAACGAAAACTGGTGAAGACTTCAAACGTGAGTATGATTTCCATAAAGGTATATTAGAAGACGTACTACCATTAACAATCGGCGGTGGCATTGGACAATCAAGAATGTGCATGTACTTCTTACGTAAAGCACATATCGGTGAAGTTCAATCTTCTGTATGGCCTGACGATTTACGTGCAGCTTGTAAAAAAGAAAACATTCATCTGTTTTAATAGAAGTGAGGGAATAGCTTAAATATAGAGCTATTCCCTCTTTTTTACAAAACGTCACTTGCTTACTTATTACCGAGTTCTTCCGCCAAACCGATTAAAATTCCTTCGACTCCACGAATGTAGCAGAGACGATACGAGTTCTCGTACTGAACTACTTCGCCAACGAGCTCTGCACCATGCTTAGTGAGTCTCGATACCATTTCGTCAATATCTTCAACGGTGAACATGACGCGTAGATAACCGAGGGCGTTTACAGGAGCTGTTCGGTGATCTGCTATAGTAGGAGGGGTGAGAAATCGCGAAAGTTCAATTCGGCTGTGGCCATCTGGAGTGGCCATCATAGCGATCTCTACGCACTGAGAACCGAGTCCAGTTACGCGACCAGCCCATTCACCTTCGACATTGGCTCGACCTTCGAGATTCAAGCCAATCTCCTCAAAGAAAGAGATTGCGTTATCAAGGGATTCTACAACGATGCTGACATTGTCCATTCGTAGTAATTTGTTTTTTGCCATAGTCTTATCTCCTTATGTATAAAAGTCTATTATTTAATTATCCTCATAATTATACTACTAAGTAGTTACAAATTCCTTTCAGTTAAAAATACCTTGTCACAGTATAGGAAAATGTGACAAGGTGTTTTTTAATATGTCATATAGCATCGTGTTAACGAACAGCTTTTTATTTAATAGGAATGTAATACATTAATATGATTTTTTTAGTATTACTAAATAGATGAGATTAGCTCATTTGCACGAAAGGCTCAATTTTCGCCATAAATGATTGATGCAGCGCCTCAACGCCTGTTACTAAATGAAGGCGGTCAATAACGACAGACACTTTAATTTCTGATGTACTTACCATTTTAATATGAATATCTTCTTCTTTTAAAGTAGTGAACATATTTGCAGCGACACCTGGGTTAGATACCATGCCAGATCCTACGATTGATACTTTTGCTAAGTGATTTTCATGTTCTACAGATTCATAGTGAAGAGTTTCTTGATTTTGTTCCAAAACTTCTAAAGTTTCTCTTAAATCATTCGAATGAATGGAGAAGGAGAGGTGTACAGTTCCTTCATTTGTAATACTTTGAATTATGATATCTACATTAATGTGTGCTGCTGCTAATGTAGAGAAAACTGTTGAAAGCGAGCCTTGTTCTAATCCTTTAATTGTGACACGTGTAATGTTATCCTCAAATGCAATACCTTTAACGATTGATTGTTGTTCCATGTTACATTCTCCTTTTACAATTGTTCCGTTTTCTTGTTCCATACTTGAGCGAACTTCTAAAACTACGTTATGATTTTTAGCAAACTCAACAGCGCGCGGGTGTAATACGCCGGCACCGAGATTAGCAAGCTCTAACATTTCGTCATAAGAAATTTCGTCTAATTTGTAAGCATCTTTTACAACTCGTGGGTCCGTCGTATATACGCCTGTCACGTCCGTATAAATATCACATTTTTTTGCTTTAAGTGCAGCGGCTAGTGCGACAGCAGTCGTATCAGAACCACCACGGCCAAGCGTTGTAATTTCATTTTCTACACTTATACCTTGGAAACCAGCTACGATAACAATCGTGCCTTCAGCAAGATAAGATTGAATACGATTTGTATGAATGTCAGTAATCCGTGCACTACTATGTACAGATTCTGTCGTAATACCTGCTTGCCACCCTGTTAATGAAATTGCATGATAGCCTTTTGCTTGCAGTGCCATTGTTAATAATGAAATAGTTACTTGTTCTCCTGTAGATAGAAGCATATCCATTTCACGTTTACTTGGATTTTCTGTGATAGCGTTAGCGAGTGCGACAAGTTCATCTGTGCTTTTTCCCATTGCTGAAACGACAGAGACAATGCTATGACCTCGTTCATATTCTTCAATAATTAAATTTGCTACATGTTGAATGCGTTCGACGCTTCCGACAGAAGTGCCACCAAATTTTTGAACAATTGTTTCCATTACAAATTCCTTCTTTCGTCTATTTTTAAGAATAGATTAGGAAATATATAAATCCCAATACTCCTGTAGTTACCAGAAAGACAAACAAAAAACACCATCTCAAATAAGTGAGGATGGTGCTGTTACAGGAAAAGGGAAACAGAAAACGGAGCTAATAAAAAAACCGCCAAAAAAGGAATATCATAAAAAATGATATCTCTTTTTTGTAGATAGCTCTTCATACGTACACGTCTGTACATATGACAGTTCTGTTTCTATTCGAAAACAGCCCCAATTGACAAATGCAGAGAAATTTATCAATTTCGGCAATACTTCCTTTCATCTAAGTTCATAGACATCTCTGTGTCTCCATTAGAATACTCATAAGTATCGCAACCTCTATCTCACGTTTTAGGCGAGAGTGTTTGATTTATGAAGTTATTGGTAACATTTGTTTTATAATAATTTAAATTTTTCGGGGAATCAAGTGTTTTACATATATTTTAAAAATTCTTTCTTTTTACAGAAAAGTTTGTGAAAAATGTAGCAAAATAAATTCATTGCATGTACATTAAACTTATAGTGCATAGGAGGTGGGAGAATGAAAAGGAAACAGCCTATTTATGTTGCGACAAAAATGAACACGACGATGGAAAAATTATGGAGATATACGCAAGAACCAGATATACATACAGAGTGGGATGCTCGCTTTACTGAAATTTCGTATTTAGGGAAAAAAGAAGGAGAACCACAGAAGTTTTTGTATAAAACAAAGATTGGATTTGGGCTTGAAATAGCTGGAGAAGGGGAATCAATAGGTGAAATAAGAAAAGAAACTGGTGAAAGAATTTCCTCTTTAAAATTTTGGACGGATAATACATTATCTCTTATTCAAATAGGACGTGGTTATTGGAAGTATACGCCGAATAAAGAATACATCCATTTTGAGACACAATATGATTATGATACAAGATTTGGTCGTATAGGAAATGTAATAGATTCCTATATTTTTCGTCCGTTATTAGGTTGGGCGACCGCTTGGAGTTTTGATGCCTTAAAATTATGGTTAGAAAAGGGGCTTCATCCTAGGTTACTAATTAGAAGAACAATGACGTATTGGCTCGTATGCTTTTTATTTGCTTTTGTATGGATATATCAAGGGATAGTGCCGAAACTACTGTTTACTCATTCAGAAGAAGTAAAGATGCTTTCTGTATTAATTGGTTCAAATGAAAGTAGTGTATATATACTTAAAATAATTGGGGTGTTAGAAATAATTTTCGGTGTCGTATGGCTGTTGCCACTAACAAAACGAAAATTATTTATACTGCATATTATTGTATTACTAGTTTTAACGTTAGCGGCAGGATTTACGAATATCGCAAGCTTTACAGGGCCGTTTAATCCGATTACATTAAATGTTCTTCTAATGGGGTTATCAATTGTCGGTTATATAAATAGTTTCGATTTACCAAGCGCGAAAAATTGCAAGAGGGCGAGAAAGGGATAAGTGTATGGCTAATATGTATGAACGATTATTAGGGGATACCTATAAAAATCTTCATCCTGAATTGCAGAAGCGTTATGCCATTACAGAAGAGAATAGTTTTACAGGGGAAGGAAAGATGGATGAAATTTACGGTGGCTCTTTTTTCGTGAAATTTATATTGAAAATTGCATCGAAGTTTCGAATGTTTTTCTCGGAACGAGGAGAGGAAATTCCATTTACGATACAAAACATAGCTGAGCGAGATGAATATGGACAAGAATTAGTAAGGTGGAACCGTACTTTTTATTTTCATAATAAGAAAAGATATTTTAACGCAGTTATGCAATTGGATGAAAACGAAAATGAAATTGTAGATTATTTTGGCGAACCACATTTACTCGTTTCTACACTACATTTTCATATCGATGAGTTAGGGGCAATGCATATTGCTTCAAAGAAACAATGGTTTTATATGTTTGGAAGAAAAATTCCGTTGCCAAAATTCTTGTATGGTGAAGCAAAAATTGTTGAAAGTTATGATGCAACACTACAGTGTTTTCGAATTCATGTACAAGTACGAAACCCGTTAATTGGCTCGCTTTTTTCATATAAGGGAACATTTGTGGAAAGGAAATAAACGATATGAAAAATATAATATTTGGGCTTGCTGGTTATGTTGTTTTTCTATTATGTGAGCGGTCGAATATAAATCCTGTTGAAGCAATTATATTATTATCTGTTTTATTATTTATACCAATGTCACTTTGTATTATTGATAAAAGAAAAAGAGATGGATCGTATTTATTATTTTATAAATTCGTATCGTTTTTATATCCAATTGCAGCAATTTGTGCAATGCTAGCTTTCGTCACAAATCACTATGTATTTGCGCTAGTTTGGTTTGTATATACAGGAATTGTTGCGTTATTTGGTGTAAGTAGATTGCTAGAAAGAGGATGGAAGCCGTTAGAAGAGGCCGCCATAGATAGTGCGTTTATTTATTTGTTTTTAGGTGGTTTTTGGTTTTTTGCTTCAGTAGCAAAACTTTCAATTATGCAGTTTAGCTCTGACATTGTTTTACTCACAGCTGCACATTTTCATTATTCGGCGTTTCTATTGCCATTATCAGCTGGTTTAATAGGGAGAAAAAGAGAAAAGAGAAGTAAAGTATATGATGTTATTATGTTTATCATCATGATTTCACCTATGACAGTCGCAATAGGAATTACATACTCGAGAATATTTGAATTTTTTGCAGTGTTTCTATATTTATGTGCGATTTATGGGTATGGATTTTACGTTTGGAGAGCAAAATTTAATGCTATCAGTGCAAAGATTCTACTAATCGTTTCGTCTAGTACACTCATGGTTACAATTATGTTCTCACTTATATACTCATACGGGAATTTGAAGCATGTAATGACGATTACAATTGCTCAAATGGTTTGGATTCATGGTGTTGTCAATGGAATTGGAGTAGCGTTACCGGCATTTGTCGGCTGGATGATCGAAAAGAGTGTTCCGAATTATAAATACTATGGGAAACCAATGAGTAAATTAAGAGGAAGTGTGGCAATTGGTGAGGCTTTTTTATATAGCGGCAATTTAGTAGGCAGTAAGGAATACAACGGTTTAGTTGATCAAATAACTGATTTTCATAGTGAGTCATTTGACGTGACGAAGGTACCTTTAAGTATTATTCGTTTTTATGAAAATACAACAGAGTATGAGTTGCAATCAAATATTAAATGGGCTCGTTGGTTCCGCCCATTTGCATTTTGTTATGAGAAAATGAGTAAGCGTGTGGGACAAATACATTTAGGGATGGGCGGCAATTGGGAAACGATGCATGGCTCTATCATTAATGTAATAGATGAGAAAGATGGAAGAGAGAATGTAAGGGCTTGGCTAAGGAAAAATGAAGCAGGTGAATCTATTTTTGTAGCTCTTTATTCAAAGCATACAAATAAGAATGAGACATATATGAATATCGCCTTACCTTTACCTTATTCGAATATGACTGGTATTTTGAAAATATATAATGATAGTCATGATTTAATCATTACTAGTAAGTTAAGAGAAAATGGTCAGGGAGATGAGGGTATTTATTTACATACTCAGTTCTTAACAATCCGTTTACCGTTAGCAGAGACTTTCGTCATTACAGAGGATAAGGATAAAATGTTAACAGCTCATCATAGCATGTGGATATTTGGACTTAAATTTTTACATATTCATTATAAGATTGAAAAAATTACTTAGAAGTAAGAAAGGCTTGGACAGGTTTCCAAGCTTTTTTATGTATGGGTAATTGTCATAGAAATTTGTTTATTTAGCTCATTATCCCAAACACGTTGAATTTCAAAAGTGCCTGTTTCAAAAAATAATGGGAATCTCTCTTTAAACCAATCTTGCATAGGAAGATGTAGTGCTGTATCGATTGGTATCCATAATAATTCGCCCTCAGGAGGGTTTAAAAGAAGTTCACCTTCAAATGAGTCTGTCCAGTAGTTAAATACCATGTACCGAACATTACCTTTCGGATTTACATATTCATCTAATCCTTTAAAAGTTAAATTCGAAACAAGTAATCCAGTTTCCTCTTTTACTTCTCTTATAGCGGCTTGAACGATACTTTCGGGGAAATCTACTTTGCCGCCAGGAGCGATGTAGCCAGGGAAACCTCGATGGTTGGGGCGTTTTATGAGTAAAACTTCATTGTTACGTTGGATCATACACATTGTATAGATCTGGTGTTCGATGTTATGTGAATTTAGAGGCATAATGATGTATTCTCCTTTATATTTTTTTGATAATTTTACCATAACATAATTGTTTCTTATATAATTATAAATTGAATATTATAAATTTTAAGTTATAAATTATAAATTCTATAGTCATTCGAAAAGAGGGAAGAGACATGCAAGGAGAAATACAAAAGGAGAAAAGTTTAGGTTATGTTGGTAAATTATTATTACCGGTTAAAGTATCACCACACTTTAAATTTTTATGGATTGGACAATTACTCTCGGCCTTAGGTAGTTCGATAACTATGGTCATACTCCCAGTTGTTGTGTATTCATTAATTGGCTCAACAGTTGTGATGGGAATGACAATGGCAATGTACATGCTACCTAATATTCTCGCTTTACCGTTTGCAGGTTTAATTGTAGACCGAATTGATCGGGTTAAATTAATGTTATTTACGGATATACTCCGCTGTATATTAATGCTATTACTTGCATCGCTTATATTTATGGATTTATTAACAATTACAGTTTTATACATTCTCGTTGCCTTATACGGACTTATGGAAGGGATATTCCAACCAGCATATTCTGCTGTAAGGGCGAAAGTATTCGTTCCTGAAATTCGTAATGCAGCTAACGCACTCACTCAAATGAGTAATCAAGGTATACGATTAATTGGACCAGCACTTGGTGGGTTAATCGTATCGGTTGCGTCTGCAGGGATAGGTTTCGGACTAGATGCAGTAACGTACTTATTATCATTTTTATGTTTATTATTTTTAAAAGAAATTAAGTTTGAAAAAGTAAAACCCATTGAAAAGAGTAAGCTTAATTACAAACAAGAGTTTATGGAAGGTGTATTAGTTTTAAAAAGTCATCCGTGGCTGTGGATTACAATTTTAGTTTTTTCTTTTATAAATATTTGTTATGCCGGCATTATCGTCGTATTAATTCCGTGGTTATTTAATGTTCATCATCATTTTGAAGCTTACGTGTATGGACTTGGCATGGCCTTTTCTGGTGGTGGGGCTGTAATTGCTGCATTAATATTTGGTGGGAAAGAGCGGTGGCATAAGAGAGGATTACTGGCTTATGGAGGTGTTTTAATGAGTGGTATTGCTTTATTAATTATGCCATTCATTTCTTGGGCACCCGCTTTAATATTCTTAATGGCAATTGAAGGATTTGGCATGATGATATTTGGACTCATTTGGGAAACGAGTTTACAGGAACTTGTACCAGAAGAAGCATTCGGAAGAGTGGCAAGTCTTGATATGTTGGGTTCTTTTGCTTTATTGCCATTAGGGTATGTAGTTGTAGGCTGGTTAGCTACTGTCATAGGTGGCGAGATAACTATTATAACACTAGCTAGTTTAGTAATTTTAACAATTGGAATAGCATTGTCTGTACCGAGTATTCGTCGATTTAATTGATTATATGGGAAAAGAGGGCTAGACCTATATAGAAAATAACCTAGCATATAATCAACCAGTATTAATAAAACAACTTTGTAATGAAAAGCCTTCCATACATATTTGGCGCAAAAAATTAGTATCGAAGCAACAAAATTAGAAATCACAAAAGAAGTGACGGAAGCGATACAAGCAGGTTTCAAAAAAGAAGAATAAGCCCTAAAGAAATTAGGACTTATTCTTCACTAAATACAAATGTTTGTTTCATTTTTTTACCTTCATTTACCGGATGGCCGTTATAAGAGAAATTCTTTTCTTCCCAAGTGATCACAACTTTAAAATTATGACTATTAAAGTCTAATGGGAATACCATGTACTCAAAGCTTGTATGACTTTTAGAAATATTTTCATTAGGTGTAGTAGGTTTAAAGGTAGCCTTAGAGGTAGGATTGTTATCAAGTATTTCCACAGATACGTTTGATACATCATGACCGATGTTTTTTACGAGTAAACTATACGTATCAAATACACCTTGCTTTGGCTGGATTGCTTGCTTGTTTGAGTTATGAGATTTATCAATTTCGACATACCATTGTTTAGACTTTGACGCAATCGGTAGTGACTGAAATGTGTAAGCACTAGCTTGCATTGGTAGTGCTAAACATATAAGCGTAAAGAGAGTTAATATTTTTCGTTTCATTTTTTGAGAGCTCCCATTCTTTAATGGATTTACTTGTTATTATCTTCTTTTTACGAGTAAATATACCATATAATGTAAAGTGAGTATTGTGAGTAGTGAATCAATATCTTATTCACTACTCTTATAGCTGGCATAATTACGTATGTAGTAAGAAAGAATAAATTTGTTTTTTCTATACTTAGATTACTGCCCTTTTTAAAAGGGCTATTTTTACGTTTTAAAAAAAGAATATACTAAGAGTTCCGTATAAATTATTTATTTTAATGTAGTTAAATGTGCTTGTAGATGTGAAATTAGAGAAGGAAGCTGTGTAGAGATGTTCCTACACAGCTTTTTAGGATATGAAAAAATTACCAAAAATATGTTAAAATAACATTGTCATACAACAAGGGGGATTTGTTTTATGGAAAATGGACATCTTGCTAAAGTAGATTTAACGAAAAAAATTGAATCAAAATCTAAGTACAACAAGAAACTCGAAAAATATCAAAGGCGCTTATTAGCATTACAACAAATTTTGAAAGAAGAAAAAATCGCGGTTATGCTTGTTATGGAAGGATGGGATGCGGCTGGTAAAGGTGGGGCAATTAAGCGGGTGACGGAACATCTTGACCCACGTGGGTTCCAAGTAGATCCAATTGGAGCGCCTGCACCTCATGAAAAACGTTACCATTATTTGCAACGTTTCTGGCGCAAAATTCCACAGTACGGGCAAATTACCATTTTTGATCGCTCATGGTACGGTCGTGTGTTAGTTGAGCGTGTTGAAGGTTTTGCTACAAAGGAAGAGTGGATGAGAGCATATGATGAGATTAATGATTTTGAAAAACTACTAACAGATGACCATTACATAATAGGGAAGTTCTTCTACCATATAAGTAAAGAGGAACAGTTAAAGAGATTTAACGATAGAGAGAAAAATCCTTTGAAAAGATGGAAAATTACAGATGAAGATTGGCGTAATCGTGAAAAATGGGATGAGTATGTTGAAGCGATGGAAGACATGTTTGAAAGAACAAGTAAGCCAAATGCGAAGTGGCATATTATTGAAAGTAACGATAAATTGTATGCCCGTGTGAAAACGTTAAAAATCATTATTTCATTCATAGAGGATTATTTCTTAGAACATGGTATAGAATTGCCTTCTTATTATTATGAAATGAAAGAGGATATTGAAGTTTTGCAAGATGTAGGTGTGAAGGAGTAAATAAGAAAATGGCCCTGTGAATTGGTAAAACCAAATTATGGGGCTTTTTTATTTAGAAACATTTTACAATTAACAGAATAAGGTATATAATCAATAATCATATTAACATTGTTAATATGATTATTGATTATATAATATGTGGGGGTTTTACTTTGAAGGGAAGAGATGTTGTTTTAGGTTTATTAATGGGAAAAGAAATGTCTGGTTACGATATTAAAATTGTTTTTGAAGACGTATTTACCCACTTTTTTGATGGAAGTTTTGGAATGATTTATCCAACGTTACGACAATTGGAGAATGAGGGGAAAATAAAAAAAGAGGTTGTCATGCAAGAGGGGAAACCGAATAAGAAAATGTACTTTATTACAGATGAAGGACGTGAAGAGTTTTATCAATATATGCAGACGCCTGTAGAGAAGGATGTTTTACGTTCGGATTTTTTAATGAGAATGTATTTTGGCAACTATAGTGATGATGTGACGATAAAAAAATGGATTAAAGATGAAATTGAAAGAAAAGAAGCGTACATTGCAGATCTTCGATTGAAATATGAAAAGTGGAGAGTAGGTATTACTTTCGTCGAAGAAATTTCACTAGATGTAGGTATTGCATCGTATAGTGCACAAGTAGAGACTTTGAAGAAAAAATTAGAAGAGTTAGAGGCGGAAGAAAACAATAAAACAGAAGAATGAAAAACGCGTTCACAATAAATAAAGGGGTATATAAAGATGGAACAATCAAAGGGTATTAAGATTGTCTTTTTAATGTGTCTAGGTATCTTTCTTTGTATGATTGATACGACAATTATGAATATAGCTTTACCAGCAATACAATCGAGTGTAAATACTTCATTAGAAAAGATGTCTTGGGTATTAAATGTTTATACAATGACGATTGCAGTACTTGCCATTCCGTTAGGGCGGATAGCTGATATCTTTGGAAAAGCAAAGATGTATGTTCTTGGTCTGGTGATTTTTGGTGGTGGATCGGTACTTTGCGCTTTTGCTAATACAGGTGATTTTCTTATTTTTTCTCGTTTTATACAAAGCATTGGGGCAGCGATTTTATTTCCAACAAGTATGGTAATTGGTGTATCAGCTATGCCATTAGCTAAGAGGCATGTTGCGCTTGCGATTTTAGGAGTAACACAAGGATTGTCAGCTGCTATGGGACCAGTGATAGGTGGAATTATTACACAAAATTTCGGTTGGAGATGGGTGTTCTTCGTAAATGTTCCAATTTGTATTCTTGGAATCATTTTATGCTGCATTATGCTGCAAATAAAAAATGAAGAACGTATTATCTCAAAAATAGATTGGGTAGGACTACTATTAAGTAGTACAGCAATTTTTTCATTTACTCTCATATTAGTAAAAGGTAATACATGGGGATGGCAAAGTAATATTGCTTTGTCTTGTTATGCAATTAGCACTATTTCTCTTATTCTATTTGTTTTAGTAGAACGAAAGATTCATAATCCAATGGTGAATTTAAAGTTATTTCAAGATCGAATGTTTGTCGGAGCGTCGATCGTTGTTATATTAAGTAATTTATTTTTAATTGGAGTTACTGTATTGCTTCCAACGTTCTTGACGAAACTACAAGGTCGAACGGAAATTGAAGCGGCTTTTTTAGTGACACCTATTTCAGCAATGATATTTTTTGTCTCACCAGTTGCAGCAACTTTAATTAAAAAACTCGGAAAAGTAACTATTATTTTGTCAGGATTTCTTGTTATGGGGCTTTCCTACTATTGGTTGCAAATGATTGATGTTCATTCAACAAATATAGAAATTATTATTCCGTGTATGATATTAGGTGTTGGATATGGTTTAGTAGTGGGGCCAATTACAGTTTTAAGTGCGTCTTCGTTTGAAGGAGAACTGTTAACTGCTTCTCAAAGTGTTGTATCAATGTTACGACAAGTTGGAATTGTATTGGCGGTTGCAATATTTGTCTCTAACTTAACTCACAATTTAACTGTAAATAAAGAAAAAGTATATCGTTATGCAGAAGAAAAGGTGCGTAATATTCATGTGAATAGTGCTGAGCAAACTGAAATTTTACAAATGACTAAAGAGAAAATAGAGAATCAAAGTTTAGAGTCGAATATAAATAAGAAACAAAATGCAATGACAATAGGATTAAGTAAAGAGAAAAAGGAAGAATTGATTCGCGACAAGACGGATGAAATATTAAGAGAAGTTCCAGTAGAATATAGAGATGTAAAAAGAGAAGAAGTTATGAGGCAAGTGACAAAAGAAGTTGAAAAACAAGAGGAAAGTATAAAGAAAGAGGTACTCACATTTTCAAATGATGTGAATCATTATGCCAAGAATCAGATGGCTATGAGTTTTACAGATTTATATAAAGCAAGTGTGCCAATTATTTTAATTTGTGCTTTCGTAAGTTTGTTGTTTTGGGAAGGGAAAGCTTTGAGTAAAAAGAGAAGGGGAAGATTAGTAGAAGAAGCGTAAAGAAAAACAGGCTATAGCAGCCTGTTTTTTTCATTGTTTCCTCCTTGCATATTGTGAATAGTAGTATTTTTAATATAGCATGGGATAAGTCGAGTATGATTAGAAAGTTTTTTAGAATGAAAGGGATGAATGGAAAATGCCATTGAATATGTAACGTTATACATAGTACATTAACAAGAGGGCTTAATTTTAAAAGGAGGATGGGGAATTGCTAGATAAGGCAGGGGCTTTAATAGATAATCATGTGTACACAGAAGAAGAGCAACAAAAACTATACAAACGAACGTTAATAATCGTCAGCATTTCACAAATGTTTGGCGGTGCAGGACTAGCTGCTGGTATTACAGTGGGAGCACTTCTTGCGCAGCAAATGCTTGGAACAGATGCATTTGCAGGATTACCAACTGCTATGTTTACATTGGGATCGGCATTAGCAGCTTTCATAGTAGGGAAGCTTTCGCAACGATATGGACGCCGGATAGGTCTTGCAACAGGGTTTATAGTAGGTGGATTTGGAGCAATTGGTGTTGTAATGGCAGCTTTAACAAATAGTATTATTCTTTTACTTATTTCTTTACTCATATATGGTGCCGGTACAGCCACGAATCTACAAGCTCGTTATGCAGGTACAGATTTAGCAGATAAGAAGCAGAGAGCAACGGCTGTTAGTATTACGATGGTAATGACGACTTTCGGTGCAGTTGCAGGACCAAATTTAGTAGGGGTAATGGGAAGTTTTGCTCATTCAATTGGAGTTCCTAAACTTGCAGGTCCGTTCATACTATCGGCAGCAGCATTTATACTGGCGGGTCTAGTTCTTTTTGTTATGCTTCGTCCAGATCCGTTAATTATTGCTAACATAATAGAAAGATATAAACAGGAACATACATATAAAGGGCAACCAATAACAGAAGAAGCGAAAGAAAATAAACGAGGTATTACAGTTGGAGCAATCGTAATGATACTTACGCAAATAGTGATGGTTGCGATTATGACGATGACGCCAGTTCATATGGGACACCACGGTCACGGTTTAAGTGCAGTAGGACTTGTGATAGGTTTTCATGTAGGTGCAATGTATCTTCCATCTCTCATTACAGGAATGTTAATTGATAAAATTGGCCGAACTACAATGAGTATAGCTGGTGGAGTGATTTTACTTGCAGCGGGTGTCATAGCTGCGATAGCGCCAAGTGATTCTTTATTATTATTAATCGTTGCTCTTTCTTTACTTGGGCTAGGATGGAACCTCGGATTGATAAGTGGTACAGCACAAATCGTTGATTCCACAACACCGTCTACACGTGCTAAAACACAAGGGAAAATAGATGTTTGTATTGCGCTAGCTGGAGCTTCTGGTGGAGCGATGTCAGGTATGGTAGTAGCGAATTCAAGTTATGCGGCATTGTCATTGGCTGGAGGCGTGTTAGCGTTATTACTTATTCCTGTTGTGATATGGTCTCGAAAAGGGGCAAGAAATTAAATGAAAAAGAGGTTCTAGTTACTGACTAGAGCCTCTTTTTATACACTTAAATTAAATTCCACTCTACAATAAGCCCTAAATGTGTAAGACCACCACCGAATCCGTATAGTAAAAGTGTGTCTCCATTATTTAACTTCCCTTCTTTTATAGCTAAATCTAGAGCGAGTGGAATGGTGACTGAAGAGGTATTCCCCATATATTCCACGCTCGTTAATGTTTTTTGTATTGGAATTTGAGATTTTTCGCAAATAGATTCGATCATTCGTAAGTTAGCGCTGTGGGGTATGAACCAGTCTATATCATCTACTGGCATATTTGCGGTATGTATTAAATCTTTTATGCCTTTTGGCACTGTACGTGTTGCCCATTTATATACTTCTCTTCCATTTTGAACGATTTTTTCATTTGTTTGCAGTGGTGTGCCATTCATAGTAGTAGATAAGTTTGTTCTATATAGATGAATGCCGCCATCACCGTTTGTTCCCATGTGAGCAGCGATAAAGCTTGGGGTGTCTTCATCTCTTTCTAATAAAATAGCTCCAGCACCATCACCGAATAAAATACAGGTCGTTCTATCGGTATAATCAGTAACTTTAGATAATGTCTCTGTCGCTACGACAAGTACTTTTTCATGTGATCCAGAAGTGATTAAGCTATTACCGACGTGTAGTCCATATGTAAAACCAGCACAAGTTGCATTTAAATCAAAAGCTAGTGTATGAGGTATGTTGAAGTATTGTTGTATTTGGCAAGCAACGCTAGGGAAAACGTAATCAGCAGTAGTAGTAGCGACAATGATACAGTCGACATCTTCTAAGTTTTTCTTATATGTTGTACATAAATTTTTAATTGCTTTAATGGCTAAGTTTGAGGAATATTCTTCTTCGCTAGCGATTCTTCTTTCCTTCATTCCTGTTCTTTGTACAATCCATTCATCATTCGTATGGACCATCTTTTCTAAATCGTTATTAGACAATATTTGATTTGGAACATAAGTACCAATTGCAGTAATACGAGATTTAGAATGCATAGGAACATCTCCTAATTTTTATTTTTATAACCTGATACTAATATTAGGTTATAAAAATGTCAATATAGATTTTTGATGTATTGAACGACTTAACTTACTATGAAGGAATTTAGCGAGTGTTGTAAAAATAATATACGAGAAGTTTCTAAAATTGATAATTGCTTTTGTTATTTTTATTGTGAGAAAAATTCGCAAAAAATGACGATTAAAGTAAAAATATAACGATTTTCTTTAGTGTGATATAGGTTGTTAAACCTTGTGAAAGCGAATTACTTATGCTACACTTTATGTAACTTAAAATGAACGGAGGGGCTTCCTTTGATCTTAATCAGATTACGTCTCAATACTTTGTGCCAATAATTGAATAGCGCTCAAAGGCTCTGTCTGTGTACAGAGTGAACGGGATTGGTCTGCCTATTTTAAAGGAACCCTTTATTAAGCTTATATGTGAAAAAGAGGGAGGGACGAATACGCCCTCTTTTTGTTTTGCCTTTATAAATAGAATGGGATTGTATAGGTGAACACTTATTGTGGATACGTATACGATTTTGGGACTTTTTTTACTATGAGATAGGATGAAAGCACAGCTTTCTTCTATTTCTTTGATGAACCCTTATCCGTTTACGAAAACACAGGCAGCGACCTGTGTTTTTTATTTTACGTAATCGAAATGGAGGAATAAATATATGGAAGAAGTATTACAAAGAGCAGTTTTAGTTGGAGTAAATGTAGGTAATGAAGATGATTTTGCATATTCGATGGAAGAGTTAACAAATCTTGCGGAAGCTTGTGATGTAGAGGTAATTGGGCAAGTAACGCAAAATTTACAACGAGTAAATCCATCGCATTATATCGGAAAAGGAAAGATTGAAGAAGTAGCAGCGTATGTACAAGAAATAGATGCGAATATGGTCATCTTTAATGATGAATTATCTCCTTCACAAATTCGAAATTTAGAAGAGGATTTAGATTGTAAGGTAATTGATCGTACCATTTTAATTTTAGATATTTTTGCGCAACGTGCGAAAACGAAAGAAGCACAGCTACAAGTAGAAGTAGCCCATCTTCAGTATATGATGCCTCGTTTAATCGGTCTTCGTGAATCGTTAGGAAGACAGAGCGGCGGCGTTGGTACGAAAAATAAAGGTGTCGGTGAGAAGAAGTTAGAGTTAGACCGTCGTAAAATTGAAGAACAAATTTCAGTTTTAAATAAAGATTTAGAAGCGCTCGTTGCCCAGCGTCAAACGCAGCGAAAGCAACGTAAGAAAAATGAAATACCTGTTGTAGCATTAGTAGGTTATACGAATGCAGGAAAGTCAACGACGATGAATGCAATGCTTGAAATTTATAATGGTACAGAAGAAAAACAAGTACTTGAAAAAGATATGTTATTCGCGACGTTAGAAACATCTGTACGAAATATTGATTTGCCAGATAATAAATCATTCTTATTAACAGATACAGTTGGATTTGTAAGTAAATTACCACATCATCTTGTGAAGGCGTTCCGTTCAACGTTAGAAGAAGTAGCGGAAGCAGACCTACTTATTCACGTCGTAGATTACGCAAATTCAAATTATGAACAATTAATTGATATTACAAATGAAACGTTAAAGAAAATTGGAGTAGAAAATATTCCAACGATCTATGCTTATAATAAATCAGATATGGTAGATGTTGAAATTCCGAAAGTGCAAGAAAATCGCGTTTATTTATCAGCGAAGAAACATGTTGGAATTGAAGAACTTGTAGAAATGATTCGCTCACACATCTATAAAGAGTATACGAAGTGTGAAATGTTAATTCCATATGATCAAGGACAGGTAGTTTCGTATTTCAATAATCATGCACACGTTTTATCTACGAGTTACGAAAACGAAGGTACCAAATTAGAAATAGAATGTAAGACGAGTGATTACGAGAAGTATAAGCATTTTGCAATTTAATGTAAGAGGCAACCCAGTATGTGATTGGGTTGTCTTTTTTTGTACTGTTTTACCGCTGAAAGTTACAAGGATGCAAGCCAATGACGGGAGTTAAGTTATATTTCTGGAAAAAGAAATGAAAGCAGTATAGAATAGAAATGTTTCAAAAGTCAGAATTTATTACACCTACTGTAATAAATATATAATTTGTACAGAAAGGGGAGATTCACATATGCAGGCAGTTTCACACAAAAAAACTGTAGAAACACCGACAATATATCGAATTTTATTTGCGATTAGCTTTGGGCATTTTTTAAATGATTCGATGCAAGCAGTTGTGCCGGCGTTGTTTCCTATTTTGGAAAAAACGATGAATTTATCCTATATGCAAGTAGGGTGGATTGCGTTTGCTTTAAATATGACGTCATCGATTATGCAACCGGTGTTTGGTATGTATTCAGATAAGAAGCCATCACCATTTTTATTACCACTCGGTATGTTTTCAAGCATGCTTGGAATGATTGGACTCGCGTTTGCACCAAACTTTATTATTGTTATTATTTCTGTTTTATTTATTGGTTTAGGTTCCGCAGTTTTTCATCCAGAAGGCGCTCGTGTTGCGTATATGGCGGCAGGTGCAAAACGAGGGTTAGCGCAAGCGATTTATCAAGTTGGGGGAAACACGGGGAATTCCTTAGCTCCTATTTTTACAGCGCTAATTTTCGTTCCACTCGGTCAAATTGGTTCATTAGGTTTTACAGCATTTGCAGCAGTAGGAATTGTATTATTAATTTTCGTATCGAATTGGTACAAAAATGAATTAGCAACCGGCGCTGTAAGAAGGAAGAAGAGGGCTGCGCTTGAGGCGGAAAATGCAATTGTAAGTACACACATTAAATTCGTTATTATACTTCTTGTTTTTCTTACTTTTGTACGTTCTTGGTACGGTGCTGGTATCGGGAATTTCTATCAATTTTACTTAATAGAGCATTATGGTTTATCTATAAAAAATGCCCAGTATTTCGTATTCGCATTTATGATTGCTGGTGTGTTAGGAACTTTCTTCGGAGGACCGTTAGCAGATCGATTTGGTAAGAAAAATATCATCGTATTTTCAATGTTAGGTTCAGCGCCACTTGCACTGTTATTACCACATGTCTCACTTGTGTGGGTCGTACCGTTATTTTTATGTATCGGTTTTATTAGTTCAAGTAGTTTTAGTGTAATTGTTGTATATGCACAAGAGCTTGTACCTGGAAAAGTGGGAATGGTGTCAGGATTAATCGTAGGTCTTGCGTTTGGACTTGGAGCATTAGGTGCAGTAGTTCTTGGGAAATTAGCAGATATATATAGCCTGCAATTTATTATGCTATTATGTAGTTGTCTACCATTAATTGGACTCACTTCATGGTTACTGCCAAGTGATAAGAAAACGATAGAATAGGGGATGCGCTATGAAATTATGTGAAAACGTAACAGAATTAATAGGCGATACACCTGTCGTCCGATTATCTAAATTTATTCCGGAAGACGCAGCAGATGTGTATGTGAAACTAGAAATGTTTAATCCATCGCGCAGTGTGAAAGACCGTGCTGCTTATAATTTACTTCACGTTGCAGAAGAAAATGGTCTCATCAAACCAGGAGATACAATCATTGAACCGACAAGCGGGAATACAGGGATTGGTTTAGCGATGAATGCAGCAGCTAAAGGGTATAAAGCGATTTTAATTATGCCAGACAATATGTCAAAAGAGCGTATTAATTTATTAAAAGCATACGGGGCAGAAGTAGTTTTAACACCAGCAGAACAAAGAATGCCAGGAGCAATTGCGAAGGCGTTAGAATTGCAAAAGCAAATACCGAATAGTTTTATTCCGCAACAATTTGAAAACCCAGCTAATCCGAATATTCACCGCTATACGACTGCGCTTGAAATTTATGAACAAATGGATGGAGAGCTTGACGCCTTTGTTGCAACGGCAGGAACAGGCGGAACGATTACAGGGACTGGTGAAACGTTAAAAGAGAAATTACCAAACTTATATATTGCAGTAGTGGAACCGAAAGGATCTCCCGTTTTATCAGGTGGTGTACCAGGTCCTCATAAACTAGTAGGAACAAGCCCAGGGTTCATCCCGAAAAACTTAAATATAGAAGTGTATAACGAAATTATTCAAATTGCAGACGAAGAGGCTTTAACGACAATGAGAAACTTAGCTAGACAAGAGGGATTATTAGTTGGGCCGTCTTCTGGAGCATCTGTTTACGCTGCAATCATGATAGCGAAACGTCTAGGCGCTGGTAAAAAAGTTTTATGTATTGCGCCTGATACAGGGGAACGTTATTTGAGTATGGGGTTATTTGAATAAAAAGGATAGAAACACCTTAATAGTGAATAGCTGCTATTAAGGTGTTTGTTTTATGGAATGAAGAAGGGGGAGAAGAACAATGAAACTATTAAAACCAATCCATGAATATAGTGAGCATATTACGGCGTATAGACAGGCATTTTTACAATCAGGGGAACAACCACATGGAAGTAGTTCTTTACAAAACTTTGATTCTCTTGATGAATGGTTTGAAAAAGTGAGTAAACAAGAACTAGGAGAAAATATACTAGCTAATCGAGTGCCATCTAGCCAGTTTTTAAGTTTTGAAAAAAGGGAACTTATAGGTTTTGTGAATATTAGACATAGATTAAATCCAGAATTATTACGGGAAAGCGGTCATATTGGATATAGTGTCCATCCAAATAAGCGTCGCCACGGTTACGCTACGAAACAACTACAACTTGCATTAGCTGAAGCACAAAAATTAGGATTACAGAAAGTGTTAATAACTTGCGATAAATCCAATATCGGTTCTGCTAAAACGATTCAAAAGGTTGGCGGTGTGTTAGAAAATGAAGTAGTTTCTTCTCGTACTGGTGAAGTTATTCAGCGCTATTGGATAGAAATATGATGTAGTAGGAATTTGAAAAGGTAATGCAAGCTGTAAAATCGAAATAGATAAATGAAAAGTAAGGGGATTACTGCAATTTTAGGAGGAAATGAATTGGGATTAAAAGAGAAAGCAATAGAGATGGCAGAGATTTATAGGAAAAATCCGAAAGTGGAAGCTATTATTTTAGCGGGTTCAGTAGCTAGAAAACTTGAAGATGAACATTCAGATATAGAATTACATATTTTATGGTCAACACCGCCGGAAGATGAGGATCGTAGGGCCCCTATTTATCATATTGATGGGAAAATATTATCGTATCATCCGTATGAGGAAGAAGAATGGTCGGAAACGTATTTAACGAAAGAGGGAATTAAATTAGAGATTAGTAACTTTTTAACAGAGACAGTAGAGAAAGTGATTTCGGATGTGGTGGATCAATATGATATAAGTTATGAAAAACAATGTATTGTATCATCTGTTCATGATGGTGTTAGTTTGTATGGAGAAGGGAAAGTGAATGAATTAAAAGATAGAGTAGCGGCATATCCAGATGAACTAGCAAAACGGATGATTTCAGAAAATCTATGGTTAAGTAATCGTTGGCACAATCGAAAGGCGCTTTTAAAACGGAAAGATTGGCTTATGCTTTATGACGTTATTTGTGAAGTACAAAGGAATGTATTTGGTGTTTTATTTGGTTTGAATAAAATGTACGTACATCATCCAGCGTTTAAATGGATGCCTAATAATGTGGAACGAATGACTATTAAACCTGAAAAATTATATAAACGTATGGCAGATACATTAATAGGGAGTCCAGAAAATAGTGTGCAGGAGTTAGAGTTGCTAATAGAAGAAGTATTGCAACAAGTTCATACATACGCGCCAGGAGTAAATGTGGATGAGCAAGAAAAATCTATTTTTTATTTTGTGAAATAGAAAATAGTAATAAGGGGGAAGTTATGGGTTTTTTTAATAGGTTTTTTAAAAAAGTTGAAAAAGTAAATGAGCAAGAAGCCACTCTTCATGAATTAAGTGAAGAATTGTATGTTGAATCACCGGTAGAGGAAGCGACTAGTTACTGGGTATCAATGGCACAAAATATAATTATTAATGCTGTAAAGGCGGCTGACAATGATGTGGAACGTGCCTTCGTATTATTGAATTTGAAGAAAGGTGAGGCTTCATTTGATATTTTTTATCAAATAAATGGGCAATTGTATTTCTGGGATCAGCTAGAAAATGAGACGATAAGAAATAGAATTCAGAACGAGTTGTTACCGCAAGCTCCAGAAGTTTCAAATGCAGTAAATGAGCAATTTCATGAAGCTGATCACCCTATAATTTCGTTTGCGCAATTGCAGTTTGAATGGGAAACGAAAGCTTGGTTTTCACATATAATTTGGGAAGATAACCTTGCTGCTCAATTGCCCAAAACTCAAATTCTAAATGAATGGTTTCGTGTAATTAAAGAAGAAACGAAAAATAGACCACTGGATAGTGATGCGAAATTTTCTTGGTATCCATCAAACTCTTAAAAAATGAATACAGAGAGACAGGTTATGTTTCTAGATGATTTGTATTATTGAATAAGTATCAATAATACGTAATTCTTTTTCTATTGCCTGTTAGAATTCGTTATGTACTAATCCACTTGTTTTCTAAACTAAAACTTATATTTCGAATTTTTAAATAGATTGTAATACATAAAAATTCAAAATATAAGTTGACACTATTTTTAATGTGTGATAAAAATGATAGTAATCAATTCGGAAAATAATATTTGGGCAATGAAAGGGTATAGTAGTGAATATCTCCCTATTTCAGAGAGCTGATGGTTGGTGTGAATCAGTATATAGATTATTCATGAAGTTCGTCCTGGAGCATCTTTCATAAATCTCGCATTATGAGGAAATGAAAGACGGTAGTTTATACCGTTATCAAATAAAGTGGTGAAGATTTTTTCACAACTAGGGTGGTACCGCGATATTTATCGTCCCTACGTATTTACGTAGGGACGTTTTTTATTTAGGTCCTAACTTTGGTGTGGCTTCATAACTAGGGTGGTACCGCGATATTTTATCGTCCCTACGTTTTTGCGTAGGGGCGTTTTTATTTAGGTGGTTTCTTAGTGTTCTTCACAACTAGGGTGGTACCGCGATATTTTTGTCGTCCCTACGTATTTACGTAGGGACGTTTTTTTATTAGGGAGGAAGTGAACGTATTAGAAAAGAGTATTGATAGAACAATATAAATACCGAATTGTAACAAAGAAAAAGAGATAGAGAGGAGATTAACAAATGAATTCACAGCAATGGACATCGAAATTAGGTTTCGTATTAGCTGCAGCAGGTTCGGCAATTGGTCTTGGGGCGATTTGGAAATTCCCATATATGGCCGGCATTGGAGGAGGCGGAGCGTTCTTCTTAATTTTCATCGGTTTCACATTATTAATTGGTTTACCGCTATTATTAGCTGAATTTGTTATTGGAAGAAGTACACAAAAAGAGGCTGTCGATGCATATAGAGAGATTGCTCCTAAAACGTTATGGCCTTGGTTAGGTAAATTAGGAATTGTAACATGTTTCATATTACTTTCTTTCTACAGTGTTGTAGGAGGCTGGATTTTATTATATTTATGGAATGCAATTACAGGTAGACTATGGGAAGGAAATGGAGCATACGAAGCTACGTTTGGTGAAATCATTTCCAATCCATATTTAGCAGTTGGATCACAGCTATTATTCATCCTTATTACTATTTTCATCGTAAGTAAAGGTGTACAAAATGGTGTTGAAAAAGTAAATAAATATTTCATGCCAGCACTATTCGTTTTATTCTTTGTATTAATCGTTCGTGCACTTACATTAGATGGTGCTGGAGAAGGCGTTCGTTTCTTCTTACAACCTGATTTCTCACATGTAACATCAGAAGTTATATTATACGCAATGGGGCAATCGTTTTTCTCATTATCTGTCGGGGTAGCCGTTATGGTAACGTATAGCTCATACTTACCGAAAGAAGAAAGCTTACCACGTTCAGCATTTTCTATCGTAGCCTTAACTCTTGTTATTACATTACTTGCAGGACTTGCAATTTTCCCAGTTGTGTTCGCATTTGGAATGGAACCATCTCAAGGGCCGGGACTATTATTTATCGTGTTGCCAGCTATTTTCAGTAAAATGGCATTCGGAAAATTATTCTTCATCGTTTTCTTATTACTATTCTTCTTCGCTACGATTACATCAGCAATTTCGATGTTAGAAATTAGTGTTGCATCGTTAACATCAAAAGGTAAAGGGAAACGTGAAAAAATGGCCTTAATCGTAGGGTTATTAATCTTCGTTGTTGGGGTACCATCAGCATTATCATTCGGTATATTAAGTGATCTGAAGATTTTCGGAAAGACAGTCTTTGATTTAGCGGACTATGCAGTAAGTAACGTTTTAATGCCACTTGGTGTATTATTAGTTTCTATCTTTGTTCCTTTAAAAATGAAGAAAGATGTATTAATGAAAGAGCTAGGTGTAAGTAAAAATAAAGGTTATAAACTATTCGTATTATGGTTATTCTTACTTCGCTTTATCGCACCAATTGCGATTATTATCGTATTCTTAAATGTACTTGGCATTATATAAAAAGAAAGGTGGCGTATCATACAAAGATACGCTACCTTTCTTTTTATTTTGCTCTTTTTTGCAATTCATTTACTGTTACGAACTGATAGCCCTTCTTAGATAAAGAATCTAAAATACCTTCAATCGTTTTTAAATTGTCATCAGACTCATCATACATAGAATGCAGTAAAATGATAGAACCTGGTTTTACATTTTTATTAACATATTTAATTTTATCAGCCGCAGATTTATAAAAAGTATCGGGCTCAAGATCCCATATAATCGTTTCAATATTATTTTTATTTAAATAATAGGGTAGTCCAATTAATTTTTTTCCGTTAGGCGGTCTAAAATCAATTTCGTCTGTAAATCCTGTTTGGCGGATTAATGAATTCGTTTTTTCTATTTCATCTTTAATAAAAGAAGGTGTTTTGAAAATCATTCTTTTATGAGAATATGTATGGTTTCCAAGCTGGTGCCCAGATTGCGCGATAGCTTCTCCTAATGATAGACTTTTCTCTAATTCATTTCCAATTAAAAAGAAAGTAGCTTTAGCGTTGTATTTATCTAGTAATGGTAATATTTGTTTTACATTGTTAGTAGGGCCATCATCAAAAGTTAAAGCGATCACTTTTTCATTTGTTTCTACGCGTTGTGTTAAATCTCCAAATAATTGAAAGCTTCTTGCGTTCATCAATTTGTATGTTCCGAATAATGCCGTGATAATAAAGAATAGTGTAACGATTGTAATGATAATTTTTTTCCTCATAACGTAACCTCACAATGATTTTTGATTCAATAAAAAGTATTATATCAAAATTAATTATTTATTGCTGAAAAAGTATGAAGATGCAAGGAGAGGGATTTTATCATATAATAAAATGCAAAAGGTATATTAGGAGGTGTTTATATGGCGATTATAATTCAATTGCCAGACACTGCAACGTCTCATGCAAAGCCAAGTATGGAAATGGCGATACTTTGCGTGAGGTAGACAAGTAATATACAATCGCCTATATGAGCTCGTATCATTTTTTATATTTGGCTTTGCACCTTATTGAAATGAACCATAAAAAATAAGGGGCGAGCAGAAATGAAATACGTAAAAGCTAATGCTGTTTTACCAGAGAGTTTAATTACTGAAATTCAAAAGTATATACAAGGTGAAACAATTTACATTCCGAAACAAGAAACGAAACATTATAAATGGGGTACACGATCTGGCGGAAGAAAACAACTAGATGAAAGAAATAAAGCAATTAAAGAAGCGTTTAAAAGTGGGATTGCTATTCATCAACTTGCAGAAGAATATTTTCTTTCTGGGGAAACGATTAAAAAGATTGTGTATTCTAAATAAGAGGAAAAGAGTCTGATTCATATATTACTTTGAATCAGACTCTTTTTGTTTTGTATTTATTGGATGTGAATGGACATGATAATAGCGACAATGTGCCATTTTTTACTAAATTGGATACATAACATTTGAGTGAAAAGCAGAAAGGTGAACATATATGAATCATCTTGGACAAATAACGATAGAACTTTTTGTTGGTTTTTTTGTTTTATTAATTGCTACTAAAATATTAGGGAAAACACAAATATCGCAGCTAACACCTTTTGATTTTATTTCTGCCATTGTACTCGGAGAATTGGTTGGAAATACGATATATGACCCTGAAGTGAAAGTCTGGTCCATTTTATATGCGGTACTAGTATGGACAGTATTAATTTACGCAATAGAAGTGATAACGCAAAAATATAGGGGGACAAGAAGGTTTTTTGAAGGATATCCTTCTATTATTATTCGTAATGGATATATTGACAGAGATCAATTAAAATCGAATCATTTGGATATAAACCAATTACAACAAATGCTTAGGCAACAAAAAGATATATTTTCAATCCGAGAAGTTGAATATATGATATTGGAACCTAATGGAAACATAAGCGTTCTGAAAAAAAGTAAATACGAATCTCCTACTATAAATGATTTAAGTTTAAAACATAAGCCTGTATACTTACCAATTTCATTAATTAGTGATGGGAAAGTAGTTAAGGATAATTTGAGGGAAGCAGGATTTGATGAAGGGTGGCTTTATAAACAAATAAAGCAAAAAGGAATTACTAAATTTGAAGACGTATTATATGCGGAATGGAAAACAGATGATGGCTTCTTTTGTCAGGAAATGCAGCGGTAGAGAATAAGTGATGTATGTAATGTTTGTTTCTAAGTTATCTTTTACATATCAAAAAACGTAATCATTGTATACAATAAAACTAGATCAACAATTTGTATGGAGTGATAAAGATGGAAGCGTTTATTAGAAGTGATCAATATAATTTTATAAAATCACAAGCTTATATTTTAGCAAACGGGCATGCAACGGCAAACGATAGAGGTGTAATTCAAGCGTTAAAATCACTTGCGATTGAAAAGATAATACATGTATTTGAGAATTTAACCGATGAACAGAAAGAGTTAATTGATACGGTATTAACAGTTCAAAATAGAGAAGATGCAGAATCATTTTTAATGAAAATAAATCCGTATGTAATTCCGTTTCAAGAAGTTACAGCACAAACATTAAAAAAATTATTTCCTAAAGCAAAAAAGCTAAAACTTCCCGATATGGAAGAACTGGATATGAAAGAATTATCTTATTTAAGCTGGATTGACAAAGGATCAAGCAGGAAATTTATTATAGCGAAAAATGATAAAAATAAGTTTGTTGGTCTGCAAGGAACGTTCCAAAGTTTAAATAAAAAAAGTATTTGTTCATTATGTCATGGGCATGAAGAAGTAGGGATGTTTTTAGTTGAAATTAAAGGTGATGTACCAGGAACTTTCGTTAAAAAGGGAAACTACATTTGCAAAGATGGTGTAGCTTGCAATCTGAATATGAAATCGCTAGATAAATTGAACGATTTTATTGACCGCTTGAAGAAATAACGAGAAAACCTCTAGTATTTAAACTGGAGGTTTTTATTTTTTGAAGAAGTAAAATAAGCTTTCTTTGTAAATGTAGATTTATAATGAAATTTGATAAAAATATCTATTATGATACAGTTGCTTATATGCAAGGAGGTAAAACATGGATTACATTTTACCGAAAGAAAAATTGAAGCGATGGCCAAAAGATACGATAGCGGCGGGGCGTGGTCATACTGTTGGTCTTAAATCGGATGGCACGGTAGTAGCGGTGGGCCGGAGTAAAGAAGGAGAATGCAATGTATGTGGCTGGCGAGATATTGAAGCAGTTGCAGCAGGCAATGTTCATATGGCGACGAACACAGGTAATGCTCACACAATCGGTCTTACATGTGACAATACTGCGATAGCAGTGGGTTGGAATAAGCATGAACAATGTGATGTAAACGATTGGCATAATATTGTAGCGGTTGCGGCAGGGTGGCGTCGTACTATTGGCCTTAAATCGGATGGCACGGTAGTAGCGGTCGGCCGAAATAAAGAAGGAGAATGCAATGTAAGCAGTTGGCAAGGTATTGTGGCAGTCACAGCGGGTGACTGGCATACAGTCGGTCTTAAATTGGACGGCACATTGACGACTGTGGGAAATAATCGATATGGTCAATGCAATGTAAGTAGCTGGCGAGGTATTGTATCGGTCAAGGCTGGGTATCTTCATACTGTTGGTCTTAAACGAGACGGTACGGTGACAGCAGTGGGGAATGATAAACATAACCAGTGTGATGTGAGTGGCTGGATAGATATTGTAGCAATAGCGGCTGGTACGAATCATACAATCGGACTAAAATTAGACGGTACCGTGGTGGCCGTGGGCTGGAATGAGTATGGTCAATGTAACGTAAGCGATTGGCGCGATATTGTAGCGATAGCGGCTGGTTGTGCACATACAGTCGGACTAAAATCAGACGGCACGGTGGTCGCGGTAGGTAATAATGAATTTGGCCAATGTGATGTAGGTAGCTGGCGCGACATTCGGTCGCCTGGCAAATAGTCAATTTACAATAAATGATTAGTAATATTATTCTATTTTAGGAGTAATTATGGAATAGGATATGTAGAAAATAATTAAACTTAAATCTGCTGAATAAGAATCTCTTTTAAAAAGGGATTCTTATTATTTTTCGTAAAATGAGGGTCTAAATGGAATTTTTGAACAAACTTTCTTTCAAAATTACAGTAGAAGATATAAATAAAGTATAGAGGAGAATAAAGGAATGCTTAAAAGGTTTTTACTTTCTTTACCGGATGTTTTACTTATATGTATCGTTCTCTACATAACGTACACAAATTCTTTTAGTTTTGGACAGATGTTAGTAATTTCAATTGCAATCGGAATTATTGGTGGTCTTGCTATTAGAATTTGTAAGGATGTATTCATGTATATAAGGTGGACAATTAAACAAAGAAAAACTTGAATATGTTTAATTGTTATTAGGAGGGAATGAAATGACTAAGAAAAAGAATAGAGTGAAAAACGAGATAGTACTTTGGTCACTAACAGCAATTGTTCTGTTAATTGTATGGTACTTTTATCAAAAATAAAAACGCATCGTACTAAAAAAGCACGATGCGTTTTTATTATTTTTTTTGCCAATTTTCTTTAATAAAGTCTTCACGGCCAGATTCTTTTTGCTCAGTAGCATATTTCTCTGGATTCTTTTTATAGAAATGTTGGTGGTAGTCATCTGCTTCGTAAAAAGGTGCAGCAGGACGAATTTCAGTCACGATTGGATCTTTAAACATACTGCTTTCTGCAAGAGCTTGTTTTGATTTTTCAGCAAGCCCTTTTTGTGTTTCGTTATGATAAAAAATAGCGGTACGATAAGATGGACCACGGTCAAAGAATTGTCCGCCATCATCAGTTGGATCGATTTGTGGCCAATATAAGTCTAGTAATTTCTGATAAGGAAAAATAGAAGGATCGAATGTAATTTGAACAACTTCTAAATGTCCAGATGTTCCGGTTTTTACTTGTTCATATGTTGGGTTTTCTACATGACCTCCTGCATAGCCAGAAAGTACTTTATGAATACCAGGAAGTTCATCAAATGGTTTTACCATGCACCAAAAGCAACCGCCTGCGAAGGTTGCGAGTTCGTATGTTTTTTCGGACATTGCTGTAATCCTCCTAAATGTATATGTTTTATATAGTATTATATAAATTGTTTTATTGCGCAATAAAAAAGATTTGAAAATATATGTTTTTTATAAACAAGATCCTCCGCTCACATCAATTAATTGTCCAGTAACCCAGCGGCTGTCTGGAGAAGCAAGAAATGCAGCAGTATCGGCAATGTCTTCTACTTCACCTAAGCGATTGAAAGCGGAAATAGTAGTAGCGTACTGCTTCATCATCGGGTCGCTCAAGAGTTCTGCATTCATATCTGTTTTAATAAATCCTGGAAGTATTGCATTCACCGTTATTCCTCGTGCTCCAAGCTGTTTTGCTAGTGTAAAAGTCATTGTATTAATAGCGCCTTTCGTCATACTATATGCAACAAAATCAGGTAAAGAAATGCGGGTCGCAGCGGATGAAATATTAATAATTCGGCTATTGTCACGTAAACGTGGCAGTGCTTGTTGAATGATAAAGAATGGTGCTTTTGCATTTACTGAAAACATTCTATCAAAAAATTGTTCAGTCGTTTCTTCAATAAAAGCACCAGGACCAATGCCAGCATTGTTTATTAAAATATCAAATTGTGTTTCACCAGTGCGCTTTTGTAATTCAGTATCTAAAGCTTTATAAAGGTTTTCTACACCATGTAAGGATTCTAAATTTGCGCCGATAGAAAAAGCTTGGCCACCATTTGATTGAATTTCATGAACAGTTTCTTCAGCGTCATCTTTTCGATTACCGTAATGAACAGCAACCAATGCACCGTCATTTGCTAAACGTTTAGCGATCGCTCGTCCAATTCCTCGGCTTGCTCCTGTAACTAACGCTACTTTCCCTTTTAACATAGTTTTCTCATCTCCTCATAAATTTTTCTTTATGTAGTAGTGCAAACATACTTAAGCAATATATGAGTGTATGTAAGTAATTCATTCCAATTTTGATTTGAGAAAAAATAAATAGAATGAATTTAGATTTTTTTTGAAAAAACATGTTGACAAAGAAAAGAACAACGTCCTATAATACGTGTAACAAATAAAAGTTAATTAAAAATTTTCTAACTTTATATGTTGTATATGCAAAGAAGAGGAAAGTAGATGATTATGATCGTTTCAGAGAGCTACTCCAAGGCTGCGAGAGTAGTAACAATCAAATCATTGAAGATCACCTCGGAGCATCGCTTGCGAAAGGGAAACTGAGTAGAGGGCGGCGGCATCGTCTCCGGTAAAAGGACGGGGGTCTAATTGGACCTACGAAGCTTATATTTCGCGAGAAGTATAAGGAAGCTGAGTGGTAACGCGAAACTCTCGCCTCAGCAATCAAAGCTACTAAATTGTAGTAGTTGATTGCTGAGGCGAGAGTTTTTATTTTAGAAAATAGAATAAGAGAATGCGTGGAAGAGGAGAGTAAATGATAAAGATTGTTTCAGAGAGCTGCCCCGAGGCTGTGAGGGTGGTAACAATGCACTCATTGAAAATCACCTCGGAGCACTACTTTTGAAAATTAGTAAAAAGTAGCGGGTTTGTTCCCGATAGAAAAACAAAAGTCTAATTGGACTTGCAGAGCTTATATTTCGTGAGAAGTGTAAGGAAGCTGAGTGGTACCACGATTCCCTCGTCTCAGCAATGGATTGCTACAAGTATGTAAGTAATCGATTGTTGAGACGAGTATATTTTTAATATTTATATACTGAATATTCTGTAAAAAATACTCATCTCAGCAATCGATGTAGAAATAGATTGCAAAAAATAGAGAAAAAAAGAGGAGCGATGTGAGATGGGAAACCAGTACATTTACATGAATGGGGAATTTGTAGAAAAAGAAAAGGCAGTTGTTTCAGTATATGATCACGGCTTTTTATACGGAGACGGTGTATTTGAAGGGATTCGTAGTTACGGAGGAAATGTATTTTGTTTAAAAGAACATGTAAAACGATTATATGAATCGGCAAAATCTATTTTACTTACAGTCCCACTGACAGTTGACGAAATGGAAGAAGCAGTTTTACAAACGTTGCAAAAAAATGAGTATGCGGATGCTTACATTCGTTTAATTGTTTCACGAGGAAAAGGTGACTTAGGGCTCGACCCTAGAAGTTGTGTGAAACCGAGCGTTATTATCATTGCAGAACAATTAAAGTTATTCCCTCAGGAATTTTACGATAATGGATTAAGCGTTGTATCTGTTGCATCAAGACGTAATACGCCAGATGCATTAGATCCACGCATTAAGTCAATGAACTACTTAAATAACGTACTTGTAAAAATTGAAGCGGCACAAGCAGGAGTGTTAGAGGCTCTTATGTTAAATCAACAAGGATATGTTTGTGAAGGTTCTGGCGATAATGTTTTCGTTGTGAAAGATGGAAAAGTATTAACCCCACCATCCTATTTAGGAGCATTAGAAGGTATTACGAGAAATAGTGTTATCGAGCTATGTGAACGACTGAGTATTCCATGTGAGGAAAGACCATTCACTCGCCATGATGTATATGTAGCGGATGAAGTATTTTTAACAGGAACAGCAGCGGAGTTAATTCCAGTTGTAAAAGTTGATTCGAGAGAAATTGGAGATGGGAAACCAGGAAGTGTAACGAAACAATTGACCGAAGAATTTAAAAAATTAACGAGAGAAAGAGGAGTACGTGTTCCCGGGCTGACGGAAAGCTTAGCATAAATAAGGAGAGGAGTTAATTGAAATGAAGCAGCAGTATACAGCGTATGAGAAGTTACAGTGTGAAGAAATGACAGGCGCTGGGCACGTGATTCAATGTTTGAAGAAATTGGGTGTAACGACCGTTTTCGGCTATCCAGGCGGAGCGATCTTACCAGTATACAATGCGTTATACGAAAGTGGTTTGAAACATGTTTTAACTCGTCATGAACAAGCTGCCATTCATGCGGCTGAAGGATATGCGAGAGCTTCTGGAAAGGTCGGGGTAGTCTTTGCTACCTCTGGCCCAGGGGCGACAAATTTAGTTACCGGCTTAGCAGACGCTTATATGGATTCGATTCCTTTAGTTGTCATTACCGGCCAAGTTGCAACGCCTTTAATTGGTAAAGATGGATTTCAAGAAGCGGATGTTGTCGGAATTACAGTACCTGTTACGAAGCATAATTACCAAGTTCGTGATGTAAATCATGTATCACGAATTGTGCAAGAAGCTTTTTACATCGCCGAAAGCGGACGCCCGGGACCAGTATTAATCGATATTCCAAAAGATGTTCAAAATGCAAAAGTCACCAGTTTCTTTAATGAAGAAGTTGATATTCCGGGGTACAAACCAGAACTTGTACCAGACAGCATGAAACTTAGAGAGGTAGCTAAAGCAATTTCAAAATCAAAGCGTCCGCTTCTTTATATTGGGGGAGGTGTCATTCATTCAGGTGGATCCGATGAACTTTTTGAATTCGCAAGGGAGAACCGTATTCCAGTCGTTTCAACTTTAATGGGACTTGGTGCATATCCACCGGGAGATCCATTGTTTTTAGGGATGCTTGGTATGCATGGGACATACGCTGCTAATATGGCGGTAACAGAATGTGATTTACTACTTGCATTAGGTGTTCGCTTCGATGATCGTGTAACAGGAAAATTAGAACTTTTTTCTCCGCACTCGAAAAAAGTACATATTGATATTGATCCTTCTGAGTTTCATAAAAATGTAACTGTAGAGCATCCCATTGTTGGTGATGTGAAAAAAGCGTTACACATGTTGTTACATATGTCTATTTATACACAAACAGACGAATGGCTTCAGAAAGTAAAGGCATGGAAAGAAGAATATCCACTTTCTTATAAGCAAAAAGAATCTGAGTTAAAACCACAGCATGTGATCAACTTAGTAAGTGAATTAACGAATGGTGAAGCGATTGTCACAACAGAAGTAGGACAGCATCAAATGTGGGCTGCTCACTTCTATAAAGCAAGAAAACCTCGGACGTTCCTTACCTCTGGAGGATTAGGAACGATGGGGTTTGGTTTTCCAGCAGCAATTGGTGCTCAGCTAGCTAAAAAAGAAGAACTTGTCATTTGTATTGCAGGTGATGCTTCTTTTCAAATGAACATTCAAGAACTACAAACAATTGCTGAAAATAACATCCCTGTAAAAGTATTTATCATAAATAACAAATTTTTAGGGATGGTAAGGCAATGGCAAGAAATGTTTTATGAAAATCGTTTATCAGAATCAAAAATTGGATCGCCAGATTTTGTGAAAGTGGCAGAAGCTTATGGAGTGAAGGGATTAAGAGCGACAAATTCAACAGAGGCGAAACAAGTGATGTTAGAAGCATTTGCTCATGAAGGTCCTGCCGTAGTTGATTTTTGTGTAGAAGAAGGTGAAAACGTATTTCCGATGGTTCCGCCAAACAAAGGGAATAACGAAATGATTATGAAGAGGTGGGAAGAATGAGTCATACTTTTTCACTCGTTATTCATAACGAGCCAAGCGTCTTATTACGTATAAGTGGGATTTTTGCTCGGCGTGGTTATTATATTTCTTCTTTACATTTAAATGAAAGAGATACAAGTGGTGTTTCTGAAATGAAACTCACAGCAGTTTGTACTGAAAATGAAGCGACATTACTTGTTAGTCAGTTGAAAAAATTAATTGATGTACTGCAAGTAAATAAATTATAAGGAGTGTATGGAATATGAAAACATATTATGAGAAAGATGCAAATGTAGAGTTATTACAAGGAAAAACTGTTGCAGTAGTTGGTTATGGATCACAAGGTCATGCGCAAGCACAAAATTTACGTGATTCTGGTGTAGAAGTTGTAGTTGGTGTTCGTCCTGGTAAGTCGTATGAAGTAGCGAAAGCAGATGGATTTGAAGTAATGTCTGTTTCAGAAGCGGTTCGAACCGCACAAGTTGTACAAATGTTATTGCCAGATGAACAGCAAGCTTATGTGTATAAAGCAGAGGTAGAAGAGAATCTTCGTGAAGGACACATGTTACTTTTCTCACATGGATTTAATATTCACTTCGGACAAATTAACCCGCCAAGTTACGTAGATGTAGCGATGGTCGCGCCAAAAAGTCCAGGTCACCTCGTTCGTCGTGTATTTCAAGAAGGAAATGGTGTTCCGGCATTAGTGGCAGTACATCAAGATGCAACAGGAACAGCATTAAGTTTAGCTCTTGCGTATGCAAAAGGTGTAGGCTGTACACGTGCAGGCGTAATTGAAACGACATTCCAAGAAGAAACAGAGACGGATTTATTCGGAGAGCAAGCAGTGCTTTGCGGCGGGGTAACTGCGCTTGTGAAAGCTGGTTTTGAAACATTAACAGAAGGTGGATATCGACCTGAAATTGCATACTTTGAATGTTTGCATGAATTAAAGTTAATTGTTGATTTAATGTACGAAGGCGGTTTAACGAATATGCGCCATTCTATTTCAGATACGGCAGAGTTCGGAGATTATGTAACAGGATCGAGAATTGTTACAGATGAAACGAAGAAGGAAATGAAGCGTGTTTTGACAGAAATTCAGCAAGGTGAATTTGCGAAGAAATGGATTTTAGAAAATCAAGCAGGGCGTCCAACGTATAATGCGATGAAAAAAGCAGAGCGAAATCATCAGTTAGAAAAAGTAGGGGCAGAGCTTCGTGAAATGATGAGCTGGATTCATGCACCGAAAGAATTAGTGAAAAAATAGAGTAAGTGATTGTAAGTGAAAAATACGTAAGAGGGGATTTGACAAGATGAGAAGTGACATGATTAAAAAAGGTTTTGATAAAGCGCCGCACCGTAGTTTATTAAAAGCAACTGGTTTGAAAGATGAAGATTTTGATAAACCTTTCATAGCGATTTGTAATTCTTTTATTGAAATTATTCCAGGGCATAAGCACTTGAACGAGTTTGGGAAACTTGTAAAAGAGGCAGTTCGCGCGGCAGGTATGGTACCATTCGAATTCAATACGATTGGAGTTGACGATGGTATTGCGATGGGACATATCGGTATGCGTTATTCTCTTCCGAGTCGTGAAATTATTGCAGATTCAGTAGAAACGGTTGTAAATGCACACTGGTTTGACGGCATGATTTGTATCCCAAATTGTGACAAAATTACACCTGGTATGATGATGGCTGCACTACGTATTAACATTCCGACTGTGTTTGTTTCAGGCGGCCCGATGGCAGCAGGAAAAACATCTAAAGGAGAAGTTGTCGATTTAAGTTCTGTTTTTGAAGGAGTAGGAGCTTATCAATCTGGGAAAATTTCAGAAGAAGAATTAAAGGATATTGAAGATCATGGCTGTCCATCTTGTGGTTCTTGTTCCGGAATGTTTACGGCGAACTCTATGAACTGTTTATGTGAAGTGTTAGGTTTAGCTCTTCCTGGTAACGGGAGTATTTTAGCAATTGATCCAAGACGTGAAGAGTTAATTAAACAAGCAGCAGAGAAATTAAAAATTTTAATTGAAAGAGATATTAAACCAAGAGACATCGTAACGGAAGAAGCGATTGATGATGCGTTCGCGCTTGATATGGCAATGGGTGGATCAACGAATACAGTATTGCACACATTAGCTCTCGCACAAGAAGCGGGTTTAGATTACGATATGAATCGCATTGATGCCGTTTCAAGACGTGTACCACATTTATGTAAAGTAAGCCCTGCTTCCAATTGGCACATGGAAGATATTGATCGAGCGGGTGGGATTAGTGCAATTTTGAAAGAGATAAGCCGAAAAGAAGGGGTGCTTCATCTAGACCGAATAACGGCTACCGGGCAGACGTTAAGAGAAAACATTGCTCATGCAGAGATTAAAGATAAGGAAGTTATTCATTCTCTCGAAAACCCTCATAGTGAAGAAGGGGGATTACGTATATTAAAAGGAAACCTTGCGAAAGATGGAGCGGTTATTAAAAGCGGTGCAACAGAGGTAAAGCGTTTTGAAGGACCTTGCGTTATTTTTAATTCACAAGATGAGGCGCTTGCGGGCATTATGCTTGGAAAAGTGAAGAAAGGCGATGTAGTTGTTATTCGCTATGAAGGACCAAGAGGTGGCCCTGGTATGCCAGAGATGTTAGCGCCAACTTCAGCGATTGCTGGAATGGGATTAGGTGCAGATGTTGCGCTATTAACGGATGGTCGTTTCTCGGGTGCTTCACGTGGTATTTCAGTAGGACATATTTCACCAGAAGCAGCTGCGGGTGGAACGATTGCACTTCTTGAACAAGGGGATATTGTATGTATTGATGTTGAAGAACGCTTGCTAGAAGTAAGAGTTAGTGATGAAGAATTAGATAAGCGTAAAAAAGAATGGAAACGACCAGAAGCGAAAGTGAAAACTGGCTGGCTTGGACGTTATGCACAGATGGTAACATCGGCGAATACAGGTGCAGTTCTAAAAATCCCGGATTTTGATTGAGCCAATTTAAAAGAGATAAGGATGATATATAATGGTGCAGAAGGTAAAGGAGAGAGTGAAAATTGAAGATATCTTAATGGCTCATAATTGCATGAAAGATATCGTTATTAAAACACCGTTACAACGTGATACAGTTTTATCTGAGAAATATGATTGTGACGTTTATGTAAAACGAGAAGACTTACAATTGATTCGCTCTTTCAAAATTCGTGGTGCGTACAATTTAATTCAAAGTTTATCAAAAGAACAATTACAAAACGGTGTTGTATGCGCGAGCGCTGGTAATCATGCGCAAGGAGTTGCTTATACGTGTAATTTATTGAAGATTGCGTCAAAAATCTTCATGCCGACGACAACACCTAAACAAAAAGTATCACAAGTACAATTTTTCGGTGGTGATTTTGCGGAAATCGTATTAGTTGGTGATACATTTGATAGCTCTTTCCAAGAAGCGCAGCGCTATTGTGAAGAAAATAGAATGACGTTCGTTCATCCGTTTGATGATCCGTATGTAGTTGCTGGTCAAGGGACAGTTGCAGTTGAAATTATGCATGATATGGAGAAATCGGTTGACTATATCTTTACGGCAATCGGCGGTGGTGGGTTAGCATCAGGTGTTGGTACATATGTGAAAGGTGTTAGTCCTGCTACAAAGGTTATTGGTGTAGAGCCGATGGGAGCTGCATCTATGAAAGAGGCTTTTCTTCAAAATGAAAATGTCGCATTAGAGAAAATAGATAGTTTTGTTGATGGGGCAGCTGTTAAAAAAGTAGGAAAGTTAACATTTGAAACTTGTAAAGATGTAATTGATGACATTGTTTTAGTACCAGAGGGAAAAGTTTGTACGACGATTTTAGAACTGTATAAGAAAAATGCAATTGTAGCTGAACCGGCTGGTGCACTATCTATTGCAGCGCTTGATTTATATAGAGATGAAATAAAGGGTAAAACAGTTGTATGCACGCTAAGTGGTGGAAATAACGATATTGATAGAATGCAAGAAATGAAAGAACGTTCGCTCATTTACGAAGGATTAAAACATTACTTCATTATTGAATTCCCGCAACGTTCAGGTGCGCTAAGAGAATTTCTTGATAAAGGATTAGGACCAGAAGATGATATTACGCGCTTTGAATACATTAAGAAACATAATAAAGAAAATGGTCCAGCGTTAGTCGGCGTAGAGTTGAAACATAAAGAAGATTATGAGCAATTAATTACTCGCTTTAAAGAAAATAATATTCAATTTATGGAGCTTAATAAAAATCCCATCTTGTTTGATTTACTTATTTAATAGAAGGAAAGGGATAACATACGGTTTTACTAGAAATAAAAAAGATAGATATAAGCAGTAGAAACGCTACTTGTATCTATCTTTTTATAGTTAAACTAAATATTTTCCATATTCAAGAAGGATAAAGCTAGTTAACCAAAAGAGTATCGCAATACGAATGATTACATACATAGTAAATTCAAAGGTAGTAAGTTTTCGTTCGCGTTTTATTTTTTTTAGAAGTCTAACAGAGAAAATTGAACATAAAAGTAGAACGGCTATAGATATTTTATAAATATTCTCTAACAAACTTACATTTTCTAATAAGTCTTTCAGCATGTTCATTACCTATTCTGTAATGTATGTTACAGAGAAATAGATCTTGAGCTGTCTAGTTTCGTTTGTTTTTTATTTTCCCTGTAGCATCAATTTCTACATCAGTTGAAATTGTTTGTAAATATTGAAGAGCTTTTTTCTTTTCTTCCTCATTTACAGGGGAAACTTGGTTGTTACGAATGATGTAAGGATTGAATGACATTTGTACATCCTTTCCTTTAAAAGTTAAAGTTAATACGCCAGTTTCGGCGCTTTTCCCACTCACATAACTTGGGAATAAAAAGTTACCTAATGAATAAGCGATAGGAACTTTATTATAATACTCAAATCCTTGTAACCAATGCGGGTGACTCCCGACAATCGCGTCAGCTCCTGCTTCAACCATTTTAGGTACATATTGTTTTTGGTATTCTACTGGACGATTTGATTTTTCAACGCCCCAATGCATATAGACGATTAAATAGTCTGCATCTTGTTTTTGCTCTTTAATTGTTTTTGTTACGAGATTTAAATCATATCCGTTTGCAACACCAGGTTTATTGTTACCAGCTACCCAGTTCGTATCAGGCATAAATCGAACGAAGGAAAGAAATTTGAACTTTTTCCCTTTTACAGTCATTTCTCGTGCTGTATATGCATCTTTTGCATTTTTTCCGGCTCCGATATAAGGGAATTTTAATTTTTCTACGTGAGAAATCGTGTCTAATAATCCATCTTGCCCATAATCAAGTGTATGGTTATTTCCGATATTTACGATGTCATATCCAGTGTTTTTTATAGCTTGTAGCGTGGATGGATCACTTTTAATCCAAAACAGTTGTCCAGGAGCTTTCTTTTCTCTCGTTGTAAATGCTGACTCTAAATTAACGAAAGAAATATCAGCTTTTGTTATTTCTTCTTTTACATGTTGGAATGGATAATCAGCCCCATTTTTTTCGATTACAGGACGTAATTGCCAATCGAACATTGTATCACCAGAGAAAGTGAGTGTAATTTCCGGGTCTTCTATTTTCTTTTCACTTGTTGAAGCGGTTTTACTAGATTTGTTTTGCAAATCGGGTTTGTCTTTCGCTTTTGAAGTAAAAGAGTAGTTAATTAATAAAACAATTGGTGTAATGCAAAAGGCTATTAACAGAAATCGTTTTAGTAAAGTTTTCATAAATACCGTCCCTTTTGAATTTATACCGCAATTTGTGGGCAATAAAACTCACGTTAATTAAAGTTTCACATTATGTATTACTACAAAAAAAATTGCGGTTTATGTTGTGGAAAACATTTGTTAATATTCTTAATATTAAGTTAACATATAGATAACCTGTAAATCAATGTATAAACCAAAATATAGAAATAAAGAATTCGAAGGGTGAAGAATAAGAAATGGTTATATTAGGAGCAGTTGTAAATGGGATTTGTATTATATTTGGTACTTTACTAGGTAAATTATTTAGTAGGATTCCAGAAAGTATGAAGGGAACAATTATGCATGCAATCGGTTTAGCGGTTACTGTACTTGGGCTTCAAATGGCATTGAAAAGTGAAAATTTTCTTGTTGTCATACTAAGTTTAGTGATTGGTACCGTCATCGGGGAATGGCTACAATTAGAGAGAAAGTTAAAACATTTAGGGGATTGGCTAGAAAATAAAGTTGGATCAAAAGGGAAAGGGAGCATATCAGAAGGCTTTGTAACTGCTACTTTAATTTTTGCAATAGGTGCGATGGGCATACTTGGTGCACTCGACAGCGGGATTCGTGGCAATCATGATATTTTATTTACAAAGGCGATTATCGATGGATTTATTTCTATTATATTAACGACAACTTTAGGAATTGGTGTAGTATTTTCGGCGATTCCAGTTATTTTATACGAAGGAGGGATTGCGGTTTTTGCAACACAAATTAATAGTTTGGTCCCGAAAGAATTAATGAATCAATTTATAGTGGAAATGACAGCTACAGGTGGTATTATGATAGCCGCTATTGGATTGAACTTACTTGGTGTTATTAAAATTAAGGTGGCAAATTTATTGCCAGGTATATTGGTAGTTGGAATAATCGTTTCACTTATTTATGGTTACGGTTTACTAGTAAAGTAATAGGAGATGGAGATACATATGGAGGAGTATAAATTTACAAAACGTGTTCATAACATATTGAAGATTGCAGCAGAAGAGGCAGAAAGTAATATCATTCAACCAGCTCATCTGTTTATCGGTATGTGTAAAGAAGGTACTGGAGTTTGTAGCGAGTTGTATATGTATTTGTTCCGTAAAGTGGGGATAGAGTTTTCAGAAAAACTTTCAATACGAAAACAATACGACTCACCGTATCAAGAGTATGAAAAAATAGGACAATATAAGGTATCTTATAAGGTGCTAGAAATTTTACAAATAGCGAAGAAACGTATGGAACGTTTCCAGCAAGTAATAATGAATGAAGGACATGTTATATATGCACTATTTCATGTAGATACGTTTATTGGAAATGTACAAATAAAAAAAGATATATTACGTATTATAGCTGAGCCAAGAGATTTAGCGGTCGATCTAAAATGTTTTGTTCCTACTTATAATCACTTAATTTGTACTGTTAGAAAGGCTAGCCCTTCTGATTTTGAAAAATTAGCAAGTTTTGTTAAAGAGGAATTTGGTGAACGTTGGTTACATTCAATAGAGTATGGATTTCGTACATATAAAGATAATTTACCTATTTATATAGCAGAACAAGAAGAAGTGATAGTAGGTTTCGCTTGTTATGATGTAGTGAGAGGAAAGAAGGGATTGTTTGGTCCAATGGGCACAGCGAAAAAAAATCGTGTGAATGGTGTAGGGAAGCAATTGTTATATCGTTGTTTACATAGTATGAAGAAAGAAGGATATGAATACGCAATTATTGGACAAGCAGGTCCGGTTGAGTTTTATGAGCGATGTTGTAATGCACGTTTAATACCGGTAGAGAGTAATTAACCAACTCCATATATGGGAGTTGGTTTTTTTATGAAAATAATGTAGAGATGTAGTGATTTTCACTAGAAAATAGCGGGTTTTGTAGTGGATTTTACAAATAAAGCAAATTACTAAACTTTTTACAAGAAAGGGTGTAGAATGGGTATCTAAAGAAAGAAGGTGTGAAAATGGCCAGCTGGAAACGAAATTTGATGATTTGTTGGCTAGGTTGTTTTACCACTGCAGCCGGTATGAGTTTAGTAATTCCTTTTTTATCTTTTTATATTGAGGAATTAGGAGTAACTGGCACTTCAAGTATTGCACAGTGGTCGGGACTTACATTTGGTGTAACATTTTTAATGGGTGCGATCGTATCACCAATATGGGGAAAGCTTGGTGATATACATGGACGGAAATTGATGCTTATTCGTGCGAGCCTTGGTATGGCGATTATTATGACGCTTATGGGGTTTGTAACGGACGTGTATCAACTAGTCGCACTAAGATTTTTGATGGGAGCGGTATCTGGTTTCCTTTCAACGGCGATGACATTTATTGCAGCAGAAACTCCGAAAGAGCATTCAGGTTGGGCAATTTCCACAATTTCAACTGGGGGCGTGAGCGGTTCTTTACTTGGCCCTTTACTTGGAGGATATTTGTCTGAGTTAATTGGAATGCGCCATGTTTTTCTTGTTACAGGAGCTTTTTTATTCCTTTCTTTTCTCATCGTTTTTTTCTTCCTACATGAAGAGAATCACTCCGCTCAAGCAAAAAAAGTACAACCGAAAAAAGTATGGACGATGGTTCCATCAAAGCATTTAATTATTAGTTTATTTGTAACAACATTTATTATTCAACTTGCGAACATGTCAATTCAACCTATTATTACATTGTATGTAAAGAATTTAGAAGGCCCAGGAACAGCTCATATTGAAATGATTGCAGGTGCAGTCATGTCTGCGACAGGTTTAGCTATTATTATGGCAGCTCCTAAGCTAGGTAGATTATCAGATCAAATTGGTCCTCAAAAAACGTTAGTTGTAGCGTTGTTTGCTGCAGGAATTATTTTTATCCCGCAAGCATTTGTAACCTCAGCTTGGCAACTATTAATTCTTCGATTTTTATTAGGTATCGCACAAGCAGGATTATTACCTTCCGTACAAACTCTACTAAAACAACATACACCAACCCATGTAACGGGACGAATATTTGGATATAATCAATCGTTTCAGTTTTTAGGAAATATGATTGGACCAGTACTTGGTGGACAAATTGCAGCACATGCGGGCTTCCAATATGTTTTCTTCTCTACATCATCACTATTATTTATTGCGTGCATTTGGGTTTATTTTCATAATAAGAACGAAGAGGTATCAGAGAAACGACATTTGGAAGTTAGTTAACTAAGTGAATGAAAAAGAAGAGGATGAAGCAACGATTGCTTCATCCTTTTCTTTAAAATTGAAGACAAAGATAACTTAATGTACCCATCTCATAACTGCGGTGAATGACTTCACCGTTATTTTCACCGCTTCCCATAGCGATAAATAAAGGAACAAAATGCTCTGCTCTTGGTACTGCTAATTGTGCATGAGGGGCATTGTTCTCCCAATTAAATAATGCATCTTTATCAGTAGTCTGCATATGTTTAATAATCCAATCATCAAATTCAATTGCCCATTGTTCGGGTGTCGTTTGATTCCATTTCAAAGCTCGTAAGTTATGAACAGTAACACCGCTACCGATTATTAAAATATCTTCTTGTCCAAGCCCTTTAAGTGCTTCTCCAATCTTAAATTGCTCTTTTGCAGGAAGGAATGGATTGACTGAAATTTGGACGACAGGAATATTTGCTTCTGGATACATGCGGTGCAGAAGAGTCCATGAGCCATGATCTAAACCTCTCGTCATATTATGATGGACTGGAATACCTTTGTTTTTAAATTTTGTTTCTAACATAGATGCAATGTTAGAAGAACCTTTCGCACGATATTTGATTTCGTATAACTCAGGAGGAAAACCTCCAAAATCATAAATTGTTTCATATTCGTTATCTGATGAAGAAATCGTTAATGCTTCACTTTCCCAATGAGCAGTGAAAATAATAATCGCTTTCGGTTTATATGTTGCTCCAAGTGTTTTTAAAAACCTTGTATAGTCTGTATCTTGAATAGCAAGCATCGGTGATCCGTGTGCTAAAAATAATGATGGCATCATAATAGAAACCTCCCAAAAAATATAATAATTACTTTATGTAAGTAACTATATAATCTTATTTCGAATTCGTCAACATAATAGTTATTGAGCTAATTGGAAAAGTGCGGCATTTGTCATAATGAAAGCAATTGCATATAATACATAATAAGAATAATGAATGGATATTCATTTTTTGATATACATAATAGAGTTGGGGGCTGACGAAATGAACGTACAGGAAAGTTTCGTTACGGCATTGGATGGATCGGAAATTTATTTACGTAAGTGGCTACCAGAAAGAGATCCGCGAGGAATTATTCAAATTGCACATGGTATGACAGAACATGCAGGTGTTTATACAGACTTTATTGCTGCGTTATTAAAAGCAGGGTATGGTGTTTATGCACATGATCATAAAGGTCATGGGAAAACAGTGAAAAGAGAAGAAGATTATGGTCATTTTAAACCAAATGTAGGTTGGAATGAGGCTGTTTCTGATGTTATTTTTGTATCAGAAACGATAAGAAAAGAGCAGACATGCCCGTTATTTTTACTTGGACATAGTATGGGTTCTTTTTTATCAAGACGTGCTGTACAACTGAAAGGTGAATTATATGATGGATTCCTTATTTCAGGAACTGGTGGAAATCCAGGGATTTTAGGAAGTATCGGTCATAAAGTAGCGACAATTGAGATGAAATTACGCGGGGAAAAAACGAAAAGTCCAATGTTAAATTTTTTATCTTTCGGAAACTTCAATTCGAACTTTAAGCCAAATCGTACAAAATTTGATTGGTTATCTTCAGATAATAATCAAGTTGATAAATATATTGCGGATCCGTTATGTGGTTTCATTTGTACGACGAGTTTTTACCGAGAATTATTTTCTGGAGTATTAGAAGTAAATAAACTAGAAGAATACAAGAAGACGCCAAAAAATCTTCCAATACATATATTCTCTGGTGATCGTGATCCTGTTGGCGATATGGGGAAAGGTGTAATAGAAGTATATGAAAACTATAAAAAATGTGGTATGAAAGACGTGACACTACGTTTATATGAAAATGGTAGACATGAAATGTTTCATGAAGTAAATAAGGATGAAGTATTTAAAGATTTAATTTCGTGGTTAGATGCGCATAATGGATAAGAAAAAACCTCACTTCATGCTGAAGTGAGGTTTTTTGAAAAACTGGAGGTATGGTTATGAGTGAATTTGTAAATAAAGAATATGTAGAAATAAATTTTCAAGATGTTAAGAATAATTTCTACTCAACCTTTTTATAAAGCAACAGATGCCTGTTCATAATAGTAGTATAATAGTGAATGAGGTGTTAATAGAATGGAAGATAGAACGTTAGGTTTATTACTAGATGTTGTTGGGGAATTATTTTCAGATGAAATTTCAATTGCTGTTTCAAATACGAAAGAATATATTTACTATCGGCCAAGTAAACGAATTGATTTAAAGATTAGTGTCGGGGATCCTATAAAGGAAGGAACGATTGCTCATAAAGCGATGGTGATGAACCAAAAAACCTCTGAGTTTATTAATCGGGATGTTTTTGGTATTCCTTATCATGGAATGGCTGTACCATTTTCAAACAATGGAAAGCTTGAAGGGTGCGTAACGGCAATTTATCCAGCTTTAACGGATGGAAAGTCAGTTGTTACTTTAAAAACAACAGACGGCTGGATTCCGGTTCCTTTTTCAAAGGTTATGTATTTAGAGGCTAAAGATAAAAAGACGTATGTGAATTCAGAAGAGTTATCAGGAACACATAAATACTCTCTGCAAGAATTCGAATACTTGCTTCCGAAAGATTCATTTATTAGATGTCATCGTTCGTTTATTGTAAATGTTAATCATATTAAAGCGATTTATCCTGATACCCATTCTACTTTTGTACTTTCAATGGATAATGGTGAGAGAGTACCAGTTAGTCAATCGTACGCTAGTTATTTCCGTAAGCTTCTAGGATTCTAAGTTTTTCTGCTTTAGAACCTAGATTTGCTGTTCTGTCTGAATTTTCGGCATTGTATACTAAAATCCCTATTTTGATAGTGTTAATGTGTAAAATAATTATGAATATTCAATGAGAGAGGGATTACATATGGAGAATAACTTAGATAGAATCAGAGATCAACGTCTAAAAGATCGGGTAGTTACACCTGAGGAAGCAGCTTCCTGGATTCAAAGTGGAATGACTTTAGGCTTAAGTGGGTTTACACGTGCAGGTGATGTAAAAGCAGTCCCATTTGCGCTTGTAAACCGAGTTAAGAATGATGAATCTTTTAAAGTAAATGTTTATACTGGGGCTTCTTTAGGCTCGGATGTAGACAAATTATTTGCTGAGGCAGGAATTTTAGGGAAAAGATTACCTTTCCAAGCTGACGCGACTATGCGAAAAGGAATTAATAACGGAGACTTTTTATTTGTGGATCAACATTTGTCTCATACAGCAGAGTTACTCCGCGCTGACGTTCTGGATATAGATTTCGCTATTTTGGAAGCGGTTGCGATTACAGAGGACGGAATGATTATTCCAACCACTTCAATTGGAAATTCCTTAGCGTTTTCCTTAAATGCTAAGTCTATTATTATTGAAATGAATATGGCTCAATCCGCGCAATTAGAGGGGCTACATGATCTATATGAACCAGGTAAACAAGGAGAGAGGCTGCCAATTCCGCTTGTGAAAACAGATGACCGAATTGGAACAATTGGTATTCAAATTGATCCTGAAAAAGTAAAGGGAATTGTGTTTACGAATCAATTGGATTCGCCATCGACAATTGTTCCTCCGGATGAAGAAACTGTTATTATGGCACAGCATTTAATAGAATTCCTTCGAGAAGAAGTCAAAGTAGGCCGATTAACAAATCGTTTAGCGCCGTTACAATCAGGAATTGGTTCAGTGGCTAATGCAGTATTGCACGGAATGTTAGATTCAGAATTTGAAGATTTAGAAGTATATTCCGAGGTTTTACAAGATGCAGTTTTTGATCTTATGGATGCTGGAAAAGTCAATTTTGCTTCTTGTTGTTCTATCACGCTTTCTGAAGAGAAAATGCAACAAGTATTTTCTAACTTTGAAAAATATCGTGACAAATTAATGATGCGTCCACAAGAGATTTCCAATCATCCTGAAATTATTCGTCGCCTTGGATTAATCTCAATTAATACTGCATTAGAATTAGATATATACGGAAATGTTAACTCTACTCACGTTTTAGGTACAAAAATGATGAATGGTATTGGTGGGTCTGGTGATTTTGCAAGAAATGCTCGCTTAGCTATCTTTGTTACTAAATCGATTGCGAAAGGTGGTAACATTTCAAGCATCGTTCCTTTTATTTCTCATGTAGACCATACTGAACATGATGTAGATGTTATCGTCACTGAACAGGGGTATGCTGACTTAAGGGGACTTGCGCCAAGAGAAAGAGTGGAACTTATTATTGAGAATTGCGTACATCCAATGTATCGTGCCCAGCTACGAGCTTATTACGAAGAAGCAAAAACAAGAGGTGGACAAACTCCTCATATTTTAGAAAAAGCTTTTTCTTGGCATACGAACTATGCTAAAAATGGAACAATGCTTGAAGCGGTAGTAGAAACTGTATAGGTGTGTATCGTACGAAATAGTAAAACGAATGAGTGAGCTTGAAGATTAAATTTTAGAAAAAGAGAACGCCGACTTTTAGGGATGGCGTTCTTTTTCTTTAAATAAATTGTTAAAAATCGTACTGATTATAATAAAGATTTATAAAAGTAATTTCTAATTTATGAAAATAAAAGGTTTTTTGAAGTGCTTTCCGAATCAATTTAGTAGTTTACATATTGAAAGTGAGGAAAAAGAATCATGAAGATAAGAGAAGCGTTATTAAGTGAAGCAAATGAATTAAGTGAATTCGCACTACATTCAAAAGCAACGTGGAATTATAGTGAAGAATTCATACTTGCCTGTAAGGAAGATTTAACAATTACGGAAGAGTACATAAAAAATAATTTTGTATATGTTTTAGAAAACGATAATACGAAGATTGGGTTTTTCTCATTTTTACATAACGATAAAGCTCTCGATTTCTTATACATTCATCCTCGTTACAAAGGAAAGGGGTATGGAAAAATAATGTGGAAGTTTGTAATAGAGTAAGCAAAGGAACTAGGAATAAAAAGCTTTACAATTGATAGTGATCCGAATGCAAAAGGGTTTTACTTGAAGATGGGAGCAAAGTTAATAGGAGAGACACCATCAACGGTTTTTGAGGATCGTTTACTGCCTCTTTTGCAACATGATGTGTAAAACAATTAATAGTAGGAGAAGATTAGAATGGATGATGTAAAGATAAAAAGGATATATGAAGCACTAGTAAAATCATGGTCGATTGAAACAAGTTTAAAGTGGACTATTGAGAATCCGGCAAAGGGATAGTGTGGTGTAACGGCTTTAGTCGTTCAAGATATATACGGAGGAAAAATCAAAAAGACAAAAGTAGGGGAGGTGTGGCATTTTTATATCTGTATAGTTGGACAGAGGTTTGATTTTACAGGGACTCAGTTCAATGGAAGATTGAATTATTTGGATGTGGAATCAAATCGAGAAGAAGCATTTGCAGATACAAATGAAAAACAATATAGCATTTTGAAGGAAAAGATAATGAAAGAATTCAAATTATCTTTTGACTCTTAATCTTTAATAAGTTACTATAATGGTGGTAACTTCATTAAAGGGAACTTCATAGAGTTGAAAGGGGAAATACTTTTGAAAACAACTTATGTAAACGCTACAATTGTAACGATGAATGAACAAAACGAAGTGATAGAAAATGGATATATCATTGTAGAAAATGATCAAATTATAGATGTAAAGAGCGGAGAATTTGCAAATGATTTTGAAGTAGATGAAGTAATTGACATGAAAGGAAAGTGGGTTTTACCAGGGCTTGTAAATACACATACACACGTTGTAATGAGTCTCCTAAGAGGTATTGGAGATGATATGTTATTACAGCCATGGCTTGAGACGAGAATTTGGCCACTGGAAAGTCAGTTTACTCCAGAGCTTGCGGTTGCTAGTACGGAATTAGGATTACTTGAAATGGTGAAAAGTGGTACAACATCATTCTCTGACATGTTTAATCCAATTGGAGTAGATCAAGATGCAATTATGGAAACGGTATCAAGGAGCGGGATGCGAGCTGCTGTTTCAAGGACTTTATTTAGCTTCGGAACGAAAGACGATGAAAAGAAAGCGATTGAAGAAGCTGAGAAATATGTGAAGCGTTATTATAAAGAAAGTGGCATGTTAACTACGATGGTTGCACCACATAGTCCATATACATGTAGTACAGAACTGTTAGAAGAGTGCGCTCGTATTGCAGTAGAAAATCAAACAATGGTTCATATCCACCTTTCTGAAACAGAGCGTGAAGTACGTGATATTGAAGCACAGTACGGAAAACGTCCAGTAGAATATGCAGCGAGCTGCGGGTTGTTTAAACGCCCAACAGTTATTGCACACGGTGTAGTATTAAATGAAAATGAACGTGCATTTTTAGCAGAACATGACGTTCGAGTAGCACATAATCCGAATAGTAATTTAAAACTAGGATCTGGTATAGCGAATGTAAAAGCGATGCTAGAAGCAGGAATGAAAGTAGGAATTGCAACAGATAGTGTGGCATCAAACAACAATTTAGATATGTTTGAAGAAATGCGTATAGCGACTTTACTACAAAAAGGTATTCACCAAGATGCAACAGCTTTACCGGTTGAAACTGCTCTTACACTTGCGACTAAAGGAGCTGCTGAAGTAATCGGGATGAAACAAACAGGATCACTTGAGGTTGGAAAGTGTGCTGATTTTATTACGATTGACCCATCTAATAAGCCGCATTTACAACCAGCAGATGAAGTGTTATCGCACCTGGTATATGCAGCTAGTGGAAAAGATATAAGCGATGTAATTATTAACGGAAAGCGTGTCGTTTGGAATGGCGAATGTAAAACGTTAGATGAAGAGCGTATTATATTTGAAGCGAGTCGTTATAAACGAGGTTTACAAAGATAGATAATTATGTGGCAGTTGAAAAAGCTATCCTTTTTTAAAAGGATAGCTTTTTTCTCGAACGAATAAATATTCAAAAGAATGTCGCATCTTTCTGTTAGTATTTCTGCTATAATATATTACGCTTTATAATATTTTATATTTAAGGAGAACAACTCATGAAGCGAAAAAAGAGCCATTTAATGGTAATGGCACTTGTTACATCTTTATTATTAACAGCTTGTAATAATAAAGCGGATAAAAGTGACATAGAGGTTAAAAAACAAGTGTTAAATGTAACAGTATCAGAAGAAATTCCTTCTCTGGACACTGTGAAAACAACAGATGGTACATCAGCGCACGTTATGCAGAATATATTTGAAGGGTTATATGTATTAAATGATCAAGATCAGCCTACTCCAGCCATAGCAAAATCGTTTAAAAGAAGTGAAGATGGTAAGAAATATACATTTGACTTGCGTAAAGATGCAAAATGGTCAAATGGGGATAATGTAACAGCAAATGATTTTATGTTTGCGTGGAAACGTGCAATTAACCCTGAAACAGCATCTCAATATGCGTCCATGCTCTTTTATGTAAAAAATGCGAAAGAGATTAATAAGGGAGCAATGTCTCTAGATGAACTTGGAGTTACGGTTATAAATGATTATAAGTTAGAAGTTGAACTAGAACAGCCAATTCCGTATTTTTTACAGTTGTTAGCATTACCTATATATTTACCACAGCATGAATCATTTTTGAAAGAACAAGGAAACAATTATGCATTGGAACCTAGTAATCTCATATATAACGGTCCATTTGTATTAGAAAAATGGAAGCATGAACAAGAGTTTCAATTAAAGAAAAATGCTACATATTGGGATCAAAAGAAAGTGAAACTAGACGAAATAAACTTTCATATCGTGAAGGATACAATGACAGCTGTAAATTTATATGAAGCCGGAGATTTGGACCGGGTACCTATTAATTCGCAAGTTGTAGACAAGTATAAGGGGAATAAGGAATTACATATGTCGAGTGATCCTGGAATTGCTATGCTTCGTTTTAATGAAAAAAATACCGCGTTAGCAAATAAAAAGGTGCGTCAATCTATTTCATTAGCGTTAAATAAAGATGATTTCGTTGCTCACTTTATTAATAACGGAGCAAAACCTGCAAGTGGACTTGTACCAATTGGTCATGTAAATGAAGAGACTGGCAAAGATTTTAGAAAAGAAAACGGAGATCTTTCTCTATATGACTTACAAAAGGCGAAAAAGATTTGGGAAGAAGCGAAAAAAGAACTTGGAGTAGGCGAAGTAAACCTTGAGTTTCTAACATTTGAACAAGATAACGCAAAACGTATGGCAGAATATATAAAAGGTGACTTAGAAAAGTATTTGCATGGATTAACGATACAAATTAAACAACAGCCATTTAAGCAAAAATTACAGTTAGAACAAACAGGTGATTACGATATAACTATGGCAAATTGGGGACCTGACTATAAAGACCCAATTAGTTATTTAGAGTTATTTACGACAGGGAATCCGAATAATAAAATGAATTATTCTAATGTTCGTTACGATGAATTAATAAAGAAAGCGAAAACGGATTTTGTACTAGATAGGGAAAAACGATGGGAAGCGTTGCGAGAAGCCGAGCAGGTATTATTAGAAGATGCTGCGGTGGCGCCGCTTTATCATATTGGCTCAGCGTATGTACAAAAGGAGTATGTAAAAGGGATTGAAAAACATCAATTTGGTGGTGTTTATACTTATAAGAATGCTTATATTGCTAATGAATAAATACAAAAAACCTTACTTTTTAAAAGTAAGGTTTTTTACACATGAATTCTATTAAACCGATTTTAATAAAGCGTAAAAATTCGTATCATATGGGATATCATCTTGATACATATAATTTTTTAGAACGCCTTCTTTTTCAAAGCCTAATTTTAATAGTACTTTATTGGAAGCTTCATTTTCAAGAAATACAATTGCCCCGATCCGCTTTAAATGAATCGTATGGAAACCGTATGATATAACCTCAGAAACAGCTTCAGTCGCATATCCTTTTCCCCAGTGTTCAGGTAAAAAGGCATAACTTATATTGGCTCGTTTATGCTCAGAAGACCAATCGTGAAAACCAATGGTACCGATGAGTTCTTTCTTGTCTTTTAATTCGATTCCCCATTTTATACCGTTTCTTGCATTGTAACTGAGCTTAAAGTTATGAATGATTTGTTTCACTTGATCAACATCTTGTAACGGTTTTTGGCCATAATAGCGCAGTACATTAGTATTAGAAAAGCATTGTAGTATACGCGGTGCATCTTCTTCGGTAAGTTCTCTTAAAATGAGTCGGTCTGTTTTCAATATAGGAAACATGCTTTCACTCCATTTCTTTTGAAACTAGAATGTGTTGTTATTATATAATCTAGTCTGAAAATAAAGATTATTCAAGAGGGGAGTAAGGTTTTAATTTATGATAAAATTGATTGTGGAATATATTTCAAAAAGAGGTTTGTATATGGAGAAAAATTCAATTTTAATTGTAGATGATGATCAAGATATTGTTCAATTTATAAAAGTGAATCTAATGCAAGAAGGTTTTAAAGTTTTTAGTGCTCATAACGGAGAAGAGGCTTTAGAAATAATAAATAATAACAGTATTCAACTTGCTATTTTGGATATTATGATGCCTCAAATGGATGGTATAGAACTTTGTAGAAGGGTTAGAGAGAAACATAGTTTACCAATTATGTTTTTAAGCGCGAAATCATCGGATGTAGATAAGGTAATTGGATTTAGTACTGGGGCAGATGATTATATTGTGAAGCCGTTCAGTACAATTGAATTTATCGCAAGAGTGAAAGCTCAATTAAGAAGGTATACATATTTCAACCAAAATGCTGTTCAAGTAATGGAAAAGAAAATAAATATTAGAGGTTTAGAAATAGATGAAGTGTCGAGAACAGTAATGTTATATGGAGAAACAATGAATCTTACGAAAACTGAATATGATATTTTGTACTTAATGGCCGCTGCAAAGAATCGTGTGTTCACTATTGAAGAAATATATGAGAGCGTTTGGAAAGAAAGAGCCTATGAAAGTAATAATACAGTAATGGTTCATATTGCAAGATTAAGAAATAAAATTGAAGAGAATCCAAAAGAGCCGAAGTTTATTCAAAATGTTTGGGGAGTCGGATATAAAATTGAAGATTAAATCATTACAAGGCATTAGAGCTAAGTTTTTTATTGCATTCATATGTAGCATTTTGTTAGCAACTGTAAGTATAATAGCGTTTCAAATTGTAATTGGAAATATATATAGTCATGTTACTGCGTTAGAGGAAAAATATTCATTTTTATATTTTATAGTTTTTTTGATTTTTACTACAACATACTTTGCATTTATGACAAAAACGATGATGAAAAGATTATCTCAAATTAATAAGAACGTGAAGAAAATAAGTGATGGTAATTTTGAAATACATATACCTATTTCGAAAAGCGATGAGATTGGTGAACTAGCGGCAAATGTTAATAGAATGGCGAAAAGTTTAAAAGAGTCTATTGAGAATGAAAAAAAATCACAGGAAATGAAAAATGAAATGATTAGTAATATTTCTCATGACTTACGAACGCCAGTAACATCTTTAATAGGTTATGCGGACCTGTTAGGAAATAAACTTCATTCAAATGGAGAAGAATGTGAAGAGTATGTAAGTATATTAAAGCGAAAAAGTTATGAATTAAAAAATCAAGTAGATGATTTATTAGAATACTGTCAAATAAATTATAGAGAGATTGAATTACATAAAGATGAAATAGATATGAAAGCATTAATTGAACAAATCATGATTGACTTTGTACCACAATTAGATGATGCCAATATGAGCTTTTATATTAAAAGTGATGAAGTGCTACATGTAGAAGTTGATGTGGCACTTATAGTGAGACTATTTGAAAATGTAATAGGTAATAGTATTATGTATGGAAAAGATGGAAAGGAAATTGCAATTGGAATTTCCAATAAAACAATGAATGTTGAAGTAGAAATTAAAAATTTTGGAAAATGCATTCCGAAAGAGGACCTTCCTTACGTTTTTGAGAAATTTTATCGTAGTGAAAAATCACGTAGCTCTCATACGGGTGGGAAAGGAATAGGACTTGCAATTTCGAAAAGTATAGCACAGCTCCATCAAGGGGATATAACTGTACGTAGTAACGATAAAGAAACAGTTTTTACTGTAAAATTACCGCAGTATAAAAAAGTAAGAAAGTCGTAAGTATTTCTTTCATATGTCGTAATTTTTACTTTGTATCATTGAGAAAAAGGATATGAGAGTAGGGATACGACATGTGGAAGAAATTTTTATTAGTAATTATAGTTCCTTTTTTAATTATAAGTTGGAGTTTAATTTATGTAGCTAATGGTGTTACATCAGTCTTTGTTTGGTGGTGTATACAGGCTTTTAGTGTAATTTCAGTTTTTCTCTTAATAGGATCAGTAATAATGTTTTTTTTGAACGGCATTTTTAGAAAGCGGATAGATAGAACGCTACTTTTAATTATTCTGTTTTCTATCATTGGAGCTTGGCCTGTCGGTTGGTTTGCTAATATAGGTAGAATTGCTTATCCAGCAGATATACAATCGATGGGTCCTAAAGCAGTAGTTCGTGTTCCTTTGAATGAACGAGCATTGATAGGTTGGGGCGGTGATCGGTTAGAAACGAACTATCACGTTATAAAACCAAATGAAAGGTGGGCATATGATATCCTTATGCCGCCTGCTGAAGTGAAAAGTAGTATGTTAGAGGATTATGGAATATATGGAGCAGAAGTAATGGCACCAGCTTCTGGAACAGTTGTATCTATTAATAATGATGAAAAAGATGTAGTTCCAGGAGAGGATGATTTTCAGTCGATGGCGGGGAATCATATTTATTTACGACTAGATGAATCAGGGACATTTTTGCTTCTTGCCCATTTAAAGAAAGGCTCAATTAAAGTGAGGGAAGACCAACATGTAAATGAAGGAGAGGTTCTTGCTCAAGTCGGTAACTCCGGAAGTTCAAGTGAGCCGCATTTACATATTCATCATCAAAGGCAGGATCCGTCCAAAGTAAATATGTTTTTTGCGGAAGGATTGCCACTTTACTTTCGAACTGAAAATGGTGTCATGATGCCGGAAAGAGGGACATACATAAGTGGTAAGTAGAAGAAAATCATTTCATCCAAAAAGGGTATTCCAAATTAAAATTGGAATACCCTTTTTTCATTACCCTACAAACGTTTGATACAGTAAGAAAATATTTAAAATGATAACGAGTGCTGCAATTATCCATGCGATAAATGTTGTTATACGGTGGTTAACGAGTGCACCCATAATCTTTTTATTACTTGTAAACATAATAAGTGGCACTAGTGCAAATGCAATACCAAATGATAAGACAACTTGACTCATAACGAGAGCGTAAGTTGGATTTACACCTAAAGCGATAATAACTAGTGGTGGAATCATTGTAATAAATCGACGTAAATATAACGGAATATGCATGCGAATGAATCCTTGCATAATAATATCACCTGACATTGTACCGACAGAAGAGCTTGATAAACCTGCTGATAAAAGTCCAATCCCAAATAATGCAGCCGATACAGGACCTACTAAGTTGGTAAATTGAGTGTAAGCAACATCTAAATCTTCAACGTGCATACCGTTTTTAAAGAATAGTGCAGCTGCTACAATTAACATACTTGCATTAATTGCTCCAGCGATAACCATTGCAATAATAATATCGATAAATTCGAAACGAAAAATCTTTTTCTTTTGTTCGTCAGTTGTTCCAACCACGCGGCGTTGTGTTAATGCAGAATGCAAGTATATTGCATGCGGCATAACTGTCGCACCTAAAATCCCTGCTGCAAGTAATATACTGTCTACACCTTGGAATTTCGGAATAAATAGTCCTGAAAGAAGGGGACTTAATTCTGGTTTTGCATAAAAAACTTGGATCCCAAATGCTATTACTACAATAAAGATCATCCCTGTAATAATAGCTTCTAGTGAGCGAAATCCTCTGCGTTGAAACTCAAGAATAATAAATGATCCGACTGCTGTAATTAAAGCAGCTGGTAACATAGGTATTCCAAATAATAAATACAATCCGAGTGCTGCCCCGATAAATTCAGCTAAATCTGTAGCCATAATAACGAGTTCACCTTGTATCCATAAGCCGATAGACACAGGCTTTGGAAAGTTTTCACGAGCTATTTCGGGTAAATTGTTTCCTGTAGCAATTCCTAATTTAGCCGATAAAGTTTGGATTAATACAGCCATTAAGTTAGAAGCGAATATAACCCATAATAGTAAATATCCATATTGTGAACCAGCTGCGATATTTGTAGCAAAGTTGCCAGGATCAATATAAGCAACGGACGCGATAAAAGCGGGCCCTAAAAATGGTAACAGTCTTTTCCAGCCTTTTGTTTCTCCACTTAAAGCTAAGTGAGCTGATTGTACAGTTGTACTTTCAGAAGGGAGATGTTCATCTTTTGTTATATCTTTATTCATAGTAGTTTTCCCCTTTAAAATGTTAACTTGATGAAATTATTGTATTTATTCTTACTCATTATGTCAATACATTTAAATATGTTATGTGATAATTTCATTTGAACACGAAAGTTTCCTTAATGCAAATTATATGCCTTTATGCAATGGATGGTGTGATAATGTAAAATGAATTGGGAGTTTATGGTGTGATGACATGGGGAAACATAGTGAATTAAAGGGCTGTTTTTGAAATTTATGTGAACATAAAGCCGATAATACAGCATATTAATTGATGGAATTGCATTTGTATGATATATAATATATTGGGATTACAACATAACCATAGTGTTTTGATGTGTAATCTTGTTTTTTTATTTTTGTTAACTGATAGAAAATAGTATAAAGAAAAGAAAATGGGATTCATTTTCTTATTATATATGTTTTGATATGAACGTTAACTTATACATGATTTTAAAAATTAGATAGGTGGTAGAAATACATTGGCAACTACAAAACCATACAGAGTATTACTATATTACATGTACACAACAATTGAAAATCCAGAAGAATTCGCGGCAGAGCATTTAGAATTTTGTAATTCACTTGAATTAAAAGGAAGAATTCTTGTAGCAAAAGAAGGTATTAACGGAACTTGTTCTGGAACTGTAGAGCAAACAGAAAAATACATGGAAGCAATGAACAATGATCCACGTTTTGATGGTATCGTATTTAAAATAGATGAAGAAGAAGGGCATGCATTCAAGAAAATGCACGTACGTCCTCGTCCAGAATTAGTTACACTTCGTCTAGAAGATGACATTAACCCACACGAAATAACTGGGAAGTATTTAGAGCCAAAAGATTTTTATGAGGCAATGAAACAAGAAGATACAGTTATCATTGATGCACGAAATGATTATGAATTTGATTTAGGACACTTCAAAGGTGCGATTAAACCTGATATTGAATCATTCCGTGAATTACCAGATTGGATTAGAGAAAACAAAGAAACACTTGAAGGTAAAAAGATTTTAACTTATTGTACAGGCGGAATTCGTTGTGAGAAATTCTCAGGTTGGTTAGTTCGTGAAGGTTATGAAGATGTAAGTCAGCTTCACGGCGGAATTGTAACGTACGGAAAAGACCCAGAAGTACAAGGTGAGCTTTGGGATGGACAATGTTACGTGTTTGATGAGCGTATCGCTGTACCAGTAAATCAAAAAGAACATGTTATCGTTGGTAAAGACCACTTTACAGGTGAACCATGTGAGCGCTATGTAAACTGTTCAAATCCAGAATGTAATAAGAAAATTTTATGTTCTGAAGAAAACGAAGCGAAATATTTACGTGCATGTTCTCATAAATGTCGTGTAAGTCCACGTAACCGCTACGTAATACAACATGAATTAACGGAAGAGCAAGTAGCTGCTGCATTAGAGAAAATCGAAGCAGGGAAGTAAGCTGAATTCGTATAATAAAAAGGTACTCCAAGCTTTATTTTGGAGTACCTTTTTTGTTATACGGTTCTGTCATTTGTCGGTAATTCGATATATTTGAAAAATCGCTGATAAAAATTTCATTTACTGCAGCATACCACATATTTGGAAATAACCTTCTTTAATTTTTATCCTCTTTTTCTTTTACAGCAGACAGTACAGTTTGTTTTACCCATGCTTTTCTTCTTTTGTGCTGCACAGCCCATTGGTATAACCCTTGAGCCCCTAAAATAAGTGAAATGACAATGCCGCTAATCGCAATTAATAGAGCGAAAAATTCAAGAGGTGACGATATTTTGTTTGAATCGGTGTTTCTTAGAAGATCGATCATAGTAAACCCTAACATTTGGCCTACTACAGAGTAGAGCGTTAAAATTAATAATAAGAGACTATCTTTTTTTGAGGCGACATTTTCTTGATATTTAAACAAACTATCAAGATTTTGTTTCGCGTTCGAGTATAAAACCTCAATATTAAAAAGTTTTCTTAAGCGGAAGAAAATATCTTCACTTTGTGATTGAGATACTAATTCTAAAGAAAAATAATTAGCAGTGAACGAATTAATCGAATAAATTAATTTCTCTATTTCATTAGTATCTTGTTCAATATTTAGCTCAGCATAGGCGTTTGCCATTTTTAATAAAACAATTTTATGGAATAGGTTTAATAATAAAGCGTAATAAAATTCTCCGTACATTTGACTAGCAAGTTTATCGATTTCGCGTTCTCCTTCATTTGTTACACATGTAAAAATATGTTCTTCCATAATGAAATAACGATTTGGAGCCCATCTCTGGTAAGCGTGTTTTTTTAAATAGTTATGAATGTAAGGAAGGTTACTTGCACTCACATATGGCTTACCATCACTTGTTAATCCGGAAAGACTGGAAGTACGATAAACATCCACTTCATTAAGTTCCATACCTTCTTTTAGTGACAATAAAGTTTGGACGTACATTCTCTGGTCTTCAAAGAAAGGGAAGGTTTGAAAGTATGAACTTCTTAATCTCTTCTTTTCAAAGAAATCAGTTACGCCATGAAATAAATAACCAAAAATGAATTTCTCAACTTGGGAATACTTTTTTCCGTTACATTCAATACAAATAGACTCATTTGTATCAGTTTTAGTTTCAAGTACACGGAAGCGATCTGCGAATTCGATTGCTTCAGATAAAGTCATGTTTGGAGCAGTGTTTACTTCTGTTCGAATTGTTAAGAAGCCAAGTTCATAAGGACAAAGTGTTACATCAATAGAGTGTATCTTGAATGGAATTGAAATAAGGTTTGTTGTTAAATGTCCAGTTAAGTTAAGATCTTTTGAATAACGTTGCAAGCCCTTTTGATGCTCTGAGTGAGGAAAGAGAATTTTATTTGTAAATGAAAGATAGTATGCTTCCATATTTTGATGTGAAACTTTAAACTCCCCATAATATGTATTTTCATCATCGAGATGATCGAGCCGAAAAGGACGAAAATCGTTTTTTTGTAAGAAAGGGAACATATTTTGTTCATATCCAGTTTTAAACGAAAACGGGAATATAAATTGGAATATAGCTGTTGCTACACCTTTTTCCTCAATTGTTTGTATTGCCTCCATCTACATTGTTTCCTTTCCATATATGCTATAGAAACAACATGCCCAAATTTATTTGAAAATAACCACTGTTTTATACTCAATTGAGAGTGAAAATTCAGCTTATTTAGCAGAGGACATGTATAATGTTATGTATACTAAAAGTTGTAAAATTGTATTTTGAAAAGGGGGATGCTGTATGCGGATTTTAGTATTAGGCGCTGGTGGAGTCGGAGGGTTTTTTGGTGGCAGATTAGTCGAAAAGGGAGAAGATGTTACATTTCTTGTTCGTAGTAAACGGAAAAAACAATTAGAGGAAAGAGGACTTGTAATCCGAAGTGTTAACGGGGATTTTTCCTTCCAACCGAAATTAATAACGAAAGAAGAGAGAACTTCTCCATTTGATGTCATTTTATTTTCAACAAAAGCGTATCACTTAAACGAGGCTATTCAAGATTTGAAGCCGTTTGTTGGCGAAAATACTGTAATCATTCCATTGTTAAATGGTATCGCTCATTTATCACTACTACAAAAAGAATTCGGCGAAGAAAAAGTAATTGGCGGTTTATGCTTTATCGAGACGACGTTAAACGATCAAGGAGAAATTGTACAAACTAGTGCTGCCAACAGACTTGTGTTTGGAGAAATTAAGTCTCAAAATTCAGAGAGAGTAAAGCATATTTCTAAAGCATTTGCAGGTACGAAGTCTAGTTTTGTTTTAAGTGAAAATATTACGCAAGATATGTGGCATAAATATTTATTTATTACTGTAATGTCAGGTGTGACAACGTTAATGCGTGCACCAATTGGACCAATTCGTGAAAGTGAAGGCGGCCGTGATTTTATCCGTAATGTGTTTGAGGAATCTGTACAAATCATGAGAGTATTAGGAGCTCCAGTAAAGGAAAATATTGCCCAGGAACATATGAAAACGATTGATAAAATTTCGTATGATATGAAGTCATCGATGCAGCGTGATATGGAAAAGGGTTCATTTATTGAAGGGAAGCACTTGCAAGGATATTTACTGGATGTAGCAGAGAAATTTTCTATAGCGGCACCATTATTAGGAACTATATATCAAAATTTAAAGGTGTATGAAGAGATGACCTTTAACAAATCTGTAATAGAATTAGATGTATGAAAAAATAAAAAAGATAGCAATATATAAGTGTATTGCTATCTTTTTTATTTTTTTGTATGACAAATCATTTATTTCTTTTCGTTCTATCTGTCAAATTTATTTCCTGTTCACGTTTACCATATAACTGATTAATTTCATTTGCTACTGCATCTAAATATGAATCGGAAAAAATAGGCTTCTTTTCTTTAGACATATGGGTCTCCTTTGTGGATTTTTTAGTATTCATTATGTATATTTCTCAGCGGATTATGCGCAATCATTTTAATTTTTTTCTTATTAAAAATTTTTGTTTACTTTTTGAAAATAAAGGAGTATTATAATCCACAGTTTCAATTTTCTAAATCGCTGAAACCGCATGGTACGGGGGACCCGTTTTTACGGATTAGTACATAATCCGATGGGGTGAATCCTTGAAAAAGGTAGGGCTACTCATAGGCCCGAATCCGACAGCTAACCTCGTAAGCGTTATATTGAGAAGGAAGGTGGAGCTTGTGCGACAAAAAAAATAATGTCTACAAGTCTATTTCGCTATGGCTTGTAGACATTTTTTGTTTTCTGAAGAAATAGTTTACTGGCTGTAACAAGCAGAAAAGTTCGTACAAAATTATTGGAGAGTGGACAGCATTGGTTTCATCTATTAAAAGATTTTTAATTGGAAGACCGTTAAAATCAACGGAGCTTGGAGAACAAAAGCTTAATAAAACGAAAGCTTTAGCTATTTTATCTTCTGACGCATTGTCATCAGTTGCTTACGGTCCAGAGCAAATTTTAATTGCTTTAGCAGGTGTTGGAGCGATCGCCTATTGGTATTCCATTCCGATCGCTGTTGGGGTATTAGTATTATTGACAGCCCTTATTTTATCTTATCGTCAAATTATTTTTGCTTATCCGCATGGCGGGGGAGCGTATGTTGTATCAAAAGAAAATTTAGGGATGAATCCAGGCTTAATTGCTGGAGGATCTTTATTAGTTGACTATATTTTAACTGTTGCGGTAAGTGTGTCCGCGGGTACAGATGCAATTACTTCTGCGTTTCCTAGCTTACATGCACATAACGTAATTATTGCGGTTATATTTGTTATATTAATTACGATATTAAATTTAAGAGGAGTAACGGAATCAGCTTCCGTGCTAGCATATCCTGTTTATTTATTCGTTTTAGCACTATTTATATTAATTGGTGTGGGCATATATAATATTTTAACTGGTCATGTTTCACCTACTTTACATGCGCCGATTGGAACACCAGTTGCAGGAATTAGTTTATTTTTATTACTAAGAGCATTTGCATCAGGTAGTTCTGCTTTAACAGGTGTTGAAGCAATTTCAAATGCAATTCCGAACTTTAAAGATCCTGCGCCAAACAATGCTGCAAAAACATTGCTTGCAATGGGTGCATTACTTGCTGTGTTATTTTCAGGAATTGTATTTTTAGCTTATTATTACGGAGTGACTCCGAGTAAAGAAGTAACAGTTGTTTCTCAAATTGCTGAACAAACATTTGGACGTAATTTCATGTACTATTTCATACAAGGTACAACAGCTTTAATATTAATTCTCGCTGCTAATACAGGCTATTCTGCATTTCCTTTATTAGCGGTTAACCTTGCAAAAGATAAATTCATACCGAGAATGTTTACGATTAGAGGAGACCGTTTAGGTTACTCAAACGGTATTATTATACTTGGAGTTGCTTCGATTATTTTAATTGTAGCTTTCCAAGGACAAACAGAACATTTAATTCCACTATATGCAGTAGGTGTATTTATTCCATTTACACTTTCTCAAACAGGGATGGTATTAAAATGGCTTCGGGAAAAACCTGAAGGATGGGCTTTAAGATTAACGGTTAATTTAATTGGTGCAGTTATTAGTTTTATCGTAATGAGCATGTTCTTTTTAACTAAATTTGCACAAGTTTGGTCGATACTTATTTTCTTACCTGCAATCATCTTCTTATTCCACAGAATTAAGAAGCACTATGATGCGGTAGGTGATCAGTTAAGTTTAAAAACTTGTGAACCACTTGTTCCGATTAAGGGAAATGTAATCGTCGTTCCGGTAGCTGGTATGACTCACGTAGTAGAAAATTCATTGAACTATGCTAAGGCTCTTTCGGCAGATCAAGTTATTGCTGTATATGTTGCTTTTGACAGGGAAGAGGAAAAGAAATTTGAAGAGAAATGGAAAAAGTGGCAACCTGAAGTTAGGCTTGTTACATTACATTCTCATTATAGAAGTATTATCCAGCCGCTAACGAAGTTCATCGATACAGTGCAATATAAGGCAAGTGAATCGAATTACCGCGTTACGGTCGTTATACCACAGTTCATTCCGAAAAAAGGTTGGCATAACATTCTTCATAATCAATCCAGTTTACTCATACGTGCGTATTTACTTTATAAAAGAAATGTTGTTATTACGACAGTTCCATATCATTTGAAAAAATAAGAAGATTTTTTAAGGATAGCTTCGTGAAAATGAAGCTATCCTTTTTGTGTATATGCTATGCATAATTGCATATGGGCTCGAAAATTATATTTATATAATTTTATCAGTTATTTTCAAGTAGTGTTTTCTGTTGTGATATGTAGATATTTCAATCTATAAAGTGAATCGGATTATATTTTGAAATAAGGACACGAAAGCTTGAAAATAAAGGGAATGAAAATACTTCTTTACGTTATATAAACAGCTGTGTTTAAATGACCTTACAGTACAAAACATATATGAAAACAAAACGAAATTTCATATTTACGTATGTTGTTTAGTTTAAAATGAATAATATTTTTATGTAATATATTCACTGTGTGAATGTGGGGATTTCGATGAAATAGAAAATTTATACAATATTATTCATACTAAACACATATGAAAAATAATAAAATGTTTTGTGACGATAAGTAAGTACTGTAGCAATACGAGAGAGGTGGTTCGTACATGGATCGCGGTGAGAACGTTCTCTATTTTAACCATCTCAAATTATAGGTAAGAAAATAGAATAATAAAATGCGATAGTAATAGTTGCTAATACATAGGAGGAGTTAAAGTGAAAAAGACTTTAATTACAGGGTTATTGGTTACAGCAGTATCTACGAGTTGCTTCATTCCTGTAAGCGCTTACGCTAAGGAGGGGCAAACGGAAGTGAAAACAGTATATGCACAAAATGTAATTGCTCCAAATACATTATCCAATTCAATTAGAATGTTAGGATCACAATCACCGCTTATTCAAGCATATGGATTAATTATTTTACAACAGCCAGATATTAAGGTAAATGCGATGAGTAGCTTAACGAATCATCAAAAGTTTGCAAAGGCGAATGTACGAGAATGGATTGATGAATATAATCCGAAGCTAATTGACTTAAATCAAGAGATGATGAGATACAGCACTAGATTTAATAGCTATTATAGTAAGCTCTATGAATTAGCAGGAAACGTAAATGAAGATCAGCAAGCAAAAGCAGATTTTATGAGTGCATATGGAAAATTACAATTGCAAGTACAAAGCATCCAAGAGAGTATGGAGCAAGATTTATTAGAGTTAAATCGATTTAAAACAGTATTAGACAAAGATAGTAACAACTTATCAATTAAAGCCGATGAAGCAATAAAAACACTGCAAGGATCAAGTGGAGATATTGTGAAATTAAGAGAAGATATTAAAAGAATTCAAGGTGAAATTCAAGCTGAATTAACTACTATTTTGAATAGACCTCAAGAAATCATTAAAGGTTCTATTAATATTGGTAAACAAGTATTTACAATCACAAATCAAACTGCACAAACGAAAACAATCGATTTTGTTTCTATCGGTACTTTAAGTAATGAAATTGTAAATGCTGCAGATAGTCAAACGAGGGAAGCAGCTCTTCGCATTCAACAAAAGCAAAAGGAGTTATTGCCACTTATTCAAAAGTTATCACAAACTGAAGCAGAGGCGACTCAAATTACATTCGTTGAAGATCAAGTAAATAGCTTTACAGAATTAATTGATCGTCAAATTACAACTTTAGAAACGTTATTAACGGATTGGAAAGTTTTAAATAATAATATGATTCAAATTCAAACAAATGTCGAAGAAGGCACGTATACAGACAGTAGTTTACTTCAAAAACATTTCAATCAAATTAAAAAAGTAAGTGATGAAATGAATAAGCAAACAAATCAATTTGAAGATTACGTTACAAACGTTGAAGTACATTAAACAGAAAAATAATTAGCGATATAGGGAGAGAAGAAAAATGACAAAAAAACCTTATAAAGTAATGGCTCTATCAGCACTTATGGCAGTATTTGCAGCAGGAAATATTATGCCGGCTCATACGTATGCAGCTGAAAGTACAGTGAAACAAGCTCCAGTTCATGCGGTAGCAAAAGCTTATAATGACTATGAAGAATATTCATTAGGACCAGAAGGCCTAAAAGATGCAATGGAAAGAACAGGTTCAAATGCTTTAGTAATGGATCTGTACGCTTTAACAATTATTAAACAAGGTAATGTTAACTTTGGAAATGTATCGTCTGTTGATGCGGCTTTAAAAGGGAAAGTAATTCAGCACCAAGATACAGCTAGAGGAAATGCGAAGCAATGGTTAGATGTATTAAAACCACAGCTTATTTCAACGAATCAAAATATCATTAACTACAATACGAAATTCCAAAACTATTATGATACTTTAGTTGCTGCAGTTGATGCAAAGGATAAAGCGACTCTTACGAAAGGCTTAACTAGATTATCAAGTAGTATTAATGAAAATAAAGCACAAGTGGATCAGTTAGTAGAAGACTTGAAGAAATTCCGAAATAAAATGACTTCGGATACGCAAAACTTCAAGGGTGATGCAAATCAAATTACATCTATATTAGCTAGTCAAGATGCAGGAATTCCGCTATTACAAAATCAAATTACAACGTACAATGAAGCAATTAGTAAATATAATGCAATTATTATCGGTTCATCTGTTGCGACAGCTCTAGGACCAATTGCAATTATCGGTGGTGCAGTAGTTATTGCTACGGGCGCAGGAACACCGCTAGGAGTAGCATTAATTGCAGGTGGTGCAGCAGCTGTAGGCGGTGGTACAGCTGGAATCGTATTAGCGAAGAAAGAGCTTGATAATGCACAAGCAGAAATTCAAAAGATAACAGGACAAGTTACAACTGCGCAATTAGAAGTAGCTGGATTAACGAACATTAAAACACAAACAGAGTATTTAACAAATACAATTGATACTGCAATTACAGCGTTACAAAATATTTCAAACCAATGGTACACAATGGGATCAAAATATAATTCTTTACTTCAAAATGTGGATTCAATTAGTCCAAACGACCTTGTTTTCATTAAAGAAGATTTAAACATTGCGAAAGATAGCTGGAAAAATATTAAAGACTATGCAGAAAAGATTTATGCTGAAGATATTAAAGTAGTAGATACGAAAAAAGCATAATTGAATACGAATCGTTAGAGCGTTAAGTGTTGATGAATGATTTGAAGCTCCTGTTCAGTTGTGAGCAGGAGCTTTTTATACTCTTATAAAGAAAATAGGTGAAAAGTATGCAGAAAAGATTTTATAAAAAATGTCTTTTAGCGGTAATGATTGCTGGGGTGGCAACGAGTAACGTATCTCCTTTACATCCTTTTGCAGCAGAACAAAATGTAAAGGTACTACAAGAAAATGTGAAAAACTATTCTCTTGGACCAGCTGGATTCCAAGATGTAATGGCACAAACGACATCGAGTATATTTGCAATGGATTCATATGCAAAATTAATTCAAAATCAACAAGAGACGGATTTAAGTAAAATAAGTTCGATTAATAGTGAATTTAAAGGGAATATGATTCAGCATCAAAGAGATGCAAAAATTAATGCAGCATATTGGTTAAATAATATGAAGCCTCAAATTATGAAAACGGATCAAAATATTATAAATTACAATAATACTTTTCAATCGTATTATAACGACATGTTAATAGCGATTGATCAAAAGGATAGCGGAAAATTAAAAGCGGATTTAGAAAAGTTGTATGCGGATATTGTAAAGAATCAAAATGAGGTAGATGGATTATTAGGAAATTTGAAAAGTTTTCGCGATAGAATGGCGAAAGATACAAATAGTTTCAAAGAGGATACAAATCAGTTAACAGCGATATTGGCAAGTACGAATGCTGGTATTCCAGCTCTAGAGCAACAAATAAATACATATAACGATTCGATTAAAAAGAGTAATGATATGGTCATTGCTGGTGGCGTACTTTGCGTAGCGCTAATAACATGTCTTGCTGGCGGGCCGATGATTGCGGTTGCAAAAAAAGATATCGCAAATGCAGAAAGAGAGATAGCTAATTTAAAAGATAGAATTTCAGGAGCACAAGCAGAAATCGTAATTTTGACTGATGTAAAAAATAAAACAACAAACATGACGGAAACAATTGATGCAGCAATTACAGCACTACAAAACATATCAAACCAATGGTATACAGTAGGTGCAAAATATAATAATTTACTACAAAACGTAAAAGGAATTAGTCCGGAAGAGTTTACGTTTATAAAAGAAGATTTACATACAGCGAAAGATAGCTGGAAAGATGTAAAGGATTATACAGAAAAATTACATGAAGGTGTGGCAAAGTAAACAGTGGGCTAGTTCCGCTGTTTATTTTTATTCCGTTTTTTTGTGAGAGTTGAACTTGTAATTTTATATATAAGTTTTCATGTGTTTTATCCATGTGTGTATAAAAAATCTTTTTGTTATCGCTCCCTTTGATAGAATCCATTTTCACATAGGTTTTTTACCGAATTTTTTAAAAATTAAATTTTACGGCTTGATAATTCGTTTAAAATGATTTAATCTTATGTCAAATGATATATTTATCTATCAAAAATGCTTTTGTAAAGATAAAGGAGTGATTGAGAATGTTAAACGCCCCATTGATGGTAAGCCTTTAGGTGCAACCACATTGAAAAGATTGGGAAGAAATGAGTGAGCTTTCACAATAAAGAACTCTATAACTTTATGTAGTGTTTGATGCCCTTTGATTAGATTTTTTTAAAAAACAAACCAATATTAATTGAATCAAAGTTTAGAAATTAAATATATGAGTAGTAGAAAAAAGCCATTAGTTGTTATCATGTCTTGATGAAAAACATAAAAAATAGGCAAGAAAAATTCTGAGAAAACCTGTTCAGAAAGTATGGTATGAAAGCAAGTTAGTGATGGGAATTCAAAACCAATTTGATAAAAGTGAGGTAAATAATATGACTTTTGAAGAAAAATTACAAGCATATGCAGAACTTACGGTGAAAATCGGTGTGAATATTCAACCAGGGCAATACTTATTAGTCAATACATCAGTGGATGCATTGGATTTCGCCCGTATAGTTGTGAAAGAGGCTTATAAGGCTGGGGCAGGGCGTGTTCATGTTAATTTCTCGGATGAAGAAATGGAACGTGCTTACTTTGATTATGCCTCAGATGAAGAATTTAATCGCTTCCCAGAGTGGATAGTCAAAATGAATGATGAGCTGATCGAATGTAAAGGAGCATTATTAATGATAGATGCTACAGATCCTGATAAATTTACAGGTATTTCATCTAATCGTCTAGCTACCTATCAAAAGGTAGCAGGAGCTGCTCTGAGCAACAATCGCAACGCCGTAATGAAGGATTCAGTAGCTTGGTCTATGGTAGCAGTTCCTTCACCAAAGTGGGCATCGAAGGTGTTCCCGGATTTAGCAGCTGAGGATCAAGTACCAGCATTATGGGAGGCTATTTTTAAAGCTGTTCGTATTGGTGAAGGCAGTGCTATTGAAAAATGGCGTGAACATGTAAAAAATTTAGAATCTCGTGCGGTCCTACTGAACAATAAAAAATATATAAAGCTTCACTATACAGCGCCAGGTACTGATTTAACAATTGCATTAGCACCACAGCATAAATGGATTACTGGAGGTGGTAAAACTCCTGATGATACTATCTTTATGGCTAATATGCCGACCGAAGAGGTTTATACGTTACCGATGAAACAAGGTGTAAATGGCTATGTAAGCAATACAAAACCATTAGTTTATCAAGGGAATATTATCGACGGCTTTAAACTGACATTTGAAGAAGGAAAAATTGTTAAAGCTGAAGCACAGGTAGGACATGATTTATTACAGGAGCTTATTAATGTGGATGAAGGCTCGTGCTATTTAGGTGAGATAGCACTTGTACCAAATGAATCACCAATTTCAGCATCGGGAATTTTATATTTTAATACATTGTTTGATGAAAATGCATCGAACCATTTAGCGATTGGTAAAGCTTATCCAACTTGCTTAGAGGATGGAAGAGATTTAGAAAACGATCAGCTTGAAACGTTAGGTGCAAATATTTCAGTAACACATGAGGATTTTATGATTGGCAGCAGTGAGATGGACATCGACGGTATTCTACCAGATGGAACTGTAGAACCAATTTTCCGTAAAGGTAGCTGGGCATTTTAAGTTTTTAATTTGAAGAAAGGAGTAGAGTGGATGAAACGGTTACTAAGCATAATTGGTGCAACTATATAGGGGGTTCATCTGCTTTTGCTTAGGCTGAAAACTACCTCTTTAATTAGAAGTAAAATACATTCAAAGGAGATAGGCCAATGAATTTCTGGGAAGTTGTTTTGATAGTAGTGAATTTTAGTCTATTGAGTTGGATACTGTTAATAGGCAGAGAAACGAAAAAGTGGTCTAAATTAGCTACTTTGATTGCCGTTGTAATGGTTACAGTTCAGTTATTGGCAGAAGGTTTTAGGTGGCAGATGATTCCGGCATATGTATCCCCAGTTATCTTAATTTTATGCTATTTATTAACTGGGCGGAAAAAGGGCTGTAGAAGTTGGGGTATATTCATAGTTAAGACCTCGTTGCTATGTATCTATTTGTCTGTAGCAGTGGCGCTACCTTTACTTATGCCAGTATTTTCATTTGAAGAACCAACCGGCCCACATAGGATCGGTACGAAGGTATATCATTGGATTGATCATCAGAGAAATGAAGCATATTCGAAAAATCCAACCGATCGGCGCGAACTGATGGTGCAAATTTGGTATCCTACAGCTGAAAAAAGTAAGGGGGATCCAGAACCTTATATTCGTAACAGAAATGAGCTTTCCAAGGGATTGGAAAAAACATTGTCCATTCCTGCATTTGCATTCAGCCACATGGAATTGGTAAAATCTCATTCGTTTATGGATTTACAACTCTCAGATTCAGAGAATCATTATCCCATATTACTTTTCTCTCATGGTTTTAATGGTTTTCGTAATCAAAACACGTTTCAAGTTGAGGAGTTGGCTAGTCAAGGATATATTGTTCTAAGTATCGATCATACCTTTGATGCTGCAGCTACCGTCTTTCCAGATGGTCGAACTGCTTACGTACAGCCCATCAATTTAACTGATGAAGGGGATAGCCACATAAAATTATGGGAGGAAGATGTCAGCTTTGTCCTTAATCAGATAGAGAAACTTAATCAAAACGATGAGACCGGCTTCTTTACAGGAAGAATGGATACTTCGCGAATTGGAATGTTTGGTCACTCTTACGGTGGAGCTACCGCAGCACAAATACTTGCAAAAGATTCTCGTGTCAAAGCAGCTATCAATATGGATGGTACATTGTATGGAGAAATCTTTCCTGAAAGTGGAATTGGAAAACCATTTCTACTCATGAGTGCAGAAGAGCCTGATGAAGCAGATCCCTATGAAGTGAGGGAGCGATATGGACGTGGGTTAGCTGGTGGTGGTATGTCAATGGTCATACCTCATACGGATCATACAAGCCTCACTGATTTACATTTGTTCTCCCCTCTGTTGCAGAGTCCAGGTGAAAATCCAAAGGAAGTTCATCGTATTATCAACGAATTCAGCCTGGCATTTTTTGACCAGTATGTAAAACAGAAGGATGACGGCTCAACCCTTAAAAGGCTGATGACCAAATACCCGGAAGTGAATTTTAAAGTAAACCGATAACTTTATGCAGAAAGAAGCTTCATTATAAAACATTCAGTAATTAAATGAAGTGCAACCGGATTTAATAAAAGTAGAAAAATTACTATAAGTATTAATGCGTCATGAAAAATAGTTTAAAAAACCTAGATAAGGTAATCAATTTCTCTACTAAGAAAGCGATTCGAACCATTTCCTTTGGTTCTTGTATTTATTACATTAAATAATTTAATTTCTTCATCGTTATCTAAATAATGAAATGCTAAAAATGAAACATTCAAAGTACTATCAGTTTCAGTAATATAATTCTTTTTGAAAAGCTACATTCAGCATCTGGACACTTTATTTGAGATTGTTTATTATAATATCAAATGATATATTTTTCTATCAAAAATGACGAATTTATACAGAAAAAGGGAGAGATTGACGATGAAGAAAGACTTGTCAGCGTTGAAGGAAGCGAGATTTAATGCAATTCTTGATTCGGCTACTATATTGCTTGTTGAAAATCCTACTGCTTCGATGAATGAAATTGCGGAATATGCGGGAATTGGAATTGCTACACTCCATCGCTACGTCGAAAGCAGGGAGAAATTGATGCTGTTCTTAGGCCATCGGGCTATACAACTGGTAAGTGATACTGTAAACCAGATTCCACTGGATGAGGAAAGAAGCGAAAACTATATCCCGGAACTCATTGAAGCGTTAATCCCTTTAGGTGACAAAATCTATTTTCTAGGTCATGATGCATCTGTATTTAACAACAAAGAATTAGGTAAAGCAGAAGAGAAGCTGAGGGAACCCTTACGACGCGTTATTGAGCTGTTACAACAAAGAGGTTATTTTCAGCAAACGGTTAGCAGCGAATGGATTTTGAATACGCTTTATGCTCTGCTTTTCCATACTTGGGAACAGGTACATGAAGGAAATGTGGCTAAAAAATCTGCTGCAGAGCTTGTTTTAAATACATTTTATTATGGTTTTAAAGCTAAGGATGATTTGAGAGGTAAGTGAACTGATTCAAATCCATGATAATTAATATCAATAATACAGAAAGCGAAAAGGAGGACTGGGAAATGAATCAAATCTCTATTGTAAAGGCTGTTCATCAATCCATGGTCGGCGCCCAGTTAAATGTAATGGCATTGGAATACATGGCGTTTCCACTTGCAGGATCTGAGGAGAAGAACACAGTCGAAGGGACATTTTGTAAGCTCTGGCGGCAGGAGAACAACCGTTTTAGTCATCAATACGCTTATGAAGCTCAAATGGACGGGAAAACTTTAGGGATGATTACTTGCTATCCCATACCCGTTTTAAACCGTCTTGCCTGGTCCACTTTTAAACAGCTGCTTTCATTCCGAAAGCTGGGTTTTGTTATTTATAACATTTTGAATATCAAAATGCTTTATTCCATGTTTACCTTGAAGGAGGGAGAAGATGACGAGTTTCACATCGGAACAATTGCCTTATTGCCCGAAAGTCGAGGACTAGGGATAGGTACCAGACTACTTAAGTTTGCCGAGGAACAAGCTTCCCTGCAAGGCTTTGCCAAATGCTCTCTGACGGTAAAGAAAGAGAATCAACTTGCCATTAAATTGTATCAGAGGATAGGCTACCAGATTACAGGCGAAATTAATAAACCAAAGTTATCGTTGTACAGAATGGTCAAAAACGTAGAATCTTACAACCGTTTATAAAAAATTTGTACCGTATCAGGATACTGCCACATACCTATCAACTGTAATATTCTGAATTATCAAAAAATAAAAATGGACTTTTTGTTACAAGTTAATACAAAATTTCGTTCTGGAGGCACTAAAAAATTTTAGCTTGATAGTGATGGGATGGGGCCTCTATATAAAAAAACACAGTTTACACTCAAACTGTGTTTTTCGACGTACAATGATTTATCAACATCTCTTATTATTCTTTAAAATCTGCAACAGAACCAGGATTTCCCCTCAAAGTATAAATTCCAAGGGGAACCGTTTTTTTTATTTACTTATATACGTACAGCTGTACCACTGACAGCAACCATTAACATTCCATCACGAACAACTTCGTAATCTACGTCAATACCAACGATAGCGTTCGCACCTTTTTCTTTTGCAAGTTCTTTCATTTCGCCCATTGCAATATCACGAGCGTCTTTTAGCTTACTTTCATAAGCACCAACACGGCCACCGACAACATCACGAACGGAAGCGAATACATCGCGGACAATATTTGCACCCATAATAGCTTCACCATTTACAATATCAATATACTCAATAATCTCTTTACCTTGAATTCCAGAAGTTGTTGTTACAATCATGACTGACACTCTCCTAATATCTTATAATTTTTGATTAGCTTTCTTATGCCATAGAAAAAGTATTTTTGGCACCAGAAACAAGTCTAGTTTCTTACAGAATGAAACCAAGGCAATTGTTTAACATGTGTATCGCTATAACATATGCAATGGATCTTTTAGAAATAAGATAAGCCGCAGTAAGTATCAACGATCCAGGTAAATAAATAGCAATATCCGAAAGTTGGTTCGTATGAAGAAGTGTAAAAATCATAATCGAAATGATAGATGCAATAGCAGTACCAATATGGTAAGAAAAACGATTTATTAATATGTGACGAAACACAATTTCTTCAAGTATTGGACCCAGAATACCAAATACAAGCAATGTAAATACAAGAGGTACCTCCGCACCCGTTTCAAGGAGCTGCTCTTGGTTCTCTGGTTGACCAGTTGCTAGAAAACGCATAACACACTGTTCCACAATTACCGTAAATAAAACTACCATAGGAATACTTACTATTTTCAAAATTGTCTTCTCTTTAAAATAAGTAAAACTTTCAATAATTTCTTTCCTAAAGAAAATGATTCCTACAATAGCAGGTACAGTAAAACCGATGGCACTAAGAACAAATTCTGATTCAACTAAATTGACATTAGCTAAAAGTGATATGCCAAATAATATGTACAAGCCAATTTGAAATGGTACAAACATTGTAAAGATTATGAGCATAATGATTTCTTTTTTATTCATTTTTATAAAGTTCACTGTATTGCCCCCATAATTAAATTACCTATAATTTTTGATTTTTCTCTCTGCATAACGTTCTCCTTCTAAATATATTTATATAAGATTATAAACCGGACGGTTCGGTCCGGAACCTAATGATACTATAAGTTTCTAGTTTTTTAAACCCTTTTTATAAAGTATTAACAAAATCCAAATGGAAAAAAAGCAAATATATTTATATCTCAGTTTCTTTGGTACAATTTAATTCCAGTAATCATTAATGATTACCCTTTTATAGAATGAAGTGAAAGTGGGGATAGTTCAAACACTTTAGCTAAACATATTAATCAAAATTATATATAATAATCATATGTCTATACGTTAAATTTAACTATATATTTTTACACCTACTACGAAGTTAGGTGAAATTAGTTGTATAACATGACTGAATTAAATAATTGGTCATGTTAATTTTGACAGAAAATTCATTTGAATGATATAGATAATACAATTTGATTAATCTCTTTTCAAACTGTATTGTTTGAGGTTCACATAATATAGGGGTTGATAAGATATTTTCGCTTCAAACTTCTTTATACTTACAAAAAAATTCAAGAAAATAGATGGTAAATATCACCTGGAATATTAAGCTCGTTTTTATTAGGAGGATTACAAAGCATGACTAAAGTTGATAAGGTTAAAGAAAAAATTATTGAAACATCTTTATATTTATTTAATACTAATGGGATAACTCGCACATCCATCCAGGATATAATGACAGCTACTGAACTACCTAAAGGATCTATTTATCGTAGATTCAAAAGTAAAGAAGAAATTGTCCTTGCTGCCTACGACAAAAGTGGTGAGATTATGTGGAGTCATTTTCATAAAGCAATGGAAAATAAAAAGACAGCAATCGATAAAATCCTTGCAATTTTCCTTGTATATCAAGATGCAGCTAATAATCCTCCTATTGCTGGAGGCTGTCCATTACTTAATAGCGCAATTGAAAGTACTGGAGTATTTCCAGAATTACAAAAAGCAGCAGCAAAAGGTTATGATGATACAGTAATGTTAATGGCTTCTCTCATAAAAGAAGGAATAGAGAAACAAGAACTTAAAGAAGATATAGAGGTTATATCACTTGCTTCCTTTCTTGCATCTTCAATGGAGGGGGCTATTATGGCAAGTCGAGTATCTAACGATAATATACACCATCATTATTTTATTGAACAAATAAAACATCATCTTTTCACTTATTCTAAATAAGTGGGAACTTGCATTGTTTTCATCCAATTTTTATAAAATTAAATTGAATACATACCCCTTATAACCAGTATCTTCTGTTTATAAGGGGTATTTGAATAGTTTTTAGACGATGGTTTATGTTTCTTATTGAACGGTTTCATTGTATATAATAAGTGGAATATAAGTTCAGTTAGATAAAATTCGGTAGTCGAATTTTTTTGCATAAAGCTGTATAATGCTTGTAACGAAAGGGAAATACAGGAAGGGATTTGTAATGAGTTACTATGGAAAAAGATAAACAACAATTAAGCGTTGAAGTTGCAAGATTATATTATCAATCAGATTATAGTCAGCAAGAAATTGCTAACAAATTAAATATTTCAAGACCGACGATTTCTAGATTGTTAAAGTACGCGAAAGAAAAAGGGTTTGTTCAAATTAGCATCGCCGATCCATTTGCGGATTTAGATAACGTTGGGAATTTACTAAAAGAAAAGTACAACTTGTTAGAGGCACATGTTGTGTTTTCTCCAGTGCCAGAATATGCAACGATTACAGAGTATATTAGTAAATATGCAGCTGAGTATATGGAAAAGACGGTTAAAAATGGTGATATCGTTGGTGTAAGCTGGGGAATGACAATGTATGAAATCGCTAGAAAAATCGTACCGCAACATGTAAAAGGGATAGAGGTTGTCCAGCTAAAAGGTGGCATTAGTCACTCGAGTGTAAATACATATGCGAATGAGACGATAGCTTTATTTGCAGATGCTTTTCAAACGACGCCAAGAAATCTACCTCTTCCAGTTATATTTGATAATGCAGTGACAAAAGAATTAGTAGAGCAGGATCGACATATTCATCACATTATCGAAATGGGGAAGCAAGCGAATATTGCAATTTTTACTGTAGGAACAGTGCGAGATGAAGCGCTATTATTCCGATTAGGTTATTTCGATAAGGAGGAAACAAGTTTACTCAAAAAACAATCGGTCGGTGACATTTGTTCACGTTTCTTTGATGGAGACGGAAATATTAGTAGTGAAGAAATTAATAAGCGGACCATTGGAATTGAGTTAGAGGAACTGAAATTAAAGAAACGCTCTATTTTAGTTGCAGGTGGTAATAGAAAAATAAAAGCAATTGATGGTGCGTTACGTGGCGGGTATGCAAATGTATTAATTATCGATCAGCATACAGCAAAAGAATTGTTACATTATCAAAAAGATTAGAAATAAAAGGCGTTCTCAAAATGTTAATTTTGAGAACGCCTTTTATTTTGTTATGTATGAATGATAGGTGTTTTTTTGAACACAAATTGCCTTTTTAAAAATAATTATGGATATGGAGATACATACTACCATTGTTAATATAAAAGTTTTGATTTTAAATAGGAATTGTTTCTTAGTTAGAATGCGCTTTATTTACTACAAGAAAATTCCTTTTAAAAAAGAATGAACAAAATTTCAAAAGTGTATTTACATTTGTTCAACTAAGAGTTAGAATGAAGTTGTTAAAAGATATGAGGAGTGAAGATAATGAACATTGCAAAGTTAATTGACCATACAATTTTAAAAGCTAATACTACTAAAGAAGATGTTATGAAAGTAATCGAAGAAGCAAAGGAATATAAATTCGCTTCTGTTTGTATTAACCCAACATGGGTAAAATTAGCGGCTGATGAACTAGCTGGACATGATGTAGACGTTTGTACTGTAATCGGTTTCCCATTAGGAGCAAGCACTACTGAAACAAAAGCATTTGAAACAAAAGATGCTATCGCAAAAGGTGCAACTGAAGTTGATATGGTAATCAACGTAGGCGCTTTAAAAGATGGCGACAACGAACTTGTTGAAAAAGATATTTATGAAGTAGTACAAGCAGCAAAAGGAAAAGCTCTTGTAAAAGTAATCATTGAAACTTGTCTATTAACAGATGAAGAAAAAGTACGCGCTTGTGAATTATCAGTAAAAGCTGGTGCTGACTTCGTAAAAACTTCAACTGGATTCTCAACTGGCGGAGCAACTGCTGAAGATATCGCATTAATGCGTAAAACAGTAGGACCAAACGTTGGTGTAAAAGCATCTGGCGGTGTTCGTACACGTGAAGATGCAGATAAAATGGTAGCTGCTGGAGCTTCTCGCGTTGGAGCAAGTGCTAGTGTTGCAATCGTATTAAATGATGCAAAAGGTGCTACAGATAACTACTAATCGATAAAAGGTTAAAGCAATAGATATACGTTTAAAGTATATCTATTGCTTTAACAATTAAAAAAATGTAAGCGGATACGAATGGGAGGAAACGGCTTATGAAATACTTAATCGGTGTTTTTGGCCTCGTATTGATTTTAGGTATCGCTTGGCTTGCTAGTAATGATAGAAAGAAAGTCAAATATCGTCCAATCATAACGATGGTTATATTACAATTCATTTTGGGGTTTCTATTATTAAATACAAGTATAGGGAATATATTAATTAGCGGAATAGCAGATGGTTTTGGAGAGTTATTAAAATATGCCGCTGACGGTGTGAATTTCGTATTTGGTGGATTAGTAAATCAAAAAGAGTTTTCGTTCTTTTTAAGTGTATTAATGCCAATCGTATTTATATCAGCTTTAATCGGTATTTTGCAACATATTAAAGTATTACCTATTATTGTGAAATCTATCGGTCTAGCATTAAGTAAAGTAAATGGAATGGGGAAACTAGAATCATATAATGCTGTTGCTTCTGCGATTTTAGGACAATCTGAAGTATTTATATCAGTTAAGAAACAACTAGGGTTATTGCCAGAGAAAAGAATGTATACATTATGTGCATCGGCAATGTCTACAGTTTCTATGTCTATCGTTGGATCATATATGGTGTTATTAAAACCACAATATGTTGTAACCGCTTTAGTGCTTAACTTATTCGGTGGCTTCATCATCGCTTCTATCATTAACCCGTATGAAGTTACTGAGGAAGAAGATATGTTAGAAGTACAAGAAGAAGAGAAAAAGACCTTCTTTGAAGTATTAGGGGAATACATTATTGATGGATTTAAAGTTGCGATTACAGTAGCAGCTATGTTAGTCGGTTTCGTTGCTCTTATCGCATTCATTAATGCAGTATTTAAAGGTGTAATCGGTATTTCATTCCAAGAAATTCTTGGTTATGCATTTGCACCATTTGCATTTATTATGGGTGTACCTTGGCATGAAGCAGTTAATGCCGGAAATATTATGGCAACAAAATTAGTATCAAATGAATTTGTCGCAATGACAGATTTAGCACAAGGAAACTTTAATTTCTCAGATAGAACGACAGCAATTATATCTGTATTCTTAGTTTCATTTGCAAACTTCTCTTCAATTGGAATTATTGCAGGTGCAGTTAAGAGCTTAAATGAAAAGCAAGGGAATGTAGTCGCAAGATTTGGTTTGAAATTACTATTCGGTGCAACGTTAGTAAGTTTCTTATCAGCAACAATCGTTGGCTTATTATTTTAATAGATTCATATAATATAAAAAGGAATGGTGATTGTAATGAGAATGGTAGATATTATCGCAAAAAAACGTGACGGCAAAGAACTAACGACTGAAGAAATCAAATTCTTTATTAATGGATATACAGACGGAAGTATTCCTGATTATCAAGTGAGTGCGCTTGCAATGGCAATCTTCTTTAAAGATATGACAGATCGCGAACGTGCAGATTTAACGATGGCGATGGTTGAGTCTGGAGAAACGATCGACTTATCAGCAATTGAAGGAATTAAAGTAGACAAACATTCAACTGGCGGTGTTGGTGATACAACAACTTTAGTATTAGGACCATTAGTTGCTGCTTTAGATGTACCAGTAGCAAAAATGTCTGGTCGTGGTTTAGGACATACAGGCGGAACAATTGATAAATTAGAAGCGGTAGAAGGATTCCACGTTGAAATTACGAAAGAACAATTCATTGATATTGTAAACCGTGACAAAGTAGCTGTTATTGGACAAACAGGAAACTTAACACCTGCAGATAAAAAGATTTATGCATTACGCGACGTAACAGGAACTGTTAACTCAATTCCTTTAATCGCAAGTTCAATTATGAGTAAAAAAATTGCAGCTGGTGCTGACGCAATTGTACTTGATGTAAAAACAGGTGCTGGTGCATTTATGAAAACAGAAGAAGATGCAAAAGAATTAGCACATGCAATGGTACGTATCGGAAATAATGTAGGACGTCAAACTATGGCTGTTATTTCGGACATGTCACAACCGCTTGGTTTTGCGATTGGTAACGCTCTAGAAGTAAAAGAAGCGATTGACACGTTAAAAGGTGAAGGTCCAGAAGATTTAACAGAATTAGTACTTGTATTAGGTAGCCAAATGGTCGTACTTGCGAAAAAAGCAAATACGTTAGAAGAAGCTCGTGAAATGCTAATTGAAGTGATGAAAAACGGAAAAGCAACTGAGAAATTTAAAGAGTTCTTAAGCAATCAAGGCGGAGATAGCTCAATTGTAGACAATCCAGAAAAAATGCCACAAGCGAAGTATGTAATTGATGTACCTGCAAAAACTTCAGGTGTTATTTCTAACATTGTTGCAGATGAGATTGGTATTGCAGCTATGTTACTTGGTGCAGGTCGTGCAACGAAGGAAGATGAAATCGATTTAGCAGTAGGATTAATGTTACGTAAAAAAGTTGGCGATGCAGTAAAAGAAGGCGAGCCATTCGTAACAATCTACGCAAATCGTGAAAATGTAGAAGATGTAAAAGCAAAAATTTATGAGAACATCTCTATCGCTGAAACAGCAGTGGCTCCTAAATTAGTTCATACAGTTATTACTGACTAATCATCATTTCATTTACTTTGAGGGGGAAATAATATGGATAAGAAAAAATATATTGAAGAAGCAAACAAGATGTTATCGAAAGCGTATATTCCGTATTCTAAATTTCCTGTTGGCGCAGCGTTAGTTACGAAAGAAGGGAAAATCTATACTGGTTGTAATATAGAAAATGCTTCTTATGGTTTATGTAACTGTGCAGAAAGAACAGCAATATTTAAAGCGGTATCAGAAGGGGAGCGCGATTTTAGTTACTTAGTTATTACAGGAGAAACTGATGGACCGATTTCACCATGTGGTGCGTGTAGACAAGTAATTGCTGAATTCTGTGATCCGAAAATGCCTGTATTATTAACGAATGTAAAAGGTGATGAAAAAGAAGTGACTGTTGAGCAATTACTTCCAGGTGCTTTCACAATTGACGATTTAAAATAAGTTAAAAAGTGAACTGCACCTCCAGTTGTTAGACACGAATAACAATTGGAGGTGCAGTTTTTTACTTTATATTGCGGTGAATTATTTACTGATATTTCGTCCCCTTTTTCATCAATTTATTATTTTACCACATGTGAAATTTTAAAAAATAAATATTAAATATTAATGTAGTGTAAGTACAATATAAATTCCCAATTAATATTAAAAGATGATAGGCTATTTTTATAATTGAATTACCTTTCGTACTCTAAAAAACGCCCTACCAACTGAAGTGAAGTGAAGTGAACCCGAATAGTGGTACATGAAAAAAACACCTCCTGAATTCGCATACTAAGTATGCAAATTCAATGGAGGTGTTTTTGGTTTGAAGACAAGAGTTCATTACCCAGAAGAAATAAAGTGGAAAGTGATTGAAATGAAAAAGGATGGATATTCCAATCGGACCATTATGGAGAAGTTTGGAATTAAAAATGTTTCCCAAATTAAGACATGGATGAAGTGGTATCGTACCAGTCAAACGTACCGTTTTCAACAACCTGTAGGAAAGCAATATTCTTATGGAAAAGGGCCAAAAGAGTTAAATGAATTGGAACAGCTACGGTTAGAAAATAAACAGTTAAAAACAAAATTACTGATAGGGGGAAAGTATCTGGAAATCGAAAGGAGTTGAACCTGGAAACTGTAGTTACTTTATGGACCGATTTCAAAACAAAACTAACGGTAAAAGAATTGTGTAATGTATTAGAATTACCCCGGTCTACATTTTATCGTTGGTTACAACGAACAGTGGACCTAAGAGATGAGATAGAAGAGAAAATAAAGGATGTTTGTCTTCGGCATAAATTACGATATGGATATCGAAGAGTGACCGCAACTCTTCGGAAAATGGGACTGTGTGTGAATCATAAAAAAGTATTACGAATCATGAGACAAAATCAGATTCTCTCAAAAGTTCGTCGAAAGAAAAAGAAATATATCAGTGGTGCGGAGCCAGTAGTAGCCCCTCATCGATTGGAACGCCAATTCGATGCATCCGCACCAAATGAAAAGTGGTTTACGGATGTGACGTATCTATTATTTGGAGAGCGTACCTTGTATGTATCAACGATTATGGATGCCTTTAATCGTGAAATTATTAGTTATGTCATCAGCGAGTCCCAAGCACTGCCATTAGCAATGAAGACATTAAAACAAGCAATGAGAGGGCGAAAAGTAAAAGATGTCCTTCTTCACTCAGATCAAGGAAGTATTTATACAGCGAAGGAATTTCAAGCATATGCCAAAGAAAATGGCATTATCACCAGCATGTCCCGGAGAGGAAATTGCCATGATAATGCCGTCATGGAAAGCTTCTTTGGTCATTTGAAAAGTGAAGCCTTCTATTCACAAGAGATAACAAAAGTATCCAACACAACTGTGCGAAAGATTGTGCTAGAATACATTCATTACTACAATTGTGTGCGAATTCAAGAAAAATTAAACCACCTATCCCCTAAAGAATTTAGGGAACAAGTGGTTTAGGTGTTTTGATAGGTGCCCCGTTTTCAGGGTTCACTTCAAACAAAGGTTCTCTATCAATATAAAAATCTATACTAATATGGTATAATTTTCATGCTCTATTAAGTATAGAAGGGGTTTATACGATGGGACAATTTCAAAGTAATTTTCAAAGCGCTACACAAATCGCAACGCAAATGAGGGCAGCTTCAGATACAATCCAAAGCGCAACAAATCGTTCTATAAAAAAGGCGACACGTACTACGCTTTCAGTTAATTCAAAAGCACAAGAAGCGAACCAACAAGTTTTAGATTTGACGAAACAATTTTCCACCGCCTTTCAACAAGCGGTCGATAATATTCATTCGGTAGCCAAAGAGTTTGAGAGAATGGATCACGAGCTTCACAATACTTTCCGCTAATATGACCACCTTCGTAAAGATAAAAATTTAGGAGGAAAAAAATGGATCGAGATATCAAAAAACAAATTAAACAGTTAAATCAAAAATTACGAAGTGTATTTGAAGAACAGGACCGAAATCAATCCGCGCTTCGAACTCAGGAACAAGCGGAAGCTGATTTTCACGAATTGAAAAATTGAAGCAACCGCTTATTTAACCGTATTTTAGAAACTTGGCACAACGATAAAGAGTTATCTCATTTCTTTATAAATATCCGTCAAGAAGCACAACACATTGAGCGAAAACTTACATTTGAATTAGAAAATCAAAAAGAAACATTACTTAAAGAAAGACGAGACCTTAGTGATTCAGAAAACGACCTATCCTACCAGCAACAACAATTAGCAAGGGAGGTCAATGCATGAGTTTAAATATGTATTTGGGAGAAGTACAAAGCCAAACTCAAAGCATGAATGCTGTATGTACAGCTACCATTCAAGGTATGGAACAAGCCATTCAATCGATTGATGCTTTTACAAGTGATACCGTTCTACAAGGGCAAACTTACGATAGTGCAAAAGCATTTTTCGCAGAAACCTTTCGCCCTTTAGCACAAGGAATCATATACTTATGTGAAGAATTAATCCGTCAGAACGATGCATTTCCAAGTCAATTTCAATCACAAGTAGCTCAGGCAGATGTAATTGAACAAGAAATATTAGAACAAATTCGAGAGATTGACCGAATGAAAGCAAGTATGGAAGCCATTACTCAAACTATGCCAATACCAGGTATAGACGCTATGGCAAATCTTTTTACTGTCATGAGGAAAAAACTTCAAGAAAAGTTAGACCATCTACATGAATTTAATCAAACGTCTAGCAATAACTATGCTACAGCAATTCAATTAGCTACTAGTATTGCTACAGGTCTTGCAGAAGTACAAAGTGGAAAAGGTTTTAGTCCTGCAAGTGGTATATTTAGTACACAAGGATTGAATATGGAGTGGACGACTTCTATCCAGGCGATTACAGAAGATAGGAATCGTCAGGCTGATAATTCAATTGAAGAAGGTGCAATGTGCGGTAAAATTTCGCCTAAATCTGACTTCGAAAAGGCTTGGGAAAGAGAGAAAAAGGATCTAAGTGATGCATGGACTGGTATTTCTACAGGTTTTGTAGATGGTGCTGTAGATGCATGGGAAGGATTCGTAGCTTTAGGCGATAAAGAAACGTGGTTAAACATGCGAGATGCAATTATTAATTATAAAGAAACACTTCCTGCTGCATGGAATACTTTATCAGATTCATTCATTAATGATTTCTGGAACGGAGATATGGAAAGTAGAGAGCACTATGCTGCCTATGGTGTAGCATCATTATTAACAGGTTTTATTGGTGATAAAGGTCTTAGTAAAGCAGGACAAGCAGGGAAGTTAGCAATCGCTGGCAACCTAGCAAAAGGAAAGTCGTTTATGACTAATTCTGCTGCATATAGAAATGTATTAACTGATTTTAAGTTGAACACTGGAAACCGTTTGGCTTATGCTGATGTTGGAGGAAGTTCTATAAAATATGAACTTGGTGGGGCATACCAAGAAGCGAAAGACTTATTAAATCAATTTGCGGTTTCAAAAGAGGAATATAAAGATTTAAGAAAGAGAACACCCAATAATAGGATAAGAAAAAGCGTAAATACAGATGTACCCAAAATTGACCCTGTATATGGTTATGAAGTGGAAAAACTTGAAGCTGACCACATTGTTTCAATGAAAGAAATAACGGACATGGAAGGTTTTGACCTATTACCGAGAGAACAACAAATAGAAGTGCTTAATATGGATGTAAACTTTGTTGGACTTGGAAAACCAACAAATGCTTCTAAGAATGCAAAAGATTGGAGTACATGGCCGGGGCACCCTAAATACGGTAAGGTTCCGGAAATTATAAGACTAGAAATGTTAGAACGTGAAGCAGTGGCTAGAGAAGCTTTGAAAAAATCAATAAAAGAGAGGTTACAACCCATTGAAAACAATAGTTAAAAATATAGGTGGTAAAAAGATAATAGCTACAGCAGAAGAACATTTAGGCCCCCAGATAGAAAAGTTATTGTATTTGCTAACTAAAGTAGAAGATAATAAATTAGTTGATAGATTTTCTATGCAAGTTGGTTGGTCTATTTTTGTTCTATCCAAACGTGAAGATGGGTATCACATTATTGCCCCAGATTATACAAAAAATCCATTTAAGGATACTACAGATGATCTAACAATTGCTTTATGGGTGCAATTAGAACAAGTACATTGTTTACGTCAGTTAAATATTGACGGTGAAACAATAAAGTTTAGCGATAAAATAGTGACTTCAAAAAATGTGTTACAACTAGATGAGGTTTATTTACAAAGAGCTAGGGATTGTGATAAAGGTGATTCTGGTTGGTATATCGGTCCTGTCGATGAAACAGAAGAAACTGACGGTGAATTAGAAGCATATTACGCATATCAGCTACTAAAAATTAGACCTTCAATTATTCAAGTTTTAGCCTTACCTTATGAATACCTGGTAGTTTTTGAGAAAGATAAAATCAAAGCCATTTTAGATGATAATGATGTCGATGTTTGGAATGGAGTTGCAAACTGAGATTAGTTAAGTTCTAAAATAATTGAGAGGGCTTAACCGCATGAACTCAAAAATCCCGGAAATTCTAGGAATATTAGACGGTTATGAGAAAAGGGTAATTTTAGTAATTATAGAAACTGAAGCAATGGTTTAAATTAAACTAGAAACTTACAGGATGGAAAATAATCAATAATGAATAAATTATAAAAGAGCATCCCACCATTAAAAACTGCACCTCCAATTGTTAGACACAGTCTAACAATTGGAGGTGCAGTTTTTCTATGGTTAAATTCACAACTGATGAAAAAATATACATCGTTCAACGTTATTTGAACGGAAATGAAAGTTACCGAGAAATTAGTAAAGCTATTGATATAAGAGACACCGTAATTTTGAAATGGGTAAACCAATATAAACAAAATGGTTTTTTATTTGAAAATAGGATGTAATATTTTATTCATATTCCGTTCATAAACTTTCCGTAAAATGATTGTAGCGAATATGGAAAGTTTACAATAGGAGGAATAAAATGAAGAATTTATATAATGCATCATTCATTTACTTAATTATCGGTTTATTATCAGGAGTATTTGCAAGAGAGTATTCGAAAGCACAAGGAATTAAAGGATCCACAATGTTGCAATTAGTACATACACATGTACTAGTGCTTGGTTTCTTATTTTTTTTAATTGCTTTCGCTTTATGTAAAGTGTTTCATGTACAAGAAACAAAGAGCTTTCGTGCATGGTTTATTGTTTATAATGTAGGATTAATTTTTAATATTGCAACAATGCTATTTAGAGGTCTATTACAAGTAAACGGAACTGACTTTAACGGTTTAAGCCATATGGCTGGGGTAGGTCACGTTATTATAAGTGTAGGGCTCATTTGGTTTATGGTTTTGTTAAAAAAGTCATTTAAATAGATAGGAGTGGAAAGTATGATAGCACTTTTATCAAGTGTCGTAGCAGTTTGTATGGCTGTTGGGGTAATGTTTCTACGTTTTAAAGCAGCGAAAAAGCCGGTAACGAAAAAGAAAATTATATTGCCGCCAATTTTTATGAGTACAGGCGCGATGATGTACTTTTTACCAGAGTTTCGATTAACATCGTTAGAAATAGTCGAGGCAATTAGTATAGGGCTTATTTTCTCTATTTTTCTTATTAAAACAACTAAGTTCGAAATAAAAGGCGAACATATATTTATGAAACCGTCAAAAGCATTCATATTCATTTTAGTAGGCTTATTAGCTGTACGCGTGGCATTAAAGTCATATTTAAGCCAATCAATTGATTTGGCAGAGTTAAGCGGAATGTTTTTCTTACTTGCATTTGCGATGATTGTGTCGTGGAGAATTGCGATGTATCGCTCGTTTACTAAATTAGAAAAGACAATAAACAGAGCTGGAATTTCTATATAGGAAATCCAGCTCTGTTTATGTTTTATTAAAATTCTTTAGCGCGGAACTCATTTGCTTAATTTTAAACGTATTTGAGCATCTTGTAATGCGGCTGGTGTAACGTTAAGACCATTTTGATCAACAATTTTTGTGTTTAATAAAATGGAATCTAAGCTTCCACGAAATGTTTGTGTATAGTTTTGACGCAACATTTGTTGTTCTTGTTTTTCATCAACTGTTAATCCAGTTGCTTTTTCTTTTTTTGACAATTCGTTAATACGGAATAAAATGTTTTGCATTTTGTTCACCTCTTATTTAAATTTAAATTAGTAACTTACTAATTTATAGTTATTGTAACTTGTTTAGTTGTCTGTGTCAATACTATCTAAAATTTAGTTAAAAATTGACGAAAAATTATAACAATAATAGAATGAAGTGTATTGAATAATTAGTTTCACAATTATACATAAAACGCTAGGGGGATTATTATGAAATCAACATTTTTTGCTCAAAATAGAGAACGATTAGCAAACACATTACCAGAGGAATCCATTACGATTTTATTTGCTGGACAAGCACCTCATATGTCAGCCGATGCACATTATAAATTTGTACCGAATCGTAATTTTTACTACTTAACGGGAATCGGTGAACCAAATGTTATTTTTATGCTGAAAAAGTTTGGGAATAGTGTAGAAGAGACACTTTTCATTGAAAAATCAGATCCAGTAATGGAAAAATGGGTTGGGAAAACAGTTTCTAGCGAAGAAGCAGAGGGAATTTCAGGTATAAAGAAAGTTGTATATTTAGATAGCTTTGAAAAGACAATGTCAAATATACTTTTTACAGAAAATGCGAAGCATCTATATTTAGATATAGAAAGTCGTGAGTGGAATGGTATGGAGACAAAAACATTAGCATTTGCTAAACATGTAAGAGAAAAATACCCACACGTAACAATTGGTAATGTATATCCGAACATTTGTGAATTACGAGTATTTAAAACAGAAGAAGAAATTGAAATTATTAAAGAAGCGATTGCTATAACGAAAGACGGTATTTACAACGTACTTAAGCATGCAAAAGCAGACATGATGGAGTATGAATTAGAAGCACAATTTGATTTTACACTGAAATCATCTGGCATTAAGCACCATGCATTCAATACAATTTTGGCGAGTGGGAAAAATGCTACAGTTCTTCATTATGAAGATAATGATGCACAAATTCAAAATGGTGATTTAGTATTGCTAGATTTAGGCGCTCAAAAAGACTACTATAACGCTGATATTAGTTATACATTCCCGGAAAATGGAACATTCTCTAGTCGCCAAAAACAAATTTATAATATTGTATTAAAAGCATTAAAAGAAACAACAGAGATTATTAAGCCAGGATTAAAGTTCGCTGCATTAAATGAGCATACAAAAAAGGTACTGGCAGAAGAGTGTAAAGCAATTGGTTTAATTCAAGAAGATGAAGAGTTATTAAAATACTATTATCATGGTGTCAGCCATTTCCTTGGTTTAGATACACATGATGTAGGAACATATAAAGATAGAGTGTTAGAAGAAGGTATGGTTATAACAATTGAACCAGGTCTTTATATTGAGGAAGAGTCAATTGGTATTCGAATAGAAGATGATATTCTTGTAACGAAAGACGGGTATGAAAACTTGTCAAAAGATATCATTAGAGAAGTTGAAGAAATTGAAGAATTTATGAGTATAAATAATGAACATGTAAAAGGAAACCAAGCTGTAGTTAAATAATAAAAAGTCATCACTAATTTATTTGAACTTTATCTCGAATGGCGGACAATTAAAAAATCCATGATTCGGGATAGGGTTCTTTTATCTTCGAAATACTAATCTTTAATTATTAATCCTAATAAAGTTGCAAACTGAACAGCTTGATATGTTGATACTTTACATCCTCTTAAATCGTTCACTGAAACTGTAAGCGTATCAAAGCTAGAAGAACTAATATCTATCCCCTTCAGTGATGTCTGATCAAAATTAGCTTCATCAAGACTACATAATTGGAATTCAACTTTTTTAAGTTTACAGTCAAAAAAATCTGCAATATTTAATGAAGTTTCATTGAAGATGATTTTTTCTAGTTTGGAATTTCCAAATGCCGCTAAATTCAAAATTGAATTCTCAAATTTAACATTTCCTAAGCTAGATTCTGTGAAATTTACTCCGATTAATTTACTGTTTTTAAATTCGACTCTGTGAACAGAAGAATTGCTTAAATTAACATTTGATAAATCACAGTTTTCAAAACAAACATCTGTAATATCAATATTGCTAAAGTCTGTATTAGTAAACTTACAGTTTTTTATCACCGCATCATATAATCGTACTCTATCTACAGATTCATTTTCGAAAGTGGAGTCTATAATTTCACACACTTCCAATGTTGGATCTTCTTCATAAAAAATATCTTGAAAATTCTTTGAAGATAACTCTGGTGAAATTTTTGGTCTATCAATTTTCATCGTATATCAATCCTCTTCTATTTGATATATTTGTGTAATTTGAGTCTATTGTCTGTGAAGAACATTAGTTCTTATTATACAAAAATCTAAGTTCTTTTGTGAAGAGCATTTTAGCTACATTTTTCTTATTTAATAATAGAAGTGTTATTGTTTCTTAAGAAATAACGTCAAAACAAATACGAGAACGGCTAATATAGTCGCTACAAGGAAAGCGTTTTGTATTTCTAAAATATTCGCCTCTTGTAATGTCTCCACTTTTAGTAATCTTCCAATTAGCTTACGTAAAATCTAATTACATCTCCTTATTTTCTTGAAAATCAACTTCTATAATGATTTTGAAAAAGGAGGGATTTTCCATGAAGCGATTTGTATTAAAAGCTGTTACGGTCTCTGTAATATTTTTAATTGCTGCATGTTCTTTGGCCACAAATACAACAAATGATCATAAAAATATGAAAGATAAAAAAACAATACAGACTGAAACAGCTACAAAACCATTGAAGGTTGAAAAAGGACCAGAAGTTACTTTAATAGCGAAAGAAGAAAAGCAAAAGTTAAGTAACGGTGTTATTGTTCCAGTCTGGACATTTAATGGATCATCTCCTGGTCCAGAAATTCGGGTGAAAAAAGGTGAAAAGGTGAAAGTGACATTAAAAAATGAATTATCTGCACCAGTATCTATTCATTGGCATGGATATCCTGTCCCAAATAACATGGATGGAATTCCAGGCGTGACACAAGATGCAGTTGAACCAGGAAAAAGTTTCACTTACGAATTTGAAGCGAACGTACCAGGAACGTACTGGTATCACTCGCATCAAGATTCTGTAAATCAATTAGATAGAGGTTTGTATGGAGCGCTCATTGTAGAAGATACAAAGGAAAAATATGATAAAGATTACACATTAATGTTGGATGAATGGGTTACAGATAAAGAAGAAATGAATAAGCAGTTAAAAGAAATGACAAAAGGGCAAATAGGTAATAAATCTAAAGGTAATGAAAATGAGGAAAAGAATGATGATAAGAACGGCATGGATCATTCTGGTATGGACGTGGGCAGTGATCAAAAAGACTCTAGTAATATGGAAGGAATGGACCATGGAAATATGAAGATGGAAGGTCATGATATGAGTATGTATGATTTATTCACAATCAATGGAAAAAGCGGTGATTTAGTAGTGCCATTGAAAGTGAATAAGGGAGATAAAGTTCGTTTTCGACTCGTTAATGCTGGTTATCTATCACATGATATACATGTTCACGGTCATGATATAAAAGTAATTGCGACAGATGGTCAACCAATAAACGATCCAAAAGTTATAAAGGATAAAGTAATTTCAATCGCACCGGGCGAACGTTATGATATTGAATTTACTGCTAATAAAACTGGGAAATGGTATGTTGAAGACCATTCGAAAAATAAAGGTGCAAAAGGAATGAAAGCTGTTATTGAATATGATGGCAGCAAAGAGATGAAAGATAAAGCAGACGAAAAAGAAAAATTACCGAAAGTAGATATAATGAAATATGGTACTAAAAAATTAGGTAGTTTCACTTTAAATCAAGAGTATACTGCCACATATAATATGGACTTAAATACGCAAATGAATGGAAATGAAATGGTATATACAATTAACGGAAAGGTATTTCCGGATATTGACCCAATTCAAGTAAAAAAGGGTGATTTAGTAAAAGTGAAGTTGGTAAATCGTTCTAAAATGGATGATCACCCAATGCATTTACACGGGCACTTCTTTCAGGTGTTGAGTAAAGATGGAAAACCGATAAAAGGTTCTCCAATTGTAAAAGATACATTGAACTTAAAACCAGGAGAAGAATATGAAGTAGCCTTTGTAGCAGACAATCCCGGTGAGTGGATGTTCCACTGTCACGACCTACATCATGCTTCAGCAGGGATGGTAACGGAAGTGAACTATACAGATTATAAATCTGACTATGTTCCAAACCAAAACATTCCTAATAAGCCAGAATAATAGGAAGCAGTTATCCTATGGATAGCTGCTTATTCATTTTTGTTGCAAGTACTAATGTATATGTTGATTATGCCCAGGTGCAGGAGTATGATCTGGGAATGTCGCGAATACGGCAACGATAATTACTACACTAATTGAAAGTAATAACAAAAAACGCTGTTGGATAAAAGTAGAAAAGTTCTCCGATAACAATTGAATCACACAGGACATAGTAATCGTTATAGTAAGTAAAAGGCTAATGAACAATATACTATGAGCTTGTTGAGCGTTTAACATTTCTGTAATCATTGCTCCCATCATACTTGCCATTAATCCAGAGAACATTCCTTCTAAAGCAGTATATAGGTGAAAACGTAGACCCACTAAAAAACCGATAAAACCACTAATTAAAATAGCAAGTAAAGTAGAATATAGTAATTCCCCCTTAAAGAGAATGCCTAAATAAAAACCAATACTTAAACCGATACTCATACTAAAAGACATAATAAATACCATATACTCCATTAGGGTACCCTTACGTTTAGAAATATAGGATGTAATAAGAATCGAGGTACAGCAAAGTGTTAAGGTAGTTAACGTATAAGCAAACATTATGATACCTCCTTGTCCTATCGTTCATTTCATCATATGTTTATATGGAGAGTACTTATGCTTATTAATATCTGCATATTATCTGCACAATTTCATAGATGTAAGCAAAGGAACGCTTGATTTTTTAGGGCGTCTTTTTTAATTGTAAGCATGTGAAAGAAATTGTTATATTATGAGTTTCTATTGTGAAGCCATAAAGAATAAGCGTATAATATTATAGGTCTCACATTTGCGAGACAAACCGCGAATGATAAATAAGATTGTTGTTTTATCATCGCTTCTAAACATATAGACAATGAAAGTAACACTGGAATACAGATAGGGAGTTATAAAATGAAATTAATTATTGCCGAGAAACCAGATCAAGGGTTGGCTCTTGTTTCACAGTTTAAATATCGCCGGAAAGATGGATATTTAGAAGTAGAAGCGAATGAGTTATTTCCAAATGGAGCGTACTGTACATGGGCAATTGGTCATTTGACGCAGTTATGTAATCCAGAGCATTATCACGCAGAGTGGAAAAAATGGTCACTTAATACGTTACCGATGATTCCAGAACGTTTTCAATTTGAAGTAACAAAGTCAAAGTATAAGCAATTTAACGTTGTGAAACAGCTGTTACATAATCCACAGGTAACAGAAATCATTCACGCAGGAGATGCTGGGCGTGAAGGGGAACTGATCGTACGAAATATTATTAATCTTTGTAACGTGCAAAAGCCGATGAAACGTCTATGGATTTCGTCTTTAACGAAGCAAGCTATTTATCAAGGGTTTAAAAATTTACTTGATGAATCAGATACAATTAATACGTATTACGAAGCATACACAAGATCTTGTGCTGACTGGGTTGTTGGCATGAATGCATCACGTGTGTTTAGTATTTTGTTAAAGAAAAAAGGAATGAATGATGTATTTTCTGCTGGTCGTGTCCAAACACCAACGTTAGCATTGATTGTAAAGCGTGAGAAAGAAATTGAAAACTTTAAGTCAGAGCCTTTCTGGGAAGTGTTTGCAACCTTTAATATAGAAGGAAAGAAATATGACGGGAAATGGGAGAAGGATAATGAATCCCGCTTAAAAGACCCTGATATGGCGAATAAAATTGCGGCATTTTGCCAAGGGAAACCGGCTGTTGTGAAGGAAATGAAAACGGAGCGTAAAGAGTTTCAGCCGCCGCTTTTATTCAACTTATCATCACTGCAAGCAACGGCAAATAAAGCCTTTAAGTTTTCACCGAAAAAGACGCTTGATATAACGCAAGCACTCTATCAAAAAGGGATTGTTTCTTATCCACGTTCAGATTCTAACTATGTTACTCAAGGAGAAGCAGCGACTTTCCCTGATATTTTACAGAAGTTAAGTCAGTTTGATGAATATAAAGGTTTATTACCGGCTCCGGTTGAATCCATTATGAACAATAAGCGTTATGTAAATGAAAAGAAAGTAACAGATCACTACGCGATTATTCCGACAGAGCAAGTTACAAACCCAAGCAGACTATCAGGTGATGAAAAGAAAATATACGATATGATCGTAAGAAGGCTTATTGCAGCTCATTATGAAGTTGCAATCTTTGACTATACAACGATTGTAACGCTTGTAGATGAACGTGCTGAATTCATTTCAAAAGGAAAACAGCAAATTCAAGAAGGTTGGCGTAAAGTTATTTTCCAAGACGATAAAGATGACGAAACCATTCTTCCAATTGTAGCTGAAGGTGAAGAAGGAAAAGTTGTAAAGGTGAAAGTGAAAGAAGGAAAAACACAGCCACCGAAGCGTTATACAGAAGGACAACTTATTACGTTAATGAAAACAGCCGGTAAGTATTTAGAGAATGAAGAGCTAGAGAAGGTATTGAAGAAAACAGAAGGTTTAGGTACGGAAGCGACCCGCGCGGGTATTATTACGATGCTGAAAGACCGTAAATATATAGATGTAAAGAAAAACCAAGTGTATGCGACTGATAAAGGAAAAGTATTAATTACCGCAATTGGTGACAAAATACTAGCTTCACCGGAAATGACTGCGAAATGGGAACAACGTCTTGCGGAAATTGGTGAAGGTACAGCTTCACCAGCTACATTTATGGAACAGACGAAAAAGCTATCAGCTAAAATTATTGAAGACGCAGTGGAAATGTCTGAGAAGTGGGATTTCACGGGACTACATGTTGAATCGATTGAACGAAAAGGATCGAAATTTACAACGGGTAAAAAGGTTGGTAGCTGTAAAAAATGTGATGGCGATGTAATTGATAAGTCAACGTTTTACGGTTGTTCTAACTATAATACAACGCAATGTGATTTCACCATTTCAAAGAAGATATTAAGTAAAACAATTTCGCAAAAGAATATGACAAAGCTCTTAAAAGGTGAAAAGACTGATTTAATTAAAGGCTTTAAAAAGGGCGAGAAAACGTTTGATGCGAAATTAGAGTGGAAAGATAATAAGATTAATTTTGTATTTGAGAATTAATTTGTTAAAAGAGCATGACAGTTTTATGTCATGCTCTTTTGTTTTTTCTTTTATATAAAATTTAACGATAAAAAAAATCCTTTAAATAATAATTTTTTATTGTAAAACGATAAATTTTGTATTAAAATCATAATAAATGAGTGAGGTGCTTTTGTTAAAAGGTAACAACCTTATTTTTAAAATTAGAGGAGGTATAACTATGAACAGTAACAATTTGATTGTTAAACATATGGATAACCCCCATGAGTTGGAGAAGATGTATAGAAAAGATCCGAAAGCTTTTAAAAAAGCATTCTCACAAGCATGGGACCAAAACCCTGATTCTCAAATTCTAGGTGCTTGGTATGAAAGGTTGCATTTTAAGGAGAAAGTAAATAAAGAAAAAACATCTTTGTTTCAAAAAGGTTTCTTATTCATGGGCCTTTTAGCTATTCTGGCCGGCATAAGCACTAGAATCATTTTCCACTTTGTTGAGCAGGAAGCAATTGCTCCAATTAATTTGGCTTTTGGTGTAATTCCCTTTATTGCTGCTTATTTTGTTTACAATAATAAGCCGAAAAAAAGTATTATTTATTCCCTTATAGCGTTATTCCTAGTTTCCGGGGTGTATCTTAATACGTTGCCAATAAATTATAAAGACAGTACCATACTTGCGTATTTACATCTTCCTATATTTTTATGGGTCTTAGTAGGGCTTGCATTTACAGGAAATGAATATTCAAAAGGCAGTACAAGATTAGCCTATATTAAATTTAATTTAGAATATTGTCTTCTCTACGGGAGCATGGCAGTGAGCGGAATGATACTAGCAATATTCACCATGCGTTTATTTAGCTTTGTTGACTTAGATATAGGAGAATTCTATTTTAGTAATGTTGTTTTATTTGGAGCAGCGGCTCTCGCTATTGTGACTGCATACTTAGTATCAATGAATCTTAAGCTTGCTAAAAATATTACACCATACATATCTAAAATTTTTAGTCCTCTCGTCCTGATTACCTTGCTTATCTATCTTATAACGGTAATTTTGGTCGGGAAAAATCCATTCTTGGATCGCAATTTCCTAATGGCCTTCAACGGAATACTGCTTGGTGTATTGGCTGTTACTATATTTTCTATCGTTGAGAGTGACTCAGACGAGAAAAAGAGTATTTCAGATTATATAAATTTTGCCTTAATTGTTCTGGCACTTATTATTGATACTGTTGCATTGTCAGCCATCGTATTTAGACTTTCTTCTTACGGGATTACACCTAATAGACTAGCTGTTTTAGGTGTAAACATACTGATCTGGGCAAATCTAATTTGGATTATGTTTTCCTATATGCGTTTCTTGCAAAATAAATCAGGACCAAAAGCTATCCAAGATGCCGTTACGAAGTATTTGCCAATATATGGACTTTGGGCAGCTTTCGTCATATTTACGTTTCCTATCATTTTTAATTAGAAAGGATCTGTTAATGCGGGAGTGGTGAGGGCTAATAATCATTGGGGGATGAACAAAACCCCCAATGATTAAAGTTTCACTTTATTATAATTGGTATTATTATGTTTGTAGTTTCGGTAATTTCATTTGTAATGATAAATAAGAAATAAGTGTTGTATGTAATCTTTCCATAATAAAAAACGTCCCAAAATGGGACGTTTTTTATTATGCGTATTGCCGTTTTTTCTTAATAAGCAACAAAACTTGTGACACACCAGCTAGTACTGGTAACTCAATCAATGGTCCAATAACGAGTGCAAGTGCGATAAGAGGCTCATCTGGAAAAGCGGTCACAGCGATAGCGAGTGCAACAGGTGAGTTTCTTGCTAACGTTGTTAAGCTTAGACTTACTGTATCTTTGTAAGATAAATGCATCATGCGCCCGATAAATTGTCCTAGTAAAAAATTAATGATGAAGAACAATAGAACAGGAACGAGTAATAATAAAACGACATTCATATTTTGCAGTAAATATTTACCTTGTGATGCAAACATCGCTACTATTGCTAAACTTAAAAATACAATTTGAGCAGAGCTGAAAAACGGAATGAGTTTATTCTCGAGAGTTTCAGCTTTTTTCATTTTATTCATAATGAATTTTGTAGCGTGTGCAAGTATAAATGGTAAGACGATTACGATAACAATACTTTCTACTAAAACAAAAACCGCTACAGTTTTCATGACACCAGCAAATAAAAATAAATAAATTGGAAGGAGTAGAACTTGCAAAATTAAATTTACAGGTAAAATTGCAGTAGAAAGTGCTACATTTCCTTTCGCTATTTCAGTAAAGATTAAGTACCAATCTGTGCATGGAGTAACCATTAACATTATAAATCCAACCCAAAGTGCTGGATGATCTGAAAGAAATAGTGCCCCTAACCCCCAAGCGAGTAAAGGTGTCCATAAGAAGTTAATAGTAAGACTTGTTCCAGCAAATTTTAAATTGCGAAATCCGTTTTTTATTTCTTTTAATGGGATGCTGAGGAATAATCCATATAGCATAAAAAATAAGAAGGGAACAATAAACTTGTCTGAATACGTATGTATCATATTAAATTGTCCGAGTACGATGCCGCATGTAACAGCAAAAAGAATAATAAAAGTTTGAATCTTTTCTATAGTGCTCATGAATAAATCCTTTCTATATATGAATTTTCCTCTCTAAGTTTATTATACAAGTAATAAAGATGTATTTGGTGTTCAATTGTATTTTAGTTAATATTTTTAAATTGAGATTTTGTTTTTTATTAAAAGTTACTTGACTAAAGTAAGTTGCTATATTACAATCATTTACATAAGGTAATTAAATAACAAAAAGTTTTGATTGGCTTTACTTAAGGTATCAATTGGAACTTTTTATTAGAATAAGAATTTTTATGATGATGAATAATGAATATGATAAGAAAGTTTAGGTGAAGAAAATGGGATTATTTAGCTCGTTATTTGGTAAAAAAGAAGAAAATAAGAATGTAGAGGGGAATAAAAAAATGTCAAAAGTATTATTTGTAAAAGCAAACGATCGTCCAGCGGAGCAAGCAGTTAGTTCAAAAATGTATGAAACATTTGTAAGTACTTATAAAGAAGCAAATCCAAATACAGAAATTACGGAATTAGATTTATTTGCATTAGATCTTCCTTATTACGGAAATATCGCGATTTCAGGTGGATATAAACGTAGCCAAGGCATGGAGTTAACAGCTGAAGAAGAGAAGGCAGTTGCTACAGTAGATCAATATTTAAATCAGTTTTTAGAAGCTGATAAGGTTGTATTTGCATTCCCATTATGGAACTTTACAGTACCAGCACCATTAATCACATATATTTCATACTTATCTCAAGCTGGAAAAACGTTTAAATATACAGCAAATGGCCCAGAAGGTTTAGTTGGTGGTAAAAAAGTAGTTGTGTTAGGTGCTCGTGGTTCAGATTACTCTTCAGAACAAATGGCTCCTATGGAAATGGCAGTTAATTACGTAACAACTGTACTTGGATTCTGGGGAATTACAAATCCAGAGACAGTTGTAATTGAAGGGCACAATCAATATCCAGATCGTTCACAACAAATTGTTGAAGAAGGTCTAGAAAACGTTAAAAAAGTAGCAGCGAAATTTTAATTCATGATAGTAAATGGAAAAACCAACATGGATGACCATGTTGGTTTTTTAGTCTATTTTTCATGTTAAAAAATGTATATTTATAAAATAAAAGAAAAGTTCGAAAATAGTATTGCAAAATATTATATAGCAAACTATAATGAGTTCAAGAATAGTTGATACTTAAATTAAATATTCAGAAAATTCAATTAGTTAAAATTGGAAAATGAGATAAGGAAATTTGAATGGGGGTTATATTATGGCGAATAAAGTACCGTTTTCGTTCATAGTAGTTATTGGATTAATGTTATTTGCACTATTTTTTGGAGCGGGAAATTTAATTTTCCCAGCGATGCTTGGTCAATCAGCAGGAGAGAATGTATGGATTGCTAACGCTGGATTTTTAGTAACTGGTGTTGGACTACCATTACTAGGTGTACTAGCATTTGGTTTTTCAGGTAAAGATGATTTGCAGTCATTAGCAAGTCGCGCTCACCCAGTGTTCGGGATTGTGTTTACAACAGTTTTATACTTAGCGATCGGTCCGTTATTTGCAATACCGAGAACAGGAAATGTATCTTATGAAATTGGTCTTAAGCCGTTTATGCCAGAGGGAGTAGGTTCTACACCTTTAATTCTTTTCACAATTATATTCTTTAGCATCACTTGTTTTTTTTCGCTAAATCCCGCGAAAATTGTCGATATTGTTGGAAAAATTTTAACGCCAATTAAGTTGACTTTCATCGGTATTTTAGTAATCGTTGCTTTTATACATCCGATTGGAGATATGCAAGCACCAGTGGAAGCTTATACATCACATGCATTCTTTAAAGGATTCCAAGAAGGATACTTAACGATGGATACGCTCGCATCATTCGTATTCGGGATTATTATCATTAATGCAATTAAAGAAAAAGGTGCAAAAACGAAAACACAAATTATGGTCGTTTGTGCAAAAGCGACCATAATTGCAGCATCTATTTTAGCAATTATCTATACAGCTCTTTCTTATATGGGTGCTTCAAGTGTTGCAAAGCTTGGACATTTAGAGAACGGTGGAGAAGTATTAGCGAAAGTTTCTAACTACTATTTTGGATCATACGGCGGAGTATTATTAGGATTAATGATTACAGTAGCGTGTTTAACAACTAGTGTGGGACTTGTATCAGCATGTTCTTCATTCTTCCATAAGTTATTCCCAAATGTTCCTTACAAAGCAATTGCAATCACGCTCTGTGTATTTAGTGCCATTGTTGCAAACGTAGGATTAACACAATTAATCGCAGTTTCTGTTCCAGTATTAACAGCAATTTATCCACTAGCAATCGTATTGATTTTCTTAACATTCTTCCATTCATTATTTAAAGGAAGAGCGGAAGTTTATCAAGTAAGCTTGATCGTAACATTTATCATCAGCTTATTCGATGGATTAAGTGCAGCTGGAGTTAACATTGAAGTAGTAAGCCAAGTGTTCACTAAATTCCTTCCGATGCAGGAAGTAGGACTAGGCTGGATCTTCCCAGCGATTATCGGTGGATTTATCGGATATGGCATTAGCATTTTAAAAGTGAAAAACCAAGTTCAACCAGCAACTAGAGCAGATAAGAAAATAGGTTAAATAAAAAAAGTTATAGACTTGTTTCTATAGCTTTTTTTGTTACTATTAATAATGAGAAAAAATAAAGTAGTAGGGGAAATAAAATGAAAAAAACAATTGATCATATCGGAATCGCAGTTCGTGATATAGATAGTACGATACGTTTTTATGAAAATGTGTTACTAGGAACTTTAATAGATCGTTACGTAAGTGAAGCTCCTGGTGTGGAAAGCGAAGTAGCCATTCTTGAAGTGGATGGAGATAGAATTGAATTACTTGCACCGACGAATAATACGACATCTCCAATTGCCCGTTTTATTAAACAAAAAGGTAAAGGTGTTCATCACGTTGCGTATCGAGTAGATGATTTAGATGTGGCTTTAGAGGAATTGAAAGAACAAGGTATTCGAACGTTAAAGCATACACTTCGAATTAATAAACACGGCAGAAGATTAATCTATCTTAACCCAGCGGATACAGAGGGAACAATCATAGAGTATTGTGATTATCCGGAAGAGAAATAGAAGAGGGATATTTTTTAAAAGGTGTTACGTAATAACGTAATACCTTTTTATTTATGTATTTCACACTTTCTTCACAAATGATTCACGATAACTTTTCTTCTTCAGGAACTTACGTAAATATATTTTATGATATAATAACAATCGACTTTAAAAATGTAAGTAGTATCTATGAAGGTAGTTACTATTATATTGGAAGTTTAGAGGTGAGAGAGAAATAAATAGTTATACTGTATAGAAGATTATATTTAATAAGGTTAATATTTCGCCCGATAATCAAACTTGGAAAGTTAAAGTAATGGAAGTATAGCGATGAGTAAGAAAGAAGTGAAGTGATTGTGAAAGTAATGAGAAAGTTAGGGACATGGTTATTAATTGCATGTGTGCTTATCATATCGATACCGAAAAGTACATCTGCTCATGCGTACGTTGTGAAATCAAACCCTGTTGAAAATGAAACTTTGAAGAAGGCACCATCTGTTGTGAAAATCGAATTCGATGAGGACATACAAGTTTCAAGTTTTAATACATTGTACGTGAGGGATACATCAGGTAAAAGGGTCGATTTGAAAGATGCTCATATTGATAAAAAAAACAAAAAACTATTAGAAGCAGGGTTAAAAGAAAATCTGAAAAACGGACTCTACTCTATTCAGTGGAAAGTGATTTCAGCTGATGGACATCCAATTCAAGGAGTTATTCCGTTCCGAATTGGGTCAGCGGAAGCGGGAGCAGATGATGTACAAGTAGAAGAGATGGGGTATGTCCCGCAAATAGATATGATTATGGAACGTGGGGTTCTATATACAAGTTTCTCACTATTTATAGGAGTGCTATTCTTTAATCTTATTATGTATAAAGGGAATGCAACCTCGGTTCGATCAAGGAGTAAGAACATAATATGGATTTCCTTATTTGGGATATTTATTAGCTTGTTATTCAATCTACCACTACAAGCAAAAATAAATGCAGATGTTTCATGGCTAGAAGCATTCAATCCTTTACTCTTAAAAGAAACGTTACAGCTTTCTGTTTTTGGATATGTATGGATTACTCAAATGGTTCTTATTAGTTCACTTATAATTGTTACGTATTTTGCGATGAAGTGTGGGAAGCTATCGTCGTTTAAAGTATGGAGTATTCCAATAGTATTGTTTATCGGGATACTTGTTATGAAAGCCTTTAATAGTCATGCATATGGTTTGAAGTTTAAAGAGATTGCTGTCGTTATGGATTTTCTGCATTTATTTGCAGCTTCATTATGGATTGGCGGTCTATCATCCATTATTCTTCTTTTACGTAAAGAGGATGACAAGTGGAGTATGTATTGGGATATGATTAAGCGTTTTTCACCGTGGGCAACAGGTGCTGTCATCGTGATTTTAATAACAGGTCTTTTTAACAGTACATTTTTTATTCCAACAATCCACTCTTTATTTGATACGAAGTATGGATTAGCTTTATTAGCAAAAATACTTTTATTCATTTTCATGGGGATATTGGGAATTGTACATTATGTGAAAGGGAAAATGAGAGCGCAGAAGGGATTAGGCGCTACGGTGAAAGTAGAGTTTATCATCGGAATTATCATTTTTGTCATCGTAGCTTTTATGACAAACGTACAAACACCACCGATGCCTCCTACTGGACCTTTTACAGAAAGTAAGCTACTGGATAATGGGTATGAACTTACTTTACATGTAAGTCCTAATAAAGTAGGACAAAATACATTTCATATTACTTTAAAGGATGAAAACGGACAACCTGTTACTGATATGGAGCAAATTATTTTAACTACTCAATCATTAGATATGAATATGGGAAAAGGTTCATTTAAAGTTTCAGCAGTTTCACCGGGAGAATATGAAGCAGAAGGTATGTATATTAACATGACAGGAAACTGGAATATACATGTTCATGGATTAACAAAATCTCTGGATAGCTTCGATACAGATTATAAATTTATTGTAGGTGGCAGATAAAGAGGCGTTATAGATGAAAGGGAGTTAATAGAAAATGAAACGTATAAAAAAATTAGGAACAACAATGATCGCAACAATAATTGCAATGGGAATCTTTTCGTTACCTGTTAGTGCTCATGTGACGGTAAAGCCAGAAACTTCTGATGTTAATTCATGGGAGACTTACACAATAAAGGTACCAGTTGAAAAAAATATAGCAACGACAAAAGTCACACTAAAAATACCGTCTGGCGTTGAGTTTCAACAGTATGAGCCAGTGCCAGGGTGGAAAGTGGAAGCGCAAAAAGATAGTGCTGGAAAAGTGAAAACTGTAGTATGGGAAGCGACAGGAGAAGGGATTTTAACCGGTCAATTCCAACGATTTACTTTCGTCGCTAAAAATCCGGATAAAGAGCAAAAAATAGCTTGGGACGCATATCAACAATATAAAGATGGAGAAATTGTTGAATGGACAGGCGATGAAAAAGCTGAAAAACCACATTCACTTACTACAATTGCAAAAGGTACGTCATTAACAGGAGAACATGGTGAAGTGTCTAGTGTAGAAAAGAATGAAGGCACTAGTAATATGCAAGTAATAGCGATTGTCTTATCTATTTTGGCGATTGTATCGTCGGTTGGTGCGTGTGTTTTTGTAGTACGTCGTAAAAAGTAAGACGTAAGAAAGAGCCTACAAACAGTAGGCTCTTTCTTACGTTTATTTCAATTCAACTTGCTGCCTTATAGCAAGTGCTTTTGGTTTTATATTTACAAAACAAATGCTCACAACAATAAATAATAGCCCAATAAATAAGCTCATTGTAATGGCCTCATGTAAGAAAATTGAACTTACAATAATAGCGATTAGCGGAATGAGGAATGTATAAGCCCCAACTTTACTTGCTTCACCAGCTCCAACAAGTGTGAAGTATGCAAGCCACCCCATTGCAATAACGAAGAACGAAATAAAGAGAAGTACGCTAACAAATGGTATACTCCAAGCGATACTAGACCAGCTTTCAAACTCTGAACCAAATCCAATTAAGCAAAGCCCGCCAATAATGAGCTGAAGTGTTACCATCCAAATGGAATTAACGCGGTGCCCAGTCTTCTTAATAAATACTGTTCCAAGTGCCCAGCCAATAGCGCATCCTATCGCGAGAAGGATTCCGATAATAGAGATATGTCCAGTTAAACTACTAGAGCTAATGACACCCACGCCAATAAATCCAAGAACAAGCCCAAAAATTTTTAAGCCGTACATAGATTCTTCAAGCCAAATCCATGAGAAAACGCCGAGTAAAACAGGTTGTAGAAATACAATGGCGGAAAATAACCCAGCTGGCATATATTGAAGGCCTACAGTTTGTAATCCGTAAAATATAATGATGTTAAGTAAAGAAGAAATAACGTATAAATGCCAAGTTTCTTTTAAGTGTAACTCTTTGTATTTCGGTAATGCGAAAAGGAGTAAAATGAATCCTCCAATTAAAGTTCGAACGCCTGCAAATAAAACGGGTGGTGTATAATGCAGGGCAAACTTAGATAAAGGCCAATTGATTCCCCACATGAAAACGAGAAAGGTAAGGATTATGGCCGTCTTAGTTCGAGAAAGCTGTGTCACGGTAAGACCTCCTTGTTGTTATTCATTTCACTATGATATGATATCGACTGTAATAAATAAAATGAATCTTTTTTATGGGGAGTATAAGTGATTAGTTATGACCATTACACAACTGCAAGTATTAATAAAAACCGTTGAGTTAGGTAGTTTTACGAAGGCAGCTCGGGTGTTAAATATGACGCAGCCAGCTGTTAGTCATGCGATTTCAAGTATTGAGTCAGAGATAGGAGTTACGATTCTTATACGTGATAAACGAAAAGGATTAATTGTTACGGATGTAGGAAACAGAATTCTTGTACATATTAGAGAGATTTTGAACGGTGTAGAGAAGATTGAACAAGAAGTTGCGATGGAGAAAGGGCACGAAGTTGGGACGATTCGAATTGGGAGTTTTCCGAGCGCTTCTGCACATTTCTTACCCAAAATGATAAACCTTTTTAAGGAGAAGTATCCGAACTTAGAAGTCGTTCTTTGTGAAGGAACGATTAAAGAAGTTGAAGATTGGTTAGTATCGAGGGTTATTGATATAGGAATTGTTATTTTGCCTAATAAAGATATGGAGATTGTTCCATTAACGAAGGGGAAAATGGTTGCTATCTTAAGAGAGGATCATCCTCTCTGTAAGAAGGACGCTCTTACAATTTGTGATTTAGAGAATGAACCGATCATATTATGTAAGGGTGGATACGAACCACCCATTATTGATATGTTTAAACAAGCAAACGTACCACTTCGGGCTGAATATGTAATTTCGACAGTTACTACAGCTTTAAATATGATTCAAGAAGGATTGGGCATTGCAATATTAGCTGAATTATCTTTAACGAATTTACCAAAAAATGTGCAAACGAGAGAATTGGAACCACAAGTATGGAGAGAAATTGCTTTAGCTGTTCCTTCATTAAAGGATTCTTCAATCGCTGTGCAGCTATTTATTGAAGAATTTCAATCGCTATTTGCAGAATAAAAAGAGGTGTCTCATATATCATAATGGGACACTTTTTAATTTACTTATAAAAAATCTATGAAAAGGATTGACTTATTTTTTAGTTGTAACTATAATGATTACATCGAGGTGGTGATTACGATGAAAATTAGTAGCCGCTTTTCCATAGCTGTTCATATTTTATCTATTTTGAAAAACAATCCATCTTCACTTTGTACTTCAGACTATATGGCTGAGAGTGTCAATACAAATCCAGTAGTCATTCGTAAAATCATGTCGTACTTGAAACAAGCTGGCTTTGTTTACGTAAATCGTGGACCGGGTGGCGCGGGATTACTAAAGGATTTATATGAAATCACATTGTTAGATGTGTATCATGCAGTGAACGTAGTCGAAGAAGACAAGCTATTTCATATTCACGAGCAACCGAATCCAGATTGTCCAATTGGGGCGAATATTCAAGCGGTGTTAGAAATTATTTTAATTCAAGCACAATCCGCGATGGAAGAAGTTTTGGGAAATATTACAATGGGGCAGTTGTTTGAAACTTTGCAAGAAAAAATGAATGCTTAAATCCTATTTATATTTTTTTGTCATTAATGTAACTGATTTGATTACAACAATAAAGGTAAGGTGTAAAAGTTATGACTGTAAAAATGAAAGTATACTCAGATTTTATATGTCCGTTTTGTTTTTTAGCAAAAGGTCCATTAGATGAGGTAGCGAAAGAGAAAGATGTAGAGATTGAATGGATGCCATTTGAATTACGTCCAAGTCCATATTCAAAAATAGATCCATGGAATGAACCAGAAAAATTAGGTTCATGGGATGCTTTCATTCTTCCGACAGCGAAGAAGTTAGGAATTGATATGCGCTTGCCACGTGTTTCACCACATCCATATACACATTTAGCTTTCGAAGGATGTCAATTTGCGAAAGAACGTGGACTAGGTAATGAGTATCATCACCGCGTATTCACAGCATTTTTCCAAGAAGAGCAAAACATTGAAGATATTGATTTGTTAACAAAATTAGCGGTAGAAGTAGGACTTCCTGAGGCGGAATTTAAAGATGCTTTAGTAACTCGTAAATATAAAGAAAAGCATCAAGAAGCAATTCAACACGCATATGATGAAGCGAATATTATGGCTGTTCCAACTGTCATGATTGGAGATGAAGTCATTCAAGGGCTTGCTAGTAAAGAAACACTAGAAAGGGTCATTGATAAAGAAATTGAAAAGGATAAAACAAATTCATTTGAAGGTATGCAATGTAATACCGATGGATATTGCTAATTCGCTTGTTATGAAATAACAAAATAAATTATAAAACAAACATTTGGAGGAATTAAAATGTCAGCAACTACAACAAACTTAAAAGAAGCAATTGTGAATCGCCGTTCAATTCGTAAAGTAGCAAAAAACGATGCAATTACGAAAGAAAGAATTGAAGAAGTGTTAAAAACAGCTTTACACGCACCAACATCTTTCAATATGCAAAGTGGTCGTATGGTTGTATTAATGGATGGAGAGCATGAAAAGTTTTGGGATATTGTTAAAGAAACACTAAGAGCTCGCGTACCAGCAGAAAACTTTGAAGCGACTGTAGAAAGACTAAAAGGCTTCCATGCAGGTGTAGGAACAGTTCTATTCTTTGAAGATCAAGCAACTGTACAAAAAATGCAAGAAAATGCGCCATTATATAAAGATCAGTTCCCATTCTGGTCTCATCAAGGAAATGCGATGTTACAACATACTGTGTGGATGCTATTATCTGCTGAAGGAATTGGAGCGTCATTACAACATTACAACCCAATCGTAGATGCTGAAGTGAAAGAAACTTGGAACATTCCAGCAGAGTGGAGCTTAGTAGGTCAAATGCCATTTGGTGAACCAAACGAACAACCAGCAGAAAGAACGTTCTTGCCTACTGAAGATGTAGTGAAATTTTATTAAGAAATACAATATGTAACGAGAAGGAAGCTGTGCTTAAAAACAGCTTCCTTTTTTGTAGTGGTGTTAATTTATGTGCATTTAGGGAAGAAATATAAGAAATAATCCGGTGAGAAGGGAATTAGAAAAATGAATGATGAGAAAAAATATACAGTGGTAGGTACTGATGTTGAGGAAGTAAAGCGTTTAAATAAAAATTCAGGGTTAACGTATAATCAAGTGAAAGAAATGTTAGCAAAGCAAATGCAAAAAAGAAGTAATTAGATTGAAATCTTTCATTTTTTCATTTAGCATTTTGATTGGAGAGAGTTAAGTAAAAGGTAACTCTCTTTTTCGTGTAACGAAGCACCTTATAGAGTGGAGGAAGCAACATGAAGAAATGGGTAAAGGTAACGCTGTCTATCGCTGGAGGCATTGTCTTATTAGCGTGTGTCGGCGGATATTACGTGTATAAAAATTATTTTCCAAAGGAACCTGAGCGTATTGTATATGATAAAGAAAGAGTGCTACAACCGATACATAATCAGCTTAAAGGAATCAATATAGAAAATGTAAAAATAAAAGAAAAAGAAGTCGTAAATGCGACTGTAGATGAGCTTCAAAAAATGATTGATGATGGAAAGTTGTCATATGAAGAATTAACGAGCATTTATCTCTTTAGAATACAAGAACATGATCAAAATGGAATAACATTAAATTCTGTTACAGAGATAAATCCTAATGCGATGGAAGAAGCAAGAAAGTTAGATCAAGAGCGGGGTAGAAACAAAAATTCGAATTTATATGGTATTCCTGTCGTTGTAAAAGATAATGTACAGACGGAAAAAGTGATGCCGACTAGTGCAGGAACTTATGTATTAAAAGATTGGATTGCAGATCAAGACGCAACAATTGTGAAGCAGTTGAAAGAAGAAGGAGCATTTGTTTTAGGAAAAGCGAATATGTCTGAGTGGGCGAATTATTTATCTTTTACAATGCCAAGTGGGTATAGCGGGAAGAAAGGACAAAATTTAAACCCGTACGGTCCGATTACATTCGATACTTCAGGATCAAGTTCAGGATCTGCTACAGTAGTTGCGGCAGATTTTGCGCCGCTTGCAATTGGAACAGAAACGACGGGATCGATTGTTGCACCAGCGGCGCAGCAATCAGTAGTTGGGTTACGTCCATCTTTAGGTATGGTAAGTAGAACAGGAATTATTCCATTAGCTGAAACTCTTGATACAGCAGGACCTATGGCAAGAACAGTAAAAGATGCAGCAACGTTATTTAATGCAATGATAGGTTATGACGAAAAAGATGTTATGACAGAAAAAATGAAAGATAAAGAAAGAATTGATTATACAAAGGATTTATCAATAGATGGATTAAAAGGGAAAAAGATAGGGCTTCTTTTTTCTGTAGACCAACAAGATGAAAATAGAAAAACAGTAGCAGAAAAAATTAGAAAAGACCTTCAAGATGCAGGTGCGATATTAGCTGATAATATCGAGTTAAGTGCTGAGGGTGTAGATAATTTGCAAACATTAGAATATGAGTTCAAGCATAATGTAAACGACTATTTTTCACAGCAAAAAAATATACCGGTAAAATCGTTAGAAGAGATTATAGCGTTTAATAAAAAGGATAGTAAAAGACGAATAAAATACGGACAAACATTAATTGAGGGGTCTGAAAAATCTGCTATAACGAAAGAAGAGTTCGAAAACGTAGTACAAACGAGTCAAGCAAATGCAAAAAAAGAGCTAGATAGGTATTTAGTAGAAAAAGGTTTGGATGCTCTAGTTATGATTAATAACGATGAAATTCTTCTATCAGCTGTAGCTGGTTATCCGGAATTAGCGGTTCCTGCTGGATATGATAAAAATGGAGAACCAATCGGTGTAGTGTTTGTAGGGAAACAGTTTGGTGAAAGAGAGCTTTTCAATATGGGATATGCGTATGAACAGCAGTCTAAAAATAGAAAATCACCTAGTTTATAAAAAGATTATATGAAAAATAACTGGAGTCCACCGAAATATGTTGGTGGATTCCAGTTAAACGAATCTAACAATATGAAAAGAAAAAAAGGATTCTTCTCAATTAGTAAGAAAGATTGTCTATAGGAGTTCATAAAATGTAATAGATTCAATTTCCATCCATTGGAGGGGGAGGTTAATTCTTAATGAATGAAGTAAAGAGTTTTTTTCGAAGTAGAGGGTTTCAACGGTTTCTCGTTTTAATAATAGTAGCGCTTGTATTATATGCATTAAAAAGTATGATCAATTTAATATTAATTACGTTTATACTGACGTTTTTAATGGATCGATTTCAACGTTTTATTTCAAGGGAATTGAAAGTAAACCGGAAAATTGTTATTGCATGTTTGTATATAATACTAGTTTCCTTTATAGGCACAACGTTATATAAATATTTACCTGTGCTGACGATACAAATTTCACAATTAATTTATCAATTTAAACTATTTTTTCAAAATCCACCTGATAATGAAATCGTTAAATATGTACTTTCGACAATTAATGGGATGGAAGTATCAAAATATATAGAACAAGGTGTAGATGTTATATATCAATCAATAGCAAATATAGGGAAGGTAAGTTTACAAATATTATTATCTCTAATTTTAAGCTTATTTTTCTTATTAGAAAAAGAGCGTATTATTACATTTACATCTAAGTTTAAAGATAGTAAGTTAAAAATCTTTTATGAGGAAATTGCATATTTTGGTGAAAGATTTGCAAGATCGTTCGGAAAAGTAATTGAAGCTCAGTTTTTAATTGCCGTTGTAAATTGTATTCTTACTGTCATTGCATTAATTGTTTTAGGATTTCCACAGCTACTTGTATTAGCTGTTATGGTTTTCTTACTAGGGTTGATTCCTGTTGCAGGTGTGATTATTTCTTTGTTTCCACTTTGTATCATTGCTTACAACGTAGGCGGAGTTATGTACGTAGTATACATACTCGTGTTCATAACAGTAATCCACGCTCTTGAAAGTTATTTTTTAAATCCGAAGTTTATGTCTGCAAAAACAAATTTACCAATCTTTTATACATTTATGATTCTCATCTTCTCAGAGCATTTCCTCGGAATATGGGGGCTTATTATCGGGATACCAATCTTTATCTTTTTATTAGATGTACTTGATATAAATAATGAGGATGCGACTAAAAAATAAGAAATGATAGAAAATCATTAAAAGGTCATAGGGGATAATTAAGATAAAAAAGCAATCCAAAATAAATTGGATTGCTTTTTTATCTTAATTAAAGAACCGGAGCCATTGTTTCTTTTAATACTTGAACAGAGTGATCGAATTTTAATTCTTCTTCTTCACTTAATTCAACCTCTAAAATTTCACGAACACCGCCGCGATTTAAAACAGCAGGCACCCCGATATAAACATCTTTTTGACCATATTGACCTTCTAAGTAAGCTGATACAGTTAATACACTATTTTCGTCGTTTAAAATTGCTTTTGTAACACGTAGAAGTGACATACCGATACCATAATAAGTTGCGCCTTTACGCTCAATAATATGGTAAGCTGCATCACGGACGTTTATGAAAATTTTGTCTAAATCTTCTTGATTATACGTGTTGTCTTTTTCAAGCAGTGTTTGTAGTTTTTGGATACCAACGGAAACATGACTCCAAACAGGAAGTTCAGTATCGCCGTGTTCTCCGATAATATAAGCGTGAATGTTGTGTGGACCAATATCGAAGTACTCACCTAACATATAGCGGAAACGAGCAGAATCAAGCGTTGTACCAGAACCGATTACACGTTCTTTCGGTAAACCAGATTCTTTCCAAGTTACGTAAGTTAAAATATCTACAGGGTTTGTTGCGATTAAGAAGATGCCATCAAATCCGCTATCCATAATACTGCGAACGATTTGTTTAAAGATTTTAGCGTTTTTCTCAACTAAATCTAAACGTGTTTCGCCTGGTTTTTGTGGTAATCCAGCTGTAATAACTACAAGGTCAGCATCTTTACAATCTTCGTAGCTGCCTTTCCATACTCTAGTTGGAGCTGGTGCGAATGGAACAGCATGACTTAAATCCATTGCCTCCCCTTCAGCTTTTGCCTCATTTACATCGACTAAAACAAATTCTTCAGCTACGGCTTGGTTAATCATGCAGTAAGCATAACTACATCCAACTGCTCCTGTTCCTACTAATACAACACGGTTAATACCTTTTTTCATTTCAAAATTCCTCGCAATTTCATTGATTTTATTATGTAAGATAATACGTCTTACTTCTATAGAGTCATATCTAGTTTATTACATTTTATAAAAGATATTCAAGTATTTGAAAATGTATCCGTGCAAATCCGCGAACAAAACATAGGAATTCAGTGAACCGAATATAATTCAGTAAAATCCTTTGTAAAAGGGGAAATGGCATGGGGAACCCATTAGCAATGGAAGAAATGCTTCATATTATTCATGCAGGGCTTGTCAAAAAGAATAACCCAAAACGGATTACGATTGCAGGTGCAGGGATTTCTGGATTAGTTGCAGGTTCTTTATTAAAAGAGGCTGGGCACGAAGTAACGATTATAGAAGCAAATAACAGAATAGGTGGCAGGGTGTATACGATTCGGGAACCATTTAGTGTGGGTTTATATTTTAATGCGGGACCGATGAGAATCCCTGACACCCATAAGTTAACCTTAGCGTATATTCATAAATTTAAACTACCTTTAAACCTTTTTATAAATAAAACTTTTGCAGATATCATTTATACGAATAACATTCAAACGAGATTGAATGTGTTTGAAAATGATCCAAGTGTACTTGAATATCCGGTTTTGGATAAAGAAAGAGGAAAAACGGCAGAAGAGCTAATGATTGAGGTATTAGAACCAATACTAAATTATATTAAGAAGGATCCTGATAAAAACTGGCTTATCGTTGAAAAAAAGTATAAAACGTATTCGCTTGGTTCATTTTTAATGGAGTATTATTCAGATAGTGCAATAGATATGATTGGGGTACTTCTTGATATGGAAGCTTATATGGGAATGTCCTTAATTGAAGTATTACGTGAAATGATTTTCTTTACTTCAACGACGAAATATTATGAAATAACTGGTGGAATGGATAAGTTATCGAATGCATTCTTACCACAATTAAGAGAACATATTTTAATGCCATATAAGGTTGATAAAATTATACAAGAAGATAATAAAGTAATGTTACAAGGAAATCATGAACAAACGTTAGAGCAATTTACAATAACAAGTGATTTTGCTATTATTACAATTCCATTTTCAGCGTTAAGATTTGTAGAAGTTCAGCCATACTATTTATTCTCTTATTTTAAAAAAAGAGCAATTCGTGAATTAAATTATATTGCTGCAACTAAAATTGCAATAGAGTTTAAAAGTAGATTTTGGGAGAAAGCGGGACAGTGTGGCGGTAAATCTATTACTGATTTACCGATACGGTTTACATACTATCCGAGTTATGGCATTCATACTCCAGGACCAGCTATCGTAATAGCAAGTTATACGTGGGCAGATGAGGCGTTAACATGGGATAGTCTCCCGCAAAGAGATCGTATTCGTTACGCATTAAAAAATTTAGCGGAAATATACGGTGACATCGTCTATAGTGAGTTTGTCACTGGAACATCTTTTAGCTGGAGTAAAAATCCGTATTCTTGCGGTGCATTTACAGCTTTCGAACCAGGCCAAGAGCTCGAGTTATTTCCGTATATTACACCACCATCTGGAAAAGTACATTTTGCAGGAGAGCATACGACATTAACACATGGATGGATGCAAGGGGCAATTGAGTCTGGAGTAAGAGTTGCATATGAAGTAAATGAACAGTGAATCTCTTATATTTACAAATGGTCATTCTTTTAATAAAATGATAAATATAAATCGTAATTATTACGCTTTGAATACATTTGAAGTAAAGAAATGGATGGTCGGTTGAATGAATAAAGTGGAGATTCATATATTAGGTGGTTTTTTAGGTAGTGGAAAATCAACATTATTACAAAATTTATTGTTAGCAGAGAAAAAGAAGAATAGAAAAGTTGCAGTATTAATGAATGAAATTGGTGAATACTCGGTAGATACAGATATTATTGGAAAAGAGAATGTTTTAAGAGAACTTCTTAAAGGATGTATTTGTTGTACATTAAAAGAAGAGCTTGAAATACAATTACATTCGTTATACCAACAAGAAAGACCAGATGTAATTTATATAGAAACGACAGGTGTTGCGCATCCAATTGAAGTGTTAGACGCGTGTGTCTCGCCAATTTTAGCTCCTTTTCTGGAAGTAAAATCAATTGTAGTCGTTTTAGATGCAGTAAGGTGGTTAAACCGAAGTATATTAAGTGCAAATGTACAACAGCTATTGCATGAACAACTGAAATTTGGTAGTCACATTCTTGTTAATAAAGCAGATTTACTAACAGATGAAGATAAGAACACAGTATTTGAAGAAGTAAAGGCAATAAATGATCATGCGAAAATGTATGAGACAAAGTATTGCAATATATCTTTAAAAGATATAGAGGAAGCAGAATTTCCAAATGATGAGGAACATGAGACACTACATGTCAAACAGCATTTACATATACAAACGATGACGTATCAATTTACGAAACCGATTGAACAAGACAAATTATATGAATGGCTTTCGAATTTACCAGATAGTATTTATCGAGTGAAAGGTTTTGTGAAATTCCATGGAGATAAATACCCTCACCTATTCCAATATTCGTTCGGAGTACCAACTTTATTAGAACAAGACTTCGGTTTCCCGACAAACTTAGTAGTAATAGGAGAAGGACTAGATAAGAAACAATTGGCTGAAGGGTTAGAGAAAGTAGAACTTAACTCTAATTAAGGGGAAAAGACTAACTTAAAAATAAGTTAGTCTTTTTGTATGGTCATTACTGAAATGAAACAGTATTTTCAATTGGATTGCAGAATATATATTGATTGTATGTCCGTTTCCATTACATAGGAAGGTGATTATATATTTGTGCCGAATGTAGAGGGTACTACAAGAGTTTTCCATTATCTATCGAATTAGTTAGTCATGATTACGGACAGGGGATTTTGGCGTGTTTGATTCTATCAGAAAGTAAAGTATGGGGAGGATCACAATGTCGATGAAAAAACGTAAGTGGCTAAAGACAATGTTTACTGGTTGTGTTTTAGGTTCGTTATTAATAACGGCAGCTTGTTCAGGAAAGAAAACAAGTACAGAGGATGAAAAAACGATTAAGGTAGGAGTCCTTGCTTCTTTAACAGGACCACTAGAATCGTATGGAAAACAAACAGTGAACGGATTTGAATTAGGGTTAGATTATGCAACTGGTGGAACTGGGAAAGTAGATGGGAAAAAGATTAAGTTTGTTGTAGAAGATACAGAAACGAAAGCGGATGTAGCAGTTAAAAAAGCTACGAAGTTATTAGAAGAAGAGAAAGTTGATTTTTTAGTTGGATCGTCTAGTTCAAGTGATACGTTAGCGGTTTTACCACTGGCTGAAGAATATGAAAAGATTATGGTTGTAGAACCGGCAGTTGCGGATAGTATTACCGGGAAGAACTGGAATAAATATATTTTTAGAACTGGAAGAAGTTCCTCACAAGATGCGATTGCAGGAGCAGCAGCAATTGCGAAAAAAGATGTAAAGATTGCGACATTTGCCCCAGATAACGCTTTTGGTCGTGAAGGGATTGCTGCATTTAAAGCGGGTGCGAAAAAATTAGGTGCGAACATTGTGAATGAGCAATACGCGGATACAAATTCAACAGATTTTACAGCGAATATTCAAAATATCATTAGTTCAAAACCAGATTATTTATTTATCGTTTGGGCAGGGGCAAATTCACCTTGGAAACAGTTGAAAGATATGAATGTGGAAGCGCAAGGTATTAAAATTTCTACAGGTGCGCCAGATATACCAGCATTAAAAACAATGGATGCATTAGTAGGTATGCAAGGTTTTTCTGTATATTATCACACACTTCCAAAAAATAAAGTGAATGATTGGCTAGTTGAAGAGCATAAAAAACGTTTTAATGGTGCAGTGCCAGATTTGTTTACAGCGGGAGGAATGTCAGCAGCAATTTCTATTGTAGAAGCCTTAAAGAAAACAAAAGGTGATACAGATGTAGATACCTTGATTAAGAAAATGGAAGGAATGGAATTTGATACACCAAAAGGAAAGATGAAGTTTAGAGAGAAGGATCACCAAGCGATGCAGACACTGTATTCTATCACATTGAAAAAGCAAGACGGTGTTGATTATCCGGTGCCAGTGTTAGAGCGAGAATTAACGATGAAAGAAACAGAACCACCAGTTCAAAATAAATAGACTGAATTTTCTGTTGTTTTTGTATAAAGAGGGGGGACCCTCTTTATACATATTTCTTTCATACTCACGGCTTTAAAGGGAGGGGATTTCGTGACACATTTGTTAGAGACGAAAAATCTTAGCGTATCTTTTGGTGAAGATCATGTTATTAAAGATGTAAATTTAACTGTCCAAAAAGGAAAACTCATTTCTATTATCGGGCCAAATGGTGCGGGGAAGACAACATTATTTAATTTACTAAGTGGACAGATTTCACCCACAACAGGTGAAGTGTATTTTAAAGGGCAAGATATTACAAAACTATCGATTTCAGATCGAACACGCTTAGGAATCGGTCGCTCTTTTCAGCTTACAAACATATTCCCAGAATTAACGGTACTTGAAAATGTCCGTTTAAGTGTTCAATCATTCGTACAAGATTACTATAGTTTTTTCCCGAGTCCAGCAAAATTAAAGCAACAAGTTGGAGAGGCGAGACGTTTCTTAAAAACAGTATTACTTCACGAGAAAGAGAACGTATTAGCGAAAGATTTGGCACATGGAGAGAAAAGAAAGCTAGAACTTGCGATGTTATTAGCTTTAAAAACGGATGTGTTATTACTTGATGAGCCGACGGCAGGTATTTCGGTTGAGGAAGTCCCTGCTATATTACAAGTGATTGAAAATATTAAGAAACATCCAGAGAGCACAATTGTACTTATCGAACACAAAATGGATATGATACTAGGTTTGTCAGATCATCTTATCGTTTTATTTCATGGAGAGTTATTGGCTGAAGGATTGCCAGAAGAAATTATAAAAGATGAGCGTGTACAAAGTGCTTATTTAGGGGGATTATATAGTGGCACTATTACAAGTGAATAATATAGAAACGTATTTAGATCAGTTTCATATTTTGCAAGGAGTATCTCTTACTGTTGAGAAAGGGACGATTACTGTACTGTTTGGTAGAAACGGGGCAGGGAAAACAACGACATTACGCTCAGTTATGGGGTTTCACCGGATTGCAGATGGTGAAATTTATTATGATAGTGCAAAAGTAAGTGGATTACCTACACATTTAATTTCAAGGAAAGGAATAGGGTATGTACCAGAAAATCAAGGTATTTTTCATGATTTGACAGTAGAAGAAACATTCGCTCTTGCTAGGGGGAAAGGTGAAGAAGTAGAAGGGAAAATAGAGTGGATGCTGGAACTATTTCCGGATTTAAAGCAGTTTTGGAATAAGAAAAGTGGGCTCTTGAGCGGAGGGCAAAAGCAAATGTTGGCTATTTCAAGAGCGTTTATTAATAGTGATGGATTATTACTTATTGATGAACCGAGCAAAGGGCTATCCCCGATAATGGTGGAGAAATTAATGGTAGCTATTTTGAAGATGAAAGAGAAAACAACAGTTTTACTTGTTGAGCAAAATTTTATGATGGCTAGTCAAATTGGCGATTATTTTTACATTATGGATAACGGACGAATTGTTCATAACGGTTTTATGAATGAATTAAAAAAGGATAAGGAAATGTGTCATAAATATTTAGGAATCTCTTAACATGAACCCGAGGTGAAAAGGATGGATGTGTTAATAAATTTATTTGTAAATGGGATTTCAACAGGGATGCTCATTTTTTTGTTAGCATCAGGTCTTTCACTTATTTTCGGTCTAATGAGCGTTTTAAACTTTGCACACGGTGGTTTATTTGCGTGGGGAGCATTTACAGGTGTTTGGTTATTTAATATGACAGGAAGTTATATATTAGCTTTAGTTGGAGCAGTAGCTATGGGAATGTTCCTAGGATTTATTTTAGAAAGGTTTCTTATTAGACCAGTATATGGAAATCATGTTCGACAGCTGCTCGTTACGCTTGGAGGAATGCTCGTTCTTAGTGAGTGTATTAAAATATTTTGGGGGCCAAACCCTATTAGTGCAAAATTACCGTTATGGTTACAAGGAAGTTTTACATCCGGAGGTATTATATTAATTAAATATCGTCTATTTGTTATTTTGATTGGGATAATTATTTACATTGCACTACTATTATTACTCAAAAAGACGAAGATAGGTCTTATGATCCGTGCTGGTGTAATGGATAAAGAAATGGTTCAAGCGCTTGGTATTAATGTAAAAGCGATATTTTCTTTCGTCTTTTTATTAGGAGCAGGGATGGCAGCTTTGGGAGGATTCTTATTAGCACCGTATTCGGGCGTTATTTTCGCCGAGATGGGCATGCAGTATGCAATTTTAGCATTTATAGTAGTAATTATCGGTGGATTAGGAAGCGTACAAGGTTCAGCTATTGCTTCTTTAATTGTCGGATTAGCTGGTGCTTTTACAGCGTATTTTATACCAGATTTATCACTTGCAATTAATATGTTAATGTTACTATTTTTCTTAATAGTGAAGCCAACTGGACTTGTTGGTGAAAAGGGGTGAAATGGTGAACAACACATCGGACCGAATTAAAGTATACTCCGGAGTATGTATGCTCATTTGTTTAAGTGTATTTCCGTTCGTAAATGATTCACGGAGCCTGTTAATTTTGTTCACTCAAATCTTCATCTTTGCTATTTTTGCAATGAGTTTTGATGTATTGCTTGGGTATACAGGAATTGTATCGTTCGGTCATTGTATGTTCTTTGGGATAGGAGCATATGGGGTAGCGCTTTTATTTGATCGACAAGGCGTATCAATAACGAACTTTTTAATTGGAATAGTAGCTGCAATTATCGTTTCAGCAATCGTTAGTTATATAATTGGTTTGCTTTCTTTACGATTGAAAAGTCATTTTTATGCAATGTTAACACTTGCTATTTCACAGTTGTTTTTCGTACTTGCTGAAAAATGGCGTGGGCTTACTCACGGAGGAGATGGTTTTACATTTGGGGTACCAGAAATATTCCGTGATCGTTTTACTTTTTATTATGTATCACTTGTATGTTTATGCTTCATTTTTATTCTATTACGTCTTTTTACAAAGTCTTCTATTGGGAAAGTATTAAAGGCAATTTCACAAAATGAACAACGTGTTGAAGCACTAGGATATAAAGTTCTTCAGTATAAAATTATTGCTAGTATTGTGGCAGGAGTAGTAGCTTCGATTAGTGGTGGTTTATTTGTTATTACATTACGCTTTGTCAATACGACTGTATTTTCAATTGAAATGACACTAAATGCACTCTTGATGACAATGATTGGAGGAGTCGGAACATTAATTGGAGCTATTGCTGGATCTGGGATTATTGAATCCCTAAAATATTATTTATCAGAACTAGCGACGGAATATCCGATTTTTGAAAGATGGACGATTATTCTAGGTTTATTGTATATTATCGTGCTACTCGTTTTTCCGAAAGGATTTGTTGGGACGGTTAAGAAATTGAAGAGTTTTAAAAGGAATAAAAAGGAGAAAAGTACAGAAGTGGAGCAAAACGTGTGAAAAATCAATTGTATACAAAATAAAAATCCCTCTTTTATATTCGTTAAAGAGGGATTTTTATTTTGAAAAAAGTTTGTAATCAAAGTCATTTTATTAATCAAATAGTTCATCAGGGATATGCTTTATAAAGGTTTGATTCGTAAAAAAATGAACAGCTAAATTCTCAAGGGGAACATCTTCAATTATTACTAATGTATCATTTTTAATCGGTAAAAAAGCTATTCCTTTTCCATCAGCAATAAACTCTTCCATAAGCGAATAAGAATCCAACTGTTGAAGTTGTCGCTGAGATAGATTGTTTTCTTTTAGAAATTGTATTGTCTTATTCCTAAAAGGGCACTTTTTGTCATTGCTAACGAAGAAAATTTCTTTTAAATAATCAATGGTACATTTTTCTTTCGCTTTTAATAAGCCTACAGAAATTGAGGTTGTGAACACTTTTTTAAACGATGCGTCAGGATAATCCTCATAAGTTATGACCATATCAACTTTTTGTTGCTGCAGTAATTTTTGCAAATGACTACTACTTTCTACATATATTTGATAATTTCTGAAATTTACTTTAATACGCTTACTTAAATAATTTGTCAAAATAGATTGTGACGTCGCTATTATATAAGAAGAACCACTCGTTTTAATTTCATCTTTTACTTCTTCTAATAGAGTTAATATTTTATTCGTGTAATCTAATAAAATGTCACCAGCAGGTAACAAGGAAACACCTTTGTTATCTCTATGTAGTAAAGGCGTTTCTAATTCTTGTTCTAATTTTTTGATTCGCTCAGTTACGTTCGGTTGAACATATCCTAACTCTTTAGCAGCTTTACTAATAGAACCCTCACTGGCCACAGTTTTGAATATAATAAGATCATTTATTTCCATGTATCTCAGCCCCTTATGCACTATCATTATAAATGATACCAAACATAATTTATACCTATTTTACGTTAGCCGCTTATCGATTTATCATAATGTATATAAGATTGAAAGCGAGTGATAAACATGATTGGAATGCAATATAAGGTCATTCTTCCAAAGGATTATGACATGGAAATTATTAAGAAAAGGGTAAAGGATAATGGCTATAAAACTGATGGTTTCCAAGAACTAAATTTTAAAGCTTATTTAATTACGGAAACGGAGAAAGACGGGAATTTTTATAACTGCTATGCACCTTTATATATTTGGAATGGTCATGAAGGGATGAATAAATTTACCTTTGAAGGGTATTACGATAATATTTTACAATCGTTTGGGTGGCAACAAATACATATAGGTGTTCCGTTAGTTGTTAATCTAAGTGATGGATTTAAGAAAAGTAGATATGTTGTTGAATATGCAGGAAGTATTTCTCAAAGTAAAACGTTGATTGGGACTCAATTAAACACGATAAATGAAAATGTACAAAACAATGAAAAGTGTTTAGGGAATGTAATCGTTTATAATCCGGATAAATGGGGATACAGTAGGTTTGAGTTTTATGAAGAGAAGCCTGAAATGGTAACAAATAAAGGTGTTACAGTATATGAGATTTTGCACATTTCACGATGAAATTTTGTTGTATATTAAAAATAAGAAAAGGAATGAAAGTCTATGCCTTTTGTGAAGGTTTATTATCCTGAAAATAAATTAAAACAAAGAAGAGCTGAAAAAGATAAGTGAATGTAGCCTATATAAATGTAACTACAGCTAAAACCTCTGAAGATGTGACCTAAAGTAAGCGATATCTACAGTGGAGATGGTTTTTCTATTTTTTTAATCATAACTTACAGAATTATTCTTTTGAATAAGACGTCTTTCACCAGTGTTAATTGGTTCAATATCTTATAAAATAATGTATAGTAAATTAAAAACTAAAAGTGGAGTAAACATATGGACAAAAATCGGAGTTGAAAATGGAATATTATAAGGTTAGTTTTATAAAAATGAAGACTATAGTTCTATTATTGTTAGTAAATTCTAAATAGTAAATTACATTTTAGCTTACTGAACAAGTGATAATCCCCATGCCCAGTAAGCTAAAAAAATTATAAATTTGTACATCAAAATTCCGGGCGTTTTGTAAGGTTTACACCAACCCCACTTTATGGAAGCCTATTAATCGTTTACGTCTATTGTCTGCTCTAGCCAATACATGCTCAGGAACCCTATAATTTAAGAGGGGATAAAATGACTGAGAAATATAAGATTTACTATAAACAACTTGCTGTACGATTCTTGGTTTTTGATTAAGGTTTAAACCGCCACGGTGCCAAACCTGATTGTTAAAAATTAGACAATCACCAGCTTTTGCTTTAAAAGTCACGGGTTTTTTTCCATTATAAACAGGGAGTTCTTGTTTAGTGTCTGGAAATTTACCGCTTCTATGGCTACCAGGAACTAATTGTGTAGGTCCCATATCTTCCTCAACATCCGCGAGATAGTATAGACAGTTGACAATAAATACTGGCATTTGAATATTATTATCCCAATCAACATTTTTTGGAAGTGGGAAAAACATTTCATCATCAATTAAATCGATATGCCATTGATCTATTCCTGTTCTTCTAGGGGTCTTAATTGCATTCATACTACGCAAATGACAATTATCCCCTAAAATTGCTTCGACTAAATTAATAACTGGAGGCAAATCGATTAAATTTTCAAAGACTTCACCACGTTCGAACATCATACCACGAAAAATAGGAGCGTACCCATTCCTTGGACCTCGAAAAGCTTCTTCAACCCCGGTATTCAATAAATTGATTTGGTCTTCATTTAGAACATTACTCATAAAAACAAAGCCATCACTATGAAATTGTTTCACTTTATCACTTAGATCATGCATAAAATATTTCCCCCTGAATCCTAGAGTTTTTTATAATTTCCTATTGCTGAAGATAATTATTAGATAAAAAATTCACTTTACTGTTCAATAAAAACTAATATAACAGTACAAAAAAATGCAACCGATTGCATTTTGGAGGGGAGGAAGGTTTATTTAGAAAAAACATATTCTATCATCTCCGCCTCTTGGATGAAAGTGTTTTCATTCCACCTTCGGTAATTAGTCTAACATTATTTTTGGTAAAAATAAACAAGAGTAGTAACTTCAATTGTTTATTTTTCGAGTTTGATTTTTTTGAAAAGTATGTTTGATGAAGTAACAGGCAGTAAATATTATGAAAATATCTTGATTTATAAGCTTTTTGTATATTTTTCACAAAAAAATAATAGTAAAGAAGTTAATGTAGAAGTAGATATTGAATTATTATTAGAATATTTAATTTATTTATCAGGTTGCGTTTTGTTTTGTTGGATAATTCATAATTAGATAAAAATAGTAAAAAAATGTATTTACAATTTATAGTAATAGGTTTATAATCCATAACTGTGCAAACGTTTTCTTTTCTGGTTCGAATTTTAAGAATCAATAAAATATTTGCTTAGTAAAATACATACGAAAGGATGAGATAGGTGAAAGTAGTTATTCTTTGTGGTGGTTTTGGAACGAGAATGCAATCGCATAAAGATAATATTCCTAAACCGATGATTACGATAGGGGACAAGCCAATATTATGGCACATTATGAAATACTATTCTTCATGGGGACATAATGAATTTATTTTATGTTTAGGTTATCAAGGGTGGAAAATAAAAGAGTATTTCATGAATTATAAGTTAATCAATAGTGATTTTTCAATTTCTCTTAATCAGCCCAATGATATTCAATACCATAATAGATTGAGTGAGGAAGATTGGAAAATTACGATGGTAGAAACAGGTTTAGATTCAATGACAGGGAGTCGTATTAAACAAATTCAAAAGTATATTGGAGATGATTCAACCTTTATGCTTACTTATGGAGATGGAGTTTGTAATCTTAATATTAATCGTCAATTGGACTTTCATCATTCACATGGAAAAATACTAACTGTTACAGGTATTTCAAGAACAGGGCAGTATGGGGAGTTGCAATGTGACAGTGAGGGGCATGTAACAGAGTTTCAAGAAAAACCTCAAGTTGCTGATGCAAAAATTTCTGGTGGATATTTCATTTGTAACAGAGGGATTTTTGAATATCTAGACAATGATAAAGAATTAGTATTTGAAAAAGAACCGCTACAAAAATTAATGGGAAATAAACAAATGATGGTATATAACCATAGTGATTTTTGGGGAAGTATGGATACATATAAAGATCAATTAACTTTAAATCAAATGTATGAAAATATGGAGGCACCTTGGAAATTATGGAATTAACTAAAGACTTGTCTATATTTAAAGGGAAAAAGGTACTTGTTACTGGGGATACAGGATTTAAAGGTGCATGGCTTTGTATGTGGTTAGATATGTTAGGTGCAGATGTTGTCGGATATTCACTACCTCCTGATAAAAAAGATTGTCTTTACAATATATTAGGTTTAGAGGAAAGGATTTTACATATTGATGGAGACATACTAGATTTAGAACATCTAAAAGAAGTTTTCAGAAAACAAAATCCAGAATTTGTTTTTCATCTGGCTGCTCAACCACTTGTAGGAGTTTCGTATACAGAACCCAAACGCACTTTTGATGTTAATGTAATTGGTTCAGTGAATTTGTTAGAAGTTGTTCGTCACAATAAGTCGGTTAAGTCGGTAGTATATGTTACGTCTGATAAGTGCTATAAAAATAAAGAATGGTTATGGGGGTATAGGGAAAATGATGAATTAGGAGGAGGAGATCCTTATAGCGTTTCTAAAGCAGCTGCAGAGCTAATATTTACTGCATATATAGATGCTTATTTTTCTGAGGACAGTAAAATTGGTTTAGCGAGTGCGAGAACAGGAAATGTAATTGGTGGAGGAGATTGGGCGGAGGGGCGAATTATACCTGACTGTGTTAGAGCTCTTTCAGCGAAAAAAGTAATTGAATTAAGAAAGCCCTATGCTTTTAGACCTTGGCAGCATGTACTTGACGTATTGTATGGTTATTTGCTACTAAGTATAAATTTGTTTCACAACCCTAAAAAGTATAGTGGAAGTTGGAACTTTGGGCCAACTAATACTTCCATTTTACCAGTACAAAGATTAGTAGAAACGTTTATTGATAATTGGGGGAACGGGTCCTATAACTCCGAAAATTATAATGAAAATTTTTATGAATCTAATAGTCTAAGTGTTAATTCTGAAAAAGCTGTTTATCAATTAAAGTGGAATTCAAAATGGGATTTTAATCGTACAGTTAGTGAAACAGTAAACTGGTATAAAAATTTTGAAGAAGGTAAGGATGCTTATCATTTCACGTTAGAACAAATTCAGGCATATATGAAAATACATAAAGAAAGGGAAGTGAAACCTTGAAAGTATTAATTTTTTCGCGTGAGTATCCGCCTAATACAATTGGCGGAACAAGTACAGTAGCCAGATCATTGGCTGAAGGTCTAGCAAAATCAGGATATAAAGTAGGAGTAATTACAAATAATATAGAGGAAATTTTAGTAACAGAAGTAATTAATGATGTTAATATATATCGAATTAGCAATAAATCTTTATATAAAGAAGAAGCTGGTATAAGTGACAATTCTCTTGTTTCTCATAGAAGATTAATGAAGGGTGTAAATCATTTCGTAAATAAGTTTGGTGCACCATCAATAATTATTTTTCCGGACTTGTTTTGTTTTCCTGAAGCTTCTATTTTAGCAAAACAGTTTGGATGCCCACTCATTAATATCCTTTTACAAGATTTTTCAAAGATGGTTCCTTACGATAGAAATGGGGTTCATCGAGTTTCAAATAATGTTGAAGCTAGAAAAGAGTTAATTCTTGAATTGGAGAGAAAAGCATTAATGCACTCTACCCATACTGTGTTTATTAGTAATGCGTTATCCGAAAGTATACATAAGCAGTATGAGGATTTATCGAGAGATAAAACAAGCGTAATTCATTTAGGAATTTATCCAGATGAACTTGCAAGAAAAGAAAATGTAAATTATAGACGAAGAAGAAGCGTTCTAGCAAAAGAGGAAGAAATTATAATTTTAGGTTGCGGTAGATTAGTACCAGTGAAAGGATTTGATTATTTAATTAAAGGATTTGCAAAAGTTTGGAGAAATTACCCAAAAGTTAAGCTCGGAATTATTGGTGTTGGACCAGAGCTAGAATATCTCAAGGAACTAACTAAAAAGTTAAATGTAAGCGATTCAGTAATTTTCTTAGGTGATATAACACGAGAGGAGGCAATTGAATACTTTCATGTAGCAGATATATGTGTAGTACCTTCATTATGGGAGTCGTTTTGTTATGTTGCTGCTGAATTTATGGCTGTAGGTAAGCCTATAATAGCCTCTTCGGTTGATTCGTTAAATGAGTTATTACGTGATAACAAAGAAGCTTTGAAATTAACTGTAAACGAAGATAAGTATGGTATACGTGAGTTAGATGAAAATGAAATTGCCTATAAGATTGAAAGATTGTTAAATAATCAAGAATTAGGTGATAGTTTAGCAAACGCGGCTAGAGAAAGAGTATCAAGGTATTTCATTAATCAACATTTTATTAATGGTGTATCAGAATTAATAGAGGAGAAACTCCATAAGAACACAGATAAAATTGCGGGGTGTTCTGAATGAAAGAGAATATTCAATCATTAAAAGAACTTATTGATAAGATAACACCTATCGATAAATATGCCGAAAGAAAATTTCACATTAGCCAAATGCGAATAGCAAAGCCATTAAAAAGTTTAGGGGCGTTAGATAAGATAGCCTATCAGATTGCAGGTGTACGAGGAATAACTCAGATAGATGATTTCAAAAAAAGTATTGTTATTTTTGCAGGTGACCATGGTATAGCATCAAAGCATGTATCATTATTTAAATCAAATGTTACGAGTAAGGTATTCAAAACGATAGCCGATGGTTTAGCACCTATTAATGTAATTGCTAAGCAGGTTGGGGCAGATATTACTTTAGTTGATTTGGGTTTGAAAGAATGTATTGATTCAGATAATTTTCTTAACTGGAAGGTTAAGGAAGGAACGAATGATATGACGAATACAGTGGCAATGAGTATATCTGAAACAATAGAGGCTATATTAAAAGGTGCTAAAGTACTAGAGACTGAAAAAAATCAAAATTCAAATATTATAGCAGTTGGGGAAATTGGTATTGGAAATACCACAGCCGCTAGCGCTATAACTTCAGTTGTTTGTAATATCTCACCAAATGATGTTGTAGGAAAAGGAACGGGTATATCGTGCGAAAAGGTTAAATATAAAACTGAAATTGTAAAAAAGAGTATAGATTATCATAATCTCAAGGTCACTGATGATCCTCTTCGTATAATTAGTTCTATTGGTGGACTGGAAATAGCTGGGGTAGTAGGGCTAATTCTGGGAGCAGCAGCACGGAAAATACCTATAATTATTGATGGATTTATAACTACAGCTGCGGCTAGTATTGCGCAATTATTATGTCCAGATATATCTAATTATCTTATTGCGTCCCATGTCTCTTCTGAACCTGGGCATAAATTCTTACTGGAAAAGATGGGGTTGTCACCATTACTTGATTTACAGATGAGATTAGGAATGGCTTCGGGAGCGGCAATTGCAACTTCATTAGTAGAAATAGCCTGCAAAGTAAGCTGTCAGACTGGACCATATATCGATATGAATATTGAACATATTGATCGAAATTTAAACTGGGGGAGTACTGAACATTAATGATTAATAAAGTATCCACAGTCATATTTGATTTAGATGGAACGTTGGTTAATAGTTGGAAAATTCATTTGGAAAGTTGTAAATATGCTTATTCAAGGGTTATGAATAAAACTTGTAGTACACTTCTAATCAAAAGATATGCTATGCCTACAGAAGAGGCTACACTTGGTTGTTTAGTAGGAGAAGAAAATAAAGAAAGAGCATTAAAATTTTATAATAAGTATTTCCTAGATAATTTGTGTGAATTATTTTTAATACCTCCAATTGATATACACAATATGTTGGAGTACCTAAAAGATAGGAAAATGAAACTAGGGATTTTTACGGGCAGATCAAGAGAAACGACTTACGCACTACTTAAATATACCGATTTAATTAAATATTTCGATGTAATTATTACTTCTAGTGATAATATACCAAGTAAACCCAATCCAGATGGATTAGCTTTAGCAATAGAGATGTTGGAGGCAAAAAAAGAAGAAAGTATATTTATTGGGGATACAGAGAGTGATTTGGATATAGGTAAGAAAGTAGATGTTTATACAATCAAAGTAGATTGGTTTACTGAAAATTTTTCAATGAATAAATCATACGAGGTAGTTACCGCTAGTACGCCAATGGATTTGAAAAATAGAATAACTTCAAAGATATGAGGGGTTTTTAGTGATATACAATCAGATCAAGAAGAACAATCCAGAACACATCGCTTTTATAAGAGACGAAAAAGAGGTTAGTTACAAAGAGTATATAGAAGAAATTGAAAAATGCCGTAGTACGATTATTAAGATTGGGTTATCTCAAAGTAAATTAGTAGGATTATGTTTAAAAGATTCATATAGATTCTCAATACTTTTCGTTTCATTATGTTCTTTGAAAATTCCAATTATACTATTGGATCCTTATACAAAAAGTGAAGAATTTCAAACTGTTATCAACATGTATAAGCCAAGTATTTTAATAACAGATACAAAAAAACTAATAGATATAGAAGATGATATGGTAATTGAAGAAAAAATGGAGTTTGAGAAGCCAATAAGACTATTTAATTTAAGAACACAAAATTTGTTCTTTAAGAAGAACAAAAGTGTTGATGAAGGGAACTTAGTTATCTTTTTATCATCGGGATCCACCAATATTCCAAAAGCTGTTTTGAAATCAGAGAAACGATTATTAAATGAAGGTTTACAACTTAAAAAAACATTAGATTTAAAAGAAGAAGAAAGAATACTGTCTATTGCACCAATATTCCATGCGTATGGTTTTGCTTTTGGGTTTATTGCACCATTAATTTCGGGTGTAACAATAACTTATTTACCCGCGTTAACTCTCGCAACAAAGATTGAGAAGGTAATTTTAGAAAGGGAAATTGAAATTTTAATTGCACTTCCAGTTCATTATGAGATGTTAGCAAGCCATTGTAAAAGTAAGTTAACAAACTTGAGATACGCTCTTACCGCAGGAGGGATATTAAACCAAGAAGTGTTAACAAAGTGTGAGGAATTAATTGGATTAAATTTAAACAATGTATACGGTATGACAGAAACAGGTGCCATTTCAATCTTACATGAAAAGTATGAAAATAAACTATATAATCAACCATCTGTTGGAAAAGTAATATCGGATACAAGTGTATTACTAAATTATTCAGATCCTGTGGAATCAAAAGGGTTACAAATTTTCGAAATACTGATCAAAAATAAAAGTATGACAATGGGTTATCTAGATGGTGAAGGTAATTTGGATTCCATTATCGATAAAAAAGAGTATTTTAAGACTGGAGATTTAGGGATATTAGATGAAAAGTGTCATCTTTATATATATGGGAAGCAAAAACTCACTATTAATGTATCCGGAAAGAAGGTAAATCCTTTAGAAGTTGAAGAGGTTATTCAAACTCATCCTGCTGTTAAAGAAGCAGTAGTAGTGGGACAAGAAGATTCAATTAGAGGAGAAATACCAGTCGCCCATATAGTTTTAAATCATCCTTCTAAGCAAGAAGAAATATTATCCCATTGCAGAAGGTATTTATCAGCATATAAGGTACCTAGAAAGATATTTTTTCAAGAAAAACTTGAGCAGACTTCAACAGGTAAGGTGAAAAGGCAAGCGTTGAAAGAGAATTTATAATCTAATTATAAAAAATAAAAGACAAAAAAGGGGTTAATAAAAATGAACACACATGTTGAGATGGAAAACATTCAAAAGGTATTAAAAAACATCATTGCTGAGGGTGTAACAGAAGGAACCGAAACTAATATTTCACCAAATGAAATCCCTAACGATAGCAATTTAATTGATTATTATAATATAGATTCAATAATGGTTTTAGAAATTTTATTGAAAATAGAACAAACATTTGAAATAGAAATTCCAGATGAAGAACTTAGTGTCGATCTTGTTAGCACAGTTGAATCTTTAACTACTTATATTATAGAAAAGTTAAATAAATAATAAGAAGAACTATGGGGGGAGGAAAAGGTGTGTATTCAATAAAAGTAAATAATCTTCAGAAAGAATATCGCTTTCATCGAAAGGAGCCTGGGTTTCTTGGTTCTATTAAATCTATGGTAAATAGAAAGTACGAGCAGAAAATAGCGGTTAATGATTTAAGTTTTAAATTAAAACAAGGAGATTTTGCTGGTTTTATTGGTCCTAATGGAGCAGGTAAAACTACAACTCTAAAAATCTTAACGGGAATTTTAACGCCCTCCCATGGTGAAGTTGAAATAATGGGATGTGTACCGTGGAAGAGAAGTTTGGAACATCGAAGACAAATATCGATTATGATGGGAAATCGAGGACAACTAATTTGGGATTTACCTCCATTGGAAACTTTTGAACTTAATAAGGAATTATATTCTATATCAAGTAAGGATTATAAAAATCGGCTTGAAGAATTATCTGGTTTATTAGAAGTTGAGCATTTGCTCAAAGTTCAAACAAGAAAATTATCTCTTGGTGAAAGAATGAAAATGGAAATGATTGCAGCTCTTCTTCATGCTCCTAAAGTTCTGTTTTTAGATGAACCAACTATAGGGTTAGATTTGTTTGCTCAAAAAAAAATTAGGGGTTTTCTCAAAGAATATAATCAACGTTATAATGCTACAATTCTGCTAACAAGTCATTATTTAGATGATATACAAGATCTTTGTGAGAAGTTAATGATATTAAATAAAGGGAATTTAGTATATAACGGTTTAACAGCAGATATAATGAAAGATTTTGATGTTAATAAGTATATATCTGTTAGTTTTAAAGAAAAAATATCCTCATCACAAATTGAACGATTAGGAGCAAAAGTTACATTGCAAGAGCAAAACAAAATGGTATTATGTGTGAATAAAAATGAAATGAAAAATGTAGCTACAATTTTATTAAATTCTTTTCCTATAGAGGACTTAACAGTAGAGAATATCTCAATAGAAGGCGTAATAGAGAAAATTTACTCAAAATCCAACAAACAGCTAATTAGGGGTTAATCACATGAAAAAAGCTATACCAATAAATGCTTATTTTAAAATTGCACAAACAAGTTGGCTTAGAGGAATAGAATATCGTTTTGGGGTATTCTATATGATTTTAGAAGCTTTTTTACCCACAGTTGCAATGTTTTTGATGTGGAAAGCTATTTATGCAAACGGAGATACAGTAGCTAATTATTCACTTAATCAATTAATAACTTATTTTATTGGTGCTCGAATAATAAACTATTTAATTTGGTATCAGGTAGATTGGGATTTGAATGAGAAAATAAATAAAGGAATATTAAGCAGTCTGTTATTGAAACCAATTGATGTTCAAGCTTACTATGTTTCTGAAATGATAGGTGATAGGTTTGTAAAGTTTTTCTTGGGTTGTATACCTTTGTCCATAATCATGCTAATTTTAAAAAAATATATTAGTATATCTTTAGATTTAAAGTCCATAATAATATTTATTATTGCAATTATAGGATCAGCGGCTCTATGGTTTCTATTGTCATGGATAATTGGCTGCTATGCATTCTGGGCACATAACCTGGTAAATATTTTATTTGTAAAGCATTTAATTATAACTATACTGTCAGGAGGATTTTTTCCGCTAGATTTGTTACCACATACAATAGTAAGGGTAATAGATTTTACACCTTTTCCATATCTAGCATTTTTTCCATTAAAAATAATTACTGGATCCGCTAGTCAAGATTATATAGTACATGGACTTATAGTCCAACTGATTTGGATAATATTATTTTTCATATTAGGGAGAGTAATTTGGAGAAAAGGGGTTAAAAATTATGTGGAAGTAGGTGGATAAAATGAATAAAATAAAGGTTTTTAAAAAAATAGCTACATTAAGTTTACAAAAGGATTTAGAATACCGAGCAAATTTTTTCGCTATGGTTGTATCAGGATTACTTTGGATTAGTGTACCATTAATATTCTTTAAAGCTATATATTTAAATGTAGAAAATATATTGGGATGGCAATGGGCCGAAATGTTAATTTTAGTAGGGACATATATGATTATTGATGCAATTATGATGTTCTTAATGATACATAATATGGGTATGCTTCAAAATGACATTATGGATGGAAGACTGGATTTATTGTTGATAAAGCCTATTGATTCTCAATTTTACGCATCATTTAGAACTTTGAATTATACCCAAATATTGAATGTAATTCCAGGGATGATAGTTGTAATTATTGGAATGAATTCAATGTCCAATGTTTTAAATTCAATTAATTTATTGGGATATTTTCTCTATTTATTTTCAGGAATGATTATTTACTACTGTATTTGGTTTATGTGGACCATTACAGCTTTTTGGTGGCCAAGTATTCAAAATAGAGAAGGAATGTTTTTAAGTACAATAATAATGGCTAGATTTCCAGATGATATTTATCAAGGCATAATAGGAATGATCTTCAAGTATATGTTCCCCATTGCTTTAGTTGCTAGCCCTGCTGCAAAAATAGTTACTGGAAAATTAGATATTGTATTGGGAATACTTACTTTTGGGATTAGTATAGTGCTTTTAATTATTACACGTTTTGTGTGGAATAGGGGATTAAAAGCGTACAATAGTTCTGGAAACTAAATAAAAGGAGTTTTATTAACATGGCAAATATCGCTGCTAGCATTGTACTAATCACAAGAAACAAGCTCGAACGTATACAGCATACTTTGAAATCGCTTTCTCTACAGAATACCAGGGGGATTCTTTTTGAAGTAGTTATTGTTAATAACGGTTCTACTGTGGATTACACGTCAGTAATAGAGTTGTATAAGGGGCAACTACATATGCAGTATACAGAAAGAGAAGCTGCATCTATTGCAAAAGCTAGGAATATAGGAATTAAAATGGCAAAAGGAGATATCATCATTTTTTTAGATGATGATATCTTATTTGGATCGCAATTTATATACGAGCATATAAAACCGCATTTAGAAAGTAAAGATGAAGTCGTTGTTGTAGGTGACCGTTATAATGTATTTTTTGGGAATATAACTTCTCATAGGACAGAAACAATCATACATAATGCATTATTAAATGATATAAATCAACTAAATGGAACAGCTAGAGAAGATTTTTATGCCAAACAAACGTTTAAATTGTTTGGGTGGCATCCAAATGGAGGGCATATTGCATGGACCTGCTTTGTAACACGAAATGCCTCGGTTAGTAAAAAGTTGTTAGAAAAGGTAAATTATTTTGATGAAAAGTTCCTTGGTTGGGGGGGAGAAGATATTGAATTAGGATATCGCTTATATAATCAGAATGCTAGATTCATATATCAGAAAAACGCTAAAGTTTATCACATGGAACATCCAGTTGGTAAAAATAGAATTGAAAATTTGGCTAAAAATATGAACTATTTCTGTGAAAAATATTCTGAGCACTTAGATCCCAAATTATTTGTAAAATTTATAAATAATCAAATATCATTAGAGGAATTTTATAACTCAAATAATGCTTTAAAGCTACACATTAAAAATAGTTCACAAACCTATTTTAAAATGATTAGGTAATGAAGAACTGGAGAGTAGGAGGAAAATAAAATGAAGGTTTTAGGATTGGGTGGATCTTTACATGATTTTTCAGCATGTTTAGTTGATAATAGTGAAATTAAGGTTGCTGTAGAAGAGGAAAGGTTAGTACGGGTTAAATATGCATATAAGCTAGGTGAACGTGTTTCGAGGTGTAAGGCTGCAAAATATTGTTTAGATTCGGAAGGAATTTCTATTGATGATGTAGATTTAATAGTGGCAAATGATTATCTAACACCTGGTTATTACCTTAAATATAGAAAAAAAGTTAAGTTAATTAGTCATCATCTTAGTCATGCAGCTAGTGTATTTTATCCATCGAAATTTGAAAAATCAGCTATTTTAGTTTTAGATGGTGGAGGGAGCCAAATAAATAGTAAGAATCAAATATTTGGAGAAACAATAACATATTATTTAGGAGAAGGATCTCAGATTTCTACTTTAAAGGATATTAAAGGCGAAGTAGTAGGTGAGGATTATGAACAGGTTTATACAAATTCATTAGGATTTTTTTATGGAATAGTTACTAATAGCATAGGATTTAACTCACAGGGTTATATTGAACCTGGTAAAACAATGGGCTTAGCTCCTTATGGTACGGACAAATATGTGAAGGAATTTTATAAATTCTATAATTGTGATATAAATGGGAATTTCAATCAAAGCTTAGAGCAACAGAGAGAAATGGAACAGTACATAAATCACGTATTGGAAAATATGAAAACGCTTAAGAGATTGGAGCAAGCAAAAGCTGATTTTGCTTTTGCAGTTCAATATCATACTGAGGATATTGTAATTAAACTTTGCAATTATTTATATGAAAAAACTCAAATAAAAAACTTATGTATTTCTGGAGGTGTAGCTTTAAATAGTGTTGTAAACTATAAAGTTTTAGAGAATACTCCTTTTGAAAATGTATTTGTAATGCCTGCAACAGGTGATACCGGTACTGGAATTGGAGCGGCCCTTTATGGGTATTATGCTTTAGGAGGAAAGCATAGGAATCCCTCTAAAACAGATTTTTCTCCGTACTTAGGAAAGGAATACACTGAAATAGAAATAAAACAGTCTCTAGAACAATATAAAGAATCAATAATAGTATCAGAACCAAAAAATTTGCATAAAACGGTTGCTAAATTAATTAGTGATAAAAATATTATAGGGTGGTTTCAGGGGAAATCAGAAGTAGGTCCAAGAGCATTAGGAAATCGTAGTATATTAGCAGATCCTAGATATAATGATATGAAGGACCTTATAAATACAAGAATTAAGCATAGAGAACCGTTTCGACCATTTGCACCTGCTGTTTTAGAAGAAGAACAAGATAAATATTTTTCTATGAAAGAAAGTTCTTACTATATGTTGTTTGTTCCGAAAATCCATAATTCTAAACAAAAGGATGTACCTTCAATTACTCATATTGATGGGACTGGAAGAATGCAAACAGTATCAAAGGATATGAATCTGAATTTTCATAAATTAATTTCTGAGTTTAAAAATTTAACAGGTATTCCAATTCTTTTGAATACTTCATTTAATGATAATGGAGAACCGATAGTTGAATCACCAAATGATGCTATTAAATGCTTTTTAAATATAGATTTGGATTATTTAGTAATCGGAAAGTATTTAATTCAAAAAAATAAAAATTAGGAGAGAATGCCGTGTGCATATAAAAGAATACGAACTAAGTAGTTATGGGCGACTAGTGACATATACTAAATCTTCGATGACTGAATTACTAGAAATATACCATAATACTATTATAAAAGTGAATTTAATACGGCAGAATACAGATCTGCCTATACTAAAAGTATTTAATACAAAATTACCTGATTATTTCCTAGTTAGAGAAGCAACTTTAGAAAGTGAAGAAACAGGCGAAATATTCTTATATGCCATTTCTATTGTATTTATAGAAAAGTTTCAAAAAGAAGTTATGGAAGATTTGATAAAAGGGGTTGAGCCAATCGGAAAAATTTTAGATAAGTATAAGCTAGATACCAGTAGGAAAATTGAAAATGTAAATATATATCAAGAAGAGGGGATGGCTAAACATCTTCAAATAGGGTGTGAAGACAAAATTTTAGGGAAAACCTATACTATTAACAGTGAAAAAGAACCACTGTTTCTAATTTCTGAATTTTTCCCTTTAAAAAAACTAATTGAATAGGAGAAAATAATGGGTAAAAAAAAGTTGCCAATAGAAAAACCACCAGTTTATGGATATCAATTTTACGCCTATCCATTAGCCATTATCTTAAATCACGAAGAAGCGTATCCATGGTTCTATAGTAATTACATTCAAGTAGCATTTGATAAGGAATTTAAATCACCGGTACCATTTTGTTTTTATATGTATGATCATACTATTTGTCCATGGTTAAAAGTACAGAAGCTACAAAGAGATTTAATTAAATTTACAAATCAGGACATAATAGATTTTGTAATAAAGTCCCTGAATGAAAATTATTATGTGTATTTGAATGTAGATGAATATTATATTCCGGATAGACGTACCTATAAAAAGAGACATTTTTCTCATGATATATTAGTATATGGTTATGACATAAATTCAGAGACGTTTGATGTATTAGGGTTTAATAAGAATGTTTCTTTTAAGAGTTCAAAAGTAAGTTTTTCTGAATTTAGAAAATCCTATTTATACCTAGAGAATATAGAGAATGAATGTAATCAAGTTTACTTATATAAGTTTAATCCAGAAGGAGAATATGAATTTAATAAAAAATTAGTGATTGAATCTTTGGAAGATTATCTTCATTCGAGAAATACTTCTGAGAAGTTTAGTATGTTATTGGAACCCTGGGAAAGATTTTATGGTATGGAATCTTATAAGCAACTTTATAATTACTTCGAAGCATTAATCCAGGGAGAGGTATATATAGATATAAGAAATACACATATTTTGTGGGAGCATAAAAAGGTTATGGCCTCCCGGATTAACTTTATGTTAGAAAATCAAATAATAGAAACGAAAATATATCAAGATGCAAAGAAAATTGAAGATCGAGCATTAATTATACGCAATATGTTTGTTAAATATAGCTTAGTAAAAGATAATGATATTATTTTGAAAATTGTAGATAGGCTAGAAGAATTAAAAAATGATGAGGAAAAATTGATAAAAGATTTGATTAATGCATTAAAAATATAGATAAATTTCATTATTTCATTAGGTAGCTTCTTGGGCATGAATCCGATATTGTATCGGACTCATGCCTTTTAGTTTTGCCTTAATTCTTTTATGATTATAGTACGCTATGTACTTTGTTAGTTCGTGTTTAAAGTGGTCTATATTTTTAAATTCTTTTCGGTATAGAAATTCAGACTTCATGATTCCAAAGAGATTTTCAATTACTGCGTTATCGTAACAGCTGATGCATCCATATCAAAATTAAAATTGGTTATTAAATATTTAGGCATTAATTTATGAAATACAGTAGAATTTGAAGGTGCTTCAGCTCTTATGTGCAGTTGAGATAACTAACTCAATTGGGAAATCAATAACACAGCTGTAATTACAACTATACTCCATTTTTTGAATAGATTTTGGCTCGTTTCTAGGATTCACATCGTTAAATAATCCATCAATTTTCTGAAAATAGATAAATCAGAAATTCATTAATAAGAATATTTGTAATTAATAAATGATTAACTTGAATTCATTTTACATACCTTCACAAATGTAATTAGCCGTACATAAGGATATTGTAGTAGATAGGATAAGGGTATAACCAGTGTTATATTACGCTATAAGAGTGATTATGAATATTCATTTTTTAGTTTTTTACATTTATTCAATAATTATTTATTATTTTCATACCCTAAAATCTACAAAGATATCAGAGTGTTAGGAAACCTAAAGGGTTTATCTAAGCACTCTTGTTTGTTTATTGGTGATTCAGGAGTTATATAGATTGGTTTAGTGGATACGTAATATAATGTCGAATACTTTTTCACTTGCATTACCATCACTTGAGTGGTAAAGTGATAGTAAGATGAACGCTAGGAAGTGATGAAACATGCGTGATAATACGATAGGATCATTAATATGGTTACGTTTAATACGATTTACGAACCAAAGTAATCAAATGTCAAATGAGTTTTTAAAACGTTTTGATTTAACGACAGCTCAATTTGATGTGCTTTTGCAAATACGTACGTATCAACCACTAACACAAATGGAGTTAGCTGAAAAGGTAACTGTTACACAAGGTGGCATTTCTCGAATGTTAACTCGTCTTGAAAAAGAAGGATATATTGTACGAAAACAAGATTGGAAAACGAAAACAATTAGTCTTACAGAGCAAGGAGAAGCAGCTTTAGAGAGAGCATTGCCAGAGCAACTTGCATTTCAATCTTCGTTTTTTGATGATGTATTAAATGAAGAAGAGCAGAAAATATTATACGAGCTGATGACGAAAGTTCATAAGCATAGCGAAAAAAAAGAATTACCGCAAGAGTAATTTTTTTTACATCATCAATTGACTAATCAAGTGATGAGATAGGTAATACGGAGATATACTTGACTTACCAACGTTTTTAGAAGAAAAACTAATACTACTTTATTAAAGGGGAGAGTAACTATGGAAAAATACCGTATAGATACAAGAAAAGGAATTGAGTTTGGGTTATATTCAATTGGCGATCATGTATTAAATCCACATAATGGGGAGAAAGTTACGCCAGAAAAAAGAATTCACGAACTAATTGAAACAGCTAAGTTAGCAGATGAGGCAGGGCTTGATGTGTTTGCTGTAGGTGAAAGTCATCAAACGCATTTTACAACGCAAGCTCATACAGTTATTTTAGGTGCGGTCGCGCAAGCTACGAAAAATATAAAAATTGCAAGTTCCGCAACGATATTAAGTACATCTGACCCAGTTCGAGTATATGAGGATTTCGCTACCATTGACTTGATTTCTAATGGTCGTGCTGAAATCGTAGCTGGTCGTGGATCTCGTATTGGAGGATATAGTTTACTTGGTTATGACGTGAATGATTATGAAGAATTATTTGAAGAGAAGATGGATCTTTTATTAAAAATTAATAACGAGGAACATGTAACATGGAATGGACAGTTCAGAGCACCGCTCGCACATGCATCGGTTATTCCAAGAGCGAAAAATAATAACTTACCAATTTGGCGTGCAGTTGGAGGTCCACCAGCTAGTGCAATTAAAGCAGGACGTGCAGGTGTGCCAATGATGATAACAACACTTGGTGGTCCAGCAATTAACTTTAAAGTGTCAGTAGATGCTTACCGCGAGGCTGCTCAGCAAAGTGGATTTGATCCAGCTAGTTTACCAGTTGCGACAACGAGTTTATTTTATACGGCAAAAAATTCACAAGATGCACTTAGTGAATATTATCCTCACATTAATGCTGGTATGCTTACACTGCGCGGTGGTGGGTATCCGAAACAGCAATTTACAAATGCAATAGATTACCGTGATGCTTTAATGGTTGGTAGCCCACAACAAATCATTGAGAAAATGCTTTACCAATATGAATTGTTTGGCCAACAACGCTTTATGGCACAAATTGATTTTGGCGGTGTACCATTTGATAAAATTGAGAAAAATATTGAATTAATTGCTACTGAAATATTACCAGCCGTTAGAAAACATACAGCAAAATAAATAAAAAAACTGGGAGTCTAATTGACTCTCAGTTTTTTATTTGTTATAGAAAAATGACAAAAAAATGAACTTTTAGTCGAGGGAGAGGGAAGTTGTTTTCTATTTTTGAATAACATTATTTCGAGTTTGAATTTTGAAAATACATTTTTCTCTTGACAAAAAATAAGCATTTATCGAGGGTAGTTTCGAGGACATTTTTTCGGTTGAAAGTCAAGTGTATGAAGAAAAAACGATTGTTTTATAGATATAAAAGTAAGAAGTATATTGAAAAAACACATTTTGCTAATGAAAAAAATCTGATTCAAAAAAATGACAAAAGACATATTTCAGACAAAATGATGTCAATAATACGTCAAAAATAACCTGAATTTACTATGCAGGTATATTATACAATTCGATTAACGAATAAAACACTACAGAAATAGTGAAAAGGTAAAAATTAGCATTGCAATAGTTTGAAAAACTGAAACTTCATATTTTTCGACAATACATACAAAATGTTTTTGTCTTTTCGTATTTCTTAATAATTGAGTTTGATAAGATTGCTCAATTAACTTTTATTATAAAAACTATGAAGGAAGTGATTTTAGTATGGAAACGCTCGAATTGGCACGAATACAGTTCGCATCAACAACGATTTTCCATTACTTTTTTGTTCCGCTGTCAATTGGTTTAGCTTTTATTATTGCGATCATGCAAACGTTGTATGTGGTAAAAGGGCAAGAAGTATATAAGAAGATGGCAAAGTTTTGGACGCAATTATTCCTTATTAACTTTGCAGTAGGTGTAGTAACAGGTATTTTACAAGAATTTCAGTTTGGTATGAACTGGTCAACGTATTCACGTTTTGTAGGTGATGTATTTGGTCCCTCGCTTGCAATTGAAGGATTACTGGCATTTTTCATTGAGTCTACATTCCTAGGTTTATGGGTATTCGGTGAGGATAAATTACCGAAGCGAATTCACTTAATGTGTATTTGGCTCCTTTCAATTGGAACGATGTTATCAGCATTCTGGATTTTAACTGCAAGTGCATTTATGCAGTCACCTGTCGGGTATGAAATGGCAGCTGATGGTCGTGCACAAATGAATGATTTCTTAGCCATTATTCAAAACCCACAACTATGGGTACAATTCCCGCATACAATTACAGCAGCAATTGCAACAGGTGCATTCTTTATTGCGGGTGTAAGTGCATGGAAAATTACAAAAGGACAAGAAACTGTAGTATTTAAAAAATCTTTCCGCATTTCTATCATTGTTGGAACAATTACAACGGCGCTTGTATTATTCTTCGGTCATGCACAAGCGCAACAATTAATTAAGACACATCCAATGAAGATGGCGGCAGCTGAAGCACTATGGAATACAAGTGAGGATCCAGCGCCATTTACAGTATTTTCGAAAATTGATACAGAGAAGAAAGAAAATTCGTTTGAAATTCAAATCCCTTATATGCTAAGTCTATTATCGTATGATAAGTTTAGCGGTCAAGTTGAAGGGATGAATCAAATTCAAAAACAATATGAAGAAAAATATGGACCTGGGGATTATATTCCTCCAGTGCATACAATGTTTTGGAGTTTTAGAGCGATGGTAATGAGTGGAACATTCATGCTTCTTCTAGGAGCTTACGGATGGTTCTTATCAAGAAAAGATCGTTTAGCTGAAAAAACGTGGTATTTAAAATTAATGGTGTATGCAATTTCTCTTCCATTCATCGGTAATACAGTAGGGTGGATTATGACTGAAATGGGTCGTCAACCTTGGGTTGTATTTGGTGTAATGAAAACAGAAGATGCTGTATCACCAAATGTAACATTCGGTGAAGTATTATTCTCACTTATTTCATTCACATCAATGTATTTAATTATGGGTGGAATTTGTGTGTACTTATTTGTTCGTACCATTAAGGGCCACACGAATAAGAAAACGAAAAAGGATTATCAAAGCCATGATCCATTTGATAAGGAGGAAGAGTATGTTATCTCTTAATGAGTTATGGTTTTTAGTTATTGCAATCTTATTTGTTGGATTCTTCGTACTGGAAGGTTTCGACTTTGGGGTAGGAATGGTTTCGAGGTTTTTAGGAAAGAATGATTTTGAAAAACGAGTTTACTTAAATACAATAGGACCGTTCTGGCACGCGAATGAAGTATGGCTTGTTTGTGCTGGTGGAGCCATGTTTGCGGCATTTCCGCACTGGTATGCAACTTTATTTAGTGGTTTTTATATTCCGTTTGTATTTATGCTTCTTGCTTTAATTTTAAGAGGTGTTTCCTTTAAATTTCGTGCGAAAATAGATAATCATAAATGGAAGAGTGCGTGGGATTGGGGGATGTTTATTGGAAGTATGTTACCTCCTATCCTTTGGGGAGTTGCGATTGCAAACTTTATGGTAGGTGTACCTATTGATGAGAGTAAAAATGTTGTAGGTGGATTCCTGCAATTACTTCATCCATTTGCGTTACTTGGGGGAGTAATGTTTCTCCTACTATGTATTGTTCACGGATTACAATTTCTTACGATACGTACAACTGGTAAATTGAGAGAACGTGCACGAATTGCTGCAATAAAAATTGCACCATTTTCATTAATTACACTTCTTGTTTTTGCTGGTGTGGGGTTATGGAAAACCGACATTTTCACTGCTCATGGAACAGAATGGATTATGGTACCAATCGGAGCTTTTGTAGCACTATTAGTGTCCACTTTATTAAATAAAAGAAGAAGAGATGGTTGGGCTTTCTTTATGACGAGTTTAACAATCATTTTACTAAGTGCGAGTGTATTTATCGGTATGTTCCCACGTGTTATGATTAGCTCTTTAGGAGCAATGAATGATTTGACAATTTACAACGCAGCATCAGGAGCTTATGCATTAAAACTTATGACTTACTTTGCGATTGCTATTTTGCCTTTCGTTATCGGAAGTCAAATATGGAGTTATTATGTATTTAGACAACCTGTTAAGTCAGACAACGATTTGGAGTACTAATGAAAAGAAAAAGAGGACTTCCGTCTTATCCCGGTAGCCGTATTTTATATGTAGCGTTAACGATTATTAGTATTTTAGAAGCTTTTAGTATTATTGCGCAAACAATCTTTTTAGCACGAGCTATTACGTTTTTATTTCATGGAGAGACAGTACAAACAATATTAAGTGAAATTGTTTATTTTGGTATCGCGTTTGCAGCGCGTCACATAGTAGTTCGAACATCACAAATATTAGTGGAACGTTTTGCCGAAAAAACAGGGTCGTTACTAAGAAAACAATTGATAGAGGCATATTTCACATTAGGTCCAAGGTATGTTCAAACGGTTGGAACTGGTCATCTGGTTACCTTATCAATTGAGGGGATTGAGAAATTTAAAACATATATTGAATTAACGATTCCTAAAATGATTAGAAGCAGTATCGTTCCAGGTCTAATTGTACTATATGTTTTTACGCTAGATATTGAGTCTGGAATCATTTTAGTTGTAACGATTCCTATCGTGATCATATTTATGATTCTTCTCGGATTAGCAGCGCAAAAAATGGCAGATAGTCAGTATGAGATATATCGTGTACTTTCGAACCATTTTGTAGATACGTTAAAAGGTTTAGAAACATTAAAGTATTTAGGGAAAAGTGAACAGCACGAAGGAAAGATTGAAAAAGTAAGTAAAAGATATAGAAAAGCAACGATGCGTACTTTGCGAGTTGCTTTTCTTTCTTCTTTTGCATTAGATTTCTTTACGAGTTTATCAATCGCGTTTGTGGCAGTCGGATTAGGGATACGCTTAATAGATGGAACGATTATACTATTACCAGCCCTTACAATTTTGATTTTAGCTCCGGAATATTTTCTGCCGATTAAACAAGTGGGAGCAAATTATCATGCGACATTAGATGGACAAATTGCGATGGAGCAAATAGAAGAGATTTTGCAACAACAAAAAGGAATAGAAAAGAAAGATTTAAATGAAGATATAGTATGGAATGCCTCTAGTAGCTTGAAATTACAAGATATCAAAGTTAATAATACTGAATCTGAGAAGGCTATATTAGAAAGGATTAATTTTACTTGGGAAGGTAACGGTGCTATTGGTGTTATTGGTGAAAGTGGTGCGGGGAAATCGACGTTAATCGACGTATTAGCCGGGTTTTTATCTCCTTCGAGTGGAAAGATGTTAGTAAATGGTCTAGAAGTTGATGGATCTACTCGTGAAGATTGGCAAAAAAATATTGCTTACATTCCGCAGCAACCTTATATTTTTCCGCTTTCATTAAAGGATAACATTCGTTTTTATGAAACAAAAGCAACAGATGAAGAAGTTGAAAGAGTTATTAATGAAGTCGGCCTTCGTTCACTCGTTACATCACTTCCAAATGGGATGCACGAAAGAATTGGGGAAGGTGGACGTATGCTAAGTGGCGGACAAGAACAGCGTGTAGCTATGGCGCGTGCACTTTTAAGTAAAAAACCAATCATTTTATTAGATGAGCCTACGGCACATCTTGATATTGAAACCGAATTTGAAATAAAGCAAGCGATGTTACGTCTATTTAATGGAAAGTTAGTATTTTTAGCAACTCACCGTCTACATTGGATGAAACAAATGGACCATATCCTTATTTTAAATAAAGGGGAAATGAAAGAAAGTGGGACGTATGAAGAACTTTTAGAGAGTGAGACATTACATTTTCATAGGGAAGAGAGGGGAGAGAAATGAGTAACTGGGTTAAACCTTATATAAAACAAAATAAAGGTAGAATGACTTTAACTATTTTCCTTGGTCTTCTTGGAGTTAGTTCAGGAGCGATGTTACTTTTTATTTCAGGTTATTTAATCTCAAAATCTGCCCTTAGACCAGAAAATGTAATGGCTGTATATGTTCCTATTGTTGCAACAAGAGCGTTTAGTATAGGGCAAGCTGTGTTTCATTATATAGAGCGCTTAGTCGGACATGATGTCGTACTACGTATATTAGAAAAAATGAGAACGAAGCTATATAGAATAGTAGAACCACAGGCGTTATTTTTCCGTTCTCGATTTCAAACGGGTGATATGTTAGGAGTGTTATCCGAAGATATAGAGCATTTGCAAAACCTATATTTACGTACAATATTTCCTAGTATATTAGCGCTAGTTGTTTATAGTATCTTCGTACTTGTTATCGGTGCATTTGACCTTGTGTTTGCACTTATTGTAGGTTGTATGTTAGCTATTATCGTGTTTCTTCTTCCATTTGTATCATTACTTTTGACGAAGAAACACCATGTTACTTTAAAGCAAGGCAGAAGCCGTTTGTATCAACAACTGACGGATGCTGTTTTTGGATTATCTGATTGGCAGGCAAGTGGTCGTAAAGGTGAATTTATTAATGAGTATGTAAAACAAAATGATCAGTTGTTAAAAATCGAAAAGAGAGTGAAACGCTGGTATCATATTCGGGACAGTATCATTCAATCAGTAGTAGGTATTGTAGTTATTTCGATGATTATATGGACTGGAAATGAAGCGGCAAGTGAGCAAATTGCTCCTACAGTTATCGCAGCTTTCGTATTAATGACTTTATCTGTAACGAATGCGCTTATTCCTATTGCAGATGCCATCGATCGAATCCCGTCGTATGTAGAATCTACCCATCGTCTTAATGGCGTAGAAAGTGATATTGTTTTACATGATAAAATGGATTTGTATGGAGATAATGATTACGTTGAACCAAGACATGTAGATATTGAACTGAATCACGTATCGTATAGTTATCCAGATAGTAATGAGATTGTATTAAAAGACGTATCATTACAAATAAAAGCAGGGAAGAAAATTGCTATTTTAGGCAGAAGTGGGACAGGGAAATCTACTTTACTAAAATTGTTAACAGGGGCGTTAAGCCCAGTAAACGGCCAAGTTGTATTGAATGGTGAACGAGCTCATACGAATCTTTTATCTAAATATATTTCTGTATTAAATCAAAAGCCCCATTTGTTTGATACGACAATTGGAAATAATGTACGAATTGGCAAACCAGAGGCGACGGATGAAGAGATATGGAAAGCTTTAGAGAAAGTACAATTAGCTTCACATATTACTTCTCTTCCGGACGGATTACAAACAAAAATGCATGAAATGGGAAAGCGGTTTTCTGGTGGTGAAAGACAAAGGGTTGCTTTTGCTAGAACTCTTATGCAAGAAACACCCATCATTGTACTTGATGAACCGACTATCGGTTTAGATCCGAAAACAGAATTGTCTTTAATTGAAACAATGTTTTCTGCAACGGAAGAAAAGACGGTTATTTGGATTACGCACCATCTTGTAGGAATAGAACATGTAGACGAAGTTATATTCCTTGATCGTGGCCAAATTGTCATGCAAGGTAGTCATAAACAACTTCTGAAAGAAAATGAAAAGTATCGTAAACTTTATGAGTTAGATAAAGGAATATGATTTGAATAAGCAATAATTGTAAAAATAGCTACGCCTAATGGTGGAGCTATTTTTTTGTTAGATTGCAGGTGTATATGATTGTTACGAATTAAAAATGAATTTCATATTATACATATAATGGAGGGGATGTACATGAAGGAGCAGTATAAAATCATTGTTTTAAGTGATGAATTATCCGGGGAGAGGATTCGAAATACATTAGACAAAAATAAATGTAAAACAATAGTTCATGTTGTAGACGTTTCAGATGTTGTTCGAATAGAAAATTCTTTTCAATATATAGTCATTTGGAGAGTGGAAGCAGAAAAACTTACAAATGACTTGATAAATAGGGGCGTGCAAAGTTCAAAAATTATTAATTTAACAAAATACATGTATGAATGGAAGGATAAATTAATTTCTATCTATCAAATAAATCCAGAGCTTATGTCTTTATACATTTCTATGAAAAAAGCAAAGAGTGATCCGACGTATGAATTGTTTGCTACCGGTTTGTCTTATCCACATTGTGGTATAAGTACGGAGCTCCTCTCAAAAAAGTCAATAAAATTAACACTTCCATCGCAAGATCTATACTATGATTATTTAATAGCGTCACAACTTCTATCAAACACTCATTCATTTCAATATTGTTTAATAGGAATAGCCTATTTTTCGTTTTTCTTTGATATGTCGTTATCATCTGAATCATATAGAATTCACAAAGTATATTATCCATTGTTTCAAGATGGTCATCATACTGTAGTTCATTCTCCTCTACCCACTGATGGATTCTCACATCTAAATACTCCGAAACCACTTCTTTCTATTTTTAATTTGCATTTTGAATATATTTTATTAGATGAACTAAAAGATGAATCATTGGTACTGCCTTGGATAAATGCTGAATGGAATACTACTCCTCTTTACATTCCTTTTGAAGAACACGGGAAAATAAGAGCAGCTTCACACGCTAAATTGGCGTATCCTCATACTTTAGTTGAAAATAAAATGATTTTTAAGAAATATTTAGAATTACTATTAAAAAACGATATAAAGCCATTAATTGTTGTATTCCCTGTTACTTCACATTATTTCAATTGTAGTAGTAAGAAATTAAAAGAAGATTTTTATAAAGTTATAAATGAGTTTCAAACTCAATATTCTTTTCAAATCATAGATCTATTTGATTCGCCATTATTTTGTGAGGATGATTTTTATGATAGTGATCATATGAATAAAAAAGGTGCAAATAAAATGTCCGCGTTATTAAATATGTTTATTCAGGAACGAAAAGTATGATATTTTGTTTCATGTTTGCATAAAAGTATATAGGCTCCATACAGTTAAAGTAATGTGATTTTTGTGTCGCGTATATAAATAATATGCGAAGAGGTGAGAGAGTTAAAATGAGAAATCGTATTGAAAGAATTGAAGAGGTCGTAGAGCAACTTCCGTTGGTAAGTGTGTTAATTCCTACGTATAATCGTCCTCACTACTTTGAAAAGGCGTTATGTAGTGTGTTAGAACAAACGTACCCTAATATAGAAATTATAGTTGGAGATGACAGCACGAATGACGAAACAGAAAAGGTGTTACAAAAATATTTATGTGATCATTTAAATATTATTTATATAAAAAACAGATCAACTCTCGGACAATTTGAAAATGCGCTAATGTTATTTCATGAAGCGAACGGTGAGTATATAAATTTTTTAATGGATGATGATATATTTCATGTGAATAAAATTGAAAAGATGATGAAGTATTTTTTCAATGATCTAGATAATGAAATTAAGCTAGTAACATCTCATCGTCAAGTAATTGATGATAAAGGGAAAGAACTACGACATATTTATTCAACTGTCCGTTTATTTGAAGAGGATACGATTATAGAGGGAATAGAATTAGGAAATAAGGTAATTGTGGATCAAAAAAATTATATTGGAGAACCAACAACAGTTTTATTTCGTAAAAATGAGTTACAAGAACCGTATGGGATTTTTGATAAGAGGCGGTATTTATGTAATGTAGATATAGCTTCATGGTTATCTTTATTAAGTGAAGGAAAAGCAGTATATATAGCAGAGACACTTAGTTACTTTCGATTACATCCAGATCAACAGTTAAATGAATCTAATAAAATAATGGATGGGTTAGAAGATTTTTCACACAGTATTATAGCGGGAGAAAAATATGGTTTCTTATCCAACGAAAAAGATTTAGACAAAGCGATAACTAATTTTCTAGATTATGCAAGAAGGATAGTTCCATCATCGATATTATATACATTAGACTATTACCAAAAAATTAGAGGAAAGAAAATAAATATAGAAAAGAAAAAACAGCATATAAATAATAATTCTTCTTTACCGAAAGTAAGTATACTTATTCCTGCATACAATAGACCTTATTACTTGGAATTAGCGCTCAACAGTGCTCTGAATCAAACATATGAAAATATAGAAATTATTATTTCTGACGACAGTACAAATAATGAAGTCAATGTTATGATTCAACCGTACTTACGTGAATATGAGTGTATTACATATGTTAAAAATGAAACGCCATTAGTTGCTGAAAACTTTAATAAGTGTATAGAACTTGCGAATGGGGATTATATAAACTTTTTATTAGATGATGACTTATTTCATCATGAAAAGATCGAGAGAATGATGAAATACTTTTTGGCATTAGAAAACATTTCATTTGTGACGTCATATCGTGAACTGATTGATGAGAATGGAGAGATATTACCACCTTCAACATTGAATATGAAAATCGCGAAAGAAACAACACTTTTTGAAGGAAAAGAATTAGGGAATTATATGTTAAAAAACTTAAAAAATATAGTTGGTGAGCCGACAACTGTTTTGTTTAATCGGGATTTGTTTGAAGGTAAGTTTGGGTATTTTAAAGGAAAGGCTTATTCTGCTATTAATGATATTGCAACTTGGATAGATATGATGAGAAAAGGAAAAGTAGTTTATATACAAGAACCTCTTAGTTATTTTAGACAACATAGTGGACAAAATCAAAAACAAATGCATTTTATGTTAATGACAATTGAAGAGTGGATTGAATTAATTATAGATGCATATAATAGTGGATTTTTAAGTTCTGAAAGTGAGTATAAAGAGAGTTTATCTTATTGTTTAGAAAATGCGGGATTTATAGTTAAGGATGCAGTAAGAAACGGCGAAATAGATCAAATTTATAATGAAAAGATAAAAAAAGGGTTACACAAATTAGTTGCTCACATGTTTGAGAAAGAATTCTGTTATTGTCAATATTGCAATCAACAATTTGAAAAATTTTCACCTTGGCCAGCACATTATGATTTTCCGAAATATAAATTTGAGATGTGGAATAAAGATACAGGGATATGTCCAGTTTGTAATTCGATGGATCGTGAAAGATTGTATCGTACATACATTGAAACGGAAACAGACTTGTTAAATAGAAACTATACTATGCTTCATATTGCACCTGAAGCGAAGTTAAGAGATTGGTTTAACGAGTATAAAAATATTACGTACGTATGTGGTGACTTAGAACCAAAGGATCCATTAATGAAGGAAATTGATGTTACAAGGATTACATATGATAGTAATACCTTTGATGTAATATTATGTAGCCATGTGTTAGAACACGTTCCTGATGATGACAAAGCAATGCGAGAGTTATATAGAGTGTTAAAGCCAAATGGATGGGGAATTATTCAAGTACCAATCGTAATGAATGTAGATTTTATTGTAGAGAATGAATTAATTGTAACACCACAATTGAGGAAATTAGCTTTTGGTCAAGAAGATCATGTGAGAATTTATAATCAATCGGGATTTATTCAACGATTAATGAATGCAGGATTTAAGGTGGAATTATATAACATAGCGGAAAAACAAGGAATGAAAAGTGCTAGGAAATTTGGATTATCTGAAACAGATATGCTCTATATTGTCCGAAAATGATAGGAAGGAATAGATAGATATGGAGAATATTCCTTTTTTACGTGCTTCAACTGTACCTGTAATTGAGTATTTGGACGAATTGAAGGAAATTGATACATCTCACATATATACGAATTATGGACCTATAAATCAACGTTTTGAGGAAACAATTATGTCGGTATTTTTTCAAAACAGGGGAGCTGTTACAACAGTAGCAAACGCAACGTTAGGGTTAATGGCGGCTATTCAACTAAAGAAAAGAAGAAAGGGAAAGTATGCTCTCATGCCTAGCTTTACATTCCCTGCGACTGCCTTAGCCGCTATTTGGTGTGGATTGGAACCTTACTTTATTGATATTTCAATAGATGATTGGTATATGGATAAAACGGTACTTTTGGATAAGATAGAAGAATTAAAAGAAGAGGTTGCGATTGTTGTCCCGTACGCCACTTTTGGATCATGGATGAACTTAGAAGAATATGAAGAATTAGAGAAGAAGGGGATTCCGGTTGTCGTAGATGCGGCACCGGGATTTGGATTAATGAATAGAGGGATGCATTACGGTCAAGATTTTAGTGGAATGATCGTATATAGCTTTCATGCAACAAAGCCGTTCGGAATTGGTGAAGGAGGGCTCATATATAGTAAAAACGAAGAAGATATACAACGTATTAAAAGAATGGGGAATTTCGGATTTGATAAAAATCGTGAATGCACGATGATGGGGTTTAATTGTAAAATGTCTGAATACGCAGCAGCTATTGGGATTGCGACTATAAAAAAGTGGGATCAAAAATTAAAAGAACGCACCCGTATTTCTGAATGGTATAAACAGTTGTTACAAAATACTGGGTTAATGAAAAAAGGGTGGAAAGTCCAAAAGACAGAAGCAGTTATTCACCAATTTATGCCTATCATTTGTCCAGAAGAAGTTCGCAACATACAAGTAATAGAAGAACTGAAAAAACAGAAAATAGAAGCTAGATTATACTTTTCACCATCTTGCCACCAACAAGTTCTTTTTAGAAAATATAAGTCTACAGATTTAACAAAAACGAATAAAATAGCTAAACGAATCGTAAGTTTACCTTTATGGGAAGGAATGACGAAAGAACTAGTGGAGCAAATTGTAATCTGTTTAGAGCAGAAGGTGGTGTTGGTAGATGAATAGTTTTTATAGTCAAGAAGAACTAAAGAAAATTGGGTTTTTATCTGTTGGGAAAAATGTATTGATTAGTAAAAAAGCAAGTATATATAATCCGGGTGCTATATCAATTGGTAATCATGTAAGAATTGATGATTTTTGCATTTTAAGTGGCAAAATCACAATTGGAAGTTATTCGCACATATCAGCGTATACAGCGTTATATGGAGGGGAAGTTGGGATTGAAATGCATGATTTTGCAAACATCTCAGCTAAAACAATTGTATATGCAGTACTTGATGATTTCAGTGGAAATACATTAATGGGGCCAACCGTCCCGAATCAATATAGGGATGTGAAAGCAGAAAAAGTTATTTTAAAAAAACATGTGATTATTGGTGCTAATTCTATTGTTTTTCCAAATGTAACTGTAGGAGAAGGTACGGCAGTCGGCGCGATGAGTATGGTAAAAGAGAGTTTAGATGATTGGTATATTTACGCTGGAGTTCCCGTAAGGAAAGTAAAACCTCGTCAAAAAAAGATGCTAGAGTTAGAAATTGATTTTTTAAAAAGCATTCATTCTTAACAAAAAAGAATGAATGCTTTTTATTTTTATCCCGCTATTTGCCGGTAAAGATTCGACTGGTGAGGGCTAATTAAAGTTTCACTTTATGATAGAGCAGAGTGTATCTTAACTTATTATGTTTTAAATTTTGCTGACCAAGGCAATACTGAGCCATAGTGAATGTAAAGTTGGAGGGCGAGCGTATATGTTTGATGAGGATGGGATTGTATTAATTATGGAACCAGCTGATGAAAGAAACTTGAGGAGATTTATTTTTTCAGTGCCAAAGTCAGTGTATGAAAAGAAGGGGCTTACATTACACTATGGAACAGCTATAGGACAAGGATATATGGATATAATTGAAGATATTATAAGCGTACATATAGAAATAGATGTTGTAACGATAATAGGGCATGTAAGAGGATAAATAGCTATTTGAAAAAGGTTATAAACAATTTAGCTAGAAGTTATGTATAGAGAAAACTACAGACAATTATAAAGACGAAGGGAGTCTAAAATGAAAATAAAATCAATTTTATTAGTATTTATAGTTTCAATTGGTTTAATGGGATGTTCAATAGTGGAGGAAGGAAAGAACTCGATAGATTATGCTCAAAAGGCGACAGACTATGTAAATGAAATAAGTGCATTTGCAAATGATGCACCAGCATTAGCAGAAAAGGCCGTTAATGATAGTGAGGCTCGAAAAGAATTAGAAACGAAGCTTAGTGAAATTAAACAAGATATACCCGCATTCAATGAATTAACGCCACCTGATGTAGCAAAGGATCTTCATCAACAAATCGTCGGATATAACGAAAAGTTAAATACGTTAATTGATACGGCGATGACAAAGATAGAAGAAGGGAAAGTGGATGTAGAGCAATTTAAAAACTCAGAGCTTATGCAGACGGTAGATCAAGTTCGAGATTTGAAAGATAAGGTGCAAAATTTAGGTCAATAGTAAAAAGCTCCGTTTGTGATAAACGGAGCTTTTTACTATTGGATACAATAAACGATTACACCAACGATAATAATCATGTTACCGATGAGTTTACGTTTCGTTATTTTTTCCCCTAGGAAATACCAACCGAAAATTAATATGATGATATAACTTAAGGATTCTAATGCTGATGCTTGTTTTAATTCCATGCCCTTCATGGCGATTACATTTAATCCAGCGTTAAGTACAAATAAAGAGTAGCCGATAATAACATAAGGATTCACATATTCTTTTATTCTAGAATCGTATTGTTGTAAAGTAGCTTTTTTTAATAATATTTGTGAGTAATTAGCTAAAATTATCCCGAAAATAAATAATAACATATAACTATTCATCTTTTGTCACCACCACAATTCCGACGATAATAATAGCTGCACCAAGTAAATGATTCCACTGAATCGTATCTCCAAATAGAAATACTGACCAAAGCATTGACCATAGTATAATAATCCCGCGATGTGAATATGCTTTTGAAATTTCGAAATGTTTAATTACTTGTTGCCATAAAATTGCATATCCGAATAAAAGTACAACTAGTCCGAAATAAGCAATAAAAAATGAGATTGAAGCAATTGGAAATTGAGCTGCCCATTTCATGTAAACCATAATGATAGAATATATCAAAAAAGCTACATGTAAAAATACATAATTTTTAATAGTTGGTTTCATTTATTCACTCTCTTTTGCATATAAATATATATTTATACCTAATTTTTCTAATGATAGATATTGGAACGTATTTTGTTTAATCTTTCACATTCCAAAGTATATAGTATCATGGCTTTTATTGTAAAACAATAGAAGCCATGCATTCATTTTTTCCAAGGTTCTACAATATGTATCGTTTTATTTGTTGCATCTAACTCTACTTGAACACCGATAGGCATGGTAATCATTGGATGTGTATGACAACAATCGAAGTCGGCTAGAAAAGGAATTCTTTGATTTTGAAGTACTTCTAATAGTATTTCAAAAGGTTTTCGATTTGTACCACAATCATCAAATTGCTCATGTTTTCCAAGAATGATACCTGAAATTTTATCGAATACACCGTTAATTTTAAGGAATGAAAAGCTTCTTTCGATAGTAGCTGCATCTTTTGAACTGTCCTCAATAAAGAGAATATCGCCCTCTTGAATATGTGGCATATAGGGGCTACCAAAAATTCCTTGTATCGTGTTTAAATTCCCGCCAATAATACGCCCAGTAGCTTTTCCATCAATTACTGAAATCCAATTGTTTGGTCGAAGTTCTTTCTCCTTCGTCTTTTTTTCCCAATTAATAAATTCATCTGACCAAAATAATGGTTGTTTTATATGATAAGGAAGAGATTGATCATGTAGTAAAGTTTCTGCAAAATATTTGTATGTGCAATTAACAAAAGGTTCAAATTCGCCAAAGGAAGGGACGAGAGCTGGCCCATAAAATGTAGGAATTCCTGTTTTAACATAAATTCCTAGTAATAAAGCAGTTGCATCTGAATATCCAATCATTATTTTAGGGTTATTTAGAAAAGCATCATAATCAATATAAGGTAATAGTGAATTTGAATTCATCCCACCAATTGTTGACATAATACAAGAAATATTAGGATTTCTTATCAAGGCATTTAGTTCCTCAGCGCGCTCTTGTATACTACCAGAACGATAAAAATCATATCGACCTGTTAATGAACCTTCTAATATATGAAACCCTTTCTGTTGTAAGTAAGATTTTGCTCGTTCAAATCTTTTTAGAGAAGTGTAAGTTACTGGTGAAGAAGGGGAATAGATCCCAATTGTGTCTCCGTATTGCAATGATTTTGGAAGTAGCATTTGAATGAATCCCTTCTATTAAATAGTTTATCCCGCTATTTGCTGTGCAGTAAGATCCCCACCTCAAAATTCAGTGAAAGCGAAGAAGTTAGGTGGGGGGCGGGCTGCCCGTAAAAGCCCGATTGGTGGGGCTGATTAAAGTTTCCTTTATTTACGAGAATTTATTATTGAATATTCTTACGTTTCAATATTGTAAGTTTACCATAAATAAATTAAAATAATCATTGCTGTATATGAATAAACATACCTTTTTGCCTTGACTGTATAAAGGAATTGTTGTTAAGGTTAAATGTGAGTGTATAAAAGGTTTGCTAAAGGAGTTTTGAAATGAATCGGTTAAAATGGGGAAGGATGACAGTCCTATTAGTCATTATTTTAGGGGTATGTTGGTTCTTATTCCAAGGAAATCAAAAGAGCGTAGCAAATGTAGAGGGACAACCTTTGCAAGTGGCAGAACTACCTAAAGCAGGATTTTCTGAAAAAGTAGTCCCGCCAAAGTACATCCCACCAGAAATTAATGCAAAAGCAGCTATGATTATCGATGCGAGTGATGGAGATATTATTTATCAATATAATGAAAATGAAGCTTTTGCACCGGCTAGTATGTCTAAGATGATGACAGCGTATCTCCTACTAGAGAGTATACATAACGGGAAAGTTCGCTGGGAAGATCCAGTTAAAATGAGTGCGAAGGCGGCACAAACAGAGGGAGCGAGAATCCCAGTACAAGTTAATGACACATTAACTGTTAAAGATTTATATCATGCATTAATGATTGAGTCAGCTAATAATTCAGCTGTGGCTTTAGCAGAACATATGGCAAAATCGGAGAAAGATTTCGTTCAGCTTATGGATGCAAAAGCGAAACAGTTAAAAATGTCGGAACATGCTAAATTTGCAAATGCTTCTGGATTACAAGAGCCAGATGGAAGTGAAACAAAAATGACGGCTGCTGATGTAGCACAATTGGCGTATCATCTTATAAAAGATTATCCGGAAATATTAGAAGTGACTCACTTGCGTCAAAGTCAGCTAGCATTTAATAATATTAATGTTATAAGCACAAACGACATGTTAAACAAAAATAATAAAAGTTTATATATAGAAGGAATGGACGGACTAAAAACAGGATTTACAGATAGTGCAGGATATTGTTTTACTGGGACTGCCAAGCAAGGTGATAACAGAATTATTACAGTAGTCATGGGGACCTCAAGTAAAACAAAACGTTTTACAGAGACGAATAAGTTAATGTCGTATGCATTTGGATTAGTTAATTAAGTAAGTAAAATACCAATCTAGATCGCTACATAAGTAAGGCTGTTTGTTGTTACTAATTTTAGATAACAATAAACAGTCTTTTTATTTTAACTTTAAAAAGGCAAAAGATTCTAAATACAAGTGTTATCATTTGAGTTTATTTGTTGCTGTGATATTATAAAGTTATAAGCTTATTAATAATAAGTTTGAGGGGCGTAATATGATGTATACATATGAAATAGCCTCAATTGAAAATTGGAGGGAATTATGATGGCAAAAGATTTTTACTCAGCAATTGAAGACAGAAGATCTATTTATGCAATTAGTAAAGAGCAAGTAGTTTCTGATGAGAAAATTCAAGAAGTGATTTATCATGCTGTAAAACATACACCTTCAGCTTTTAATTCTCAAAGTGCTCGTGTTGTTGTTTTATTAGGAGAACAACATGATAAATTATGGGATATTACGAAAGAAACGTTAAGAAAAATTGTACCTGAAAATAACTTTGCACCTACTGAAGAAAAAATGAATGCATTTAAAAGTGGTTATGGGACGGTTTTATATTTTGAAGACAGTGAAGTAGTGGAAGGCCTTCAAGCAAACTTTGCATTATATAAAGATAATTTCCCAACTTGGTCTCAGCAATCATCAGGAATGTTACAATTTGCAATTTGGACAGCTTTAGAAATTGAAGGGTTTGGTGCTACGTTACAGCATTACAATCCGCTAATTGATGAAGAAGTGAGAAAAGAGTGGGATGTTCCAGGAAATTGGAAACTCACTGCGCAAATGCCATTTGGTAAACCGGTAGTACAGGCTGGTGAAAAAGAATTCCAATCGTTAGAAAACCGTGTAAAAATTTATAAATAATTTGATAAAAGGTGAACAGGAATATAACCTGTTCGCCTTTTTTTATAAGTAATAAGGTTTTTTTTGTCCTTCATTTTTTATCTGATTTTTCAATTCATCTTTACGTGTTTCAACAACTGATATTTTTTGTAATGTTATCATTGAAACGAATTGAATAAAAGCATAGTACAGCTCTATATTTTTTTGTATAGGATCATCTATTATATGTCTCACAAATATGCCTCCTCTTTTTATTAGGATATGTATATAATACTATGGTTATCCTATAAATTCTATAATCAGAAAAAGAGAACAATTGGTATAGTGTGTGCTTTCTTTAAAGGAGAAATGGTTTTTATAAAATAAATCTTACAATTCGTCAAATTATTTCAAAATTGTAGATAGTATAGAAAATTAGTTTTCTAAAAATATTATACTATTGATTAATAGAGTGATTTTTGTCATGATGAAAGTATACTTTATGTAAGGAGCTTTATAAGGAAATACATAATGTAGTTTGTATTAGGTTAATAGAATTTTTCATAGAAGATAGAAAAGGGATATTTTATATTGAGATATTAAATGAAATGTCGAATTTTTATGCGATATACAAGAAATTTGAAAAAATCATTGCAAAAACACTATGTTTAATGATAAAGTTCACATGAAGTTCACACGGATTTCACTTTGTTCATTTAAAATGAACTCTGTGTGAAAAATAAAACTCTTGCTAAAAAATGGAACTGGATGAATATTTTACTTTGATAATATTGTAAAGTATTAAAGTTTTAAGTTTTTTTTAAGAGGATAGTAGGGAAAGGAAGTAAAGACAACTTATGAAAAAAGTAATTGCAGGTTTAGCAGCAGCTTCTGTAGCTGGCGTTGCAGTTCCAGGAATGGATTCTGCTCATGCACAAGTTTCAAATGAAGCGCTAAAAGAAATTAATGGACAAACTCAAACTCAAACGACTGTAACTGAAACAAAAACTGTAGAAACAACTTCTGAATTAAAATACACAGTAACTGCTGATGTATTAAATGTTCGTTCAGGTGCTGGTACAGGACATAACGTTATTTCTAAAGTAAAATCAGGCCAAGTGCTACAAGTAGTTGGACAAGAAAATGGTTGGTTCAAAGTAAACGTAAATGGTCAAACAGGTTATGTAAGTGGTGACTTCGTAACGACTGGTGGCAAAACAGGAACGACTGTTCAACAAGGAACAGGTACTTACACAGTAAACGTTTCTTCACTTAACGTACGTACAGGCCCAAGTACATCTCATACAGTATTAGGTTCTGTAAACAAAGGTAAAACAGTACAAGTTGTAGGTGAAGTACAAGATTGGTTTAAAATCAACTTCAATGGTGGAACTGGATACGTAAGCAAAGACTTCGTAACAAAAGGTGGTTCTGCTGTATCTAACGAAACACAACAACCAACTACAAACAACAATACTACAACAGTTCAAACTGGTGGTTCTTATGTTGTTAACACTGGTGCTTTAAAAGTACGTACAGGCCCAGCTACATACAACGCTGTAATCGGTGGAGTAACAAATGGTAAAGTATTAAACGTTACTGGCGCTGAAAATGGTTGGTACAAAATTAACCATAACGGCCGCACAGGTTACGTAAGTGCAGACTTCGTTAAGTTTGTAAAAGGCGGAGTAAATAACGTTACAAATAACAATAACAATAACAATAACAATAACGTTACAAATAACGTTCAACAACCAGGTAAAGACGTACAAAAACCAACAACAGGTGGAGATACATCTTCAATCGCTGGATTCGCTAGATCTTTAAATGGTTCACCATACAGAACTGCTGGTACAACACCTGCTGGTTTTGACTGCAGTGGATTCATTCACTACGTATTAAATCAAACTGGTCATAAAGGCGCTCGTCAAACAGTTGCTGGATACTGGAGCTCTAAAACAAAAACTAGCAATCCACAACCAGGTGATTTAGTATACTTCCAAAATACTTATAAATCAGGTCCTTCTCACATGGGTGTTTACTTAGGAAACGGTCAGTTCATTAGTGCAGAAACAGATGCAACTGGTGTACGTATTAGTTCTGTAAGTAACTCTTACTGGAGCAAGCACATTTTAGGTTACACAAAAGCATACTAAGAAAAAGTAGTTTTATATACTTTTCGTATAGAGAAAAGGCTTTCCAAGGAAACTTGGGAAGCCTTTTTATAGTTGAATAAATTGGAAGTTTAATAGTTTTTATTTTAACTTTCCATTTAAAAATCGATCATATAAGTCGTGGAAATAGTTAGGACGAAATAAGTTCGCTGCATGTCCTGCTAAAGGTATTTCCTTGTATAGAACGTTAGGTAAAATAGATTTCAAATCAAATAGACAAGATTTATAGAGATGATCATGCTCTCCCATTACCCATAGTATAGGGTGAGGGAGTGATTTTAATTTAGATTTTAAATCGAATTCTAACCGATGTCGTAATGACTGGGCAATTATGGATGAATGTAATTGTAATCCGAAACGGTAGTAAATATTTCTTGAAATGACTGCGAATGGATTTGCTTTTAGTATACCACTTGGAAAAATAGTATTTGCGTATTGAGAGAGCCATTTAGAGTATTCATCTCCTCGCTTCTCCCAAAAATTTTGAAATACATTATATAAACGAGAAGGGTTATTGTAATGTCCTCCAATATGACAAATACTTAATACTTTTTCTGGATGCATTTGTGCAAAAATTGTAGAGATGTAACAGCCGTAACTTAGTGCACAAATATGAGCTTTTTTAATATTTTCTTGTTCATATAAGTTTAATAATTGATCTACGAGGCGCTGTAATGAAAAGTCGATTGCTTCTCCTTTATCATCACCGTGACCTAATAAGTCATAAGTTATAATGTTGTAGGAGGCAGAAAATCGTTTTTGCTCCTTTTTGAAGGCGCGACGATTACCAACTAACCCATGAATAAAAATAATTGTTTCCTTTTCAGAATGTATATTTGTTTGCAAAAAGGATACTCCTTTCACTAACTGGAGATTTATATCGTGTTGTAAATTATTTATAATTTACATAGAATAATATTAAGTACCAGGTAATAATATCAGATGTTTATATCTGTTGTAAAGATGAGTTTTTATGTATATTTTGTAAAAATAGAAAAAGTGTGTTTACATTCAGTTTACATTTGTATCGTATTCTAATTTTAGAAAGAACAGATTTGTTTAACACGAGGAGATGAACAGGAATGGAAGTTAGAAATGAAATGAAGAAAAAAGGGAGTTGGAGGCAGTTTTTACGCCTTATTCAAGATACAAATCCTCCGAAAGGAATTTTAGTTTTTGCATTATTAATGAGTTTGCTTTCTACGGGAGCGAGTTTATTTATTCCCATGCTAACAAAAGGATTAGTAGATAATTTTTCGCTTTCTTCAATTAGTGCAGGACAAATTGTTGGGTTAGTTGCTTTCTTTGTAATGCAAACTATTGCGGCAGGGTTATCTATATATTTACTAAATTATATTGGGCAGAAGATTGTAGCGGGACTAAGAGAACGTTTGTGGAAAAAGGTACTTATCTTGCCGGTATCTTATTACGATCAAAATAGAACAGGTGATACGATTAGCCGTATGACGAATGATACAGGTGTTGTGAAAACGTTAATTTCTGAGCATTTGTCAAACTTATTAACAGGTGGTATTTCAATTGTTGGATCGTTAATTGTATTATTTGTTTTAGATTGGAAAATGACTGCGTTACTTTTAACGGTTATTCCGTTGTCTGTATTAATTTTAGTTCCACTTGGACGAAAAATGTATAAGATTTCAAAAGCGCTTCAAGATGAAACGGCATCTTTTACAAGTGTGTTAACGCAAGTGTTATCGGAAATTCGTTTAGTGAAATCTTCAAATACAGAAAAAAGAGAATATGAAACGGGTAATACAGGTATACAAAAGTTATTACAATTTGGTTTGAAAGAAGGAAAAGTGCAAGCATTAATTTCGCCAGTTATGTCGTTTGTTTTAATGGCACTACTTGTTATTATCGTAGGATATGGCGGGATGCGAGTTTCTAGCGGTGCATTAACAACTGGTGAACTTGTAGCGTTTATTTTGTATTTAGTTCAAATTATAATGCCGATGAGTCAATTATCTATGTTCTTTACACAATTTCAAAAGGCAATCGGTGCAACGGAAAGAATTAGTACGATTTTAGAATATGAAGTAGAAGATCATGAAACTGGTGTGAAAGTGGCAAATGCTAAGCAGCCGATCGTTCTTGAAAATGTACATTTTGAGTATAACGAAGAAGAGCAAGTTTTGAAAAATATTGATTTCATAATTGAATCTGGAAAAGTGACAGCGATTGTAGGACCAAGTGGTAGTGGGAAAACAACGTTATTCTCATTACTGGAACGTTTTTATGAGCCAACTAGTGGTGCCATTAAATTAGGAAAAGAATCAATTACGAGTTATTCATTACAGTCATGGCGACGTCAAATCGGTTACGTATCACAAGATAGTCCGTTAATCGATGGAACGATTCGTGATAATATTTGTTACGGTGTTGAAGGCGAAGTAACGGATGAAGAAATTGAAAAAGTAGCAGCAATGGCATATGTTGATGCATTTATTCATGACTTACCAAACGGTTATGCAACAGAAGTTGGAGAACGCGGTGTGAAGCTTTCTGGTGGACAAAGACAGCGAATTGCCATTGCCCGAGCGTTACTTCGAAATCCGCAAATTCTTATGCTAGATGAGGCAACTTCAAGCTTAGATAGTAAATCTGAGTCTGTCGTTCAAAAAGCGTTAAATAACTTAATGAAAGGCAGAACAACGTTAGTGATTGCGCATAGACTTTCTACTGTTGTAGATGCAGATAAAATTATCTTTATTGAGAAAGGGAATCTTACAGGTAGTGGTACGCATGATGAATTATTACAGACGCATGATATGTATCGTGAGTTTGCAACGCAACAATTGAAAATTAAAGAGGGTGCATTTTAAAAAAATATATTAGATGCTAAGTAGAAAGGAAATGGTTCCTTTGATACCTAAAATTTTAATAGTAGACGACGATCCACACATTAGGGAACTCGTTTCTGTATTTTTAGAACGAGAAGGTTTTCAAACATATGAGGCAATTGATGGAGTAGATGCACTTCGGAAAATGGATGACGTAAAAGTCGATATGGTTATTCTTGATATCATGATGCCAAATATGGATGGATTTGATGTATGTTTTGAATTAAGAAAATACTATGATATCCCGGTTCTGATGCTAACTGCCAAAGGGGAAACATCACAAAAAGTAAAAGGATTTCACCTTGGGACAGATGATTATCTTGTAAAGCCATTTGACCCTATAGAACTAGTAGTGAGAGTAAAGGCATTATTGAAACGTTACCAAATTACAGTTTCACAATCGATTCAAGTTGGAAATGTATTATTAAATCGTAAAACATTCGAAGTTACATCTGGAGAACAAACGGTTACGTTACCGTTAAAAGAATTTGAGCTGCTCTTTACTTTAGGGTCTAAATCGGGAAGAACTTGTTCGAGAGAGCAATTAATTGAAGAAATATGGGGATATGATTTTGAAGGGAATGAACGTACACTAGACGTTCATATTAATCGGTTACGTGAGAAGTTTCAAGAAGAGCAGTCGAAATTTAGTATTAAAACGATAAGAGGATTAGGGTATCGCTTAGAGGTAAGTAAATGAGAAAAAGAAAACGAATGAGTAAGTTGAAGATGCTGAAAGTATTTGGAGCGGTATTAGCGCTCTTTTCTTTTCTTACTATCATTTGGTCTATCGCATTTTATGTAGCAACTAGTTTATTGAATGCTTTTGACGTAAACGTATCGCCGTTTGTTGCCTTTCTAATTAGTGATATGGTCGGTTTTGTATTTATTATTCTTATTTGGACATTAATTGGAATATTAATGAGGCCAAAACGAGAGGCAATGATTTGGACTATTATTGAACCGATACAAAAAATTGCAAAAGGAGACTTCTCCGTAAAAATACGAAATGAAGAAAAGTATGATGGAGAAATTGGCGTGCTCGTAAAAAGTATAAATGATATGACAGATGAACTGAATACGATGGAGAAAATGAGACAAGAATTTGTATCAAATGTTTCTCATGAAATACAGTCACCATTAACTTCTATAAAAGGATTTGCTAGAGCACTACAAGACGATAATCTTTCTGAGGAAAAAAGAAAGCATTATCTTACCATTATTGAAACTGAAACAACGAGATTATCTAAACTAAGTCAAAATTTACTAAAGCTAACTCTTTTAGAATCCGAAGAGTATACACCAGAAAGAGTGAGCTATAGATTAGATCAACAGTTAAAGCAAATTGTGTTAAATAGTGAACCACTCTGGGCTGAAAAAGAAATTGAATTAGATCTTGATTTAGAGAAAGTCCATGTAACTGCAGACCAAGAAAGTATGAGTCAAGTGTGGATTAATTTAATTCATAATAGCATTAAATTTACTCCAAGCGGTGGTACAATTACTATTCAGTTAAAGGAACATGAGACAGTAGTGGAAGTGCGTATCTGTGATTCAGGAATTGGTATATCAGAAGAACAGAAACAACATATTTTTGAGCGTTTTTATAAAGCGGATTCTTCACGAAATCGTGCCTATGGAGGAAGTGGCTTAGGTTTAGCTATTGTAAAGAAAGTACTCGACCTTCATCAAGGAGAGATAAAAGTGGAGAGTGAGGAAGGAAAAGGTACTGAATTTATTGTGCGTATTCCTAATTATAAAGAAAAATAGTGTAGTGATAAAGAACCATTTTTTATTTCATACGCAGACACTCTTTTATGAGGAGGGTGTCTTTATTTTGCATGAATAATGATAAATACGTGCAATGAATGCATAGTAATTTTCTATAGTTACCTACAAGTAACCTACGCACATGAAAGTGCATCATTGCCTTTTTACATAAACATAGATACAATTTTAATATAATACATAACTGAGATGATTAAGGAGTGTTATACTTGGCAGAATTATTACAAGGCAAAAATGCTTTAATTACAGGAGCAGGTAGAGGGATTGGTCGCGCTGTCGCAATTGCATTAGCGAAAGAAGGCGTAAATGTAGGCCTATTAGCTCGTTCAGAAGAAAACTTAAAAGCTGTAGCGAAAGAAGTAGAAGCAGAAGGCGTAAAAGCTGTTATTGCAACTGCTGATGTTTCTTCATACGAAGAAGTGACTACTGCGATTGAAACGTTAAAAAATGGTTTAGGATCTATCGATATTTTAATTAATAACGCTGGTATTTCTAAGTTTGGTAAGTTTTTAGAACTAGACGTTGCTGATTGGGAAAAAATCATTCAAGTAAACTTAATGGGTGTATACTATGCAACTCGTGCTGCTTTACCGAGCATGATTGAACAACAATCTGGTGATATCATTAACATTTCATCTACAGCAGGACAAAAAGGTGCACCTGTAACAAGTGCATATAGTGCTTCTAAATTTGGTGTTCTTGGTTTAACTGAATCGTTAGCGATGGAAGTTCGTAAGCATAACATTCGTGTAACAGCTTTAACACCAAGTACAGTAGCAACTGATATGGCTGTAGATTTAGGATTAACTGATGGAAACCCTGATAAAGTAATGCAAGCAGAAGATATTGCAGAATTTATCGTAGCGCAGCTAAAATTAAATAAACGTACATTTATTAAATCTGCTGGGCTTTGGTCTACTAATCCATAGGAATTAAATTTAACTTTAAAAGAAGGGATATCTATTCTGTAAGGGGGAGATGTCCCTTCTTTATTTTTTGTATTAGAGACAGAATTTTCAGTATAATTAAAAGTGAATGGTAGAAAGCGTTGGGAAATTGAAAGGGATGGTATTTACATGAGTACAATTGAGAAATGGACGGCTGTTGATCAATATATGAGTGATGTATTAATACCGAAAGATTCTACATTAGAAAGGGTCCTTCAAGCGAATGCTGCAGCTAATTTACCGGCACATGATGTATCGCCAACGCAAGGGAAGTTTTTACAACTATTAGTACAAATTCAAGGAGCTCGAAACATTTTGGAAATTGGTACTCTAGGCGGATATAGCACGATATGGATTGCAAGGGGCTTACCATCTGGAGGCCAAGTTGTTACATTGGAAGCAAATGAAAAACATGCAGAAATTGCACGTAGCAATATTGAACGTGCTAATTTGAATGATAAAATTGAAATACGAACAGGATTAGCGTTAGATTCTTTACAACAAATAGAAAATGAGAAGTATGAACCTTTTGATTTTATCCCGCATTAACGGGCAGTAAGACTCCCACCTCAAAGGTCGGCTGGAGCAAAGAAGTTAGGTGGGAGATCAACTGCCCGTAAACGCCCGATTGGTTCAACTAATAATCAGTGGGGATGTCCCCCCACTGATTAAAGTTTCACTTTATTTTCATAGATGCTGATAAACAAAATAATCCGACTTATTTTTGAATGGGCACTGAAACTATCACGCCCTGGTACCGTAATTATTGGAGATAATGTAGTACGTGAAGGAGAAGTTATTAATGATACTAGTAACTATCCTCGTGTACAAGGGATACGTCGTTTCTATGAATTAATAGCTGCAGAGCCACGTGTTAGCTACAGCGCTTCAAACTGTCGGAAGTAAGGGATACGATGGGTTTGTAATGGCAATCGTAAAAGAATGATGTAAGGAGACAGATGGAATGAAAAAGATGTTTGAAAAATTATAACATGTATCGTGTATAACGAGATTAGCTCGTGGCCCTCCAGTATAGCACTATATTATATATTAAAAAATTGGAGGTTGTGAGTAGATGAGAACTGAAAAAGAAATGTTAGACGTAATTATAAATACAGCAATAGAGGATGAAAGAATTCGAGCAGTTATCATGAATGGATTGCGTGTAAATCCAAATGTGAAAAGAGATTGTTTTCAAGACTATGATATTATGTATGTTGTAAATGATATACAATCTTTTACGTCTAATCATAATTGGGTTCATAGATTTGGAGAAATAATGATAGTACAAATGCCAGAAGAAATGTCGTTAGTTCAACCAGATGAAGATGGAAAGTTTCCGTATTTAATGCAGTTCATGGATGGGAATCGGATTGATTTAACGCTAGTTCCAGTTGAGTTAATAAAAAAGTTCGTTGGACAAGATAGTTTAAGTAAACTGCTTCTTGATAAAGATAATTGTCTGGAAGAATTCCCACCAGCAAGTGATAAAGATTACTTAGTAAAAAAGCCTACAGAAAAAGAGTTTTTAGATTGTTGTAATGAATTTTGGTGGTGTAGTACGAATATCGCAAAAGGGTTATGGCGAGAGGAACTTTCTTATGCAAAAGGAATGCTTGAAGGACCAGTGCGAGATATGTTCATCGTAATGCTAGAATGGTATATTGGTATGAAAACAGACTTTACAGTTAATACAGGGAAGTTTGGAAAGCATTTCGAGCAATATATTGAAGAAGATATGTGGGAGCAATTTAAAAGGACATTTTCTAATGCAGAATATGAAAATATATGGGAGTCATTCTTTGTTATGGGTGATTTATTTAGAGAAGTGGCGAACGAAATTGCTAACACATATGAATATCAATATCCGCAAGATGATGATAAAGTGACGAACTATTTAAAACATGTGAAAGCTTTGCCAAAAGATAGTACATCAATTTATTAATAATATAAAGCAGTAAGACTGTCCTAATTAAGGACAGTCTTATTTTTGTTTATGAATAACAATTTCTCTAACAAAGTGCAGATGAATCACATATGAAAATTTAGGGAGGTTTTTTATCATGTATTATTTTTATTCGCCAGAAATGTTTGCTCCATATCAATGGGGACTAGAACGAGATGTTTCGTATGCTTATATGCCATATAACTCACTTTATTATGGAGAATATATAAGCGCATTGCCATACGCATATATCCCTCAAAGCTATGAAGTACAAATGAAAGTAGATGATCGTGGATCGTGGACACCATTTTCATGGGTTGAAAAATATGCGTACGCATTTTCAGGACCGTATAATAAAGCGGAAGTAGCTCTTACATTTGATGATGGACCAGATTCAGAATTCACGCCAAAAATATTAGATAAGTTAAAACAACATAATGTAAAAGCTACTTTTTTCTTACTTGGTGAAAACGCAGAAAAATTTCCGAACGTAGTTAAGCGTATTGCAAATGAAGGGCATGTAATTGGTAATCATACGTATAGTCATCCAAATTTAGCGAAAGTAAATGAGGATGAGTACCGTAATCAAATTATAAAAACAGAAGAAATATTAAATCGTTTAGCTGGTTATGCACCAAAGTTTATACGTCCGCCATACGGTGAAATACTTGAAAATCAATTGAAGTGGGCGACAGAGCAAAATTTTATGATTGTACAGTGGAGTGTTGATACAGTTGATTGGAAAGGTGTAAGCGCTGATACGATTACAAATAATGTATTAGGGAATTCATTTCCAGGAAGTGTCATCCTTCAGCATTCAACACCGGGTGGGCATCTACAAGGATCTGTAGATGCACTAGACAAAATCATTCCGCAGTTAAAAACGAAAGGGGCACGTTTTGTAACACTTCCGAGTATGTTCCAGACATCAAAAGAAAGAAATTGAATGCGTTATAAATTGGAAAAAAAGGGGTCGTGTCGTATAATGAGGGTGTAAGTTAGGGGGGGTATAATTGATCTATGCATTAGTAAACGTAGGAATAAGCATATTGATCGGTGTTATATTTATACTTGCTGCAATTATCCTTCAAAAAAATCCACCAACGGATATTAACGCAGCATATGGTTATCGTACGAAACGATCCATGAAAAATAAGGAATTATGGGATGCGGGTAATAGGTATAGTGCAGAAGTGATGAAGCAAAACGGATTCATCATGATGTTAATTGGAAGTATTATTAGTATACTGTTTAGATATCCACATACAACAGCAGTGATTATGGCGGTCATGGTATTGTTAATCATTCACTTATTTAGGCGAGTAGAGAAGAGATTAAAGACAATTGAACAATGATGATAAGGAAAATAGGACTCTCAGTCAACGATAGATAGGAGTCCTATTATATTTACAAACTATTATTTTTTAGTAGTTCTTTTCCTTGTTCAACAACAAATTCATAGTATGCAAGATCATACGGATAAATATCTTCAAATGTTATCGTAATCGGTTTATTTTTTAGGACTGAAATCGTCGTTAAAGATGAAATCTCTCCTTTTAATAGTTGTAGAAAAGGAGTTGTATGTACTTTCATCACATCGTCTACTTCTTCACCTGGTGCGAATGGAAGTGGATTGTTGACATTGTGAAAATACATATGACAAAATTCACGATCAGTAAGATTTGAAATTTCATAATCTATTTTAAAGATGCCTTTGTATATTAAATCAGTAGTTTGAAAGGAAAGCCCCAATTCTTCTTCGATTTCACGAAGGCCACCAATTTGTACATCTTCATCATGCATAATATGTCCAGCTGAAGTAATATCCCATATACATGGAGCTTCTTTTTTATTTTTAGAGCGTAATTGGAAATATAAGAACATATCTTCATTATCTTTTTCTACAAACCAACAATGAAATGTTTCGTGCCAATCACCGTCACGATGCACTTCGTCACGTAATTTCTTCCCAAGTGTATTTCTTTCAGGATCAAATATTGTTAACCACTCTGTCATTTTAATTCTCCTTTCCTCAAATTTTATTATACAATATTTGTATTGAATTTTGGGAAAATAAAGAAAAAGGAGTGGTTATAAGTGGAGATAGAGCGTATGGAAATAAAATCGATTATTTCAACAGAGGAAGAGTTACGGAAAATATTGGGGCAACCAAGTGAGCGAGCATTGAAAAAAGTTATTTCATCATTAGACCACCATTGCATAGATTTTCTTTCTAAATCTCCTTTTCTAGTATTATCTACTGCAAATAAGTTGGGGGAGTGTGACGCCTCGCCGAGAGGAGACGCACCTGGATTTGTTTACATATTAAATAATAGTAAAATTATTATTCCGGAAAGACCAGGAAACCGCCGTATAGACTCCATTTTGAATATTATTTCCAATCCAAGTATAGGATTAATCTTTTTTATTCCAGGTCTTGGGGAGACACTCAGAATAAATGGCCGAGCGTATATTACAAACGACGAAGAAGTTTTGAAAGAAATGCAGGCGAATGGACGTAATCCATTGCTTGGAATTGTTGTTGAAATAGAAGAGTGTTATATTCATTGTGCAAAAGCTTTTATTCGTTCTAAGATGTGGGATCCAGAATCTTGGTTAAATAAAAAAGAGTTACCTTCAGCAGCAAAAATGTTACTGGAGCATGCGAAAGTGAATACTTCAGAAGAAGATGTTGCACGTTCTTTAGAAGAAAGTTATACAAAAAGATTGTATTAAAAATTTTATTGATATAGTTTTGTGGAGCGGATATGTACGGGTTTTAGAATGGGGAATTTATATACGAACCGTTGATTTACAAACTGGAGAAATAACAAAATAGATAAATTGAGTGGCGGTTGCATAATGCTATTGTAAAATATAATAAAAAAAGTTCTTGAAAATAGTTAGTAAAAATAGGCTTGCTTTTTAAAAAGTTGATAACTATAATAAGTTAACAAATAGACATGAACGAAAAAGTAACGATAAGGACAAGAAATCATTTTTACGGTTTACAGAGAGGGAAGCCAAGGGTGTGAGCTTCCTAACACGAGAAATGATTTTACCACCTTTGAACTTCAATAGTGAACGAGTAATCTAGTAATTATTGACGGTATCAGCCGTTATCTGAACTTGAGCAATCTAGAAGGAGATATGTCTAGATTGGAACAAGGGTGGAACCACGAAAACACATTCGTCCCTTTCCTAGGGATGAGTGTGTTTTTTTACGACCTTAGAGATTGAAAATTTAAAATAATTAAAAAATAGTATTGATTTTGTTTTTTATGCGAGTATAATGAGTTAACAAATAAACATGAACGAAAAAGTAACGATAAGGACAAGAAATCATTTTTACGGTTTACAGAGAGGGAAGCCAAGGGTGTGAGCTTCCTAACACGAGAAATGATTTTACCACCTTTGAACTTCAATAGTGAACGAGTAATCTAGTAATTATTGACGGTATCAGCCGTTATCTGAACTTGAGCAATCTAGAAGGAGATACGTCTAGATTGGAACAAGGGTGGAACCACGAAAACACATTCGTCCCTTTCCTAGGGATGAGTGTGTTTTTTTATTACTTTGAAAGGAGGTGCTTGTAACATGAAACAATTTGTACGTACGGAAATAACCACCACCTGCATGGCCAAAGAGCAGAATAAGGTGATTTATAGGTGTAACAATTAAACTTTTAGGAGGAGATTAGAAGATGAATAACGTTATAAATGTTGGGGTATTAGGTTTAGGTACGGTCGGAAGTGGTGTTGTTCATATTTTGAAAGAACATTATAAAAAAATCGCTCTTGATACAGGATACGAAGTGAAAGTGAAAACAGTCGTTGTACGTGATTTGGAAAAAGAACGCGATGTTTGTATTGACGGAATTGCAGTCACAAGTCATGCAGATGAAGTTCTAAATGATTCAAATATTGATATTGTAGTAGAGGTAATGGGCGGAATTGAAGAAGCAAAACAGCATATTGTTAAGGCTTTAGAAAATAAAAAACATGTCGTAACAGCAAATAAAGATTTAATGGCTGTATATGGTGCAGAGCTTCTTCAACTGGCAAATGATAATGATTGTGATTTATGTTATGAAGCGAGCGTAGCAGGCGGTATTCCAGTGTTAAGAGGACTAACTGACGGGCTAGCATCAGATCAAATTGAAAAAATAATGGGAATTGTAAATGGTACAACAAATTATATGTTAACAAAAATGAGTCAAAATGGGTGGTCTTATGAAGAGGCTTTACAGGAAGCGCAAAAATTAGGTTTTGCAGAATCGGATCCGACAGCAGATGTAGATGGACTAGATGCGGCGAGAAAGGTAGCAATTCTTGCAAACTTAGGTTTTTCGATGAATGTTTCATTAGGTGATGTGCAAGTAAGAGGGATTCGAAAGGTCGAAAAAGAAGATTTACAAATGGCTGAAAAGTTAGGATTTACTATGAAGTTAATTGGGAAAGCAGAAAAACAAGGATCAGCCATTCATTTAAGTGTAGAACCGACACTTTTACCAAGTCGTCATCCATTATCGAATGTAAATAATGAATTTAATGCAGTATATGTTCACGGTCAAGCGGTAGGAGAAGTAATGTTTTACGGACCTGGAGCTGGAAAGTTGCCAACTGGTTCTGCTGTAGTAAGTGATATTATTTCCATCGTTAAAAATATGAATCAAGTGCCGAAAAATAAAAGTGCGTTAAAAGAACCAGTTCCTTATGAATTACAAGGTGATGAAGAAGTAGTTTCGAAATATTTCTTGCGTATTTCATTACGAGATGAGCCTGGGATGTTGCAAAAAGTAACAGAATGTTTCGTTAATTATTCTGTAAGTTTAAAAGAAGTTATTCAATTACCTTTAAACCGTGAACTGGCAGAAGTTGTTGTTGTGACACATCGAACTTCCAAGTATCAATTCGAACGAGTTTTAGGAGCGATAGAAGCTGTCGCAAGTGAAATAAACAGTTACTACATTATTGAGGAGGAAAAACAATATGTATAAAGGACTATTAAAACAGTATGCTTCTTATTTACCGGTGAATGAAAAAACACCTGATGTGAGCTTAATGGAAGGAAACACACCTCTTATTCCGTTATTAAATATATCAAAGCAATTAGGGGTTCAGCTATATGGTAAGTACGAAGGAGCGAATCCGACAGGTTCTTTTAAAGATCGTGGTATGGTGATGGCAGTTGCTAAGGCGAAAGAAGAAGGTTCAGAAGCAATCATTTGTGCATCAACAGGTAATACATCAGCATCAGCTGCAGCATATGCGGCACGTCTTGGGATGAAATGTATAATCGTCATACCTGAAGGAAAGATTGCACATGGGAAATTAGCGCAAGCGGTCGCTTATGGAGCTGAAATTATTTCAATAGAAGGGAATTTCGATGATGCACTTAAGGCTGTAAGAAATATTGCTGCAGAAGAGCCGATTACGTTAGTAAACTCAGTAAATCCTTATCGAATTGAGGGGCAAAAAACGGCAGCATTTGAAATTTGTGACCAATTGCAAAATGCACCAGATGTTCTAGCTATCCCTGTTGGGAACGCAGGAAATATTACAGCATATTGGAAAGGTTTCTGTGAATATGAGAAAGAAAAAGGTTATAAGAAGCCAAGAATTCATGGCTTTGAAGCGGAAGGAGCAGCTGCAATTGTAAAAGGGCATGTAATTGAAGAGCCTGAAACAATTGCAACAGCAATTCGCATTGGTAACCCAGCAAGTTGGTCGTATGCAGTAGAGGCTGCCGAGCAGTCTTGTGGTGAAATAGATATGGTATCAGATGAAGAAATTTTATATGCGTATAGGTTATTAGCAAAAACTGAAGGAGTTTTCGCTGAACCAGGATCAAATGCTTCATTAGCCGGCGTAATTAAACATGTTCAATCTGGAAAAATCAAAGAGGGAGAAACAGTTGTTGCAGTATTAACTGGAAATGGTTTGAAGGATCCTGATATCGCTATTTCTTCAAATCAACTAGACATCGCAAGTTTGTCAAATAATATAGAACAAATTAAAGATCATATTAAAGGGGTGATTATGTCGTGATACCATTAAGCGTTCGTGTCCCTGCTAGTACGGCGAATGTTGGTCCTGGATTTGATTCAGTTGGAATAGCTTTGTCATTGTATTTAGATGTGGTGGTTAAAGAAAAAGCTGATAAGTGGCAAGTAATCCATTCCTTTGAAGAATCAATTCCGACAGACGATAAAAATTTAATCGTTAGCACGGCATGTAAAGTATGTCCTTCTATATCACCCCATATAATAGAAGTTACTAGCAATATCCCATTAACGAGAGGGCTAGGAAGTAGTGCATCAGCGATTGTAGCTGGGATAGAGGTTGCGAATCAACTAGGTGATTTGAACTTAACTGCTGATCAAAAAGTTCAAATTGCTACAAATTTTGAAGGACATCCTGATAATGTTGCTGCTTCTATATTAGGTGGAACTGTAATCGGAGCACTTGATGGAAAGGATATTTCCGTCGTAAGAATTGAGAGCAAGGAATTAGGGGTAATTTCTCTTATTCCGAATGAAGAATTAAATACAGATGAAAGTCGATCTGTATTACCAAAGATGTTTCCGTTTCATGAGGCAGTTAAAGCTAGTGCGATAAGTAACGTATTAGTAGCTGCATTATGTCAAAAGCGGTGGGAAGTTGTAGGTGAAATGATGGAGAGAGACCATTTTCACGAGCCATATCGTTTAGAACTCGTACCGTTATTACCATCTATTCGTAAATGCGCAAAAGAATTTGGTGCGTACGGCACAGCACTTAGCGGTGCGGGACCATCTATTTTTATATTAACGCCATATGAGAAACGTCAAGAAATCGCTGAGCAATTAGCGAGAGTATTTACAGATATGAAAGTATGTGAGCTTGAAATCGACCATAAAGGTATTATTGTAAATAAGGAAGAGCATATTGGATTATAAAGAAAGCTGGCATGGCTAGCTTTCTTTACGTTGCAAACCTATTTTAAATTGGGTTTTTTCGGAAAAAAATATAAAACAAATGTTGATTTTGAATAATGTAAGTAAAGAGTGCATTCATTTTGGAGGTGATTAAATGAATAAAGAGTCACCAGAAGAAAAAAGAGAGCGTATGAGACAAAGTGAATTAAAAAGTAATCCTACGGGTTCTTTACATGACGGACTCAATAGAGCGGAAGCAGGTAGTCTAGTTGATATAGCCGGCGGTATGAATTGGAAAGGTACAGGGATAATCATTTTAGTACTACTTTTAGGATACATTGTATACACTTATTTTTTCAGTTAAAGAATGCTTGTTAAAATTTTGATTTGTTTAGTTTCATAATTGTTGAGAAAAAATGCAGTTACTGTATTACATATCTTCTAAGCGAATTATAGTTGTTCATATCAACTTTTAATACTCCAAATAGAGCTAGCAAAATGCTAGCTCTATTATTTTTTGCCACATTTCTGTAACAAACCACCTGTATATTCATTGGTGGAGGTGCAGAGGATGAAAAAAATGATAGCGATATGTCTTCTAACAACTATGCCATTTTCGACTTTAGTCGGTTGTGACGTAAAAGGTAGTAATGCTGTACAAGAGTCTAAAATAAAGAAAGCGACGTATAAAGATTTTACTTATGATGTAAATCCAGAAACATTCACAGTAACTGTAGAACATGACGGTGTAAAGGAACAGGCATCACAACCCCTACCGAAAATGAAGGTATCGAATGTAAAAAAAGAAAAGGATCGTACATCGTGGGAATATCCAGATCAAAAAGTAAAAATAAAATTAGAAAAGAAAAAAGACCACTTAAACATTGAAGTGGAATCGACTGGTGCAGAAAGTTTTACATGGCCGAAAGTAGGAGCTGAAAATTATACACTTCCGTTATGGGAGGGTAAGCAAATTCCGAGCAATGATGAGAATTGGAAGAAGTTTTTAAAGGATGATGCATATTCATTTGCTGAATCATTTTCTATGAAGTTTTTCGCATTAAATGGTTCGAAATATTCAATTGTATATATTGCAAACAATATGTTTAATAATGAATTGAAATTTCATTCGGATCCGAAAATAGGATTTGATTTTACACATGAATTTCCGAGCATAAATAAAAATAAAACATATGGATTTCAATTATATGTGACAAATAATGATGCGGTAAGCATTGCTAAACTGTATAAGGATGATATTGTTCGAAAAGGTGAATTTAAAACATTACAAGAAAAGGCTAGAAAAAATAAAGAAATCGAAAAGTTATATGGAGCGGCGCATTTTTATTTTTGGAATCAAAATGGTTTATCAGAAAATAATATAAATTGGCCAAAACTAAGGGAGCAAATAAATAGCCCGCTGTTTAGTCATATAAAAGAACTTATTCAAAAGAATAGTTCAGAGCCTGGGGAACTGAATGTATTAGATCAAGTAAGTAAACAAGATTTCATTGATAAGTATCAAAAAAATGTTATTTTACGTTATATAAACGAAGTATTATCCATGAAGGAATTTTATAAAGAGGATATTTTTCAAAACGTTGACCAGGAAGCTAGTGTGCTATTAAAGAAAGGTGTAGGTCACTTAACGAATACAGAATTGTATAGCTTAAATAAGCATTTATTAAAGTCGCTACTTGGCGATGCGGTTGAAGAGGTAAGTAAATGGGGTAATGCAGATGGAACGGACATACTAAAGGAAATGACAGAGGCCGGAATAGAAAAAGCGTGGATTGGTCTGCCGAACTGGGAACAAGGATTTATGCAACCGAATTTCGTGGCAAAAGCGAAGGAAATGGGGTATTTAGTTGGTCCGTATGATTCATATCATTCCATTCACGAAAAAAGTGATAAAAATTGGAACACAGCATCCTTTAATGACCCATCATTATACGAAGAGGCTACTGTAACGAAGAAAAACGGAGAAAAGGTGCAAGGCTTTTTAGGCAGAGGTCGCAAGTTAAACCCGACTTTATCGCTGCCTAGTGTAAAGGAACGCATGAATGATATATTACAAAATGGTCCTAAATATAATTCATGGTTTATTGATTGTGATGCGACAGGTGAAATTTACGATGACTATTCAGCGAAACATATAACGACACAAGAGCAAGATTTAAAAGCACGTTTAAAACGAATGGACTACATTGCACAAGAAAAGGGTATGGTCGTTGGTTCTGAAGGTGGAAATGATTTTGCTAGTAGTACGATTGCATTTGCACACGGAATTGAAACACCTGTTATTAAATGGGACGATGAAGATATGCGGAAAAATAAAACAAGTCCGTATTATGTCGGTGGATATTGGTCACCAAATCAAAATGTTCCCGAAAAATATGCAAAACAAGTACCATTGAAAGAAGAATATAAACAAGTATATTTAAATCCAGTATATTCGGTACCATTATATAAATTAGTATACAATGATTCCGTTATTACAACGCATCATTGGGAATGGGGAAGTTTAAAGGTAAAAGATGAAGTTGGAAATCGAATGCTGTCTGAATTATTGTATAATGTTCCTCCGTTGTACCATTTAGATGAAGTAGAGTGGAATAAACATAAAAAAGAAATTACAGAGCATCTAAAAGTTTGGAATGAAGTTCATGAAAAAGCAGTAAAAGAAGAGATGACGAATTTTGCGTATTTGTCAGAAGATAAGCTAGTACAATCTGTTTCTTATGGAAAAGATATTAAAATCATTGTGAACTTCTCAAATGAAGACATGGAAGTAGAAAAAACGAAAATAAAAGCAAAGTCGGCTTTTATTGATAATCAGGGGAAGAAAAGCATGTATACGCCGTTTGAGAAATAATAACGTGAAATATACTGTATTCATAGAGGTTTTATTATTAGCTGGACTCTTTATTCATATCGTTTATCTGGAAAAAGATATCCTAATTTAAAATGAAAGAGTTAATGAATTTATAAATTTGCATGTTGCGAAGTGCTAAATTTTTGAAATTGGTAAATAGTGACTTGCCAAAAATAAGTACGAGAGTATAATGTGAAATGGAATACATATTGGGTTTAAGTAGTAACCTTACAAAATTGTAAGGTTAATGAAAGGAAATTCAATATGAAGATAAATAGACTTACATTATACTTGGTAAAGAGAAAGAGAGGCGAATGGGTATGAGCTCTGAATTAGAACAAAATACGAGAAGTAATAAAAAGCGTTCTAAAAGAAAGTCAATAAAATGGTTCATATTAATTCCATTCTTCCTACTTATTTTTGGAGGAGTAGGATATGGTTCGTTTATATATAATAAAGCAAAAGCAGTTGTAAATGATGCATATGCAAAAATTGAAAAGTCATCAAAGCGTGATAAAGAAGTTGAACCTTTAAAGGATAATATTTCAATATTAATCATGGGTGTAGATGGAAGTGAAATGAGAAAAAGCCAATATGGCGAAGCAGTTCGAACAGATGCACTTTTATTAGCAACAATTAATAAAGATGATAAGTCTGTTAAGCTAGTAAGTATTCCACGTGATTCACGTGTTTATATTCCAACTAGAAAAAAATTAGATAAAATTACTCATGCTCACGTATTTGGTGGCGTAGAAAGCACACGCGATACAGTGGAAAGATTTTTAAATGTCCCTGTTGATTATTATGTGAAGTTTAACTTTGAATCATTCGTACAAATTGTCGATTCAATTGGTGGTATTGATATTGATGTACCAGTTACTTTCACTGAACAAGATAGTAAAGACCAAGCTGGTATGATCCATTTAGAAAAAGGTTACCAACATTTAAATGGAGAACAAGCACTTGCACTTGCAAGAACGCGTAAAATTGATAGTGACGCAATGCGTGGACAGAGACAGCAACTTGTAATAGAAGCAATTGCCAAAAAAGCGATGTCTGTTCAATCAATTAGCAAAATGGGCTCTTTACTAGATGCGGTTGATAAAAACATGAAAACGAACTTAACATTTGACGATATGCTTGCCATTACAAAAAATATGGCAGGAACTAATTTGGAAATGGAAAAAATGCAAATAGAAGGTACAGATAAACGTATCGGTGGTATTTATTATTACATTCCAAATGAAAAAAATATAAAAGATATTTCAAAAAAATTAAATGATCATTTAGGTGTAACGCCAAAATCAGTTCGAAACGAATAATAAAAAAAGATTGGCTTTTGCCAATCTTTTTTTTGAAGTGGATTAGCAACTTTTTAATAACGTTTTTTTGTTCTAGAAAAATTATACTAAAATCATTTTAATTTATATAAACAAAAGGTGTAATTATACGATATACTAGAGGGGACTATTTGGAAATTAGCTCCTAAAGTTGAAGGAAAGGAAATTCAATTTATCACTATTTATAGAACAATTGAATTGGTGGAAATTGAAACAGGTTAAAGAAAGACTGTTCAAAATGCAATTACATATTCATACACATTGAAGCGATTAAGGTGAAAGATGAAGAGATAGTAATTGCGAAAGATCATTTATCATATATTGACCAGCTATTTTGCCAGATTAATAATTATGTAATAGGTGAAAATATGGTTTAGCTATCGTCAAAAAATGGTGGATCTTCATGGAGATACGTTGAGTCTTATAAGCACATGGAACAATACTTTTGATAAAACTCCCAGTATAATACAAAAAAATCTGTTTACATGGTGAAATAAAAATAAATAGATGTATAATTATATTGGGCGATTTATATATAAGATTAATAGGGAGAGGAATTCGATAGAATGGAAAAAGCTTTAAAAATTAAACAAATAGTAGTCGTTTTAATAGCGATTGCCGCAGTAGCTATTGGGTATTACATGTTCCAATCAATTACTTCACCAGCAAAAGCTGTTGCGAAACAAGAAAATGTAGTGCAGCTTGCAAGTGAACAGCCGAAAGTTGAAATGAATAAAACGGCACCAAGTCGTTTTAATGGAAAAGAAAGAAAAGTTGCTTATCTTACATTTGACGATGGGCCAGGGAAATATACGGCTGAATTATTAAATACGCTAAAACAACATGATGCGAAGGCGACGTTCTTTTTAATTGGAGCGAATGTCAAAGAATTTCCTGATTTAGTGAAACGTGAAAATGCTGAGGGTCATTATGTAGGCATGCATAGTATGACACATAATTTCGCAAAGTTATATAAAAATGGCGAGTATGTAAATGAGATGAAAGAAGATCAAGGTTTAATCGCTAATATTATTGGGAAATCACCTAAATTAACACGTCCTCCATATGGTTCGATGCCTGGATTGAATGAAGGTCTTCGAAATAAAGTGGTAGAAAGCGGATTTAAAGTATGGGATTGGACAATTGATTCATCAGATTGGAAATACAATAAAATGCCAATTGATGCAGCTGCAGCACAAATTGCTCAAAATGTATTAACAAACGCAACAAAACCACAAGAAGTAATTTTAATGCATGATATTCACCCGCAATCAGTTGCTGCTGTGCCAGCAATTTTAAAGGGGCTAAAAGAAAAGGGTTATGAGTTTGAAGCTTATCATGAAGAGAATCACTTCCCAGTGAACCTCTGGCATGATAACCGTATGTAATGGAGGAATGAACGTTGAAGTATGGAAAAGTAGCAGTAGTAGGAGTATTATCAGTAGGACTTTTAACAGGTTGTTTCGGTGAAAAGCCAGAAGAAAATCTATATACAGCTTTTGAAACAGCAGCAACACAAGAAAAATCTTTAGTGGATGAAGCAAAAAAATTAGAGCAGTTAGAGAAACAAGGGCAAGAATTATATGCTCAAATTTTGCAAGAAGGTAAAGATCATAATGAAGCAGTTGTAAAGAAAATAGAGCAAGCTACTGCAAATGTAGATGATCGTGAAAAAGTATTGAAAAGTGAAAAAGAAATGTTAGAAAAAGCACAGAAGGAAACAAAATCTGTTCAAAGTAATATAGAGAAGATTGAAGATAAGAAGTTACAAAAACAAGCAAAAGCAGTAGAAGAGTCGTATAAAAACCGTTATGATGCATTCAAAAAGATGAATGAAAATTACACGAAAGTGTTAGCGACTGAAAAAGAACTGTATGAAAAATTAAAAGTAAAAGAAACGAAATTAAAAGAAATCGGTGAAAAAGTTAAAACTGTTAATGAATTAAATGTGGAAGCACAAAAGTCGAAAGAGCAGTTTAACAAATTTACAAAAGAGTATAATGACAGTAAATTAGCATTCTACAAAGATGCAGAAATTAAGATTAAAGATCAGAAATAAAGAAGAATCTAAAGTGTAATAAAAAGCCGGAGAAACATCGTTATAAATGTTTTTTCGGTTTTTTACGTTAAATGAATAGAAAAGACTGGAATTGATATCATAAAAGAGTTATAGTGAGTTATTCTAAGGGAAACATTGTAAAGTAAGGAGAATGGAAATATGTCATATGAATTTTTACTCAAATTAGGTTTAGCACTCTTTTTAGGATTATTCATCGGGATAGATAGGCAGCTAAAGAATAAACCACTTGGTGTGAAAACAAGTATGGTTATTTCTGTAGCAAGTTGTTTAATTACGATGGTTTCAATTGAATCTGTGCATGTATATTCTGTTCCAGGACATACAAATATGGATCCGATGCGACTGGCCGCTCAAATTGTTAGTGGAATTGGTTTTCTTGGCGCAGGTGTCATTTTACGAAGAAGTAATGATGTTATTTCTGGATTAACAACAGCTTCTATGGTGTGGGCTGCTTCAGCTTTAGGGATCGCAATTGGTGCGGGATTTTATTTACAAGCGACAGTTGCTATGGTTTTAATTATTTTAGCGATTAATGTACTTCCGCAACTTGTGAAAATTGCAGGACCGTATTCATTAAGACAAAAGGATTTATCTATAAAAATTACTGTTAAAGAGCATCATGAGTTAGATGGTATATTTAAGCAAATTAAAAATTTAGGCATGCATGTGAAACGCGTGAAAATTAAAGATATAGATAGTGGAGCATTTCAGCAATTGGAAATGGTTATTTTAGCTCCAGAAGATTTATATACAACAGAGTTATATAGTTCCCTGAAAGAGATTGATCGAGTAGTTTCAGTTGAAGTGGAAAGTAGATAATTGTGATAAAAAAGAGTGAAGTGAATTCACTCTTTTTTATTTGGATTTTTAAGGAAATAAATTGATATAATGATGAATAACAAGGGGGAGAAATGATGGAAATACATATTAGAAGAGCTATAAAAGATGATATACGAGGTATAGCAAAGGTGCATGTTGATAGCTGGAAAACAACGTATAAAGGTATATTTGCTGACGAATTTTTAGAAAATATAACATATGAGCAACGAGAAAAACAATGGGAAAACATTTTTCAACAAGAAGATACATGCCAATATAGATTTGTAGCAGAGACGTTAAATGGAACGATAGTCGGATTTATTGATGGGGGAGTTGAAAGAAGCGGTGCATATAATTGTGATGGGGAATTATATGCAATCTATCTTTTACAACAGTATCAAGGATTGAAAATAGGCCAAAAGTTATTTCAAGCGTTACTATCAGAATGTGTAAAGAATGATATGCAATCTCTTTTAGTTTGGGTCGTTACGAATAATCCTTCTAAAAAGTTTTATGAAAAATTCAACCCTGAAAAAATTGATACGAAATTTTTAGAGAGAGTAAAGGTAGAAGAAACAGCGTATTGTTGGAGAGATTTGAATTTGTTACAAAAACAAACAGCTATATAGATTGATGCATATAATAGTATTATGTAAACATATCATAGGGAAAGGTATACCTCATTTGGTGTACCTTTTTATTAATCCATCAAAAAATGGATTAATAAAAGTAGGTAATTAGTTTGAAAACAAGAATTTTTCTAGTGTACTTTTAACTAGATTAAAGAAAAGAAAGAAAAAAAGAAAAATTTTATTTGATAAAAAAATTCTGAAATATACTCTTGAATTGAATATCATTATCAATTAGAATCATAATTGATAACGACATTCAATTATCGTTTATTATATAAAATTTCGATAGCTTTAATATAAAGAGGAGGACCAACATGCAGCATGCGAAACAAATCGCAGAACATGCAACATTACAAAGCTTTTTAAACTGTTATTTAAGAGAAACAGGGAGTGGAGAATGGATTACAGAGGATGAAAGAATGAAGAGTATCTTCAGTAATACGTTGAATAGAGATACAGTCCCCACATATTTATGTTGTCGGCTATCGGCACAGAACGTTACTTTGTATGGAGAAGTTATATATAAATCATCAACAGATCGCCATTTGTTTGGAGAAAAATTTTATTATCAAATTGGAGATAGTAATTCTGTTATTAAAGCAGATTACGTTACAGTTATTACATTTTTAATAAAAGAGATGTCTATCAACTACGGAGAAGGAACGAATCCTGCGGAACTTATGCTTCGAGTCATTCGTAGTTGTCAAAATATTGAGGAATTTATAAAAGAGAGAATAGAAGATACATCCGCATTATACGGTTTCCATACAACTTTTATAGAAGCGGAGCAGTCTTTATTATTTGGGCATTTAACTCATCCTACACCAAAGAGTAGACAGGGGATATTGGATTGGAAAAGTGAAATGTATTCTCCAGAATTAAAAGGAGAATGTCAGCTTCATTATTTTCGGGCACATAAAAGTATAGTAAATGAAAAATCATTATTATCAGCTTCTACAACAACGATTATAAAAGAAGAATTAAGTAATGATGAGATGGTTAGTAAGGAATTTATAGCGAAGTACTGTAAGGAAGATCAATATGCATTAATTCCAATTCATCCGCTTCAGGCAGAATGGCTCTTGCATCAAGCTTACGTACAGGATTGGATAGTTCAAGAATTGCTTGAGTATATTGGACCTGTAGGTAAGTATTTTATGGCAACATCATCACTAAGGACGCTGTATCATCCCGATTCGAAGTATATGCTTAAGTTTTCATTTCCGGTGAAAGTAACGAATTCAATGCGTATTAATAAACTGAAAGAACTTGAGAGTGGTCTTGAAGGGAAGGAAATGTTAAATACGGCTATTGGTGAAGTACGAGAAAGATTTCCAGGCTTTGATTTTATTTGTGATCCAGCTTATATTACATTAAATTATGGAACACAAGAATCTGGATTTGAAGTGATTATTCGCGAGAACCCTTTTTATAGTGAACATGCAAACGACGCAACATTAATTGCTGGGCTAGTTCAAGATGCTATACCTGGGGAGCGTACGCGGTTATCGAATATTATTCATCGCCTAGCAGATTTAGAAAGTAAAAGCTGTGAAGAAGTAAGCTTAGAGTGGTTTAGAAGATATATGAATATTTCTTTAAAGCCAATGGTATGGATGTATTTACAGTATGGTGTTGCATTAGAAGCTCATCAGCAAAATAGCGTTGTTCAGCTAAAAGATGGTTATCCGGTCAAATATTATTTCCGTGATAATCAAGGATTTTATTTCTGTAATTCAATGAAAGAGATGCTTAATAATGAATTAGCTGGTATTGGAGAACGTACTGGAAATTTATATGACGACTATATTGTGGATGAGAGATTTCGTTACTACTTAATTTTCAATCATATGTTTGGCCTCATTAATGGTTTTGGCACAGCAGGATTAATTAAGGAGGAAATTCTTCTCTCGGAATTAAGGTCTGTACTTGAATCATTCCTTCCGTATAACCGGGAACCTTCAACATTTTTAAGAGAATTATTGGACGAAGATAAGTTAGCGTGTAAAGCAAATTTACTAACGAGATTTTTCGATGTCGATGAGTTAAGTAATCCATTAGAGCAAGCAATTTATGTGCAAGTACATAATCCGCTCGTTAGAGAAGTGGCTGTTCGTTCATAAATAGCGTTAAAATTTCACGTAATACAAATAATGGTATTTTGTCATGAGGTGGAGGGTTTTATGAGAGTGGACATGTATCATACGAAAGTATTGAAGGCGCTCGAATCAGAAGATTACATTTCAGTACGAAGAAGAGTGCTACGTCAATTAGTAGAATCGTTAATTTATGAGGGGATTATTACACCGGTTCGCATAGAAAAAGAAGAACAAATTCTTTTTATAATACAAGGACTTGATGAAGAAGACAAAAGTGTCACGTACAAATGCTATGGCAGGGAACGGATGACATTTGGACGTATTTCTTTAGACTCATTAATAGTAAGAGTCCAAGATGAACAGCAAGAAATACAATCTGTCTCGCAATTTCTAGAAGAAGTTTTTCGAGTTGCTAGTGTAGAACAAGCCAAATTAGATTCTTTTATGCACGAATTAGAACAAACAATATTTAAAGACACGATTGCACAATATGAAAGAAATAATAAGAAAGAATACAATCAAAAATCTTACGATGAGTTTGAAAGCCATTTAATAGACGGCCATCCATATCACCCTAGTTATAAAGCTCGTATTGGATTTCAATATCGTGACAATTTTCAATATGGATATGAATTTATGCAGCCAATAAAACTCATATGGATTGCAGCGCATAAAAAATACTCCAGTGTAGGGTATGAGAATGAAGTAATTTATGACGAAATTTTAATAGAGGAGATTGGTGAGCGTAAATTAGAAGAGTTTATGGAGCGAATTTGTAATCGGGGATGTAATCCAAAACAGTACGTGTTTATACCTGTTCATCCTTGGCAGTGGGAGAATTTCATCATTTCAAATTATGCGGATCATATACAGGGTAAATTTATTATTTATTTAGGAACATCAGAGGATGAGTATTGCGCACAACAGTCAATGAGAACGGTAAGAAATATTACGAATCCAAAGAAACCGTACGTTAAATTATCGATGAATTTACTCAACACTTCAACACTCCGTACGTTGAAACCGTATTCTGTTGTGAGTGCACCAGCAATATCAAATTGGTTAAGTGATGTTGTAAGTAATGACGCCTATTTAAGCGATGAAGCACGTTTAATCTTGTTAAAGGAGTTTTCCAGTGTAACGTATGACACGAATAAGAAAGCTATATATGGTTCATTAGGATGTATTTGGCGCGAAAGCGTTCACAAGTATTTAGATGCACAAGAGGACGCAATTCCTTTTAATGGTTTATACGCTAAAGAGAAAGATGGTACACCAATTATTGATGCATGGTTGAACAAATATGGAATGAAGGATTGGCTACAATTACTTATTCAAAAAGCGATAATACCAGTTATACATCTTGTTGTAGAGCATGGCATCGCACTGGAATCACATGGACAAAATATGATTCTAGTCCATAAAGAAGGGGTGCCTGTTCGTATTGCGTTAAAGGATTTTCATGAAGGGCTTGAGTTTTATCGTCCATATTTGAAAGAAGTTGATAAATGTCCCGACTTTACTAAAATGCATAGAACATATGCGAATGGAAAAATGAATGATTTCTTTGAAATGGATCGCATCGAATGTTTGCAAGAGATGGTATTAGATGCACTTTTCCTGTTTAATTTAGGAGAATTAGCGTTCGTACTTGCGGATGAATATGGATTGAAAGAAGAACGTTTTTGGATAATGGTTGTTGAAGAAATTGAAAATCATTTAAGAATATATCCACATTTGAAAGGTAGATTTGAAAATATTCAATTATATGCACCTACATTCTATGCTGAACAATTAACGAAACGTCGATTATATAGGGATGTGGAATCGCTTGTTCATGAAGTTCCAAATCCATTGTATAGAGTAAGACAACTTATGAAACAAAAATCAGTTGTTACAGGGGGAAATTATGCTAATCGTTAATAAACAAGAGTATAGCAAAAGTGATTTTGAATTGAGATTACAAGTTTATGCGGAAATGGAACAATTTCAAAAAGCAGAAGGAAATAGATTTGCACTTTGTCTGAAAGATCCATTCGATATTATTACGCTTGTGTTTTTCTTAAAAGAAAAGAAATCATCAGTATTACTTATACATGAAGATACGCCAAAAGAAACAGCTATTGAAATGGCAAAGCGTGCAAATTGTGTAGGAATTTTATATGGAGAATATGGGGATTTTACAAAATTAGAAGTAGGGAACTTTTTACTAGAAGAGCCTTCTTTATTGCAATATAGTTCTGGAACTACAGGGGAACCGAAATTGATTCGTAGAGCATGGACAGAAGTTGATACGGAAATTACCGCTTATAATGAAGCTTTAAACTGTGGAGTAGATGAAGTGCCAATCGTTATGGCTCCTGTTTCACATTCATACGGACTAATATGTGGTACGTTATCAGCAATTAAGAGGGGGAGCAAGCCTGTAATCATTACGAACAAAAATCCTAAATTCGCATTAAATATAGTTCGTAATACAGAAAAACATATCATATATGCAGTGCCACTTATGTTACACATTATGGGGAGTTTTCCATTAGGAACGTTTCGGTTTCATAAAATTATGACATCCGGATCGCCTTTGCCAGAAGCACTATTTTATAAACTAAAAGAAATGACAACATTTATGATGCAGCAATATGGTTGTTCTGAAGCAGGTTGTATTAGTATATGTCATGATATGACAAGCCATTTAGATTTAGGGAACCCTCTACCTCATGCGAGTATAAGCATAGGTTCAGATGAAAATGCACCGGAAGAAATCGTCGTGAAAATGAACGATAAGGAAATTTTCACGAAAGATTTAGGGTATAAATCTGAGCGTGGCATTCATTTTATGGGGCGTATGGATGATGTAATTAACGTTTCAGGATTAAAAGTCTTTCCTATAGAGGTAGAAGAAACAATGCTTCGATTGGAAGGTGTTCAAGAGGCAATTGTATATCGAGGGAAACATCCTGTGATGGGCGAAATAGTTAAAGCGAAAGTGATCTCTCATGTTGATCCAGTGCAAATAAGAGAATGGTGTATTCAGCACTTACCTTCTTATAAAGTTCCGCATGAAATTGAAAGTGTAAATGAAATTCCTAAAAATAAAACGGGAAAAGTAAGTAGAAAGTTACTAGAGATGGGAGAGGTTACAACATGAGACGGGAAGCGTTAAAGAATGCCGTGTTAAAAATTATGATAGAAAAAATGGAACTGAAAAATGTAACGCATTTAGAAGAAACGATGCGCTTAAATCAAGATTTATATATAGATTCGGTAATGATGTTACAGCTTATTGTATACATAGAAATGGATTTAAAGCTATGCGTTCCAGAGGATGAGGTAGATCCAAAAGCATTTCTTACTGTAGGATCTTTGCTTGATTTTATGGAGGAGTTACAGCCGTTACAGGAAGTAAATGTGAATAACTAACCTTTAGGAAAGTGGATGAGAGTATGACTTCAATTAAAGTGCACTGTTTAGTGAGTTGTTTTTGTGAAATTATAAAAAGGCGTAGCGACATTGATTTTCGTCCATTTTATTTTGGACTATGGGATGGAGATTTTGATATAACAGAAGGCGGAATTATTTCATATCACTCTGAAAACATTAACCATGATCATTATTTACTTTGGTTTGAAAAATTGTACGGTATTAAAGTAAACGAATGGTATGATCATGCAAAAGATAAAGATAGCAATGTAGAAATGTTTTTAGAATTAGTAGAAAACAAGCCGGAAAATCGTTATATCATTGTAATGGTTGATATGTCTTTATTGCCAGAGAGGGAAAATAAATTTCATCAAAAACCGTTTCCGCATTATTTAATGATATCAAAAACAGAGAAAGAAGAAGAGTGGTTCATGCTAGATCCTGATTTTCGTTGGGAAGGGAATATGGAAAGAGAAAAAGTACTTCACTCTGTTCAAGATAACCCATTTGGTGGAGGGTATTTCATTGATATAGAAAGAATTGGGGAGCCAACGCAAGAAACAGTAGCTAGTTATTTCACAGAAACATTCAAAAAGAACGACAATGAACTGACTATGGAACTAAAAAATGTAATTGTAAAAATGGCAAATGAGGAAGAAGGGTATACGCTTTCTGGACTTGTAGCAGCAGTAAAACAAATACCAGTACTTGCAATTCGTAAATATAGTTATGAGCATGCCTTTGCATACTTCCGTGAAACGTTGCAATATTCGGAGCAAGAATTTGATTATTGGTGTGATCGGGTAGAGGATATTGTACAAGGATTTACAAATGTACAGTATCGTGCAATTAAAATGGCAATGACGAATAATAAAGGTATGCTAGTATCGATTATTGAAAAACTGGATGAAATGAATGCAATTGAACTGCAAATTAAGAAGGAATTAGAGAGACAGTTTCTATCATGGAAAGGTATGAAAACAAATCAGTCTGTCGTAACTCTTTAATAAGCTAACTGAATTTAAGATAGGGGAGTTTAATGCTATGAAATATTCGCTATGTACCATTTCATTTCGTCATCAATTAATTTCATTTACTGACATTGTTCAATTTGCATATGAAAACGGTTTTGAAGGAATTGAATTATGGGGGACGCATGCACAAAATTTGTACATGCAAGAACGTGAAACGACAGAACGAGAATTGAATTTTCTAAAGGATAAAAACTTAGAAATTACGATGATAAGTGATTACTTAGATATATCATTATCAGCAGATTTTGAAAAAACGATAGAGAAAAGTGAACAACTTGTAGTACTAGCTAATTGGTTTAATACGAATAAAATTCGCACGTTTGCTGGGCAAAAAGGGAGCGAGGACTTCTCGGAACAAGAGAGAAAAGAGTATGTGAAGCGAATACATAAGATTTGTGATGTGTTTGCTCAGCACAATATGTATGTGCTGTTAGAAACACATCCCAATACACTAACGGACACATTGCCTGCTACTATAGAACTATTAGAAGAAGTAAATCATCCGAATTTAAAAATAAATCTTGATTTTCTTCATATATGGGAGTCTGGCGCAGATCCAATAGACAGTTTCCATCAATTAAAGCCGTGGACATTACATTACCATTTTAAGAATATATCTTCAGCGAATTATTTGCATGTGTTTGAACCTAATAATGTATATGCTGCAGCAGGAAGTCGTATTGGTATGGTTCCGTTATTTGAAGGTATTGTAAATTATGATGAGATTATTCAGGAAGTGAGGGATACGAATCTTTTTGCTTCCTTAGAATGGTTTGGACATAACTCAAAGGAGATATTAAAAGAAGAAATGAAAGTATTAATAAGTAGAAATTTAGAAGTAGTAACTTCATAATGTGAAATGATGTGAGAGTCTCGTTTAGAGGCTCTTTTTTTATCGTGAAATAATAACCAAAAATTTCCATGTATTTTAATTTGAATTTTACACAATTTATATATAAATAAGGAGGTGATTGGTAATGGCTAGAAATCGTAATTCTAATCAATTAGCATCACATGGAGCACAAGCGGCTTTAGATCAAATGAAGTATGAAATTGCACAAGAGTTCGGTGTACAACTGGGAGCTGATACTTCTTCACGTGCAAACGGTTCTGTAGGCGGTGAAATCACAAAACGCCTAGTAGCGATGGCAGAACAACAGCTTGGTGGCGGATATACTCGCTAAATGTAGAAGGTTATAGGAGAAAGGAAGGATTCTTCCTTTCTTTTTTTTTCAATTAATTGGTATGGATATATAGCGAACAGAATTCAAAGAATAGAAGTAATACTATATTTTACCCAATTTCTTTTGTTGTGAATGGGAAGTATTAAAGATGTAATAGCCCTGGTGGAATGAAAATTATGTTCCAGCAGGGCTATTATATGGTAAGAAATATATGATGAAAGGTTCCGAAATCAACATGTTAAAAAAAGAAAACTGTTGTTTAATTGCGCTTGCATCAGTTCCACTTGTCATGACATTAGGGAATTCAATGCTTATTCCAATCTTGCCGACAATTGAAAAGAAATTACATATTTCATCGTTTCAAGTATCCATGATTATTACAATTTACTCTATCGTAGCCATTTTACTTATACCGATTGCTGGTTATTTATCAGATAGATGGGGACGAAAGATGGTAATGGTTCCGAGTTTGCTGATTGCGGCTATAGGAGGAGCGATAACTGGTTGGGTATCTTGGAAAGTTGATAATCCCTACATTTGGATACTAATGGGTAGAGCGATTCAAGGTATTGGTGCTGCTGGTGCAATGCCGGTTGTTATACCGTGTGTTGGTGATTTATACAAAGATGAAAAACAAGTTAGTACAGGTTTGGGAATCATTGAGACATCCAATACATTTGGAAAAGTGCTGAGCCCTATTTTAGGATCTGCTCTTGCTGCCATTGTATGGTTCTTACCATTTTGGGCGATTCCAGTTTTATGTGTCGTATCAATTGTTTTATTGCTGGTATTAGTAAAGGCAAAAAAACAAGAAGGGGAAGTACCACCACTAAAAGAGTTTATTCAATCTATTATCTCTACGTTTCGAGAAAAGGGAAGATGGTTAATTGCCATTTTTGCATTAGGTGCAATTATTATGCTTATTTTATTCGGAATTCTCTTTTATTTGTCGACTATACTGGAATCAAAGTATGACATTCATGGTATATGGAAAGGGTGTGTGCTTGCTATCCCGTTACTTGTACTGTCACTTAGTTCATATATGGCCGGTAAAAAAATTGGAGATAATCAAAATGTTATGAAGAAGTGTATTTATATTGGTTTTTTAATGGCAGCTGCATCAGTCATCATTCCTTTATTTATAAAAGGGATTTATTTACTACTTCTTTGTCTTGTTATTATGGGGATAGGAATTGGTATGGCACTCCCATGTTTAGATGCCCTCATTACACAAGGAATTGAAAAGGAGCAAAGGGGAACGGTTACGTCATTTTATAGTTCAATGCGATTTATCGGTGTAGCAGCTGGACCACCTTTATATTCTTTTTTTATGAAAGGGGCGGACCATGAAGTGTTTTATTTGACAAGTATTTTTGCTGCCATTGGTGCTGTTATAGCAATCATTTGGATTAAACCAGCAAAAGATGAAAAGACGGTAAAACAGAAACCGGAACCTACTTCATAATTTATAAGAGAATTGCATGATGTTTTCAGTAACATGCAATTCTCTTACGTTCATTAAGAATAAATAACTTGTTTTAACATATAAAGCGCGACACCCCATATGATGAGACCAGAAAATTTATTTAATAATAAGATTGCCTTTCCGGTTGAGTCTAGTCTTTTTAGAAATTTCCCCGCTAAAGCTAAGCTTATAAACCAAATCCAAGAAACGATAATAGTTGCAAGTGTGAAAGCCCATTTTTCACTTCCTATGTATTGAATAGAATTTGTTCCAATTACACCGATTGTGTCTAAAATTGCATGTGGATTTAATAATGAGACTGATGCTGCGAAAAGGATTTGCTTTTTTAAGGGCATACTTTTTTCTTGTTTTACATCGTTGGAAGGGTTACTTCTCCAAATAACAAAGCCCATATATAGGAGAAAGAAAAATCCAATTATATATAACGAGTTAGTTAGCCAAGAAAAAGTAAGGAGTACAAGGGAGACACCTTGCACCGCAATCAATATGAGTAACGTATCACATATAGAGGCAGTTAATACTACAGGGGCTGCCCTCCAAATGTTTGGTTGGCTCGCACCTTGGTTAAAGACAAAAACATTTTGTACACCTAATGGAATGATAAGTCCAAATGCAAGAATGATACCATGAATAATTGCTTCACTCATCATATTACCTCCTATTTTAATTCATTATGATAGTGTATATTGTATAGAAGAAATGAAAATTTGTATCCATCCATATGGTTGGGGAGGTTACCAACCAAAAAGAATATAAGGTGATATGATGGAAAGATTCGTTTGGAAACCGAATATGTCTCTAGCGACGCCGCTGTATAAACAAATAGAAACGTATATAAAAGAAAGGATCGTTAATGGAGAATGGACCGTTGGAACAAAATTACCTTCACAAAGAGATTTGGCCCATACATTTGGTGTGAATCGAAGCACAATTGTAATGGCTTTCGATGAACTAGTTGCGAAGGGATATATTGAAGGGAATGGCAGGAAAGGAACAATTGTTGTAAATAATAATGAGAATGCTTCAACTTACGCACCCCCGCCTAATTGGCAGTCTTATGTAGAAACAGGAGTTCATTATCCGAATCTCCCAGCTATTCAAGAGATTAATCAAGCTGAATTTTATCCACATGTAATTCGGTTAGGAACAGGTGAGCTCGCGCCGAGTCTCTTACCTGAGACAAAGATGAAAGAAATTATGAATAAGCTTTTAAAGTCAAATGTGACGCTTGGGTATGAAGAGCCGAAAGGAAATCTTTATTTAAGGGAAAAGATTTCCGAATACTTAAAGGGGCATGGTGTATATGTATCTCCTGACTCTATATTAATTGTTTCGGGAGCAATTCAAGCGCTGCAACTTATTTCTATGGGGCTTCTTTCGAAAGGGGCATCAATCTTATTAGAGAAACCATCCTATTTATATTCACTTAATGTTTTTCAATCAGCAGGAATACGTTTAATTGGAATCCCAATGGATGAGAGTGGCTTACATCCATCATTTATTGAGAAATATAAGAAGCAATTTAATGCCTCTATTTTATATACAATTCCGTCTTTTCATAATCCGACGAATTTTAGTATGGATACTAAGAGGCGAAAAGAAATAATGGAAGTATGTAATGAAATTGGATTACCTATTATAGAGGACGCAGTGTATCAAGACTTATGGTTTGATGCACCTTGTTCAAAACCTTTAAAAGCCTATGATAAAAATGGAATCGTATTACATATTGGAAGCATGTCCAAAGTAATTAGTCCAGGTTTAAGAATTGGATGGATTGTTGGACCCGAGCCAGTAATTCAAAGATTGTCAGACATAAAAATGCAAACAGATTATGGTTCAAGCTCTATATCCCAGCAAATTGCAGCAGAGTGGTTTACAAATGGTCTATATGATGAGCATTTACGATTTGTAAGAAGTGAATTGAAAAAACGAAGAGATTTTATGTTACTAATGTTAGATAAATATCTTCGTGAAATAGCAACTTGGCATGAACCAACAGGTGGGTTTTATATATGGGTACATATAAAAGTACCCATTTCATATCGTAGTTTATTTGATAAAGCTCTGCGAGAAAAGGTTTTATTAAACCCAGGTACTTTGTATGATAGAAGTGCAAATCAATTTTTGCGCCTATCATATTCATATGCAACGTTAGAAGAAATTGAAATAGGTATAAAAAAACTTGCACAACTAATGAAAAAGTAAGAGGAGAAAGTCATGAAACAATATGTAATTTGCCAAATGATTGGTGGACATAAATACTTAGCTGCTTATGCGGAGACGAAGCAAGAGGCGATTGAAAAAGCAGAACTGTTAGGATTAAGAACGGGAAATCGTTACATAGTTATTACTGCAGAAGAAGCCGAAGGGTTAACGTATCCTTAAACAATGTACGAGATTATGTAGGAAGTAAATAAGCCTAGTAATATAAGAAATTACTAGGCTTATTTACTATTAGGTTGTTAAACGTTCTCGTATTTATATGCAAAGTAATAATATTATGAGTCAAGTTGACGGAAAAATCGATTTGTCTTTCGGTCTTGATTCCCTTTTCTATATTCATCAATATATTGCCTAAAGTTCCAAGCTTGTAAAAATTTATTAGCAGAGTTATAGCCAGAATTGTAAAGCCATTCTTTTTCTTCCTTTGTCAGTTCAAAATTAGTACTTGTAATCGTTCCTGTTGGAATTGTAATGGTTCTTGCTTTTGATTCCTTATCTAAATGACGTAAATCATGGGCTTGCATCATTGTTTTAAATAGTCCTTTGAACATGGAAATAGGCTCGTTATAGCGAGCAGGGTCAGCTTGAATTTCATCCTTTACAAAATGAAATCCGAAAGTCGGCCAGCGAGGAGCGGTAGGTGAATCGAAGATCCAAATTGGATAATTACTTAGAATTCCTCCATCAACCATATAACAAGGCTGCTTCCATTTTGGAGTTCTCCATTTTACGGGTTCAAAGAAGAAGGGGATTGTACTACTCATTCTTACCGCTTTAGCAATAGAGAAGCGATAATTTAAAAATCCGTAGTTTGGTAAGTCGTCAGGAAAGACAACCATTTTACCATTACTAATATCAGAGGCGATGATTTTGAGTTTGTTTAGATCTGGTAAATCAGTAAATAAATGAACACCTTTTTTCCGAAGTAATTCTTCAATCCATTCTTCTATAAATACATTAGAGTATATACCTAGAGTAGTCCATGCACTTAGTCCCTTACCGATAAAAGGAATTCTATCAATAAAAGTTCTTTTCATAAATTTATTATAATCAATATCAGTTATAATCGTTTTTAACTCTGAACAAGAATATCCTGCCGCTAGGAGCGCTGCAATAATCGAACCAGCCGATGTACCAGCTACACGTTCCCATTCATAACCTTTTTCGGCTAACGCGCAAATTGCCCCAACATGCGCAATACCGCGCACACCGCCTCCTTCAAAAACACCATCAATCTTCATTAAACATACTTCCTTTCGAATAAAAGATTTGGAAATGGCAAAAAAGCACGTATTGTACGTGCTTTTTTTGCAATAGTTTTTAAGTTTACTAGCAGCCTACAAAGCCGCCCCAACAACTAGCTCCGATGATGATTAGAAGGATAAATAAAACGATTAATAAAGCGAAACCTCCGTAACCACAACCGCCGCCACCACCGTATCCGTAACCACAGCAACTATATCCGTAACCCATGTGGAATTCCTCCTTATATTTAAAAATGAACGAGGGGAAAATGTACTGGAAGAACTAAAGAATTATCGTGTTTGTAGGAACAATGTATAGTATGCTTATTTAAACTTGTTCGCGTACGAAGAATAAGCCCGTTTTTTGGAGGCTTGTTGATTTTGTAAAGAATGAAGTATAATCTTTGTACTAAGATACAAATAAGTATGTAAATGTAAGGAGAATTTATGAATAAAAAAATTGAAGTATTAATTGATAAATATGAACTAACACACTTGAAAGAGGAACTTATTAATACTATATTTCCTTGTATAAAAGTTGTGCCAAAGCAGCAGGAAACTGTTGCGATAGGTAGTTCGAAAATGGGGGGATTTCCAGATTTACCAGCTTTATTTGAATATCCAAAGCATAAAGGAAATTCACTACAATTTATCGCACAATTTAACTTAAGTGATTTACAAAATGTTGGTATGGATCACAATCTTCCTAAAACGGGGATGCTGTATTTCTTTTGCATTGAAAATTATTTTGAAGAAAATGTGAACCTAACAGAAGCTGGGCATGTACTTTATTATGATATTCCTGTAGAGCAATTACGAAGAGAAAATCAAATACAAGCGAAATATAACCAGTGTGCAATTACTTTTGAACTGACATACAAATTACCAGAACTTTTCATTGAAGATGAGGCTGATTCAGATCATTTCTTGCAATTACTTGAAGAGCTAATTCCGGATAACTACGATAACCATCAAATGTTTGGTGAGCCATTCTCTGTACAAGAAGAAGTGTTATATGAGACAGGAGAATATATGGGAGTAGACCCGAAGCAAATGACTCTTTTATTCCAAATTGATTCAGATCATAAAAATTGTAATATGGTTTGGGGAGAACTAGGAATGCTATATTTCTGCATTAGTAATGAAGATTTGAAAAATCGACGTTTTGAAAATACATGCTGCGTATTACAAACTTGCTAATGAAAAAAGGTTGTTCTTTTTAAAAGAACAACCTTTTTATGTGAATTAGTTAATATGCATAATCTCATATGACCTATACGAAAAAGTATTGTATACTCTGAAACTATACGATACTTTTTCGTATAGTTATAGAATATAAGGAGTGACAAGATGGGAAAGACAAGTAAGTATGTGACAGCTGCCGCACTTTGTTCAACTATAGTAATGGGAGGCTTACAAGCGTCATCTGTATCTTATGCAGCTACAAATCCGACTACAGTGACAGCACAATCAGATGTAAAGTTATTAGATGATTTCAGAAAAGAATTAAAAAAACAGATTGATAATCGAGAAGAAAATATTACAATCACATATAAAACAAAAGATAGAAATGCTAGAAATATTATGGATCAATTGTATGGTGAGTTTAATAAAATTGTAGATGCTGATGAGTATGTAAAATATAATGTAGCGTCTACTAGATATTCTATTAAAGGAATGCCAGGGGACTATACGTTTACACTGCAAGTAAAATACCGTGAATCAAAAGAACAAACTCAATATGTAAAAGCTCAGGCGAAAGCAATTGTTGGATCAATTGTAAAACCAGGGATGGATGAGCATGAGAAAGTAAAAGCTATTCACGATTACGTTGTTAAGCATGTGTCTTATGATACGTCTTATCAAGCGTATACGGCATATGAAGCATTAGCGAATCGTTCTGCCGTTTGCCAAGGATATACACTATTAACGTATGAGTTGTTAAAAGAGGCAGGTATTCAAAATCATATTGTAACAGGCACAGGAAACGGACAAGCTCACGCGTGGAATTTAGTAAACATTGAAAACAAATGGTATCACCTAGATACTACATTTGATGATCCAGTACCAGATAAAGCAGGGCGTGTAACTTACTCATATTTTAATATGTCTGACGAACAGTTAAGTAAAGATCACGACTGGGATCGTAGTAAATACCCAGCAGCAACTACAAGTTATTTTGGTGAATTAACAAATAAAATAAAAGCTGGTAGCTCAAAAACTGTCGTATATGAGCAAATGTTAAAAGAAACAAATTTACAATACTTATCTGCGGAATACGGAGCAGAAAATTATAATGAATTTAAGAAAAAGTTACAGCAACAGTTTACAGCCAAACCAGAAAAAGTAGAAGTACGATATAAGCAGTCCATGGATGGAGCGATGCAAGATATAAAGAAAGTATTAAATGAAATAAATTGGCCAAAAGGTGCAAAGCGTGTGTCTTATCAAGTAGCACCATATAGTGCAATGGCCGGTTATTCATTAGCGACAATTACATTTACGTATTAAGTAATGAGAAAGAGCATCTGTAAAAGATGCTCTTTTTATATTTGTTGTTTAATTTAAAAAATTGTTAATTATGTGATAAAATAAAAAGGAGAAGATGTGAATGCTGAATGAACTTGTTCGAAAGTAATATATTTACATTGATATATACTTGTTTAGTAATCAGACTTATCATTTTGTTTTTCATATCATTTACTTTGTTTATTAGAAGAGTATTACAAAGCAGCGCTGCAAAGAAACACTATGTAATTAATATGAACCAGAAGCTAGATCGAATTATTGAGTTGCTTGAAAAAGATAAGAAATAGTGATAGAAGTATGAAAAGGGGAAAGAGAATGGCCAACTATATAAAAGAATTACGTGAAAAAGTAGGGCATGATTATGTTTTCTTAAATTTTGCCGGTGGTTGTGTATTTAATAAAGAGGGAGAAGTATTATTGCAAAAAAGAGGAGACTTTAACGCTTGGGGATTTCCAGGTGGCGCAATGGAGATAGGAGAATCGGCTGCGGAAACTGCGATTCGAGAAATAAAAGAAGAAACCGGGTATGATGTAGAAATAAATGAGCTTATTGGAGTGTATACAAAATATTTTCAATCATATCCAAATGGAGATAAGGCACAGTCAATTGTGATGTGTTTTTCATGCTCAATAGTTGGAGGCGACAAAAAAGTAGATGGTGATGAAACGTTAGATTTGAAGTTTTTCCCGTTAGACGACATGCCACCGTTATTTTGTAAACAACATGAAGATTGCTTGCAAGATTTATTGGAGAAAAGAGTAGGGGTATATCGCTAACATAAAAAAAGAAGCTAAAAGATTAGCTTCTTTTTTTATGTTCTATTTCCACCAATCATCAAACATTGACGCTGGTACTTGTCTTTTATGCTCACTTACTGTGTAACGTTTTTCAATTTTCTCTGCAACGTCAGCTGGAACTGCTTTACCTTCTAAATAATCATCTAATTGATCATAAGTAATACCTAACTCTGTTTCATCAGCTTGACCCGGTTTTTCATCTAATAAATCAGCTGTTGGCATTTTTAAGTACAGTCGCTCGTCTGCACCTAACTCTTGTAATAATGCACGTCCCTGGCGCTTCGTTAATCCCGTTAATGGTAATAAATCTGCACCACCATCTCCGAATTTTGTAAAGAACCCTGTTACAGCTTCTGCAGCGTGATCTGTTCCGATAACAAGTAGCCCTTTTTGTCCACCAATTGCATATTGTGTAACCATACGGATACGAGCTTTCACGTTACCTTTATTGAAATCAGTTAATGATTCACCTAATAAGTTCTCGTATTGATTTGAAAAAGCATCAACGGTTGAAGCGATATCAAATGCAGTTGATTGATCAGCTTGAATAAATTGTAACGCTAATTGTGCGTCATCTTCATCCTTTTGTACTTTATAAGGAAGACGTACAGCGATAAACGTTGCGTTACCACCTTCGTTACGAATTTCTTCAACTGCAAGTTGTGCTAAGCGTCCTGCTAATGTAGAGTCTTGGCCGCCGCTAATCCCAAGTACAAATCCTTTTGCACCTGTTTTTTTTACATAATCTTTTAAGAAATCAACTCGTTTACGAATTTCAACTTTTGGATCAATTACAGGCTGAACATGTAATGCTTTCATAATCTGTTCTTGTAATGTCATTATATTTTCCTCCTATTCATATTAAAGCGGTAAAAAAAATTATGTATTATATTGGTACATACTTCTATCCTTTATTATTTCGCAAAACTAACGAATATACAATAGGATGTGTGTATGAATATGAATGTAGTCATTATAAATAAAGTACTACGCATAATCAATTTTTTTAAACCTTTCAAAAATGTCATGTAATCTGGTGAAACTTTTATTTTTGTAATTGTCTTATTATTTTGAAAAAAATCATCTTCCATCATTTGATAATATTCTCCTCATAAACTTATTTTTCATGGTAAAATATTCATAAAAAAGAATTTGTGAGGAGAATGAGGGTTGAAGCAAAAAAGATTAATACAAGACCTTCAAGGGCTTTATGCTGATAAAAAATTAATACCATTTGTTGGTGCAGGTTTATCATATCCTTTTAAAATTCCTACATGGGGACAAATGATTAAAGAGATTTCTAATCGATTTAAGGATGATGAGAGCTTTCACAAGCCAGTTGTAGCATTAATTGAAAAGGGGGATTATGATTTTGCCCTTCAATATTTAATGAATATCTACTCTTTAACGGAAAGGGATATTCAAGAAGAAATTAAAAATATAATAAGAGAGAAGCGAATACAACTTGATGCTCCTCAATCTCATAACTATGTGGATTTAGCAAATCTAGATTTTAACACTGTGGTTACTACTAATTATGATGATCTTTTACGAATCTACTTAGGTCAAAAAGGATTTATAGCTCAAAATTTATGTTCTACTACTATTAGTGCCGAAGAATTAAATGATCAGAGTTTTACAAAGAGAATTTGGCATTTACATGGAGACATCCATGATACTGGAACAATTGTTATGACCAATCAGAAATACCAAGATTTATATTCAAATAATAAATTTGAAAGATTTTTCTCTTTGCTATATGCAAATTATCATTTTTTAATGATTGGTTTTTCATTTGATGATGAATATATTAAAAATTTCTTTGAATCTTATGTTACGGATTATCATTCAAAACATTATCTTATTTTAAATAAGCCATCACAATCTCTTATACAGGATTTAAACAGTAGGTATCGAGTTGAGGTGTTAAGTTACGAAGCTACAACTGATGAAGAGCATGTGATAGAAATTCGTAAATTATTGGAAGAAATAAGTAAAAAAAAAGATAGTGGTGAAATAGATGATTCATCTTCTTCTGGGGGTAGCCATTTTTTAGAGAAGTTAGAATTGGAAGATAAAGAAGAATTAGATAAGAGTTTATTTTGTAAAAAGATAAAACTTGAAGAAATTGATAATTTTACTTTGGAGTTAAGTAAGGATTATTTTTTTCAGGCAGAATCTTATCTTAGGTATTTGAGAAGAAATAATTATGAGGAAGGGTTTATTAGATCTCTTTTAAGAATAGTAGATATAAAGTATAAAGAGCTATATAAAGCTGAATACTTACCGAAAGGTGAGAGTCAGATATTAATAGATTCAGTACATTCAGCATTGAATTCAATAAATTATGGACGATACGAAGAACAAATACATAAGATTAAACCTCTAGAGTCAGAAAACAAGGGATTTGTGCATATACTTGCTGATGATATAAAAGAAGATGTTTGGTGGGGAGAGAAGAGGGAATTGGATGTCTGAACTTACAGGGAATGAAAGGAAATTACCATTATCAATCGATTTTCTATACAATAATAATCTATTAGATATGTTCAATATGCTGTGTGTATTGTATGAATTCCGTCAAAGGAAAAGCGGTGTATCTGTAGACGAATTGACATTTTATTTAAGTATTGCTACTTCAGATAATTTCGAACATATTTTAAAGTTTTTTGAACAAGGAAATGAGGATATCTATTCAAGTGTTGAAAGTAATTATTATTATTACGAACCTAAAATTAGATTATTAATATTAAAAGCAAGTAACTTAGAATTAATATCTTTTATACCAACTAAAAAGAAGATAGATTATAATTTTAAAATGAAAATTTCTTCTATTGGTATTGAAAAAATAGAAAATTTGGAAAATGTTTTTTTCAAATACTTAATTTCGAGGATGGAAAAAATAAAATTACAAGTGAAATATAATAAATCCAATTTATCTATATTGCAGGGTGGTATCTTATGAACAAGAAAGTAAAAATAAATAAATTAATTATTGAAGGGGATGAATATAAAAGAACCATAACATTCGATGAATCTTTAACGATTATTTCTGGAGATGGTTGGTCAGGGAAATCTTTAGTTCTTAAGTTAATAGATTACTGTTTAGGGAAGAGGGACAAATTTAATTTTAATGTACAAGAAGAATTAGGTTTATATTGCAATGAGGTTTATTTAGAAATTGAATTGCCGAACCAAAAAGTTACAATATTAAGATCACTAAAGAAAAATCATACAAAAATTTACTTGTATTATTCTACTTATGATGAAAGAAAATCTTATTTACCAAAAGTTATAGATTATGGCGAGTTAGGAGATATTTTATTTGGCTTATTAGACATTCCAATTATAAATAGGATTAAGAGCAAGGCGAAGTCAAATGAGAAAACAACTGAGCGCCTATCTTTTAGAGACATTATGAGGTTTGCTTTTATTCCACAACAAGAATTAGGAACTAATATTTTTTTAAAGAATAATGATAAATTTACTTCTTATAAGAATACCCCGACGTTTGAATTAATACATAACTTATTAAACCCAGATGCAAATAGTATAAATGAAGAAATTGCTAATACAACAAATTTAATTGAAAAATGTAAGAAAGATATTAATACATTTCAACAGTATTTAGATGTAAGGGATGCTGGAGATATTATCCAACTACAAGAAGCAATAGATGAGTTAAATTCGAAAATTGAAGATAAGAAATCTGAAAAACAAGAATATGTATCTGCGTATAAAGAAGCTAACGAAAAGCAGTCATCAATGTATGAAAAATTAAAACAGGAAACATTGGAAGTGGTTAACAAAAAGAAAGAGATTCTTAGGAAGAAAAGAGACCTAAACGTTTCTTTAACAAGTAAGGAAGAGTTAATGACTCATTATCAGGAAGAATTAAAACAATTAAGTGCTACTGTGGAAGTTATGCATTTAGTAAAGATTGAAAATCATATAAAAAATTGTCCATTATGTAACTCTGAACTTATACATAAAGATGAAGATATATTTGATTATAATCTTACTGATCAATTGAGAAAACAATTAGAGGGAAAAATAAAGATCTTAGATAATACAATTGCCCTAGTGAATGAAAAAATAAATGATTTGGAGAAGGAACATGCAAATTTTGAAGACCGAGAAAAGGTTTTATCTATTGCATTAGAAGAGTATACTCAAAAAATATCTATACCAAACTTTTCTGAAATTGAAGTGATTAATCGAATTATAATAGAATTAGATAGTAAATTAAACTCATATAAAGAATTAGTAGGGATACATAAGAAAATAAGACAACTTGAGATAGAGAAAGAGGAATATAAAAAGAAGCTTGGAGCACTAGAGGTCTCTTTGCAGAGCTTGCTGAATGAAGTGGAAGATGAGGAAGTAATATTAGAGTTTTTGAATAAGAAATATATTGAATTATTACAGAAATTTAAATATCCTGCGACAGCAGAAAAAGCATATATAGATGAACAATCGTATATGCCATGGTATAATAATGCAAGTGTTTTTTCACATGATAGTGGCGGTCTATTGATGAGTATACAATTATCCTATTTAGGGGCAATCTTACTCTGGAAAAGTAAATTTCCAGAGAGACAAAATCACCCTGGATTCCTGCTATTAGATTCATTAAGTAAATATATGGGGACTAATAGTGAAGGTGAAAATGCAGATACACTAGATCCAGAAAGTTATAAAGCAATTTATGAATTCTTAATTGAGTTATCAGAACATATACAAATAATTGTAGTGGAAAATACCCCACCTCCATTTGTACAAAAATACAATAAGTATAAATTCTATAGAACAGAAATGCGTGGGCTTATTAATCCTAGGTTAAATGAGAAATAATTTTTATAATGTACCAAAAACTCGCTAAAAACTAGCGAGTTTTTATTTTTTAAAAGTTTTTTTCGAATTTGGTTTCCGTTTTGAAATGTTCTATATATAATAACTTTTGTAAGAAGGATAAATACAAAATTTTACAATTCGGAGTGTGATTGAGATGAAAACACAGTACATGGTTAGAAAGCACAGAAAGATAATGCAAGAACAGTTTAAGAAAACAATAGAGACCTTCGATGGTATGTCTGGACAACCTTATTTTGGGAAAATGGGGGGAGCCGGAAAAAAGTGGGGTGAACTTCAGGCAATGCACTTGCTCATCTCCGCGGTAGATTCGGTAATAACATATTTGGACTATCAAGATGGTGATACAAAAACGCTTCTTCAATATAAAGAAGAATTAAATATGCAATATGATAAATTAGATGAATCCGCAAATATTTTGTTGGGTGAATTTATTGATCGGCGTGAACAGGAAAAAGAGATGAAAAAAAGAAATAAATTGATGACTAAATGAAGAGAAATATTCTAATAACTAATTTTATTTAATTAATTATATATATGGATTTAATAAAAAATGGAGGTTTTTGAAATGATTGAAAATATTTTATTAGACAGAAAACTAACAGAAGATGAAGAACATACATTGGCAATAATTCTTGGGTATGCGAGTAACTATCAGCAGCTTAGACGAAGATTACCGTTTGAGCAGTGGTTATTGAAGATAATAGATGTAATTAGTAAAGCAGAACACAAAACACGAGGTACAATTGATGTAGATAAATTTTATAGAGGGTGGGAAACTCTGCAACAGGACAGGCATAAAATAAAATTTGATTGGAATAGTGGTCATGTTGTGTTGAGACGATGATGTAAAAAGATAATCACAATTATAAAAAACCAAGCGGGATTAGTTCGCTTGGTTTTTTAATATCAAAGAATCATATTTAGGGAATCTTTATACATGTGGAAATATTGTATTGAAAAACTATCATCGTGTAAAAATGAGCAAAAACTTGTTCATTTATTCTAGACGTTTGTAAAAAATAAACAGAAAACTGTCCGTTTTTACACTGATAACTATATATACTAATAATAACTATATATACGATATTTAGCACAGAAAACTTGTCAGTTTTCGTGCTAGTGTCTTTTAACATATTGTAATTGGAGTGGACGATAAAAAATTATAAATTCAAATGAAAAATATTAATTTTTTTGGTTTACAAATCTGCTTCTAGAACACATATATTATGTAGGGTATTACTAAATAGTAAAAATATATGGGGGGTATGGAATTGAAAAATACTTATATAGTTTATAATTTGAATCTCATGGAACATGTTATTAGAAAAGGTTATGGACTTATTGGAATTTCTCCAAATAAACATTGTGGGGGGAAATTTGTATTTTTCTTTAACGACAAAGATGGTCGTATTAAATATGTAGTGAATCAATACAAAAATCAAAAAGTTTAAACATTATAAAATCCAATCAAATTTAAAATCAAAGGGGAACATTAATGATGGGGAAATTTATAAGACTACCAAAATCAATTGTATCGACAAAAGAGAAATTAGCGATGTCAGCTTTGTTCATGTGTGCGAAAAATGATGATGAAACAATTACATCGGTTGCAGTGTTAGAAGCGAATTTAACAGGACTGGCGAAACCGAATAGAAAAACACAAGATGATTTGTTTGAAGGTTTAAAAGCTTTAAATGAAAAAGGCATGGTTAAAATTGAGAATATGCCGAGTAAAGTAAATGATCTTTTCAAGGTTATTATTACTGTTGAAGAGGAAACGTTCACGATAGTGTATTATAAAGAAATTCAAACAATTATGAGCGGAAATTATAAAGGAGCAGTGAACCGAGAATTGTTTGCTTATTATACGGAGTTAGCTTCATTTTATAACAATATGAAGAAAATTGCTTATCCATCAATTGAACAACTTGAAACGGTTACAGGGCTGACAAATAAAACAATAATTAACTATAACAATAAATTAAAAGAGTTAAATATAATTCATATTGAAAATAATGGGCTCATTAAAACAGAAAGTGGTATACAAAGTTTAAGAAATACTTATTCTCGTAAAGAACATGCTAATTTATGCAAGGAAGAATCTGAAAAATATAAAAAAAGTATCGTTGATAGGGGCGGACAAGTTCTTCATAAAAAAGACAAAAATAAAGATGCTCGCAAAATGGAATTAATTAAAGGTGAAAACAAACAGGAACAGTTATTAGATAAGCAAATCGTGTATGTTCAAAGAGATGAACAAGGAGTTCCGATTATTGCATATAGGTATAATAATAATGTTAAAGAAGATATGTTTGTATATGCTAAACGCTCTAATATGGATATGCAGGAATACTTAGAATCAATTCAGACATACCATGGGGCAATCATTAAATATATTCTATGTAATCAAACCGCATAGGTTGTAAGTCAAGACTATCAAAAGATGATAGTTTTTATTTTGTTTAAAATCAATAAAACTATTAGTATTATGGTTTACAAACTGCTTATTTGTGGACATATATAATGTAGGGTATTACTAAATAGTGAAATATAAATATTAGGAGTGATAATTATGGAAAAATATATGACTGCAAAACAAAAAGAGGTATTGTTCAAAAAACAACGCATTTTTGAACTGAAAAATTTAAGTTATACTCATCAACAAGTTTGGTTCAAGTTAAATGAGGAATTAAAAGAGCTTAATATTAAACCTGTTTCAATTAGTTACATTTATAAATATTGGAATGAAATGAAAAGGGAATATGGAATTAGTTAAATAGGTGCGATCATAAAAATGATGGCACTTATTTAATTTAATGAGGAGTGTTGTGAAATGAAAAGTGATGGGGTTATAGAAAATGCTAGAAATGTGGTTATGATTATGTGTTTATGGCTGTGGTTATTTGTTTAAAGAGGGATGGTTGCATGGAAATTAAAAATGGAAGAATTTATTTATATGATTCAAGGTACTATTTGAATTTAGGTTCGTTTGGTATTGAACCGATTACAAGGTTCGAGTATCCAAGAGAAACAATATATGTTTATGAATATAGCAAAGCGACAATTAAATTACTAGAAGAAATGATGGAGGGCTCGTTAGATTAACGGGCTCTTTTATTTTGTACAAAGAGATAAAAGGAGATCAATAAAATGCTAAAAAACGTGATGAGAGATATTAAAAAGGAATTGAGTTATGAAAGAAATACTGAAAAAAGAATGGATGAAGTATCAAGAATTACAAAGAAATATAATCTTAATGACTATTTTCATATATTCAATGCAAAGAAGGTAACAAGTGATAGTAAAACATCAACTACAATTAATGAAATATTAGATTTTCTTGCGGGATACATTCTTGAAAGTGAAAATCTTACAACAAAGAAAAATGAATATAATATCTTAGATGAAAAAAGAATGAAGGATGTTGGAATGAATGAACAAGGTCTTCCATCATATTCAAATGACACTGAAGAAACCACTGCTGAATTTGAATTGACAAGTGCTCTGATTAATAAGGAGCGACTATTAAAATATGAAGATAATATATATCAATTGTTAACAGGTGATTATAAATTAATTAATGGTGATGCGGTGTTGGAAGATTTATGGTGTTATCAAACAATACAAAATGAAGATGCTAGAGGACTCATAGAAGGAATTTATAATACGATACAATATTATTTATTGGAAATTCATACACCATGTTCTAAGAAAAAAATGATGATTAATAGAAAAAGGATAAAGGAATTATTGTATGGCGACATTGGAAGTATTGTCCGCTCTTATACCAAATTTGAAACAGTACAAAAAAGAACAGGTGAAAGAGCCAATAAAAAATATGTAACTGAATCTAGTGAAGATATTGTAACAAATAAACATCAACAAATTTTTAAATGGCTCGTGGCTGATAAAAGTGCTATTACAAATCCAAATGAAATTACTCCGATCATAGATTTAGAACAAGCTATTGAAAAGAATATTGAAAGTGGTTTGTTAGATGAAAAAGATGTTGAACTGATTAATTTGTTAAAGAATCATTACAAAGGTGATTTAGTGGAATGCTTAAAAGTAAGTGGAAAACGTACAACATACCGTTATCGTCTTGAACGTTTGATAAATAAATTTGAAAAAATTTGCTGATTTTTTGACCAGAAGGGAGAGATTTCTCCAATATATTATGTAATGGTAAATACGAACTTTCTCAGGACTCTAATGTTGAAGCCATAGTGTCTAATTCATCTAAAAGACCATTACATTTTTAATTATTATCGGTATAGTTTTGCAAATTCACGAATGCTACTTATCTATTTCATTGATAAGTAGCAATACATAATTCATTTTCATACTCTCGGATGAATTTATTAGCAATTTTGTTGGCACTACTTGACGCTCTCCTTACGCTCCATTATCCATTTGTGTTAGTGGAGCAATCTTTTTATTACTAATACATAATGAATCATAACAAATAGATTGGTGGTGTAATGTTATTGATTATTGATGAAGTACTCAATACAACAAATAAACGATTGGCTCAAATAGATGAAATATTATTAATGAATACTAATAGTACATTAAAGTTAATTGATATGCAGATAAAATTGCTCAATGATGTTGAGGAACAGACAGAGGATAAACAATTACTCGAACAAATAAACAAACAGATAGAACGGTTAAAGAATAATAGAGTGTTGTTGGTGTTGGTTACTAAATATATCGTGAAGAATGAATTAAGTGTTCAAGAAAAACGTGTGATAACAGATATTTTTAAGAGAGATTAAGAATTAGATGCCCCGTATTAGTCCAGAAAAAATGAGAGTAGTCCTTAGAATAACTTAGCCACACAAACGTTCAGAGAGCTTATCTTTTGGGCTAGTAGTTTAGAGAAGAGTTCTTAAGAAGGAGGTTCAAAATGTCAAGAAAACATATTCCAATCCATCTCCGACAAGGGAATAAATCAGGATTAACGCAAGAAAAAAAGCAACAGGTACAAGAACAAGAACTTGCTATGTCAAGGTGTAAAGAAGCTCTTGAAAATCCATCTGTATTATATGAAATGGACAATATTACAAGGAAATATTATTTCTTCATTTTACAATGGTTAAAAGATGCAGGTATGTACTCAATATTATCAAGTATAGATGTTATCTCTTTACATCAAATGGCGAAAGCATTAGCTATGGTTGATGAATGTGATAAAGAAATTAAGCAACTTGGTATGTTTATTAATACTGCGGTAGGTTCAACAAAGAAGCCAAATCCTGCATTAAATGAGCGTCGACAATCACTTAGAACATTTTACTCAATTGCAAGTGAATTTGGACTAACTCCAAGTAGTCGTGCTGCATTGGCTCAAAATGCTAATGAAACCATGTTTATTGAATCTATTAATTTAGATGGTATAGAAAACGGTGTCAATAATTTATGGGAATCAATAAGCAAGGAGGAGCACTAATATGAAAGTCTTGCTTGATTTTAGTAAAAGTGGAACTGAAATAGGAATAGATAATATGCAAATATGGTTAGTACTTGAAGGCGTTAATTATTTAATCCAAGGCGACAAACGTTTCTATAATGATAAAGAAGAATTAGAAAACAATGTGAAATATATTCGTGATTACCTTAACACTTATGGAAAGAATGCTTTATTTCAAAATAAGTGGACTAAACATGATGCTAAAAGATATTTAGCAACTCTATCAAAAATTTCTTAATAGGTGGTGAACTTCGACATAATATGGGACTACTTGATTATTTTAATAAGAAAAATGATACGGAAGAACGTTCTTTATATAGTGCGGATGGTTCTGCGTTAGCATTAACAATGTTATTGGGTGGAGGAATTATTAAAGCCGATCAATTAAAATCAATTCCAACTGCTAAAACATCGCTTGAATTAATATGTAATTCTATTGCTCAATTACCAATTTATTTGTATAAAGAGCAAAATGGTGAAGCAGTAAAAGTACCAAATGACAAGCGTGTAATGTTACTTAATAATGAACCAAACGGATTTGCAGATTCGGTTCAATTTAAACGTAAATTGGTTGAAGATTATATTCTTTATGGAAAGACGTTATCTTATGTAGAAAGAGCAGGAAATAAAGTGCTCCATTTACATGGATTAGATGCTGATAAAGTACAGTTTAAGTATTTAACAACAGATGGTGTTACTTGGAGTAAAATTGAAGTTCAATATATGGGTGCTGGTGGAGTAAAGATTTTACCATATGAAAATCTACTGTTAATTGAAAGTGGCTCTAATGGTGTTTTAAAGAGTGGTGAAAGAACATTACAATTAGCGTTGAATGAGGTTGAATTCTCTAAAAGTTTATTAGAAAACTTTGCACTTCCAACAGGTGTTATTGAAACTGCTAGTAAAATGTCTGAGACTGCTGTAAAACGACTGCGAAAAGGTTGGGAGTCATTATATGGAGGCGCAAGAAATGCTGGTAGAACAGTTATTCTTGAAGAAGGTTTAAAATATAAACCAATTTCATTAAAACCAGACGAACTTCAATTAACAGATTCAAAGAAAGTAACAACAAGTGAAATTGCAAGGTTGTTCAATGTTCCGGAATCTATGATTAACTCAAATTTAAATAAGTATAATAGTAACGCAGCTGAGAATTTACACTTCTTACAATATACTTTGTCACCGATCATTTCAGCGATTGAAAGTGCATTGGATAAGTCATTATTATTGGAAATTGAAAAAGAAGATGGTTACTATTTCCGTTTTGATGTTACAGAGATTCTTCGAGGAACGCCAAAAGAACAAACTGAAGCCATTGGACAAGCTCTTGAAAAAGGAATATTAAGTATTAATGAAGCTCGGGCGATGTTAGATAAGAATCCAATTCAGAAAGATTACTTTATGTGGTCGTTAGGTCATATATTGTATAATGCTGAAAAAGATGAGTTTACCGTACCGAATACAAGTACGGTTATAGGTGATAAAAAGTTATCTGAAAATAAAACTGAAAAATCAGATAAAATGGCAGGTGATACGAAAAATGAAAATGGAACTACGAGTTAATCAGACCAACATTGAAGCAAATGAAGATGGCTCAATGACTGTCAATGGCTATGTAAATAAGACTGAACAATTTAGTAAAATGTTGGGACGAAACGAACAGTTTAAAGAAAAGATTTCACGCGGTGTTTTTAAACGTGCAATTGAGAAGGCAAAAGAAATTCACTTTCTTGCTGAACATGATGGTGAAAAGATTTTATCTTCAACTAGAAACGGTTCTTTGGAATTGTCAGAAGATACAAATGGACTTTATATGTCTGCAACAATTACACCTACATCTTGGGGCAAAGATTATTATGAATTAATTAAGTCAGGAATTTTAAAGAACATGTCTTTCGGATTCCGCTCAATTAAAGATTCATGGAAAAAGACTACTCAAGGTTATTTTGAAAGGACAATCCATGAACTTGAATTATTTGAAGTTTCAGTTGTAAAAGACCCTGCATATTCTCAATCTTCAATTTCTGCTCGTGGAATTGATGTTGTTGAAGAGGTTGAAGTACCTGACGAGGTTAAGAAGAAAATAGTAAGAAATATTCAAGAAATGAGTCGCAAGGCTCTTATTGAATTGCGAAATGACTTGCTCGAACAATCACAAAGTTATGAAACTCGTGGTCTTACGGAAGAACGCGAATATGAGCAATTAAAATCTCAAATTCGAGATATTGAAATACAACTTAAAAAAATAGATAAGAAAGAGGTTAGAAATATGGTTGAATTATTAAGTCCAAACGATACAAATGTAGAACAACGTGGTTTTGAAGAATTTTTAAAAGGTCACTTATATTCTGAAGAAGTTCGTGCAATTACAACAGGTACGTCACCAGGACAACTAACAGTTCCAACTTCAATTTCCGATCAAATTATTAAGAAATTAGAAGAAGTAGCTCCATTATTTGCACTATCTAAACAGTTTCCAAGTGAACATGGTTATCTTGAAGTGTTAAAAGAAACAGGTATTGGTGGAGCTCAATGGCTAGGTGAAATGGAAAATGCAACTCCAGCAGATTTCACAATGTCAAAAGTAAAATTAGAACAAAAACGTTTAACGGCAGCTATTGAATTATCACAACAACTAATTAATGATGCTGGCTTTGATATTGTGAGTTATGCAATCAATGTTTTATCTCGACGTATTGCTTATTCAGTTAACCGAGCAATTGTTAATGGAAATGGCGTTGGACAAATGGAAGGTTTCTTAACTGCAACATTGGCTTCAGAATCAGTGATTAAAACAACTGCAAATACAGTTACTACTGATGATGTTTTAGGACTATTCAACTCTATGAATCCAGAACTAATCGAAGGTGCAGTGTTTGTTATGAACCGTAATACTTGGAATGCGGTTTCAAAGCTGAAAGATGCGGAAAACCGATACTATCTTGTAGATTTCAAAAATGGTAATGGTTCTAAATATTACACTATGCTTGGATTACCGGTAATGATTTCAGATGCCATGCCAGATATTGCAACAGAAAACAAAGCAATTGGTTTAATTAATATGGGTGAAGCATATGGAACTCTGATTAAGAAGGGAATTGAAGTGCAACATGTTTATGCTGATAGCGCTCAAGCACTTCGTGGTTCTCAATTAATCGTTGCTTCTATCTATCTTGATGGTAAAATTATCAATGAACAAGCAATTCGTTTATTGTCTATTGCTGCATAAAGTTAAAATTTCACTTACCGTATTGTAGATTATAAATAATGCGGTAAGTTCCCAACACTCCTTTATATTCGGTGGAGATACCATTTCTCTATCGAATGTACATAACAATAAAATGGAAATTTTATATATAACAAAAGGCATATCATTTGATATGCCTCATTTTTTTGTATTGAATTTTTTTATCATATTTATCTTCATATCTAAATGAATGAACAGACCCCCTAACTCTCCAATCAATACCTTCCCGTATACTTTTGTGAATCGAAGCAAATGGCAGTGTTGCACGTTGAACGTATTCTTTCATAAATCGAGCAGTAGCTTGGATAGAAGGGAAAGTTTGTTTATATTCACCATTTTCATACCATTTAATACGAATACCTACAGCACGTTTGTTTTTTACTTTTACACCCTCGACATTTTCAATTGTTTCTTTTGAATTAAAACTCTTCACAGTTATACCACCTTTAAATTTCATTATTTTCCATTAATGTTATATTAATCTAGTCATTTTTCTGCGTAAAGATTTATTAAAAAAAGTTAAAACTAATTTTTCGGTTTGGTTTCCACATTTAAATGAACTATATATAATAACTTCGAAATGCAAAATAAAGTATTTTTGAGCTCTTTAAATAGAGCATTTATATAGTTAGAAATTTATTGAGAGGGCAGGTTGATGTAATGTGAAGAATACAATTTTTGGCACTGTAAACGAACAAATTAAAGTAATGAGTCGAAAACATTTAGAAGATGGATTGACTGAAACCACTTTTAAGTATGGAAAACTTACTGTCATCGGGGTAAGTAATGAGCCATCAACAGAAGCTATTAAACGAATGGCCGAAAGTATGAATAGTATCGCTGAAAAATATATAAATGAAGAATTAGAACAAAATATTGCTTGATTAAAATAATTATTTTCTTCTAGACTATTTAAAAATATCCAGTATTTGTTAAAATTATTTATATATTACATGACAAAATGAGGTGTCATAACGTGAAACCAAATATTAAAGAAGTAGCTATTTATTTAAGAAAATCAAGAGATGAGTCTGATGGAAAAGAAGATGTTCTAGCAAAACATGAAAGTTTACTTTTAGAGTATGCAAAAAATCACAATCTTAAGTATAAGATTTATAAAGAAATTGGTAGTTCTGAATATATTGATTCAAGACCGAAGATGGTTCGTTTGTTAAGTGATGTTAGCCAAAAACTATATGATGCAGTTTTGGTTGTTGATTTAGACCGTTTATCACGTGGTGACCTCGAAGAGATGGGGCGTATTAGTAGAGTTTTTCGTGATTCTAAAACAATAGTAATAACACCAACTAAAACATATGATTTTAATAATGAAGACCAAGCACTTATTAATAACTTTGAAATGGTATTTGCCAACCATGAGTTTCGTATGATAAGAAAGAGAATGATTCGTGGTAAACAACAAGGTACGAAAGCAGGGAAATGGACAAATGGAAGACCGCCATTTCCATATGTTTATAATCGCTTAACAAAGGAACTTGATGTTGATCCAGACAAAGTGAAAGTTTACGAACTTATGAAAAAGATGTTTTTGGAAGACATGAAAGCAACATATGAAATTGCTTGGAAGTTGAATGAATTAGGATTTAAGACTAACAGGAACAGTTATTGGTATGAAAATACGGTTCGCAGGATATTAAAAAATGAAGTGCATTTAGGAAAAGTTGTATATGGAAAGACTTCCGGAAGTGGTTCAAAGAAAAAGCTGAATGCTAGTGGTGTTCAAATAAAAGATAGGTCTGAATGGATTATTGCTGAGGGTTCACATCAACCATTAAAAACAGAGGAAGAGCACCAACGTATATTAGCAATACTTGAATCAAGAAGATATACACCAAAGGGAACAAGAACAAATGTCCAAGTACTTTCAAAGTTGATATACTGTGGTAAATGCAATAGGGTAATGTCTTTTACGGGAAAGACTAGTGGTAAGAAATACGTAAAAACTTGTTTGACAACAGATCGTTTTGGATATCGTTGTCATAATAGGAGTCTTAATGTTGAAGTTATTTATGCTCAATTATTTTTGGATTTAGAGCGATATGAAAAACAGTTGCTTAGTCATGAACCAAAAGAAAAACAGGGTGATAGTTCAACACTTCAACTAGCTTTACAAAATAAACATGAAGAGTTAGAGCGATTAGAGAAAGGTATTGAACGTATCAAAGATTTGTTTATTGATGAAATAATTGATAAGTCGGAGATGAAAAAGCGAATTGAAAAACAACAACAATTGATGCAAACGAAGAAAGAGGAAATTCGGTCTATTGAACAATCACTTGCAGTTATAGGGAATGTAAGAACAGATGATGATAGATTACATGCAATTAGGGAATTTAAGAAGGCATGGAATACGAAAGGTATTAGCAAAAGGGAACTGAATACCCTTGCTAAACAATTGATTGATAGGGTTGAGTATATTCGTGAAGGTAATAATGTACAAATTAATATAAAGTTTCTTTAGCCTATACCAAATGGTATGGGTTTTATTTTTCTAGTTTAGGCTTGTTAAACCACAATGTTCATTCTCACCTTTTTCTTGTTCAACTAGAACCAACTTAGTTAAAAAGAATTTTATACTCTAACAATGTTATTAAATTGTATCTAATTTCAAATCCAAATAAAGAAAGCACCCAAATACGGATGCTTTCTTAACTATGGGCACTTACCTCCGCAATCAGCTAAACAGTCAAAAACACCATCCCCTTTACCGACACAACCCCTGAGACACCTTACACAATTTGGATATCTTCTTGTCTTGTCTTCTTTAAAATCGGCCATTTCCAACAAATTTAGAACTGCACGTTCGGCATTATCTAAAATGTCTAATACCAATGAAGCAAAGATGGTAGCCTCTTCTGTCTCTGGCTCTTTAAAAGTTATTTGTACTTTAGTGTACTCTCCTTGAGCCTCACAGTCGACAGTACCTAAATATACTATTTGATCTATAATATCTAGAGGGATTTTTCTCCAGTTGGTGTTGTCACATGTCGAACCTACTGTAACCATAAATTGATTTTCACTATCGATATTATTTAGCAAGCCAGTAAACTTTAATGGACGTCTCGAGCCTTCTTGGATATCTTGAGATGGATTTGAATCGCTGAATTCTTTATTTTTTAAAAGGTTTAAAAATTCTTGAGGTGAGTAAGCTGATTGATTTTCCATAATATCCTCCTTTATTTCATTATTAATATCTCGAATAAAGAAAAAATTTATACTAAATTATTTCAAAAATAATCTTTTACACAGCCTTAATTTGAATTATTTTCCAGTTACCTTTCATAAATGTAAGGTTTTTGTCATTTGAATCGATGGAAGGTATTTCCGTACTTTACTAATATAAAAACATAGTTAGTAGAAAGAAGGGCGGAGAAGTAATATGAACATTAGAGAACTCGCATATCGGAATGTAACGCGAAATAGACGGACATACTCAGCCTATTTTTTAAGTAGTGCATTTGCAATTATGGCCTTTTTTGTGTATTCATTTTTTGCGTTTCATCCGGCATTAAGTGCAGGAGAATTGGGGCAGTACGTATTCGTAAGTATGTCTTTTGCACAGTCTATTATTTACTTATTTACATTCTTCTTTATTTTATATTCGATGGGAATGTTTTTAAAAACGAGAAAGCGTGAGCTAGGAATTTTAATGATGCTAGGTATGACGAAATATCAATTAAAGCGTCTTATCTTTTTTGAAAATATTATGATTGGAATAGGGGCAATTATTTTTGGTATTCTTTCAGGTATGTTATTTTCAGGGGTATTACTATTTGTCGCCCCGATGATATTAAAACTAGATATCTCCTTATCCTATTACATACCGATGAAAGCAATTGTTGTAACGAGTATTATGTTTTTCATATTATTTATGATCATATCATTGTTTAGTGCAGGAATGATTCGTAAAAATAAAATTATGAAGTTGTTTAGAGGATCAGCAGAGGCAAAACCGGAACCGAAAGCATCAATCATTTCTTCAATATTAGCAGTAGTGTTGCTTAGTGCTGGCTATATAGGAGCTCTTCTATCGCATGGCGCAATGGTATTTATTATGATGATTCCTGTTACAACGGTAGTTACTATTGGGACGTATTTGTTGTACAAGCAGCTGAGTGTCTTTATTATTCGATTATGTAAAAAAAGTAAACGTTTCTATTGGACACAGACTAATATTATTACGTTATCAGATTTAGCGTATCGCATGAGAGATAACGCAAGAATGTTCTTTATTGTAACCATTATTTCTACTGTAGCATTTTCAGCAATAGGGACATTAGTTGGCTTCGCATCCATGACGAAAGGGATAATGGAGAGACCAATTGCGTTTCATTACCATTCTAAGCAAGGGAATAGTAACGAATCACAACATATACAAATGATTGACAAAGGATTAAAGAAACATAATATAGCAGCTTCAAAAACTAATATTTCGACAAAGAAAACGGAGGAACAGTCGTTAAGAAGCGCCACTTTTATAAAAGAATCAGACTATAAGGAATATGCAAAGTTAACAGGAGAACCATTTAATACTGTAGCAAATAAAGAGGTTGTATTTTTGTCAGCTAATATACCAGGGCCGGCGATGAAAGAAAGAAAAGAAATTACTTTACCCAATATGAATGAACATTTAAAGGTGAAAAAAGTTACTTCATCTTCATTGGGGAAAATATTAAGAGGAAATGTTTATGTAATCTCTAATAATCAATATGATTCATTACAAGATGGATTTATAGAGACAAAAGATTATATGTATAAAACTGAAAGAATGAAAGATGAGATTGAAATTGGTAAAGAGCTTACGCATCAAATTAAACCGCATCAAGAACATTCAACGTTTAGTGCGGAAGAGTACGAACAAAACCAAAGTTTACAAATTGCAGGACCGATTTTATTTGTAGGTTTCTTTATTGGTATAGTATTTTTCGTTTGCGCAGGAAGTTTCCTTTACTTCCGTTTATTCTCCGATTTGGAGGATGATGTTCGCTTGTTCGAAATGATTCGAAAAGTTGGATTGACGAGTGGGGAATTATCGAAGGTAGTTACAATTCGATTGGCGCTTTTATTCTTCGTTCCAATTGGTGTTGCAACATTACATGGGGCAGTAGCCTTAACGGCGTTAGGGCAAATGTTTGAGTACTCATTGTTTAAAGAAAATACAGTTGTATTAAGTATTTTCATAGGTATTCAAGTTGTATACTTCTTACTTATAAGATCCCGTTATGTAAAACAATTGAAAGAGAGATTACGTATGCATTAAATGTGTTTTTTTAACTCGAGTACAAAATTTTCTAAAAAGAGGCAAGTATTGTCAAAAAGTGATAAAATGGAAAAAGCGAGGTGGAAAAATTAATAGAGAGTAAGGGGGGAGAACTATGAAAGCAACAGGAGTTATTCGAAAAGTAGACGAATTAGGACGAATTGTTATCCCTAAAGAATTACGCGATGTATTGGGAATACAAATCAAATCACCGCTTGAAATTTTTGTAGAAGCAGATAAAATCATTTTGCAAAAATATCAACCTTACAATGCTTGCCAAATCACAGGTGATGTTTCAGAACAGAACATATCATTAGCAAATGGAAATATTACTGTTGGGATAGAGGGAGCGGAATATTTAGTAAAAGAAATAGAAAAGTTTTTAAACAAGAGTGAGGTTTAGTCTTAATTTATATTATTTTTCAAATTACATATCATTTTTTTAAAAGACTGTAAGAGGACCATTAATTGGTCCTCTTATTTTGGTTATTAGTTGAACGACACGGGCTGTTACTTCCTACAAATCATAGGGGAAATAAAAAAGTAGTATAGAGTTAGTTAATGATGTTGAGAAATATTTGAAAAGAAGGAAAACAAAAAGAATAAAACGAATGTTACATTTACAAGTATTCAAAAGTGGTCTGAAATGAAAATAATACATTTTCAGGAGGGATTACGATGAGTAGTACAGTGAATAAGCAAAAAGGTATACAATTGATTCCGTTTACCGTAAATAAGGTGGTAGAGCAAGTAAATGAAATTCCACCAGGTGTACAACTGATTCACGCTCCACAAGTATGGGAAAAGAGTGTGAAGGGGCAAGATGTAGTCGTTGCCGTATTAGATACAGGGTGTGATACCAATCATATAGATTTAAAGGATCGTATTATCGGCGGAAGAAATTTCACAAAAGATTATGAAGCTGATCCAAATGTGTATCTTGATAATAACGGACATGGTACTCATGTAGCGGGCACGATTGCTGCGACTGAAAATGGTGTCGGTGTATTGGGAGTTGCACCACTTGCTAAAATGTTAGTATTAAAAGTTTTAGCGGGAGATGGTTCTGGAAGTTATGAGCAAATTATTGAGGCAATTCATTATGCTGTAAATTGGAGAGGGCCGAATCAAGAGAAAGTGAGAATTATTTCAATGTCACTTGGTGGTCCGCAAGATGTTCCAGAATTACATGAAGCAATTCAAAATGCGGTAAATCAGGATGTTCTCGTTGTATGTGCTGCTGGAAATAATGGAGATTGCGATGATGAAACAGAGGAATTAGATTTCCCAGGTGCTTATTCTGAGGTAATTGAAGTTGGTGCTGTTAATTTAGAGCGGAAGATTACATGTTTTAGTAATTCAAATCAAGAAATTGATCTAGTAGCGCCAGGTGATGAAATATTATCTACGTATCCAGATGGGAAATATGCTGTGTTAAGTGGAACTTCCATGGCGACGCCGCATGTTGCTGGAGCGCTCGCCTTGCTCATTAAACAGTGTGAGAAAGAATATGGTCGAAAGTTATCGGAGCCAGAAATATATGCACAACTCATTAAAAGAACTGTACCTTTAGGGTACGAACGTACATCTGAAGGAAATGGATTAATAGATTTATTAAAAGAATAGCCATATTAAAAAACATCTCATATTCATATGAGATGTTTTTTAATATGGCTCTGTCGCATGTAATACAACTTGTAACAAACCTGGGAATCTAGCATTTAAATCTTCTTCACGAATTGAAATGAAACGTTGTGTTCCTTCAAGGCGCGTGTACATAACACCTGACTCACGTAAAACTTTGAAATGGTGAGATAAAGTTGATTTCGCAATAGGAATGTTTAAAGCGCCACAAGATTGTTCGTTTTTCTCTAGTAACATATTTACAATTTGTAAACGAATTTGATCGCTAAGTGCATATAAGACAGAAGAAAATTGAATTTCTTCTCGATTTGGATGATAGAGTGTACGCATATTTCACCTGCTTGTATAAGTTGAGATATTTGCACTATAACATATAAAGTGGTATATTTCTATTGTTCGAATATATTCGAACAATAGAAATATAGGGGGAGAAAAAATGAAGTATACAAAATTGCAAAAGGCAGGATTAAATATTTCAAAGTTGGGTTTAGGTACAAATGCAGTAGGGGGACATAATTTATATGCTGATGTGAATGAAGAAGAAGGAAAGCAATTAGTAGAAGAAGCTATTCAGCAAGGGATTACATTTTTTGATACAGCAGATTCATATGGTGTCGGTAGATCTGAGGAAATGGTAGGAGAAGTATTAAAGGGAAAACGCCATAAGCTTATACTTGCTACAAAAGGTGGAATTCAACCGTTATTAAATGGAGAAACTTATATTAACAATGAACCAAGTTATTTAAGAAATGCTGTGGAGAATAGCTTAAGAAGGTTACAGACTGATTATATTGATTTATATTATTTGCATTTTACAAATTCTGAAACAAGTTACATAGATTCAATCGGAGAGCTTACTCGTTTAAAAGAAGAAGGGAAAATTCGTTCAATTGGAATATCGAACGTAAACATAGAACAATTAAAAGAAGCGAACCAACATGGTCATATAGATGTTGTACAATCTCCGTACAATATGTTAGAACGTACGGCTGAGGAAGAACTGTTGCCGCATTGTATAGAAGCGGGTATTTCATTTATTCCATATGGGCCTCTTGCTTTTGGAATATTAGGCGGAAAATATACAGAAGATTTTAAATTGAACAAAGTCGATTGGCGCCAAAATGTAAATCTATTTGAAGAAAATACATATAAGAGTAATTTTAAGAAAGTGGAAAAGTTAAAAGGGCTAGCTAAAGAAAATCATATTGAAGTGTCTCATTTAGCGTTAGCATGGTTATTAAATAAAGAAGGAATTGATACAGTTATACCTGGTGGAAAGCGGGCAGAGCAAATAAGAGAAAGTGTGAAAGCGGTAGACGTTTCATTGAATAAAAGAGTCATGAAAGAAATCCAATCTATTTTAGAAGATTAGTGAAACAGAGGGATAGTACCCTCTGTTTATATAAGGAGAAGGTCTAAATGAATAGAGTACTAGCTGTATTTTTCACGATAATGTTTATGATCGGTACAGATACTTTCTTAATTTCACCACTGTTGCCGACATTACAACAGGTGTATCATGTTTCAACCGAGTTGTCAGGATGGATGGTGAGTTCGTATGCTTTAGGGTATGCTGGATTTGCGCTTATTGCTGGTCCTATATCAGATGGATTAAACAGAAAAAAAGTGATGGTACTAGGTATGAGTTTTTTTGCAATAAGTACGTTTTTGTGTGGAATTGCACCGAGTTTTTTATGGATGCTAACATTTAGATTTTTAGCAGGTGTAAGTGCAGCTTTTGTATCTCCACAAGTGTGGGCATCCATTCCGCTCCTTATAGAGAAAAAGCAAATTGTGAAAGCAATTGGGGTTGCAACAGCAGGGTTATCAATCTCTCAAATTTTAGGGCTGCCAATGGGAGCTTATTTAGCAACGATACATTATACGATGCCATTCTACTTCATTGGTATATTATCAGCACTACTTGTCATTCTTATTTATGTTGTATTACCAGAAATACAACCGGTTTATATAAGTGGAAATAAAAAATCTATCTTAAAGCGTTATAAACAATTACTTACAGATTCAAAGGTTTCACTTTCCTATTTTGCCTACTTTATTTTTCAAACCGGAAATTTTGCTGCATTTTCATTCTTTGGTGTATGGCTTTTCGTTCAATTTGGGTTACAGGTTCATGAAGTAGGTACGGCTATGCTTGTACTAGGATTAGGAAATTTAGCTGGTAATATTTTGGGCCCTAGACTCGTAAATAAAATTGGTTACAATTTTTCTTTCTATGGTGGAATTGTATTTACAGCAGTGTTATATGTAATACTCCCTTATTTAAAGAGTATTATATTTGTTGAATTATTTTTCTTTGTTTTATTTTTTGTGACAGGAATTTTGTTTGTATTAATGATGGGACACTTACAAAACATGTCTACTATAGCAAGAGGAACAGGTGCTGCTCTTGCAAATGTCTCGATGTACATTGGCCAAATGATTGGTGCGGCAATAGCAGGAATGTTATTTGCAACATCTCATAATTTTATATTAGTAGGTAGCTTTACTGCGTTATTATATGTTTTAGCTTTATTTCTGTTTAGAAAAAGTGAAAACATTAATAAAGATAATGAAAAAGGAATTGCATCATAAAGTTTTAGTAAATCAAAAAGCACTTTTTGGGTTAAGTCTAAAAGGTACTTTTCTTTTTGATTGCATAGTTGCTGCATTTTCATTATGTATACCTGCATCTTTAATAATTCGTTGTTCAGCTATATTATTGAAAAAGAATTGTAATAAAATTATGGGAAAATAAAAAATCCCTATGGTGATAGGGATTTATATATCGGCATATAGCTCCTCGGAAAAGGATATACCTAGTTTAACATATAGAAGTACTTATATTTGTGAAATAGATGTGAAAGTAATGTGAAAAATATTGTAACAAAAAGCACTGTTTTAGCTAATGTAACTAAAACAGTGCTTTTCTTTTTGATTGAACAGTTGCTGCATTTTCATCATGTATACCTGCATCTTTAATAATTCGTTGTTTTGCTTTATTTAATAGATGGTTCACTGCTTCACCAAAATAGTTAGCTTCGCTTTTTGTGCGGGCTTCTCGTAAACATTTATAGTTTTCTAGCAGTTCCTCTTTTTCGGAGTTTGTTAAGAAATCTTCTATTTTCTTTTTTGTCATACGAAACACCCTTTCTCCTGACAAACGACGCAATAGAAAATATTTATTTCTCATTATAACAATAATTTTAAAAGAAAGTATACACTAACGTCGCAATAATTTGTCAATTTCTTGAATCTTCTCATCAGCTTTCCCAATTTGCGTATTTTTAGCCTGTTCGCCACCAAGAGCTTGATGTAGTAAGAAAGTTTGACCGGAAATAGCAGTTACAATGGATACTTTTATAATTTCTTTTATTGCGGTGACATCGAATAAAACGAGTCCGAGAAGTGCGGCTAGGCTACCGGTAAAAATATCAGTTAAAAATCCAAAATGAAAAAATGTTTTCAAACGGCGTGGAAGCAATAACTTACCTTGGTTATTGATTAGATGGGAAACGAAGCCAGTAATGCCACCAACGAGAACAGCGGTTAGCCATTGATACATTTCCATCGAATCCACTCCTTTTAGTGAATAAGATTCGATTATTTTATATTGATTCCTTTTAATATTTCATATAAGCATATTGAGAAAGTTTGTTTGGGTATATTTTGTATTCAATTTAATTATAACAGAAAATTCCGATAGATTTCAGTCTATTATATGAATCATTTTTACAATAATATGAATGCAGAAAGGGGTGCGTGATATGAATATAGATTATCGAATAAGAAGTGTAGATGGTTATACAAAAAAATAGGGGAATTAGTAAGCATGCTTGAGCATACGAGAGCTGTAACATTAGGCGAAGTAAGAAATTTATCAGTTGAGCAATTAGATTTAATTATGCAGAGTAGCGGGAATTCAATTGGTGCCTTATTAAAACATATAGCAGCTATTGAAAAAGTTCATCAGCTTATTTCATTTCAAGATCGTGACTTTACAAAAGAAGAATTAGAAATATGGGAAGATGCACTGTATTTAGGGGAAGCGGGTAGAGCAATCCGTGGTCATGAAATACAGTATTATGTACAACTTCTACAAAGTGTTCGAGAAGAATCTCTGAAGTATTTAAGTGAACAAGGTGATGAGTGGCTCATGTCAGAAAGAAAGTGGCCTAACGGTGTAGTATATAACCAGCACTATCTTTGGTTTCATGTGCTAGAAGATGAAATTAGTCACTGAGGACAAATTAGAATGCTCAAAAACAAGTTATTTGAAAATTACGTTAAATGATGTAGCTTTTTATAGGAGAATTCCATATAATGAGAGTAATTAAAATAAGAACGGGGTGATGTGTTATGGCGAAAATAACTTATATGAATAATAAACCAAATACAAAGGTGGATGGAAAGGGCGAAACGATATAAGTGAGCGCACTATCCTTCCACTTAGCTAAAACTAGGGAGGATATCAATTTGAATCAAAATATTTTAGAATCGTATGGCTGGGATTCTTTTTTTGAGGAACAAGCTGTAGAGAAATTTGAAGTAGGTCGTATTTTACTTGAGCATAAGCATATATATCGCATTATTTGTAACGATGGTGAATATATGGCAGAACTGTCTGGGAAGTTTCGGCATGAAGCAGTAACGAAGGGAGATTATCCAGCTGTTGGTGATTGGGTGTATATAAAGAAAATAGAGAATGAAAAGAAAGCTATCATTCATAGTATTTTTCCGAGAAGAAGCTCTTTTTCTAGACAAGAGGCTGGTACTCGAACGGAAGAACAAGTAATAGCAGCGAATGTAGATTATCTATTTTTAGTGAATGCACTTAACCATGATTTTAATGTAAGAAGAATGGAACGTTATTTACTTTTAGCGTATGAAAGCGGTGCAATGCCTGTAATTGTTTTAACAAAGAGTAGTTTATGTGAGGACATGGAACAGAAAATTGTTGAAACGGAAGCTGTGGCAATTGGTGTTCCAATCTTCGTCGTTGATAGTTTAGAGCATACTGGTATTGAATCGTTGCAGCAATTTGTTTCTTCAGGGAAAACAATTGCTTTAGTCGGATCATCCGGTGTTGGGAAATCCACTTTGTTAAATGCACTTATAGGAATTGAAGTAGCAAAAACGGGAGATATTCGTGAGGAAGATAGTAAAGGAAGACATACGACAACTCATCGTGAATTGTTCCGATTACCGAGTGGTAGTTTAGTTATTGATACTCCCGGCATGAGGGAATTGCAACTTTGGGAAGGAAGCGAAGCGATTCAAACAACATTCTCTGATATTGAAAAACTCGCGACAACATGCCGTTTTCGTGATTGTAAGCATGAGAATGAACCAGGATGCGCGGTGCATAGTGCAATTGATAACGGACTTATTACGATAGATCGTTTGAAAAGCTATAAAAAATTACAAAGAGAACTGGCGTATTTTATGAGAAGACAAGATGCAATCCTTGCCAGAGCAGAGCGTGATAAGTGGAAAAAGCTTTCTAAACAACATAAAAAAATGTAAAAACCAAAGGGTGCCCTTTGGTTTTTTCTATTTGTAAATTTTATAATAATATTATTTATATATATAGACAAAGAGAAATTAATTGTTTAAACTTTACAAAGTATTCATCATAATAGGTTATGAAAATAATAATTAGGGATTGGGAAATATTAATAATTAACTCAATTTAACTTTTAAATTTGAAAATTAGGAGGTTCATAATGGGTAAACTATTAAATTTGTTTCGTGATATGAAAGTAGCAAAAAAGCTATTAATTTCATTCTTTGTAATTTTAATTGCGGCTGTGTCTATTATCGGAGGCATGTCTTATCAAACAGCCAAAAAGAATTTTGAATCACAAATTAAGAGTAGTGCCAACGACAATATAAAAATACTGGATAATTTAATCAATCAAATGATTGATGCAAAATTTAATGATGTGAATAATTTTGCACGGGTGATTCAGGGGAATATGTATCAAGGAGATAATCAGGATGAATTAAGAAAAATATTATCTCAATATATAAATTTAAATAAAGATGTTGAACAAGTATATGTTGCCGGAAATGATAAAAAATTTGTGCAAGAACCAAATATACAAATGGCAGCAGATTATGATCCAACAGCACGACCTTGGTATAAAGATGCAGTGGCAAAACAAGGTGGTATTGTTGTTACTGAGCCGTATAAGGCAAAAGGAAATGGACATATTGTCGTAACAATCGCAAAACAAACAGAAGATAAAAATGGGGTTGTTGCGCTAGATTTAAGTTTAGATAATTTATTAAAAACATCAAAGTTAATTAATATTGGTAAAAAAGGATATGCCTTCATTTTAGATGGAAAGCAAAAAATAATTGCTCATCCACAAGAAAAATCAGGAGAAAAAGCGGCTGATTCTTGGGCAAAGAAAATTTATGAAGATAATCACGGTGCTTTTTCATATTCTTATGGTGGTAGTGAAAAGAATATGGTATTTGCTACAAATGTAAAAACAGGTTGGAAAATTGGTGGGACTATGTACTCAAGTGAAGTAATTGAAGCTGCTCAACCTGTATTTTATAATATGTTAATTGTTATGCTTATCTCATTAGTAATAGGTGGAGCACTTATTTATTTTGTAACACTTTCAATTACGAAGCCTTTAAAGAGATTAGTTGTTACCTCTAAAGAAATAAGTGAAGGGGATTTAACGCAAACAATTGAAATTCATTCTAATGATGAAATCGGCCAACTTGCTAAAGGCTTTAATGAGATGACGAATTCGTTACGGACGTTAATCGGAAGAATTAACGATTCAGCTGGGCATGTTGCAGCGGCATCAGAAGAGCTAACTGCAAGTGTAAGGCAAGCAAGTGAAGCGACTGAGCAAATTACAATCGCAATGGATGAAATATCAAGTGGGGCAACGACGCAAACAACAAGCGTAGAAAATGGTGCTATGTTGCTATTTGATGTAACGGAAGGAATTCAGCATGTAGCAAATAGTTCATCATCTATTAATACGGCTTCCGCACATACTCGTGAAAAAGCAGAAGATGGTGGGAAACTAGTAGGAAGAACAGTAAACCAGATGCAGTCTATTGCAGAATCTGTGTCACAATCAGATGCAGTTATACAATTACTAAATAATAAATCAAAACAAATTGGTGATATTTTAGAAGTAATTCAAAATATTGCAGATCAAACAAACCTTCTAGCTCTAAATGCGGCGATTGAAGCTGCAAGAGCCGGTGAGCATGGAAGAGGTTTTGCGATTGTTGCAGATGAAGTACGTAAATTGGCAGAGCAGTCTAGCGTATCTTCTAGTGAAATTAGTAAATTAATATGTGAAATACAAGATGATATGGGTAAGACAGTCAAATCTATGAATCATGTAAATGAGGAAGTTCAATCTGGACTTGTTATCGCAAATGAAACGAAGCAAAACTTTGCTGAAATTTTACAATCTACAAATGAAATAGCTAATCAAATTAAGACGATGGTTGAAACGGCTAATGGAATGTCAAAAGGGGCAAATGAAGTATCTATTTCGGTAGGACAAATTGCAATGACAGCACAAAATAATGCAACAAGCACACAAAATGTTGCGGCTTCAGCTGAAGAACAGCTAGCTTCGATGGAGGAAATTGGATCCGCAGCGGGCACGTTATCTCAAATGGCTGAAGAGTTACAAGGACTAATTGACAGATTTAAAGTTTAACAGAGAACAGGCTGTCCCTAAAATAGAAGTATGTATTGGGAGAGTCTGTTTTATTATGTAAATTTAAATGTGGGATGTAGAGTTCTCTCATGACGTTTAAAATGGTATTTTGCATAATATTTGTCGAAAAATAGAGGTATTTGTTAGCTTTGTGTATAATTGTTAACCTATAGAATACAAATAAAAGGAGAGTATTATGGGAGTGTACTGGGGGACAAAAAGACATTCTTGGCTTAGTTACGTTTCATTTTGGCTAAGTATTTCATTTTTTATTGTTTTTCTAATTGAAGTGTTTATATTAAAAACACTTTCGAATAGCTCGGTGCAAATTGTTAAATATTTTTATTTTATACTTGTGCCAGTAAATATTTTTCTTAGTTTAAAGTTACTATTTAAGAAGAATGAAAAGAAAGCGTTACCTATTTTTAGTTTCATTGTCTCATTATTATTCGCAATTTTAATAATCGTATTAGTTTTAGCAGCTATAGGGAAGTTCTTTTAAGGGGAGTGGTATAAGTCACTCTCCTTTTTTATTTGTGTTAGTCTTACTATATGTAAAAGTGTGAATGCTGTAAGCTAATAAAAGCGGACAGTAGAGAATATTTGCATTGATTAAAGTCTGATGTTATTTGAACTTGTAAGAGAGTATGGAGTAATGAGGTAATATACATAATAATGGAGATAGAATTAGTTGTTTTATAAGTATGTATGAAGCAAATGAATACGGTAAGAACGGTGATATATGGTACAATAGCTATGGATAGTGATAGAGATAAAGGGTATATAAAATACTCATCGTTTTTAGTAAGAGAGGGGTTATCTTATGCTATACGAGGATTTGGAGACATTATTTCAAACAGCTCCGAAAGAAGATAGAGGCGGATGGAAATATATAATCCAAGAACAAAATGATACATATAAAATTGTTGGTGAAATTCTGAAAAATCAAATGAGTGTCGAATTGTATTTTAATGAATACGATGAGGTGAAAATCACTTTATATAAAGATGGAATTCCCATTACGACTATGCAAAGAATTGCGATTTCAAAAGTTGAATTAGACGAAGATGAAGAGGGTATTCAATTTGTTTTAGAGCGCATGCCTAGTCGAATGATTCGGTTGCAATTAAAGCCATATTTAGCATTAGAAATGGGGCCGTACTGGGAAGTATGTGATGATTGTGAATGAACATAAAAAAGCATCCAATAACATGGATGCTTTTTTATGTTTTTTGAAGTTGTTTAAATGCAATGATTGGAAGTATAACAATACTTACCCATCCGATGATAGGATATAGAATGTGAAGTAAGTCACTGTAACCGATGTAACTAAAGCAATAACTAATTAGTAAAATAAAGAAAATAATATTGTTATTTTTCCACCCAGTAATAGATTGCATCTGTTTTGTCATTCCGAACACATTACCAACTAAAGTTGTGAAAACTTCACCGAAAATAATGAGAACGAAGAAGAAGTGAAAAGTTGCATTAAATCTTCTTATGACTTCAGCCATTGGGATGTTATATTGATAAAATTGATCGACTGATAAGATTGCTAAATGGCTGCATAATAAAATTAAAGAAAGTCCAGCACCCCCTAAAATCCCACCCCAAAAAATGGCTTTTCGATCCTTAACTTCACTGGCTAATGGGACGAGAACACTTTGGGCGAGAGAAAGATTTAAGGCGACATATGTAATAGGGCTAGTAATCCATTTCATATTCCAACTCTCTGCAGGAATAGTGTTATTAATGGAAGGTGTACCGTGAAAAAAGGTTGTAATAGCAAGTCCGATAATAAAAATCATCATAATAGGTACGACAAGTGTATTTACTTCAAAAACACCTTGTAATCCGCGGCTACTTATAATGAGACAAGCGATAACTGTAATGAGAATACCGAGTTGTCTTGGTAAGCGAAGTTGCTCTTCAAATACTGCACCAGCCCCTGATAACATAACGCTCGTTACGCCGAATAAAACGAGTAATAATAATGTGTTTACAACATTCCCAAATACATCCCCAAATAAATATTTGTTAAATTCTTGCGCTGAAAATGCCCCAATTTGCGATGAAAGTAACATCATCTTTGTGCCGAGCCAAATAAAAAAAAATCCACTTACACATATGCCAATTGTCCCATATAATCCATTCACTGTGAAAAATTCAACAATTTCTCGTCCAGTAGCAAATCCAGCTCCAACGACAGTTCCGATATAAGTAGCAGCTACTTTCTTTGCTACTTGCCATTGTTGATTGTCCATGTTATCCCTCTTTCTACTATGATGAGCTTGATGTACTATTATGCATATGTATGAGCTTGGACAATTAGACGTATGAAGTGTTTGAAAAAATACATGAATTAAATGATATTAGGGAAGTATTAAAGGTGTTAAAACTTTGTTACATATAAGCCGATTGTTCGAAAGGAAAGGGAATGTATGGTAAAATGTAATTAGGTTATTAAAAGATAAACATTACAAAATGATAAGAGGAGTGGGTTGTATGAGTACGAAAACAAATGTTGTTGAAGTATTAAACAAGCAGGTAGCAAACTGGAATGTGTTATATGTGAAACTACATAATTATCACTGGTATGTGACAGGGCCACACTTCTTTACATTACATGAGAAATTTGAAGAGTTTTATAATGAAGCTGGAACGTATATTGATGAGTTAGCAGAACGTATTTTAGCTTTAGAAGGTAAACCATTAGCGACAATGAAAGAATATCTCGCAACATCTAGTGTCAGCGAAGGGACAAGCAAAGAATCTGCAGAAGAAATGGTGCAAACATTAGTGAATGATTATTCTGCACTTATTCAAGAATTAAAAGAAGGTATGGAAGTTGCGGGCGAAGCTGGCGATGAAACATCAGCTGACATGTTGTTAGCAATTCATACAACATTAGAACAACATGTATGGATGCTAAGTGCATTCTTAAAATAACGATAAATATATAGAAACCCATTGAAAAATTATTTCAATGGGTTTTTTTATGATTTTTCAGTTTTCTTTTATGCTATAATATAGTAAAAAGGAGGCGATGCGATGTTTCGCTTTTTCAGAACTGGAAAAGAAGAGCGGGAAATTACGAAAGATGAATTAGAACAAGCGATGGCTCAGTTTTTAGAAACGAATGCTAATATTGTTTATACAGTATTAGTAAATGACGATTATACAGTGAATTATGATTTGTTAAAACCGTATTTACCTGCATTTCCAACAAATGATTTTCTCATAACGAAGGAAACGCTTGAGGTATTTGAACATACAGCAGAAAATTTAAACCTAGTGAAAGAAATTGATGTCGTACAAAAAGCAGTAGATCAATACGTAACAGAAAAAGAAATGTTCCCAATTGTTGAAGGTAGCGAAGATCGCCTCATATGCGGAATGAAACTAGGACCTTACTTAAATCGTAGCTTAAAAAGAGACTTATATATTTCAGAAAAACATTATTTAGTTTCAAGTAAACCAGATAGAAAAAAACAAAAGAGCGGGTAGATGTAATGAAAACAACAATACATATATTGTTGTCTTTTTTTGTTTGTTAAAATATTGATTTTTCAGTCTATTTTCATTTATACTAAATGTATTGGACAGGGAAGAGTAACTATTAAGCATCATTCTGAGAATAAGATATTGTTAGCGTAGGTTATACAAAGTGGTATAAAGATTCGCAAAAAAATATTATAAAAGGTTTCGGGGGAATTGGTACATGAAAAATAGTATGACTTACATTCAATTATTAAATGAAACGTTACGTTGTTATGCAAATAAAGGAAGTTTTGAAGCGTACAATTATATAATGGAAAATGCTACAGGTGTAATAGGGAATGAGGCGCAAATATATAATTTTAAGTATGCGCTCGCAAGTGCATCGGGACTTGAAAAAGAAGCATTACATTTAATGAGAGAGGCCATTATAGAAAAGGGATTCTGGTATGGAAATGAGTATTTAATTTCGGACGATGATTTAAAATCACTACATAAATTTGAAGAATTTCATACAATGGTTCAATTATGTAAAGAAAGAGAAGGATTAGCACATAAAACGGAAAGACCAGACGTGAAATATATATACAGCAAGAAAGAGGGAAATCTACTACTTACATTACATGGTGACCAAGAAAATATTCAAATAGTAGAGCCATATTGGAAATCAGTTTTGACACAAGATTACACGTTAGCTTTACCACAGTCTTCACAAATTCAGTTTTCAGATGGATTTGTTTGGGATGATCTAGAGAGAGGGAAAGGGGAATTAAAAGAGCATTACAATAAGTTTATAGAAAATCATACAGTAGAAAATGTAATAATTGGTGGTTTTTCTGCAGGGGCAAGAGTAGCTTTATATACGATTTTACAAAAAGATATAGATGTAGATGGTTTTGTTTTTATGGCACCCTGGCTTCCCAAGATTGAAGAATGGGATGAGTTGTTGAGTGTGCTGCAGGATAAACATATAAAAGGATATATAGTATGCGGGGATCAAGATGAAGATTGTTTCGAATCCGTGCAGCAATTTGTGCAACTATTAAGAGATAAGAATATAGAACATAAGTATAAAGTTGTGCCTGACTTAGATCATAATTATCCTATTAACTTTGATGAGCTATTAAAAGAAGCTATTGAATATATAGGAAATGAAAACAATAAGTAGTAAGAAAAAGAGATGCATCATATGTGATGCATCTCTTTTTAGAATTATAAATTAAAAGCATTTGCTAGTAAGCGATAAGACTTTAATTTATGTTCGAATTGATGAGTAATCGTGACAATCATAAATTCGTCAGTATTGTATGCTTTGCTTAAGTTTATTATTTTTTCTTTTACAGAAGACGGATCACCAACAATCATACGTTGACGATTTTCTTTTATACGGAATAAATCATAAGCGCTGTATGAATAATTTTGAGCAGTTTCAATAGAAGGTGTACCAGTAGTTCGTTTTCCTTGCTCTAATAATAAGATTGATAAATCTAAACTAGAAGCAATTTTTTCTGCTTCTTCATTTGTTTCTCCGCAAATAACAAAAATAGCAACGATTGACTTTGGTTTATCTCCTAAAAATGAGGGCTGATATTGTTCTTGGTAAGCCCTCATAACTTCAGGGCCTCCAAAGCCATTAATAAATTGTGCAAATGCGAAAGAAGCTCCGTTGTTTGCAGCAATTTTAGCGCTCTCTCCACTAGAACCGAGCATCCACATTTCAGGAGATGTTGGGATAACTGGAGTGGCTTTTAAGTTTGCATAGTGATGGTTTTCTGGTACTTGATCATGTATGTACATTGCAACGTCTGCAATTTGTTCTGGATATTGATCAAGTGAGACCATTTTCCCTTCTTGAAGTGCGCGAGTTGCTATTGGCATACCACCAGGGGCTCTACCAACACCGAGATCGATACGATTTGGATACAGTGCTTCTAAAACACGGAAATTCTCAGCGACTTTATATGGGCTATAATGCGGTAACATAACACCACCTGAACCGACTCTAATATGGTCCGTTTTTGCGGCAATATGAGAAATAAGTATTTCTGGACTTGAACCAGCTAAGCCTACGGAATTATGATGTTCGGATACCCAAAAACGTGTGAATCCGAGTTTTTCAACTTCTTGTGCAAGCGTAACTGTATGTGAAAAAGCTTGGGCTGCTGTGCTACCATCTGAAATAGGTGATTGGTCTAATACACTTAACTTGATCATAGAATATACCTCTCAATCTTAATGTACATCCTATTATATATTTACTTATGAAAAATGCGTAGTGAAATGCTCAAAATGAAAAGCGGATAATCTTATTTCCGCTTTTAATGAGAAAATCCGCGTTCATAATGATTCATTTCGACTAGATTTAAAATATATTCATAGTTGTCAATTTCACGTTTTAGCTGTTCACGTTCTTTTGCAGATAGTGTCATATTGCTAAGTTTTTTACATAAGTTTTGTTTCTTTAATTCTAAATGTTTTTTTGTAGCATGGTAGTCATAAGTATGTTTCATTTTTAACCACTCCTTCTTTGCAGTTGCTATATTATACGAAGCATAAAGAAATATGAAATCTGTCTCTTATGTATTTTTAGTGAATATTCAAATTGCAATGGTGTTATGTTTATGGAGATCTATGAATAAAATGCACTAAACCACTAACGTCCATTTGATGAAATAAGGGGTGGAATTGTGCAGAAAGATATAATGTATAACACTGAAATGGATGAAGCGTTAAAAGTTATAGATAAAGGATTGAAGAAGACGATAAGTCCAAAACAAATTATTGTAGTGGGAGCTGGTATGGCTGGATTAGTTTCAGCATCTTTATTAAAGGCTGCAGGACATGATGTGAAAATTTTTGAAGCAAACAACCGGGTAGGTGGCCGTATAGAGACAGTTAGAATGGAAGATACCGGATTATATTTAGATGTGGGAGCAATGAGAATTCCGTATACACATAGGTTAACGATGGCATATATAAGAAAATTTGGGCTACAGGTGAGTCCTTTTATTAATAGGAATGAGACGGATATTATTTATGTAAATGGACGGAAAACGACGTTGAAACAATATGAAAAGGATCCGAGTATTTTAAGGTATCCTGTGGAAATGAACGAAGTGGGAAAAACGTCTGAAGAACTATTGTTATTAGCAGTACAGCCGATAATAAATTTTATTAAAAGAAATCCAGAGAAAAATTGGGATGTTGTAGTGAAGGATTTTGGGAGATATTCCACAGGACAATTTTTAAAGTATCATCCTTATCAGTATAATACTTACTTTTCGCCAGTAACAATTGAGATGATCGGTGTTCTATTAGATTTAGAAGGTTTTTTAGAGCGGTCGTTTGTAGAGACTTTACGATTTCTATACATTATGCAAGAGGAGAGCGGATTTTGTGAAATTATGGGCGGGAATGATAGATTACCAAAGTCATTTTTACCGCAATTAGAAGAAAATATTATATATAATCAAAAATTAATGAAGTTACATCAACACGATAATGGTGTGACAGCTTTCTATCGGAACGAGGAAACTTTTGAATATAGTAGTATTACAGGAGATTTAGTTATTGTTACTATCCCGTTTTCGACAATGCGTTTTGTAGAAGTAGATCCGTTTGATTCTATATCTCATGAAAAATGGAAAGCAATTCGTGAATTGCATTACATGCCTGCGACGAAAATAGGAATTCAATTTAAAAGCAGATTTTGGGAAGAACAAGGGCAATTAGGTGGCAGAATTATAACAGATTTGCCAATTCGTTATGCCTATTATCCAAGTCATGGAATTGGAGAAAAAGGACCTGCTATGATGTTAGGTAGCTATACATGGTCTTACGATGCATTGTTATGGGATGGTTTATCAAAAGGCGATCGTATTTATTACGCCTTACACAACTTAGCAACAATATTAGGTGGTCAAGTGTATGATGAGTTCATATCTGGAATATCAAAAAGCTGGACATTGGATCCGTATGCGCTTGGAGGATTTGCGCTTTTTCAAGCAGGTCAAGAATCTGAGCTACAACCAGCGATTGTCAAACCAGAGGGGAGAATATTCTTCGCTGGAGATCATACAACGCTATATCACGGATGGATTCAAGGTGCGATTGAATCTGGAATTTTTGTAGCGATGGAAGTGAATGAGTAAAATGTTTTTAATTCAGAAAATTCTTTACTATATAAATTGAGATGGATATTATTATATATAAAAGAATTATAGGGAGTGTTTACAGTGAATCCGTTATTATTCGATTTTCCTTCTGAATTTTATACTGACAGGCTTTTTATTCGAATGCCGAAACCAGGAGATGGTAAAGTTGTATATGATGCAATTCAAGCTTCAATACAAGAACTAAAACCTTGGATGGCTTTTGCACAAAAAGAGCAAACAGAGGAAGAAATAGAAGAGAGTATTAGAAAATCGCATATTCAATTTTTGCAACGTGAGGATTTAAGATTACTAGTATTTTCGAAAGAAACAGGTGAATTTATTGCTTCTGCCGGATTACATCGTATTAATTGGGATATACCTCAATTTGAAATCGGATATTGGATTGATACAAGGTTTAGCGGAAAAGGCTATATGGTAGAGGCTGCGAAAGGTATAACGGATTATGCTTTTTCTGAATTGAAAGCAAACCGTGTAGAAATTCGTTGTGATTCTCTAAATAAAAAGAGTAGAGCGATACCTGAGAAATTGGGCTTTAAATTAGAGGGGATTTTAGAAAGTGCGAGTATTGCAGTAGATGGAAATGGATTAAGGGATATGTGTGTATTTGCAATGACGAGAAATACATATAAAAAAGAAGAGCTGTAAAGAAACAGCTCTTCTTTTTGTGTATTATGGTACAGGATGTCCATTAGAGCTTTCGAAAATTGTAAACCATTGTTGACGATCTAATTTAACGTTTGTAGCAAGAGCGGCCGTTTTTACACGATCTAATTTACCAGATCCAACGATTGGCATCATGTTAGCTGGATGCGCAAGTAACCAAGCATACATAACCGTATCGATACTAGTAACACCTAGCTCAGTAGCAACTTTTTGCACAGTTTCACGTACACGTACGGCGCGTTCTGATTGACCAGTAAAGATTTCCCCACCAGCAAGAGGTGACCAAATCATTGGATTGATTCGTTTTTCTTGGCATAAATCAATTGTCCCTTTTTCAAAGTGCTCAAGCTGCAATGCAGAAACTTCAATTTGGTTCGTAATAAGCGGGAAATCTAAGTAAGAACTTAACATATTAAATTGTGAAGGTAAGAAGTTAGATACACCGAAGTGACGAACTTTTCCTTCTTGTTTTAATTGTGAAAATGCCTTTGCCACTTCATTTGGATCCATAAAAGGGTCGGGACGATGAATAAGTAATACGTCAATATAATTTGTATGTAAATTTTTTAGTGATGCTTCTGCACTTTGAATAATGTGCTCTGCACTAGTATTGTAGTGAGCAACATATCGCTCTGGAAATTTTGGTGATGGGGGAGCGATTCCACACTTTGTAATAATTTGCATGTTTTCTCGTAAGGAAGGCTTTAATTGTAAAGCTTCGCCAAATAACCCTTCACACGTATATCCGCCGTAAATGTCAGCGTGATCAAAAGTAGTAATTCCCATATCCATACAATCTTCAATGAAAGAAAGTAATTCTTGTTTCGTCATATTCCATTCTGCTAAACGCCAAAATCCTTGAATAATACGAGAGAATTCGAGCGTTTCATTCATTTGAACTCGTTCCATTATAAGTACCCCCTTGATGAATGATTATTATTTTGAAAAGGCTTTCTTACTACGTATTATTATATAGTTTGGGGGGCGTACATACAATAAATATGTTTTGCTAAAAAAATGATTTTCTCTATATGCTATAATGTAGAAACATATAGCTATAAGGAGATGTAAGGAATGATTCCAGTAACAATATTAACTGGTTTTCTTGGATCAGGGAAAACGACTTTATTAAATCGTATTTTATCAGAAAATCACGGTAAGAAATTAGCGGTGATTGTAAATGAAATAGGGCAAATTGGCATTGATAATCAGTTGATTATGAATGTAGAAGAAGAAATTATGGAAATGACAAATGGCTGTTTATGCTGTACTGTACGTGAAGATTTACTTGTTGCTTTAAAACAGTTACTGGACGTAAAAGCAGAAGGGAAAATGGATTTTGATGGTTTAGTAATTGAAACGACTGGACTTGCAAATCCAGGGCCGATTATTCAAACATTCTTTTTAGATCCAGTCATTCAATCTGCATACCAAATTAACGGTGTTGTAACGGTGGTAGATAGTTATCATATACATAAACATTTTGAAAAAGGATTAGAGGCAAAAGAGCAAATTGCGTTTGCGGATGTCGTTTTAGTAAATAAATTAGATTTAATTGAAGAGAGTGAGAAAGAAAATCTCTTGCATGAAATTCAAGGAATTAACCCGACTGCAAAGTTAATTGAGGCGACTAACTGTGAGGTAGATATACCATCTTTATTACAAATCCAAACGTTTAAAACGAAAGATACGTTGCGAATTTACCCTCATAAAGAACATAATCACTTAGAAGGTGTGAAATCATTTGTATTACGTGAAGAACGTCCGCTGGATTTACAAAAGCTTAATGAGTGGATGTCAGCTGTCGTTCAAGAGCTAGGGGAATATTTATATCGTTACAAAGGAATTTTATCGATAGATGGAGTAGATAAACGTATCGTTTTCCAAGGTGTACATACTTTATTTGCCGCTTCGTACGATAGAGAGTGGCAAGAGGGTGAAGAGCGAGTAAGTGAAGTAGTTTTCATCGGAAGAGATATTAATAAAGAGTGGTTCCAAAAACATTTTCAGGAGTGTGTGAAATAAGTCTGCGTAAATTGCAGGCTTATTTTTTATGAACATTCTATTAGATTGCAAAACAGAATTAAATAAGGGAAAGAAATTAAAAATTGATAAATGTATAATAAAAAGCCTGTTTTCACAGGCTTGTATTTTCGTCTATTAGTAACTCCATTACAACACCTACAACTGGACCTTCATCATCAATATCACCATTTAAGCGGAAACCAAATGATTCATACAGTCCCATTGCAAGTTTGTTGTCTGGATGTAAACTTAAGTAAATTATTTTGCATTCAAATTTTTCTTGTAAGAATTGAATGAGTAAGCGAAGGAAACGTTTTGCGTATCCTTTTCCTTGATATTGTTGGTCAATCATAAAGCGATCGAGCCATACACTTTTATGTTTTACTGAATACCATCCATACATTGCATAACCTACAAGTGTTTCTCCATCATATAAACCTACTGACGTTCCGTTTCCTTCATATAATGATTCTGCTAAAGAAAACGCGTTACTTTCAATAAATTGTTGCTGATCTTTTGTGACGTTTAAAGCAACTACTGAACGCCAATTTTTTGCTGTTACTTCACAAATGTGAAGATTCATAATTCCAACTCACCTTCTAAATTAATATAGCTTTAAAGCTAATATGGATAATTTTACTTGTTATTTTGGTCAAGTCAAGGATAAATACATAAAAAGGCAGCTGAATACCAGATTCAGCTGCCTAGAAAATATAATGGATTAGTTTGTTGCTTCTTTCAATGTGTTTACGTTTTCTTCCATTAAAGTGAAGTAATCTTTATTATTTTTCGCATCATCTTCAGAAATAGTAGCTAAGTGATTTAAGCGTAAAACTTTTGTACCAGTTTCTTTTTGAATTACGGATGCTACTTTTGGAGTAGAGAACGTTTCGAATAAAATATATTTTAGACTATGTTCTTTTACTGTTTTTGTAATGTCAGCAAGCTGCTTTTGAGATGGTTCATCAGAAGCTGAAATTCCAGCGATAGGAATTTGTTTTAGGCCGTATCGTTGTTCCCAGTAACCATAGGCAGCATGAGAAACTAAAATTTCTTTCGTTTTTGCGTTCGCTACAGCTGCCTTAAATTGATCGTCTAAATCAGTAAATTTAGTTTGAAGTGCGGCGAAGTTTTTTTCGAATTCTTGTTTATGTTCAGGTTGTAATTCTACAAGTGCATTTTTAATTTTTTCCGCCTGTTTCATTGCTAGAGTAGGATCTAACCAAACATGCGGGTCTTTATCGTGATGATGTTCATCTTCTTTATGGCCATCTCCATGATCATGATGCTCTTCTTCAGTAGAAGCACGAAGCTCAATACCTTTAGATGCATTTACAATTTTAACATTTTCTTTTTGTAATGTTTTTTCCATTTTTTCAGCAAATGGTTCTAATTCAGCGCCGTTATAAACGAATAAATTAGCTTTTGCAACTTGTACTGTTTGTTTTTGACTTGGTTCAAATGTATGTGAATCTGCACCAGGTGGGTAAATTGCTTCAACATTTACATAGTCGCCACCGATTTTCTTTGCGAAATCAGCAAGTGGGAAAATCGTTGTATAAACTGTTAGCTTTCCATCTTTCTTGGCATTACTTTCTTTTTTATTTGAGCAGCCAGCGAAAATTAAGGTAAAAATAAGTAAGAATGAAAATATAGTCAATCTTTTAGGCATGAAGTTCTCCTCTTTTCTTTTTTACGGATATATTTTCCCCAATTATAGAAGAAAAATATCATTTTAATACAAAACGGAATAATTACGTTTTAGTTTGCGAACTTAGTATAATACATCTTTAATAAAGTTGCAATAAATAATAATCATTCCGATTTGTTTTTGTTATAAAGTTGTCAAATATAAGTGTATTATTTTTGCAAATGCATGCATATGTGACAACGCTGTTTTCATATATTGAAAAGGAGGTTAAAGAGGGGGGTGAGCGTTTGGGTTACTTAATGGAAGCTATTTTATTAATATTAGCGGTAGTATTGCCATTATCTTTTGTATTAATTTTTTTAAGAAGATTAATAAGTAATTTAGGGGACGCTACAACAATAACGAAATTACAAGAGAGAGATGAGAAAAAAGAGTAAGTAAAACACTATGCGTACGCATAGTGTTTTACTTGTGGTAAAATAAGATCAGGAAACTCCTAAAGGTTGTATTTTACTGAAGGAGAGAAAAGTAAAATAAGAGGTATATGCATATATGAATAAGCGAACAGCGTTAATACTTGGTGCAAGTGGTTTAGTTGGACAAGAGATAACGCGTCTATTACTTGAATCAGATTACTATGATTCGGTTACTATTTTTGTAAGAGATCCAATGCAATGGCAACATGAAAAGTTACAGCAGAAACAAGTTGATTTTTCGGTATTAGAGGAATATAAAGAGTTCTTTGCTGTGGATGATGTTTTTAGTTGCTTAGGAACAACAATAAAAAAAGCAAAAACAAAAGCAAATTTTAAAAAAGTAGATTATGAATATACGTTACGAGCTGCTTGTTTAGCTGAAAAACAAGGGGTACAAAATTTCCTTGTTGTGTCTTCTATGGGAGCGAATCCTAAATCATTTTTCTTTTATTCACAAGTGAAAGGAAAAATGGAAGAAGAATTGCAAAAGTTAGTGATCGGTGGTATTCACATTTTTAGACCATCATTATTAGTAGGAAATCGACAAGAATTTCGTTTCGGTGAACGAATGGCTGAAAAGTTATCTCGTATTATTCCTTTTATCTTTAAAGGAGCTTTCAAAAAGTATAAACCAATTTCAGCTAAAGATGTGGCGAAAGGGATGTATATAACCGCGCTGCGAGAAGAATCGGGTATCCATACTTATAATTCAAATGAAATTACAACGATAGAATAAATAAAGCCGAGAAGAATGACTTCTCGGTTTTATTTATTCGTATGAATTTTTCCTGGTGCTCGCTTATATTGGTGAGGTTCTTGCAATTCAAAGCCAAGTTCATTGGCTGCTATTCTCGGGAAGTACGGGTTGCGAAGTAACTCACGTCCGATGAAAATTAAATCTGCTTCGTTATCATTTAAAATTTGCTCTGCTTGAGATCCAGTCGTAATCAATCCAACTGCACCAGTTGCAATCTTAGTATACTCTTTAATATGTTTGGCGTATTGTACTTGGTAACCAGGATACACATCAATATGTGCTGGTACAACTGCACCAGAACTACAATCGATTAAATCTATTCCCTGTTCTTTCATCCACTTTGTATACTGAACATAATCTTGAACTGTTAGTCCGTCAGGGTGATAATCATTTGCTGAAATACGAACGAATATTGGTCCGTCCCAAACTTTATTTACAGAGTCGATGATTTCGCGTAAGAAGCGATAGCGGTTTTCAGGTGAGCCGCCGTATTCATCCGTTCGTTTATTAGTAAGTGGTGATAGGAATTCATTGATAAGGTAACCGTGAGCGCCATGTAGTTCGATAACATCAAATCCGGCTTGTTTTGAACGTAACGCGGCCCTCTGAAAAGCTAATATAGTCTCTTTGATTTGCTGTATATTCATTTCTACTGGTATTTTCATCGTATCACTAAAAGGAATTGCAGAAGGAGCGAAAGCATTCGTACCTAATTCAGCTTTTCTTCCGGCGTGAGCGAGTTGGATGGCAGCTTTTGCACCGTTATCATGTATAAAAGTAGTCGTTTTATGTAAGCCTTCAATTAGGTTGTCATCCCAAATGCCTAAGTCTTTGTTAGAAATTCGTCCTTCAGCTAAAACGGCAGTTGCTTCAACCATAACTAAACCTACTTGGCCAGCAGCGCGAGTTCCATAATGAATGAGATGGAAATTCGTAACGCGGCCATCTTCATTCCCCGATGAATACATACACATAGGCGACATAACGATACGATTTTTTAGTGTAACGTTCTTAATTGTATAAGGTGAAAAAAGCTTGGAATTCATCAAATAGCCTCCTTGATTGAATTTTCTTATATTTTACCATTCTCTTTTTTGTTTCTCTAATAAAACGCTTATACGAAAAATTTTGTTTATTCGTGTTACAATGACTAATATGAACTGAATTGGAGGATGACATATGTACCAGGCTTATTATGAAAGCGAAGTAGGTTTGCTAGAAATTACAGCAAATCAAGAAGGCATTACGTCTGTTATATTTGTTGATGAACGACAAGAAGAGAATAAAAATGAAATGATAGAACAATGTATAAATGAGTTAGATGAATATTTTAAAGGGAAAAGAAAAGAGTTTACGGTCCCGCTGTCTGCGGAGGGAACCGCATTTCAAAAAAATGTATGGGATGCTCTTTATACTATTCCGTACGGCGTAAGTGCTTCATATTTAGATATTGCAGAGAAGGTTGGAAATACAAAAGCTGTACGGGCAATAGGAGGGGCAAATAGTCGGAATCCAATTTCAATAATCGTTCCATGTCACCGTGTAATAGGAAAGAGTGGAAAGCTTGTTGGATATGCGGGTGGTTTATGGAGGAAAGAGTGGTTATTAAAACACGAAGGTATTTTGAAATGACGTATGTATGGGAAGAGGGATTGTTTTGAAATGTATAAATTGTGGGCAACCTTGCGAGGAGGAACAGTTAAATTGTGCAAGTTGTCAGCGAAACTTGGATAATGAACAAGATGAAAGCAGCTCGTTAATAGATAAAGAACTAGAAGTATATGTAGGGAGACAATATCCGTATTACAAAAGGAAATGGGAGCTTGAGAATAAGCGGATTGCTAGGTGGAGCTGGAATGGTTGGGCTGCTATTTTCAATATAGGCTGGCTAGGATATCGTAAGTATTATGTACCAGCTGCTTTATTTATGTTGTTATTAGTAGCGTGTGATGCATTTTCGTATTATATGGGATTTAATGTGGCGTTGCCAATCATTAATATGGTACCTCTTACGTTTTTATTACTCATTTTTATTCTGTTTGGAATGGGGATTTTTGCAAATGGATTATACTATCAATTTGCGGAAAGACGTATATACCGAATAAAAGCAAGAGAAATAAAAGATAAATCAGTTGAAAACTATCTAATCAATGATAGCGGCGGAACGAGCAAAATGGGAGCGACAATTGTTACTATTTTAGCAGTTGCTAGCATATTTTTTAGTCATTTCTTTTTTCCGACTGATCGAGACGTTATTCAAAAGGTTCGTACAAGCTCGCTTTATGAATATCCTTTCTTTTCAATAGGTGAATCTTTCGAAAATTATTTTCAAAATTCAGGTTGGATATATTATCGTGGAACGGAAGGGTTAGAATTAGTAGAATTCCAAGGATATAACGCCGGAACGCCAAGACAAAAGGTGAAGATTCAATTTGTTGTCGATTATAAATTAGGTGAAGTGGAACCATACTCACTTATGGTTAATGGTGAATCTAAAACTGAAGAAGAGTTTTTGAAGCTGATGGAAGAAATATTTAAAGTTCAAAATCCATTTGATATAGAGGATGGATTACAAGTAAATGCTATTCAAGGAAGCGGCTGGAAAGAAATTTCCGATCGCTTTTTTCTATGTTTGTTAAAATAAATATTTAAAATAATCAGAATCTTTTGTATAATAAAATATATTATATAGGATTTAACTTATACATATAGATTGGGGGAAGGAAGAATGAAGAGAAAGACAACAACAATTGCTGCACTTGCGTTAACGACGAGTGTATTGGTTGCAGGATGTGGGAATGGTGAGAAGGCTTCGACAACGAAGAAAGAATCGAATAAGGGAATGGCCGATAAACAAGTTTTAAATTTGCTAGAAACAGCTGAAATTCCTTCAATGGATACATCTAAATCAACGGATTCTGTATCTTTCCGTGTATTTGTAAATGCAATGGAAGGTTTATATCGTCTAGATAAAGATAATAAACCAACACCAGGTATGGCAAAAGATGTGAAGATTAGTGAAGATAAAAAGACATATACATTTGAATTACGTGATGCGAAATGGTCAAATGGTGATCCAGTTCGAGCACAAGATTTTGTATATGCATGGCAACGTACATTAGATAAAGCAATAGCGGCAGAATATGCATTCATTTTATTTGATGTGAAAAATGCACAGAAAGTAAATAAAGGTGAATTACCAGCAGATCAATTGGGTGTTAAAGCGAAGGATGATAAAACGTTGGTAGTAGAATTAGAGCAACCAGCACCTTATTTTCTTGAGCTTACGTCGTTCCCTACATTTTTCCCATTAAATGAAAAATATGTGAAAGAGCAAGGAGATAAATATGGATTAGAAGCAGATAAATTATTATATAATGGACCATTTACAATGAGTCAATGGAAACATGAACAAAATTATCAGTTAAAGAAAAATCCTAATTATTGGGATAAAGATACTGTAAAGTTAGACGAAATTAATGTAAGTATTGTGAAGGAAACAAGCACGGGAGTAAATTTATATGATAGTGATCAAGCAGATCGAGTTATTTTAACTTCTGAATTTGTTGATAAATATAAAAAGAATAAACCAGATGAATTTAAAACGAAGTTAGATCCACGCATATATTTCTTGCGTTTTAACCAAAAAAATGCAACATTTAAAAACCAAAAAGTACGTGAAGCAATTGATTTGGCATATGATAAAAAAGGAATTGCTGATGTCATTTTAAATGACGGTTCATTGCCAGCATATTTCTTAGTACCTGAAAAATTCACGACAGGTCCGGATGGAAAAGACTTCCGCTCTGTAAATAAAAACTTCCGTGATAGTAAAGATAATGCAGAGAAAGCAAAAAAATTATGGGAAGAAGCGAAGAAAGAGCTTGGTCAAGATACAATTACGGTTGAATTACTAAACGATGATAACGGTAGCCGTAAAAAAGTAGGCGACTTTATTAAAGAAGAACTAGAGAAAAACTTGCCTGGTATTAAAGTGAATTTGAAACAGCAACCATACAAGCAGAAGCTAGATTTAGAAAAGAAATTCCAATATGAATTCTCATTATCTGCATGGAGCCCTGATTATCCGGATCCAATGACTTATATTGATATGTTTGTTACTGGAAGCTCATTTAATGAAATGGATTATTCTAATCCGAAGTATGATGATTTAGTAGCGAAATCAAAAGGAGAGCTATTAAAAGATGATAAAGCACGCTGGAATGCACTTGCGGAAGCTGAAAAAATCTTAATTGGTCAAGACGCAGCAATTTCTCCTACGTACCAACAAAGTACAGCTTATTTAGAGAAGCCGTTTGTAAAAGGCATTGCTAACCATACGTTTGGCGGGGACTTCAGTTATAAATGGGCATATGTTACAAAAAAATAGTACAATAAAAGGTGAGCGAATTTTCGCTCATCTTTTATTTGTATAAGGAGGAATTATAGTTGTTAAGGGGAATCAATCATATTTGTTTTTCGGTATCTAATTTAGAAAACTCTATTATGTTTTATGAAAAAGTATTAGAAGGAGAATTATTAGTTAAAGGGAGGAAATTGGCGTATTTTAACATATGTGGAGTATGGATAGCGCTTAATGAAGAGACACATATTCCGAGAAATGAGATTCATCAATCTTATACGCACATTGCATTTTCTGTTGAACAAGAAGACTTTGAATATCTAATACAGCGATTAGAAGAAAATGATGTTCATATTTTAAAAGGAAGAGAACGTGATGTCAGAGATTGCGAATCTATATACTTTGTTGATCCTGACGGTCATAAATTTGAGTTTCACTCAGGGACACTGCAAGATCGTTTAAATTATTATAGAGATGAGAAACCTCATATGACATTTTATTAGGAAGGGATAGCATTTGCATGCACTTGTAATTGGTGGAACAGGAATGCTAAAGAGAGTTTCTATGTGGCTTTGTGAGCCAGGGTTTCATGTTTCTATTATCGGGCGAGATGAAGTGAAATTAGAAAATGTTAAGCGGATGAGTTCTACACCAGAAAATATTACATGCCTTTCGTTAGATTATCATAATGATGAAGATGTAAAGCTAGCTATTAAAAGTACAGTTGAGAAAAATGGCCCGATCACATTAGCTGTTGCATGGGTACACTCAAGTGCAAAGCATGCACTATCAAATATTTGTAAAGAACTAGATTTATCGTCTAAAACATATAGTTTATTTCATATTTTAGGTAGTAAAGCATCACGTATGACTGCACAAAAAATAGGGAGTACGCGATGTAGTTATCATAGAATTATTTTAGGTTTTATTTTAGAAGATACATATGGAAGATGACTTACTCATGAAGAGATAGCTGATGGAGTTATAAAAGGGATTGAAAGTAAACGAGCGGAGTGGATTGTAGGGAGAGTTGAACCGTGGGAATTACGACCAACATGGTGAGGGGGAGTAAGAAATGAAAACAACTATATATGTAACAAGGCATGGTGAAACAGAGTGGAATGTAGTGAAGCGAATGCAAGGACGGAAAAATTCTGCTTTAACTGAAAATGGTATAGTTCAGGCGAAACAATTAGGGAATCGAATGAAAGATTTACCAATCCATGCGATCTATAGTAGTCCGAGCGAAAGAACACTTCATACGGCAGAGTTAATAAAGGGGGAACGTGATATACCCATTATAGCGGATGAGCATTTCTATGAAATCAACATGGGTATATGGGAAGGACAAACAATCGCGGATATAGAAAAGCAATTTCCAGAAGAAGTACATCTGTTTTGGAATGAGCCACATCTTTTTCAGTCAACATCAGGCGAAAATTTTGAGGCCGTTTATGAAAGAGTAATTGAAGGGATGCAGCTTCTTTTAGAGAAGCATAAGGGACAAAGCATATTGATTGTTTCTCATGCGGCAGCAGCAAAATTACTTGTAGGGCATTTCGCGGGAATTGAAATAGAAAATGTGTGGGATGATCCATTTATGCATAGTGCTAGTTTGAGCATAATAGAATTTGAAGAGGGTATTGGTAAAGTGAAACAATTTGCAGATATAAGTCACTTTCAATAAATGTAAAAAAGGCCGCAAAACGGCCTTTTTTTGGTGGTATAAAAACTAGCAGTTACGTTTTTTATACCAGAAGTGATCAAATTTCTTATTTTTGCAAGATGGGAATTTATGTCCGCCTTTGCAATCATTCCATTTGTGCCCATCATCGTGACAGTCTTTACCATGATCACATGAATCATCGCAAGAGCCGCCGTGTCCGTGAGGGAAGAATTCGCATTTTTTACAGTAACATCGTTTAGTCCAGTAAAATTTCTTTTCAAAACGTACACATTTTGTAACGAAAGTACAATGTTTTCTACGCGTACGTTTTGTAACTAAAACGCATTCTTTTCTACGTGTTACTTTCGTAACGAACGTCCATTTTTGAACGCGTACACGAGTACATTTCGTAACAAATGTCCACTTTTTAACGTGAGTACATTTTGTAACAAATGTACAATGTTTCACACGAGTACATCTTGTTCTTGGGCATTTACAATCGTCGCTACACTCAATTTTTGAAGAGCAATCGTCATCACATTCGAATGTGCTTGGATCTTGGTGTAAGAAATCCTCCATCCCAGCACTTTTGATTTCTTCAACAGCTTTTCTAATATCACGTTTCATAGAAATCCTCCTTATCATGTATTAAGTTGAAAAGGTATTCTTTTTCCTTAACATGATATGAGAGATGACGTCTTTCTGAACAGGACAAGAGTGTAATTTTCTATAAATAGATGATAGCGGATGTATGGACAAGACAAGGCGCATACATTGAATGAAGAGAACTGAGAAGGGATGAGAAAATATGTTACCTTCATATGATTTTTTTGTTCATCCAATGTACTTAGTGGAATTGAAAAAAGACATTTGGTCAGATAGTCCAGTGCCAGCAAAATTAACTTATGGAAAAAAGAAATATGACATTGATATCGTATACCGAGGAGCTCATATTCGTGAGTTTGAGAAAAAATCTTATCATGTTATGTTTTATAAACCAAAAAAATTTCAAGGTGCGAAAGAGTTTCATTTGAATTCTGAGTTTATGGATCCGTCTCTCATACGAAATAAACTATCGCTAGACTTTTTTCATAACATTGGTGTACTTTCGCCAAAATCACAACATGTATTTATAAAAATTAATGGTCAAATTCAAGGTGTGTATTTACAGTTAGAATCGGTTGATGAAAACTTTTTGAAAAATAGAGGATTACCGAGTGGTTCTATTTATTATGCGATAGATGATGATGCGAATTTTTCATTAATGAGTGAACGAGATAAAGATGTTAAGACGGAGCTCTTTGCGGGTTATGAATTTAAATATTCGAATGAAAATAGTGAAGAACAACTGAGTGAATTTGTATTTCAAGCGAATACTTTGACGAGGGAAGCCTATGAAAAAGAGATTGGGAAGTTTCTACATGTAGATAAATATTTACGATGGTTAGCAGGAGTTATTTTTACGCAAAACTTTGATGGTTTTGTCCATAACTATGCACTATATCATAACGATGAAACAAATTTATTTGAAGTTATACCGTGGGATTATGATGCGACTTGGGGGCGAGATGTACAAGGGAGACCGCTTAATCATGAATATATCCGCATTCAAGGGTATAACACGCTAAGTGCAAGATTGTTAGACATACCTGTGTTTAGAAAGCAGTATCGAAGTATTTTAGAAGAAATATTAGAAGACCAATTTACAGTTTCGTTTATGAGGCCGAAAGTAGAAGGATTGTGTGAATTGATTCGTCCATATTTACTACAAGATCCATATATGAAAGAAAAATTAGAAACATTTGATCAAGAGGCTGATATGATTTATGAATATATAAATAAAAGAAGAAAATATATACAAGACCACTTATATGAATTGGATTAATTTTGAAAGAGATTGAAACGTTATCAATCTCTTTTTTTTGTATAATAAAGATGTATCAATAAAAGTGAAGTAATATATTTGAAAGAGAATGGGGATGCGGATATATGACGATTAAATGGATTGATTGGGTAAAACAAATACAATCTATAACCCAAGCAGGTTTAACGTATTCTAAGGATGTGTACGATATAGAACGCTTCCAACAATTACGAGACATTTCGATTTCGATGATGTCACATTACACAAAAACTGATTGGGAAGTTGTAGAGAAATTATTTGCAAGTGAGACAGGCTATCAAACACCTAAAGTTGATATAAGAGCAGTTGTTTTTCAAAATGAAAAGTTATTATTTGTGAAAGAAAAAAGCGATGGGAAATGGGCATTGCCAGGTGGATGGGCTGATGTCGGTTATACGCCAACCGAAGTTGCAGCAAAAGAGGTTGTCGAAGAGACGGGTTATGAGGTAGATCATTTTAAGTTACTAGCTATATTTGATAAAGAAAAACATCAACCATCTCCATCGGCGACGCATGTATATAAGATTTTCATTGGATGCGAGATTATTGGTGGAGAAAAGAAAACTAGCATTGAAACAGAAGAGGTGGAGTTTTTTGGTGAAAATGAATTGCCTAATTTATCAATTGCTAGAAATACAGAAGACCAAATTAAAGAGATGTTTGCCTACATGAAAGACCCGCAGAAAGAGAAATTAATAGATTAATCCTGCTTGAATTGTACATATTGTTAAAATGAAGATATTGGCAGATTGCAGCCTTTATGTAATAATGGGATGGTATGTGAAGAAAAAAGGAGATAAAAAAGAACATGTTAGCAAACATAATAGATCAGTTATTGCAATTTTTTGCAAGCTTAGGTTACTTTGGAGTAGCTCTTGCTTTAATGATTGAAGTAATCCCAAGTGAAATTGTACTTTCGTATGCTGGCTTTTTAGTAGCGGATGGTAAAATTAGTTTTGTGGGTGCAGTTATCGCCGGAACGATTGGTGGTACTTTAGCCCAAATCTTTTTATACTGGCTTGGATACTACGGAGGGCGTCCGGTTGTAGAGAAATATGGGAAATATCTGCTTATTAATAAACACCATTTAGACATAGCGGAAGGTTGGTTTAAGCGTTATGGAGCTGGCGTAATATTTTCTGCGCGCTTTATCCCAGTAGTACGTCATGCAATCTCTATTCCAGCAGGACTAGCTAAGATGCCATTAAAACTATTTACGCTTTATACGGTTGTAGCGATCATTCCATGGTCAATTCTATTTATATACTTAGGTGAAAAACTTGGTGGGAATTGGCGACAAATTAAAGAGTATGCATCTGATTACACACATTACATAATTATAGGAGCTGTTCTTTTTATTGCTCTATACTTCGGTTTAAAATATTTGAAAAAGAAAAAAACAACACGCTAAAGTCAATGATAATTCATTGGCTTTTTTTATTTGTTTCGGTTCGGTTCTAAAAAAAAAGAGTTGTCCATAATGTATAATAATAAAGCGTAGCGGAGGAATGTGATGAAAGGGTCACCGTTTATACGTGGAACGATATTTTTAACGATGGCAACGATGATATCAAAAATGTTAGGGTTTATATATGTTATACCATTTACAGCAATGGTCGGTACGAGTGGGTACGTTTTATATACGTATGCATATCGCCCCTATACAATTATGCTCAGCATTGCGACAATGGGATTACCACTTGCAGTTTCAAAAATGGTATCAAAATATGATCAACTGAATGATTATCATACGGTTAAGAGAGTGTTGAAAAGTGGAATCGTGTTTATGTTTATAATGGGAGTCATTTCGTGTTTTACGTTATATATGCTAGCTCCGCATTTAGCTAAGCTTGTCATCGATGGAAATGATCAAACGGGGAATAGTGTAGGAGCGGTTACTACTAATATTCGAATTGTAAGTTTTGCGTTAATACTTGTGCCAGTAATGAGTTTATTAAGGGGCTTCTTTCAAGGATTCCAATCGATGGGGCCTTCTGCATTAAGTGTAGTTGTAGAGCAATTTTTTCGGGTTTTAACCATTTTAATAGGAAGCTTTGTCGTTTTATATGTTTTAAAAGCGTCTGTTTCATTAGCGGTTGGTATTTCAACGTTCGGTGCATTTATGGGAGCTGTAGGTGGATTAACTGTTTTAAGTGCATATTATATAAGAAGGAGAAGGCACTTAAAGAAAAAAGAGATGGCAAGTATACCACAAACAACAAAATCCTTTTTCTCATTGTATAAGGAGCTCTTTACATATTCTATTCCTTTTGTTGTGGTGGGCTTAGCAATTCCGTTGTATCAGACTATTGATACATTTACAATTAATAAACTACTTATACAAATAGGGTATATGCAAGGAGAAGCGGAAAAAATTAATGCGATAATTGGTCTTGTTCAAATGGTTGTGCTCATCCCGGTATCCGTTGCGACAGCTTTTAGTATGTCTCTCGTACCAGAGATGACGAAAGCTTACACAGCAGGAAATACGAAGCTATTGTACAAACATTTTACGAGAACAAATGTATTAGTAGTAGCGATTACGGTGCCGGCTGCAATTGGAATGATTGTGTTAGCCAAGCCTGTATATACTCTTTTATTCGGTGCTGGAAATGATCCAGAGATGGGGAGAATCATTTTACAGTATTATGCTCCTGCTTGCATACTATTTTCTCTTTTTACAGTAACGGCTGCTATGCTACAAGGAATCAATCAACAGCAGAAGACGGTGCTAGGACTAGTGATTGGAATTATTGTGAAAATAGTTTTAAATATTGTATTGCTTCCGTATTTCGATTATGTAAGTTTTATTATTTCAACATACGCGGGCTATACGATTTCAGTTGGGTTTAACTTGTGGATGCTTTCTAAATATGTTATAAAGGCAACATAAGCTTTTAAGGCAGAGAGCACTCTGTCTTTTTCTATGTTTATAATATTTTTCTTATAAAAACGTTTTCAAAATAATTTTTCTATTGAAATTTAAACGTATGTTTCATATGCTGAGAATGGCGGTTTAAAAACTGTGATTTAAGAGAGGTAGATTCCTACATGTAAAAAGAATCGGGGTGATAGTATGTTAAATATATATTTAACAGACCGAAACGGAAAACTACAAGAGATTGAGGAAATGCAAAAGGGGTGCTGGATTAATGTACTTCATCCAACAGAAGAAGAAATTCAATATCTAGTACAAACTTTAAATGTAGACTTAGATTTCATTAAAGACCCTTTGGATGATGAAGAACGCTCTCGTATTGAAAAGGAAGACAATAATACTTTAATTATCGTGGATATTCCGACAGTTAGACATGACGAAGAAGGAAATTCGATTTATGACACGATTCCAATAGGTATGATTGTGATGCCAGATTGCTTTGTGACAATTTGTTTAGAAGAAAACCCAATTTTTGAACGTTTTATTAATCAACGTATTAAAGAATTTTATACGTTTAAGAAGACGCGCTTTGCACTTCAGCTCTTATATACGATTTCTACTTATTATTTAAGATACTTAAAGCAAATAAATCGAAAAACAATTGATTTAGAGCATCAATTAAATCAGTCAATGAAAAATAAAGAGATTTTCACATTATTAGGCCTTGAGAAAAGTTTAGTATACTTTACAACGTCATTAAAGGCTAATAAAATTGTGATTCAAAAGTTAATGCGTAATAGTACATTTTTAAAAATGTATGAAGACGATCAAGATTTATTAGAAGATGTATTAATTGAAAATAAACAGGCTATTGAAATGGCGGAAATATATAGTCACATTTTAAGTGGAATGATGAATACTTTTAGCTCCGTTATATCAAATAATTTAAATAGTGTTATGAAACTGTTAACGTCAATTACGATCATTTTATCTTTACCGACGATGGTTTCTAGTTTCTTTGGAATGAACGTAAAGGTTCCGTTTGAAGGGGAAGCCCACGGTTTTGTAATTGTACTCATCATATGTGTAACACTATCTTTCACGTTAGCTTTTGTTTTTTGGAAGAAACGTTACTTTTAACGATAAAAAAGCTGCTCTAGCATAGTTATATAACTACGCTAGAGCAGCTTTTTTGCTATGAAATCTCAAATTTTGAATAGAATATAACTTGTACAATGTAATGTATATAAAGGGTATGTATTCCATATAAACCTTGTCCAATTAATGAAATGGGGTTAAAATTACATATTGTTAATGAAAAGTTGGAGGAAATACATCATGGAATTGTTTCAATTACCGAAAGCATTCCTGCAAATGAATACAATTTTTATCTCCATATTGATCGAAGCACTTCCTTTCGTGCTCATTGGTGTATTTATTTCAGGATTCATTCAAATGTTCGTGACAGAAGATATGGTAGCAAAATGGATGCCGAAAAACCGATTTCTGTCTGTTTTAGTAGCTACTTTTTTAGGGATGTTGTTTCCAGGTTGTGAATGTGGAATTGTTCCGATTGTAAGACGATTAATCGGAAAAGGGGTTCCGCCATATGCGGGGATTGCATTTATGTTAACTGGGCCAATTATTAATCCAGTTGTTTTATTTGCAACATACGTTGCCTTTGGAAGTAGTATGCACATGGTATGGTATCGTTCTATTGTAGCGATTATCGTAGCAATTATCGTTGGAATTATATTATCATTTATGTTTAGAGAACATCAATTAAGAGATGATCACTTCCCAGAAGTGAATCATAAGCGTCCATTACGTAAAAAAATGTGGGATGTATGTACGCATGCTGTTGAGGAATTTTTCTCGATGGGAAAATATTTAGTATTAGGTGCGTTAATTGCAGCTGCAGTTCAAACGTTCGTACAAACTTCAACACTTCTTGCTATAGGACAAGGGCCGTTCTCTTCACCAGCTGTTATGATGGGACTTGCTTACATATTATCACTTTGTTCAGAAGCGGATGCGTTTATTGCTTCATCATTCCAAAGTACATTTTCAACAGCATCACTTGTCGCGTTCCTTGTTTACGGACCGATGGTGGATATTAAAAATATGTTTATGATGCTTGCGACATTTAAAACGAAATTTGTAATTGTCGTTACAGTTACAGTTACACTTGTTGTTTATGCAAGCTCACTACTCATTTATGCGATGGGGTGGTAGGTTATGTTTCGAGCGTATATATTATTAGGTTTTACAATATTAATTGCGCAGCTTCATATTTCGGGTAACATTACGAAGTATATCAATATGAAGTATGCTTATTTATCAACAACAGCAGCAATTATTTTAGGTTTCTTAACGATTGTACAAATTATCGTCGTTTTCCAAAAAGAGCACCAAAAGGAAAAAGAGAAAAATGATTGCAGTTGTGACCATAGCCATTGCGGGCATGATCATTCAAAAGATGAGAATACATGGTGGAAAAAAGCATTTTCGTACTCATTGTTTTGTTTTCCGATTATCTCAGGCTTATTTTTCCCGATTGCAACGTTAGATTCAGATATTGTTAAGGCGAAAGGATTTCATTTTCCTGTTGCACAAGCAGAAAGTAAGGATCCATTTATGACAAGACAATTTCTAAGACCTGATACGAGCATTTATTACGGGAAAGAAGGATACCGCGGTGTAATGGAAAAAGGGAAGAAAGAGTTTGTTACGAAAGACAATATTAATTTGAAAGATGAAGACTTCCTAAAGGGTATGGAAACAATTTACAATTATCCTGGCGAGTTTACTGGGAAAAAATTATCTTTTAAAGGGTTTGTTTTTAGAGATGATTCTTCTAAAAAAGAACAATACTTCTTATTCCGTTTCGGTATTATACATTGTGTAGCAGATTCTGGTGTGTATGGTATGTTAGTGAAAAAACCAGAAGGTGTAGAATGGAAAAATGATGATTGGATTCAAATAGAGGGAGAAATTTCTACTGAATTTTATCAGCCGTTTCATGCGAATATTCCTGTATTAGAAGTAACGAAATGGAATAAAGTTGAACAGCCGAAAGAACAATATGTATTTAGAGGGGCCGATTGATAAGATCGGTTCTTTTTTGTGGACTAAAAGTTCTGAATGTTGTTAATATTAAACGTGTAGTTCATTTCGTATAGTGATTATTGAAATATTAGGGATAAATCATTAAAGGGGTGATAACAATGACAGAAGTAAAGGGGAAAACAGCCAATGAGTCAAGGGTGTTCAAAACGAGCCGAGTATTCCCAACAGATTTAAATGATCATAACACGCTATTTGGTGGGAAGATATTAGCGGAGATGGATATGGTTGCTTCTATTTCAGCATCCAGACATTCGAGAAAGGAATGTGTCACAGCATCTATGGACTGGGTCGATTTCTTACATCCTGTTCGTTCTTCAGATTGTGTTAGTTATGAATCTTTCGTAATTTGGACGGGAAGAACTTCAATGGAAGTGTTTGTGAAGGTAGTGGCTGAAGATTTAATCTCAGGTGAGAAGCGTATAGCGGCAACGTCATTCGTTACTTTTGTGGCACTTAGTAAGGAAAATAATCCAGTTCCTGTACCGCGTGTTATCCCTGAAACAGAAGAAGAGAAAGAATTACATCGTATTGCTGTGTTACGTGCAGAACAGCGTCATATACGTAAGGCAGAGAGTAAGAAAGTAGCCACATTGTTAACCTTTTGAGATGAATATTTAGCCATTTAATTTACTATAGTAGGCGGAAATGGTTTTAAAATGAAAAGCGGACACCTAAAAATAGGTGTCCGCTTTTATAGTTTTTTCATCCACATATCATATGACAGTAGCTACTTAGCAGAAGCAAGCAGCACCGACGATGATTAAGAGGATAAATAATACGACTAGTAGCGCAAATCCATTACCATGTGCGAAGCCCATTGTTATTTCCTCCTTTTATTTTAAGATACAACATACAATATGCAAATGAGCTATTGTTTGATATGGACATATATCATGCAATGACATATTTTCTTGAATGATAATGTAATAAAAAAGGGAAGATATAGAAATAACAGTAAGTGGAGAAAGGAATTTATCCATGAAGCACTTTTTCGCTATAATTCTTTGTTTAATAGGTGTATTCATTTGGATGAACATCGATGTGGAAATGGGGAAGGAAATGGCTAGTGAATATGAATTAGGACAAGTTCGATTAGGTGAATTTCAACTATATACGAACGGTGAAGAGTTATATAGAAAATTATTTGACGATATAAACGATGCAGAAAAGTATATATATATCCATTTTTATATTGTAGGAAAAGATGAAATAAGCCAAGAGTTTTTACAGTTATTAGAGAAAAAAGCATCTAGCGGAGTAGAAGTGAAATTGTCAGTCGATCGGATAGGCGGATATAAGTTGAAGAAAAAGGTAATTAGCCGATTAAAGGAAAACGGTGTGAAGTTTACATTTAGTAAAAAACTGAAACTGAAAAATGTGTTCTATTCTTTGCATCAACGGAATCATAGACGCATTGTTACCATAGATGGAAAGATATCATACGTCGGTGGCTTTAATATCGGAAAGGAGTACCTTGGACAAGATCCGAAGTTTGGGCCATGGCGTGATTATCACGTGCGCATCCATGGTGATGGTGCAGCGGATATGGAAAGAAAGTTCGCCGAAGATTGGAAAGAAGATACAGGAGAAAAAATGCCTATACATGAAAGTATACCTACATTAGGGAATGTGAAATATCAATATTTATTTTCAAATGGAAAAGGCTTATGGGAAAAGTATGGGACACTTTTAAAAAAGGCTAAAAAGTCTTTAATTATCGCTACACCATATTTTGTACCAAGTAAAGAAATGGTGAAAGAGTTAAAAGCTGCATTAAATCGTGGTGTTAATGTAAAAATTCTCGTGCCATTTAAAAGTGATGCCATATTGTTAAAACAAGCTGCCTATCCATATTTGAAAGATATGTTACATGCTGGAGCGGAGATTTATCAATATCGAAATGGATTCTTTCATGGGAAAGTAACAATCATTGATGGAGAAATTGTTGATATTGGGACAGCGAATTTTGATAATAGAAGTTTTTATTTAAATTGCGAGTCTAACTGTATCATATATGATAAAACAGTTGTTGATGAAGTATGGAGTCGATTACAGGTAGACTTTCATAAATCAAAACGATTTTCTGAAGAAGATTTTGAGAAAATTAGTGGATGGGATTGGTTTTTAGCAAGAATAGCGAATGTTTTAGCATCATATTTATAGCATATGGACAAAAGAGAAGGGAGGCGCTTTAATGGACTGTATGAAAGAATTAATGAGATATAGTTATATGCTAATATACAAGGTTGGAGAGTATGCTGGAAAGGTCAGAGACGAAGAATTAAAAAATCTATTACAGCACCATTTACCATATATGTTACAAGCATATAATGAACAAGTAAATTTTCAAGAAGGAGAGAATGTGCAGCATATAACCTGTGAAACAACGGAGTTTGATTTGCATGAAATGGAAAAGGAGACAGTTAGTAAATATACAGGGGATATTCATATTGCAACCTGTTATATTGCGCACTTGAAACGATTAGCTTTAAAGTTTGCTCAAGTTGCAGTGGAAGTTGCTAATCCGGAGTTTCGCTCATTTTTGGAAAATTGTTTCTTGAAAATGAACCGTTACGCTTATAGTGTGTGGCAATATGTTATGAAGAAGGAATATAAGATTACACATCTATATGAAAATGAAAAGTTTGCATGAGAAACTAAGGCGGAATGGTATGCGCCTTAGTTTTTTTACGTCCATTGAGAGGGGAAAACTAGTTTTATTGTGTATCAATTGGAAATGAAATATATAAATTTAAATTAGGTTTTGTTATCAGAAAATTTACAAAAATTTACCGTATATTTACTGTTTTTCAATCTCTTCTTTAAAAATAGAGAGTAATATGAGGTTGTACATATTCTATCACAAGGGGGAAACGCAAATGAATAAATGGGTTAAATCATTAACTGCTATGGCACTTGCAAGTTCTTTATTAATGGTAGGTTGTAGTAAAGGTGAGGACAAGAAGAAAGAAGACGAAACAACAACACAACAAGAGGACAAAAAGGATAAAGAAACAAGCGGAACTGAGAAGTCTACGGATTCTAAAGAAAAGAAATAATGTAATAATAGAGCTTCCTCTTTTATATGAGGAAGCTTTTTTGTTGTAAATTGATTGAGATTATTGAAAAATAGAAAGAGAATGAAAGAGGGGGAAAACAAATGAAAGTATGTATATTGGGAGCAACAGGACGAGTAGGTTCAAATATAATTAATTTAGCATTAAAGGATTCAGCTGAAGTGACTGCATTAGCGCGTGATTTAAATAGAATAGAAATACAACATGAAAGGTTACGAGTTATAGAAGGTAATGTATTGAACGAAGAGGATATAAAGAAAGCGATAGAAGGAAGTGATATAGTAATTAGTGCACTTGGAACGGATCAAAATAGAACATTAGCGAAGAGTATGCCACAAATTATAAAGCAAATGGAAGAAGCAGGGGTTCATAAAATTATTACAGTAGGAACAGCCGGTATTTTACAAGCAAGAACAAATCCAAATTTATATCGTTTCCAATCAACGGAATCCAAAAGGAAAACGACAACAGCAGCAGAAGATCATTTGGCTGCATATAAGGTACTAAGTAATAGTAATAATTTATGTTGGACAGTTGTTTGTCCGACACATTTAATAGATGGTGAGGCGACAGAGGTATATCGAACTGAAAAAGATATATTGCCAGAAGGTGGATCAAAAATTACAGTGGGTGATACGGCACACTTTGCATGGGATCTATGTAAGAAAAACATATATGAAAATAGCCGAGTAGGTATTGCATATTAAAAAACCATCCCGAAGTCGGGATGGTTAAAAGATGATATAACATACGAAGATGATAATCATAATGATTTGGAGAATTGCTTTCGCTACTGTACTGCTTAAAAAACCAACTACAGTAGCGACTCCAACTAGAAAGGCATCTTTTGGCGCTTTTTTATGCACTAGTTCTGTTATAAATACTGATAAGAACGGTATGATAATAAGTCCGAATGGTGGGAAGAAAAACGATCCAACAATGATAGAAATCATTCCGACACGTTCGCCCCATTTAGAACTACCGTATTTTTTTAAGAAATATCCATTTGCAATAAAATCAGCAACGAAAATGAAAAGAGTGAAAATGACTTGAATAATCCAAAAAGAAGTTGTTAATTCTCCTCCATTTATACCGAAATGGTAAATCAAATATCCAGCCCAGACAGCTAGTATGCCAGGGATAATGGGATAAATAAAGGCGAGAAATGAAACAATGAAACAGGCAATGATACAAATTGTTAATAAAACAGTCACTTTATAGCTCCTTTTTAATATCTAGTTTATGTACAGCAACTTTTTTGACTTGATGTCCATCAAGTTCTAATACTTTAAATTGAAAACCAGCATATTCAATGGAATAGCCAGCTTCAATATTTAAGTCAACTGCTTGAGAGAGAATCCACCCTCCGATTGTATCTAAATCACTATCATCAATATGTAGGCCAAACATATCATTTACTTCAGAAATAAGTACCTTTCCATCTACAACAGTAAGCTTAGGTGTACGTTTTTCAATCATAGGTGGTTCATCCGCATCGAATTCATCTTGAATTTCTCCAATGATTTCTTCAAGAATATCTTCCATCGTTAAAAGTCCGGCAGTGCCACCATATTCATCCATAACGATTGCCATCTGAACGCGATTTTTTTGAAGGTGGACTAACGTTTTACGAATTGGAACTGTTTCAAATACAGTTAGAACAGGATGTATATAAGATTCAAGTGGTTTATAAATACCTTTCGTTTGATCATGGAATACTTCTTTCGTATTGATCATCCCAATGATATCATCTTTATCTTTTTCAATGATTGGATAGCGTGTATATTTCTCAGTAGCGACGATATCCATATTTTCTTCTAACGTATTTTCAGTAGATAAGCAAATCATTTCGGTACGAGGAACCATAATTTCTTTCGCAACTCGATCATCAAATTCAAAAATGTTATTTACATATTTATATTCGGTTTGGTTTATTTCACCGCTTTTAAAACTTTCACCTAAAATGAGTCGCAATTCCTCTTCAGAATGAGCAAGTTCATTTTCTTTCGCAGGTTCTAATCCGAGTAGTTTTGTGAAAAATATAGCTGCACTATTTAGTAGCCAAATGAATGGATACATAATTTTATCAAATAAAATAAGTGGTCTTGCAAATTTGAGTGTGATTGCTTCTGCTTTTTGAATTGCGAAAGACTTTGGAACTAACTCACCTAATACAACGTGGAAAAATGTAATAACACTAAAAGCAATAACAAAAGATAAAGTGTTAGCCATTGTTCCAGTAATATTAATTTTTTCAAAGAGCGGTCGTAGCATATGCTCCACAGTCGGTTCACCAAGCCAACCAAGCCCTAAAGAAGTGATCGTAATGCCGAGTTGACAAGCTGATAAATAAACATCTAAATTAGATAGGACACTTCTTGCAGCTAAAGCTTGTTTATTACCTTCATTTGCAAGTTGGTCAATTCGACTTTTACGTACTTTTACAACAGCGAATTCTGATGCGACGAAAAAGCCAGAAATAAGAATAAGTACAAATATGAGAAAAATATTTAATATGTCCAAGTGTGTTCTCTATTCCAAGGTTTGGAATAAAGATGTCACCTCCTGCAATTATGTTATACTTTTATAATAAATCCAAATGAAAAGAATAGTCAAAGGAAAAGGGTAAATATTGGTATGTTTCTGTAATAGTTTTTGAATTTGCTGTTATTTTGTCCGCTATACAAAAGGAATAACCCCTTACTTTTAGATTATAGAGGGTAATTTCAAATTAAGGTTTTGGAACACTTCTTGTTAAAGTATATGACTGTTGCTTGGAGTAGTTTGTGGTCCATAGTGTTTGAAGAAAAGAAAGTATGCTATATGGGATATAGAGTAGTAATAAGCCTATTGTAACAATTATGGGTGAATTTCCGCCAAATTGAACGATAAATTGTAACAGTCCACTTGTATGAAAAACGCATTCCATAAAAACGAATGAAAGAATAATGGAACCTAAAATTGATTTATGATTCGAAGTAAGCGCCAAAAACAATGTATCCACAAGAAAAGAATCATGTTTTATTTCATATTCATTTGTGTTTTTCAAGAAAGGAATCCATTTTTTTATTGCTTGCATAACGATAATCATGGAAGTACTACATACGATGATAAAAGATGAGTAGTAAGGAAGGTTTATAAATTGTCCGACGTATAGAAGTAGTAATAAGACTGAACATTGTAATACTACAGTGCAAAAAGAGTAAGGTATCCAATTCAATACAGTAGTAAACTTTTTAAACGAGTTAGGTACTTTGAAAAATAAATGGCCGATACCCAAACTTATGAAAAATCCGATCGCAAGGGTAAAAGTAAAACGAACAATCGATATAAAATATATTTCCCATATGTAAGGGAATAATGGTGTTGAATGATTAGAAGTATGTATCATTTGATTTGCTGAGAAAAAGATAGATTCATGCATCCAATCAACCTTTGGAATTGATATAGAAGAAAGCTGTGCGAAGTTTTGAAAAATGCTAATAAATCCATTTTGATAAGAGTAATTGTGTGTAATAAAAAGAGCTGGAATTGGACTTATGGCAAAAATAACAATAACACCAATTATTAATTTGTATATATGTGAGCGTAATAAGGACATATAACCACCTACTCTTGGAATATTCAGAAAATTCTTATTCTTATTTTAGCCGTTTTTGGAGCAAGTTACAATATATTTTTCTTTAAGTATCGGTAGATGGATAGTTTTAAATTCTTTTTAGAAATCTATTTTATGTATGAAATATAAAGCAGAAATGGGTATGTAACAGTACGAATACAAAAAGCGTGAACAGTTTTGCATTTTCACACTTTTTGTATGGAATGAAGAGAAATGTAGGGAAGTGTCGAAAGGATTAAATAGATTTTTTTAATTTGAAAGTGATACCATGTAATTAAACGGTGTTTAAATCTTTGTTTAACTAATAAATTCTAGAGGGGGGATATAAATTGGAGGGAAATGAAAACGTATCAACGAAAGAAAAGATTTTAAATACAACATTGGAATTAATTAAAACAGAAGGTTTTGAAAGGGTAACGATAAGAAAAATTGCAGCATTGTCAGATGTAAATATCGCGCTTGTAAATTACCATTTTGGTTCAAAAGAAAAGTTGATTAGTGAGACGATTAGAGTCTTATTAATTAGCTTTCAAGGCACTTTTTCTATTTTAGATAATATTACAGTGCCAGCAAAAGAAAGATTAAAAATATTTTTATTGGATTATGTACTAGTAATTCGGCAATATCCGAAGTTAGTTAGGAAGATTATTGCAATGGGAACTACGGCATTTACATCTCAATACGAATATGGGGATTTTTTGAAGAGGCTAGGTTTTAGTAAAGTGAAGAATATTTTGAGCGAAATAACGAATGAAACGGATCAGGAAATTTTAATGATGATGACAGTACAAATATTTGGATCTATTTTTCTTCCCACATTAATGATGCCAATTCTCGAATCAGGGGCAGATATAAAAGTACCATCTGTAGAAAAACAGATTGATTTCCTAATTGAACGCTATTTTTATAAAAATTGAGATAGTGGGTGATAGAGATGGCTAGTTTCTTTAGAAAGCATTGGTGTGATATAGGATTAGTGGTCGCTATTGTTGTCGTAGTTTGTTTAGTCGCGAATTTGGGAGAAATGAGTGAAATGAAAGTACTGTTATGGTTAAGTTTTGTGGCCATTTTAGTGCATCAATTTGAAGAGTATCGTTGGCCAGGTTATTTTGCTGGTCTATTTAATGTAGTTATATTTAAAAGTGATATACCAGATCGCTATCCATTAAATACGCAATCTGCTATGGTAATAAATATTTTGATTACGTATGTTTTTTATTTACTCCCGGTTTTCTTTCAAAATATAATATGGCTTGGGTTGGCACCTATTTTAATGGGATTTTTTCAATTCATATGGCATGGTATTTTTGCGAATATAAAAGCTAAAACAATATATAATCCGGGATTAGGTGCGGTTGTATTACTACATGTTCCAATTGGTTATGTATATATGAGATATATTCTTTTACACAATCTGGCTACAAATTTGGATTGGTTATTTGGGGTGATCTACTTTCTAATAGCTACCTATTTTTTAATTATAAAAGGAAATATATTAATGAAAAGTAAGGAGACAAATCATTACTTTTCTAAAAAGCAACTAGGTCCGTACAAATGATACATTGAAGTGATTCAGAATTCAGAGGAAGGGTTTTAGATGCTGAAGAAAGTGCAAGTGAAGGATTCATGAATAAATTATGACAAGAAAATGGAAAATTTTCAGAAAAATAAAATAAATTATTTATTTTTTTCTGAAAATATAATATAGTTATGGCACAGAAAGTATTTTAACATAAGGAGGCTTTTTATGAGGATTAAAGGGAATTACGTGCCGAAAAGGGAAGTTTTACTGTGCTCAAGTTCGATTACGATAGGGGAAGCGTTAGAGCATTTAAATAAAACGGGGTATCGTTGTGTACCAGTTTTAGATGAAAAAAAAGAGAAATTTTTAGGGAATATATATAAAGTAGATATTTTAGAATATAAAGGATCGCTTGATGAGAGTGTAATACAATTATTAAACGATAAAGAAGGATTTGTGAGAGAAGATTCATCTTTCTTTAAAGTATTTTTTACAATAAAAAAATTGCCATATTTATCAGTAGTTGACGAAAAAGGGATTTTCCTTGGAATTTTAACGCATAAAAAAGTTTTTGAGTTATTAGAGGATGCATGGGGCGTTCACTCTAGTAAATACTCTGTCATGATTGGAACGCAAGACTATAATGGAGCAATTCAAAAGTTATCGACAGTTTTAAAGAAATACACTGGTATTCAAAGTTTGATGACTTTTGATAATGATGCCTTATTAGTTCGTAGAATTATGTTTACATTAGGAGAAGAGTTTAACGACGGTGAATTAGAGACATTATTGAAAGATTTAGAAGATCACGGATTTAGAGTTGTGTATGTGGAAGAGATGAAAAATCCACGTGAAGTTGAAACGATAGAGTAACATACAAAAGCCATCTAATTATCTTGGATGGCTTTTGTTATGTTACGTGTGTAAAGTTATTTGAAAATAACGATAGGATAATAGGAGAGATTGTAACAATATTTGTGTAAGAGAATAAAAATTGTAGATAATTTCGATTTTCAAAAAAATCAATTTGAAAATATGTTTTTATTTTGCAACTAAATATGTTACTATATGTGTGATAAAAACAAAGAGGTCTGACAACTATACTCCACGTAATAACACTCTAATGATTTAAAAATTCAAAAAAATCAAAATTCGAAAATAACAATTGTATTAATGATTAGAGTAAAAATAAGGGGAATGGAGAAATTATGGAGAAAGACACTGCTTTGTAAGGGGCATATTTTATCATCTTGAGCAGAGAGGAGGATGCATAGCATATTGTAAAATATAGAGATAAACAATGGAAAAGTGCTATGCAAATGAAGAGCATGAAGGGACGTTTAAGGCCAGGTGATACGGTAGCAATTGGTTTAATGCTATTTGCATTATTTTTAGGAGCAGGAAATTTAATTTTTCCGCCAGTTTTAGGTCAACAAGCAGGAGAGAATGTTTGGATTGCTACAATAGGATTCCTTGTAACGGGAGTCGGATTACCCCTACTAGCTGTAACAGCTGTCGCGTTTGTAGAGGGGGACTTGAAAGCGCTGTCTTCTAGAGTCCACCCTATATTTGCGTTTATTTTCCCATTGATTAGTTATTTAGCAATTGGACCATTTTTCGCAATCCCGCGTACTGGAGCTGTTTCGTTTGAAATGGGTATGAAGCCGTTTTTATCAGAGGCAATGGTTTCAGAGTGGTACATGCTATTTCTTTTCACGATAGTTTTCTTCGGAATAACGTGGTATTTATCATTAAATCCATCTAAATTAGTGGATTGGTTCGGAAAGTTTCTTACGCCACTATTGGTATTAATTGTCGCTGTTATTGTCGGAAAGGCAATTATTGATCCAATTGGAGAGCCGGCTGCGCCGTTAGCTGCTTACAAAGAAAATGCTTTCTTTGGTGGATTTATTCAAGGATATTTAACGATGGATGCAATTAGTGCTCTCGTATTTGGAATTGTCGTTGTACAAGTTATTCGCTCTAAAGGGATAAAAGAGAGTAGTCAAATTGCAAAAATAACAGTCGTATCAGGTATTATTGCTGTACTTGGTTTAACGTTAATTTATTTATCACTTGCTTATCTTGGTTCAACAAGTACATCACTTGGTGTCTCAGAAAACGGTGGTCTTATTTTAACGAATGTTGTAAATGAGCTATATGGGACGAGTGGTAAAATTTTATTGGGGCTTGTTATTATACTCGCTTGTTTAACAACTTCTGTTGGGTTAACATCTGCGTGTGCGGGTTTCTTTACAAACTTATTCCCAAAACTTTCACATAAAACGATTGTAACAATGGTATGTGTATTTAGTTTAATTGTATCTAACCTAGGTTTAACACAATTAATCGCCGTAACATTACCTGTGTTAATGATCATTTATCCAGTTGCAATTGTATTAATCGTACTTTCGTATTTCCATAAGTGGATTGGGAAGCGTAATACAATTTATATTGGAGCTATTTTAGGTGCATTGTTAATTAGTTTCTTTAACGGTTTAGAAAGTGCGAACATTAAAATTGACGTGATTTCTAATGTACTACAAATGTTACCGTTATATAACGAAGGAATCGGATGGTTAATTCCATCATGTATTGGCGGGATTCTCGGTTTCTTCCTCTATAAATCAAATGAATCAAGTAAATTACAAAAGAAAGGTGCTTAGGCACCTTTCTTTTTTTGAAGGGGATTTTTATATTTTGTCTAAGTAATAATTGGGAGGAATGATAAAATGGCTAATTTTGAAGATTTTTTAAATTTGGATTTGCGAATTGGAACTGTAATACATGCAGAGGAATTTAAAGAAGCGAGAGTTCCAGCGATTAAACTAGAAATTGATTTTGGAGAAATTGGGATAAAGCAGTCAAGTGCTCAAATTACGAAAAGGTATAGCCCAGAAGGTTTAGTCGGTCAACAAATTGTTGCTGTTGTAAATTTCCCGCCAAAGCGTGTAGCTGGATTTAAATCGGAAGTGCTTGTGCTTGGCGGCGTTCCTGAAGCTGATGATGTTGTGTTGCTTCAGCCTAATATGGAATTGCCAAATGGAACAAAAATTAGCTAGGGTGAAGGCAGGGGCTAATATGGGTATCGGACGAGAATATTTACAATGTGCGATTTCGAACTTTAAAGCAACAAAGAAGCAAGGGGAACGGGCACTTTCTCAATTATCATACGAACAAATACAATGGTCTTCTCATGAAGAAACAAATAGTATAGCGATTATTATAAAGCATCTGCATGGTAATATGCGTTCTAGATGGACGGATTTTTTAACATCTGATGGTGAAAAAGTTGATCGTGACCGAGATGGTGAATTTGAAGGAGGCTATTCTTCAAAGAAGGAAGCCCTTGCAGCGTGGCAAGAAGGATGGGAATACGTTTTTAATACGATGAATACGATATTGCCGGAACATCTATTGAAGACGGTATACATTCGTGGTGAAGCTCATACGGTCCTGCAAGCAATTGAAAGGCAAATTTCTCATTATGCATTGCATATTGGACAGATTATTTACATCGGTAAAATGTTAAAAGAAAATGAGTGGCTATGTTTAAGCATTCCTAAAGGACAGTCAACTCGTTATGTAGAGAAAAAACGTTCAACATAATAATAAGAAAGAAACCGATAAAAAATGGGGAAAAAGAAAGTCAGCCAAATAATAGATGGTTCTGTAATCATAAGAATACTGCCAAAAATAAGTCCATATACAATAAGAAAGAAATTGAAAAGTGTATTCACAGGGAGAAACCGTGAGATGAACACTTGCTGTCGTTTAAAACAATCACTGTGAAATAAATAAAAGCGGAAGCACCATGTGGCTGTAATAAGATCTTTCTTTCTTACAATTCTTTTTTTGCATGTATGACAGATAAATGGTGGTTGCATTTCATTACGCTCCATTTTTTATTTTCATAATAATGTGAGACAAAAGTAGGTACAAAGTGTAAGTTCCTATATACGCTCCTGCAATAAGGAAAAATGGATTCAGTAAAATTCCATGAATGCTTGTCATGAAAACTAAATCTTGTATTAAAACATCGTATATATTAATGGAAATAATTGTACCGAGTACATACAGTGCCAAGTACGCAGAAATATGTAGCACAATAGAGACTTTTGGATGCTTAGCGGACAAATAAAAAATGAATGATAGAGCGATTGGTAATATTCCTATTAATAGCTTCAATTCATTTCACCTCATTAACAATATAGCCGAAATTTTAACGGTCTATTCTCTAGGGCTTGTACATAACTTGAAATAGAGAGGTGATAGTATGAATCGGGGCTTTTTTTTTATGAAGTTTACAAGCATGCGTAAGTTAGTTTTATTTGTTATTACTACAGTGCTAGCGACTTTTTTTCTTATTAGTATGATGGTAACCTCTATGAAAGAGACGAAGTCAACGTATTTATATAATTGGTTAAATGAGTTATCGATGAATGGTTACATGTATGTACTTGGAAAAGAGAATCATTATTTTACACAGGAGTATCGAAATTTGAATCAAGATTTTTCAATTTCTTCTTTTCTCTTTTCTATGGCTACAAATATTCGCTTTAATGATGTACGCAGTTTTGTCGGGAAAGAGCTCCCTGGGTTTGGTAAGTACGATACAGAAATTGTTATTGCGGGTGAGGGTACAAATTATTCTAACTTACCGATAGAGTCGAGTGTCCCTCTTGAAGAAGTAGTGAAGGAACGGACTAGTGGAACTGGACAAGCACCTAAACAAGATACGAGTAAAGAGAAAAAACAGCCGTCCCAAACGACCGGGAAAAGACAAGTTGCGTTTATTTATCATACACATAGCTGGGAATCCTATTTACCTTTACTTAACTTAACGAATGACCCGAATCCGAATAAAGCAACGAGTTCTGTATCGAATATTTCTATATTAGGAGACCGTTTCCGTGAACAACTAGAAGGTGAAGGAATTGGCGCCACTAACGATAAGAGTGATGTTGGTCAAAAGTTAATAAGTAAAGGTTTAAACAGTAATAGTTCGTATAAGATGTCACGAGAAATTGTGCAGCAAGCTATGGCTGGAAATAAAGATCTTCAATACTTTTTTGATTTGCATCGTGATAGTGCCCGAAAGAATGTAACGACAAAAACAATTGGAGATAAATCATATGCAAAGCTTGCATTTGTAGTAGGGAAAGGAAATAAAAACTATGAAAAAAACTTACAATTAGCGACAGCTTTACATGAGGCGATTAATAAGAAATATCCAGGAGTGAGTCGTGGGGTCATTCAAAAAGGGTTCCAGACAGGAAATGGAATCTATAATCAAGACCTATCAGGACAAGCGATATTAATAGAAGTTGGCGGTGTAGATAATACAGAGGAAGAATTGAATCGATCAATTGATGCACTTGCTAAAGCATTTGGTGAATATTTTTGGCAGGCAGAAAAAGTGAATGGATAAAGTGAAATTTAAATTGGTGAGAGACCTCACCTGATGAAGATGAGTTCACAGTATTTTTGAAAAAACGTAAGTGTAATGCTTGCGTTTTTTCTTTGTAATGATGAGACGTCACAGAATAGACATAATTTGTCGTTGTTATAGTAATATCGAAATTTGTCAATTTATAGTAGGAGATTTACAAAGGGATTTTCGGGAAAGTAGAGAAAATCTTTTTATAAGGAAAACTTTTTATTATGAAACTGGTAGGGTGATTGAAGTGATTAGGGAAATCGAAATAGAAGATGCAGCATCATTTTTGCAATTAAGTAAGCAATTAGATGAAGAAACGAAGTTTATGTTATATGAACCAGGAGAAAGAAAAACTACAGCTGAGCAACAAGAAAAAATGATCCATCGCTTTATAGAAAATGAATATGCAACAATATTTGTAGCAGTTGAAGATGAGAGGATAGTAGGTTTTATATTAGTGAATGGAAATAACATTCAAAGAAAGAGGCATGTAGCAACCATTGTAATTGGTATTTTGCAAGAGTATAACGGGCGAGGTATTGGGACGAGATTGTTTAAAGAGGTTGAGAAGTGGGCAAAATTACATGATGTATGGCGTTTAGAATTAACAGTAATGGCCCACAATACAAGAGCTCAGGCACTATATAAAAAAGCTGGATTTGAGAAAGAAGGTGTCAAAAAAGCTGCTCTTATTATCGATGGAAAGGGCATCGATGAGTATGAAATGGCCAAATTATTAAAATAAGAGGTCGTTATATGAAAAAAAGATGGGCACTACTTGGTATCATAGCTGCAATAATTATTGTTGGAGTAGCAGGAATCAATTATAAAATGTATAAGGATAAGCAGGCGCGGGAAGTAAGTGTAAATAGCATATTTCCGAAAGCAAAAGAAACGATTGCTAATATGGATGGGGATATTGCGGTAATTAATAATCCGAATTCAATGCTTGTACTTGTGAATAAAAGTAGGCGTTTACCAGATGGGTATAGACCGCCAGATTTAGTTATTCCGAAAGTGCGCTACTCTAGTGAAGGTGATCAAGAAAAGAAAAAGATGAGAAAAGAGGCAGCGAGGGCGCTTGAGGATATGTTTCAGCAGGCTGACAACGAGCGTATTTTCCTGTTTGCAGTTTCTGGATTTAGATCTTTTGATCGACAAAAAGCATTAAATACGATGTATAAAAAACAAGATGGAGAAGCAAAAACAGCAATGTCTAGCGCGGTTCCTGGTACAAGTGAGCATCAAACTGGACTAGCTATGGATATTACGTCTCAATCTGCTAAATTTCAGTTAGAGACGGTTTTTGGGGAAACGAAAGAAGGTCAGTGGCTTTCTGAAAATGCCCATAAATTTGGTTTTGTGATTCGATACACAAAAGCGAAAGAGACGATTACGGGCTATCGGTATGAACCATGGCACGTAAGGTATGTGGGAAATCCACAAGCTACATATTTGTATGATAATCAACTGACGCTTGAAGAAGTAACAGAGTGAACAATTGAGGGGAGAGGCGTACAATGACGATGTTATATAAGAAAAAAGTACATGCATATATTACAAGAGAAAAAGAGGGGGTTATGCAATTACTTGTTTTTAAACATCGTGATATACATGAAGCTGGTATTCAAGTGCCAGGGGGAACGGTTGATGAAGGTGAAACGTTAGAAGCGGCTATATTGCGTGAAGTACAGGAAGAATCCGGATTGCGTCATTTATGCATAGAGCGTTTTTTAGCAGATTACATTATACATATGAAAGAAAAACAGGAATATGAAAAACGCCACTTTTTCCATGTAACTTTACTAACAGATGTAAAGGATACTTGGGAACATATTGTAAGTGCTGGTGAGGAAGATAAAGGATTAGTATTTTGCTACGAATGGATTAATATTGCAAAATGCCCTGAATTAGCTGGGAAACAAGGTGAGTTTTTACATTTGTTAGATGAAGTATACGCACAGTAATGTAAGAGTCTGAAGCGAAGGTTAATCCGTTTCAGACTTTTTTTATTTTTCGGGAAATTAAAGGTGTTTAAATAAGGAAATTGAATTTCTTTAAAGGGATATTAATTTAGGATGTGTTGAGGTGAAAAAATGAAAAAGTAAGGGGTATACGCTAAAAAAGTTCATATAAGGGAGAATATAAATGGAAATTCAGTTTAATCCAATCTTAAAAACGGAACTAACAATTCAAGATATTCAAAATGAAATGGAATCTGGAAAGTTAACTTCAAAAGAGCTAGTGATGTATTATCTCTATAGAATCGCAAAGTATGATCAAGACGGACCGAAAATCAATTCAATTTTAGAAATCAATCCAGATGCTATTTTTATTGCAGAAGCGTTAGATCATGAAAGAAAGACAAAGGGTGTAAGGGGTCCGCTACATGGTATACCTGTTTTGGTTAAGGATAATATTGAAACGAATGACTCCATGCATACAAGTGCAGGTACGATTGCTCTAGAACAAAATATAAGTAGTGAAGATGCATTTCTCGTTACTAAACTGCGAGAAGCAGGGGCCGTGATAATAGGAAAAACGAATATGACAGAATTAGCAAATGCAATGTCTTTTAAAATGTGGGCTGGATATAGTGCAAGAGGTGGTCAAACAATTAATCCATACGGAACGCGTAAGGATGGTATGTTTGTTGGGGGCTCAAGTACAGGCTCTGCGATAGCAGTTGCCGCTAACTTTACAGTAGTATCTATTGGGACAGAAACCGATGCTTCTATTTTGAGCCCCGCTGTTCAAAACTCTGTAGTTGGCATTAAACCGACTGTCGGTCTAATTAGTCGTAGAGGAATTATTCCATTCACTTATTCGCAAGATACAGCTGGACCATTTGCTAGAACAGTAACAGATGCCGCTATTTTACTAGGGAGCTTAACTGGAGTGGATGAGAAAGATGTAGCAACTCGTAAAAGTGAAGGTAGGGCATATCAGGATTATACATCTTACCTTGATGCTAATGGTTTAAATGGAGCGAAAATTGGTGTGTTTAACGACGCACCAAAAGATTATTACGAAAATGGTGAGTATGATGAAAAATTGTTTAAAGAAACGATCCAAGTATTACGTAATGAGGGAGCGGCAGTAGTAGAGAATATTGATATTCATTCTTTTCATAGAGAATGGAGTTGGGGAGTTCCGCTTTATGAACTGAAGCATAGTTTAGATAACTATCTTTCTAAATTACGTTCTATTATTCCGGTACATTCTATTTCGGAGTTAATGGAGTTTAATAAAAACATGGCAGAAAGAGCTTTAAAATATGGACAAACTAAGTTAGAGGGAAGAAAAGATTTTCCTAATACGTTACGAAATCCAGAATATTTAAATGCGAGATTAGAAGATATATATTTTTCTCAAGAACAAGGCATTGATTTTGCATTGGAAAAATATAATCTTGATGCGATACTGTTTCCTTCCTATATAGGTTCTACTATATGTGCGAAAGCGGGTTATCCGTCTATAGCAATACCAGCAGGGTATATGGAAAGCGGGAGACCTTTTGGAATTACGATTGCAAGTACTGCCTTTAGTGAAGGGATATTAATTAAGCTAGCTTACGCTTTTGAACAGGCGACAAAACATAGAAAAATCCCGAACTTGTCATGAACAGAATAAACAAAAAGGACAGGGAATTCCTGTCCTTTTTGCTGTGTTGACTACAGTGATAGATTATTCTACTCTGGTTTATAATATTTTAATAAACTGAAAGATAAACAAGCGGAACATAAAATAAGAATAGAAGCGATTATATAAATTGTACGGACACCGAACATATCAGTAATAATGCCAACGCTAAGCATAGAAAGACCAGAAGTTGTTGAAAGAAGGGCGCCATGTACCGTATACATTTTTTATAATAAAGAAGGGGCGACACTTGATTGTAAAACTGTCGTTTGAGAAATATCTCTAATTTGATAACATGGTCCCATTAGAACACATAGAAAAAGCGCAATAAATCCGCTGCTCGTCATACCATATAAAAATGTAAGAATGCTAAACATAAGAGAGCCAATCGACATGGATCGTATTAAATTGTTTTGAATATAGGAACTCATTTTCCATGCTAATAGACCACCGATTAACGTACCAACATAATAACTTGTATTAATATATCCCCACCATTCTTCGCTTTTATGAAGAATAGACGTAACATATGCCATTGTAATAGCACCAATCCATATTGTCCCTGCGAAAGTTTCAATTAAGTCCATATATGTAACGGTACGGAGAGAAGGATTTTGAAATAAGAGTTTCCAACCTTCCGATAAAGCAGTACTTTTTGAAGAGGGAGGGTCTGCTATTCGTTCAGTATGTATGGTATGTAATGAAAAGTGTAATGCAATGCATCCAAAAATCATCAACATGTTATTAATCATGAGTGTAGATGTAGCGCCAATGAGAAGAACGATAACACTCGTAAATGAATAAGCGGCGGCTTGCGCAATTTGTGTTGAAAAGGAAAAGATACTATTTACTTTTACTAATTTTTCTTTTGGTGTAAGGCGCGGAAGAATGCTGTATAGTAATGGAGCACTCCATCCACTACATAATGAAATGAAAAAAATAAAAGTTAATAGAGCTATAATATTTGTGGATAAGACCGGAAATAAAATCATTAATAATAGTAAAAAGACTGTTTTTAGCCATTGTAGCGTATATAACAACGTATAAGGTGGAAAACGATTTACTATAAGAGGTGCAGAGATGTTAGCAATTAGATTTGTGATAACTTGTAATAGTGGAAAAAGAGCAGTAATAGTAGCTGATTTAGTTGCTATATAAATATGAGTTGTAATAATCATTACATATACGATGTCAGCAAGAGTAATGCATATTTTGGAACCTAAGTAGTAAGTTAGTGACTGGTTTTTCAATAAGAATACCACCTCTAAAAAATAGTATTTAGTAATTAGAATAATTGTAGTTTAAAAATTAAAATTTTTAAAGAATTTCATTTTTTGTCACTTTTTGAAAGGAATTTTCATGTATAATGAAGAATATATTGATATAGTATTATATTAATAATCATTGTAACAGTGAGTATGTACAATAGCTTGTAGCAAACGCCCAAGTGTAAGAAAGGGCGGATAAACCATTCTTTTCTTCATATACATATAGAAAATGAGAAAGAAAGTGAGGGTTGCATATGGCTGCTTGGGTAATTTGGTTTATAATAGCTGGTATTTTATTTATCGCAGAAATGTTGTCGATTACATTTTACATGCTTTGGCTTGGAATTGGGGCTGTTGTCGGAGGTCTTATTGCTTTGTTTGCTCCTGATGCACTACTGTTACAAGTTACTGTTGGTGCAATTGTAAGTTTAACTTTGACATTCTTTACGAAAAGAATTTCAAAAAACTTTCGAGAAGCAAAAGGTTTTACTGATACAGTAGATATGCTTGTTGGTAAAAAAGGGATTGTTATGCAAGCGATTACAAATGAAGCGAATGGTATTGTAAAGGTGGATGGAGATACTTGGACAGCTATTGCAGATTCTTCAATTGATGCTGGAGAAAAAGTCGTTGTTATAAAGAGGCATAGTACTATATTACAAGTGAAAAAGGAGAGTGAATAAATATGGTAGCATTAACGTTAACGATTATATTCGCACTAATTGTAGTTACATTTATCGCATTAACAATTAAAATTATTCCTCAGCAAAAAGTTGGGGTTGTTGAAAGATTTGGTAAGTTTCAACGTATCATGCACCCTGGGTTAAATATTTTAATACCAATTGTAGATCGTGTCCGTGTATATCATGACTTACGTATTCAACAAACGAATGTACCACCGCAAAAGGTAATTACGAAAGATAATGTTCAAGTAGAAATTGATACAATTATTTTCTATCAAATTGTTGAACCAGAACTTGCGACATATGGTATTTCAAACTATGAATATGGTGTTCGTAATATTACTTCAGCAACGATGCGTCAAATCATCGGTAAAATGGAACTAGATGAAACGTTATCTGGTCGTGAAAAAATTTCAACAGAAATCCGCTTAGCGCTTGATGAAGCAACAGAAAAATGGGGCGTACGTATTGAACGTGTCGAAGTTGTTGATATTAACCCGCCAAAAGATGTGCAAGCATCAATGGAAAAACAAATGAAGGCTGAGCGTAATAAACGTGCGATTATTTTAGAAGCTGAAGCAGCAAAACAAGATAAAGTTCTTCGCGCTGAAGGGGAAAAGCAAAGTAAAATCTTGATGGCTGAAGGGGATAAAGAAGCGCGTATTCGCGAAGCTGAAGGTTTAAAAGAAGCGAAAGAATTAGAAGCGCAAGGGGAAGCAAGAGCAATTGAAGAAATCGCAAAAGCAGAACAAAACCGTATTGAATTGCTTCGTGAAGCGAATATAGATGAACGTATACTTGCTTATAAATCATTTGAATCATTAGAAGAAGTTGCAAAAGGACCAGCAAATAAAGTCTTTATTCCGTCTAATGCAATTGAAACACTTGGTACTCTTGGGGCAATTGGAGAAATATTTAAAGAAAAACAAGCGAAGAAACTACCTTCAAATGATACAGGAAAAGAACAATAAAAGTGAGGAAGAGAAATGGGATACCATTTCTCTTTTTTTGTGCGTATATTCCGAAAAGCTTGTACATATCCATGTATAAAGAAGGTGATGCAGTGAAAAAGTATGCAACTCGAATACATGGGAAGAAACTAATTTCGTTACTCCTTTTATATGCGCTAATAGTAATTATGATAGCGTCGATTCTGACGTCACTTTTACATACAATGAAATCGAATTATGCAAATCAATGGTTTGGAAAAGTATCGATGCAAGGTTTTGTTCAAATGATAGAAAGTGAGAATCGCTATTATGGATTTGATTATTTTAAGCAGAATAAACGAGAGTCAGTTGGGAATTTAATGTTCTCTATTGCGACAGATTTGAAGATTAAAGATTTAAGAACATTTGTCGGTAAAGAAGTACCTGGTATGTCAAAGTATTATTCTAACATTATCGTAGCTGGGGAAGGGACAAACTTGACGAATATCCCAAATGAATCTAGTGTACCGATTGAAGAAGTAACGAAAGAGCGGAAAGTAGCAAAAGATAAAGTTACAGAAGCGGAAAAGAATAATCCGGTTCAGAAAAAGAACGGAGCGAAAAAAGGTGAGAGTGCAGTATATATTTATCATACACATAGCTGGGAATCCTTCTTTCCATTATTACCAGGGGCAACTGATCCATCTAGCCCAGATGTAAATGTGTCCTTACTAGGAAAACGTATGAAGGAACAACTTGAGGGGCAAGGAATTCCAGTAATTCACGATAAAACGAATATGGGTGATTTATTAGCGAGTAAAAAGTGGGTATGGTATCAGTCATATAAAGCGTCTCATGAATATGTAAAAGAAGCATTAGCACAAAATAATAAAATTGCGTTTCCGATTGATATACATCGTGATGACCAGCGTAAGAAAGTAACAACAAAAGTAATTAACGGGAAATCGTATGCAAGATTATATTTTATAATTGGGATGGAAAATGAAAGGCGTGCTGAAAATGAAAAAATTGCAAGAGCAATCAATAGTTATTTAGATGAAAACTACTACGGATTAAGTAGAGGGATTTTTCCAAAGTATAAAAAAGATGGAAATGGCGTTTATAACCAAGATTTATCGAAAAATGCGATGTTAATTGAAGTTGGTGGTGTTGATAATACGTTAGATGAATTATATAACACAATTGATGTGTTAACAGAAGCGTTTAGTAAATATTATTGGAATGATGCGGAAAAAGTGAATGGATGAGGGACGGGAGACCGTTCCTTTTTTATTTTGAAATCTTAAAATGTGATATAATGGAATTTTATGAATGTTAAATAAAGGGAGAGAGAAACATGCAAATACTACTAATACGCCACGGAGAATCAGAAGCTGATATTTTACATGTGCATGAAGGACGAGCTGATTTTGAGTTAACTGAAAAAGGGAGACAACAAGTACAAAAACTTGTACAGAAAGTGAAAAAAGATTTTGCACCAGATTTCATTTGGGCAAGCACATTAAAACGTGCTCGTGAAACGGGTGAAACATTAGCAGAAGTAATTGGTTGTCCAATTCAATTAGAAGAGGAATTAATGGAGTTTAATAATGGAATACAAGCTGGCTTATCATTTGAAGAAGCAAAGAAATATCCAGAACCAAAGTTTCTTCATGACCGTTTTGAAAACGGAGAGTCATTTATTGAGTTTCGAATGAGAATAGAAGGGATTTTTTCTAAAATTGTGACAGAGAATACATATGATCGAATTGCGATTGTTGCCCATGGAGGCGTAATTAATAGTCTATTACGTGCATTTTTCAATATGCCAATTTCAATGGACTACTATTTCAAAATGGGAGATACGGGAATAAGTTTAATTGAAATTGAGGGTGAACAAAAAACGGTGCATTTCATTAATGATACGAATCATTTGGACGGGATGTAAAGACTTATGTACAAAGTTGCATTTTTTGATGTTGACGGTACGCTTTTAAGCGAGATTGATAGAAGTATGCACGAAAGTACAAAAGAAGCGGTACAAAGATTAATAGATAAGGGGATTCACGTAGTTGTTACAACAGGGAGACCATATAGTTTATGCTCACAATTTAAGGGGTTAGGCATAAATACGTATATTTCTGCAAATGGTGCACATATAAAATGTGGGGAAGAAGTTATACATAAATCAGTACTTTCAAGCGAAATCGTTCATGATATTTCAAATTTTGCTGAATTACATGGTCACAGTGTTTCTTACTTTACAGAAGAATTTGCAATGAATGATATTGCCTCCAAAGATGAACGTGTCATACGAGCGTTAAATGAAACTTTAAATTTAGAGCGGTATCCTGACAAAGTTAAAAACTTGTCAGATGAGATGTATTGCATATGTCTGTATGCCGATGAAGCAGAAGCTCAAAAATTCATTGAAAGATATCCAGCACTTACGTTTGACCGTTTTCATGGTTACGTTATAAATGTATTGGAAGATAGTAAAGTATCGAAGCTAACTGCAATTCAAAAAGTATTGGAACATTTAAATATTAGTAAATCAGAAGCCATTGCTTTTGGTGATGGTGGAAATGATATTGAGATGTTGCAGTATGTAGGATTAGGAGTTGCGATGGGAAATGGTGGAGAGGAGTTGAAGAGAAGGGCTGATTTCGTTACAACGAAGGCGAGTGAAGGCGGAATTTCTTATGCCTTAAAGAAGTTACGCATTATTTAAAACTGATAGCTAGTCAGTGTGAAAAATCCTGTTTTAATAATAGGATTTTTTTGTTCAACAATGTGCTTGCAATAAAAGGAAAAATATGAGTATAATGAGAAAGTAATTAGGTAAGCTAATTATTAACGAGAAAGGAGAGTGAAGATGAATGGATTCAAGAAAAGATTCTCTTCCTTTAGGGATTGAGCCGTACGCAGAGTTAATCAAAAAGACAGCATCAGCGGAAACGGATCCAATCGCAGCAAAACTTGGTTTGTTAATGTTATGGACGTCTGATAATGTTCTTGATGCTGTTGACGTAGATTTAGCTCCACTTGGTATTTCAGAGAGTAAATTAGATTTTTTACTATTGTTTATTTTGCGTGAAATGGAAGCGAATGGGGAAGAAGTGAACATGAGTCCTTCGGATATTGCGAGTCGATTAGGGATTACACGTGCTTCTGTCACTGGCTTATTAGATTGGATGGAGAAACGAGAGTTAATCGTAAGATTCCACCATTCTAAAGATCGAAGAAGATTAAAGGTGAAAATTACTCCGAAAGGAAAAGAACTAGTTACACATTCTTTACCAACTTTTTGGTTATCTTGCGCTTCGTTAGTTGATGGCTTTAATCAAGAAGAGCGTCAAGTTTTAGAAAAGCTATTAAATAAAATGCAAGCAACTATGCAGGTGAAATTAGGAGAAGGTAGGTAAATAAGTTGATTATGAAGATCAACTTATTTATTTGGACATATAATTAGCTTGCCTTATTATATGTTTAACTAACTTTTTGCACGGTGATAATTTTTGCTATGTAATTAAAATAAATAAGAGTTAAAGGAATGCTATTTTAGTGATCTAGAGGTTTTAAACTAATAAAAATAAATGGTAATAAGGGAGAGAGTTTATGATGGAAATAGGAAAGGAAGTAAATAGTGAAAAGAATTATACAATAATGACAGCTGTATTATGTTGGTCGGGTATGGTAGTTATGTCTAGCCTATATGTAACAATACCTTTAATCTCTCTATTTTCAAACATTTTTAATACGTCATTAACACACTCGGCAGCTACAGGAAGTATATTTTCTGTTGGCTTTGCTATAGGGTGTTTGTTATTTGGGGCAATCTCTGATAAATATGGACGAAAAAAAGTGATTTTTATTGGATTGCTTGCACTGTCGATAGTTTCTTTTTGCTTAGGGTTTGTAGATAGTTTCTTTTGGCTTGTTATTTATAGAGGTATACAGGGGATAGCCGCAGCTACATTTTCTCCAGTAGCGTTAGCCTACGTTGTAGAAATGTTCCCAGTAGAAAAAAGGGTTACAACAATAGGGTTTGTTAGTACCGGTTTTTTAGTAGCTGGAATTGTAGGGCAGGTAATAAGTACTGCTGTTAGTCAGCATTTTGGATGGCATATGGTTTTCTTTCTTCTTAGCATTGTCTATATAAGTACTGCTATATGGGTTTATTATTCTCTTCCGAAAGGAGAGACGTCTCAATCCTATACTGATATTTTGGGACCAATTAAACAGATGGGTAAAGTTTTTACAAATAAAAGCTTAGTATTAAGCTATATAATTGCATTCGTTTTATTAATGGCTTTTGTTAATATGTATACTGTTTTAGGGAATTATTTGAGCTCTCCTACTTACAATTTAACTGCGGAACAAATCCTTTATTTTCGCTTAGCAGGGCTGTTTGGTATGTTGCTGTCACCACTTGCAGGTCGTTTAACAAAGAGGTTTGAAATAAGGAAAGTTCTTCAAGGAGGATTGTTGATTGCTATTTTTAGTCTAAGTTCAATGGGCTTTGTTTCGTATCTATTTCTACTTGTAATGATGAGTGTCTGTTTTGTAATAGGTATTGCTATATCCGTTCCGTCTTTAGTTTCTCTTGTAGGTCAATTAGGAGGGAAAGCAAGGGGAATAGCGGTATCTATTTATACTTTTATTTTATTTTTAGGTACTAGTATAGGGCCTATCATTTCTATTTATCTTATGAAAATAGGAGGTTATGCTCAAACATTTATTTTATTAGGAATGATACTTTTTATTGGTTTTGTAGCTTCTCTATTTATAATTAATGAATGAGTGGAAAATCACTCAAATAAAGGAATGCGAGGATCTTTCATATGCTCGCATAATAAAATATGAATTTGTCCACGATGATGATAAAAGTGTGCAACGATTTCAAGTAACCATTCAAAGCGCGAATAAGAAATCCCCCAATAGGCAGTCATAACTTCTGCTAATTCTATTTGGGAGTAGGAAAGAAATGTTTTAGAGAGAAGGTTGTATCCTTCAATCATCGTTTGTTGCATGTGAGCAACTGTTACGGGCGTATGTTCTATATAAAAGGTATGTAATTCTTTTTCTGAAATACCATTTAAAATGAGTAAATCAGCATGACAAATAAGAGAAAGATGTGCATACATTTCAAATAATGATCGTTTTGAGTGAATCGGTTGTATTTTTAAATCGTTTTCACTATATTGGTTAAGCATATCAATAGAAGTATCAATAGCAACTTTTAGTTGATGTAATGCAGATTGAACAAACATTGTAATTCTCCTCGTCTCCGTATATAATAGTTTCTTGAGGATATTATATCATACTCAAAATTCCGAAAATTCTAGTAGTTTGACTAGCATAATGAAAAGTATTATATTGTAAAAGGTCATATGAAACGTGAAATAGAATGGAATGCAATTATTGAGTTAGGAGTTAGACCAATGAGTTTGAAATATGGAAGAGATACAATTGTAGAAATTGACTTAAATGCTGTAAAACATAATGTAAACGAATTTAAAAAACATGTAAATGATGAAAAAATTAAGATGATGGCTGCTGTAAAAGCGAATGGGTATGGCCATGGGGCAGTTGAAGTTGCCAAAGCTGCAATTGAAGCAGGAATAAATCAACTTGCAGTTGCATTTGTAGATGAAGCGATAGAATTAAGAGAAGCAGGAATTACTGTGCCGATTTTAATTTTAGGATACACACCAGTTGCGGCTGTAGAAGATGTAATTCAATATGACGTTATGATGACTGTTTATAGAGTAGAAGATTTACATGGTATAAATGAAATTGCAAACCGTCTTCAAAAGAAAGTACAAATTCAAGTGAAAATTGATACAGGAATGAGTCGTATCGGTTTACAAGAAGAAGAGGTTAAACCATTTTTAGAAGAATTAAACCGTATGGAGTATGTAGAGGTAGTAGGGATATTTACGCATTACTCTACGGCAGATGAAATCGATAAATCATATACGAATATGCAAACAAGTTTATTTGAAAAAGCTGTTAATACAGCGAGAGAATTAGGAATTCAAATACCATATATTCATAGTTCAAATAGTGCAGGATCAATGGAATTAAGTAACACATTTCAAAATATGGTACGCGTTGGAATAGGAGTATACGGTATGTATCCGTCAAAAGAAGTGGATCATACAATCGTTTCTTTACAGCCTGCGTTGTCGTTAAAATCAAAAGTAGCTCATATTAAACATGCGAAGAAGAATCGCGGTGTAAGTTATGGGAATACGTATGTAACAACTGGTGAAGAATGGATTGCGACTGTACCAATTGGTTATGCTGATGGTTATAATCGTCAATTATCTAATAAAGGCTATGCGTTAATTAACGGGATTCGAGTACCTGTTATCGGCCGTGTTTGTATGGATCAGTTAATGCTGGATGTTTCAAAAGCGATGCCAGTACAAGTAGGAGACGAAGTAGTATTCTACGGTAAACAAGGTGAAGAAAATATCGCAGTAGAAGAAATAGCGGATATGTTAGGTACAATAAACTATGAAGTTACATGTATGCTAGATAGAAGAATTCCGCGTGTCTATAAAGAAAATGACGAAACAACTGCAGTTGTAAATATATTAAGAAAAAACTGAATCATTTCGATTCAGTTTTTTTATTTTTGGCAAGTGAAAAATGCTCTATTTGTACCGTGGAATTGAATGTTCTTAAAACCTACGGATTCCAATGAAGAAATTATTTCTTCATTGGAATAACAAGCTTCTTCAAAAGAAAAGTCACTTCTTGTCCAATTATTATCTATGTCATGGTGAAATAGTATAAAGTTCATTTCTGCTTTTTTATTTTCATTATTATATGTAGAATCAATCGTACAAACATATTCTTTCTCTGAAATATGAAATGAAGCAATCCAGTTTTTAAGAAATCCTTTTTCCATATTCATATCAAATGCGAATATACCCTCGTTATGTAATACGGAGTAAACTTTCTGAAACACACTTTTTAGTTCATCTAAATTCATAATATGGTTTAAACTATCACCGGCAGAGATGACGTAGTGGAATTGCTCATTTATATTGAAATAGCGAGCGTCATCGACGATAAAGGTTGCATCTGGCGCATTTTTACGTGCATACTCAATCATTTGAGTAGAACCATCTATACCAGTTACTACAAAATTATGATCAAGTAGTTTCCTAGTAAGATGACCAGTCCCGCAACAAAGATCTAAAATATGAGAACGTGGTTGTGCATATTGTAAAACGAGTTGTTCAAAAGCTGGATAGGAGTGTTCAGAAAAATGCCCCCAATGTTTATTATAAATAGATGCGAAAATATCATAATTAGAATAAATAAGTTTTTTAGACATAAATATTCTCCTTGCTATTCATTAAATTATAATAATCATGCTTCATCATAATTTCAAAACCGCATTGTGTATAAAGCTTCAAAGCATTGTTATTCTTTGTTTCAACTTGTAATTCAATTGTTGTAGCACCATTTGTGAAGAGCTTATGTGTCATATAGTTTAAAATAGCTTTACCGTAGCCTTTACCTTGATAGGAAGGGTGGACAGCGAATCCTGATAATATAGTAGAATGATCTTGCTCAGTAACTGTAATCGTTCCTATCATTTTTTTATCGACAAGAGCACTGTAAACTTTATGAGAAGGTGAAGTCATCATTTTTTGTAACCATGTAGCCGTATTTTCTACTGAATCACCAAAAGCTTTACTAGAAATTTCAATAAGATCAAGAAGTGATTCTGAAGTTGCAAGAGTAAGCTGTATATTATTATCTGTTGTTTTTTGAAGTTCGTTTGTCTTGAACTCCATACTATATTCACTATATAAATATGGTAACTTCATATGTTTTACAAATTCATTCCCAGAAATAGAATCCCCATTGATAATAAGAAGAGCTTCATCTGTCTCTCTATTTTGTATTTCTTTCATTGCAGTTTGTAAAAGGATAGTTCCGAAACGTTGTTTTCTAAAATGAGGATGTACAAAGCCTATTAGTTCAAGCTTTGTTGGTCTTTCAAAATCATACATATTTAAAGCGCCAATTAATTGAGTGCCGTTATAAAGAAGAAAATCGTTTATATAATCTTCATTTCGATTTTTTAAAAAGTTGATATGTAAATCTGAAGAGTAATCAAGGTTGTCTTGTTGCCCGCAAATATAAGCCAAATCCTTCATTTGCTGTATTTCACTTTCTGTTACAGAACGCTTTTTCCGAATATCCATTGTATAATCCCTCTCATTCGTATTTAAAAATAGGATGGGTGACTTAACCATTTCTTTAATTCCACATTACCTTGCACAGATAACAGTCGGTATAAATAACGATAAGGCTGTCTATATTCTTCTAAGTGAGGAATAGACATAATTGTTTCGTAACCACTTTGAAAGGCATGTGCTTCTTTTTCGGTAAGTACATATTCTAGTCCGATAAAATCAAGCTCTCGCGGAGCAACAGCGTAAGCTTCAGTATCTACTAAACCCGTAATAGTTGTACCGTCAGATAAAAATTGAGTAGGATCCATATCAATTAAGACGAGTGTAGATTCCTTTGGTACGGACAGGGAAGAAAGTTGTGATTCAAAGGTAGGGAATGCATTTTGTATGCTTTCATCATCAGAATAAAACATATTCACAAGCTCTTTACTTACGTTTAAAATATGTGATTGGAATTCATCTAGTGGAACTTGGAACGTGCCTGACGGATTTCCTATGAAATCGGCTTTAAATTTATGTATTTCTGCAAGTCCTTTTCCTAGGCTGAATAAAATAGAATCTGGTTGCTCGATAAAAGATTGAACTGTGTTACCTACTAACTTTTCAACCACCACAAATTCACGGCCATTTAAAACATGTTTTTCTAATATTGTTGGGATAGGAAGATTCGTATGTTCTTGCAACAATGTATGTACCGTTTCTAAATGATGGACGTTCCTTGGATCAATTCCAAATAAATTTTTACATCCCCACCAAAAATCATTATTTGGTTCTTCATTCATTTTAGAAGCACGAACGATAACTTCTGTATCTTCTGTTTGAACGAGAAAAACATCACTTGCATGATCTTCATAACCTGGGTGCAAGGCTTGAACGGATAGAATAGGTGAATTGAATAGTTGTTGTAACATGAAAAGACCTCTTTTTCTGTAAATTCTATAAATTTATTATATAACAGGTGATGTGTTATGGGGATAAAGATAAAAAATTGAAATCATAGTTACATTTATAGTGAGAACTTATTAAAAATATTATATTTCTCCATTTTTGTGTGAATTGTCAAAAAAAACAGAGTGATAGTATTTGAATGTAAAGCTCGTATCTTTAAAGCTATGAAGAGTAAAAGTAGAATTAAGCATTCGTTTATAAGATTGTGAATCATAATAATGTAGACTATTGAAAATATTTCTCAATAATAAAATGAAGAGAAAAGCATGAAGAAGTAGAATGCATTCATTTATAATAGATTTAAATTAATTAATATAATTAATTGTTAATTTTATTATATTAAATGGATAGGAGAGAATATTATGGCAAATGTACTCGTAATAAATTTCCCTGGGGAAGGTCATATTAATCCGACTTTAGCTATTGTAAGTGAGTTAATTCAGCGAGGGGAAACAGTTGTTTCTTATTGTATTGAAGATTATAGAAAGAAGGTTGAAGCAACAGGTGCGGAATTCCGAGTGTTTGAGAATTTTCTCTCTCAAATTAATATTATGGAACGAGTAAATGAAGGTGGGAGCCCTTTGACGATGCTATCTCATATGATTGAAGCATCAGAGCGTATTGTTACTCAAATTGTAGAGGAAACAAAAGAGGAAAAATACGATTATTTAATATATGATAATCATTTTCCAGTAGGACGTATTATAGCGAATATTTTACAATTACCAAGCGTTTCATCTTGTACAACGTTTGCTGTTAATCAGTACATTAATTTTCATGATGGGCAAGAATCGAGACAAGTAGATGAAATGAATCCATTATATCAATCTTGTTTAGCGGGAATGGAAAGATGGAATAAGCAGTATGGAATGAAATGTAATAGTATGTATGATATTATGAACCATCCTGGTGATATTACGATTGTATATACTTCAAAAGAATATCAGCCGCGTTCAGATGTATTTGATGAATCGTATAAATTTGTAGGTCCATCAATTGCTACTCGAAAAGAAGTGGGGAGTTTTCCTACTGAAGATTTAAAAAATGAAAAAGTAATTTTCATTTCTATGGGAACAGTTTTTAATGAGCAACCTGCTCTGTATGAAAAGTGTTTTGAAGCGTTTAAAGATGTAGATGCGACAGTCGTATTAGTCGTTGGTAAGAAGATAAATATAAGTCAATTTGAAAATATCCCGAAAAACTTTAAGTTGTATAATTATGTCCCGCAATTAGAAGTTTTACAGCATGCTGATGTATTCGTGACACATGGTGGTATGAATAGTTCGAGTGAAGCGTTATATTACGGTGTTCCATTAGTTGTAATTCCGGTAACAGGAGATCAGCCATTCGTTGCAAAACGATTGACTGAAGTAGGGGCAGGCATAAGACTTAATCGTAACGAGTTAACTTCTGAATTGTTATGTGAGACTGTAAAGAAAGTAATGGATGATGTGACGTTTAAGGAAAATAGTCGTAAAGTGGGAGAGTCGCTTAGAAATGCTGGTGGATATCAAAGGGCAGTTGAGGAAATACTTGAATTAAAAATGAAGCCGTACGTAAAGATTAAATAGATGTTAAAAACACACTTACTTTTAATTGGTAAGTGTGTTTCTAGTATTACGCGCTAAATGTGTTACATAAAAATAGCGATAAAGGTGAAACTTTTGTGTATATAAACTGATATCTTTGTCTTAGCAGAAAAATTACGTTAAAATAATACTAAGAAAATATATAAGCTTTGGGGGTAATGAATGAAGAAAGTATTTGAATACGTATTATTAACAATTGGCTCAATTATAGTAGCAGGTTCATTAGAGCTTATTTTAGCACCTAATGGATTAGTAGATGGCGGGGTAACGGCTATTGCTATTATGGCAAATAAAGTTGCAGGATTGCCGCTTTATGGCGTTTTCTTAGGAATTAATATCCCAATTTTATTATTTACTGCAAAAGTAATGGGAAAGAAATTTTTTATCCGTACATCTTATGCGAATGTAGTTACAACACTCGGATTAATTTATTTAAAACCATTTCCAGCAATTACGACTTCTGAGTTATTAATTGTACTTTATGGTGGAGTGCTGTTCGGAATTGGTGTTGGGATTGTTGTTAAAATGGGTGGAGCAATTGACGGTTCGGAAATGTTAGCAGTTTGGATGAATAAACACTTTAATGTACCAATTAGTACATTTTTACTTGCAGTAAATGCAGTTATTTTCATCTTTGTTGCAATTTTATTTTCAATCGAACAAGCGATGTTCTCATTAGCAATTTTCTATATTGTTACGAAGATGATTGATTTTATATTAGATGGTATTAATCAAGGTAAGAGCGTTATGATTATTTCTGGTAAGAATAAAGAAATAGGCGATTTACTTATGAAAGAATTGCAACTATCTGTTACGTATCTACATGGAGAAGGTGGTTTTTTAGGGGAGCATAAGAGAATCATTTATTGCATTACAAACCGATTCATTTATCCGAAAATGAAAGATCTCGTTCTCTCTGTAGATCCAACCGCTATAATTGAAGCTTCCTATTCAACAGAAACGACTGGTGTGAAACGTCCGGGAAGGAAAGCTAGGTCAGGTGAGTAACTAGAAGAAGGCTGTCCAAAAAGTTATTTTGGAACAACCTTCTTTTTTATTTTGTTGAATTGTTAGTATGTTACAAGTTAAACCCACTGTTAACAAGTTTCCTTGCAACTAGGGAACCAAGCGTCTTTCAATAATGTAGCCAACGTCTCAATTTTATTTTCCGGAATACTACCAAAACCGAGTAATACATATGATTCCTTGCGTAAATCATTCATGAAATCATATGGAGAAAGTGGGTATAATTTAACGCTTTGTTTTTTAGCGGATTCAATCAGTTCATTTTCATTCATACTGTTATGTACACATAATACAATATGAAGTCCGGACTGTTCGCCAAGAATTTGAACATTAGCCCCCATTTCTTTCATAATGGATTTTACTAACGCATGATGTTTTCTTTTATATAGTGTACGACTCCGATTAAGGTGACGTTCCCAATTCCCGCTTTGTATAAAGTTAGCAAAAGCAAGTTGTTGTATTGTAGCCACTGTTTGTTTAAAAATTCCATGCAGTTCTTGATATATTTTTAAAAGATGTGGTGGTAAAACAACATATCCCATTCGTAAAGAAGGTAAAAAAGATTTTGAGAAAGTCCCCATATAAATAACGCGTTCATTTGAATCAAGACTTTGTAAAGAAGGAATCGGCTTACCAGCGTAGCGAAACTCTCCGTCATAGTCATCTTCAATAATGTATCCATTGCAATCATTAGCCCACTTTAACAATTCTAATCTTCTAGGTAAAGGCATAATAATCCCAAGTGGAAATTGGTGTGATGGTGTAACGTATGCGACATTGGCATTTGTATTGTATAAGCTAGAAATATTAATCCCTTTTTCATCCAATGGTATGGGATGGATTTGTCTATCACAGCTTTTAATGATTGCGTGTATACGGTGAAATCCAGGGTTTTCAATGCCGTATTCTTTTGTAGGGCCAAGCAGTTGAAGTAGTAACCAGAGAAGTGGCTGCGTTCCGGCACCGATCACAATTTGATCAGGTGAAGAATGTACACCGCGAGAATGATATAAATATGTTGATATATGCTCTCGAAGAGCGAATTCACCTTGAGGGTCTTCTTTGGCAAATAGTGCATTTTCGTATGTAAGTATGGATTCTTGTAATGCCCGTTTCCAATTTGTAATCGGAAATTTATTTTGATCAATAAGCCCTTGGCTACAATCGTATTCGAATTTTTCGTCTATCAAATTGCTCGTCTTCTTTGCTGCATTTCGTTTTTTATTTGGGATAACGTCAATATCGAAATTTGCTACAAAAATACCACGTTTCGGTTTACTTTCTACATAACCTTCAGCTAATAATTGTTGATAAGCTGATTCAACAGTAATGCGGCTAATATTAAGTTGTGATGCTAAATTTCTGTGTGAGGGTAGACGTGTGCCAACAGAAATAGTCCTTTGTATAATTTCAGCTTTTATATATTCGTAAATTTGCAAGTAAATAGGTGTGTTACTTTGTAATTGCAATGGGATAGTAAAATCCATATAAAACTCTCCTTTAAAACTGACCTTATAAAAAATACTTAAACTGCCACTTAAGTAAAGGGCAGTCACTTTCTATAATAATGATATAACATTTAGAAAATTAAATAAATAGTTAAGGGAGAGTTAAAAATGAATGTTAAAGAAGTAGTAACAGAAGAGCAATTACATGAAGTATTACCTGTTTTACAGCAATTACGAACACAACTTTCAAAAGAGGAAACAGGCACTTTATTTCGAAATATGAAAGAAGAAAATTATAAACTATTCTCGCTGCGTAATGAAGATGATGAAGTTGTTAGCCTTGCAGGTGTAGCGATTTGTACGAACTTTTATAATAAGAAGCACGTTTTCGTATATGACCTTGTAACGGCAGACGCACATCGTTCAAAAGGACATGGAAATGTATTACTTTCGTATATAGAGAACTGGGGAAAGGAAAACGGATGTGAGTCTATCACCCTCACGTCAGCATTTTCAAGAATTGATGCTCATCGTTTTTATGAAAGAGAAGGGTATGATAAGGTGAGTTATTCTTTTCATAAAGAATTATAAATAATAATAAGAAGAAGTTGTCCCGCAAAAGTTGGGAGCAACTTCTTCTTATTTATTAAGTTATTATTGAACCGTAAATAGGTTGTAAGTTATGGTATATGTATTTGAAAAAGTTATATAGTGTATTTTGTCGAATTGTTTTAATTTAATAAAGAGAATGATTGGAGCGCTTATACTTGAAAAAAATAAAGAAACTATCAATCCCTAATGATGCTAGAGTTATTGTCATATCTGATATTCATGGAGAATTAAATCTTTTAAAAGAAGCACTACATAAAGTTAACTTTAAAGATGAAGATTATTTAATTATTAATGGAGATCTTTGCGAGAAAGGACGAGATAGCGTAGGCGTAGTAAACTACGTTATGAATCTTGTAAAGAACAATTCAAAGGTTCACGTTGTTGAAGGGAATTGTGAAGTTTTAGTTGATGCTCTTCTAAATGAAAATCCTGGTCTTATTAATTATTTATGTACGAGGAAGCATTCAATTTTTAATGAATGGCTAGAGCAATTGGGTTTTTCAGTTCATGAGGGCACTTCAATTCGTGAAGTGAAAGAAGCATTGTTAAGTGAATTTTCACAAGAACTATATTGGCTAACAGAGTTGCCAACAGCGATTGAAACAGAAGATTATATTTTTGTGCATGCCGGTCTAGAAGATAGAGTAGATTGGAAAGAAACTGAGCGCAAAAATGCGATAGCAATGCCGGAGTTTTTCAATCAATCACATAAAGCAAATAAGTATGTAATAGTCGGTCATTGGCCTGTCGTGAACTATTCTGAAGAAGCACCGTCTAATAATCCAGTTATTGATAAGGAGAAAAAAATTATTGCGATTGATGGAGGAAATGCAATTAAAGAAGCAGGGCAATTAAACGTATTTATTATTCAGAGGAAACAAACGGACGATACGTTTTCTTATACATATGTAGACTATTTTCCAGAGTACGAAGTAATAGCGGATTTTAATGCGAATTCAGAAATGCAGGGCGGAGTGACATATCCGTATTATTACATAGAGCCTATCGAGAAGATGCAAGATTACACCGTATGTAAACAAAAGGAAACGAATAATGTGCTCACTGTAAAAAATGAATATATGAAACAACTTAAGTCAGGTGAATATACAGTGAAAACTGATATTTCTTGTGCGCAAATAAGCGTTAGGAAGGGAGATATCGTTTCTCTCATTGATGATAGCTGTTCAGGATATGATTTAATTAAAAAAGATGGCGTAGAGGGTTGGATAGAGAAAGGGATTTTAGTTGAGATAGAAAAAGTGAAAAATAAAACATTAAGCTGAAATAGGAGGGATATAACCTCCTATTTTTTTAAAGGAGTAGATTGCTTGCTGTCTTTAATAAGTAAATAAATCGTACTCGGCAGAATGATAAGCGTCATTCCTAAAAGAATTGCTAGTATAGCATAACCTCTATAGGGAGCAGAAACGATAAAAGGAAGTATCGCTAAAAAAATACCTGCTATCATCATTGAAATACTACTAATATTTGAAGCTCTTTTTTCAAGGTGCTTATCATTCCATTCTAATGAAACGGTTGATTTAGTCGTATCAATTTTGGAACTGAAATAACCTATTAATATAAATAAAAGCCCTAATGCTAAAAATATGAAATGATCAAGAGGAAGTGAAAAGCCAAGAGCGATGAGGGCGATGACAATATCGACAAAAAATAAGAATAGTAACATTGTGTTGCCGATCCAATGGAGAAATTTCTGGTTACTCGCTGCTTTAGATAAAGCTAAAAATACAAAGAATAAGAAGGAACATATAATTATATTTACGATTACAAAAGTGCTTTTATCCATTGTTGATGTAGGCGTTCCATTAAAGTCCCATTTCGTAACAATATTTGATGGTAAGAAGAAATATAGAATAATATTTGTCGTAACAATAGTGAGAAATAAAGCAATACTAAATCGATTCTTCACTGAATCACCAGCTTTCTAAATCAATAATTGGTATCTAATAACAAAATTATACAATATAATAAATGATATTAGTTTTGATTTTTCTGAAAAAATATTATAATTATATATGAAATAAAGAGGAATGCAGGAGGGAATTATGCAAAACGTTGTATTAAAGGGAAAGAAAGTTACAATTCGTACAATAGAAGAATCGGATATAAAAACATTATGGAATATCATATTTAAAGAAGAAAGCCCAGAATGGAAGAATTGGGATGCGCCATATTTCCCGTTCTCAATGCAAGAATACTCTTCCTATAAAGAGAAGATGCAAACTCGTTTGCAAGAAGAACCACTGTCAAATTTAATTATAGAAAATAACGGTCAAATTATAGGGACGGTCGGATTTTATTGGGAGCATAAACCGACGCGTTGGTTGGAGATGGGAATTGTTATTTATAATCCAACTTACTGGAATGGTGGCTACGGTACAGAAGCGTTAAAATTATATAGAGATTTGCTATTTGAAAAGATGGAAATTGGTAGAGTAGGGCTCACGACTTGGTCTGGTAACGAACGAATGATGAAAGTAGCGGAGAAAATAGGAATGAGCTTAGAAGGTAGAATGCGAAAGTGTCGTTATTATAACGGAACATACTATGATTCTATTCGAATGGGCATGATTCGTGAAGAATGGGAAGCGCTATGTGTAACGAAGGGGTGAGAAAGATTGTACGCTATCATTGCTACATTTGATCGTGTGTTTACTAATAAAATTACAGAATTACAAAATAAATTAACAAATGTAATTGGAACAAATCAATTAGCTGGAGTAGAACCTCATATAACGATTGCGGATTATAATGAGTTGGATGTTAATTTGTATATTGAAAAATTAAAGGAATTTGTAGCTATTCAAGAAAACATGTCTGCAGTCACTTTTCCTTCTGTTGGAACTTTTCCTACTAACGGTACGGTTTTTCTAGCGCCGACTGTTACCGATGATTTATTGAGACTTCATCATTTTTATCATGATCATTTCAAAACTTTTCATGATAATTCAAATTCATATTATGTACCAGGAAAATGGGTTCCGCATTGTACGATTGCGAATCATTTGAATTCAACTCATTTTTTAAGTGTGATGGAGTATATATATGAGAATTTTGATGTTACAACAGCTTCGATTGAAAAGTTAAAATTAATTAAGGTCAATTATGAAAATGGTTCTGCCGTTTCTTCTAGTATATTAGCAGAATATAATTTAAAGAGAATGGAGACATCGAGATGACATATATAATTAGAGAAATGAAGCAAGAAGATATTCAGGCTGTACAATCAGTAGCGAAAATAGCTTGGCATGATACATATGAAGGCATTATTCCGAGAGAGATTCAAGATAGTTTTTTAGACGAGGCATATTCTGATGAAAAAATGAAATATCGCCTTAAAAATACACATTTATTCGTTGCGGAAGAAGAGGGAGAAGTAATAGGATTTGCGAACTTTTCACCTGTTAGACTACAAAACGAAGCAGAATTAGGGGCAATTTATTTGTTACCAGATCAGCAAGGAAAAGGGATCGGAAGTGCTTTATTACAAAGAGGGATTAAGGCATTAAATGGGATACGGAAATTGTACATACATGTAGAAGCTGCAAATGAAAAAGGAAAACGCTTTTATGAAGCGAAAGGTTTTGCTGAATTAGAGCAATTTGAAGAAGACTTTGAAGGACATATGATGCAGACAGTAAGGATGGTTTTATACGTATAAGGAGGACTAGTAATGAAAACTTTTGATTTTAGTGAAAAAGTAGGAAAGCACTTATCAGTATTTCAATCTAATTTCATCATGTCGAAAATAGTAAACCATCAAGGAAATGTACATATCGGTGCTATGCATTTACAAGCCAATGGAATAATCGGATGTCATGAAGCAGTTGTATCTCAACTGCTTCTTATTGTGGACGGAGTAGGATATGTGTGTGGGGCAAATAAGGAAAAGGTAAAGATAGAAGCGGGACAAGCTGTGTTTTGGGAGAAGGGAGAGCTTCATGAAACAAGTACAGAACAAGGATTAACGGCAATTGTTATGGAAGCGGAGAATCTTGAACAAGGGATAGTAATGCCTATTATTCAAGGGGAGTTGTGAAAAATGATAATTAAGGCGAATCAAGAAGATACCAATGAAATATTAAAATATGCGGCTCAATCGCTTTTTGAAGGGACGAGAGGGAATTGTCAATTAAGTATCGAGAAAGCGATTGAAATTACAAAGCCGATTGTAGAAAAAGGAGCATACTATTTAATCATTAAAGAAGAAAATAAAGTAATGGGATGGATATTAATAGGGGAAAATACAGACTATTTTTCTCGTGAAAAACTTGGATTTATATATGAATTGTACGTTTTCCCAGAATATCGCGGGAGAGGATTATCGCGAGAACTGATGGAAGGTGGTATTAAGGAATTAAAGGAGAAGTATTCAGAAATTAGGTTGAATGTATTTGCTGGGAATTTTGCAAAAGAGATGTACGAAGAGTTTGGGTTTGTTGAAAGGCAGGTAATTATGACTTTGAAGTGAGTATTATAGTCGGAATGGGAGAAGAGAAAATAATGATTTAGTGGCTACTTTATCGCTGGAATTTAAAGCCAATAAGTCCTTATAAATATATAAAATAGATGGTTTGCCTTTATTTTATAGTAGATTGATAGTGTATGCTTAAAAATAAATAAATTACTATTATACAATATATCGTTATTATAGTAAAAGAGAAATTTTGGAAAAATATCATTTTTTTGTTTAGAAATTTTTAAATTATTGATATAATCAATTTGTAGAATTGATTATTGGTTAATTTTACTATTTTTAAATTTTAAGGGGGATTTAATAATGGCAGGACAAATTCGTATGTCACCAGAGGAACTTAAATCGAAAGCTACTCGATATGGACAAGGTGCAAATCAAATTGAGGACATTTTACGTCAACTACAAAACTTACAAAATGAATTAAGAGGAGAATGGGAAGGTCGTGCTTTCGAAGGTTTTGACCAACAGTTCAATCAATTAAAGCCAAAAGTACAAAACTTCGCACAGTTATTACAAGAAATTAATATGCAGCTTAATAAAACTGCAGAAGCTGTTGCTAGACATGACGAAGATCTTTCTCGTAATTTCGGTCTACAATAAGACAGATAAAAAGAAATATATAATTTAGCCATGCAACCATACGTTGTATGGCTAAATTACTTTAAAACTAGAGTAAGATACGAAGTCTTTCATTAGATAGACTCGCAGTCGCAGGAGTGATAAGTTGTGAAAAAGTTCAAATGGAGCATCTTGTTGTTTATTATTTTAGCTCTTGTACTATCAACAGGGGTCTCCTATTTAGCATTAAATCAAAATGTTAAGAAAGCTAATGAGAATACTACACCAAAAATGACAGTTGCGTTGGTAAATGAAGATCAGGGCACTGTTTTTGAGGGCAATAAAATAGCGTTTGGAGATCAATTTGTTAAAAATGTAAATAAAAATACGAAACAAGAATGGTACGTAGTTAGTCGCGGGGTAGCAGAAAATGGATTGAAAAATAATAATTACAATATGATGATTGTTATTCCAAATGATTTTTCTAGGAAAGCAGTTGCGATTGATTCAGAGATTCCGGAGAAATTAACGTTAAACTACAAAGTAAATGCAACTGGGAATAAGGATTTGAAAGCTGAGGCAGAAAATACAGCTTCTGTTATTTTAGAAGATTTCAATAAGCAAATAATCGACGTTTATTTTGCGAGTATTATCGGTAAGCTACAAGGTGCACAAGATAATATAGGTAAAATAATTGAAAAAGGAAACGTTCAAACAACTATGTATAAAAAAGATATACATAGTCCGTTAGCAAATTACACAAATCAATTTAAAACAGTACAAGATTATACAGGTGTTTCTGTTAATAGTTTCAAAGGATTTCAGGATGTTTTAAAAGGTTTCGGTCAAGCGTTAGATGAAGGGAATAAATCTAACAGTACGTACTTAGATGGTTTTAATAACTTTCAAAAAATGCAAACTGATAACAATTTGTTAGCGAATAATTTCACAAATCAATTCAATCAATATATGAATGATATGAATACAGGCGATGCTTTAAAGCAATTAAGTGCATTGGAATCAGCTAATAAAAGTATTTCAAATCAATTTACGTTTTCAGAGAAAGAACCAAATATTTTAACTGATGCTTCAGCAGTTCAAAAATATTTAGCAGATGTAAAAAAACAAGTATCTGAATATGATACAGAACTTGCAGGAAAGTTAGAAAGTGATATTCAAGAGACGGTAATTAAGAAGTTAAAGCAATCTATGTCGAATGATGGAAAGCAAGAAATTTTCATAAATACATTAATGAAACAACCAGATGCTCGAATAAAGAAACAAATCGAGAATTTAATTGCGAAATTACCTAGTTTAAACATGGAAGAAATCGGTCAAAGTGATTTACCAGATGCGACGAAATTACAACTGCAAAATGTAATTCAATTTACAAAAAAATATAATAAAGAAAATAATTTTTATTATGATCCTGTAAATAAAATATCTTTAGGAAACGCAATTAAAGAAGTGAAGGATAGACTTTATACAGAGAGAATTACATTTAGTGATACTGCGAAAGTAATTAAAATGGAATCGCCGCAAATTTTGAAGATAAAGATTCCAGAAGAATTTAAATTAGATGGAAGTACAGAAGCTTTATATATTGATGATGTGGATCGTACAAGTGACTTTCTACAAAGCGAAGCAGGAGAAATTACAATAGCTCCTCGTAATGAAGGGGATATAAAGATTGATCTGCATGTGAAGTTAAAAGATCCAAACATCAATATAGATGTTTTCTCTCCTGTAATGTGGCAATGGGAATTGAGTGGGACTCATACAAAAGAAACTAGTCCTGAGAAAGAAGAACCTAATAAAGAAGATAAAGGAACACAAACGGAAAATAGCAAGGTGGAAAATGTGGTTCATAAATCACAGTATGGCATAATGCCGTTAGTACACAATGCTAAAACGCCTATTATTAAAAAAATGGAAAACACAACAGGGAAAGATAACGGAACCGGAGGAAACCCAGGAGGCGGAACGGGAACAGATAACGGAACTGGAGGAAACCCAGGAGGCGGAACGGGAACAGATAACGGAACTGGAGGAAACCCAGGAGGCGGAACGGGAACAGATAACGGAACTGGAGGAAACCCAGGAGGCGGAACGGGAACAGATAACGGAACTGGAGGAAACCCAGGAGGCGGAACGGGAACAGATAACGGAACTGGAGGAAACCCAGGAGGCGGAACGGGAACAGATAACGGAACTGGAGGAAACCCAGAAGGCGGAACGGGAACAGATAACGGAACCGGAGGAGACCCAGGAGGCGGAACGGGAACAGATAACGGAACTGGAGGAAACCCAGGAGGCGGAACGGGAACAGATAACGGAACCGGAGGAAATCCAGGAGGCGGAACGGGAACAGATAACGGAACCGGAGGAAATCCAGGAGGCGAAACGGGAACAGATAACGGAACCGGAGGAAATCCAGGAGGCGAAACGGGAACAGATAACGGAACCGGAGGAAATCCAGGAGGCGAAACGGGAACAGATAACGGTAAAGTTATTGAAAGTACAACGAATCAAGTTATACATCAAAAAACAGAAAAAATAACAGATATTACTTCTAGTGTATTAATTAAAGAAGCAGTAGATACAGTCGAAAGTTATCAAGGTTTAATGAGCCTTTACGAAATGTATTATGGGATTGATTTAAGAACGAAAGATGTAGGTCCTAAGTTAGAAGAAGGAAGTTTAGATGCAATTGCGACGGATCAATCTTTGTACTACGTATTAAATAAACAAAGCTTAATTGATTTAATTTCAAATCTTGTTTCATCAAGTATTACTACAGAAATAAAACAAGATATGTCAGGTTTAAAACAAAAAATAAACTCTTATCAACAATCTATTACTAGTGCGGATCAAAATTCTATGCTACTAGCGGAGAAATTAAATGGAACGACGCAACAAGCAACTAGTATGAATGAAAATTTAGGAGAGTATTTAAAAGGTTTAGCGAAATGGCGTGAGAATAGCTTAAAGCTAGTTGAAGAGCAGCAAGTATTAACAACAAATCATGCTGGTGAGCAAACAGCTATTTTATCGTTAGATTCTGGTATTAAATCATTAATGATGCAAAGTCAGTCATTGGTCGAAAGTTCGAAGCATAGTTTAGCAACTTCAGACGATGTATATAAAACATTTGATCAAATTAATGGACAAGCAAAAGAAATTCAAGACAGCGGAACGACAATTGTTTCAAAAGCTGATTTATTATTAAATGACTTTACGAAGAAAATGGAAGATGATAAATCATTCTCCAAAAACTTTACGAAAATTTTAGCGAATAGCCGTATTGGAGATCGTCAAAATGAGATGCTATATGACTTTTTAGCTAGTCCAGTTCAAAAGCAAAATGATGGAGTAATTGTAGCAGGTAATGCTTTTACACCGTACTTAATTGTATTAACTTGTTTCATTGTTGCATTATTTACAGCATACGCAATTGCGAATCAAGAAAAGAAACGAATGCAATCAGATCATTTTGAAGAGAAATTCTCATTAATTGATATGAATGTACCAACTACAGTAGTAGCTTTCGGTATATCAATTGTGGAAGGGATTAGTATAGGTATCATTTCTGGGCGTCTTTTAAAGTTCGGTCAGGATCAAAGTTTACTATGGATTGCGTTCATCACATTTATTATGATGGCGTTTGTATTGGTCTCAACCTACTTATTACGACAAATAAAAATGGTAGGAATGTTTATACTATTAGTATTTTTAAGCATGTACCTATTTTTAACTGAGGCAGTTGGAAGTAAAGTAGATCAAATGTCTTCTGTCGGAAAGATACGTCAATTCTCACCGCTTCAGTATATAGAAAGTTTTCTAAATGATTTTATTAGTGGTAAAGATACTGGGAAAGTTATTTTTGTCGTATTGTTTGTAATTGCCATTATTGGATTGGTTAGTAATCTATTTGTATGGCATAAGAAATGGGAGGAAAAAGAAGTAAATGATCAAACAATGGAGCATAGTGGCTAAGTTATCATTTCTCTCTATCCTTTTACTGTTTGTCGCGCTACCGATAAGGAGCGCGGCTGACAGTTATCTTGGTGATGATGGGAAGATTAAGTTTAAAGTGGATCGACTTGAAGAAAGCGACCAAGAAAAAAATAAAAAGGAACATAAGGAAACAGAATTAGATAAAGCATCGATTGAGTTATTTAACAAAGATATAGAAGAAGAAATTGAGAAAAAGAAAAAGAAAGAACAAAAAGATATGGAAGCTTTGCGAGATTCTCTTTTTACAAAACCAAAAGAGAATAATAGTGTTAAAGATACGAAAAATAGTTTGTTTAGCAGTGAATACATTGTCAGAAAAAGTGCAGATGAAGTAGCGAGTAATGAAACAATGAATGAAGAGCCAATTAGTATAACAATAATATTATTATTTGGCGGCGGCATTCTACTTATTTGCATCGGTATTTATACGGTTCTTCGTAAAAGTTGGAGGTAAAGCGATGGCAATACAAACACATATTAATGTCACAGTAGATTTTAATAAATGGAATGGAAATACATACGATTTGCGTATTCCGAATCACCAATCTATTAAATATTTATTGAAAAACTTATTAGATACGCTAAAGATTGATAATCATGAAGGTTCACATTTTGTAATTAAAGTGAAAAATAAGTCAATTGTTTTAACAGATAATGATCGTTTAATTGATCACCAAATAACAGATGGAGATATTTTGCAAGTTTTATAAAGAATATTTTTTACTTTTAGTTATTTGAAAATAAGTTATTACGGGTTATAAAGAAAAGGAGAAGAGGATAAACATGACGGAAAAAATAATTCAAATTGATGCAATGAACTATCAATTTCAAATAGAAAAAGAAAATTGGAAATTGGAGATGACCAAATCTCAAACACGTATAAAAGACTTCCGTCAATTCGATATAATTACGGGCGTATCATCTGAATTTGTACCATTAACAATAGAAGAAGCGGATGATATGTTTACGTTTCTATATCAAGTAGATAAAAAATTATATAAGTGGGACAATCTTAGCCGTTTTGGAAGAAATGAGAAATTAAGACTACTTCGGAATGTTGCGCAGTTTCGTAAATATTTGAATAAACGAATCACGTTCTTTTTACATCCAGACAATATAGTTTTTAATGCTAATTTAATACCAAGTATTATACATAGAGGAATTCGAGATATTGTTCCACCAACCCCGTTATCAGAAGAACAATTTTTAACACAATATAAGTGTCTAATTATTGCTTTATTCTCCCAAAAACATAACTTTGATGATTTGTATGCTGGGTTACTAAAAGATGCAAAAGAAACAACATTTGAACAGACCGTTGCTCAAATGGAAAGCTTAGATGCATTACTGCAGTTTCTTGATGACAGCTTTGAGAAGGAACAAACAAAAACAGAGAAAAATATGCAGTTAGTACCTAAAAAAAGCTATAAATCGTTTAAATACTTAGCTTTTTCCTTCATAGCGGCGACAGTTATTTTAGCTGCTCCTTTAATATATTTCACTTTTATAAAATTTCCTTATCAAAATAAATTGTTAGAAGCAAATGCAAGTTTCATAGCAACTGATTATGACAAAGTCATTACGCAATTAAATGAAGAGGAATTTGAATCATTACCGATTGCATCTAAATATGAGTTAGCATTTGCATACATTACAGCTGAAAAACTAGGTGAAGCTCAAAAGAAATCGATTATGAAAAACATTAGTTTGAAAAGTGATGAAAAGTATTTGCTGTATTGGATGTATAACGGAAAAGGTAATTTTGATAAATCATTAGATTTAGCTAAGACACTTGATGATCCTCAGCTTATTATGTACGGCCTTGTTAAACAAATTGAATCACTGAAAAATAATCCGGATTTATCAGGAGAAGAACGTGATCAAAAGTTAAAAACATATGAGCAACAATTAGATGAATATAAAAAGAAATATGGCAATTCATCAAGCGATAAAAATTTGTCGGACACAGAGAAAAAAGAGTAAGCACTTGATGAGACAGTTGAAAAGGAGCAGTGAACACGGATGGAGCAACTATTAGTATTGACTTATGGAGACAAAATATATAAGTGCACATTACATCCAAATGAGCAATCAATAGTGTCGATTGGAAAAGAGTGGACAAATGATATTACGAATCCAAGTTTAGAACAAGAAATAGAGTTAAAGTGGAATAATGAAGTAAATGCTTGGATGGTACAGGATCAATTAATAGAATTCAATAAGGAAGTTGAGATTGGAAAAACAAGAGATGTGAGCTTGAAAATCTTTATATCTATTATTGGCACAACTAAAGTGTTTGATATCGGAACGAAACTTTCTCTTACAGTGAGTCGAAACGATTACGATGATATTTCTATTACCGGGACTAGTGTAGATTTAATGCTATCTCGCGAAACGTTGTACGATTCTTTTAAAGTGAACGTGTATGGCGGGGATGTATTTCATAATTATACGAAGTTAAAAGATAGCGTTATGTTGGAATCAGGAGACGTATTATATTTTGATGGTATTTTATTGGAGATTGGTAGTGAAGACATTCAAGTACTTTCTTCAGAAGATAAAGTGAAATCTGCGTTACCTATTTTAGTAGAATCAGAAACGAATTATCAAAGTGGTTATCCAGACTATCATCGTTCACCACGTATTATTTACCGTGAACCAGAAGAGAAAATGACAATTGCAAAGCCTTCAAGTATGCCATCAAAACCAACGGAGCATTTAGCAAGAATCATTGCACCTTCACTTGTCATGATTGTCGTAACTGTATTACTTGCTATTTTCATGAAATATGGAATGTTTATTATCGCATCGATTGCGATGACATTAGTAACAATCATTGTTTCTGTCACATCGTATATTAAAAATTTGAAGCAATATAAAGTCGACATTGTTGAACGAGATAAAAGCTATAGAGAGTATATAAAACAAAAAACGAAAGATTTACATGCAGAAAGTGAAAAACAGCGTCACGCATTACATTATCACAATCCAAATGTAGAAGTAATACGTAATATGGCAGTTCAAGTAAATCCTCGAATTTATGAAAAAACAATGTTACATCATGATTTCTTAACATTTAGCGTTGGAACAGGACAAGCTAATACGAGTTTTGAAATTCAATTTAATGAAGAAGAATTTAGTCAAACGAAAGATGAATTAATTGATATAGCACGTGAACTAAGACAGCGTTATCTATCATTGGAAGATGTACCAGTTGTAACAGATTTAATGAATGGACCAGTCGGTTATATTGGTCAACGCTCTTTAGTGTTAGAGCAATTACAATTATTAGTTGCACAAACGGCTTTATTCCATAGTTATTATGACTTGCAGTTTATTACTATTTTTCCGGAAGAAGAAAAAGAAAAATGGGATTGGATGCGCTGGTTACCTCATGGAAGTGTTCGCGATATAAATGTACGTGGATTTGTATACCATGATCGTAGCCGTGATCAAGTGTTAAATAGTTTGTATCAAATATTGAAAGAACGAAAATTAAAACTAGATGAAAAAAGTTCTACTAATGAAAAAATGTACTTTGCACCGCACTATGTCGTTCTCATTACAGATGAAAAACTAATATTAGACCATGTTGTTATGGAATTCTTTAATGATGATCCGAGTCAATTAGGTGTATCACTTGTATTTGTACAAGATGTTATGCAAAGTTTACCGGAGCATGTGAAAACGGTAATAGATATAAGAGATGCAAAACAAGGGAACATCATCTTAGAGCAAGGAGAGCTTGTTAACCGTCAATTTAAACTAAATCATGTGCCAAAAGGGTTCAATTTAGAAGATATTTCAAGGGCATTAGCACCATTAAATCATTTGCAAAACTTAAAAAATAGTATTCCAGAAAGCGTAACATTTTTAGAAATGTACGGCGTTGAAAAAGTAAAAGAACTGAATATTACAAGTCGCTGGGAGAAAAATGCAGCGCATAAATCTTTAGCTGTACCACTTGGATTACGTGGGAAAGAAGATATCGTAAACTTAAACTTACACGAAAAAGCACACGGACCACACGGGTTAATAGCAGGTACAACAGGTTCAGGTAAATCAGAAATTATACAATCGTACATTTTATCTCTAGCAGTTAATTTCCATCCGTACGAAGTAGCCTTTTTACTAATTGACTATAAAGGCGGCGGTATGGCGAATTTATTCAAAAACTTACCGCATTTATTAGGAACAATTACGAACTTAGATGGAGCACAAAGTATGAGAGCGCTCGCATCAATTAAAGCTGAATTACAAAAAAGACAACGATTATTTGGGGAAAATGATGTAAACCATATTAATCAGTATCAAAAACTGTATAAAGAAGGCTTAGTAAGTGAACCGATGCCACATCTATTTTTAATTAGTGATGAATTCGCGGAACTGAAGTCAGAACAACCAGAATTTATGAAAGAGTTAGTTTCAACAGCGCGTATCGGTCGTTCACTCGGAATCCATTTAATATTAGCTACGCAAAAACCGAGTGGTGTTGTAGATGATCAAATTTGGAGTAACTCGAAATTCAAACTAGCACTAAAAGTTCAAAATACGTCAGATAGTAATGAAATTTTAAAAACACCGGATGCTGCTGAAATTACATTACCAGGACGTGCTTACTTACAAGTTGGGAATAATGAAATTTATGAATTATTCCAATCAGCTTGGAGCGGAGCAGACTATGTAGAAAACAAAGAGGATAAAGAACATTTAGACGCAACAATCTATGCAATAAATGATCTAGGACAATATGAAATATTAAGTGAAGATTTAAGTGGACTTGGTAGCAGTAAAGAAGTAATAAGCGTACCATCTGAACTGGATGCTGTTATTGACTACATTCACGATTACGCAGAAATAAATGAAATTGAAGCGTTAGCTAGACCGTGGTTACCACCACTTCCAGAAAGCGTATATTTACAAGACTTACATGCAATTCAGTTCAAAGAAGCATGGACGAAAGAAAAGAAACCATTACAAGCAACAGTTGGTCTACTAGATCAGCCTGAATTACAATCACAAACACCATTAACATTAGATATTAGTAAAGACGGACACGTAGCGGTCTTCTCAAGCCCAGGCTACGGAAAATCAACATTCTTACAATCAGTCATTATGGATATAGCTCGTCAGCATAGTCCGGAGCATTTGCATGTGTATTTAGTGGACCTTGGAACAAATGGTCTTCTACCTTTAAAAGGATTACCTCATGTAGCGGATACGATTACGATTGACGAATCTGAAAAATGTTTAAAGTTTGTTGAAAGATTAACTCAGGAAATGAAAAATCGTAAACGATTATTAAGTGAATATGACGTTGCAAATATTGAAATGTATGAAAAGGCAAGTGGGAAAGAAATACCACATATTATTATTGCAATCGACAATTATGATGCAGTAAAAGAAGCGAAGTTCTATGAAAGCTTTGAAATGCTAATTATGCAAATTGTCCGAGATGGTGCAAGTTTAGGAATTCATACCTTAATTAGTGCAGGGCGACAAAATGCACTTAGAATTCAATTGTACAATAATATTAAAATCCAAACTTGCCTATATATGATTGATCAAAGTGAAGTAGCTAGTATTGTAGGGAGATCTGATATAAAAGTGGAAGAAACAGCAGGAAGAGCGTTAATAAAACTAGAATCTCCCACATTATTCCAGGTTGCATTACCTACGAAAGCAGAAGATGAATTACAGCAAATTCAATTATTACAACAAGAAGCAAATGATATGGACCGAGAATGGGATGGAGAACGTCCGAAGGCAATTCCAATGATGCCAGAAATTATTGATATTGCTACTTATCGTAAAAATAAAGACGTTACAAAAGCTCTACAAGCAGCAAGAATTCCAATGGGGCTTGATTTTGCAAACGTAGAAGTTGTAGCTCATGATATTGCAGTGAATGATCATTTAATGATTTATAGTGTAGATGATAGTATGAGAAAACAAATTGTATCTAGCATCCTATCTCAATTGAATAAAGATTATTTTGAAAGTGTGACGTTGGTGGATACAGCAGAGTATAGTTTCGTTCAATATAAAGACGATGTGACGCACTACATTGTAGACGAAAATGAAATCAATATGCATGCGAAGTATTGGATGGAAGTAATTCGTGAACGAGCTTTTGAATTAGCACAAGCAAGACAAGAAGGTAGAGAAATTCCTGCATTCACAAAACAACTCATTATCATGACAAATGTTGAAGAGTTTAGTAAATTTGTTTATTTAGAAATGGAGGATGCAGCGACTTTAATTGATTTATCTCGTACAGTAGGTATTTACTTTGTATTAGCAGGTCACCACGACTACATGGACCGAAATCGTGAAGCTCTACCTATGAAAATGAGAAGTAAGCTAACAGCAGCAATTATCGCAATGCCATTAAATGATCAAAGTATCTTCAACATAAAATATATAAGCAACGAAGCGCCATTAGGTAAAGATGAAGTGTATTACTATCAAAAAGGGAACATAATGAAACTAAAAATGCCTAGAGTAACTAACGAGGTGACAGTATGAAATTAAAGAAGAAAGTTAAGGTGATGATAGTCGTGTCAATAGTGGCAAGTTTATTAAGTGGATGTGGTTTTGGGGAAAAGCAAATAGATTATAAGCCATTTGTCAAAGCTTTGGATGAAGGTGACATGAGAAAGGTTATGTCTGCGAGTGATGATGGGTATGCGTATGTGAAGGAACGGGTTATTGATTTTACGACAGAAAAAAATGGTGATGACAGAATTCATAATACACTATATCAAACTACTGAAGGTATATATAATTTGAAAGAAAATTTATTGTATGGAGAGACCACTCAAAAAATAACAAGTGATATTAAGAACATAAAAGATAGACATAAGGATAATAAATATAAAGAAGAAGAAAAATATAGCACTAGGTTCATGTATAAAGATAGAAAGGGTTACAGTACTGATTCGAGCTTGGATGTTTCACATGTAAAACTAATTTTTAATAGATTGCAAGGTGTTGGGAGTTTACAACTGAAAGTAGATGGAAATAAAAAGAAATTTAATGAACCAAATACAGTTGGTTTTACGTTAACGGAATCACAATTTCAAGAAATAATTAACGATAAATTGAATTTGCAATATGATAGTTTTGAAACAGCATCAATTGTATTTAATTTTAACGATTCTAAAGATACGAAACAGCATCCAATGCAAATAATACAATTAATAATTTCAATTGTATATGAAAAGAAAAATAGTGAGGGAAAATTATTAACACATACTCAGCAAATATCTGTGAATTTTAGTAGTAAAAAGGATAATGATCAGGAAGCCAAGCAAGATTATGTGAATTATGAAAAGTCTTTTCAAAATAATAAATCATTCTAAGGGAGCTGATTTTTTTGAAGAAAGGTGTGGAAAAAAAAGAGGATTTAAGAATAAACTCTGATATGGGAAAGTTAGAGCTCGCTGGGCAAGATATATATAATTTTAGAGATGGCAAAGAACCGTATAATAATATTGGGGAGGATGCCGAAGAGAAAAACGAAGATCTCTTAGAAAAAAAATTTAATGCAAGACTAATAGATTCAGCAGAAGATAAAGACACCGGATTTGCTGCTTACGCATTTAAAGATAATAAAACAGGAGAAGTTATTATTTCATATGTTGGGACGGAACCTGGAAAAGACAACAATAGTGATGTAGTAGTAGATGCAGAGATAGGTGTTCACAATTTAACAAATGCAAATAAATTAGCATTTAGTAATTGGGAACATGAATTAAAAGTAAAACAATATGACCAAGGAGAGGCATTTTATGAAAAAATGAAACAATATGCTAATGGTAAAACTATTAGTATAACAGGACATTCTTTGGGCGGAGGTATTGCAAATACAGTAGCATTAAGGCATCAAAAAGACGATATTGATGTTTTAACACTAAATCCAGCTCCAGTTTTAAATCGAGATGTAGATAAATTCGGTAATGGGTTTGATATGAAAAATGTTCGGAATATCATTAATCAGAATGATCCTCTACATATTGGGATAAAGGCAGCAGACTTCACACTTCCAGGAAGAATGTATAAAATTCCGAATCAAGCAGGACACTCATATGCTTTTACAGAGAAGGATTATGATGAGAATGGACATCTAATATGGATTGATAAACTAACAAGTGATAATGACACGGGGTGGGATGCTATCCCGGGGTTTCTGGAATTTGCTCAATCTGCTGGGGCTATTTACACAGGAACTATACATGATGTATTTCATAGAAAAGTTTCTATACATGAAGAAAAGATAGCTGGAGTTACACTTAATTTGATATTAAGTGCAACGCCAATTTCTACTATTATAAACGGAATATTAGGTTACTCGGACATTGTACAAGGTAGCAAGGAGCTTGAAAAGCTAAAAGATAAAGTTCAAGAAGGTTTTTCAAGATTAAATACAAAGTATGAAGGGCTAAAATCTCAAATTACAGCAGAAGCAATCCAATTTAGTATAATGGCTACAGTTGAAATAAAAGGAGCGATAGATATCGCTGTAGAATGGATTGAAACAACTTTAGCGAAATGTAAGGAAAAAGTTTTAGAAGTATTAGAGTCTGTATTTAATACTGCTATAAATTTTTTAGCTGGAAGTGTTGTAGTATATTTAGCTACAAGTGAAATTTTAGAAATTGCAAAAGAAGTTGCAGCTTCTTACGTGCAAGATTTACTAGATTTGTTTAAAGGAGATTTTGTAGTTGATACAAATGTAGCTGCAATTGTATCTGAACATATATTAAGTCATCGTCACTCATTGTTAAATCTTTTTATGAATGACAACAGCAGGGGGATAAACCGTTCTTTATTAGGTGAAATTGCTAAAGATGTGAAGGAGTTATCAAAAGATTTAAAGCAATTAAACGACGATGTTTCAGAAGCGGTATTTTCTATGTTTGCAAAAGACGAAGAATTAGGAGCAGTTTCATATTATTAAAACTCCAAGTTTATAAATTTAAAAGAGAGGGGAATGAAGGTGGATTTACATACAATAATGTCAAGAGTTCATAGTACATTTCCAGCTAGTGGTGGACGAGAACAAATTATAAACGTTGTAGTGCAATTGGAAAAAGCAGCTGCATCTTTAACGGGGGATATTAGAAGGTTAGAGAGTAGTATTGATAGCACATTACAAGGAAAAACACGTGAGGCATTTATTGATCGTATCCGTCAATTAGAGAAAAAAAGACAAAAAATAGAAGAGAAAATTAGCGTACTAAAAGGGACAGTGAATTAATATGAAAGACTATATGGATAAAGTATTACCTTTAGGCAGTGTTGTAAGATTGGGTCTTAAAGAAGAGGAAGATGTGGAGTATGTAATCACTACGAGAGGTTTATTACTTGATGAAAACACATTCTATGATTATGGTGGAGTGTTGCATCCAGTGGGTTTAACCGAAGAAACGTATAAATTATTTAACCACACGGATATTGCAGAGGTTAAATTTGAAGGGTATCGAAATAAAATTGAAGGTCAATTCGCAGCTAAGTTTAAAATGTGGCGAAATGAGTTTGTTGAAAAAGTAATTGAAAAAAATAAAAAGCAACAACAAGCACAAGAGTTAGAAATAAAGGGAAAAAAAGAAATTTAAAAGGAAATAAGCTTTCCTCTTCCAAAAATGGAAAGAGGAAAGCTTATTTTGATTGAATAAGGGTGTCAGTATGAAGTTAAAGAAGAAAGCTAAGATGATAATAGTTCTGTCAATAGTAGCAAATTTATTAAGTGGATGTGGTTTTGGGGAGACGAAGATAGAGTATGAGAGATTAGTAAAGGCAGGTGATATGAAGACGGTTATGTCTGCGAGTGATGAAGGGTATGTGTATGTGAAAGAAGAGGTTAGGGATAGCACTTTTATTGAGGATAATAATAAGCAAATAGGAGTAGTTTATCAAACAACGCAAGGTATTTATAGTATTAAAGATAATATTCTTTTTGGTGAGGCACAAAAGAAAGTCAATACTCCAGTTGAGGATGAAAAACATAGTGACAACCCACAATATAAAGAAGAAGTTGTATTCAAGTCAGATATAAGATACGAAAATGGACAGCTAGAAGCTTCAAATCGAGGGAAAGATATGTCTAATATAAAATTAATGCTTAATAGAGTGCAAGGAATAAAAGAATTGAAACCAAATGTGAATAAAAAAAGCTTCAGCCAACCAGCTACGATAAGCTATAATTTATCAGAAATTCAATTTAAAGAGATATTTAATGGGAATTTAGAATTAAAGTATGAGAAGTTTAGTTATGCAACACTACTAATTGAATTTAATTCTGCTAAGGATACAAAGGAAAATCCGATGGAAATAACAGAGATAACAATTTCGATAGGCTATAAACAAAGAAATGAAGAAAATAATATGATTAGGCATGATCAAGAAATAACAACATATTTACGTAATAAAGAAGAAAATAATCGGAAATCAAAAAAAGATTATTTACAATATGAAAAGAAATTTAAAGAAAGCCATTAATATATATAAGGGGGAGAATATGGCGAACGAGGAAGATTATAAATTAAGTAGTGATGTAGGAAAATTAAGATTATCGGCAAGAGATATTTATGATTATAATGCACAAGAAAAAATATAATAATTCTGATCCAATAATAAATAAATGAATAAATAAATAGAAATTACAAGACAACTTTAATGCTAATCTTATAGTTTCTGATGATATTCATTCAGTAACTGGATTTGGGGCATATGCTTTAGAGGATAGAAACACGCATGAAATTTTCATTGTATACGTTGGAAACCAACCGAGCCAAATAGGCTATTTAGCAACCGATGGAGCAATTTGGCTGCATAATTTAACTAATTCACCTATATTGGGGTCATTAGCGGAATTTCAGTATAGTCAAGCAGAAAAATTTTATGAAAAAGTCAAGGCGGGTAATAAAGGAAAGAAGATAACTTTACTAGTGCACTCTTTAGGTGGCGGAGCAGCGAATACAGTTGCATTAAGACATCAAGAAGATAATATAAACGTATTAGCTTTAAATCCTGCGCCTGTTTTAAATAAGGATGTGGTTAAGTACGTATACGGGACCAATATGAAGAATTGCCGCAGTCTTATAAATGAATATGGTCCTTTGGATGGCGCCATTAAAGCCACAGATTTTGTAATACCTGGACAGGTTTATAAAATGGAAAATGGGGATATTTCGGTATTTTTATAGTTAGGAAAAAGTTATTCTAAAAGGAGTATGTTGGGTGAATCATAGACGTAAGAAAAAGAAACCGAAACAAATAAGAAAAGAAGCTGTTCAGATAAAACCGATAGTAGAAGAAAAACCACTAAAGAAGAGTAGCAACAAGTTAATTGATATTCTCCTAGGTATTCTTCTTTTCCAAATTTTTATATGGGCTGTCTTGGAAGGTTCTACAACACAAGTAAGCAAAGGGAAGACTTTCCTTATTATCGTTTTCTTTATCTTATTGCAATAGGGTTATCTATGATAGGAAACAAATAAGGGGGAGTTCAGATGTTTAAGAAGAAGGAGAAAAAAAACATTTACGTTAGACTGGTAAACACACAAGGGGAAATCATTCGAGAGTTTAATTGTACAGAAAAAGACTTGCGAAAAGTAAAAGGAAATGGTGCTGAAATTCGTTTGGTTGGAGACAACTCATATGAGATGGTAGCAACCGATGAACAACTAGAACAACTAGCAAGAGCTGAAGCAGAAATCGAAGCGGAAATTAAGGCATGGGAAGATGCTTTAAATGAGAGTTTGGATGAACGCGAAGAAAGAGAAGCGAGACAGAAGGAATTGAAAGAAAAGAATAAATGGAGTACAAAGAAGAAAGTAATCGTATTTGGACTGATACTCTTTGTATTTATTGGATTACCTATTATCGAAGGGTATCAAAATAGTAAATTAGTTGAAGAAGGTACATCATTACATGCAGAAATTGTAGGTAGGCATGTAGAGAAGGAATTCATGTTTACACACCCCACATTAGTAGTTGAGGTAGATGGTAAAAAGCATAATGTATGGGTAAGTGAAGAGACATATAACGGAGCAGAGTGGTTAGGTAGACTAAAAGTCATCAAAACAAAAGATGGTAAAGTTGAGAAAGACCCTAGATATGAGGGGGAAGACTTAATTACGAGTTATTAAGCAGTATGTTTTTAATATTCGCTGCTCAAATTAAATAACATTATTATTTGCAAAAATCGAATCCATTAAAATAAAAAACAAATTTTAAATAACTGTAATAACCTCCTAGCATATTGTTGATGGGAGGTTATCACCTTTCTGAAGATAAAATTAAAGCTATATTATCTCGATACAATTGTGATGACAGTAACGTTTTTACTAAGTGAGTGCAATTTCAGAGAAACAAAAATAGAGTATGAGGGATATGGTTAAGTGAAAGAGAGAAGAATATTTAGAGCTTTTGAGGAGAAAGAAGGCTATTTGAACTATCAAAAGTATTCTGATTATGTACGGTAATTAATATAGAGATAATATTATCTGAATATAGTTACACAAAGATGAATGTACTTAAAAAGTTAGGAATGTAATGGGATTTTAGTGAATGAAAATTATTTAAACTGTATAGAAGGTGAAAAGTCAGGATGTGGAATATAAAAGAAGAAGATTTAGATAAGTTTAGGATGACATGTAATGATCGTTTAAGTCCTGAGGGTGCTACAGGATTTATGTTTGGAGGAATACTTTATAGTTCAATAGCCGTCTTTTCTATTATTGTATCAGGTGATTGGGATTACTGTATGGTTCTCCTTAATATAGGAATTGTTAAGCTGGAAGTGTTGTTATATGCTCTGCAAGTAATTTTTTTCATTTTATATTTATTTCCAAAAGCTCAATTTAAATTTCAAAAGCTACAAACACTTGTCGTATTATTATACGCACTTCAAATGGCTACTATATTACTTACAGTTTTAGTTGTTTCTGAAATAGCTAATAATTCAATGGATCGTATTACGTTGAATTATGTATGTTTGCTATATTTAGGAGCAGTAATTTTTCATATTGTAACAACAATAGATACATTTAAATTGGCAAGTGAAGGTGCGTTTAGTATGGATGAAAGATCCGTATCCTTTTTTAGTAAAACAAAAGGAACTATGATGAAAGTTGCTTCAATATACGCATTAATCATTCTTATTTTGATTTATTTTCATAATGATTATGCGTTTGATACTTTTATTGGATATGTAATAGGAACTGTTTTAATGTATACGATAGCCATAGGAGCAGCTGAATTTCAACTATTAGCATATTGCAGATTTAAATTTCCATCATTTAATAAAACGTGGGAGCAACATAAAAGAGAGACTCCAAGATATCGAAAGAAAAATAAAAAAAGTAAATCGAAACGTAAGGCATAAAGAAAGTGTGTATTGTAAGTTTTGATGATGAAAAAGTAATAATTTATAGGAGAGTATTTGAACTACGAAAAGAAAATTTACTTATGTAAGGTGATAAAAGTGATTAGTAGGTTATCTAATTGAAAATATAGAGTGGGTAGTGTGATGATGAAATGAACAAAAAAAGGGTTTCTAAAATGATTACTATCATAATAGCAATCAGCCTATTACAAGCATGTAGTTTTTTTGAAAAAAAGATAGATTATGAGCCGTTTGTCAAAGCTTTGGATGAAGGTGACATGAAAAAGGTTATGTCTGCGAGTGATGATGGATATGCGTATGTGAAACAAAGAGGTATATATAGTACATATGAGCAAAAGGAAGATGGAGAGCACAGTAAAACAATTTATCAAACTTCGAAAGGTATATATAATACGAAAGATAAAAGTTTATATGGAAATACAACACAAGAAATTACCTCGAAAGTAGATAATAAAAATTATAGAGAAGAAGTTAATTATAGTACAAATATTAGTTATGAGAATGGACAGGTACAAAGTACGGATTCAAGTCTGGATGTTTCATACGTGAACTTAATTGTAGATCGTTTAAAAGGGATTGGGAAACTAAAGATGAAGCCAGGAGATGATATAAAAAAGTTTGGTCAGCCTAGTACTGTTGGATATAAACTAACTGAATCAGAGTTTCAAAGTATTATTAATGATAAGTTGAAAATACAATATGATGAATATGGTGGTGGATCGATCGCACTGCATATTGAGTTTACAAAGGGTTCAGAGCAGATATTGGAAGTAAGTATTGTAATGAATTATAATAAGAGAAATGAAGAAGGAAAGTTAGTAGAACACATATCACAAATACATACATATTTTGATAGTCACCAAGGTAATAACAAAGATGCGAAACAGGAATATATTGATTTTAAAGCAAAGTATAATGAGACACAGTAATATTTAGAAGGGCATTTGTACGGAAAGATAATAGCGATATAAGTGTGATAAGTGTTTCATAAATATAGTGGAAAGAATTTGAGGATAAAAGCCCCAATTGCTGGAGTAGATGCAACTGGGGCGTTTATCCCGCTTTAATGGGCAGTAAGACCCCCACCTCAAAATGCAGCGAAAGCAAAGAAGTTAGGTGGGGGATCAACTGCCCATAAAAGTCCGATTGGTTCAACTAATAATCAGTGGGGGATGGAGAAACCCCCCCACTGATTAAAGTTTCACTTTATCTGTCTAAATTTAGTTTGAATGCATACCATTTTTTAGTTAGAGTCCTCGCTCCTCAAGTAGTTTCTTCATAATAACGGTGTGAAGTTTTTGTGTAATCGGCTTTTATTGCTAAGTTACAACTATTTCCTCTTATAGAGTACTTCTTATTATCGATACATCGTCCACATTCCAATGTCTTTAAATCCTAGTCGTTTATAAATTCGTCCAGCAGCTGGATTGTTATAAAATAAACAAAGTGTTCGGCCTTCTTTCGTAAAGTCTTGGATCATTTTTTGTAATATGAGTGAAGCGTAGCCATTTCCGCGATAATTCGGGTGTGTACATACACCAACTACCATAGCGGATAATGAATTTTCAGCGGAAGTAGAGGCGGATGCGATGATCACGCCATCTTTTTCAATATAGTATGTGCGTCCTGTATTTGTTTTGATAGTCTGACTTAATATTTTCTCTGATTCATTGGTAGTCGGAAATTCAGCGATGTCACTTCGTAATTTCATAATTCGTTCTATATCATCGAGTGAGGCAAGTTTAATTGTTTCATGAATTGGTGTGCTAGGTAAGTTGTTGTCATTTAGACATTCGCAAAAATACATTTCATTTTTAGTACCTAGTTGTATATTTGAAGCAGTTTCAAATTGTTCTACGATAGTCGACTTACCAGAGAGTTTAAGTGGCTTATATGCGGAAAGAAGTGCCTCATAATCAGTGGTAATAAATTCTTCTTTACTATAGGGTATAAATGAATCGTGGAATCGGAGTAGAATTGATTTTAATGTTCCATTCTCTTTAAATACTCCCCATAATTCTTGAAAATCTGTGTCATAACCGAAAGCTTCAATATCTCCAATAATAAACAAGTTAAGGGCTGCTTCTTCTTTTAGATAAGCGAATACTTGTTCATGATCTTTCTTTGTTAATTTTCGCATCATAACGAATCGACCTCTTTTTTATTTTTCTAAATATTACAACTTAAGTTTTTTGAAATCAATATAAAATTTTATGTTTAGTTCACAAACTTTCGGAAAAACTAGGAAAGATATGACAAAGGAGGTTATGAACGGTGGATCATCCAATTCAAGGGTTAATGAAAGCAGCAATGGAAAATTTAAAAGAAATGGTTGATGTAAATACGATTGTTGGAGAGCCTGTTCAAACGGCTGACGGTGGTGTGGTGTTAACGGTTTCTAAAGTAGCGTTCGGTTTTGGAGCAGGAGGTTCTGATTTCCAAACGAATGATGGACAAAGAGCGAACGGTAACGCTGCATTTGGTGGCGGTAGCGCGGGTGGTGTTTCGATTACACCAGTAGCATTTCTTGTGGTGAATAAAGATGGAGTAAATATTCTTCATTTACAAAATGCGACACATTTAGCAGAAAAAATGATTGAATTAGCTCCGCAAACAATTGATAAAATTCAATCGATGTTCCAAAAAGAAGAAAAGAAAGAGGGAAATCATCATCCTCAAAACCCTGATGAAATCCTTTAAAAACGCCTGCTTATGAGCAGGCGTTTTTTCTTGTAATCACTATGTAATAAAACACATGAAATTGTAAATAGTTTTTGAAGTTTTTTCTATGTTTCTAAAATTTTTCATGTTAAAATATGCTATAGAATTGAAACATATAAAACGAAGGTGGCTAGGTGCTTTGTCTGGAGGATCTGACCAAGTAAAGAATATGATATATATTAATGGTAATCGTCGAGGTCATTGTTTTATTACATCAGGAATTACGTTTAAAGAGTTTGCGAGTAACATCCCTTCACCGCTTCATCAAGTGTTGCTTTTGAAGCACAACTTTGAATGGACGGATTTTCATTATCATACTTTATTTGAATATGTTGAGGAAGAAAATATACATAAGTTAATTCAAGCAGAGATTGATGAATTTGATGAATTTTGTTGGGTAGATTTTGATGATGCAAGCGATTTAGATGAATTAGAGCCGAAAGAAATTGCAGAATTATTATATTTGGCTCACAAAAAAGAACCACTTGCAAGAACATTCTTTCCGCTGTTGAAAAATCGATTTGTTTATTTTTCACATGATGACGGATGGTACAACAAAGTGTATTATCGTAGAATTGCTGATTTTGTAGGAATGTTAAGTAAAGTCATTCCGTATAAACTCGGTGCTTTCGGTAAGAAACGTTTTTCTTTCTTCCAAAAATCAAAAATTTTCCCAGCAATTTCAAAAGAATTGATCATGGGGCTGATTCCACTAATGGAAGATGGTCTTTACATAGATCTAGCAGGGAAGATTGAGTCAAGAAGAGGTCTTGAAATTCCGGTATATGTAGTTGGTTCGTATGAAAGTACGGATGAGGTGTTAGATAATATCGATGAATTGAAAGAGGAAGCAACAGAAACAGGTTGGCTCATTTTTGATAAGAAAGAACAAGAGTGGCAATGGGTTGTTGACTAAGAAAACTTGGCGTATGAAGTCAAGTTTTCTTGTCATTTGAAAGGAGTACAAATGAAGAAATATTATACAATTGTGGGTATTATAAGTATTATTCTCGTGGCAATATTACTTATAACTTGTCCGAAAGAATCAGATTTTAAAGTGTATGTAGAGGATAAGTATGCGTTGAATTGTAATGAGAGTAGTTTTGAATGCACGCAAAATGTAGATGGTAAAAAAGAAAAACTACAATTTGAAAGTACAGATGCACGAAATGGTGTATTCTTTATGACTGTAAAGCAAACATTTAAAACAGAAGCTGGTGTTTCAAAAGAATATAGCGGAGTAGGAATGTTTGGTACATTTCTTTTTGTTTCAGAGAAGACTTTCTAGTAATAGAAGGTCTTTTTTTTATGCTTATGTTCATATAGATGAAGTAAGACAAGCATAGGAGGGATAGCGATGAAGAACACATGTATCGTTTGCGGTGGTGAGGAGTTTTTTTCCTCAACGTTATATGCACGTACGAAACAAGATTGGGCATATGCACCAAACATGTATCGATTTGAAAAAGTATTTATTGAGCATCGAGATGAAGAAAATTATCCAGTGTTTCAAGAAATTACAGCGAAACATTGTTGTGGATGCGGTCATATTATGTTGTATCATGAATGAACACACCAAGTATAACTTGGTGTGTTTTTTTAAAACGCTGACAAAGCAAGCGGATAAAGTAAAGTAAATAAAACAGAAAAACTACCAAAGCCAATTGCTGTATATCCAAGTGTTCTTGCTCCGAAATTGACAGCTAATAGGCCAACTAAAATTGCTAGGGAGCCGAGCGTAACGGGATAAAAAGCAATGGAGAATAACGAAAGAAATAAGGCGACATAGCCTACCATTGTGCCGGTATTTGTACCTTCTATCTCATTTGCAATTTCTTTACGCTTATGTCTAATTGGAATGCCAGCTGGTGATATTTCAGCAGCATACTCTTCGTTTTTTTCACCACTTTTAAAATGATGATTTCTCTTTCTTCGCATGTACATCCCTCTCTTTCAATTGGGTGTATCTATAGTATCTTTCAAAATGAGAAGAGCATGAGTATGAGTTAAACCCAAGTAAAGCAAAAATTGGAGAATACGCATTCCATCGTTAACATATCCATCTCCTATTGAAGATAAAGTGTGGAATTTTTTCCACTAGGACTGATTATCAGCCAGCGACAATTGGATTTTTATGAGCAATTCTCTCCCATTAACTGGTCCGCATCCATTGAATTTTGGGGTAGGTGTCTTACTGCAAGCGGGATAAAACAGGAATTTTGGAAAATGATGTAGAATGAAATGAATGATAATACGTGAAGGTAGGGGAATGTATGACAACATTTAATTGGCATGAATCAGCAGAGAAGAAATGGGATAGTAGTGCGGAGTTTTGGAATCAAAATAGTCAGGAAATGTGGGATAGCGGGAGTAGGAGCACAATTATTCCGTTTTTTGAACAATACGTGAAGAAAGAAGCACAAGTGCTCGATGTTGGTTGTGGTGATGGGTACGGTACATATAAATTAAGTCGCGCAGGCTATAAAGCAGTGGGAGTAGATTTATCGGAAGTGATGATTCAAAAAGGTAAGGAGCGCGGAGAAGGACCAAATTTATCTTTTATAAAAGGAGATCTTTCTGCATTACCATTTGAAAATGAGCAATTTGAATCAATTATGGCAATTAATTCTTTAGAATGGACGGAAGAGCCATTACGAGCGTTAAATGAAATAAAGCGTGTGTTAAAGAAAGATGGATATGCATGTATTGCAATTTTAGGACCGACAGCAAAGCCACGAGAGAACAGTTATCCTCGCTTGTATGGAAAAGACGTTGTTTGTAATACGATGATGCCTTGGGAATTTGAACAGTTAGCGAAAGAACAAGGTTTTGAAGTTGTAGATGGCATCGGCGTATATAAGCGCGGAGTAAATGAGAAGATGCTAGGTCAACTACCTACAGAGTTACAACAATCGTTAACATTCTTATGGGTATTTATGTTAAAAAACGTATAAAGAAATGAAAGAATTTTTAGGAGGTAAATAAGTGCAGAAAATACAAAAAACTGATACAATATCATCAGAACCAATTAAAGGGGGACTAGGGTATATGACAACTACTACAACAGTGAAATCCGATATTGAAATCGCACAAGAAGCGAGTATGAAGAAGATTCAAGAAATTGCAGCTGATTTAAATATTTTAGAAGATGAATTAGAGCCATACGGGCATTATAAAGGTAAGTTATCTCTTGATATTTTTAAGCGCTTACAAGATGAGAAAGACGGTAAAGTTGTTTTAGTAACAGCGATTAACCCAACTCCAGCTGGAGAAGGTAAATCAACAGTAACAGTTGGTTTAGGTCAAGCTTTTAATAAAATTGGTAAGAAAACAGTAATTGCACTTCGTGAACCATCTCTTGGACCAACGATGGGATTAAAAGGTGGAGCAGCAGGTGGCGGTTTTTCACAAGTCGTACCAATGGAAGACATTAACCTTCACTTTACTGGAGATATCCATGCGATCACAACTGCCAATAACGCATTAGCAGCGTTTATTGATAATCATATCCAACAAGGAAACACACTTGGAATTGATACGCGTAAAATCGTTTGGAAACGCTGTGTTGACTTAAATGATCGTGCCCTTCGTAATGTAGTAATTGGTCTTGGTGGACCTGTACAAGGTGTACCACGTGAAGACGGTTTTGACATTACAGTAGCATCTGAAATTATGGCCGTGTTCTGCCTTGCAACAGATATTCAAGACTTAAAAGCACGTCTATCTCGCATCGTAGTTGCTTATAACTTTGCAAATCAACCTGTAACGGTTAAAGATTTAGGTGTAGAAGGTGCGTTAACGCTATTATTAAAAGACGCATTAAAGCCAAACTTAGTACAAACGTTAGAAAATACACCAGCTATTATTCATGGTGGACCATTTGCGAATATTGCTCACGGTTGTAACAGTGTTATCGCTACGACAATGGCAGCAAAATTAGGTGATTATGTTATTACAGAAGCTGGATTCGGTGCTGATTTAGGCGCTGAAAAGTTTTTAGATATTAAAGCCCGTGCAGCTGGTATTAAACCAGAAGCAGTTGTTATTGTTGCGACTATTCGTGCGCTTAAAATGCATGGCGGCGTTGCAAAAGATCAATTAAAAGAAGAAAATGTAGATGCATTAGCAAAAGGTATGGAAAACTTACAGAAGCATGTTGAAACAATTCAAAGCTTCGGTGTGCCTTTCGTAATTGCAATTAATAAATTCATTACAGATACAGATGCAGAAGTTACATACTTACAAGAGTGGTGTAATGAGCGTGGCTATGCAGTATCCTTAACAGAAGTTTGGGAGAAAGGTGGCCAAGGCGGAGTTGATCTTGCTGAAAAAGTACTAAAAGAAATCGAAAAAGGTGAAAACAACTACGCACCACTTTATGAATTAGAATTACCCTTAGAAGAAAAAATTCGTACAATTGCTCAAAAAGTATATGGCGCAAAAGATATTGAATTTGCTCCGAAAGCACGTAAGCAATTAGCTCAATATGAAGGAGAAGGTTGGAGTAACCTACCAGTTTGTATGGCGAAAACTCAATACTCTCTTTCTGACGATGCAACAAAATTAGGTCGTCCATCTGACTTTATCGTTACAATTCGTGAGTTAAAACCATCTATCGGTGCAGGCTTTATCGTTGCGTTAACAGGTACAATGTTAACAATGCCAGGTCTTCCAAAACAACCAGCAGCACTTCAAATGGATGTAAATGAAGATGGAAAAGCAGTAGGTTTATTCTAAAAGGTTGTAATTCATCTCGTTTATCTGTAAACTATATATACATCAAGTGGCGCCTTTCCATCGAAAGGCGCCTGTTTTTTGGAGGAAATTATGTTTGATCCAACTGCTTTTGACAATTTAAAAGTAATCGTAGAAGGTGCTGTGTATGATTTTGATCTACATGGAGATATTCTTGTAACAGATCGAAAAGATATGATGAACCTTGCTTCATTAAGTCGTATATATCATATCTCATTTCAATTAACAGAACCGTTTGAACCATTAGTAGAAGCAACATTTTCATTATCTGTGGATGCAAAGAACTTGTCTGGTGAAATACTAGAAGTGCCTCAGTTTACACCAGGTTGTGAAATGAAGCTAGCATTTTCATTCCCGTTAGAACAACCAGAAGTAGGATGCGAAGAAATTGAAACTTTAATGCGTTCTATATGGGGAAAAGAAAGAATGATTATGCAGAAAGTTTCATACGAATATAATAAGCAAGCGATTTCATATCATAATAAGGTAGAGGTTCTATTTCAAAAAGCGATTACAGAAGACCATGTTGATGATTTAATAGCTGTTATTTCACACATGATAGAAACGGTGCGAACAATACAGCATTTTCTTCAAAAATAGAGATAAAGGAGAAAAACAAATGATAAAAGATATGCAACCATTTTTACAAGAAGCTTGGGAGAAGGCTGGTTTTAAAGAATTAACTGAAATTCAAAAACAAGCGATTCCAACTATTTTAGAAGGACAAGACGTTATAGCTGAATCTCCAACTGGAACAGGAAAAACATTAGCGTACTTATTACCCCTTTTACATAAAATTAATCCTGAAGTAAAACAGCCACAAGTTGTTGTTTTAGCACCAACACGTGAACTTGTCATGCAAATTCATGAAGAGGTTCAAAAGTTTACAGCAGGAACTGAAATTTCAGGGGCATCTTTAATTGGTGGTGCAGATATTAAGCGCCAAGTTGAAAAATTAAAGAAACACCCGAGAGTAATTGTCGGTTCACCAGGACGTATTTTAGAATTAATTCGAATGAAAAAGTTAAAGATGCATGAAGTAAAAACGATTGTATTTGATGAGTTTGATCAAATTGTAAAACAAAAGATGATGGGCGCAGTACAAGATGTAATTAAATCTACAATGCGAGATCGTCAATTAGTATTCTTCTCGGCGACAATTACAAAAGCGGCAGAAGATGCTGCACGCGATTTAGCAGTTGAACCACAATTAATGCGTATAACACGTGCAGAGTCAAAAAGCTTAGTTGAACATACGTATATCATTTGTGAGCGACGCGAAAAAAATGATTACGTAAGAAGAATTATGCATATGGGCGATGTAAAAGCAGTTGCTTTCTTAAATGACCCATTCCGTTTAGATGAAATTACTCAGAAATTGCAATTCCGTAAAATGAAAGCAGCAGCTCTTCATGCAGAAGCAAGTAAGCAAGAGCGTGAAGCGACGATGCGTGCATTCCGTGGTGGGAAACTAGAGATTCTCCTTGCTACTGATATTGCAGCACGCGGTATCGATATTGATGATTTAACACATGTAATTCACTTAGAGTTACCAGACACAGTAGACCAATACATTCACCGCTCAGGACGTACTGGACGTATGGGTAAAGAAGGAACAGTAGTTTCTCTTGTAACAGAACAAGAAGAACGTAAATTACTGCAATTTGCGAAAAAACTAGGCATCGTATTTACGAAGCAAGAAATGTTCAACGGATCATTCGTAGAAACGAAACCGAAAGCACCAAAGAAAAAGAAACCAGCATTTACTGGGAAGAAAAAGCCTAGATAAATAATGGGGAAGGCGTAACTATTTGTAGTTACGTCTTTTTTTATTTGCAATTGAATAATACAAGGAGGTTTATTAATGGTTATTAAAATGTATCTATCATCATTTTTTAAATCAACATATGTAAAAGGAAGTAATATAAAAAAAAGTCGAATATTAAATTGATGCGAAATAATAAAAAGAAGGTACATATATGGATAGGAAATTAGGAATGTTTTTGAATACGAAACATATTGAAGTAAACGAAGGAATACAAAAAGCAAGGGAATGGGATTTAGAATATATTCAATTATATGCTATGAATAAAAACTTCAACTTAGCTAATATTCCAGTGGTAGAATGGACTGCTTTAAAGAAAAGCTTATCTTTTAATGGAATAAAGATTCCATCATTAGCAATTAGTTTTGGAGAAAATGGAATTACAGGAACAGAAGTTGACAGTGCAATAGATCAGATTAAATATATTACTGACAGAGGTTTGGAGCTGGGAGCAAAGATAATAACAGCTCATATTGGGAAAGTTCCAGATGATGAAAAAAGTGAGTACTATGATAAAATGATACGGGTTTGTTATGAGATAGGGGAATTAGCATTCAAACTTGGGGGAGTCTTTGCTATTGAGACGGGATCTGAAAAAACAATAGTATTAAAACAATTTTTAGAAACTGTAAACTCGAAAGGACTAGCTGTTAACTTTGACCCAGCAAATTTAATAAGTGATGTAAATGAAAATCCGGAAGAAAGTTTATTACTATTAAAAGATTATATAGTACAAACTCATATTAAAGATTGTAAAGAAGTGAAAAGCGATCGTTCAAGTAAGTATATAGAAGTAGCAGTAGGAAATGGTGAAGTGGATTTCGATATATTTTTCAAAGTATTAGATGAAATTGGATTCGACGGATATAACATGATTGAAAGAAATGATTATTTTGACGAACTGGATGGGATGAGTCAGTCGATAAATTTTGCAAAGAAGTACATACCAACTCAAAAGGAATAACGATAGCACCTGTGGAAACCTACATAGAATATAAAAAACCATTAGGGGGAAATGAAATGATCCATAAAGTTGGACAAATTATGCTGTATGTAAATAATCAAGATGAGGCAGTAAATTTTTGGACGGAAAAGGTAGGGTTTCATGTAGTAGCAGAGGAAGATAACAAGCAAGGAATGAGATGGATTGAAATCGCTCCGACTAATGGTGCTGAAACGAGCATTATACTACATAATAAAGAAGTTATTTCGAAAATGAGCCCAGAATTAAATCTTGGTACACCGTCCTTAATGTTCTTCTCAGAAAATCTGGATCAATTATATGCAGATTTAAAAAATAAAAATGTTACTGTTGGAGAAATGGTAACTATGCCTTCTGGTAAAGTATTTAACTTTGCTGATAGCGAAGGGAATTATTTTGCGGTTATGGAAAAGAACAAATAGTAATATTACTATGTGAAAATCCCCCTCAAATATATTGAGGGGGATTACATGTTTGAAGTGGATTTTTCATTAGAGAATTGATTAATATAAAATACGCCTTTTTCAATGGCTGTCTCAATATAACCAACGATTTGGTCAAACGTAAACACTTGTAAGTCTTCATGCAAATTTTGCTCCGGATACAACATATCTTCAAAAAGATACTTTCGAAAAGAAAAAACGTTTTCTTTAGAAACTTCTTCAATATCCATGATGTGAGCCTCTTGGTTGAGAAGAGAGAAGAGTTGCTGTTCTGTATCGTAATGATGAAGCAACTTTGCATTTAATAATTTAAAATCGTTATAGTACAGGGGTGCGATCGTTTCGTCATTTTCGATTCTATTTTTTAGCCAAGGTAGAAAAAAGCCGCTTAGCCAATTGTCATCGGCAATGAGATGGGTGTAATAGCCTAAGAGAAAAGGGGAATCCATATGAGCTTTATATTTTTGAAAAAAAGAATTGAAATCTATCCTTCTCGTATAGTTTTTCGTTGTACCAGCGTAAAAGTGTGAAGTTCCTTTTTCTTCTGCTGAATGAACCGCATCAGGGGCTACACCTCCAAGTATGAAAGAAGTTTTATCTTGGATATATAGTTTTTCGGCAATCTTGATAGCGATAATAGCATGCATAATTCGTGATCCCATGAATGACACCTCGGTTTCAAGTATTCATTTCAGGAAGAGGACTGAACAGTTAGTATTACTTTCCCTGTACTTTTTCTACTTTCGACCCATTCATGTGCTTTCCCTGCATCTTGAAGCGGAAAAGATTTCGTTGCTTTTACTTTTAGACTGCCATCACGTAAATAACGGAAAACTTCATTTGCAGTTTCTTGGAGTAGTTCAGGACGTTTTTTTCGTGTAGTGCCAAAGCTAAAACCGAGTATAGAGCGACAACTTGCGTGTAAATCTTTCGTTTGGAAATTACCAATTTCACCGCTAGCATTACCGAAATGAATGAGGCGACCATAATAAGCGAGACAATTTAAACTTTTTTCTGAAACCGTTCCAGAAATAGAGTCTAAAATTACATCAACCCCTTCACCGTTTGTCAGTTCGTTGACTTTCTTTACAAAATCCTCATCTTGGTGACAAATAACATAATCAGCTCCAGCATTTAAAGCTATTTTTCTTTTTACTTCACTTCCGACAGTACCAATAACGGTTCCAGCCCCTAATCGTTTTGCAAGTTGAATAGCTGTTGTACCAATTCCGCCAGCCGCAGCATGAATGAGTACAGACTCGCCTTGTTGAAGCCTTGCAACATTTGCGAGTAAATTATAGCTTGTAAAAGATACAATCGGACAAGCAGCTGCAGTTTGAAAATCGACTTCATCAGGTAAAACGAAAGTAAGGTTTTCGTTTGCGACAACGTATTCTGCGTAAGATCCATTTTGAGGAAAAGCAATGACACGTTGTCCAGGATGAATATTTTTCACTTGAGAACCGACACGTTCTACAATACCAGCGGCATCTATCCCTGGTATAAAAGGTAGTGCTTTATTTCCTTTTTTACCATAACGGGATTTAATATCGGCGAAATTCACACTAGTAGCAACAACACGAATTAAAACTTGATCTTCTGAAATAGCGGGTATATCCACATCTGTATATTTCATCACTTCAGGACCACCGAACGACGTTACAACGATAGCTTTCATTATATGTCCTCCTAAATTTGACTATATAAATCATTTTAAATCGTCATTAGAAATTGGAAAATTATATAATAGTTATGTGTGATTATAAGTGAAGCTTATGAACTGATTGAATCATTATATTAATTTATATAAAAAAATTGAAAAATCGAACGAAATAGTAATTACTTGCCAATATATAGTGTAGGACAAAGGAGGGATGGTATGTGAAGGATGAAACAGTGTATACAAATTTAATCCAATTGACTTTATCAGGAAATAAAGAAGCGTATAGCGAATTGTATGATAAAACGATTCAAGAAGTATATAAAACAGCACATTTTTTAATTGAAGATAAAACAGATGTAGATGATGTCGTTCAAGAAATATACATACAACTATATGAATCGCTTCGTAAGTATGATAGTGAGAAGCCATTTCGTCCTTGGCTAATTGGACTTGCGATTAAACAAATTCACTCTTATAGAAGAAAGAGGTGGATGCGACTACGCATTATAAAAAAAGCAGAAGAGCAAAGAAAACCAGTACAAATTGATTTTTCTAACGATGTTGTAAGTAAAATATCAAACAAAAAACTAATTGAACTCATTCATAAATTACCGTATAAATTGAAACAAGTTATTATCTTAAGATACTTACACGATTATTCACAAGAAGAAGTAGCACAAATATTACATATTCCAATTGGTACTGTGAAATCTAGAATTCATTCGGCATTAAAGAAACTACGTCAAAAAGAGCAAGTAGAAGAAATCTTTTTAGGAGAGGTAGGGAATGTGAAATGAGTTTAGATTGTAGAGTTAGAGAATCTATACGAGAAGAAGCGAAGGGGATTGTTGCCCCGCCGGAGTTAAAAGAAAAAGTAATCGTTCAAATTAAAATGAATCAAGGAGGGCGTAAGAGAAAGAAACATCTTATTGCAGGAGTGCTTGCAGCAGCTCTTTTAATCCCGACGACTGGTTTTGCGTATCAATCTATTATGGCGGATGGTATATACGGATCTTTTGAGAATTTAAAAAAACATGCCGGAGCAATGGCATTAGAAACGTATATGCGTTTTAATGCAAAATTATCAGAAGCGAAAGATGAAATGGGTACGAAGGAATATGAAGAGTTTACAAAAGAAATGAAAAAATTAACTAGTGCAAAGCTTGCGTACGGAGATTCGAACGGTAATATAGATTACGATCAATTATCACCAGCTAAAAAAGAGGAATTGAAAAAGGTAGTAATGGAGCTTCATCCGTATTTTGATAAATTAAATGGCCATAAATCTAGTAAAGAAGTACTAACTCCTGAAGAGTATGAACAATATATGGAGGCATTAATGTCATATCAAACTGTGTTAGTAAAAACGAAATCGAGTGGCGGGATAACAGTAGAAGAAGTACCTGAGGCGTACAAAGAAAGATTTATTAAAGCGGAGCAGTTTATGGAGTATGTAGATGAAAAGGTGAGATAAGTAAAAAAGCTCAAAGCTTTCTTTCGTTTAACTATTACATATTGAATATGTAAACAATAAAAAATGAGTATACAATCTACGTGATTGTATACTCATTTTATTATTACTTAAATTTCCTTACCGCATGAATAGCGACTCTTACAAGTAATATCGCACTTATAAATAAACCACCGTAACCAACGACACTTAAAAATTGATCATTTGGCTCTGTCGCACTGTTTGCTAAATGCAATACGCCTACCGAAATCCCACCAAATGCAGTTCCAATAAATGCAATGAGGAATTGTGAGATAAATGTAGTAATAAACGATGCATTTGTTTCGTCAGAGAAAAAGCCAACCTTAACGGATAGTTCTCCGTTTTCTAGTTTTGAACTTAAATCATCTAGTTTTCTAGGAATGCGTCGCATGGCAGGTAACATAGCGAGTAATTCGTTTGTTGCAGCTTCTTTTAAACTAGAATAATTGTTAACTGACATGAAACTAGCTGCATGATCTTTCGCAAAGCGTTTCGCTTCGTCCATTAAATTGAATTCGGGATTTAGTTGCAGCATCGTTCCTTCTAGCGTAATTAGAGAACGGAAAGCCCCTGCAACCATTGGATAAAATGCTAATTCAAACTCAGCGATTATTTGAAATAGCCCCTGAATGAATTCTTCAGAACCATTTGTAGAACCATACGTACTTTGGATTAATAATTGACTGATAGATTGTTCTAATTCCTCTTTATCAACATTTGGCTTCTTTTCAACTAATTGAAGCAGTCCATCAAGCAAGACATAAGAATTTTTGCGCTCAAAGCCGATAAGTAGTCGCTTGAATGCATCTTGTTGTAGTGTTCCTAATCGCCCGACGGAACCGAAATCAAGTAATGCAGGTGTGCCATCACGAAGAACATACACATTACCTGGATGAGGGTCTGCATGGAAAATACCTTTAAAGAAAATTTGCTCTAAAATACAATCAAAGAGTTGTCGTTGTACTTTTTTCGTATCAATTTGTAATTCATTTAATAATGCTGACCCACTTTTAACACTTACTCCATCTAAAAATTCAAGCACAAGTATTTTTGAATTACTGTATTCTTTATATACTTTCGGTATTTTTACTTTCGTTTCGCTATTTTTTAGTGAATCAGACACTTGTTCGAAGTTACGAGCCTCAATTTTGAAATCAATTTCTTCTTTCATTGCGATGGAGAAGCCATGTGCTAAATCAAGAAATCCGATATTTTTAGCCCAAGTTGATTTGTTGGAAATCCATAAAGAAAAATGAATTAAAATATCTAAGTCACGTTTAATTGTCTCAGAAATATTAGGACGTAGTAGTTTAACGACGACATCCTGGTCGTTTTCTTTCAACTTCGCTTTATGTACTTGGCCAATAGAGGCGGCAGCTAACGGTTCCATTTCAAAGGAGCTGAAAATTTCATCTTTTGGTATATGTAGTTCCTTTTTTAATATTTCTTCAACTTGTTTTTGTGATAAACGCGTTACATTTTCCTGAAGGTTTGATAACTCGTGAATAAAAGCAGGTGGTAATAAATCAGAGCGAGTTGATAAAACTTGTCCGAATTTAATAAATACACCGCCGCATTCTTCTAGTGTATTTCGAAGTGAAGTGGCGAGCTTACGATCTGCTTCTGGCGAGCGCTTTAAAGCTAAATATTTACCCATTCCGTGTTTTATTGCAATAGAAGAGACACGCATATATCTTTTTTGTCTACCAACCTTTGCGAAGAATTTTGAAATAGGATTTCGGCTTTCCGTTACTACGTCATCCATTTCGCCTCGTCTAATAGGATCAAATAATTCAAAAACTAGGTAACAAAGCATGGATACAATTAATGAGCTTCCTAGCCAAAAATATCTATCAACACCGACAACCGATTCATCTTGATAGCGTAAATATAAAAACCAATACAGAGCTGACGTAAGTGAAACACCTAAAGTTGCTGCACTTGCTTGTTTGAAAAGATTTAGTTTTGTACCAATTAGTCGACCACTAATAAAAGACATAATGATTGCTAGTAGAAAAAATTGAAAAAACATTGTATCATTCCTCCGAATTTTATTCGATAACTGTATTATACAGGAATATAATTATTCTAAAAACAAGCCAAGGAGGTACAATCCTTGACTTGCACGATTAAATAGAGCATTCAATTATATTTTTTCATCGTTGCATTGTCCTTTTGTATAAAACAATCTAATAGTGAATAACCAGCTATTAAACTAATTATCGTAACAAAAGTTGTATTTATAAGAATAACATTAGCTAAATAAGGTAGGTATTCGCCAAGTGGTGAGAAAAGTAGTGCTGGAGAAAAGGAAATTAATATTGTAGGCACTGTAATAGCGATAAACTTATCCGGTTGAAAACTCCAGTTTTGTTTACTTGTTTCGTGATTAATGGATTGAAGGAATCGTAATAAAATGCCGACCAAAAGAGGAAAGAGTGTAAAGTAGAATAATCTTGGATAAACGTTAAAGTTCACTTGCGCGTCTGTATCTAAATAAAATTGAATCTTCACTCCAACAAATAATAATAAGACGATAAATAATGTGAAGCAGAGGTATAGCATTACTCTTTGCATTATATTCCACCATCCTTTACTCAAAATATATTCAAAAAAAGAAGAGATATACAATAACTACTGTTGTATATCTCTTCTTTTACTGTTAGTTAATAGTGGAGTTTGCTTTTTCTTGCTTCGTGAAATAATCAATAATGCCCATCGCACTAATTTCTATATCTAGATGTAAAATGTTATAAACGGAATGATCTGCTGGAACGTTTAACTTTGTAAGATGAGAAGAGATTTTATCCATTAATAAAGTTTGTAAAGCTTTAGTCGCTTCATCGAAATCATTATACTGTTCAAAGACTTCCTTACCAGTATGAACGAAAATAGGTAGCCAATGTTCCAGTTGATTATATATTTCTGTAACATGAGAGGATGCGCCGTAATGACCGAAATAAATAGTATCTACATTCATGCTTTGAATGTGATTTTTAGAAGCAATCATCGCATCTGGTTGGAATTGTGAAGGGGACGTTGATGGTAGATATAACTCTACATCAACGTCTGCGAGTTCTCTATAATAAATTCCAATTGTATCGCCAGTAAAAATCCCGTTTGTTAATGAATCGTGAATGCTAATATGGTGCTTCGCATGCCCTGGTGTATCATAAAATGTAAGGATGCGGTCTTCTGCAATTTTTAACGTATCACCATGTTGTACAATATGAACACGTTCTTCTTCAATTGGAAGAATTGGATCAAAGAGTTTATCGAAATCTTCTTTGTACACAGCTTTTGCACCTAAAATAAGTTTTGTTGGATCAATCATATGACGAGCACCACGAGAATGCACATATAACGTAGCATTTGGGCATTTTTCCATCATTAAACCAGCAGCACCGGCGTGATCTAAATGAACATGTGTAACGATAATGTTTTTAACTTCGTTTAAATCAATATGTAATTGTTGTAAGCCGTCTAAAATATACGGAAGAGAAGGGGCTGCACAAGTTTCAATTAAAGTAATATCTTCACCTAATAAAACGTACGTACCTGTTCGTTCATTATGCTGTAAATCGAAATCATCAATAAGATATAGGTGAGAAGATAATTGCTCTACTTTTTTCATATTTACCACTCCTTATATATTACATGTTTCTATTATACGCTAAAATAGAAAAAAGGCAGAAAACGAAAGCTCGTCTTCTGCCTTTTGTAATACTATTATTTCGTTTGTTGTTTATTAATAGACATAATGAACAGTCCAACAATCCCACCAACTAATGGAAGCATAATTTCTCCTGCTAAATTAAAGTAGGAGCTTAAGAATAAACCATTTACATCGATTACCCAGCCAGTAACATACAATAACATCATATATAGTACGAAATAAAACTCGCGATTTGAAATCGTTTCATGTTGTGCAGTTTTCATAATGAACACCATCCTTTTCTTTTATAATGGAATATAAACTGTCACATTTTATTCACATTTCGATTGTAAAACTTTCCATCATAAAAGTCTAGTAGTTTGTGCCGAATTTTCGAACGGAAATAAAGCGCTATCATTATAGCGTATAAGTACGTAATAAGAGCTGTATATTCACGAATGTAGTATAGTATAAACATAGAATGATAGTGAAGAGAGGGGCAAAGACAATGACAGTTTATAATTTTTCAGCTAAAACAATTACAGGTGAAGAAAAATCGTTAAAAGATTACGAAGGAAAAGCACTTCTTATTGTAAATGTAGCTAGTAAATGTGGTTTCACACCGCAATATAAAGGATTACAAGAGGTGTATGATAAATATAAAGACCAAGGACTCGAAATACTCGGATTTCCTTGTAACCAATTCGGGGGACAAGAACCAGGTACAGAAGCGGACATTACTAGTTTTTGTGAATTAAACTACGGTGTAAACTTCCCAATGTTTGCAAAGGTTGATGTGAAAGGTGATAAGGCTCATCCTTTATATACATACATGACAGAACAAGCACCAGGTTTACTCGGTATGAAAGCAGTGAAATGGAATTTTACGAAGTTTTTAATCGGAAAAGACGGGAAAGTAGTAGGGCGTTTTGCGCCGCAGACGAAGCCGGTAGATTTAGAGGTTGAGATTGAGAAGGTACTTGGAGAATAATTAGGAGTTTCACTTTATTAAAAAACGTCTCAAAGAACAATGTAGTTCTTTGAGACGTTTTCTTTAAACTCACATTTTCAAGATTAAATAACTGTATCAAAGCCATCTGATTTAGGTAGAGAACCTGCTTTTTTCATAAGCACTTCCCATAAGTGTACGGATGTCTTCCATTCTGCTGCAGCCTGCCCCTGTTGATACATAGCGTTCTCATAACTGGCAGTAAGTTGTTGCATATCGGCCGATTTGTAAAGTGTATCGATATGGAGAGCGTATTCTCGGAATGTTTGACTTTCACCCCGTGGTATGCCAATTCTCGCAAATTGTTTTAAAAGTGCACCGTAAGCTTTTTGATAAACAGCATCATCTTTTCGGTATCTATAGAAATGAATAATAAGAAATGTCATCCATTTCATTCTAGTGATGAAGAGAATGTATCCCATAATACTAATTAGTATCGTAGAGAGGAATACGTACCACCAAGAAAAACTAGTTTTAGAATTTGTGACCTTTTTAGTAGAAGCTTCTTCTGTATGTTCTATTAAACTTTTAAGTTTTGCTTCATTATTTCGTTGGTGTATTTGCTCGTTATTAGAATTATTTGCTTCGCTATTTTGTGAAATAGGAGCAGGCGTATTATTTATAAAATTATAGGGATTGGTAAATCCTTTTGTTGGTTCGAATGGAATCCATCCGTATCCTGGGAAATATACTTCGACCCAAGAGTGTGCGTTATCGTTCGTGATTGTATAAACATCCGCACCTTCTGCAGAGGCAAGTGTATTGTCAAGAGTTCCTTCTGTATAGCCTTTTACCCAGCGAGCAGGAATCCCGGCAGAACGAAGTAGTACAATCATAGACGTCGAAAAATTATTACAGTAGCCGCTTTTTGTATCGAAAAGGAATTGATCTACATAATCTTGGCTTTTGGCAGGAAATAAGACATTCGTTGATTCGTATGTAAAAGAGTTGTCTGTGAAGTAATTTTCAATAGCTAATACTTTATCATATCGGTTGTCTTTATCATTTGTAAGATTGGCAGCCAAGTCTTTTACGCGCTGTGGTAATGACTCGGGAAGTTGTGTGTACTTTGTCATAAAATAAGGATTTGTTTCTTGACCTTCATTTGTTTTTACAGCTTTCAAGTTTTCTATGGAAAACTCAGGGATCTCATATGTTACTTTATACGAATGTAAAGTAGTAGAAGAGTCTCCATTCATTGTATAAATTTTTTCTGAAAACGAGTTAACACTGTATGATACATCAGAAGAAGCCTCAACTGATACTAATCCTGCTGGATAGGTAAGGTGAGGATAACTTTTTAGCATGGTAATTGTTGCCTCAGTCGTTTCCGTTTTTGTATTTTGTTCGTACCAGCTTACGACGTCGTTTTTATTTTTAAAAGAAACCTTTTTCGGATTTTCAGAAATTTCCCAGCCTTTTCCTGTATAAAAATCTTTTGTTTCTACTCGCCAATATTGTTTGTTTTGCGTTCGTGCTGTGAAAACAATTGTAGGATCCGCCTTAAAAGGACCACCTAATCGCGAGTCATCTAAACCATACCCAATTGTAGAAACTTTTTGTTCTTTACTTGCTTCAGATGTGTTGAATTTTAAAAAATCCATTGGGTTTGGCCATTGAGGGCCAAATTTTGGAGCAAAGTATGCGATGGTTGCTAATAATACAATAAATATTGTAAGTGGTCTAAGTAATTTTGAGATTTCCCTAGCATAATTTTGTAAGTGTTCGCGCTCTTTTATCCGTTCTACTTGAAGAAGACTAAGCATAAAAAAGCCGATGACAACAGTACGAATAATAGCGTAGTTTGCAGTGTATAAATGTAAGTTATGAAAAGTTGCGATATAAATAATAGTCAATACAAGAAATAAAAACCCACGTTTTTTATGAATAATCCAAAATGAAGTGAAAGAACTCAAAAACCAAAATGAGAGAAAAAATAAAACCGTCGGAAAAACTGGAGAAATATCTAGTAAATTCCCTTGGAAAAATAGGGAGGAATTTCGAGACATATCAGAAAAGAGTGTTGTTAGCCAAGATGGATTTATAAAAGCATTTTTATAATATAGGGAATGAATGATAAATAGGACTGTGACAATTTTTATTGGAATCTGCCACCTCGTTTGAAAAAAAGAGAGAGCGAAGCAAATTCCTATAAATGTTACGAAAATATCTAATCTACCTACATTTGTAATACCTATAAGAGGTCTTATCCATTCTAGTAAAAGAAGAAATACACATGCATGCATGAAGAATTTGTTCGTATCCCACTTGTATTTTGCTTGTAATGTTATCATTTGCTCACCTCAAAAAACACGTTTGTATACCGGTTTTCATAAACCGTGTTTACAAATATTTGTCGTTTTTTTAGAGTTTCTAATATACTGAGTTCTCGGTGTGAAAGTTGATTCGCTTTTTCTTTCACGACAAAAATCATACATTTTCTATTTCTTATAGCAGCACAATCAGCCGCCTTTTGAATATCGGGAGAAAGATTACTTGTCACGAGTATAACCGTGACGGGCTCATAAATTTTTCTTAGTTCTATTTCTACACTCTGGGAGAGCGGGAATACACTGTCTGCTTGTACTTTTGCTAAATGACAAAGGATTTGTTGTAACTGCGTATCTCCATTATCTAAAGGGAAAATAGTTTGTTCTTTTCCGATAGACACGAATGATGCTGGTGAATTTTGTTTCAAGACAGCCCTTACGATAGAGGCAGTAAATGTGACGACTGATTCGAATAGAGGAGACTCGGTTCTGTCTATGAATATCATGATATTATGGCTGCGCTGTTGTTCAAACTCTTTTGTCATAATATTGTTTGTTCGTGCAGTTGCTTTCCAATCAATCCATGAAAAGCGATCTCCAGGTTTATAGTCTCTGACACCGACAGAGATTGTAGAGTCTTTTGCAGAATTTATATTTGCTGAAAGCGCTCCTTGTTCGAAATGATTTTCCAATTGTCGATACGCTATATCTACATACTGGGGATAGACTAAAAATGTATCTGGAACTGAAAAAGTTACTTCTTTCTCCATCATGCCGAATAAATCGCCAGTTTTGACACGAACGCTTGAAAAAGTGTGCTCGCCTCTAGGGATTGTGTCAATAACATATTGAAACGAAATATTTCGTTTCAATCCTGGGAAGAGTACTACCTTATTCATCTTTGTTTGTTTACAACTTATAAATTGTGGTGGCAGTTCATCTTCTATAACTAAATAAAGTAAGGGAAAAGGAAATTTTCTTTTTATTGTAATCGTGCTTACAAATTGTTCTCCTACTACATATCCATTTTGGTTTGTTGTTCGTTTTACTTCAGCGTCCCGTAAAGCGTAGAAGGGGAGTAGTAGTGAATAAAGAGCAATGGGAATTGTGCTGTAAAATAAAAACCAACTTACAAACCCTCCTTGAAACATAGCGTACACAAATGTTAAGACTAGGCATAAAGGGAGTAGCAATAACTTCATAACGTGATATAGCGCTCGCAGCATTTGTTTCATCAAGGGTTCATCGTCCTTTGAGTCGGCACGGTAGTTCGTGCAACGATTTTTGCGATAACTTGTTCTCCTGTTATCCCTTCAAATTTTGCTTCCATTTTTAGAATGAGCCTATGCGCTAAAACGTAAGGAGCTAAAAATTTAACATCGTCTGGAATAACATAATTTCTGCCATGGATAAATGCATAAGCTTGTGAAGCTTTCATTAAAGCAATTGAGCCACGTGGACTTGCTCCTAGCTGTATAGAGCTATACGTACGAGTCTGATTAACAAGCTTTACAATGTAATGCTTAATTGCTTTGTCCATACTTACTACCCGTACGCTTTGTTGTAAATAAAGTAATTCTTCTATTGTAGTAATGGCCTGTAATTGAGAGAGTGGATTTGTTTTTTCCATCCGGTTTAAAATTTCAAATTCTTCTTCTGGTGTAGGATATCCCATTTTTAGTTTCAATAAGAAACGATCGAGCTGAGCTTCTGGTAGAGAATATGTTCCTTCATATTCGACCGGATTTTGTGTAGCCATGACAAAGAACGGCTTTGGTAAAGGCCTTGTAATGCCATCTATTGTAATATTGCCTTCTTCCATACATTCAAGTAAAGCAGATTGTGTCTTAGGAGATGTACGATTAATTTCATCAGCAAGTACAAAATTCCCCATAATTGGTCCAGGCTTGAACTCAAATTGGAGCTCTTTCGGATTATAAATAGAAACTCCTGTTACATCTGATGGCAGTAAATCAGGTGTAAATTGAATTCGCTTGTAATCCGCATCAATGGATTTAGAAAGAGCACGTACTAGCATTGTTTTGCCGACACCAGGAACATCTTCTAATAGCACATGACCTTCAGCTAAGAGAGCTGTCAAAGCTAAGATTGTTTCTTTTCGTTTTCCGACCATTATTTTTTCAATATTATTGATTATTTTTTCTACAGTGGGATGTAATGAATCAAGCTGGGGCATCGTAATCCTCCTAATTTTATTATCGTTTTCTAATCTATTTAGTGGACAAATTTATAATTATATTTGCAGGTAGTAAAAATTTTGTCATTAATTCTAAGAATATTCAGAATATTTATTTCGATTACATCTAGTATAATTGTTTCCGTAACTAAGGGCAATACAGTAAATAATGATTTGTAGTTTTATGTAAAATATGTCTGGATATAAAATAGTATTGTTAAAGAAAAAATTCCTTATATACAATTTCTAAACTCTTTCTTATGGCAGTTTTGAAATAATATCAAAACTCTTTTTTATATATTTATAAAGAAAAACGTAGGAATTTCTCCTGCGTTTTTCTTTTGCAAAATAGTCGATACCTCAAAATACCATTCTCCTAATAATCACGATTAATCATAACCCTTCAAAACGGAATAAAAGATTTTCTCACAAACTTATTTTCTACTGAATTTTTGACAATCTCTTGAACTGTGCGAAATGTCACATCTGTATTTTACAACCTCTCTTATAGTAAGGGTATGTAAGAGAGACGTATTAAAGGAGTGAACAGTATGAAGAAGAAACCTTCAGCACTAATGAGACGTTTAAAATATTTTTCACCAATAGATCGTTATAACGATAATCATACTCAAGAAACATATGAAGATCGTGAATGGGAGAATGTGTACAGAAAGCGTTGGCAGCATGATAAAGTAATTCGTTCTACACATGGTGTGAACTGTACTGGTTCATGTAGCTGGAATATATATGTGAAAGATGGAATCGTAACTTGGGAAGGACAGGAGCTTAACTATCCAACTACAGGTCCAGATATGCCTGATTTTGAACCACGAGGATGTCCGCGTGGAGCGAGTTTTTCTTGGTATATTTATAGTCCACTTCGTGTGAAATATCCGTATGTACGTGGTGTTCTTTGGAGTATGTGGCAAGAGGAATTACAAAATAACAAGTCACCACTAGATGCTTGGAAAAGCATTGTGGAAAACCCTGAAAAAGCACGCAAGTATAAGCAGGCACGTGGTAAAGGGGGATTCATTCGTGCGAATTGGGATGAAGTGTTACAACTTGTTTCTGCTTCATTACTCTACACAGTAATGAAATACGGTCCAGACCGAAATGTTGGTTTTTCACCAATTCCAGCTATGTCGATGTTAAGTCATGCTGCTGGTAGTCGTTTTATGCAACTTATGGGCGGGCCAATGCTTAGTTTCTATGATTGGTACGCAGATTTACCACCAGCTTCTCCTCAAATTTGGGGCGATCAAACAGATGTACCAGAAAGTAGTGACTGGTATAACTCTGGTTACATTATGACATGGGGTTCAAATGTACCGATGACGAGAACACCAGATGCTCACTTTTTAGCAGAGGTTCGATATAAAGGAACGAAAGTCGTTTCTGTCAGTCCTGACTTCGCTGAATCTACAAAGTTTGCCGATGATTGGATTAGTGTAAAACAAGGTACAGATGGTGCACTTGCGATGGCAATGGGGCATGTGATCTTACAAGAGTTTTACGTAGATAATCAAGTGGAATATTTCACAAAGTATGCGAAGCAATATACTGATTTTCCTTTCTTTGTCACATTGAAACAAAAAGGAGATCAATTCGTTGCTGATCGTTTCTTAAACGCTTCTGATATTGGACGCGAAACGAAGTTAGGAGAATGGAAGCCTGTTCTTTGGAACGAGAATACGAATGATTTTGCAACACCTCAAGGCACAATGGGCTCACGTTGGGATAACGAAAAGAAATGGAACTTGCGTTTAGAAGATGAAGAAACAGGTGAAAAGATTGACCCACGTCTTTCTTTACTTGGAATGGAAGAATCGATTGGAACTGTACAAATTCCGTACTTCTCTGATGATGGAAACAAAGTATTAGAACGTACAATTCCAGTGAAAAAGGTTATGACAGAAGAAGGCGAAGTGTTCGTTACAACTGTATACGACTTAACGTTAGCAAATTACGGCGTGAACCGAGGGCTTGGCGGACAAGAGCCGAAAGACTTCAATGATGATGTACCGTTTACACCTGCATGGCAAGAGAAAATGACAGGAGTGAAACGAGAACTAATTATTCAAATCGCTCGTGAGTTCGCACAAAATGCCGTTGATACAAATGGTCGCTCGATGATTATTGTTGGAGCTGGTATTAACCATTGGTTTAATTCTGATACGATTTATCGCGCAGTTTTAAATCTTGTTCTTCTAGTTGGAGCACAAGGAGTAAACGGCGGGGGATGGGCGCATTATGTTGGGCAAGAAAAATTACGACCAGCAGAAGGATGGCAAACAATCGCGATGGCAAAAGATTGGCAAGGGCCACCGAAATTACAAAATGGTACATCTTTCTTCTATTTCGTAACAGATCAATGGCGCTATGAAGATACACCGGTTGGACATCTAGCATCACCAGTAGAAGGCAACTCTCGTTATCAACATCACGGTGATTACAACGTATTAGCGGCACGACTTGGCTGGCTACCTTCGTATCCGACATTCGAGAAAAATGGGATTGAATTATATAAAGAAGCTGTTGCTGCTGGTGCAACAACGCAAGAAGAAATCGGAAAATATGTTGCACAAAGATTAAAAGAAAAAGAACTAAAATTTGCGATTGAAGATCCAGATAACAAAAACAACTTCCCGCGCAACTTATTCGTATGGCGTGCGAACTTAATTTCAAGTTCTGGTAAAGGACACGAATATTTCTTAAAACATTTATTAGGTACAACAAACGGGTTAATGAATGACGATAGTGATTCATTACGACCAGAAGAAATTAAATGGCATGAAGAAGCACCAGAAGGGAAGTTAGATTTACTCATTAACTTAGATTTCCGTATGGCTGGAACAGCGCTTTATTCTGATATCGTCTTACCTGCTTCAACTTGGTACGAAAAACATGATTTAAGTAGTACAGATATGCATCCATTTGTGCATCCATTTAATCCAGCAATCGGTTCACCGTGGGAAGCGCGCTCTGACTGGGATATTTTCACTTCACTTTCTAAAGCTGTGTCAGATTTAGCGAAGAAAATTGATCTTGAACCAATGAAAGAAGTTGTTGCAACGCCACTTCTTCACGATACACCGCAAGAATTAGCGCAACCACTTGGCAAGATTAAAGATTGGAGCAAAGGTGAGTGTGAGCCAATACCAGGTAAAACAATGCCACAAATTCATGTTGTTGAAAGAGATTATAAAACAATTTATGACAAAATGACTTCGTTAGGACCAAATGCGGGAAAACAACCGATTGGTACGAAAGGGATTTCTTGGTCCGCAGAAAAAGAGTATGAGCAATTAAAGAGTCGATTAGGAGTTGTTCGAACGGATTCTATTGCAAAAGGTTGCCCAGACATAAAAGAAGCAATCAATGCTGCTGAAGCGGTATTAACACTTTCTTCTACAACAAATGGTCATATGGCTGTAAAAGCATGGGAAGCACTTGAAAAACAAACGGATTTAAAATTACGTGATTTAGCAGAAGAACGTGAAGAAGAATGCTTCACATTTGAACAAATTACAGCGCAGCCAAAAACAGTAATTACTTCTCCGGCCTTTACAGGTTCTGAAAAAGGTGGACGTCGTTACTCACCGTTTACAACAAATGTGGAACGCCTCATCCCTTGGAGAACAATCACTGGACGACAATCTTTCTACTTAGATCATGACATGATGAAAGAATTTGGTGAAACGATGGCAACGTTTAAACCGATTCTGCAACATAAACCGTTCCGTAAATCACGACCTGAAGTAGAAGGAAAAGAGATTACGTTAAATTATTTAACGCCGCATAATAAGTGGTCCATTCATAGTATGTATTTCGATTCATTACCGATGTTAACGCTGTTTAGAGGTGGTCCAACTGTTTGGATGAATAAAGAGGATGCTGAAGAAGCTGGTGTAGCAGATAATGATTGGATTGAGTGCTTTAATCGTAACGGTGTTGTTGTAGCCCGTGCTGTTGTAACGCATCGTATACCGAGAGGAATGGCGTTTATGCACCATGCACAAGATCGTCACATTAACGTACCTGGTACGAAATTAACAAGTAACCGCGGGGGAACGCATAATAGTCCAACTCGAATTCACGTAAAACCGACACATATGATTGGTGGATATGGTCAATTAAGTTATGGATTTAACTATTACGGTCCGACTGGGAACCAGCGTGACTTAAACGTTGTAATTCGCAAACTGAAGGAGGTAGATTGGCTTGAAGATTAAAGCACAAGTCGGAATGATAATGAATCTAGATAAATGCATCGGCTGCCATACTTGTAGCGTAACGTGCAAAAACACCTGGACAAATCGTCCAGGTGCTGAATATATGTACTTCAATAACGTAGAAACGAAGCCTGGAATTGGTTATCCGAAACAATGGGAAGATCAGGAGAAATATAAAGGCGGTTGGGAATTGAAAAATGGTGAAATTCAGCTGAAATCTGGTTCGAAAATGAAACGTCTTATGAACATTTTCCACAATCCAGATCAACCAACAATTGATGATTATTTTGAACCTTGGAATTATGATTATGAAACGTTAACAAATAGTCCGCAACGTAAGCATCAACCAGTTGCTCGTCCGAAATCAGCAATTACAGGCGAATTTATCGACAAAATTGAATGGGGTCCAAACTGGGAAGATGATTTAGCAGGCGGACATATAACAGGATTGCAAGATCCGAACGTAAAGAAAATGGAAGAAGAAATTAAAACAGATTTTGAAAACGTCTTTATGATGTATTTACCACGCATATGCGAACATTGTATGAATCCCTCGTGCGTATCATCTTGTCCATCTGGTGCGATGTATAAACGTGAAGAAGATGGGATTGTTCTTGTCGATCAAAATGCATGTCGCGCATGGAGATTCTGCGTATCATCTTGTCCATATAAAAAAGTGTATTTTAACTGGCAAACGAATAAAGCTGAAAAATGTACAATGTGTTTCCCACGTATTGAAGCGGGTATGCCAACGATTTGTTCGGAAACATGTGTAGGACGTATTCGGTATATTGGGGTAATGCTATATGACGCTGACAAAGTAAAAGAAGCAGCTTCTGTTGAAGACGAAAAAGATTTATATGAATCTCAGCTTACTGTTTTTCTAGATCCAAATGATCCAGAAGTGGCAGCTGAAGCGAAAAAACAAGGAATTCCTGAAGAATGGATTAAAGCGGCGCAACAATCGCCAATTTATAAAATGATTATCGATTGGAAAATTGCTCTACCTCTTCACCCAGAGTATCGTACAATGCCAATGGTTTGGTATATCCCGCCGCTTAGCCCGATTATGAATATGGTGGAGGGAAAAGGTAGTAACTGGCAAGCAGAAGAGATTTTCCCTGCTATTGATAATATGCGTATTCCAATTCAATATTTAGCGAATTTACTCACTGCGGGGGATGAATCACACATTCGTCTTACATTGAAGAAAATGGCTGTTATGCGAACGCATATGAGAGCACTTCAAATTAATAAAGAGCCAAATGAAGCTGTATTAAAAGAACTTGGTTTAACGAAACAGGATGTAGAAGATATGTATCGTCTTCTTGCTATCGCGAAATATAAAGATCGCTTCGTTATTCCGACATCTCACCGTGAACAAGTGGCAGATTTATATAGCGAACAAGGAAGCTGTGGTTTATCATTCACAGGTGGTCCAGGCTCTTGTATGACAATTTCTTAAATAAAGGGGGCAGAAAATTATGAAACAAAGTTTACAAACAGCTTTTTCTTGTTCTTCTTTTCTTCTCTCCTATCCTGAACTAGGGTGGAGAGAAGCTTTAACTGAATTGCAAGAAGAGGTTGAAACAATAGAACAAGAAGACGTTAAAGCGTCACTTACAGGCTTTATAAAGCAAGCGCTAGATAAAACGAATGATCAATTCATTGATAGTTACGTATATACATTCGATTTTGGGAAGAAAACAAATATGTATCTTACTTATATGAACACTGGTGAACAAAGAGAAAGAGGTATTGAATTACTAGAGTTAAAACAACATTATAAAAAATCAGGTTTTAGCGTAACAGATAAAGAACTACCTGACTATTTACCACTTTTACTTGAGTTTTTTGCAAATGCAAATGAGCAAGACAGTGAACCAATTATGAGTAAATACACGGAAAATATACAAGCATTACATGTTCAATTAAAAGAAGCGGGTAGTATGTATGAACCAATTCTTGCGTCTGTGCTACTCGCTATCGAAACATGGGGTGTACAGACAAATTAGAAAGGAGCGTTGTCAAAATGATGGATCAATTTCTTTGGGTATTGTTTCCCTATATCATTTTTGCGATCTTTATCGGTGGACATATTTTTAGATACAACTATGATCAATTTGGATGGACATCAAAATCTAGTGAACTATTAGAAAAGAAGATGCTCCGGGTCGGAAGTCTATTATTCCACTTTGGGATCATGTTCGTAATTGGCGGCCATGTTATGGGGATTTTAATTCCAGAAGCTGTATATCGTTCAATAGGTATTTCTGAGCATATGTATCATGTAGTAGCAATTAGTTTTGGGCTTCCGGCAGGTATTGCTTCTATTATCGGTTTAATTATATTAACGTACCGCCGTGTAACAGTAAAGCGTATCATTGCAACGAGTACAAAGGGAGATTATATTGCGCTTATTTTATTACTTATCGTAATGCTAGCAGGACTTTCTTCAACATTTTTAAATATAGATTCAAAAGGATTTGATTATCGTACAACGATTGGCCCTTGGTTCCGAAGTCTCTTTATTCTCCAACCGAAAGTTGAATATATGATGGAAGTACCAGTATGGTTTAAAATTCATATTCTTGCAGGAATGGGTTTATTCGCAGTATGGCCATTTACAAGACTTGTACATGTATTTAGTGCCCCAATTAAATATGTAAGCCGTAGTTATGTAATTTACAGAAGACGTATTCCTAATGAGTTGAAAAAATAATACTGCTGTAAACGGATAGGAGCTAATGGTTAAAACGAAACGAGGTCTAATATGGAAGGCCTCGTTTTTGTTTATATAGGGAATAACCGTTAATAAGTAGCTTAAATTGAAAAAAGATTAGCATCTAAATAAGATGCTAATCAATGCTACAAACAGAGGCAGAGCAATCTTCACAAGCAATTTCACATTTTAAAAATTGTAAATCGTGGATTGTAATCTTTCCTTTATGAATAGAAATTGTACCTTGCTTTTTTAATTCATTTAACATTCGATTTACACTTTCACGTGAAGTTGCACAGAAATTAGCAAGTTCTTGATTCGTTAATGGTAAATCGATGAGAATCCCATTTTCTTTTAATACACCGTAACTATTTGTCATTCGTATAAGAGTAGAATACAGGGCACCTTTTTTGCCGTGTAATACTAAATCTCGGAACTTCGTTTGCATTCTTCTTAAATGTTCACTAATCCATTTCATAAATTCAAATACAAGTGCGGGTTTTTGGAGCAATGCTTTTTCTAAGGTTTCACGCTTTATAACCCCTACTTCAACATCTTCAAGGCATTTTGAATTTAATAAATACTTCGCATTGTCCGTGAATAATGTTAATTCTCCAATAATGTCGTATGCCGAACAAATACGGAGTGTTAATTCTTGCCCGTCAGCACTTAATTTACTAATTTGTACTTTTCCTGAGTGGATGATATAGAGCTCTGTTGCCTCCATACCTTCTTGAAAAATAAAACTACCTTTTTTAATTTGCATTTTATATTCAACAGATGCAAGTAATTCTTTTAAATCTTGAGATAATGTCATACTGTTTGCCACAGTGATCACCTTTCTTCTTATAAGCAATACATTTCCTATTTTGAGTGTAAGTATGATGAAAATGCAAGAGCTATTTTAAAAATACATTGAAATTTCAATGACCGTAAGGGGGAAGTGATTTTCAATTTTTAGTTTGAAAAATTCAATAGACAAAGTGGATGAGATTAAAGATGTGAACAAAATTCGAACGGATTTGTGAAGAATTTTTGAATGGGGAAAGTAATGTGAGAAAAGTCACATTGAATATGTAGCTTCTTTTTTATAATGAAGGCAAATAAAAAAATGAAAGCTTACTAAGGATTACAGCAGAAAAGAAGGGATATAGATGCACGAGAACATGAAAGATTCTTTAGAACGGCCACTTCAAGATTTACGTATTTCAGTTATTGATCGTTGTAATTTTAGGTGTACATACTGTATGCCTGCTGAAGTGTTCGGACCTGATTACGCTTTTTTACAGGAAGAGCTTTTATTAACGTTTGATGAAATAGAAAGATTAGCGAGATTATTTATAAGTCTGGGAGTCAATAAAATTAGGCTTACTGGCGGTGAACCGTTATTGCGTAAAGACTTACCGATGTTAATTGCAAGACTTGCAAAGCTAGAAGGCTTAAAAGATATTGGACTCACAACAAACGGTATTCATTTAGCAAAACAAGCAAAGGCGTTAAAAGAAGCGGGATTAAAACGTGTAAATATTAGTTTAGATGCGATAGAGGATTATGTCTTCAAAAAAATTAATGGACGAAATGTAAATACAAAACCTGTACTGAAAGGAATTGAAGCAGCAAAGGCTGCTGGATTAGAAGTAAAGGTAAATATGGTCGTAAAAAAAGGAATGAATGATAGTCAAATTCTTCGTATGGCTCGTTATTTTAAAGAACAAGACATTCAGCTCCGTTTTATAGAGTTTATGGATGTGGGCAGTACAAACGACTGGAACTTTGAACAAGTTATTACGAAGGAACAATTAATAGAGAAGATTAATCGCGTATATCCAGTTGAGCCCGCTCAGCCTCGTTACTTTGGAGAAGTTGCGAAATTGTATCGATATGTAGGGAGCGATGCAGAAGTTGGGTTTATTACTTCAGTATCTGAGTCATTTTGTTCTTCTTGTACGAGAGCTCGTATCTCGGCAGACGGCAAGTTTTTCACGTGTCTATTTGGAACGAAAGGAACGGATTTGCGAACGCTTCTTCGAGGAAATATTTCTGATGCATCACTATTAAAAATTTTACAACATACATGGCGATATAGAACAGATCGATATTCAGATGAAAGAACGGCGGAAAGTACAAATCAACGTCCAAAAGTTGAAATGTCCTACATTGGCGGATAGTGAGAGGAGGATTCCCTATGCAAGAGCGATATGCAAGGCAAATATTGTTTTCTGGAATTGGTGAAATAGGACAAAGAAAAATAAGAGAAAAGCATGTGCTCCTAATTGGTGCAGGTGCATTAGGAGCTGCGAATGCAGAAACACTCGTTAGGATGGGAATTGGGAAATTGACAATCGCTGACCGTGACTACGTGGAATGGAGTAATTTACAGCGGCAACAGTTATACATAGAAGAAGATGCGCAGCAATGCAAACCGAAAGCAATTGCAGCGGCAGAACATGTAAGGAAGATTAATTCTGAAGTGAAAATTGTACCAGTTGTAACGGATGTCACAATGCAAGAAATAGAAGAGTTAACAAAAGAAGTGGATCTCATCATAGATGCGACTGACAATTTCGATACGCGCCTACTTATAAATGACATTTCACAAAAAGAAAATATACCTTGGATATATGGTGGATGCATTGGAAGTTACGGTGTAACGTATACAATTCTTCCTGGGAAAACACCATGTTTTCGCTGTCTAATGGATCATCCTATGGGCGGTGCAACATGCGATACAGCCGGAATCATTCAGCCAGCTGTACAAATGGTCGTTGCTCACCAAGTAACAGAGGCGATGAAAATATTGGTGGATGATTATGAGTCGTTAAGAGGAACGATGTTATCATTTGATATTTGGAACAATCAATATCTTTCATTAAAAGTAAATAGACAGAAAAAAAGTACATGTCCATCTTGTGGGAAATCACGAACGTATCCAAGTCTAGCATTTGAAGCGCAGATGAAAACGGAAGTGCTATGCGGACGGAATACAGTTCAAATCCGTTCAGGAATAAAGAGAGATCTTAATTTAAACGAAATTCAAAAACGATTACAAAAAAGTGTACATGTCCAAAAAACGCCTTACTTACTATCATTTCTAATTGATGAATATCGTTTCGTTTTATTTACAGACGGTAGGGCATTTATTCATGGAACAAATGATGTGAAAATAGCAAAACGATTATACGCAAAATATATAGGATGAACAGAAAGAGCGTTGCCCCTTATTAAAACGAGGTGAAAAAGAATGTTAGAAAAACGTATACCAATTCCGGTGGCAGAAGCAGTGGCACGTGTAATGAAATACGCTCATCAAGGTGAAATAGAAAAGGTTTCTCTTATAGAAAGTTACGGAAGAATTCTTGGAGAAGATGTTATTGCAGATCATGATGTCCCTCACTTTGATCGCTCTCCATACGACGGGTTTGCGATTCGAGCAGAAGATACAAAAGAAGCGAGTAGTAGTAACCCCATTCAGTTTGAAGTGATTGGCGAAATTGGAGCAGGTTTTGTTTTTCCAGAAGAAGTGAAACCATTTCAAACTTTCCGTATTATGACAGGTGCCGCAATTCCAGCCGGATGTAATGCAGTTGTTATGTTAGAGCTAACTGAAGGATTTGAAGAAAGTGAAAAGACTTATATGAAATTGAAACGCTCCTTTATTGCTGGGGATAACATTTCTTTTAAAGGTGAAGATGTAAAACAAAATACCATCCTTGTGAAAAAAGGGACTGTTATTAACCCTGGAGTAGTGGCGCTTCTTTCTACGTTTGGTTATAGTACCGTTTACGTTGTAAAACAGCCGGTTATCGGAATTGTAACGACAGGAAGCGAACTGCTTGAAGTACATGAACAATTAAAGCCAGGGAAGATTCGAAATAGTAACTCCTATATGATAGCTGCTCAAGTTGAACGAGCGGGCGGAGTTGTACAGTATTATGGACAATTCGCTGACGATTTTGAGACGTGTTATAACACTGTGAAAAAAGCGATAAAAGAAGTCGATATTTTAATTACAACTGGTGGCGTTTCGGTAGGAGACTATGACTATTTACCTGCTATTTATGAGGAATTACGAGCTAATGTGCTTTTCAACAAAATAGCGATGCGACCAGGAAGTGTGACAACTGTAGCTGAGCTAGAAGGAAAACTATTATTTGGTCTATCTGGTAATCCTTCAGCTTGTTATGTCGGTTGTGAATTATATGTTCGGCCAGTCATTGGAACATATTTGCATAGAAAAGATTCGCACGTATATCGTACAGAGGCAATATTACAGAAAGACTTTCTGAAAGCAAACCCATTTACTCGTTTTGTACGAGGGAAAGTGGAAATTGTAGATGGAACATTGCAAGCTACACCAGTTGGTTTAGACAAATCTAGTGCAATTTCTTCACTTGCAGGGGCGAATGCATGTATCGTCCTGCCGGGAGGAACGAGAGGATTTAAAGCAGGAATAACTGTCTCGGTACTGTTATTAGAATCAAGCGCCGGAAGTGAGTGGCCGTGGGAAGAACCACTTCGATCATACAAATAATAGAAAAATAGATTGCTAACTTATACAAAGATAAGAGGTGCAAGATGGCACATACGTATTATGAAGTAATTGATACACCTATTTCAATTGAAGAAGTTACAAACAAAGTAATTCGTCGTGAATGTGGCGCAGTTGCGACTTTCATTGGTACTGTTAGAGAATTTACGAAAGGCCGTCGTACGCTATATTTAGAGTATGTAGCATATAAGTCAATGGCGGAGAAACAGCTTAAGAGAATTGGCACCGAAGTAGGAGAGATGTGGCCTGGGACAAATGTCGCCATTACACATCGCATTGGTACATTACAAATTTCTGATCTTGCTGTTGTCGTCGCTGTTTCTACACCACACCGGAAAGCTGCCTATGAGGCGAACGAATATATTATGGAGCGTATAAAACAAATTGTTCCAATATGGAAGAAAGAGTTTTGGAAAGATGGTGAGTCATGGATAGGTGATCAGTTAGAGAAGGTAGCGTATGCAAATGGTGAGCCTGGAAAGGAGATGAGAATATGATTGAAGTACTATTATTTGCACATTTACAAGAAGAAGTAAGTAAGTCAGCATTACACATAGGTTGTGAAAATATTACGGTTGCTGAACTAAAGGAAGTCCTTATTACGAAATACAACGTAGCAATTTCAAGTGAGATAATGGTCGCTATAAATGAAGAGTATGCAAATGAGGATGATATCATTCAAACTGGCGATGTCATAGCAATGATTCCGCCAGTAAGTGGTGGTTGATTCTTTTCAGCCTAATCATGTTAGGACGTGATTAGGCTGGAGGGAATGAATATAACTATGCATACATAGGAGGGAACAGGATGAAAGGTCCTAATTTTCAATTAAGTTTACAAACTTCTAATCTAGTTATCGGTTTTATGGTATGGGTTATTTTATCATCATTAATGCCTTATATTAAAGCGGATATTCCATTAACTGCGGGACAAATTTCTATGGTAACAGCAGTACCGGTTATTTTAGGTTCTGTTCTTCGTATTCCAATTGGCTATTGGACAAATCGTTTCGGAGCAAGAAAATTATTCTTTATTAGTTTTATTCTATTATTATTTCCTGTCTTTTATATTAGTGTTGCCAATTCTATGATGGATTTAATTATTGGTGGATTATTTGTAGGAATTGGTGGAGCTGTATTCTCAGTAGGGGTAACTTCTTTACCAAAATACTTTCCGAAAGAGAGCCACGGTTTTGTAAATGGTATTTACGGTGTCGGTAACGCCGGAACAGCAATCACTTCGTTTTTAGCACCTGTTATCGCAACTTCAGTTGGTTGGAGAACGACAGTACAATGTTATTTAGTTTTACTTGCAGCATTTGCACTTATGAACTTTTTATTAGGTGATCGTAAGGAGAAAAAGGTGAATACACCATTAATGGAACAAATAAAAGGTGTATATAAAAATGAAAAACTTTGGTTTTTATGTATCTTTTACTTTTTAACATTCGGATCATTTGTCGCATTTACAGTATACTTACCAAACTTTTTAGTATCTCACTTCGGATTAGAAAAAGTAGATGCAGGTATGCGGACAGCCGGATTCATTGTACTCGCAACAATTATGCGCCCGATTGGTGGTTGGCTCGGTGATAAGTTTAATCCATTTAAAATATTAATCTTCGTATTTATCGGTTTAACACTTTCAGGTATTATTTTATCATTTATGCCTAGTATGAACGTGTATACATTTGGTTGCCTACTAGTCGCATTTTGTGCAGGGATTGGAAATGGTACAATCTTCAAACTCGTTCCAATGTACTTCTCAGAACAAGCCGGTATTGTAAATGGGCTCGTTTCAGCTTTAGGCGGACTAGGAGGATTCTTCCCGCCACTAATTTTAACATTACTATTTCAATTAACAGGTCATTATGCAATTGGATTTATGGCGTTATCAGAAGTCGCACTTGCTTGTTTAATCATTACAGTATGGATGTATAGCCAAGAGAAATTGTTAGTGATGTTAAAGAATCATTAATAAGGAAAAAGAACCATCCCAAAGTATTTTGGGATGGTTCTTTTAGTAATAGGCTTCAACATGTTTTTATTGCTATCTCAACAAACGCTTGTTTTCTATAAGAATGTGCTTTTAAAATGAAAAACAGAAGGTTGATGGAATTTTATTTTAAAATATAGATGTCAAAAGTTATTTAATTAAAGGGCAGATTAGTTAAGGAAATCTTAAATCTATTCTAAAGATCGAACTCATTTTTAGAATGCAAATATTTAATTGAATCGGGATGTTTAGATGAAAAAAATATAAGTCCACTCAAGATAAACAAGTATCAGGTGTGTTAGGTGACTCAAGCGACAAGTATGGAATTGATGTAAGTATTCTTCGCATAGTAACTGCAGTATCAGATTTTTTTAGGGCAAGATTTTTTGGTAAGGCTAACGGATATTGTGAAAAAAGTACACTTAAACTAAAGAATACAGTTTAGTTCAATAAGATAAAGTTATGAATTTGTATAAATAATCTATAATTTTCTTTATGAGTCATATTTGATATGTTAAAGAAAAGAGAGCGTTTAATCCAACTAAAATATATGTAGAATGAGGTTTTAAATGATTATTTTTATTATATTAGACGTAATATTACCAATATTAATATTGCTGCTAATTGGTGCAATTTTACAAAGGAAGTTCCAATTTAACTTAAAGCAGCTATCTACACTTATTACTTATTGCTTGATGCCAGCGGCTGTATTTATGAATATATATGATATTAGTATAGAGACAGGTTTGTTGCTCCAGATAATATACTATTTAATGCTTTATAGTTTGAGTCTGATCATAGTAAGTCATTTCATTTCAAAAACATTAAAGTTAGAAAAAGGAGAAAGTGCAGCTCTAAAAAATAGTATTTCGTTAATGAATTCCGGTAATTATGGATTACCAGTAAGTCAATTGATTTTCAGTCACAATCCAGTGGGGGTTTCCATTCAAATTTTTATTGTGATTTTCCAGAATCTTTTAACTTATTCATATGGGATATATAACTTACTATCAGCAACAAAAACAATCGGAAGTATTATTCAATCATTTCTAAGACTGCCTGTACTTCATGCGCTTGTATTAGGGGTTCTCTTTCAATCTTTTAAAATTCAAATACCTAATTCTATCTTTCTACCTCTTAATCAGCTTGCGAATAGTTTTGTTGCAATAGCAATCATATTGCTAGGAGCGCAATTATCTAACATTAAGCTTAATTTTTTCCATCGAGTCATAACATGGGCTTTAATTGGAAGGTTACTGATAGGACCATTATTAGCACTTGCCATGATCTATCTACTAAACATTGATGGTATTGTTGCACAATCATTATTTATTGCAAGTTCTTTTCCTACTTCAAGAAATACATCAACCATTGCTATGGAGTATCAAATAGAGCCTGAACTACATGCACAAATCGTTTTATTTTCAACACTTTTCAGCATTGTTACAGTAACTGTCGTTATTTATTTGTCATATATTTTGTTTTGAATATACGTGCAAAAACGAATAGATTTGAGGCGATAAATGATGGACGGAAATCCCATCGATATGAGAAGAAAACAGTCTTAGATATATTGGGTGTCGTTTACAATTGTACCATGTCTGATAATCAAGCAGTTTAATTCAAAAAAAGGAAACGCATTAGGGGTTATTTCGGATGCAAATCTTTAAAGCATCTACATATAGACTTGCGAAAAAAGACACAATTTCGCTTATAATTGACGTTACATGAGCTTAGTTTGATAGCGATGGGGTGGGAGTGTCAAGTAAGAATTTTTTCTTTATTGATTTTATGCGGTTTTTCCGCAAAATTGTAACTAAGGAGGGATTCCAAGTTGAGTAAACAGAATATCAGCACAACAGTTTCAGGAGATATAATTGTTACCCATCTAGTTGGAAATATAAAAACAGATGATGTGTATGAATGGTTTAATGGTTTTGAGCAGGTTTGTCAGCAATTCATTTCTGAAGGGCGGAAATACAAATTGTTGGTGGATAGAAAAGGATACACGCCAAATCATTTTTCTGTTCAAAAAGTATGGAAAGAGAAGTTCTTCAATGAAATCATTTTGAATAACAGTAAGGCAATTGCATTTCTCCTTGAAGAGGGGGAGATAATGGATTATTTACAACAATCTAATACGAAAGAATCTGTGAGATTTTTTGATGATTATGAACAAGCGCTAATTTGGTTGAATGAATATCCAATATAAAACCTGTATTGAAGCAGTTGCTCTCAAGCAACTGCTTTTTTTGTCCGTAATTGTTGCCGCTATTTTTCTTCACAGATTCTTGTCCAATTGTTTGTCTGATCCTAAAAAGCGAAACTAAAGCAAAAGGAACAAACGCCTCTAAAAAACGTTTGTTCAAAGTTAATTACTATTTTAGCTAAGTGATAGATTACATTTTATGAGTACGAGAAAGCTTGTTTATAAGTTTAGGAAATATAGATGTTAGTTCCTGCTTCAAATGCTTCGTAAACGATGGATCTTTACCTGAAGTTGAAATAGTGACAACATATTCATCATGTCGGATGACACCAGGTGTGTGAAACGATGATTTTGTACCATCACTTACGACGTTAACCCACTGGAAATCATGGGCGGCCTGTTTGACCATCATATTTACAGCATGTTGATTTGTAGCTGCATAAATAAGATGAGCATCTTTAATATCATTATTACTAAAAGCTTTTTGCTTCCAAGTAATATAAGGAAGTTCCTTCATTTCCTCGCAAATTTCTGGGCTGATAACGGTGACAAAAGCGCCTGTATCCTTTAATCCGGACGCTTTTCGATATGCGATTTTACCACCACCAACTATAACGACCACTTTTTTATTTAAATTAAACATAAGAGGGTACATGTTATACATATATGCATTCCTCCATTCGTTCTAATAATGTTAACTTCATGTATCTATCAAACTGAAGACAGTTACAAGTTGTAACGTGATCGTATTTTTTTGCATGCAATTTAATTTTTTGAAGTAATAATCCGGTAAAGAGAAGGTACGGCATGACATATACATGGGATGAAGTCGATGTTATAGCCTTGAGCTCAGCAGTAAAAGAGGGAGTTCCTTTCGTTAAAAAGGAGCACGATACTGGCATACTGAGTTTTCGTTCGACGACTGCTCCGATTTGTTGTAATTCATGTAACGGCTGTGGATCACTACTGCCTCTCCCTACGAGTAAAACACTACTACCTTGCATTGGCATAGTTTCACGTATTCTTTTTACTACAAGTTCAACCATATGTGGATGTGTACTAAAAGGTTGTACAACTGAAAATGTTATATGTGGATATTGCTTTTGTATTTTCTCTATCTCAAAAGGAATATCACGTTTATAGTGAGCTGCTGCAAATAATAAAACAGGTACAATCATTATTGCAGTTGCACCCTCTAGTATTGCTTCTGTAACTGCATCCGAAATGGTAGGTGTCGTTAGTTCTAGGAAAGCTATTTTTTGAATCCGTTCGTTACGTTCTTTTATAACAGATTGAATAAAGTGAATGAATTGTTCGTTACCTTTTTGTAAGCGGCTCCCGTGTCCAACATATACAATTCCTTTCATCGTACCACCAAATCTTTCTTCATAATCATGTCTTGTAATTGCTCATCTACATTATGAAAACCGACTTTATTCGCATAGTGTAAAGTTGGAACGTCGGTATACGAGAATGGGAGGGTAAGAATATTGATAAAGCCTAGGCGTTTTATTTCTGCTAGAAACGTATCAATAGAAGCACGACCTTCAAATACAATGCTGTCCCATGAGAATTCAGAAAGCATACGGGAATGAATTTCATCGAAGCGATGATCAATTGTGTACTCATGAGTCATCATATAGGAACCAGCACCAATTTTTTCTTGAATAACAGCAATTCGGTTAATGTTTCGTCCTAAATAAATCGTTGAATTCGAAGAAAATTGCGCAGGTTTACTTAACAATCCATATTGCATAAGCTTTTCTTGAATAGAAAGGTTCATATACTGAAGCTCTGCCTGTAAGGAGCGAATATCTTTATGATATTTACTACATGATTGCACTAAGATGTCTACACTCTCAGCGGAACAAAATACAAGACGATCAACGTTAAAAATCTTATTAATTTGTTCAGAGGTTAATGTGTATTCTTTCTTTTGGAAAATTGGAATTTGATATATTTCTGCACCGGACTCTTGTAACATTTGCTTTATTGCGCTTTTTTTATTTGTTGCAGATGCAAGTAAAACTTTCTTGCCGTGCAATGGTTTACGTTCTTTCCAAGCAATTTGATTCCGTAAAGTAACAACATCACCAACAATTGTCATAGAAGGGTTAGAAATATTTTCGTCTTTGACGATAGAAACAATGGTGGACAGTGTCCCTGTGACTACACGTTGTTTACCAGTTGTACCCCATTCAATGACGGCTACTGGTGTATCTTTTTTCTTTCCTGCTTGTAGTAAGTTTTCACAAATTGTAGGTAAGTTTTTTATACCCATGTAGTAGGCGATCGTGTCGCTATTATAGGATGAATTATATTTTCCATGATCGGTTAAAGGGCCTTTTGCATGCCCAGTTAATAAAGTGATGCTATTACTGTAGTTACGGTGGGTGAGGGGGATACCTGCATAGCTACTAGCGGCGATGCTAGATGTAATACCTGGTACGATTTCATATGGAACGTTCGCTGCTGCTAAAGTTTCTGCTTCTTCACCAACGCGGCCAAAAATAGATGGATCTCCGCCCTTTAATCGGACAACGATTTTTCCTTCTTGTGCGAATTGAAGGAGGTGGGCGTTAATCATTTCTTGTCGCATAATATGATTCTTTGGCATTTTGCCGCAATACATAAGTTCACATGTTTCTTTTGTATAACTAAGAAAGAAAGGGTTTAATAAACGGTCATATAAAACGATATCTGCACGCTTTAAACAATCTATCGCTTTCTTTGTAATAAGCCCTTCATCACCTGGTCCTGCACCAACTAAATATACATATCCGTTCATAATCGCACCTCTTCTATTTTTATGTAAAAGGAAGCCAGAGGAGGCTTCCTTTCGTAAATTACATGTTTATATAAATGTCACCATCAATAACTTCTACTTCGTATGTTTGGATACAGCCGTCATCAGGTTTTTGCACTTCACCTGTTAGTAATGAAATTTTCCAATCATGCAGTGGACAAAAGACGAATTCTCCAGATACAATTCCTTCTGCTAACGGTCCGTTTTTATGAGGACAACGATTTTCTACAGCTCGAATATCTCCATTTGAAAGGCGGAATAGGGCGATAGACATACCATTCATTTGCACCTCTTTACCGATTTGAATAGGAAGGTCTTCCGCACGCATAACTTTTATTTTTTCTTTCGTTTGTATCATATAGATCACAGCTCCTTATTTCACAGTTTCTACTTCATACATCGCTTTTAATGATTTCGTTTCTAGTGCTTGTCCCCATGCTTCTTTATATGTGCCACGAGCTTTTTGGAAACGTTCATTTAACTTAGTGACCATATTTGCATCTTGCAGTATTTCTTTTATGTGATCGAAGCCTAAACGTTCTGTCCAGTAGGCAGTACGCTCTCCATAAATACCAGTTTCACGATAATATTGCATATAAGCTGTAGCGATGCGAAGGACATCATCTTCAGTAGGGACAATCATTACAAAATCAGCTTCGCGTACTTCCGTACCACCATTTCCGCCAATATAAAGTTGGTATCCATTTTCGACACAAACAACGCCAAAATCTTTCGTCAGTACTTCCGCACAGTTACGCGGACAGCCCGTTACACCCATCTTCATTTTATGAGGTGTATCTACCATTTCTAATGATTGTTCAAGCAACATACCAAGTCCTAATGAATCTTTCGTACCGAAACGGCAGAAGCGAGAACCAACACATGATTTTACATTACGAAGCGATTTTGAATATGCATATCCCGAAGTCATATGTAAGTCAGCCCATACGTTAGGTAAATCTTGCTTCTTAACACCATATAAGCCGATTCGGCTTGCACCTGTAATTTTCACAAGAGGAACATCGTACTTTTTCGCAACTTCAGCAATTTTCATTAAATCATCAGCTGTTGTAACGCCTCCGTACATGCGTGGAATAACAGAGAATGTACCATCGTGCTGGATGTTACCATTCATTCTTTCATTAACGAAACGGGACGATTTATCATCTTCATATTCTTCTGGAATCGCCATACGTAAATAGTAGTTTAAAGCAGGACGACATTTTGAACAGCCTTCTTCATGTATAAAACCAAGAACATTTCGTACTTCTTTTGGAGATTTTAAGCCTTTCTCGTGAATGGCCGCTACGACTTCATCACGGGATAAAGTTGTACATCCACACATACCGGCAGATTGCGCTGAGGCATCAAAAGCATCTCCAAGTGTATGAGATAAAACTTGTTCCACAAGCGGACGGCATTTACCACAAGAACCTGCGGCTTTCGTACAGCCCTTAACTTCTTCAAAAGTCGTTAACTCTTGTTCTAAAATGGCGTGAACGATTGTACCTTTCGTAACACCATTACATCCGCAAATCGTGTCATCCGCACTCATTGTAGCAACGTCAAGTGCACTTTCTTCACCAGCTTTGTGGAGAAGGGAAGCGGCTGTATATTCTTGTATATCCTCTTCTTTCTTTAACATGCTAAAGAGGCGTGTACCGTCAGCTGTGTCACCATATAAAACGATACCGACGACTTTATTGTCACGAATTAATACTTTTTTATAGGAACGTTTACATTCATCAAAGATGGATATTGCTTTCGTTTGGTCATCTTCATAAATTTGGCCAGCAGAGAATAAATCACAACCTGCAACTTTTAATTGTGTACCGACGATACTGCCCGTATATCCATCAGTTTGTAAATTCGTTATATGTTTTGCTAATATCGCACCTTGTTCATAAAGAGGAGCAACAAGTCCATATGCGATACCGTCATGTTCTGCACATTCTCCAACTGCATAAATGGATTCATCATTTGTTAGCATATAGTCATTGACTACAATACCGCGATTTACAATTAAACCAGCATCTTTTGCTATTTGCGTATTTGGGCGTATTCCGACAGCCATTACGATTAAATCACAATCTACAACTTCACCATCTTCAAATTGAATGCCCTCAACATGGTCTGTACCAAGAATTTTTACAGTTTTCTTTTCCATTAGAAATTGCATGCCTTGCGCTTCTAAATCTTCGCGTAATAGAGAAGCTGCTTTGGCATCTAGTTGTTGCTCCATTAAGCTTGGCATTAAATGAACGACATATACGTCCATTCCTAAATCAATAAGACCTCTTGCAGCTTCTAAGCCAAGTAATCCACCACCAATGACAACAGCCTTTTTCTTTTCATTAGCGGTATCAATCATAAATTGTGTATCTTCAATAGTTCGAAATCCTGTTACGCCAGGAAGAGTAGAACCTTCAACGGGCAAAATAAAAGCACTAGAACCTGTTGCGATAATTAGTTTGTCATATGTAAGAGTACGATTTTTTTCTGTGATAATTATTTTTTCTTCTCGGTTAATACTTTGAACCCTTTCATCTGTATACAAAGTTATTTCATTTTCCTCATACCAACTATATTCATTCATAATGATATCTTGCATATTTGTTTTGCCTTGTAAAACATGAGAGAGCATAATGCGATTGTAGTTTGGATGTGGTTCATCTCCAAAAATAGTAATCTCATATGAATCACTATCATGTTTTAATATTTCTTCCATACAACGTATGCCAGCCATACCATTTCCGATCATAACTAAACGTTTTTTCATTTTCGTTTCCCCTTTTTATGTGAAGTGTTGAACAAAGGATTATATTTCTATTATAGAAAATTTAAAAAGAGGGAGATGTGATATTTATCACATTTTTACAATGATTCACAAATTGTTAAAATTCGGACTTATTCGAGAGGGATGTGTATATTCTTTACCAAATGAAAAAACAGGACATAAGTATTTACACTCATGTCCTGCACTTAATTTACACTCTCGTAATTGCACGTGGAAATAAAATGTTATTTTCTAAATGAATATGCTCAAATAAATCAGACTCTAGTGCTTCAAGGCGTTGATAAACAAGTCGATAAGTGCCGCAAGCTCCTTCTGGAGGAGTAAAGTCATTCGTCACTTTACGAAGCTCTTTAATAATGTTGCCTGCGTGGTTATGTTCATTTTCCAACTCATCTACTACTTTACGTAACTTCACATAGTTTTCTTCAGTTGGATTTTGTTCAAATTCTAAAATTAATGGAAAATCTTCTGTTTCTTCTTTAATTAAATGTTGTTCTAGTTCCATCTTTAGTTCATGAAATAGCTTATGAATTTGAGCTAAATGAGGCTGACTTGCCCCATGAACACGTAATACTTTTGTCACATACGGACTTAATTGTGGCAACTCTTCATTTAAATAGCGATGATGCTTATTTATAACATAATCAATCAATTCGCGATAAGAAGCATTTTTCCAATCAATTTCAGATTCATTTAATCGTTTCATATTATTATAAAGCGTATTTAACTCTGTAAGCACTTCAGTAGCTGATAAATTTCTTTCATGAATTGCATCAATAAGCGGTTTATTGCCACCACAACAAAAATCTATTCTATATGATTTAAAAAGATCACTAGCTTTCGGGAATTGTGTAACGATCTCACCGACAATAGAAGTTTCAGTAAATGTATGTTTCATATGAACGCCTCCATAAAGTTTGAATGTAATTACTAAATTAAGAATAGCGATAAATGAAAATCAATGTGGTGATTGAAATCACTTATTATGTGTCATTTTTGAGAATAATAGTATGAAATTTATTTAAGAACACATCTAAATAAGAGAAAGGGATATTAAATGTAAGGCATTACAGTAAAAAAAGAAGCTTTTACTAAGCTTCTTTTTTATTACTATTATTCGCATGCAACTCCATCGCCGTCTCTATCTAGTTTACGACTATATCCTGGTTGATCTTTATATAGAGGAGCTTTCCCCGCAGCTCTAACTGCATCACAATTTTTGTAATATGCACTACTAGTATTTCCTGAGGTAGGTTGTGTTTGAGTTTGCTGTGCTTTTTGCTCTTCTTGTTGCTTACGAGCTTGTTCATCAGCCTGACGTTTTTGCTCTTCTTGTTGCTTACGAGCTTGTTCATCAGCCTGACGTTTTTGTTCTTCTTGTTGCTTACGAGCTTGTTCATCAGCCTGACGTTTTTGTTCTTCTTGTTGCTTACGAGCTTGTTCATCAGCCTGACGTTTTTGTTCTTCTTGTTGCTTACGAGCTTGTTCATCAGCCTGACGTTTTTGTTCTTCTTGTTGTTTACGAGCCTGTTCATCAGCTAGACGTTCTTCATCCTCTTGCTTACGAGCTTGTTCCTCGGCTTGACGTTTTTCATCTTCTTGCTTACGAGCTTGTTCCTCGGCTTGACGCTTCTCATCTTCTTGCTTTTGAGTTTTTTCGTCAGCCTCTTTCTTTTCTAGTTCTTTTTTCTTTTCGCTATCTTTTTGTTCTTCATTGTTAGAGGCAACTTTTGTACTAGTTGCTGTCGTTTTTTCAGAAGAAGGAGCTGAAATACCTAATAGCGCAACAAAAATGACAAATAATACGGCTGTAATAATAAATTGTTTTTTTGCTACACCTGTTTTCTTAATAACAGATAATATTGCAAGTACAAGGAAGAATATAAATAGAATGAAACTTAAAATAGCAAAAAATTCGATGACTGGGTGTTCAGATTTTGTTGTACCAGTCACTATTAATATAATTGAAATCATAAAAAGAATAACGGTAGGACGTCCATATTGTTTTGCTTTTCCATTTTTTTTAAAGAATGAAATGATACATAAGATTAAAAGAATAAAAGCAATAAAAAATAAAGCTGCACCAATATTACTCAAAATCGCCATTTTCATACCTCCATTTGTAAGATTTTTCTTATTGATTATATAGGAACTTATTGGATATTACACGTTTTATATAAATTTAGAAAATTAATATTTTTACTAGACTTATAAACATTTATTTGCATATAAGGGAAAATAGATATATTTACTATTACTTTTTGAAAGAGATTTCATAAATTATAGTATATCGATTGAAAGGAGGAGATTTGAATGGAATTTCAATTGTTGGTAACTTGTATATTACAAGAAGGTAATGCTTACTTTTTAGTAACGAAGGTAGACGATGTTATTACGTTAAAAGTACCGATTACTGCGGGAGTAGCAGGTTTATTTTTAGCTTTAGGTGTACCAAGATGTTCTTAATTTAAATATCTATAATAGAAGAGGAAGGGACATGCCTTTCTCTTCTATTATTACATAATATAATTATGTAAACTTTAATATCATATTTGTGATAGCACGTTTGAAATGGACATGCATATACTATAATGTTTCATTGGATGTTAGGGGTGGAAGGTAGTTTTAATAAGTGCATCCAGTGATGTTTTTAAGCTATGAAAATAAAAGAGGTGCTATTATATATGAAAAGAAAAACATTTGATATTCCAGTTACATTGCGAAGAGAGTGGTTTTTAATAGAGTTAGCTCATTTAACGAAAAAATATGGAATTGAAATTGCAACTAGCAAAATGGGTGCTGCACCGTTTTTAAGAGATCAAGTTACAGAATCAAAGATAGGGAAAGGGTTACAATACGATAAATATGATGATGAGTATATAATTGAAAATTAAAGGGTAACAACAAAATTAAATTAATTTATAACAAAATATAAAATAAAGCAGATTCTAAATATAGAATCTGCTTTATTATGAAATACTTCTAGTCAACTAACCTCTTTCTAGTGTTTTTCCTACATATTTCTCTTGCGTTATTCCAAAAGATTCACGAAGAATGCGAGCATAATCTTTAGATTCTATTGGTCGTTTATTTTTGGTGCCTTTAAAGGTTTCTGTGTAATTTTTATTTGTTAACGATATGTGACCATAAGTAGTTAATTTACAAGTGATAGCTCCTTTATTAAAAGGAGATTCTTTATGCTCTACAATCACTTTTTGAATGTTATTCACTTTTTTCTCATCTATTGGATCTAAAGTGAAAGCATAACCTATTTTCCATTCATTTGAAGGTTCAGATTGTAAGAAACTTGTAGATTCTCCGTTAGCTCCTTTTCTCATTTCTAAAATATGCGTACCTTTTCGAGTATTTCGTTTACGAATTCGATATTCTCCTGTTTGAGAGGAGATGGCTTCTCCTTTAAAAGGGACTGGATGTAAAGGGAGATGAGATGCAAAACCTGCATCCACAACATAATCTTTATTCTCATGACTTAATATGATAATGACATGACCATCATCGGGCTTCCATTTATTATCGTAAAGATCATAAACAGTACCGGCTACTTTGTATACTTGAAACCCACAATCAATTAAAAAATAATACAATAAGGAGTTTAATTCATAACAAAGTCCACCTCGTTTTTGAATAAGTAACTTTTCTATTAAGTTATCTTTTGAGATATTTTTAATAGTACCAGCCATAATATCAAGATTTTCATAGGGGAGAATCATTCCCATTTTTAATAAGATTTCATCTAAATCATCAAATGTTATTTCTTTTGCAGGAATTTTTAAGCGTTCAAAAAACTCCTTTTGTAAATTGGTCATCATAAAGTATTCTCCTTTCTTTTTACAGAATTTTCTTCTGCTCACCGATAGGTTAGTACTTCTACAAGGTTAATTCAAGTGCGCGGAAATTATCATAATATATGTTTCTGGAAATATGATTGTTTATTCGGAAATTTCAGTTTGATTTTTAATTGTAGGAAAGCCTTACAATATAGGGTCCTTTAAAATTATTTTGTATTTAATGAAAAGAAAGTACATATCTTTATTATGTTTTTAAATAACTAACTAGTAATAAAATGTTTTTTTACTAAAATTTTTTCAAGATTTGTATGCTTTATATAAACAATAATGATTTAAAAAATATCTGGATGTAGCGAAGTTAACAATTATTGAGAAACTTTTTTGTCGTATTCTATCAAAAGGAAGAGGTAGAAACAAAGAGAATAACGAGAGTTAAGGAAGAGGGTACACAACTAGTAACCTTCTAAAAATAGGGCTAACATCTTTTTAAAATCAAAGATTAGCTATTATTAAGGAAGGGAAAATATAAAATATTATAAAGAACACCTTCTTTCAAAAAAATAGGGGGAGTAATATGAGACTGATGAGAAGATGTGTGGCCTTACTAATTGTATTTTTTATCATGGCTCCAACGATTAGCACAAATGTACAGGCAGAAGTTGTAAAAGAGCTTGGAAAGGGGTTTCCTGACACAGAAGTATTTACACCTGGGGAATGGTTTTTAGGCCAAAAACCTGCTAATTATGATGAGAATAAACCACCAATTCTCTTTGTACAAGGAAGAAATGGTAATGCGGATAGTTGGTATGGAAAGACAGTATATCATGATATAAATGATATGTATGATTATGCTTTGAAAGCAGGCTATCAAACAGTGTTTATACAATTATATGATGCTGCGGGGAAAGGTTCGGCTAGTCAGTGGGATAACGGAAAACTGTTAGCACAAAAACTTGAAGAAATATATAATCATTTCGGTAAAAAAGTTAATATTGTAGCGCATAGTAAAGGTGGTATTGATACACAAGCCGCATTAGTTGAATATGATGCGAATCGATTTGTTGGAAATGTTATTACACTTGCTACACCGCATCACGGCTCAAATTTAGCAGATTTGTCATATAGTTGGTGGGCAGGGTGGCTAGCTTCTATATTAGGTCAAAAAGATGATGGTACGTACTCGTTACAAATAGGTGAAATGGCAAAGTTTCGTTCAACAATAGATAATAACCCAGCAGCTAAATTAAACCGTTACTATACGGCTACTGGGACTAGCTGGGGGCCAACATTTTCTGCATTATCTATGGGCGGGTTATATTTATCATCGTACGGTTCAAATGATGGACTAGTAAATGAATGGAGTGCGAAGCTATCGTACGGTACACATTTATTTACAGATTCCAGATTTGATCATGACAATATAAGAAAAGGATCAGCTGTTTTTACACGAATCGAACCATATTTACGTACGACAAATGTGGAATTACCAGCTTTAGTAGCATCCAGCACTAGTTCAAATGAAAATCTAGAAAAATTAAATACAACTTCAAATCAAAATATTTTAGGAGGCGAATTACCACAAAATCAGTGGATAGAGCAAACCGTTACAGTTGATAAAAAAGCGGAAGGAATCGTTTCTGTACTAACTGCTTCTTCTGATGTAGAAGTACAAATGGTATCTCCAAAAGGAAAAATATATGCAAATAAAGATAGCGCTATAACTACTGGTGAAGGCGAATCTTTCTTTAATGGGGCGACAATTAGAACATTTAAGTTTGATAAATTGGAAGTAGGCGAATGGAAAATCAAAATGATGGCGAAGCAGTCGAAAGATGCATATTTAGTTGTAAGCGATTACAAGAATGACGCACCATTTGTTCTTCAAATACCTACAAAAGTTAAAGTAAATAAACCTGAGTATAAACTGAAAAAATCACCAATGGCACCTGAAATGAAAGGGGATCTTTCCATAACAGTAAGAGTCGTTAATAAAGAAGGTAAGTTAGTCTCTGAATTTAATGAATTACAAAATGTTAATACGAATACATTTACAGGTGCTTTGAAAGATATAAAACAACCGGGAGTATATAACGTTACGATGGATATAAAAGGGATGAATAAAGAAGGAAAACCATATAATCGTACGATTGTTAAGTCGGTTTATGTAGAGAAATAAGGAAGAATAAATAAGCATAATATAAAAGTGCAGAAATCTTGTGTTAGAAAGAATTCTGCACTTTTTTTGCGTGATGAGAGATAATAAAAGTCGAAGAAAACTGTTATTCAATAAAAAAAGATGCTGAAATAGCATCTGAATGTGAAGAAATAATATTAACTTAGTTTTGTAACTGTTAATTCAACTGAATTTATACCATTGTCACAAGTTACAATACTTTGACGATTAAAGCCACTATTATTTCTAAGTTGAAGAGTTGAATTAGCTGGCACTGTAACAATCGTTTCGCCAACGAGTTGAAGACATTCGTTATTTGATGAAGTATTCATTTGAATAGCGAAGTCACCTTGACTATTAGCAAGTGGATTGTTATTTAAAAATATAGTTATGACTGGGATATGTGGAAATACAGGATTTAAAGTAGTATTAATACTGGAAATGAACGAAACTCTATAATCACCAGCTTGTCTAAATTGTATAGTAGTAGGGTTTAGTAAGGAAACGCCTCCTGCTAAAGGTCCAACGTGATTAAATGGAAAAGGGTTGCCAAAAGGAACAGTTATAAATTCAGTTTGCCAAAAAGTTCCGTATGCAGGACAGCTTCGTTTATGTGAATGGTCACATGAACATTTTTTATTTGAACTGGAAGAAGATTTGCATGAGCATTTTTTATACGAGTTTGAAGAATGATAGTATGAACCCAATATATTACCTCCTATTCTTAATAAATGTAAAACACATAATAGTTTATGAAAATGAATCACAATTGGCGTGTATGCTTGTACTATAAAAGGAGATAGATTTGGAATATAAAGTGGTCAAATGATGAAATGTAGTATTGGGGTATTACCTTTAACACTTTTTGAAGATGATAAGGTTCAGAATTTGATAGAAAAATGAATGGGATTTCTAAATGGATTGAAGTAACGAGGAAACGTTTATCCCGCTATTTTCCGAGCAGTAAGACTCCCACCTCAAAATTCAGCGAAAGCAAAGAAGTTAGGTGGGGATGAACAAAACCCCCCACTGAGTAAAGTTTCACTTTACTATATTAATTTCGTATGACAAAACAGCAATATTATCTTTTGCTGTATGGATGTTATCGTTTGGTGAAGCTATGATATTTAATCGTATGTATATTAGATTATTTATTTTTTGTTTTTATTTGTGTAGCTGGGCAGGAAGAAGTCAGAAAAAATAGAATAAATGTACATATGAAGCATCGTTTGTTTTTGGTGTGAATAGTAATTAAAGATACGCTAAAATATTTAAAATTGTAACGAAAGAGAGATTAAATAATAGAAGGAGCAACTTACATGGAAAATATATTAAAGGTATCTTCAAAATCAAGCCCAAATTCAGTCGCAGGTGCAATAGCAGGTGTACTAAGAACAAGTGGTAATGTGGAAATTCAAGCGATTGGGGCTGGAGCTATAAATCAAGCGATTAAAGCAATTGCGATTGCAAGAGGGTTCGTCGCTCCAAGTGGTATTGACTTAGCTTTTGTTCCAGCGTTTCAAGAGATTTCTATCAATAATGAAGAGAGAACAGCGATTAAATTAATTGTAGGCCCTAGAAAGAAAAGGTCTTAGTAGAAGAGAGTGTTACTATAAGGGGAAAAGACTAATAGACTTCCCAGGTTAGATACGTTATTTTATGTAACCGATCCTTGGGTGTGGACACGGCATTATACCGGACTCATGTCTGTTAATTTCTCCTTAAATTTAGCGCGTATTCTAGATACTTAAAAATGCCAAATCCTTTGTGATATAAGGGATTTGGCATTTTTGATGTTTTTAAAAATAAACAACCCTAAAACTGCTCATTTAGAAGATTTAGTTTTAGTAGCGGCCATTGAACGTTTTTATGATAGTTTACCTGATAAATGGAGAGAAATAGTAGCAGACAATATTGATTGTGCTAGTTATGTAGATAGGAAATATGAAGCGCACGTTTTAATGGAAAATGGTATGGAAATAAAAATAGAAATCTTTTATGTGGAAGAAGACAAAGATGAAGAATGGATATATAAAGCTTATAAAGTTTTATTATAGAAATTTCATTTTCATACAAAGGGGAATTGATATGAATTTTGAAAACTTTGAAAAATAAGAGCAATTTAAACAGTTACAAAAAAATAATGTTGTAATTGTGAAATGGAAAAAAAGCGTAAGGCAGTACAAGGAATTAGGAGAAATCACACATCATAATTCTTACACAATTAATCGTATAAATGAATTGATTTTGAAAATAGTTTAGATGTTGTTGGAAATATAGTTAGTATATGTCCGAACTGTCATAGGTTGATTCATTATGGAAGAGACAAAGATAAGAAAAAAGTTTTAGAACTTCTCTTTGAACAAAGAAAAGATTCTTTGAAGAAGTTCGGTATTGAGGTATCTCTCAAAGAGCTATTTGGATACTATGGAATTCTAAAATAAGAATATTCATAGCTATAGTGAAGGTAGAATGTTTCATACTTAAACATAGGTATTATTGTGATGGAAATTTAAATTTCGTCTTTTGAAAGTATCAATAATTTGTATTATTTTTATAGGGTTATATATTTTTCTTTTGCTCTGCTGTATAGCAGAGCTCTTTTTTGTCGTACAAAAGCCACCTATATATGTGAAGTGCACCCCAATTGTTAGGCTGTGTCTAACAATTGGGGTGCACTTCAGTACTGTCGGGCGGCTTCTTTTAATTTATATTCACCAATTCATCAAACTTAAACTTAGTATTCAAACCAAAAGCATCTGTACAATATATAGTTTTCGTCATCGGTTCAATATGTAATACATTTATGTACATGTCTTGCACCATTCCATCACGATAGTATGAGGTATGTATTTCTTCTTCCTCGTGAAAAGATTGCATTAACGCTCTTTCTATTCGTTCCATAGTATCTTGTGTTAAAAAAGGTTTAGGTACTTTATATTGTTCCTCAAACATTCTATGTATTTCCTCGTATTGCTCCGGTATTGAAGCAAACGGATTCCATTTCACCATACCTCTTCCACGTACTACAGGAAAGCCGTTATATTCCATGATGTAATACCTCACTTTTGTTTTTTTAACTCCACTACAAACAAACGTGCGTTCTTTTTTGGGGTTTGAAAAGGGACCATTTTGTTAACATGAATATTCAAAAATAATTTTTTCAAGTTAGAATATTCAAAAACTTATTTATGCAAACAAGCATGTCATGATAACATTTAACAAAAGGGGGTAGAAGTAGATGAGTGTTGACATTATTTCTAAAGAAGAAATCACAAAATTATTAAACGAATGGTATCAAGCTATGATTTCACAACGTGTATTACAGTCTCAGAAAATAAAAGAAGATATTGCAAATAAAATCAATAATATTAAGGAAGACCAAACAATATTAGTCTACTACGCTTTATTGAATGCACGGTATAAACTGCTAATTCGGGATATGGATAGTACAAAAGATATTCTGGACAAAATCGAGCCTTTACCAGAGTCTACAGAAACATTTTTAGAGTACTATCATCATTTATTTAAAGCAATTTACGCTATTAATAAAGCAAACCATAGTGAAGCAAGAATGCAATTTGAAAAAGCTGAAACGTTTTTAGAGTACATGCATGATGAAATTGAAAAAGCTGAATTTAATTATTGGCTTGCAGTCCATTACTATCACGTATTAAAACCGATCCTAGCAGTTCAATTTGCTACAAAGGCGAATGAAGTATTTTCAATTAGTCCAGGGTATGAATTAAAAACTGCAGCATGCTTAAATACTTTAGGAATGGCACACATTCGACTAAATGAATTCGAAAGTGCAGAGGAATATTTACTTTCAGCACTAGGTACCTTCCAAAAATCTAATGATGAACTTCTTATTAAACGAGTTAAGCATAATTTAGGACTTTTATACGCAAGTCAAAACATGCCAGAGTTAGCAATTAAACACTTAGAGGATTCATTAGAAAATAACGCTAAAACTATGTTTCTTTTAGCAAGAGAACATTTTAAGTTAGGTTATAGTCATATCGCTAATGAATATATTGAGAATGGCTATAAGATTAGCGACTTATGTTATCGTCATCATTTCCGAATTTTAAAAGCAGTACATAACTATGTACCGCAAGAAGAATTAGAAAATGTGGTTATAGAAGGTATTTCGTATTTTGAAAAAGAAGAATTATATGATTGGGTAAAAGAATATGCTTCTCTTTTAGGTGAAAGATTCTATGGTTCAGAAAATCACAGAAAAGCAAGCAAGTATTTGCACATCGCTTTAGATGCAGACAAAAAGAGCATAGAAAGAAGGGCGCTAAAATGAAAAAAGCAATCTTATTAATGATGATGTTATCCGCTGTTTTTACTTTTGGTCTTACTAATGTAAAAGACATACCACAAAACGAAGCAATTGAAGTGTTTATGGATCATGGAGAACATATTTAAAACCTAAGGAAGAGGGCGCTTATAGTGTCCTCTTTTTAATATTTATTATTTATATGATGAGGTTGCAGGTACGTCTTTTGGTTATTGTTTGATAAACGTAGGATGTTTCTAAAAATGTGTATACAAAGGTGTATTTTTGTACTGTATATGTTCACGTACTATATAAAAAAGTATGAAAATCTATAAAAATAATTATTTCAATAAAATTTGTTTTAGATATTAAAAAGTGCCAAAACCCTTGTGGTATAAGGGGTTTGGCACTTTTGTGTTTTTTATATTTTATCAAATAAACAACCCTAAAACTGCTCATTCTTCTCCCAAGATTCAACGATATAATGTGCAATCGTCGGATTGAAGCCTTTACCAACTAAAAACATAATCGCAGCAACTTCTGTTAATGCGTGTTCATGTGATGTATGTTTTGCTTCATTTAAACCGTAATCTACCCATGGTTTTACGAAATCTAGTACGGGTTTCTTGAAAGGTAAAAACTGTGTACCGACAACTTGTTGAATTTGTTGTTGTGTTGGTTCTGTAATTGGTCCAGGTGGTAAGATTTGTGGTTGTGTAATGTCTAATGTTGGCCCAGGCGGTAAAATTTGTGGCTGAGTTGGATCTATTGTTGGTGGTTTAGGTGGTGAGACACGTGCGTCGTAGTTTGGTTGATACATTTGTTGTTGGTATTGCGGTTGAGTTGTGTATGGGTTTTGTGGTGTTACATATGGATTTTGCTGATATTGTTGTTCTTGGTTTTGTGGTGCTGCATATGGATTTTGAGGATATTGTTGTTCTTGGTTTTGTGGTGCTGCATATGGATTTTGAGGATATTGTTGTTCTTGGTTTTGTGGTGCTGCATATGGATTTTGAGGATATTGTTGTTCTTGGTTTTGTGCTACTGCATATGGATTTTGAGGATATTGTTGTTCTTGGTTTTGTGCTACTGCATATGGATTTTGAGGATATTCATAATTTGGACGTGTGTCATATGGATTTTGTTGAAATTCAGTTTCTTGATTTTGCGTTGTTGCATATGGATTTTCGTCATATTGTTGTTCTTGTTGCTGTAACTCTTGTTCTTCGTATTGTTCTGTGTATCTCTGTTCCTGCTGTTGAGGGTAAAATGGTTGCCTTGGGTAAGGCGGTTGATTATTATAGAACATGTTTATTCCTCCTTCATGATGATGCCTACCACCTAGTGTATGGGCAGACAAGAAAATATGTGATGAAAAAATGCGGGCGTGTTACAATAAGTAACTGGGTGAAGATAAAATGACAAAACAAGAAAAAATCCAAAAAACAATTACTTTTGTAAAACATATTTTAGAAAAAGATGCGAGTGGGCATGATTGGTATCATATTGAGCGTGTACATAAACTGGCGATTTCTTTATCTGAGCAAGAAGGTGGAAATCGTTTTATAATTGAAATGGCAGCATTACTTCACGATGTGGCAGATGAAAAGCTAAATGAAAGTGAAGCAGCAGGAATGAAAAAAGTTTCTGATTGGTTAGAAGAGTTACGTGTTGAAGAAGAGGAAAGTAAACATATTCTTCATATCATCGCCAATATGTCTTATAAAGGTGGCCATGGCGGCACAGTAGAGTCACTTGAAGGGAAAATTGTTCAAGATGCGGATCGTTTAGATGCTCTTGGTGCAATTGGAATTGCTCGTACATTTGCATATGGCGGGGCAAAAGGGAGATTAATGTATGACCCAACTATTCCGCCGCGTGAAGAAATGACGAAAGAAGAGTATAGAAAAAATAATGATCCATCTTTAAATCATTTTTATGAAAAACTTTTGAAATTAAAAGATTTAATGAATACGAATGCAGCAAAACAAGAGGCTGAAATTCGTCATCGTTACATGGAACAGTTTATTGAACAATTTATGAAAGAGTGGAATGCACAAATATGAAAATGTTAACTGTGGAGAACTTATCAAAATCATATGGAGAAAAGCCGTTATTTGATGGATTATCATGTAGTATTACAGAAGGACAACGTGTCGGAATTATTGGTGTAAACGGAACTGGTAAATCGACATTATTAAAAATTATTGCAGGATTAGAAACTCCTGATACAGGTGATATGACGCATTCACGTGGGTATACAATTAGTTATTTATCACAGCAACCAGATTTTGATGAAAAACTAACAGTATTAGAGCAAGTGTTCCATGGTGATACACCTTTAATTCGTCTTCTTCGTGATTATGAAAAAGCGCTATTAAATATTGAAAAAGATCCAAGTAATGAAAAAGTACAGGAACAATTATTTGCAGTGCAGCAACGTATGGATGCAATGAGTGCATGGGAAGCAAATGCAAATGCGAAATCTCTTCTAACGAAATTAGGAATTACAGATTTCACTGCAATTGTTGGAAATTTATCTGGTGGACAGAAAAAACGTATCGCAATGGCACAATGTTTTATTGAAACACCTGATTTATTAATTTTAGACGAGCCTACGAACCATCTTGACCATGAGACAGTTGAATGGTTAGAAGAATATTTAGCAAGATATACAGGTGCGGTATTACTTGTAACCCATGATCGTTATTTCTTAGATCGTGTGACGAACCGTATTTTTGAATTAGATAATGGTAAATTATATAGCTACGAAGGAAACTATAGTACATTTTTAGAAGCGAAAGCACTTCGCGAAGAGCAAGAATTGGCACAAGAATCCAAACGCCAAAATTTATATCGTCGTGAACTTGCTTGGATTCGTCGTGGTGCAAAAGCCCGTTCTACGAAACAAAAGGCGCGTATTCAGCGTTTTGATGAGCTAAAGGAACAAGAAGGACCAGCTGCAAAACAGTCAGTTGATATTGCACTAAGTGGAAGTCGTCTAGGAAAGAAAGTACTTGAGTTAAAAGATGTAACGAAAAAATTTGGCGATAAGACGGTATTACATAATTTTAATCATATTGTGAAACCAGGTGATCGTATTGGAATTATTGGGGCGAACGGAAGCGGGAAATCTTCTCTATTAAATATGCTTGCAGGTAAGTTATCTCCTGATAGTGGTGAAGTTGAAGTAGGACAAACTGTAAAAGTTGCTTATTATACGCAAGAAAATGAAGAGATGAATTTAAATCAGCGTATGATTGAATACATTAAAGAGATTGCAGAAGTTATTCATACAACAGATGGAAAAGTAATTGGTGCATCTCAAATGTTAGAACGTTTCTTATTCCCGACTCATTCACATGGTACACCGCTTGGTAAACTATCTGGTGGTGAAAGAAGACGTTTATATTTATTACGTATTTTAATGGGAGAACCAAACGTACTTTTACTTGATGAACCTACGAACGATCTAGATACACAAACATTAACAGTACTAGAAGATTATTTAGAAGATTTCCCAGGTGTCGTTTTAACTGTATCGCATGACCGTTACTTCTTAGATAAGGTAGTAGATGAACTGTTCATCTTTACTGGCGGAGGCGAAGTGCGTGAGTTCCTAGGTAGTTATACAGATTATTTAGAAATGGAAAAAACGAGAGAACTTATGGAGAAAGCGGAAGTTCAAAAAGAGAAAAAAGTAGTAGAAGAAGCTCCAAAACAACAACGTAAACGTAAACTTTCATACAATGAGCAGCGTGAATGGGAAACGATTGAAGATACAATTGCCGAACTTGAAGAGAAAATTGAGTCAATTGGGGAAGAACTTGCGAAAGTTGGATCTGACTTCACAAAGGCACAAGAATTATCTGAAGCACAGCAGAAAACAGAAGAAGAGCTAGAAAAAAAGATGGAAAGATGGAGTGAACTATCAGACATCGTTGAAGGATTAAAATAAAAACAAGCTGCATATATTGAAAAGTAAAGAGAAAAACTTTACACTATTGGTAGAACCTATTTTAGGAGGGAAAAAATGAGAACATCTAATCCAATGTTGAAAAAAGAGGCATTCCGTAAAGAGGGAGCAAGCGCTTCTGCGATGACGATTGGCGGAACAGTAGGCAAAACGTTCATTATGCTTATCTTGCTACTTGCAACGTCTGTCTATTCATACATACAAATGATGCAGGGGACGATGAAGATGCCAGTATTAATTGGTGCTTTAATCGTTGCGGCAATCATCGCATTTGCGTCTATGTTCTTCCCGCGTATTTCACCTTTTGGTGCACCAATCTATGCAGCGGTAGAAGGGGTTGTGTTAGGAAGTATTTCAGCAGTTTATACAATGAAATTTGGCGATTCTATCGTTTTAAATGCTGTATTACTAACAATCTCAATTCTATTTGCAATGTTAGTGTTATATGCAACACGCGTAGTAAAAGTAACGGATAAATTCCGTACAGGCGTTATGGCAGCAACACTTGGAATTATGGTTATGTATTTAGTCGTATTCCTACTAAATATGTTTGGTGTAACTGTTCCATACATTCACCAAGGTGGTACAATCGGTATTATTATTAGTGCAGTTGTTATCGTAGTTGCTGCATTAAACTTATTACTAGATTTCGATTTAATCGAAAATGGTGTACGTAGTCAAGCTCCGAAATATATGGAGTGGTATACTGCGATGGGACTAATGCTTACATTAGTATGGTTATACTTAGAAATTCTTCGTTTCGTTTCTTACTTTACGAAAAATGACTAATAAAAAAATCCTGCATGAAAAATGCAGGATTTTTTTATTTTTAAAGATAAATTGAATTTATGGTATAATATGGATATTGGTAACTTGAGTTAAGGGGGGATGGAATATGATGAAAGAGAAGAAAGTGATTATGAAAAAGCTATTTTCTAAAAGTTTTTTCATAGAACTAGATGATGCTTTAACGTATCCATCATCAAAAGTCATTACTTCAGCAATAGAGAGATATGCGGCTGAATGCAATGAAAGACTAAAATTTGAGAGTAAAGTTAAACCGATTACTTTCTACTTAGAAAATGTAATGTACCGTGCTGAAATAAAGATGGCTCGCGGAGGATATTACATATCTTGTACTGAAGTGTAATAAATTTTGAAACTATACATGTTTGAACTATGTATGGTTTCTTTTTTTGTTTTGTAAGGTCCAAAATAATACTTTCTACTTACGGATATATCATTTTGTGCTTTTTACCATTCAAACATTTCTCCTTACAATGAAGAAAAACATGTGAGGTGGTATAACTTATGATGAATCGAGTTGTATTAATCGGTAGATTGACAAAGGAGCCAGAATTATACTACACAAAACAAGGCGTCGCTTATGCACGAATATGTGTTGCGGTGAATAGAGGATTTCGAAATAGTTTAGGTGAACAACAAGTCGATTTTATTAATTGTGTCGTTTGGCGCAAATCGGCTGAGAATGTAGCTGAATATTGTAAGAAGGGATCGCTCGTTGGGATTACAGGGCGTATTCAGACTAGTAATTACGATGATGAACAAGGCAAGAGAATATATAGAACTGAAGTTGTGATTGAGAGTATTACCTTTTTGGAGAGAAGGCGGGAGGGGGCATCGTAATAAAAGGTGATTTTAAGTAATAGCTTCGGAAAAAATTGTGGAAAGTATTTTAATAAACTTAAAGAGGGGATACCGCCAGCTTTTTTGAAAAAACAAGTAAAGAGTATACAAAATTTTAGAACGTTTTTTGGCTAATCCAGTAACAAACGAGAATCGTAAAACCCATCACAGGATAGGAATGTATAAAAAGATGAATCGAGTGATAGAAAATAAAAAAAGGGATTCCTTCTGAGCGTAAGGAATCCTCCTTTTTGTTGCTACCGATAATAGGACGTTATGTTAATTAGAAATGTATACGATATTCATAAAATCCGAACTGTTCAATTTGTTAAAAAAAACTATAGCTGAAATTCTTTCTTTATAATTTCAGCTACTTCTGTAGCATTTAAATTCGTATTATTGATTCTTATATAATTTTTCTCTGTAATTTCTCCTTCTCTTGAATTTAATCTAAAATTTTCAAATGTGCTTAATAAATTTTGTTCAGATTGTTCAATATTTCTTTTCGTTGGCTTATGTTCAAGTCGATGAGGTGTTTTATTTCGTTGAAGTCTTTCTTCTACATCAGCTTCTAATTCAACAAAATAAATATCAACCCCTTGGGAACGAAAAATATTACATATACTTTCAACATCATCCCAATCGTTCTTTTCATTAAACGCCCATACGTATGTGAAAATCATTCCATAATGTTCACTCTTTGAAAATGATTGAAATATTTCCTTTCGAAAAAGATGGGTCAATCGCCACATTTCCGAAGAGAATCCATACAATGGCTCCAATAAATCAATTGTCATATGGTTATGAAATAATTTTAAATTAGTCATCTTTGCTAGTTCTTGTCCAACTGTCATTTTCCCAACTGCTTGTGGCCCAAATATCAAAACAAACTTTTTCATCGAATTCCCTCCAAAAAATAATAAGACATTAATTACAAAATAAGAGATTCTGTAAATGTATCATAATCAAAATATTTTGTAGAATCTATATACTTTTCTGCCTTTTGTATTATAAAAATAGTTGTCTTCCAATAACGAAAAATATGTAAATAAGCTATCCATATGGATAGCTTATTTACATATTTTTTTGTTTAGCGTGTTTTTTTCAAAAATAATGGCGATGCCTCAAGAAATGGATAAAAAATAAAAATCATCGGAAACGAAAGCTTTTAAAATCCCGTTCCTAATTTAAAATGTAAAAAGAATGAAATAGTATGGTAGCGGGAAGAAAGTAGTAAAATTAAGCATCCGAGTAGGAGTATAGAGTGATAACATGTTACAATACGGCTAAGAACATGCAATAAAGGAGAGTTTTTTACGTGAAGATTAAAGCAATTGAACCGACGCCAAGTCCAAATACAATGAAAGTTATTTTGAATGAAGTATTACCATCAGGAGCGCGTAATAATTATACTAATGAAAATAAAGAACAAGCACCAATGCAAGTGCAAGAAATTTTGAAAATTGAAGGCATTAAAGGTGTGTATCATGTAGCCGACTTTTTAGCAGTGGAGCGAAATGCGAAGTATGACTGGAAAGTTTTATTACAACAAGTTCGTGCTGTTTTCGGCGAAGAAGTATTGGAAGAAAGTGAAGAACAACAACTTGCTCATTTTGGAGAAGTGAAAGTGTTTGTTCAAATGTTCTTTACAATTCCAATGCAAGTAAAGTTAACAGATGGAACGACGGAAGAACGTGTTGGTTTACCAGATCGTTTTAAAGAATCAATTATGAAAGTGCAAATGTCTGCACCAAACGTTGTAAAAGAGCGTAAATGGGTAGAACAAAGTACACGTTACGGTAATTTTGAAGAAATCGGGAAAGAAGTAGTGGAAGAGATTGTTGCTGCTTATTCAGAAGAACGTATAAATGAAACGGTTAAAGAATTATTAAATCAAGCAGGTGCTGTTGAAGTAACGATTCAAAAGCGTGAGCCATATAAAGTAACAGAAGAGATGATGAAAGATTCTGACTGGAAAAACCGTTTTGCAGCATTAGAACAAATGGATCCTACTGAAGAAGATATTCCAGTGTTGAAGATGGCGTTAGATGATGAAAAAGTTTCAATACGCCGCTTAGCAACAGCGTATTTAGGTATGGTAAAAGGTGATGAAGTATTACCGTTATTATATAAAGCGTTGTTAGATCGCTCTGTAAGTGTTCGCCGTACTGCAGGAGATTGTTTATCAGATGTAGGTGATCCGGCAGCGATGTTCGTTATGATTAAATCTCTGAAAGATCCAAGCAAATTAGTACGCTGGCGTGCAGCGATGTTCTTATTTGAACTTGGAGATGAAAGTGCGATTCCAGCATTAAAAGCAGCGCAAGATGATCCAGAGTTTGAAGTAGCGATGCAAGCACGTCTAGCATTAGAGCGTATTGAAGGCGGAGAAGAAGCAAAAGGTTCTGTATGGAAACAAATGACGGAGTCACGTAAAGGGGAATAATGTATGATTGTTTTCTATGATAGTTGGTGTCCGATGTGTACGGCCGTTGCAGAACGTACGAAAAAATTAGATAAAAAGGGTAAGATGAAATTTGTTTCATTTCGAAATGAAGATGTAGTTGAGAAGTATGAGCTTTCTCAAGAACTACAAAGTAAGATGGAACAAAGACTGTATATTTTTAAAAATAATAAGTGGTATGACGGTATTCAGAGCATAGATGTATTAGCAAAGGCCGTTCCATCTTATTGGTTTGCAGTTCCTTTTATAAAGCTATCTATCGTACTTGGTTTTGGAAGTAAAGTATACGATTATATCGCTAATAATAGAAAACTTGTTCCAGTGGGACATTGCCGCGGTGGGGTTTGTGAAATCCCTACAAAAAAATGAAATCATCGTTATCTTTCTTTTGCACCTATTAATAGAGCGTGATATGATGAATTTGGAATGAAAGTTGAAGGAGAGATTACAAGATGTCAAATGCTTATGAAGAATACATGCGCCAAATGGTAATCCCAATGCGCCAAGAGTTAGTGCGTTCTGGGTTTGAAGAGTTAACTACAGAAGAAGCTGTAACAGAATTTATGGAAAATACATCAGGTACAACTTTAGTAGTTGTAAACTCTGTTTGTGGTTGTGCAGCTGGTTTAGCACGTCCATCAGCAGGTCAAGCGGTTGTTCGTGCTGAAAAACAACCTGATCATCTTGTAACTGTATTCGCAGGTCAAGATAAAGATGCTACCGCAAAAATGCGTGAATACTTCGGAGAAATCCCTCCATCTTCACCATCTATGGCATTATTAAATGGAAAAGAAGTTGTTCACTTCATTCACCGTCATGAAATTGAAGGTGCAACTATGGACGAAATTATTACGAACTTAGAGCAAGCTTTCGAAAAGAATTGCTAAAGAAGGGGGAGAGTAAATCTCCCTCTTTTCTTTATATAGAGGTGAAAGAATGATAGTAACAACAGCAGGAAGAACAAATAAAGAAATGACAGCATATGCAAAGGAGGTAGCAGAAGAATTAAATCGTTCTTTTATTTTACGTAATGATATACCAGTGCATAAATTACATGAGCAGTATGAACAAGATGTACTTGTCGTAGGAAAGAACCGATTAGCTATTTATCCGAAAGGTACGGAAGAATCATTTTTCTTTCATCCGAACTCAGCGATGTTTCGTGTGAAAAGGTTAATGCGTGGAGAGCACGATCCGTTTGTACAAGCTGCTAAATTAGAGAGCGGAATGACAGTGTTAGATTGTACGCTCGGTATGGCATCAGATAGTATTGTAGCTAGTTATGTTGTTGGTGAAAGTGGAACAGTAACAGGACTTGAAGGCAATGAATATATGGCTTATATCATGAAAAATGGTTTGAAAACATGGTCTTCATCTGTTTCTGAAATCGATGAAGCAATGCAAAGAATCCTAGTAAAGCAAACGGAGCATTTTTCATTTTTAGCGCAATGTGAAGACGATAGTTACGATGTCGTTTACCTTGATCCTATGTTTGAAGAAACTGTCATAGAATCTGACGGAATTAAAGGATTAAAACACTTCGCTTTGTATCATGATATTACTGATGAAACAATTGCGGAGGCGAAGCGAGTGGCGAGAAAGCGTGTCGTATTAAAAGATCATTTCCGTAGTTCTAGATTTGAAAAACACAATTTTCACGTATACAAAAGAAAAAGTGCTAAGTTTCACTTTGGTGTAATTGACCCTTGCTAATTGTTTGAAAAGATGTATAATAAGCAATAATTAATTAAATATACTGTCTGTGATGAAGAGAGTAGTCTTTTTTAGAAGGAAAGCGAGCTGGGGATGGTGTGAGCCTAGTACGGAAGAAAAAGATGAAGCGCACTTCGGAGATGCTTCTTGAACGAATAGTAGAGAAAGCCGAGGCCCCCTGTCCTCGTTATAAACGGGAAAGTGGTTCGTAACGAACAACAAGGGTGGTACCACGGGTTAAAACTCGTCTCTTTTTTAGAGACGAGTTTTTTGTGTTTTAAAAAATAAGGAGGTTAAATCATGGATTATAAAATGCAGTTTGCGGAAAGTTTATCTAATATTTTCACGAATGAACTAACGCAAAAACAAATTTTAGATTTAATTGAAACACCGAAACAAGATGAATTTGGAGATGCAGCGTTCCCATGCTTTTCATTAGCAAAGAAATACAAAAAAGCACCAGCTATTATCGCAAAGGAAGTTGCTGAGAAATTAAATAATCCGTTTTTTATGAAAGTAGAAGCCGTTGGTCCTTATGTAAATGTATTTTTCAATCGTGAAACTGTAAGTGATGCAGTATTAAAAACAGTTTTAGCGGAGAAAGAAGAGTTCGGTCAAAACCACTTTGGCTGTGAAAAAACAGTAGTAATTGATTATTCCTCTCCTAATATCGCGAAACCTTTTTCGATGGGGCATTTACGTTCTACAATGATAGGAAATTCGCTGAAACATATCGCTGAAAAATGTGGCTATGAAGTTGTAGGGATTAATTATATAGGAGATTGGGGAACACAGTTTGGAAAGTTAATTACGGCTTATAAAAAATGGGGAAATGAAGCAGTAGTTAAAGAAGATCCAATACGTGAGCTATTTAAGTTATATGTCCAATTCCATGAAGAGGTAAAAGACGACGAAGAACTAGAAGAAGAAGGACGTGCTTGGTTTAAGAAATTAGAAGAAGGTGATGAAGAAGCGGTAGAGCTTTGGAATTGGTTCCGTCATGAGTCCCTTAAAGAATTTTCTCGCATTTATGAACTTCTCGGCGTAGAATTTACTAATTTTCAGGGAGAAGCATTTTATAATAATTTAATGGAAGATTTTATTGGGATTTTAGAAGAACATGAGTTGCTTGAAGAATCAGAAGGTGCATTAGTCGTTAATTTAGAAGAAGAAGGAATGCCGCCTTGCTTAATTAGAAAATCAGATGGTGCGACGATTTATGCAACGCGTGACTTAACGGCAGCTTTATATCGTCAAAACACTTATGGGTTTGATAAAGCGTTATATGTTGTTGGTCCAGAACAAAGCTTACATTTCAATCAATTTTTCACCGTATTAAAAAAACTTGGCTATACTTGGGTTGATGGTATGGAACACGTACCGTTTGGCTTCATTTTAAAAGATGGTAAGAAAATGTCGACACGTAAAGGAAGAGTTATTTTACTTGAAGAAGTACTCGAAGAAGCAATCGAACTTGCAAAACAAAATATTGAAGAGAAAAATCCAAACTTAAAACAAAAAGAAGTAGTAGCAAAGCAAGTCGGTGTTGGTGCAGTCATCTTCCACGATTTAAAAAATGAGCGTATGCACAATATTGAATTCTCATTAGAAAACATGCTGAAATTTGAAGGAGAAACAGGCCCGTACGTACAGTACACACATGCACGTGCTTGTTCTATTTTAAGAAAAGAAAGTGTAGAATTTGAAACATGTACATTTGCTTTAAAAGACGATCATAGCTGGAGTGTCGTAAAATTACTAAATAAATTCCCGCAAATAATTGAAGCAGCTTTCAATAAAAATGAGCCATCGATTATTTCGAAATATGTATTAGATGTAGCACAATCATTCAATAAATATTACGGTAATGTTCGTATATTAGAAGAGAGCAAAGAAAAAGACAGCAGACTCGCATTGGTTTATGCTGTGACGGTTGTATTAAAAGAAGGCTTACGTTTACTTGGGGTGGAGGCACCTGAGGAAATGTAACATAGTAGTAAACTGACAAACTGGGTCTAGTATAAACCTGGTTTGTTTTTTTATTGGATATATATTTTTTTTGCAAAATCAATTAAAATCTTTTTAGAGAGGGTGATTCATATTGATTCGAACTTTTATTTTACAAATTCCTTGTCATAGAAGATTAGATAGGAGTTTTTTTAAACTACAAAAGTACATACCTTTATGTGCGCGTTGTACAGGCATGCTTATTGGTATTTTAATGTTTCCAATTTATTTTTATATGACACCTTCATTTCTTTTGGCAATCATACTATCATTTTTCGCTCAAATGCCGTTACTTATCGATGGGTTCACCCAAAAGTGGAAATGGAGAAGTAGCTCAAATTTGCTAAGAATAACTACTGGTGTATTAAGCGGTAATGGTATGGGATTATTCATTTCCTCTAGTGTTATATGGATATTATCTTAAGATATATAGTAATGGAGGTATTTACATAGATGTTCTGGATTTATTTAATTCTAATTTTTATTTCAGGCGGAAGTGGAATTGGTTTTATGACTCAAAATAAGTATACAGAAGCAATAATAGCTTTTGTTATTTGTATACTATTGTTTGGGCCACTGTATTATTATCTTAAAAGAAACAAAAGAAAGAGAAAAGCAGATTGTGACGATTTAGACTGTACGGATTGTTTTGATTGTGATTGTACTTGTTAAATTTTTCTTCCAAATAAAAAGCTAGTGTATTATTAAAAATACACTAGCTTTTTTGCTTTGAAATTTTAAGAAAAGTGTAGGAATACGGCTATTATATAGAGAACTTTAGTTTTGTATATAAAAGGAGGCGGGAAAATAATCTGTTTTGAACCACATTGGATTTCTAATATGGCTTCTTATTTACTAGATGGGGAGAAACAATCGGAATTTATTCAGCTAGGTGTTTTGCAGAAATTATTTGAAAGTGATACGCAAAGAAATGGTAAAGATGGCAATATAGGCATGAAAATACCGATATATTTAAGTGAATTAGGTGTGAAAAATATTGAATGTAGAGTAAGCGATAAAGTGAACTTTTTAGATTCAAATATGCATCACAATGATAAAAACGATTTGTATCAATCATTAAAAGAAGAGGGGATTGCAGGTGATCCGGGTGATAAGCAACAATTTGTAGAACGTTTAATAGCCAGAGGATTAACATATGATAATGCGCTAGCTCAATATGAAGCTGCACTACGATTTTTTAAGGCATTTCATCTTCATTCTTTTTTAGTATATGCTCCGAATATGAAAATTACATTTGGTGAAATAGAATGTTGAAAGATAGTGATTTATTAAGGAGTGCTACCTTCAATATATGGAACCATGATAGTCTTTGGTTGGAGAGATTAGAAGCTATTTGTGAGGAAATTCGAACTATTTCTCCACATATTCTTGCTCTACAGGAGGTTAGAAGTTGTGTTAATTTGAATTCAAAGAAAAATGTTGCACAGTATATAGCGGGTCAAATAGGGTATCCGTTTTGTATATTTAAGGAGTACCCTGATTTAATGAATGAGAAAAATGTCATTTTTTGTTGGTAAGTCGATATTCACCGTATAATCGCTGATATATCTTGAAAATCGCCGATATATTTTAAGAATCGCTGATATATTTAAATTATCGCCGGTATAATTTCATGTACTGTTTTTAACTGACAAAAGATAGGATACACATGTTACGTTATTCTATATAATCAAACAAAATACAGAGAAAAACAATCATTTTTACTATATTTTGTTATAAATTTGAATAATATTAATTAATACCATCCATTATAAGAGATTTTAGTTGAATACATACTATATGGTGTGTAAAATCTAAGCAAGTAGCAGTATAAATATAAATTCGAGGTGAATGCATGCTAGATTTTAAGCAGTTAGAAACTTGTTTGAAAGATAAGAGATTTGTAGACGGATTACAGGAAATAAATAATGAAATTGCATATATAAAAGAAACGAATACTTTATCCTATGTGAAGAATTGGCTTGCCAATATTCCTTCGCATAAGGAGTTTGATATATTAATTCGCCTTACTGATGAAGGGCTTATGCACCAATACAGTTCATTTCTCATTCGCTACGCTTATAAAAAATTCCCAAATATGAGAACGCTCTCTTTATATTGTGATGAGTTAATTGATGAGCGAAAAATTCTTGAAGCAGAGCAGTTGTTAAAATCTTCTTTAGAAGAGTTAGGTAAAGAAGAAATAGATGCAGATTTTTTAGCGAAAACATATTTTACGTTAGTACGATGTCTTTTAGAAATGAAACGAAACGAAGAAGCGCTAATGTATATGAAAAAAGCAGAGGAGTACAGTACACGTGCAGTCTTTGATAAATGGGGCTACGTTTATATGCATACAGGTGAATGGGAGAAAGCGGAAGAACAATTTATTGCTGGCATACAGCATGAAGATTGTGAAGAGTTATCTACCTATTTATTATCACAATTGTATGCGAATAAAGGGGAACAAAAACGTGCAATACAGTTAATTGATGATGCGATTGTAAAGTTTCCACAAGTACCATATTTTCATTTTGAGAAGGTAAAGTATTTATTAGATTTAGAGCAATATGAAGAAATGTTAGCGGTAATAGATAACATAAATACTCAGCTGCCATATCATGCCTATAATACTTACTTTGTACATTTACGTGCAGAAGCGTTGTACAAAATGAATAAGTTTGCAGATTTACAAAAGCTATTAAGAGAAGAAAAGAGTTTAAAAGAATCTTTATATCATAATTTAGAAAAAAATCCGGATGGAAAAAAGGTTCACTTGCCGATAGTTCCTATTGTACAAAAGGATAATTATTGTGTTCCGACAAGTTTAGAGATGATGTTGCGTATATGGGGAGAGAAACGTACACAAGATGAAATAGCAGAGTTTATTTTTGATATGACAGGTTCGAAGTTTTCAGATACTGTTTCTTATTTAGAAGAATTAGGTTATGAATATCGTTATTTTAAAGGGAATGAAGAGAATTATAAGAGACTGATTGACGAAGGAATTCCTGTTTTATTAAGTATAGATATTGAGCATGCTTCACACGTACAAGTTCTATCTGGATATGATGATACATTGCAAGCTTTCTATGTTCAAGATCCAAACTTTATAGAACCAGTTCTTGTGGAATATAGTAAATTACAAGAAAAATATCGTTATACAGGCTGTTTAGCAATCACGTTTGTTCCGAAAGAAAAGAAGGAGCAACTAGCGTTTCTAAGTGAAGAAGAAAATCGTTATTTTAAATCTATTTTTTCTCTTACGGATCATTTAGATGAACATGACAAAGAGGGAATTAGTAACTTAGTACAATTTTTAAAAGAAACGAGTGATAATCCAAATACGTGGTTATATACGATAAAGCACTTAGATGTTGAAGTAGATAAAGAATTTATTTTATATTGTATCGATAAGTTAATGGAAAAGTTTCCGAACTCGGACTTTGTTAAATTGCATGGTGCACAGTGTTTTATTCGTCTTCAGGAAGTAGACAAAGCCGAGCAAATGCTGACAAGCGTTGAGAAGAAAAATAATCGTGCATTATATCATTTGATAAATGGAAGATATGCTTTTGAGCAGGAAAGTTATATAGAAGCAATTTCAAGCTTTCGTTCATCGTTACAATTAGACGCAGATCAGCCTATTGCTTGGAGTTTTCTCGCTTTATCCTATATGTATATTGATCAATCTGAAAAAGCATTGCAATACTCTCAAGTTGCGTTAGAGCGTAGTCCTGAAAGGTTTACTTTAACGAATCACGGTATAATATTAATAGATTTAGAAAGATATGAAGAAGCATATGAAATCTTTAATGACTTGTTAAAAGAATATAAATATGAAGCACATGTATGGTATGAACGAGCGAGATGTGCACATCAACTAGGAAAATTATATTTAGCAATAAAAGGGCTTAAAGTAGCGATTCATTTGGATAGTAATGCACCTTACATTTATACAAAACTTTCGGAAATATACGAATCTGATTTGAAGGATGAGGAAAGTACGAAAGAAATTTTATTAAACGGTATTGAGAATTGTGATGATAAAGCATCTCTTTACGTAAAATTAGGTGACTATCATTTTCAAAATGATAGCTTGGAAGAAGCAGAAGTATTGTATAATCGTGCTTTAGAAGAAAATGATGAGGATGTTTATTCTCACTTCGGACTTACACAAGTTTATATGGCAAGAGAACAATACAAGGAAGCAAAAGAATATATTCTTGGTCTTGAGAAGCAAATTGAAAAGAGCCAAGATTTCCTCATGAATGCAGGAATGGTTTTATGGGATGCTGAAATTGAACTTGGTGGAAATGAAGAAGGGTTTAAAGTAGCGCTATCTAAGTTAGAAAATGGTATAAAGAAAAGTGATTATAATGTAGCAAGTGCGTTAGATGAATATGTGAATCGAATTAAAGGAACGGAATTTGTACAACGAGGTATAGCGTTTTTAAGAACGTTACACAAAGAAAGAAATGAAGTAAGTGAGTACGGTTGTTATGCAGGTATTTTATATGAATCTATTGGACAGTACGGCCAAGCGATGAAAAGATATAGTAAGGCGATAGAACAAAAGGAAACGGCATTACCGTATTACCGAATTGGTGAAACACTTATGGCATTAGGACAATTGACGGAAGCAAAACAAGCGTATGAAACATGTTTAGAGCTTGATGGGAATTTCGTAGGTGTACATTTACAGCTTGCGGAAATATACGAAAAAGAAGAAAACCGTTTTAAAGAACAAAGTCATATGGTTCAGGCGATGAAAGAAGAGCCGTTGCATATTAATATGGAATATTTGGCACAGCTTTCAGTAGATATGAATCTTCAGGAAGAATTGTTGACTGAACTAGAACAATTAGCGGAAGAAGTACCTGAAATATGGCGTTTAGATGCGATTGCATATGTGTACGGTGCGATGAATGAAATAGATAAAGAACAAGCACAGATTGAATACGCGCTACAATTAGATGGTGAGCATATAGAAGTTCTATATCATTATGCAAAAGTATTAGTGAAAAAAAGAAATGTAAAAGCAATTGAAGTTGCAATGAAAGTAATACAAAAAGATTTTGATAATGAACGTATATTTGATGTTTATGTAAAAGCAGTAGAGCAACATAAAAAATTGTCTAACATACGAGATTTTCTTCATACGTTAAAGGTGAAAAAAGCAGAAAGAAGTACAGCATTCATGTATGCTGCAGCTGCGGTTACGGAAATATGGATTGAACGCCAGCTGCATGAACAGCCGAAACGATCTATCATTACGAGAGCTTTTTATCGTATGAAAAATCGTGCGAAAGAAATTTCAATGGTTACTATGATAATTGATTTATATGAAATCTCTTTAAAGTTAAATCCGAAAAATAGTATGGCAGCACAGCGATTTGCGCTATTTTATGAGAATGTAGAGATGAATAAAGAAGCGATAGAGATTCTGCACACCTCACTAGAAAATAAATGGGATTATGAAGTAGCGAAGCAACTTGTAAATCTTTTCGTTGAGTGCGAGGAAGAAGATATGTTAAGAGATGCTTTGGAATTAACGAAGCAAATGGTTCGAGAACTACCAGATGATTATGATACTCTTCTTCTGCAAGCACAAGTATTCTTTAAAGCAGGGGAAGAAAGAAAAGCAGAAAAGATTACCTTACAATTAACGGAGCAAACACCGTTCGTAAGTAGAGCATTTCTTGCTTTAGGAGAAATATATCAAAGTCAAGAAAGGTTTGAAGAGGCAATTCAAGTATTAGAAAATGCTTCTATACATCATCCAAATGAAACAGTAATTCTTCTTTCTTTAGCGTCTTCATATCATGGTGCCGGCCAAACACTAAAGGCAGAAAAAATAACAAATGAAGTATTAACAATGGATGCAAGTGATTTGTTAGCAAGATATGATCGTGCTTGTTATTTAGCACAGTTAAATAGAAATGAAGAGGCGAAGGAAGAGCTTGAAATTGTCCTTCGTGAGGATGACTCGGGATTCTTTGTTGAACTTATTGAGGATGATGAAAATTTAGCAGCATTGCGAGAATTTGAAAAGTAATTGTATAAGAATAGGGGATAAGGATAAGAATATATTTTGAATTAGTTGACAATTAGTTGTCAAATGGCATAAAATAACTTTTAATAAAGTATACAAATCTGAAGACGAGAAAGAGTAAAATAGTGAACTGTTCTCCAGAGAGCCGGTATATTGCTGAAAGCCGGTGGGCAGAAGTTATTTGAAAATCATCTCCGAGGAGCCGAGGCTGAAAGTGAGTAAGCCCGGACGGATGTCTACCGTTACAAAGAACACGTATGATAGTACGTTGCTAAGCGCTATTAGTGAAAAGCTAATAGAATTAGGGTGGTAACGCGGGTAAACCCGTCCCTACTTCATAGGGGCGGGTTTTTTGTGTGCTTTTAAAACATTCAAAGGAGTGATTGTAGATGAAGAAAGTAGATGTAAAAGAGTCAGCTGTAGGGAGAGAAACACGTATTCGTAAGCAGTGGAACGAACAAAGCATTTTTGAACAATCAATTCAGAATCGAGAAGGCGCGCAATCGTTTGTGTTTTATGAAGGGCCACCAACGGCGAACGGTTTACCACACGTCGGCCATGCACTTGGTCGGGCAATTAAAGATTTAGTAGCAAGATATAAAACGATGGCTGGTTATAAAGTAGTAAGAAAAGCAGGATGGGATACACACGGTTTACCTGTAGAACTAGGTGTTGAGAAGCAACTTGGTATTTCTGGTAAACATGAGATCGAAGAATATGGTATTGAACCATTTATTCAAAAGTGTAAAGAGAGTGTTTTCACATATGAAAAGCAGTGGCGTGAATTCACTGAAAGTATTGGTTATTGGGTAGATATGGATGATCCATATGTAACTTTAGAGAATCCATATATCGAAAGTGTATGGCATATTTTGGGGACGATCCATGAAAAAGGATTGTTATATAAAGGACATAGAGTTTCACCATACTGCCCAAGCTGCCAAACCTCATTGAGCTCACATGAGGTTGCACAGGGGTATAAAACAGTAAAAGATTTAAGTGCAACTGTGAAGTTTAAAGTGGAAGATAGTGAAAATGAGTATTTCTTAGGTTGGACAACGACACCTTGGACACTTCCAGCAAACGTAGCGCTTGCTGTACATCCAAATATGGAATATGTTAAAGCAAAACAAGAAGGTCATGTATACATTGTTGCGAAAGAACGTGTACAAGAAGTATTAAAAGAAAACTATGAAGTATTATCTGTTCATAAAGGCGAAGAATTATTAAACACATCTTATACAGCGCCATTTCCGATGAAAGAAGTTACAAATGGTTACCGCGTTATCGCAGCAGAGTTTGTAACGGCAGATAGTGGTACAGGACTTGTTCATATTGCTCCAGCATATGGAGAGGACGATTATAGAGTTGTTCAAAGTGAAGGATTGTCATTCTTGCACGTTGTAGATGAAAAAGGTGAGTATACAGAAGCGGTACCATTTTTGAAAGGTAAATTTGTAAAAGATTGTGACGTTGACATTGTTCGTTATTTAGCGAAAGAAGGTTTACTATATCATAAAGAAAAATATGAACATAGCTATCCACATTGCTGGCGTTGTGATTCACCACTTCTTTATTATGCAGGAGAAAGTTGGTTAATCCGAACAACTGCAATTAAAGATACATTTTTACAAAATAATGATTCAGTTACTTGGTATCCGGATCATATGAAACATGGACGCTTTGGTAAGTTTTTAGAAAATATGGTGGACTGGAATATTAGCCGAAATAGATATTGGGGAACGCCATTAAACGTATGGGAATGTGAAAGTTGTGATCATCAGTTTGCGCCGAAAAGCATTGCCAAATTAAGAAAGCATAGTACGAAAGAAACACCGGAAGATTTAGAATTGCATAAGCCTTATGTAGATGAAGTTCAAGTCTGCTGCGAAAAATGCGGAGGCACAATGAATCGTACACCAGAAGTAATTGATGTTTGGTTTGATAGTGGTTCCATGCCATTTGCACAATATCATTACCCATTTGAAAATAAAGAGTTATTTGAAGAGCAGTTTCCAGCTGATGTTATTGCAGAGGGAATTGATCAAACACGCGGCTGGTTTTATAGTTTATTAGCAGTCTCAGCACTGTATACAGGAAAAGTACCGTATAAACGAGTGTTATCACTAGGGCATGTTTTAGATGAAGAAGGGCAGAAAATGTCTAAAAGTAAAGGGAATGCACTAGATCCAGTTGATTTAGTAGATAAGTTTGGTGCAGATGCGCTAAGATGGGCTTTACTTGTTGATAGTGCTCCGTGGAATGCGAAGCGTTTTTCTGAAAGAACCGTACTGGAAGCGAAATCTAAATTTGTAGATACATTAGTCAATGTGTATAGCTTCTACGTTTTATATGCAAATTTAGATGAGTATAACCCGAAAGAAACGTATGATGTAAAGCGTACGAAATTAGACGAATGGGTATTATCAAGATTGCATAGTACAACGAAAAAAGTGAGAACAGCACTTGATGATTATCAATTTACGAATGTAGCTCGTGAAATTGCAGCACTTGTAGATGAAGTGAGTAACTGGTATGTAAGACGCTCACGTAATCGTTTCTGGGAATCTGGTATGAACGCTGAAAAAGCTGCTGCGTATGAGACACTTCATGAAGTACTTGTAACAATTAGTAAATTAATTGCACCATTCACACCGTTTGTCGCGGAAGACATTCATCTTAATTTAGAAGGAAGTAGTGTTCATTTAGCTGATTATCCAGTTGTCAATGAATCACTACTTCAGCCGAAATTAGAAGCGGAAATGGATGCTGTTTTACAAGTTGTTGAACTTGGAAGAAGTAACCGTAATCAGCATTCTTTAAAAGTAAAACAGCCGCTAGCAGAACTTGTATTACTTGAGCATAACGAGAATGATATGGATTGGGAATCTTATCGTGATATCGTTATGGATGAGTTAAATGTAAAAGCGTTCCATGTTGAACTCGATGAAACAAAATACACATCATATCAATTGAAGCTTAATTTTAAAACAGCGGGGCCGAAGTTCGGTAAAAATGTGAATGCAGTGAATGGTTGGCTAAAACAATTATCACAAGAAGAAGTGCAAAACTTTGTATCAACAGGAAGAGCAGTTTACGAAGCAACACCAGGAGAAGAAGTAGTTGTAACTGCTGAAGATGTGTTAGTTGAGAAAGTTGCAAAATCAGGATTCTCTAATACGACTAACGGACAATACACAGTTATGTTAGATACGAATGTAACGGAAGAATTGTTACAAGAAGGAGTAGCGCGTGAATTCATTCGTGCGGTTCAAGAATATCGTAAACAGTTGAATTTACCAGTTAATTTACGAGTCGATGTTATTCTCGATACAGAAGTAGAGCTACAGCGAACGTTAACGAACCATAAAGATTTATTGGAAGAAAACTTACTCGTTAAACAATTTACATTTGGTCACTTAACGAACAAAGACGATGAACTTTCTTTAGGTGAGACAAAACTTAGAATTAAATTAAGTGCGGCTAATTAAAGAAAAAAGGAAGTTGGAATGATTCCAACTTCCTTTTTTGTATGATTAGAATTTATTTGACTATACATTCGATAGGATTACTAGCAATTTTCTTTTTTCATAGCGTACCGAAAACAATACTGTAGAAATATATTTCTACAGTATTGTTTTCACTTTACACATAAATATTGAGAAAATTTCACTTACCTCAAATGGAAAGGTAATAGAATTGTCCATAGAGAATTACTCCTAGATTCAATTTTTATCCCTCCATTTTGTGGAGAATGATTGCTGAGTGGTAACGGGATAAGGTTGAGCTACTTTATTAGGGGGAGTGGTTCTATGTTTAATAAAAAAATGGTGGCAATGGCAATGACTGTGCCGTTAGTAATGGGGACGATTTCTACGGTTTCGGCATTGGAAAAACAACAGCAAGTAAAGTTAGAAGCTTATTCGCCACAGAAAAAAGCAACTGAATATTTAAAAGAAAATGCTGCGCAGTATGGATTGAAGGCAGACCTTTCAGACTTGCAATATATTTCTACAACAGAAACGTCAGTAGCTTCATATGTTAGGTTCCAACAAGTTGTTAACGGTGCTCCTGTATTTTCAAAACAAATTACAGTTACTCTTAACGGAGAAGGAAAGGGAGTACTCGCTGTTTCTGATTATCAGCCTGTTACAGGTGTGAAGGAAGTAACGACAAAAATTAGTGAAAAAGATGCAATACAAAAATCAATGGCGTATGTTGGAGAAGCAAGTGAGCAAAACTTATGGGCTCCTACAGAGAAAGAATTCGGATATATTGTTGAAGAAGGAATGGCTCGTCCAGTATATAAAGTTGTAGTCCATTCTAATAATCCATTTGGTGCATGGGAAACATTTATTGATGCAGAAAATGGAAAGTTAATTAAAAAGGTTGATATAAACCGAAAAGCTGAAGGGTCAGGAAAAGTATTTTTACCTAACCCAGTAGTATCTAGCGGTAGTAAAGTAGGCTTAAAAGATAATAACGATGCAGATTCAACAGCTCTAACGAACCAACTGAAAACTGTTACGTTAAAAGGTTTAGATGGAACAGGATTTTTAATTGGAGAATATGTAACGATTTCTTCAAAAGCGAAAACAAAATCTACGAATTTACAATTTAACTATACACGTGCAAATGATAGCTTTGAAGATGTGATGTCGTATTATCATATCGATACATTACAGCGTTACATTCAAGGGTTAGGTTTTAAAAATATTAATAACCGTTCGATAAAAGTGAATGTTAATGGTACAACTGATGATAATTCATTCTATTCTCCATCAACAAAAGCTTTAACTTTCGGTACTGGCGGTGTTGATGATGCAGAAGATGCTGGTATTATCGCACATGAGTATGGGCATTCGATTCAAGATAACCAAGTTCCTGGCTTTGGTAGTTCAGCAGAAGGCGGAGCGATGGGAGAAGGATTTGGCGACTTCTTAGGTGCTACATATGAAGATGCAGTATCGACTACAGGATACGGAAAAGCATGTGTTGGAGAATGGGATGCGACAGCTTACTCTAGTTCAGATCCAACATGCTTACGCCGATTAGATACGAATAAAGTATATCCGAAAGATATAACGAATGAAGTGCATGATGATGGTGAAATTTGGGCACAAGGTCAATACGAAATGGCACAAGCTTTTGGCCGTGATGTAGCAACAAAAATCATTTTACAATCACACTGGTCATTAACACCAAACTCTAAATTCAGTGATGGAGCAAAAGCGATTAAGCAAGCAGATGCTCTTTTATATGGCGGACAACATGCTGCTGATATCGATCGTATTTGGGCAGCGAGAGGCATTAGTACGAATTAATATAAAAAGTCGTGGCATTATAAGCCACGACTTTTTAATTTGCTTACGAACTGGTACTAGTAAATAAAGCTATATCAATGATAGTGTGAATATATCCGTATCCCATTTACTTTTTAGCTTCTTTAAAAACAAAATGTTCTTTAAATTTTCTAGATTCAACTTTTTGACCATTTCGCATCAATCGGAATGGGTGTTCTTGCCATGTAATAATAACATCAACCTCATCCGCTTTTGTAGCAACAGGTAAATTAGCGTGTTCAAATCCAGTTTTTCCACTTGCTAAACGACTTTCCTTTAGGGAAAAGAGTTCATATTTCGTTTTCTTATTTGGTTCGTTGCGGAATACTTCGACGTTTACGTTATATACTTCACTATTCCCGATATTCTTTACTGAAAAATGATATGTTTGAAATTCAGTTTTTTTAGCTTGAAGCATATTTTTGTTTGTTTTTTTCGGTTTATCAATATTCACTAGCCATTGACCAGAGTTTTGAGAGATTGGTAAAGATTTTGGTGAATAGGCGTATGTTTCGTTTACTACAATTAGGCAAAACAATAGGAGAAAGAAACTAATTGCTTTTTGCATATGCACACCTCACTTTAAATTTGTTTATTAATATGCGTGAAAAATACGGTTTTTATGTAAAAAATAGGAAAATATTAGATGTGTAATTTCGGATTTGATACATAAGAATATGTATTACAAAATTAACTTTTCCCGTTTTAGAAGCAGTTAGGAGTTAGAAAATCAGAATGTTTCAAAAAAAATCTTGCATTTTATAAAGTTAGAAGTTAGAATACTCTGTAAATATAAAAAGTGATGATCAGGAAAAGTACATGGTGCAAAGGTCTACAGAGAGCAGCCGGTTGCTGAGAAGGTTGTGATACCGCATGATGGAAAGACACCTGTGAGTGTTGCTTTGAACGTGATTATTAGTAAAAGCAAACGGTACCTACCGTTATCAGGGCTAAGATGGTCAGTATGACAATTTGGGTGGTACCGCGGAAAAAAATCCGTCCCTATTTATAGGGGCGGATTTTTGTATTCTTTGAAAGGGGGTGAGTGACCGTGGATGATGACGATGACAACAATAACGTAAATAAATATAAAATTACTGGAGGGAAAAATAATGAATTCAATAATGAAGCGTTCACTCACAAAAGAATGTATGGAACAAAGTGGAAAGGTTGTATTACTTCAAGGATGGGTAAAAAAAATTCGGCATCTTGGAAATGTTAGTTTTTTATTATTACGGGACAGAACAGGAGTAATTCAATGTGTATTAGAGAATGGATTGGCTGGATATAAAGTTGATGTAGAAAGTGTTGTCCATGTAATCGGTGAAATAGTCGAGACGTCGAAAACAGAATTGGGTGTTGAAGTACTTGCTCATGAAGTGAAAGTAATAAACGGTGCAGAACCACTTCCATTTGAAATAAATAAAAAGAAGTTACAAGTGGGCTTAGATCAACTACTTAATGAGCGAGTAATATCATTAAGGCATGAGCGAACCGCAGCGATTTTTAAAGTGAAATCTACACTCGTTCAGAGCTTTAGTGAAATTCTTATAGAGAACGATTTCACACGGATCTTTACGCCGAAAATTGTTTCGCAAGGGGCAGAAGGAGGAGCAAATGTTTTTAAGCTTCCATACTTCCAAAAAGAAGCTTATTTAGCACAATCACCACAGTTCTATAAGCAAATGATGGTGGCAGGTGGGTTAGAACGAGTTTTTGAAATTGCACCTGTATATAGAGCGGAACATCATAATTCTTCCCGTCATTTGAATGAATATATATCGTTAGACGTAGAACTTGGTTTTATTCATGATTTTTATGAAGTGATGCAACTAGAAACGGATGTTTTACGATATATGTTTCAACAAGTAGCGAAAAAATGTGAAATAGAACTACAACTATTACAAATAGAAGTACCTGTTATTACTGAAATACCTAAAATTACATTGTTAGAAGCACAAGAAATTTTGAAAAGTAAGTATCGTAAAGAATCTCCTGTAGGGGATTTAGATACAGAAGGTGAAAAGTTACTAGGGAAATATGTAAAGGAAACATATAATAGTGAATTTGTTTTCATTACACATTATCCGAAAGAAGCGAGACCGATGTATACGATGCAAAATAAAGAGAATCCAGCTATTACTGATTCATTCGACTTATTATATAAAGGGTTAGAAATAACGTCAGGGGCACAGCGAATTCATAATTATGAAATGTTACTCGCTTCGTTTAAAGAAAAAGGATTACACCCAGAGAAATTTCAATCTTATTTAAATACATTCCGATACGGTTGTCCCCCGCATGGAGGTTTCGGAATTGGGTTAGAAAGGATTGTATATAAACTATTAGAATTAACAAATGTACGAGAGGCGAGTGCTTTTCCGAGAGATTGTACTCGTCTTATACCGTAAAAAGATGAAAATATAGACTCTTTCTTTTGCTAATAAGCTTAGTAAAAGTGAGTTATCAATATGAACCATTTCGACAAAAAATTAATATACCCCTTGACAGTTACAAATATAACCGATATACTTCATATTAATTTCAAAAGAAAATATATTCTAAATATTACAATGTGTTGAATAGGAGTAGTAAGGTCATGTATTTGTACAGAGAGCTATGGGTTGGTGCGACATAGTCAAATGACATCCTGAACTCGCCTAGGAGCAGTAAGGTGGAATGGAATCACATTCTTAGTAAATCTTAACGGTTAACCTTCGATATTAGGTTTGTAATCAAACGATTACTACTAAGGTGGATTCATAATGGAATCAATAAGGGTGGTACCGCGTTAAGTAAATGGCTTAGCGTCTCTTTATATAGAGATGCTAGGCCATTTTTTTATTATATGGAAAAAGAAGTGGAGGGTTTATTTGGATAGGTCTATAAAATTTATTTATCTATATAAAAAGATTTAATTAGGAGGAAAATGAGATGAAACAAACGGAGCAATGGACTTCGAAATTAGGTTTTATAATGGCTGCAGCAGGATCAGCAATTGGACTTGGCGCAATATGGAAGTTTCCTTATATCGCCGGGAAGAGCGGGGGAGGAGCATTCTTTTTAATCTTTATATTATTTACTATATTAATTGGATTACCACTACTTATAGCTGAATTTATGATTGGACGTAGTACGCAGAAACAAGCAGTTGGCGCATTTAAAAGTATTGCACCAAATACAGGGTGGCACTGGATTGGACGCCTTGGTGTTGGAACGTGTTTTATACTACTTTCATTTTATAGTGTTGTAGGTGGATGGGTGTTAATTTATTTATTCAGAGGAATTACTGGACAACTAATTGCACCGGGACAAAATTACGGAGCATTATTTACTGAAACAATTGGGAATCCCACTTGGGCTATTATGGGACATTTCGCTTTTATGTTCATTACGATATGGGTTGTATCAAAGGGTGTACAAAACGGAATTGAAAAAGCAAGTAAATATATGTTGCCAGCATTGTTCGTTTTATTTGTCGCTCTTATTATTCGTTCGTTAACACTTGATGATGCTATGAAAGGTGTGAAGTTTTTCTTACAACCAGATTTCTCAAAGATTACTTCGGAAAGTATTTTGTTCGCAATGGGGCAATCATTCTTTGCAATTAGTATCGGGATTTCAATTATGGTTACCTATAGTTCCTATTTAAATAAAAAAGAAAGTTTACCAAAATCAGCAATAACAATTGTTGGATTGAATTTATTTGTTTCTTTATTTGCAGGTCTTGCCATTTTTCCGGCCGTATTTTCATTAGGAATGGAGCCGACAGAAGGACCTGGATTACTATTTATCGTATTACCATCTGTATTTAGTCAAATCCCATTCGGTGGATTTTTCTTAACAGTATTCCTTGCACTATTTACATTTGCGACATTAACATCGGCATTTTCTCTACTAGAAACTGTTGTTTCAGCATTAGCAAATGGTGAACAAGAAAAGAGAACGAAATTATCATGGCTGATCGGTTTCGGCATTTTCTTAGTAGGTATACCATCAGCGTTATCATTTGGAGTATGGAGTGATATTACGATTTTCGGAAAGAATATTTTTGATGCAGTAGACTTCTTATCTAGTAATATATTAATGCCACTTGGAGCACTATTTATTAGTATTTTCGTTTCATTCAAAATGGAAAAGAAGATACTAGAAGCAGAGTTTTTTGTAGGTGGAAATTATGGAAAGAAAGTATTTACTTGTTGGGCATTTTTACTTCGATTTGTAGCACCGCTCGCAATCATTATCGTCTTCTTAAATGTAATAGGGATTATTTAACATTAAATGTTATAATATTCAGTGAAAAAAGAAGATGGTGATGTTTATGGCGAATTTGATAGAAACAGGAGAGTATATGAATATTAGAGGGAAAAAGCTATACGTTGAAACACATGGAAATCCTAAAAATAAGCCAGTCTTATACTTGCATGGTGGACCAGGAGAGAGTTGTTATGATTTTTCATTTCATCAAGCGGAACGTTTAAAAGATTCTCTATATGTAATTATGATAGATCAAAGAGGTGTTGGTCGTTCAGAAAAAATTACTGAAGACGAAGCTTTTGGATTAAATGATTTGATTGAAGACTGTGAGGAATTAAAAAAAGTATTACAAATTGAGAAGTGGTCTATAATTGGACATTCTTTCGGTGGATATGTAGCATTGCTTTATGCGTCGATATATCCAAGTTCAATAGAGAAAATAATATTTGAAGGACCAACTTTTGATTTTGCATTAACAAGTAGAGCTTTGTTGCAAAAGACAGGGCATTTATTAAAAAAGTATGGAAAAGAAGAAGTAGCAAAAGAGTGCTTTGCTTATTCATCTAGCGATGCTAGTTCAGAAGAGTTGTTAGAAGCTTATATAAGATTAAGCGCTGAATTAGAAGAAAAAAGAATGGAGATTTACAATAATAAGGAAGATAGGACAGATGAGAGTTTATACAGTGATGAAGAGTGGGAAATATTTTCAAATCGCTCCAAAATGCACTTTGATAGATTAAAATTAGAGGGAGCATGTCATACATCATTATTATCAAAAATAAAAGATGTAAAAAATCTAATGTTATTAATAGTAGGAAAACATGATGTAGTAACGTGTGAAGAACAAATTAAAACATTTAATAAAGATGCCCGAAACGGCAAGTATATCGTATTTGAAGAGAGCGGTCATTCACCTCATTATGAGGAAGCAGATAGATTTGCAGAAACAGTCATACATTTTTTGAAATGAAGAAAAGGGTGCTTCTATAAATGAGAGGCACTCTTTCTAAATTTCTGGATATGTGATTGTGATGTTAGGCCACTTACTTTGCCAATTCTTTTTTATAACTCTGTTTTTGTACATATGTAATCGTTCTTTCGATTTAAGAAAATGAGCTGTTGGTCTCACTTGTAAGGAAAGGACATCTTCAATACCACATGGGGCTGTTAATATAACATTGTTTAGTTCATCAAGTGTAACTCCTAAAGCCGTTGCTGTTTCAGGGAATTTAGAAATAGCATTAACAGAAGAAGAATATGGTGGCATATTATTCACTACATGCATACGAGCTTGATTTTTTACAGACCAAGGAATAGTAGCATCAATATTCATTAATTTCGTTTCTAATGATTGTTCGTATATCTCATCTTGATGTAGACTATCATAATAAATCACATCAACATCAGGCATAGCCGTTTTAGCTTCATAGTCATGTAAAGTATCCCAAATTTTAGAACGAACAAAGCCGGCACAAACCCACCAATCAGGTAACTCTAGTGATTTTGCCATTTGTAATACATTCATCATCCATTCGTCGTTTTCTATTAAGCGAATTATATCTTTCTCTGTTTTGATCTTCATTGATAAATTCACCTTTCTAGTAAATTAATGCATAAGTTCAATAATCCATAAAATCCAGTAAGCACCTGGTACAAATAGTAGTTGTGCCAATAATGTGCCGAGAAGTCTAGAAATCATTAGCCAACCATACATTTTACTCATAGATTCAGCACCGCTTTCTGATTGTAAAGCACGTTCTGTTAAAAGAGCAATGCGTGGATCGAGTAATACAGTTAATAAAATAGTGGCGAAACCATTTACAAGGCCAGAAGCTGTACTTGCATTTGTTGCATAATCTGGATTTAAAAAAGAAGCGTAAAGGGCAGAAAGTACCCCAGCTGTATAAATAGCAGTAGCAAACATGTTAATAAGCATAATACGCTTTGGAATACCACCGATACGCAGTCTATGAATCATTTCTAACTTTGGAAAGCGGACATATTTTTTTGTGTACTTTAATTTTTGAATGTTATTCGTTTTCATCATTCGAATGAAAGAACCGTCTGTTTCAAAGTTTTGAATGACATATCCAAATAGTTTTGTCAAAGTTGGATACAGTATAATCGCAAGCAATGTACCGATAGAAGCAGATAATAGTACAAGACGTATAATATGCTCTAAATCAATAGAAGGATCTAGTTTTGCTTCGTCCACAATCCCGCCAAGTAAAAAGGCTTGTAGTAAGTTTGACGTTCTTGAAATGAGTAATACAATTCCTACGACGGATAATGCGACAGCAATCTTCTTTAAACGAACCCCCGCTAATCGAATACTATAAGAGCTTGTTTCAACTGCGTGGATTACAATTGTGAAAGCCATTATAAAAATTAACGTAATTGACATTTGTTTCACCAGTTTCTATTAAAATAATTGTAACTTTTTTACTTTATCATATCTATCGTATTTTGTAACTGAAAGTATGTGACATATGGAAATTGATTTTTCGAAAAAATAGATAATGATAGTATAATAGGGAGAAGTGGAAGAGATGTTAGCAGTTATTTATACAGCAAATTAAGTGGAGGAATGAAACATGTATAAAACATTTCTATTTGATTTAGATGGAACTTTAACGGATCCGAAAGAAGGGATTGTAAATTCGGTTTTGTATGCGTTAAAAAAAGTAGGAATTGAAGAAGTACATATAAGTGAGTTAGATTCATTTATAGGTCCTCCTATTCAGCAATCATTCGTAGAGAGATATAATATGAGTGAAGGAGAGGTTGAACGTGCAGTTTTTTACTTCCGTGAGTATTTAAAGCAGCGTGGATTGTTTGAAAATAATGTATACGAGGGGATTCTGAAGCTCTTGCAACAATTAAAAAGTTCAGGAAATCGCATATTCGTAGCTACTTCAAAGCCCACTGTATTTGCGAAACAAGTTATAGAGCATTTTCAATTAACGAATTATTTCGAAGATATCATTGGAAGTAATTTAGATGGTACGAGAATAAAAAAAGAAGAAATAATTGCTCATATTTTACAAACAAATGAAGAACTAAATAAAGAAGAAATGATAATGATTGGTGATAGAAAGCACGATATAATAGGTGCGAATCAGAATGGAATTGCTTCAATTGGTGTTTTATATGGCTATGGCTGTGAGAAAGAACTGACTGAAGTTAGTGCGACTTACATAGTGAAAGATGTTGAAGAACTGTATCATTTTTGTGTAAGAAAAATTTTAATAAATCAGTAAATATAGGTACTAACAATCCCTTTATAACGTATGATGAGGAATTCGTTTCTGTTTAAAGGGATTTTTCATATGTAATCGAATATTTATAATTAGACATTTTTAGCATGAAAAAATTGTATGAATAAGAGGAGGGATGTCAGAATTAAAAGATTAGTAGAAGTTTATCAATAAATTTTAGAATATTCTGTTTAATGGAGGGGTAAAATTGGAGTTAGTTATTATATTATTAGCACTAAGTTTACTTATGTTCGTAGCATATAGAGGCTTTTCTGTTATTTTATTCGCACCGATATTTGCATTATTTGCAGTATTTTTGACAGAACCTAGTTATGTATTACCTTTCTTTTCTAATATCTTTATGGAGAAAATGGTTGGATTTATAAAGTTATATTTTCCTGTGTTTTTATTAGGAGCAATATTTGGAAAAGTAGTGGAAATGTCAGGAATTGCAGATTCTATCGCAAAAACGATTATTGAGTTAGTTGGTGAAAAACGTACTATATTAGCGATTGTATTAATGGGGGCTATTTTAACGTATAGTGGTGTTAGTGTGTATGTAGTAGTGTTTGCTGTTTATCCGTTCGCAGCTAAGTTGTTTCGACAAGCTAATATTCCAAAGCGTTTAATCCCTGGAACGATTGTTCTTGGAGCAGTAACGTTTACAATGGATGCGCTACCTGGATCACCACAAATTCAAAATGTAATACCTACAACATTTTTTAAAACGAATATTTATGCTGCACCGATACTTGGCATTGTAGGAGCAATTTTTGTTCTTACATTAGGTTTACTATATTTAGAGAGTAGACGTAAGAAGGCAAAAGCGGCAGGTGAAGGATATTTTGGTTTTAATGATGGAAATACTGAAATGGCAGCATCTTTGCAATTAGAACAAAAAAATATGCCATTAATTAATAACATTGAAATTACAAGAGCACAACAACTTATTGCATTTATACCACTTATTTTAGTAGGTGTAATGAATAAAGTGTTTACTATTATGATACCAAAGTGGTATCCAAGCGGTTTTGATTTTTCTGCAATTGGTATGAAAGCATTTGGAAAAGTAGAATTAAGTGCAGTAGTAGGAATTTGGTCTGTAGAATTGGCACTTATTATAGGGATCTTAACAACGTTATTATTATATTGGAAGCGAGTAGTAACAGGTTTCCAAGCTGGATTGAATACAAGTATTGGTGGAGCGCTACTTGCAACGATGAATACAGGAGCTGAGTTTGGATTCGGTGGTGTCATTGCAGCACTTCCAGGCTTCGTAATTATGAGAGATGGCATCTCTGCTACTTTCACAAATCCTTTAGTGAATGGTGCAGTAACGACGAATATTTTAGCTGGAATTACAGGCTCTGCATCAGGAGGAATGGGAATAGTATTAAGTGCAATGGGAGATAAATTTATTGCAGCGGCCAATCAATTTGATATTCCATTAGAAGTTATGCACCGTATCGTATCAATGGCATCAGGAGGAATGGATACACTACCGCATAACGGGGCTATTATTACTATTCTTACAGTAACAGGATTAACACATAAACAGTCCTATAAAGATATATTTGCTATTACAGTTTTGAAAACGGTTGCTGTATTTTTAGTTATCGCGTTCTATACTTTAACAGGACTCTATTAAAAATTCGAATCGTAAAGATTCATCAAATCGATAATTTATATCATAAAATATTAAATAGGATAAGAAGGGGTGGAGTACTTGCAAGAAGTTTCTGAGTTTCGTATGCCAAAGTCGGTATTATATGGAAGGAATTCGCTTGAAAAACTTGGGGAACAATCAAAAAAGTTAGGGAAAAGAGCTTTTATAGTTACTGATACAATTATGGAGAAATTAGGATATCTTGAAAAGTGTATACAACAACTAAATAAGAAAAGTATTACTGTTAGTACATATAATAAAGTGGATGCTGAACCTACAAATATACACGTGTTAGAAGCCTTATCTCTTTGTAAAGAGGAAAAGTGTGATTTTATTATCGGTATTGGTGGTGGAAGTTGTATTGATGCTGCGAAAGCAGTAGCGGTTTTATATACAAATGGTGGAGAAGTTGAGGATTATGTCGAAAAGGATATTGAAATAGAAAACAATCCACTACCACTTATTGCAATTCCAACAACTTCTGGTACTGGATCGGAAGTTACAAGTGTAGCAGTAATTACGAATAAAAAAACAGATGTAAAAATGATGATGAAGCATCCTAGTTTTATACCGAAAGTAGCAATTATAGATCCAGTTTTGACAAGTTCGTTACCACCACAAATTACGGCAGCAACAGGAATAGATGCGTTATGTCATGCGATTGAAGCTTATATTTCTAAATTTTCACAGCCACTTACAGATGTACTTGCTCTTTCAGCTATTGAAAGTATTATGAAATATTTACGTATAGCATATGAAGATGGACGTAATATGGAGGCAAGAGAAGCGATGATGATTGCTTCCTTACAAGCTGGAATTGCATTTTCTAATGCATCAGTTACATTAGTTCATGGAATGTCAAGGCCAGTGGGAGCATTATTTCATGTACCGCATGGAATATCAAATGCCATACTATTACCTACAGTGTTAGAGTTTACAAAAACAAGTGCAGTGAAAAGGTTAGCAAAAATTGGACGTAGTTTAAATAAGGATTTGTATTCGAATTCTGATGAGGAAGTAGCAGACTACACGCTTGGGGAAATAAAAAAACTTTGCTTTGATCTTCGTATTCCAAATTTAAAAGAATATGGAATCGATGAAATTGAATTTGAAAATGCTATTTCTAAAATGGCATCAGATGCAATTGAAAGTGGTAGCCCAGCTAATAACCCACGTGTTCCATCATATGATGAAATCAAAGCGTTGTATCGAGAGTGTTTTAATTATAAGTATAAAGAATTTATAAAAACATCAGATTGTTAATTTCAGAATATTCTATAAAAATTTCCTTGGAAATGAAAGTACAATTACTCTTTATTATTTCCATATTAAATTCCGTAAAACAAGACTTTATATTTCAAACTTAAAGTCTTGTTTTATTATGTATAATATATACAATAAAACGTTGTTATTAGTTTTATAAAAAAGTTTAGGTAGGTGTTGTTTATATGAAAACGATAGGTCTTATAGGTGGTATGAGTTGGGAATCAACTTCTGAATATTATCGAATTATTAATGAAGAAATAAAAGAGAGATTAGGAGGGCTACATTCAGCAAAATGTTTGATTAATAGTGTGGATTTTGAAGAGATTGAACGATGTCAGTCTAGCGGAGATTGGGATGGTGCTGGAGAAATTCTAGGGAATGCGGCATATTCATTACAAAAGGGAGGAGCAGACTTTATAATCATTTGTACAAATACAATGCATAAGGTAGTTGGAAAAATAAAGGCGAAAATTGATATTCCAGTCTTACATGTTGCTGATGCAACTGCAAAAGCAATTAAAAGAAAAGACATTCAAAAGGTTGGTCTGCTTGGAACTACATATACAATGGAGCAAGATTTCTATAAGTCACGTATAGAAGAAAATAATATAAAAGTAATAGTACCATCAGAAAAAAATAGAAAAGAAATAAATAAAGTAATATATACAGAATTATGTTTAGGAAAAATAGTATCTCAATCTAGAGAATATTATAAAAGAGTCATCGAAGAGTTAGTGCAAAAAGGAGCACAGGGAATCATATTAGGTTGTACAGAAATAGGGTTATTAATAAAGCAAGAAGACGTATCTGTCCCGATATTTGATACGACTCATATACATGCAATTGAAGCAGTCAAGGTAGCTCTAGATAGAATGTAATTATATTATGTAAACTAAATTCATATATCTGGAAAACATTCAGAAAATATTTTATAATGTAAGTGGTTACATTTAAGGGGGAATGCGCATGTTTTCAGTTCAACCAATCGCATTTGTACATAATGAAAGAAAGGAAATAAAAGATGATGAGTGGGGAGAAGTAAGATCCCGTATAACTTTAACTGAAATGTATGCAGAAGAAAGTATACAAGGGATTGAAGATTTTTCTCATATTGAAGTTGTTTTTTATTTTCATAAAGTAACTGACGAGCAAATTCAGTATTTTGCTAGACATCCTAGAAATAATAAGGATTATCCTGAAGTAGGTATTTTTGCACAGCGCGGGAAAAATCGCCCGAATCGCATAGGTGTAACAATTGTAAAGGTGATCAAAAGAGAAGGTAAATCAATTATTGTTGAGGGATTAGATGCTATTGATGGCACTCCTATATTGGATATAAAACCAATAATGAAAGAGTTTATGCCGAAAGAAGAAATACACCAGCCTAAATGGGCAACGGATATAATGAGACAGTATTGGAAGGGGAATGGAGTAAAATGAGAATATATGAGGCAACAATTGCAGATTTAGATGGACTAGCATCAGTTTTTAATAACTATCGCATGTTTTATAGGCAGGATTCTGATTTAGAAGGGGCAAAAGTATTTTTACGAAACCGAATTGAGAAAAAAGAGTCCGTTATTTTCGTAGCAGTTGAAGACGGCGAATATATTGGGTTCACACAACTATATCCATCATTTTCTTCCATTTCAATGAAAGAATTATGGATTTTAAATGATTTATTTGTACAAGCGGCGAAGCGTGGAGCCGGAACAGGTAAAAAATTATTAGAAGCTGCTAAAGAATACGCATTAGAAAATGGAGCAAAAGGTGTAAAATTACAAACAGAGATTGATAATTTATCAGCACAACGATTATATGCTGAAAATGGTTATTTGAGAGATAATCGTTATTTCCATTACGAATTAACGTTTTAAAAAATTAAGTTGAAAGAGGCATTTTCAAGAAAAAGAATTTCTTTGTAATGAGAAATACTTTTTTATTTTTTCCTAAATTAAAAAGTATGACAATAACGATAAAACGATATTTATTTATTGTTAAACGATAAATTATGTGGTAAAATTATGTTGTCATTAAATAAGTGAGTTATTGTAAATGAACCTTAAATGAAGTTCAACAACGTTCTTAAAAGTAATTATTTTTCTTTCTGGAATTGCAGTGCTTGCCTTATGCATATTTTTAGTGCCGGAAATGGCGAATTTTGTAGCGAATTTGTATCCTAATATCGCTCCGATAAAATATCTTGTTTTTATTGTGATGTATGTAGCAGCTGTGCCTTTTTATGTTGCTCTTTATCAGGCTTTCAATCTTTTACAGTATATTGACGAGAACACAGCGTTCTCGGAATTATCTGTAAAGTCGTTAAAGAATATAAAGCGCTGTGCAGTTACAATCAGTGGTTTGTATGTATTAGGTTTGCCACTTTTTCATTTTATAGTGAAGAAAATGGAACCTCCTATTGGGTTAGTGGGACTTATTATCATTTTTGCTTCGTTCGTTAGCGCTGTTTTTACCGCTATCCTTCAACGCCTTCTACAAGAAGCAATTAACATAAAATCAGAAAATGATTTGACAGTTTGAGGTGGCGGATATGACAATTATTATTAATATTGACGTCATGTTAGCAAAATGAAAGATGAGTGTAACGGAGCTTTCGGAGAAGGTTGAAATTACGATGGCGAATCTTTCTATTTTGAAAAATGGGAAAGCAAAAGCGGTTCGTTTTTCAACATTAGAAGCGATATGTAAAGCTTTGGAGTGTCAGCCAGGGGATATTTTGGAGTATAAAAACGATGAGAATACTCAATAAAAACAGATAACAAATGTAAATAATAGAAGTCAATAAAGAAGGGATAGCCACTAAGCTATTCCTTCTTTACGTTAATTGCTGTTAGTAATAAAAAATATAATTTGAATTGCAATGTCTGCTTATCAAAAGGGAACTTGCTACCTTTGTATTATAGTTGATTTAAAACCCAGTTTGTTGCATCTTCAAAGTTATCTGCAATGTAGTTTGGTTCAATATGTGCCCATTTGTCTCGGTACGTATGCAAAGCATCATACCCAGCTCCTGTTCGGACTAGAATCGTTGTCGCATTTACTTTTGCTCCTGCAACAATATCAGTCCAGCGATCACCAACTACAGCACATTGTGTTAAATCAAGCCCATGTTTTTTTGCTGCTTTAAGCAGCATGCCTGTACTCGGTTTACGGCATTCACAACCATCACCGTGTTTATGAGGACATACATAAATATCATCAAAACCGAAGCCTTCTAATTCTTGTACAAAATCGGCTACAGTTGCTATTCCATCTGCAATCCCAGGTTGATTTGTGAAAGAGAAAATTTTTATATTCTTAGCTTTTAGTTTTTGCAAGGATGTTTTTGTGAATGGAAATAATGTAAAAGATCCTGGATAATGTATTGTAGTGTCACCACCAATTGTACCGTCACGATCAATGAAAATTGCTTTAATGTTTGTCATAGTTATAGCCCCTTCAATTTATAAGTAGTTTAAAAATGTTTTACAAATCGGTAGCCATTTACCTCATAGCCTAATTTTTTGTAAAAAGGATGAGCTTCTACTCTTTTTGTTCCACTAACTAGCCATGTGCCAATGCAATTATGTTTCTTTGCTAATTGTTCTGCATAATCCATCAAAACTTGTCCAATGCCTTTACGTCGTATGTTAGAATCAACGCTAATAATTGAAATCTCTCCATAACGTGTTACATCTTCTAAATTTTCACGTATACGAAATCCAAGTAATCCAAATATAGCTTCTTCTTCCTCGTAAACATATAAAAAATCAAACGGACTCATTTGTACGAATTGTAATCGATTGTTCATATCTTCATAGGAAATAGAGGAACCTTTTAATTCTTTCGTTAAAGAACAAAGTGCGTCTATATCATCTATCGTTGCTTCACGAATTTGAAAAGACATATTATCCACTCCAATAAAATGTAATCAAACATTTAGTATTCTGTTAAAAAATGTTTTTTCCTGCCATAAAAATAAATATTTTATAATGATATATAGATAGTTATATGTTATTCTTTTTCCTTGATTGTATTGGAAATGGAAAGAGGGGAAATGCATGTTAGAAGTAAATATCCGCTCAGCTGGATATGAAATAGGTGAAAAAACAATTCGTGATATAGCTTTTTCTATCGAAAAAGGTGAACTAGTTGCTCTTATTGGAGCAAATGGTGCTGGGAAGAGTACGACGATAAAAACGATGCTGGGATTACTTGTAAATATGGACGGTGAAATATCATTCGGTGAAAAGAAAAATCCGTATGCATACGTACCAGAACATCCAACATACTATGATTACTTGACGCTCTGGGAACATATTGAATTATTAATGGCAGCTCGTGGAAGTGAAATGGGAAGCTGGGAAGAAAGAGCGGGACAATTATTACATACTTTTTCGAATGGATAAGCATAAACATGAATATTTATCAAAGTTTTCAAAAGGTATGAAACAAAAATCGATGCTAATATTGGCGTTTTTAACTGAGCCAGATTTTTATATAATTGACGAATCCTTTATCGGTTTAGATCCAGTAGCTACGAAAGAGTTTTTAAGTTATTTATATAAAGAAAACGAGCGCGGAGCAGGAATTTTACTTTGTACGCACGTATTGGATACTGCTGAAAAAATTTGTGAAAGATTTTTACTCATTTCACAAGGTACATTAGTCGCAGATGGACATTTAGAATCTATTCAAATGTTAGCGGAAATGCCGGATAGCTCATTACTAGACTGCTTTGATATAATTGTAAGGCGTGAACAACATGATTAAACAACAATTTTATAAAAGATTATGTCATGAGCTCCAGCGGAAGTCTATATGTTCGGTAACAGATTGGACAGTCGCGTTATATATTATTATTCCAACACTTATATTTATGGAAATCTATTATAGGTCACTATGGATAAATGAATTATCAATGGAAGAGACGATTTATTTCGGATTAGGATTACTCGCATTTTATCTAGTAACATATCCGAGAGGAGTTCGTTCGTTTTTTGAGCAAGCGGATAGTTTATTTTTAATTTCGTATGCAACACATATGCGAAAATTAGTCCAGTATGGCATGATGTACACATTTGTTCGAATAGCGATAACGAATGTAATAGTAGTCGTTATTATGTTACCAGTGTTGATGAAAAGTATCGGAGTAACAGAGATACAAGTCGTATTATTTTGGGTATTCTTTACTATATTTCGATTTATGTTGTCGTTGTTAACAAGATTTATTCATGTACAGGTGGGGAAACGATGGGTTTTATGGATTGTAAAAAATGTAGTATTTTCTATGAGCTTGTCCTTTTTTGGAATTAGTTTATTTTTTATTTATAAAAATCTATATTATTCAATTCTATTTATCGGTCTAGTAATTTTCTTAAGTAGTGTATTAGTAAAAGAGAAAATGAATTATAAAAAGTTCTTTTTTAAAGAAATCGAGAAAGAAAAAGAGGAAAGCATGCGCTGGACGAGCGGAATTATGCAAGTTGGTGGTCATGCAGCTAAACCGAGTAGCTCGAATAAAAAACCGTGGATGTTTCCGCGTTCTAAAAGACTATTAGGAAAAAAAGCAGATTCTCTTATTATCGAATCTTTTTTGAAAGAATTTTTCCGTACAAGTACTGCACGAATATTTTATATTCAAATTGTATGTATGAGTACTGCAAGTATAATCATGACTCCAAGGTGGATTGCAGCTATTGTTCTTGTATTTACTGTAGTTGCAATTTCTCGCTATGCGCGTGATTATTGGAATGAATTTACAAAAAAAATGTTTCTTCATTTATATTGTGAAGAAGGAGAATTACTTTTGCTAAGGTGGAAGGCAGATCGTTATTTACTACTACCAGCAATACTCTTGTATGCAATAGTTATACTTGCCCAGTTTTATTTATTGCCAGCTGTGATTGGTGGCTTTGTTTTTATTTTATTAATTGTATGGATTGTATTTTTACCATAAAAAAAGAGCCATTGACGGCTCTTTTTCTAGTCTGTAACACATTGATAAATAAAATATACTAAAACGAGTATGCTTGCGGCGGAATACATGACATCTAAAGTCATTCAAGTGCCTCCTCAATATTGTGGTATTAATATTGTATGAAATCTTACAATTTCATATTCAAGTGAAAAATATGTGAACGTTAACAAAATTGTAAAGTGCAAAAATTATAATCATTTTGTATAATAGAAGAAACCACCGTTATATAAAAAATAATGAGTGAAAGGGGAGGGAACATAGATGCCAAATTGGTTTAGAAAAACCTTAGTCGCATTAATTACCGTATTTACATTTGGTTTAGTGACGCCTCCTTCCATATTGCTTGATAATGCCAAAGCTGCGGACAAGCCTACGAGCACAGCTGGGCAACAAAGTTTGGAGAGCACGTCCTATACATATGAAGAAACGAATGACAGGTTAACCACCGATACTTTTATTACTTATGCAATGCAAGAAGCAGAGAAGCAGTCGATGCAAAAGTTTGGTACTAAAATTGGTCCAGTAATTGAAGATGAATTTAAAGATGTAATATTACCGAAAATTGAAGAGGCAATTGCTGAGCTTGCTAGTGATGTACCAGAAGACTCACTACAATCATTAGCGATTTCTCAAAAACCAGCTGGTGGAAATAATGAAAAGATTTTTCACGTCTACGATACGAAATCAGGAAATGATTTATTGCGTTTCCATGTAAGAAGAGATCATCCGCCGCAAGATGGTTATTATTTTAATTTCCATTATCACCGTTTTGATGATGGATACTCTGGACATCATGAGTTAGGAAATATTTATTGGAATACAAATGTACCGCCGAAATGGTTGTCTTAAAAAGAACAAGAGAAAATCTTGTTCTTTTTTATGTTTATAGAAGGGACAGACAACTATGTTGTTGAATAACATAGGTTTAGAAAAAAGAAGTAAAAGGAGTATGGAGATGCAAAAATACATTGTTTTTGACTTTGATGGCACATTAGTAGATTCGCAAAATATATTTGTACCAATTTATAATCAAATTGCTGAAAAGCACGGATATAAAACGGTAAAGGAAGAAGAAATTGAACATTTACGTAAATTAACGATGCCAGAGAGATGTAAACAACTCGATGTACCACTGTATAAATTACCGATATTAGCGTTGGAGTTTTATAAATTATATCAGCCTGCTATAAAAGATCTTGTTTTATTTCATGGGATGAAGGATGTATTAGATGAACTATATAAAAAAGGATACGGTATTGCGGTTATATCATCTAACTCAGAAGAGCATATTCGGGCATTTTTACACAAGAATGATATAGAAAATATACAAGAAGTGTATTGTTCTAAAAATCTGTTTGGTAAAGATAAAATGATAAAAAGATTTTTAAAATCGAAAAAGATAACAGAGCAGGATATGTTATACGTTGGTGATGAACAGCGAGATGTAGCAGCGTGTAAAAAGGCTGGAGTGAACGTGATTTGGGTATCTTGGGGATATGATGTCATTGAAACAGTGAAAAAAGATGCACCAGATTATATGGTTCATAAGCCGATGGAAATTGTGGAAGTAGTACAAGGAGCGTATTCTTAATATGAATACACTTCGAGCAGGCATTCATCATATTGAATTTTGGGTAGCGAATTTGGAGGAGTCCATTTCTTTTTATAATAAGTTGTTTTCCATAATTGGATGGAGAAAGTTAAATGAAGTAGCATATAGCACAGGAGAAAGTGAAATATATTTTAAAGAAGTAGATGAGGAAATCGTAAGGACGTTAGGGCCTAGACATATTTGTTATCAAGCTATTCATAGAGAAGTAGTTGATGAAGTAGCAGATTTTCTTTCTAGTACGAAAGTGAAGGTAATACGTGGTCCAATTGAAATGAATCATTATTCGGAAGGTTACTATACGATTGATTTTTACGATCCGAATGGATTTATTGTAGAAGTTGCCTATACACCAAAGGCAGAAATGTAAGGGGAATAGATATGAAGATAATTACAGCGCAGCAAAACAATATACAAATTGTAAAAGATGCAGTGGATATTAAAGAAATTTCTAAAGGTTTTTCGCCTGACAAGAAATATATAATTATGAGTGCGAATAATGAAAAATATTTATTTCGGACAGGCGATATAAAAGAGTATGAAAGAAAGAAAATAGAGTTTCAAATTTTAAATGAAATGGTAAAGTGTAACGTACAGGCACAAAGGCCAATTGAAATAGGTATATTGGAAGAAGAAGGTGTATGCTATAGTATTTTTTCATATTTAGAAGGGGAAGATGCGAAGAGACTATTGTCTACGTATTCACCAAAAGAACAATATGATATTGGCATAGAGGCAGGAAAAGATTTAGCGAAAATGCATACACTTGAAGCTCCTAAGAATATACTTCCGTGG